>NZ_MUHA01000017.1 GCF_002217355.1 Flavobacterium oncorhynchi | reverse complement strand
AAAAAAAAAAAAAAAAATGACACAGAATTCAAAAATTTTTTACACCTTAACTGATGAGGCGCCGTTATTAGCGACTTACTCTTTATTACCTATTGTTCAAGCTTTTACTTCCACAGCTGGTATTGCTATTGAAACTAGAGATATCTCGTTAGCAGGAAGAATTTTATCTAATTTCCCTGAGTCTTTAACAGATGCTCAAAAAACAGGTGACGCTTTGGCTGAATTGGGTCAATTAGCGACAAAACCAGAAGCTAACATTATCAAGTTACCAAACGTTTCTGCATCTGTACCACAATTAAAAGCTGCTATTGCTGAATTGCAATCACATGGTTATAACATTCCTAATTTCCCAGAAGATCCACAAAACGATGCTGAAAAAGAAATTAAAGCAAAATATGCAAAAGTATTAGGCTCTGCAGTAAACCCAGTTTTACGTGAAGGAAACTCTGATCGTAGAGCTCCAAGAGCCGTTAAAAACTTTGCAAAAGCAAACCCGCACTCAATGGGTGCTTGGTCTGCAGACTCAAAAACTAAGGTAGCTTCTATGCCAAATGGTGACTTTTACGGAAGCGAAAAATCACTTACGGTTACTGAAGCTAATGATGTAAAAATTGAATTTGTTGCTAAAGACGGTTCTACAACTGTTCTTAAAGCAAGTACTCCTTTAAAAGCTGGTGAAATTATCGACAGCTCTGTAATGCATTTAAAAGCATTAAAAAGTTTTGTTGCTGAAGCAATTGCTGAAGCTAAAGCTGCTGGGGTTTTACTTTCTGTGCACTTAAAAGCTACAATGATGAAAGTTTCAGATCCAATTATCTTTGGCGCTATCGTTGAAGTTTATTTTGCTGATCTTTTCAAAAAATACGAAACTTTATTCAAAGAATTAAACATTGATACTAGAAATGGTTTAGGTGATATCTATGCAAAAATTGCAGGAAAACCTGAGCAGGCTGAAGTTGAAGCTGCAATCAATGCCGCTATCGAAAACGGACCAGCTCTTGCAATGGTAAATTCTGATAAAGGAATTACAAACCTACACGTTCCTTCTGATGTAATTGTAGACGCATCTATGCCTGCAATGATTCGTACTTCTGGACAGATGTACAACAAAGAAGGAAAACAACAAGACACAATCGCCATTATCCCAGATCGTTCTTATGCTGGAATTTATACTGCAACTATCGATTTCTGTAAAAAACACGGTGCTTTTGATCCTAAAACAATGGGAAGTGTTCCTAACGTTGGATTAATGGCCCAAAAAGCAGAAGAATACGGATCTCACGATAAAACTTTCCAATTGAAAGAAGAAGGTGTTGTTCGCGTTGTTGATGCAAATGGAACTGTTTTAATGGAGCAAAACGTTGAAGCAAATGACATTTTCAGAATGTGTCAGGCAAAAGATGCTCCTATTCAAGACTGGGTTAAACTAGCTGTAAACAGAGCTCGCTTATCAAGTACTCCTGCTGTTTTCTGGTTAGACGAAAACAGAGCGCATGACAGAGAATTGATTGCAAAAGTTCAAAAATACCTTAAAGATTACGATACTACAAACTTAGATATTCGCATTTTAAACCCAGTTGCTGCAACTGAATTTACTTTGGATAGAATCATCAAAGGTTTAGATACTATCTCTGTGACTGGAAACGTTTTACGTGACTATTTAACAGATTTATTCCCAATTTTAGAGTTAGGAACTTCTGCAAAAATGTTATCTATCGTTCCTTTAATGAACGGTGGCGGATTGTTTGAAACTGGTGCTGGAGGATCTGCTCCTAAACACGTTGAACAATTTACAGAAGAAGGATATTTACGTTGGGATTCATTAGGAGAATTTTTAGCTCTTGGTGCTTCTTTAGAGCATTTAGGACAAACTTTAAACAATTCTAAAGCAATTGTTTTAGCTGAAACTCTTGACGAAGCAAACGATAAATTCTTAGCAAACGATAAATCTCCAGCTCGTAAAGTTGGACAAATCGACAACCGTGGTTCTCACTTTTATCTTGCATTTTATTGGGCTCAGGCTTTGGCTGCTCAAAATAAAGATGCTGAATTAAAAGCTATCTTCACTCCAATTGCTGCTGAATTTGAAGCTAATGAAGCTAAAATTGATGCTGAATTAATTGGTGCACAAGGAAAACCTCAGACTCTTGGCGGATACTATCAGCCAACGCCTGAATTGGTAAGCAAAGCAATGCGTCCTAGTGAAACATTCAATGCAATTATTGCTAAAATAAAATAATTCAGCCGCACCGTTGTGCGTCTCTATAATAAATACAGAAAGGACAACTCGCAAGGTTGTCCTTTTTTTATTCTTAACTAATGTTTAACAAAATTCAGTCTGCTATATTTAGTAAGAATTATTAACTATGTAGTTCAAAACCAAAGCAATGATTACAAAAAAGATTAGTTTACTTCTTATCCTTATTTTTACCACATTTGCTTCTTTTTCTCAGGAAAAATTTACCCTCAGCGGAACCATAAAAGATTCTAAAAACAATGAAAGTTTAATTGGTGTAAACGTTTACATTCCTGCTTTAAAAATTGGAACAACAACAAACGAATATGGTTTTTATTCCCTTACAGTTCCCAGCGGCGAACATGAAATTGAAATTAGTTATTTAGGCTACCAAACCATTCATAAAACCATTATTTTAGATCAAAACACTAAAAATAACTTCTCGATCAGCGAAAGCGGTCAAGAACTTCAAGAAGTTGTTATTAAAGATAATAAAGGCAAAATAAACATTAAGTCGCCAGAAATGAGTGTCAACAAACTCTCTATTTCTACCATTAAAAAAATGCCTGTCGTATTAGGTGAAGTCGACGTTATTAAATCCATTTTACTGCTTCCGGGAGTAACTAATGCAGGCGAAGGTGCATCAGGATTTAATGTGCGAGGCGGCGGCGCTGATCAAAATTTAATTTTATTAGATGAAGCTACAATCTTTAACTCCTCACATGTATTTGGTTTTTTCTCTGTTTTTAATCCAGATGCAATCAAAGATTTAAAATTGTATAAAGGAGGAATCCCTGCCAGATTTGGCGGCCGTGCCTCTTCAGTTTTAGATATTTATCAAAAGGACGGAAGCAGCAAAAATTTTCACATGAACGGAGGAATTGGTTTAATATCAAGCCGATTACTTTTAGAAGGTCCAATTGTAAAAGACAAAGGTTCTTTTTTAATTGGCGGAAGAGCTTCATACGCTCATTTATTCTTAAAACTATCCGAAGAAAACAAAGACAACTCAGCTTATTTCTATGATCTAAATGCGAAATTCAGTTATAAATTAAACGACAACAACAGCTTATATTTATCTGGTTATTTTGGAAGAGACGTTTTCAGTCTTAATAAAAACTTTACGAATACTTACGGAAACTCTACTTTAAATCTTCGTTGGAATCACTTGTATTCTAATAAACTATTCTCAAATTTATCCTTGATATACAGTGATTATTATTATGGTCTTGATTTGGATTTTGTTGGTTTCAAATGGGATTCAGGTATCAAAAACTATAATATTAAATACGATTTCAAAAACTACATTTCGGATAAATTCAAACTAAATTATGGCTTAAACGGGATTTATTATGATTTTAATCCCGGAACTATTAAACCAAGCAATACTGCATCTGGAATAAATCCAGATCAACTGGATCGAAAATATGCATTTGAACCATCAATTTATTTAGATGCCGAAAACCAGCTTTCTAAAAAAATAACGCTGGCTTATGGATTACGCTACAGTTTGTTTTATCGTTTAGGCGCATCGACCATTAATTATTATGACAATAATAATCCTGTCCTTTTTAACACGGATATGCAGATTTACGAAAAAGCAGCTCCATCATCTACAAAGTATTTTGGTTCTAATAAAGTCATTCAGAATTACAACAACTTAGAACCAAGATTCTCTGTCTCTTATCAATTAAATGACGATCAAGCAATAAAAGCAAGTTACAATCGCATGGCGCAATATCTTCAGTTAATTTCAAATACCTCATCTCCTACTCCGCTGGATGTCTGGATGCCTAGTGATAATTACATCAAACCGCAGCTTGCTGATCAAGTCGCTTTAGGGTATTTTAGAAATATTAATAACGGTGTTTATTCTCTTGAAGTTGAAACCTATTATAAGAAAATCAAAAACAGACTAGATTATATTGATGGCGCTGATTTAATTGCAAATGACGCGATTGAGCAAGTAATTTTAAACGGACAAATGCGTGCATATGGCGTAGAAATTATGATGAAGAAAAATGAAGGTAAATTTAATGGATGGATTTCTTATACATTATCTAAGTCAGAACAACAAACACCGGGAAGAACTCCAGAAGAAACAGGCATCAATAACGGACAGTGGTACAGTTCTGCTTATGACAAAACACATAATTTAGCTGTAACATCAGCTTACAATTTAAACGATAAATGGTCGTTTGGCGCTAATTTTATTTTACAATCCGGACAACCTGTAACTTACCCAAACGGTCAATATGAGTATTTAGGAATTACAGTTCCAAGTTATGGACTTCGAAATAAAGATCGCTTACCTGCTTATCATCATTTAGATATTTCGGCCACTTTAACACCAAGAAAAAACAAAGACAGAAATTGGAAAGCCGAATGGGTTTTTAGTATATACAATCTCTACAATCGCCAAAATGCAGCATCAATCAACTTTAGGCAAAACCTAGATACAGGAGTAAATGAAGCCGTACGATTGTCAATCTTTGGTATGGTGCCTGCTGTTAGCTATAATTTTAAATTTTAAAGAAGTTTCAGTTCTGTAGAGAAACAAAAAGATATGTTATGAAAAAAATTATTTTATTAATCGTATTATTTACATCTGCGCTTTTTACAAGTTGTGAAGAAGTTGTAGAGGTTGATCTTGATACAGCACCTCCAAAATTAGTAATTGAAGCCTCTATAAACTGGCAAAAAGGTACATCGGGAAAACAGCAGGCAATAAAATTAACTACAACTACGGGATATTTTGAAAATAAGGTACCAATAGTTTCTGGAGCTGTTGTTTATATTAAAAACAGTAAAAACAAAAGATTTAATTTTACTGAAGTCCCAAAAACAGGTCGCTATATTTGTAATGATTTTGAGCCAAAAATTGAAGAAACCTATACATTAACCATTATTAGCAGCGGAAGCACTTACACCGCAAGTGAAACTCTAAAATCTGTAGCGCCCATAACTAGAATTGAACAGAATAATAAAGGCGGTATTACAGGAACTGATATAGAAATAAGAGCCTTTTATAACGATCCAGCAAACGAGGATAATTTTTATTTGTATAAATACGAGTATTCAAAAAAAGTAACCTCTACTTATTATGTTGCCGAAGATAAATTCTATCAAGGCAATGAATACTTTAGTAAATCAGATGATGAAGATATTGAAGTAGGCAATGAGATTCAAGTAACACATTTGGGCATCTCAAAACAATATTACAATTACATGAGCATTTTAGTAAGCATTGCAGGAAGTAATGCTGGAGGCCCGTTTCAATCACCGCCTGCAACTGTAAGAGGAAACATTATCAACACAACAGATAAGGCAAATTATCCGTTAGGGTATTTTGCACTCAGCGAAACTGATTCAAAAAAATATATAATTGAACTAAATGATAAAAATGGAAGCACAAATTAAAATCGCAACCGAAAAAAAACTCATTGGAAAACGAATCAATATGTCATTTATTGAAAATCGAACGTTTCAATTATGGAGCAGCTTTATGCCAAAACGCCGTGAAATTAAAAATTCAATTGACTCTAATTTATATTCTTTAGAAGTTTTTTCACCAAACCATTTTGACAATTTTGATCCCAATAAGAGTTTTCAAAAATGGGCAGCAGTAGCCGTTACTAATTTTGACGTAATTCCGTCAGAAATGGAAACACTTGTAATTCCAACTGGTTTATATGCCGTTTTTATTCATTATGGTCCAGCATCTGAAGGACATAAAACCTACCATTCTATTTTTGCAGAATGGCTTCCAAAATCAGAATATACTGTTGATGACAGGCCTCATTTTGCAGTAATGGATCATAAATACAAAAAAGACGATCCAAACTCTGAAGAGGAAATCTGGATTCCGATAAGAAATAGAGACTAATTTTCAACATCATCTTTATTATTCTTAATTTTCAACTAAAAAAATATGCTGGTAGAAACATTAAAATCACTATTCAATCGGGATTTGAATAAATTAAAAGTCGAAATAGAATTGTACCAAAATGAAAATCAGCTTTGGGCAATCGACAAAAATATTTCAAACTCTGGCGGAAATCTTTGCCTTCATTTAATTGGCAACATCAACACTTATATTGGTGCCGAAATAGGAAAAACAGGATATGTTAGAAATCGTCCTTTAGAATTTTCTCTAAAAAATATTCCTAAATCAGAATTAATTGGTAAAATCGAAGAAACCATTATAGTGGTAAATAACACTCTTGATCTTTTATCCGAAGAAGATTTAAACGCCATTTATCCGCAGATTGTTTTCGAGAAAGAAATGACTACAGGATTCTTTTTCGTTCATCTTTCGACACATTTAGCCTATCATCTTGGACAAATTAATTATCACAGACGATTATTGGATTTATAATTGTAGATTTTAGAGTGTTGCTTTTAAATTGTTCGAAAATCTTTTTCAAAAAAATCTAAATTCTAAAATCAGAAATCTAAAATTGTAAACAGTACCTTTGCGTCACATTCAAAAAAAATAACATGTCATCACACCATATAGTTCGCGACGATCAGGAACCCGCTTTAATAATTGCAAACGGCGCCGCCTGCAATCCTGAATTATTGGGACAATTATTAGAATGGTCTCCGCTTGTTATTGTATTAGACTCAGCTATTGAGCGTGTTATAGATTTAGGCATAAAAATCGATGTCCTTTTAGGTGATTTTGATCGTGGTTTTGATCCCGAGGTATATAAAACTTCACAATATCCTATCGAAATCGTTCACACGCCGGATCAAAATAAAACTGATTTAGAGAAAGCTTTTGATTATTTAATAGAAAGAAAAATTCCTGCTGTAAATGTAGTTTGGGCTACTGGAAGACGTGCAGATCATACGATTACCAATCTTACCAATATTGTTCGTTACCGCAATTTACTTAAAATTGTTATTCTCGACGATCATTCAAAAATATTTTTACTGCCTACAAAATTCGAAAAATGGTATACTGCCAAAACACCAATTTCGTTAATTCCAATTGGAGTTGTAAATGGCATTTTTTCCAAAAATCTAAAATACGAATTGCAGGACGATACGCTTACAATGGGTTACAGAACAGGAAGCAGTAATTCTGTAGAACAAGATGGACTCGTAACTATAACGCATCGTGAAGGTGATTTACTTTTAATGGAGTGTTTTGATTAGAAACATTTAAAAATAAAAAGTCCCAGCGGGACGTAATATTTATAGATCAAAATCTCTTATTCTAATTAAAGCCCCAGCGGAGTGACACACAAAACCTATGTCGCTCCGCTGGAGCTTTTGTTTTAATTATAAATTAATTGGCTATAAATATTACGCTCCTTTGGAGCTTTCTTTAAAGGAAGGAATACCTATCTTTGCACAGAAATCAATAAAAATGAAAGCAGAAAACAATTCTCAAAAAGACAATTTACATCCTAGAAATATTCATCGCTCACGCTATGATTTTAAATTGCTTATTTCAAATTGTCCTGAATTAAAAGCTTTTATTTCTATTAATAAATATGGTATTGAAACCATTGATTTTAGTAATCCGCTTGCTGTAAAAACGCTAAACAAAGCTTTACTTCAAACCTATTACGAAATTCAAAACTGGGATATTCCTAAAAACTATCTTTGCCCTCCAATTCCAGGCAGAGCCGATTATATTCACTATATAGCCGATTTATTGGCAGAAACGAATAATGGTCAAATTCCCGAAGGTAATTCTGTTTTAGGATTAGATATCGGAACGGGCACAAATTTAATCTATCCGATATTAGGAAATTCGATTTACAATTGGAGTTTTGTTGCAACGGATATTTATAAAACTTCAATCGAAAACTGTAGTAAAATTATCGAAGCTAACCCCAAATTAATTGATACAATTAGTTTACAGCAGCAGACAGAATCTCGATTTATCTTTAAAAACATCATTATTCCCGAAGATCGTTTTACATTCACTATGTGTAATCCGCCTTTTCACGCATCAGCAGAAGAAGCGAATAAAAGCACTTCTAGAAAAGTATCCAATTTAAATCCGAAGGAAAAGAAAAACACAAATCCAGTATTAAATTTTGGAGGTCAAAATGCTGAATTATGGTGCAATGGCGGTGAAATTGGTTTTGTAACTCAAATGATTTACGAAAGTGTAAAATATGCTTCGCAAGTTTTATGGTTCACAACATTAGTTTCTAAAAAAGAAAATCTATCCTCTATTTACAAAACCCTGAAAAAAGTAAATGCAGTTTCGGTAAAAACCATCGAAATGTCGCAAGGGCAAAAAAACAGCCGTATCGTGGCTTGGAGTTTTTTGAGTAAAACCGAGCAGCAAAAGTGGACGCATTAAAATATTGATTTTCAACTTCAAAACCTTGATTTTATAATTTGCTTTTGGTAAGTTTACTATAAACTATTCAATATCAAAATCATGGCAGATTATATTGGTTACCTAGCATCATTTTTTATTGTAGGAGGTTTTTTATTGAAAGACCTCAAAAAAATACGTTTAATTAATTTTTTCGGATGCATGTGTTTTGTGATATACGGCATCTTTTTAAAAGATTACAGAGACGTTAGTCAATGGCTTCTCCCTGTTATTATTCCCAACGGAATTTTAGCATTGGTACAAGTCTATCACTTAACTGTGCAAAAAAACGAACCTTAGAATTATGATATTTTAAAACAAAATTCTGATACAGAAACACTTTTCTAGAATTGTATCTTTAGCTAAATTGAATTTTATTGCAATGCAAAAATTATACTTCAGATTAGTCCTAATATTATTAGTAATTACAAGTTGCTCATCAATTAAAGAAGCAAAATTTAATGATTATATATTCGAAACCAAAAGCGAAAAAAAGACATATTTAAGTGCGTACGACAAAGCATTAAAACTTTGGAATATTCCGTATACAGAAGAAAATGTAAAAACAAGCTTTGGAACGGCGCACGTGATTATTGCGGGACCAAAAAACGGAAAAAGCTTGGTTTTACTTCACGGAATGGACGCAACCTCAACCATGTGGTATCCTAACATTAAAGCTTTAGCAAAAAATCATAGAATTTATGCGATCGATTTTTTGATGGAACCCGGAAAATCAACTTTAACAGCAAAACCGCTTTCTTCAAAAGAAATTGTGATTTGGTACAATGAAATTTTCAGTTTCTATAAATTAAAACAATTCGATATTATTGGAGCATCAAGAGGCGGTTGGATCGCCGCATTATTAGCTTCTGAAAAAACAAATTCTATTGATAAAATAGTTCTATTAAGTCCTGCACAGACTTTTAAATTCATAGATAAAGTTAGAAAAACAAGTTCTGCATTGCTGTTGAAGCTTTTCCCAAGTGAAAAAAAATTCAGTAAAACGCTAGAAACATTCTCAACGCATCCTGAAAACATAAACCCTGTTTACAAAAGGCAGTTTTATTTGGCAAACAAATATGCAAAATCAAATTCCAGTATGCTTAAAATGCGCCCGTTTTCAGATGAAGAATTACAATCAATTACAAATCCAGTATTGGTATTAATTGGAGATCATGACGTTATCAACTCTGAAGAAAGTCTGACAAGAGCACAAAAATTTTTAATAAACTGCAAAACTCAAACTATTAAAGATGCGGGGCATTTTTTAACCATTGACCAAGCGAAAATTACAAATGACGCGGTCATTAATTTTTTAGAATAGAATTCAAACTTTGTATCTTTACAAAACTAATCTTCATCCACAAAAAATGAATTTCCAAGTAACTTCAGATTATAGTCCAAAAGGAGATCAACCTCAAGCAATTCAAAAATTATCGCAAGGTATAGTCGACGGCGAAAAATATCAAACTTTATTAGGAGTTACAGGATCTGGTAAAACATTTACAGTAGCCAATGTTATTCAAGAAGTACAGCGTCCAACGCTGGTTTTAGCGCATAATAAAACTTTGGCGGCACAATTATATTCAGAGTTCAAACAATTTTTTCCAAATAATGCGGTTGAGTATTTCGTTTCTTATTACGACTATTATCAGCCTGAGGCTTTTATGCCAGTTACAGGGGTTTTTATTGAAAAAGATCTATCTATCAATGAAGAACTCGAAAAAATGCGTTTAAGCACCACTTCTTCTTTACTTTCAGGAAGACGTGATGTTTTAGTTGTAGCTTCAGTTTCCTGTTTGTATGGTATTGGAAATCCTGTAGAATTTCAAAAAAACGTAATCGAAATAACTCGAGATCAAGTTATTTCGAGAACTAAATTACTGCATAGTCTGGTACAAAGTTTATACGCTAGAACCGAAGCCGATTTTAATCCGGGAACTTTTAGAATTAAAGGAGATACTGTTGAAGTTTATCCCAGTTATGCTGATGATGCGTATCGAATTCACTTTTTTGGAGATGAAATTGAAGAAATTGAAGCTTTTGATCCTAAAACCTCGCAGGTTATAGAAAAGTTTAAAAGATTAACGATCTATCCTGCCAACATGTTTGTGACTTCTCCTGAAGTTCTACAAGGAGCAATCTGGGAAATTCAACAAGATTTGGTAAAACAAGTTGATTATTTCAAAGAAATTGGAAAACATTTAGAAGCCAAACGTCTTGAAGAAAGAACCAATTTTGATTTAGAAATGATTCGCGAATTAGGATACTGTTCTGGAATTGAAAATTATTCGCGTTATCTTGACGGACGTGAAGCCGGAACAAGACCTTTCTGTTTACTAGACTATTTTCCAAGTGATTATTTAATGGTTGTTGATGAAAGCCACGTAACAGTTTCGCAAGTTCACGCCATGTACGGAGGCGACCGCAGCCGAAAAGAAAATTTGGTTGAATATGGTTTTAGACTACCTGCCGCAATGGACAATAGACCTTTGAAATTTGAAGAATTTGAAGCTATGCAGAATCAGGTTATTTACGTTTCGGCAACTCCTGCAGATTATGAATTGCAAAAATCTGATGGAATTTATGTAGAGCAAATTATTCGTCCGACAGGATTATTAGATCCGATTATTGAAGTAAGACCAAGTTTAAATCAGATCGATGATTTGATCGAAGAAATACAAGTTCGATGTGAACTGGACGAAAGAGTTCTGGTAACTACCTTGACGAAAAGAATGGCCGAAGAATTAGCCAAATATTTAACTAAAGTAAATATTAGATGCCGTTACATTCATTCTGATGTTGATACTTTAGAACGAATCGAAATCATGCAGGATTTACGAAAAGGTATTTTTGATGTCTTAATTGGAGTTAACCTGCTTCGTGAAGGTTTAGATTTACCCGAAGTTTCTCTTGTTGCCATTCTTGATGCTGATAAAGAAGGTTTTTTACGTAACCATAGATCTTTAACGCAGACTATTGGTCGCGCAGCCAGAAACTTAAATGGAAAAGCGATTATGTATGCTGATAAAATTACCGCAAGCATGCAAAGAACAATAGACGAAACTAACTATCGAAGAACTAAACAGATTAACTACAATACAGAGCACGGTATTACACCTCAGGCATTAAACAAAAAAATAGACAGCGCTTTTACAAAAAATCCTTTGGTAGAATACGAATTAGGACATACGTTACCTGCTGCCGCTGAACCTGAGACAGCTTATTTATCTAAGTCTGAGTTAGAAAAAATGATTCGAGAAAAAAGAAAATCAATGGAAAAAGCAGCAAAAGAGTTAGACTTTATGCAAGCTGCCAAACTGCGTGATGATATTAAAAAACTACAAGATCAATTAGCCTAAAAAAACACAATAACCTAATTATCAATTATTTAAAATATTTTCATACATTTACTCGTCCATAATCTATCTGGAATTTTTTCTTACTTCAAAACTAGATAAATTATGAATACTAAATTTATTCTTACTACTGCAGCACTTTGCGGCTCAGTAGTATCAAATTTCGGGCAGATTAAACCACAGCCCGCCCCAGAAAAAATCGTCGTAGATGAATATTTCGGTGAAAAGATAGAAGATCCCTATCGCTATCTTGAAAATCTAAATGATCCGAATGTGGTTACTTGGATGAAAGCTAATGCTGATTATGCACGAGCCAAGTTAAATGAAGTTCCAGAACGTCAAAATCTCTTTAAAAAACTAAAAGAACTTGATGCAAGAAAAGAAAGCACTATCTCTGAATTACAAATTACTGAGAACGATCATTATTTCTATCTAAAACGAAATACCAACGAGGAAAATGGTAAACTATATCAGAGAATTGGCTACAAAGGAACAGAAAAACTGCTTTTTGATCCAGAAACTTATAAAAAAACAGCGGGAGTAAATTACAATATAAGCTCTATAACGCCCAATGAAAAAGGAGATAAAGTAGCTGTAGAAATTGCTCCAAGCGGTTCTGAAAGTGCAGAATTACTTATTGTAAGCAGCGATGGAAAAGTTTATCCTGAAGTGTTCGACAGATGCTGGTTTAGTACTCCTTCTTGGATGCCTGACGGAAATTCATTTACATACGGAAGATTAAACTCTGCAAATGTTACCGATCCAAACAGATTATTAAACTCTAAAGTATATTATCATAAATTAGGCGAAGACCCAAATAAAGATGTAGAATTTTTGTCGAGTGCAACTAATCCAGAACTTAATATAGGAGCTGAAGAATTTCCCTTGAACCTCTATCATAAAAATTCGAATAAAAACTATGGCTTAGTTCTTACTGTAGACAATCGAATTAAGTTGTACGATACTGATTTAAAAGACAATTTTAAACCCACAAAATGGACAAATCTAGTTGATAAAAAAGATGAAGTAACGAATTACAATGTTGACAAAGAGTTTATTTATTACTTGACTTATAAAAATGCTTCTAATTATAAAATTATCAAAGTCCCTATTTCAGACCCAAACATAGAAAAAGCAGAAACAGTTATTCCCGAGCCAAAAAATGGAAATATTACCAATTTTACACTTACAAAAGATGGTTTATATTATTCCCTTACTGAAAATGGCGTGCAGGCAAAAGTATTTTTCTTAGCAAAAGGAAAAAAGGAACCTATCGAATTAAAATTACCTTTTCAAGCAGGTTCAGCTTCATTTTTAACTGTAAATGAAAATAAAAGCGATATTTGGATAACACTATCAGGCTGGACTTCTCCCACAAAACGCTATTTGTATAATCCATCATCAAATACATTTACTTTTCAGCCCATGACAAAACCTATTGAATATCCTGAATTCAAAGATATTGTCTCTAAAGAAATTATGGTTCCCTCCCATGATGGCACTTTGGTTCCTGTTTCGATTATTTATAATAAAAACACGAAACTAAATGGAGATAATCCAGTTCTAATGGTAGGATATGGTGCTTACGGAATCTCTATGGAACCAAGATTTAGTGCAGGTTTTGCATTACCTTATTGCACTTATGGAGGCATCTATGTTGTTGCACATGTTAGAGGCGGCGGAGAATTAGGAGAAACTTGGCATAAAGCAGGTTTTAAAACAACTAAACCTAATACATGGAAAGATTTAATTGCGGTTACTGAATATTTAATTAAAGAAAAATATTCTTCGCCAAAAAGAATCGCTATTTGGAGCGCAAGTGCTGGCGGTATATTAATTGGAAGAGCAATTACAGAACGACCTGATTTGTTTGCCGCTGCCATTCCCGAAGTAGGAGCATTTAATACAATCCGCTCAGAACTATCACCAAATGGTCCAGGCAATATTCCTGAATTTGGAACTGTAAAAGACAAAACAGAATTCAAAGCGCTGCTAGAAATGGATTCGTTTCATCATATTAAAAAAGGAACTGCATATCCAGCAACATTAATAACAGCAGGAATGAATGATCCGCGTGTAATTGCTTGGGAACCGGCAAAATTTGCAGCTTCACTTCAAAATGCAAATACTTCCAGAAATCCTATACTTTTTTTAACTGATTTTGAATCTGGTCACGGAATGGGCGACAGTGCAACAAAAAGCATAGAAAAAAATAGTGACTTAATTAGTTTTGCCTATACTCATACTGGACATCCTAAATTTCAGCCTTCAAAAAAAATAAAACCGTAGTAAAAAATTAAAACGATATATTTTGTATTTCCATCTATTGACTTAATTGTGCTGTTCCTGAAATACTTTGAGCAGCACTTTTGGGTCAATTAAAGCATTTGGTGCTTTTTCCATAAGATCCAAAACACGTTTTACAGCACCCGGATTTAATCCCATTTCAATTGCAATCTGCTGAATTGCTTTTGCTTCTTTTTCGTGCAAAATACCGTCACAATGCATAATCAGTGCCAATCTGTAAAATTGCTGAATACGCTGAAATTCAGATTTAATTACTTTAGCAGTATATTCTTGATGAAATAAATCCTGAAAAAGAGCACGATCAACATTCAGTTCCTGCGCAACCAGCCACAAAAATTCCAGCTCGCGTTTATGCAATTGACCATCAACTGTCGAGAAAGCAATCATTTCTAAAAGTAAACTTCTCTTTTCTTCTTCGGTATTCATCAAATTTGTTATTTTTAGCTAAAATATTATATTTAAATCTAAAACACAAAAGAACTGATGATTAGAGGGGTTTTCTTTTTTATTTTTCTCTGTTTTGCAATTGGAAATGCTCAAGAAAGCACCGCTTCAAAAAACGTATCAACTTTTACAATTGAAGCTCCTCAACTCAAAACCACAAAAAAAATATGGATTTATTTACCCGAAGGCTATTTGGCTTCAGCTAAAAAATACAATGTTATTTATATGCATGATGCTCAAAATTTGTTTGATGCCAAAACTTCTTTTTCTGGCGAATGGAATGTTGATGAAAAATTAGACAGCCTTAAAGCTCCAGTAATTGTAGTTGGTATTGAACATGGCAATGAAAAACGCATTGATGAATTAACACCCTATAAAAATGAAAAATACGGCGGCGGAATGGCTGACGATTACCTTGATTTTATTGTAAAAACTTTAAAACCTTACATCGACACGCATTATCGAACTAAAACTAAAGCAAAAAATACTACTATAATGGGAAGTTCACTTGGCGGTTTAGTTTCTTATTATGCTATTCTTAAATATCCTGAAGTTTTTGGCAAGGCGGGTGTTTTTTCCCCGTCATTTTGGTTTTCAAATGATATTTATACTTTAACGGAACAGACGCCAAAAAATAAAACGCAAATTTATTTTCTCTGCGGAGATAAAGAAAGCGACGATATGGTAAGCGATTTAAATAAAATGGAACGTTTATTAGACAAAAACCGCTGCTATTGCCTGCATCTTACTAAAACAAAGATTGTAAAAGGCGGCGAACACAACGAAAAACTATGGAAAGACGGCTTTACAAAAGCGGTTCTTTGGCTTGGTTATTGAGCAAAATACAGACAAAAAAACAGCATAAAATATGAAACTAATTTTAAAAGAATATAACCTAAAGCTAAAACATACTTTTACTATTTCTAGAGAATCTATTGATTTTCAGCCTTCATTAATTGTCGAACTGCAAAGCGATGGTTTTTCGGGCTTTGGAGAAGCTACTTCAAACCCATATTACAAAACTACAGTTCCAATGATGATGGAAGATTTAGAAAAAATCAGAACCATTATTGAAAGCACTGAAAATGAAACTCCCGAAGTATTTTGGTCAAAAATTCATCCGTATTTAAAAGATGATATGTTTGCACTTTGCGCTTTAGACTTGGCTTATAATGATTTATATGCACGTAAAAAAGGCAAAAAATTGTATGAATTATGGAACTACACCACCGAAAGAAACCCAATGACAGATTATACAATCGGGATTGCTTCTATTGAAAAAATGGTTTCAAAAATGCAGGAGCTTCCGTGGCCGATCTATAAAATTAAATTGGGAACTAAAGAAGATATTGCAATTGTAAAAGAACTTAGAAAACATACGAATGCTGTTTTTAGAATTGATGCGAATTGTGGCTGGGGAGTCGAAGAAACGATCAACAATGCTATAGAACTAAAAAAACTAGGCGTTGAGTTTTTAGAGCAGCCTATGAAAGCTGATAATTGGGAAGCACATAGAGAAGTTTTCAAGCATTCTGTTTTACCTATTATTGCTGACGAAAGTTGTATTATTGAAGAAGACGTTGCTAAATGTTTCAATCATTTTCACGGTGTAAATGTAAAATTGGTAAAATGCGGCGGATTAACCCCTGGAAAACGCATGATTGAAGAAGCTAAAAAACTAGGATTGAGAACTATGGTGGGCTGTATGACCGAATCTACTGTGGGTATTTCTGCAATCGCTCATTTACTGCCTCAACTTGATTATGTTGATATGGATGGTGCACTACTTTTAGCAGAAGATATTGCAACTGGCGTAACTATAAAAGATGGTGTTGTAAGTTATTCTAATCTAAACGGAACTGGTGTTACACTACTTTAAAAAATGAAAGTCGAAAAATTTCCCGATCGAGTTATTGAAATTGACCAAGAACAGTATTTGTATTTTGGCGGAACTGCTTATTTAGGACTTCCAACCAATAAAGCTTTTCAGAATCTGGTCGTTAAGAATATTTTAAACTGGGGAACTACTTACGGCAGTTCGCGAACTGCTAACATCAAATTAAGAGCTTATGATGAAGGTGAAAACTTTTTAGCTTCTCATATTGGTTCAGAAAGTGCAGTTACTGTTTCTTCTGGAATGCTGGCAGGAAAATTAGTTTTAGAAAAGATAAAAAAAGAAATAGATTGTTTTTTTCATTTGAATGATACACATAATGCAATCCGAATCGAAAACAGCATTCCGTTATTTGTAAATAATCAATTAAACGAACGTTTATTAGATTCAAAGTGGGAGAAAATAGCGATTCTTACTGATGGAGTTCCTTCGTTTGAAACAAAACCCGTTGATTTATCTTTCTTAAAGCAAATTCCAAATCATAAAGAAATTACATTGCTTATTGACGAATCTCATTCATTGGGAATTGTCGGTGAAAATGGTTCTGGAATTTATTCTTCAATTGACTTTTCTATTAAAAGGAAAATAATGGTTTCGTCTTTAGGAAAAGCGTTTGGATTGACTGGCGGTGTTATTGCATCTGATTTAAAATTTATCAATGAAATAAAGGAGTTAGAAACTTTTACCAGTGCAGCTGGAATGAACCCTGCATTTGTGCAAACACTTTCTGATGCTTCTGAAATTTATAAAACGCAGCATCAAAAATTACTAGACAATTTAAGTTATATCAATTCGATTTTAATCAAAAATAACAATATTCTATTTGATAAAAACTATCCTTTGATTTATGTGTTATCAAATGAATTAGTAGAAAAACTAAAACAAGAAAAAATAATTATCGCCAGTTTTAAATACACCAAAGAAGCGGAACCATTAAATCGCATAGTAGTTACCGCAAACCATTTAAAAGAAGATTTGGATAAGTTAATTCAGGTCTTAAATCATAAATAAAAAAGTTTGCCGTGAATTACACAAATTTTCACGAATTAAAATTTTAAATAAATTTGTGAAAATTTGTGTAATTCGCGGCGAAAAAAAATACTCCAAATCTTTGCTATTAAAACGTACCTTTGTAAAAAATAAACAATGACAAATAACGATATACTTAAAAAACTTCGCGTGGCTTTGATGCTCCGTGATGACCAAATAGTTGAAATTTTAGAATTGGTAGATTTTAGAATTTCAAAATCAGAATTAGGTGCTTTTTTTAGAGCCGAAGATCATCCAAACTATATGGAATGCGGCGATCAGGTTTTGCGTAATTTCTTAAACGGATTGGTAATTCATTTGAGAGGAACTAAAGAAAATCCGAAAAACCCAACGGATGTTTTAGCAAAACATAAATCTGAAATTCCAAAGAAAGAAACTTCTAAAGAAAGACCCGAATTTAAAGCCTCTCCAAAAGATTCAGAAAAATATAGAGGTGATCAAAATTCACCAAAGTCGGGTTCATCAGCTGGAAAGCCTAAAAAGAAAGCATTTCCTAAAGGAAATGGAAAACCATCTGTTGTAGAAAAAGTGGTTTTCAAAAACGGCAATAAGAAAAAATCGTAATTGAGGATTTAACCACAATCCCGATAGCTATCAGGAGCTAGGATTCTTACTTAAAAGACTAAATATAAACGCAAAGTTCGCAAAGTTATATAGATAAAGCTTTGCGAACTTTGCGTTTGTATTCTCGATCCTAAGTAAAAAATCTTTGCGTGCTTTGCGGTTTAAAAATCTATATTTTATTCTCTTCTATTTTATCAAAAAAAGCATCTTTAAAAGTAGCACCAATTGGTAATTCTTTTCCGTTTACAAAAACAGAAAAATTATCAGTAGATTCAATGTGCTGTAAAGAAATCGCATGTGATTTATGAATCTGAATAAAATCATTTTCAGGAAGTGATTCTATTACATTTTTTAATGACGAATGCGTAATAATCTGCTGTTTCGAAGTATGAATACAAACGTAATTCTGCAGACTTTCTACATACAAAATATCGTTTAGAAAAATCTTCTGGAATTTATTCTTTCCATCTGTTTTGATGAATAGAAAATCAGGCGTATTATTCTGACTTGAAACAATCGTTTTTGATTCCGTATTCAGCTTTGAAACTGCTTGATAAAAACGTTCAAACGAAATGGGTTTTAATAAATAATCAACCGCATTCAATTCAAAACCTTCCAAGGCAAAATCAGGATATGCCGTTGTAAAAATAACTTTTATCTCTTTTGAAATAATCTTAGAAATCTGTAAACCTGTTAATTGCGGCATTTGAATATCTAAAAAAATAACATCAACTGCTTGTGTATTTATAAATTCTAAAGCCTTTAATGAATCATTAAAAACTCCCGTTTTTTCAAGAAAATTAACTTTCCCAATATAATTCTCCAGAATACGAGTTGCCGGCGGTTCATCGTCAACAATAATACATTTAAAAGCCATAAATTATTTTTTAAGTGGTATTTTTAAGTAGGTTTTAAAGGTATTATTTTCTTCGGTTTTTTCAAGTACAAATTTACCTTTATACATATACTCAAATCTTTTGGTTAAGTTATCAAAACCAATTCCAGTCGAAGAATAATTCTCGCCTTCAACAATATAATTAAATGTTGAAATCTCTAAAAAATCCTCTTTTATTTTAATCAAAATAACTGCTTTTTCCTGTTCACTATTAAATTTTCCGTGTTTAAAAACATTCTCCACAAAATGAATCAAAGCTGACGAAAGAATTCTTTCATTCGAATAATTTCCTTCAATAGAAAAATCCAGATACAATTGATCTTCAAATCGTTTTTTCTGTAAATGAATGTAGTTCTGAATAAATTGAATTTCTTTTGAAAGTACTGCCTCATCTTTATCAGTTTCAGTAATAACATAGCGCAGTAAATCGGAAAGCACTAAAACATCCGAAGCCATTTCATCATCTTTTAAAACCAACTGACTGTAAAAAGAATTCAGCGTATTAAACAAAAAATGAGGACTCACCTGAGCTTTCAACATTTGAAATTGAGCTTTTTTATTCTCTAAAAGTAATTCTTGATTTTGCTGCTGTGCGCTCTGAAACTGCCAAAACAAATAACTCAGCGCGCTAAAAATAACAGCAGGTAATCCAAAAAAGAAATTATCACGAATATAAAAACTCCATTCTAAATCGCCAACATGATAGTTATGCACTCCAATAATATTAAACATTATTACTTCTTGAAAAACATATCTGACTCCAGCAAAAAGGGTTAACGAAAATGGAATGCTTAAAAAATAAAAAAGAATTTTCTTTCTATTCAAAAACCAATCACAAACCATATAAAAATTGACTATATAAACTACAAAAACAGAAAGAAAAAAAGTCGATGTAATCCAAAAGTAAAGCTTGGTTCGCTCGACCATTATTATTTTATTATTAATTCCATAATCCCAAAGACAGTAGGTTAAAAACAATCCAAGAAAAAGAATAATGTGGTAGTAAAAAGGAATTTTAAGTTTCATAAATATCAGTTATAAGTTCAAAAATACAATTATGACTTTAAATCCAAATGGTATTTATATGAAACCCTATTTTTTTAATGATGAACCATGAAAAATAGTATACCAACATTTTGAAAACAAAATATAGACAGTTGGTCAAGTGAAACTAAGTGTTCATCAAAACCGAAAAAAAAGCCTGGAATCTGCCCCTACATTTGCAATGAATTTAAACACAAAATCATCATGAAAAAAATCATCTTATTACTAGCACTTATTACATTTAACCTATCATCTGCGCAAACAAAAAAGAAACAAATCCTGCTAATTGGAACTTTTCATTTTGCAAATCCAGGAAATGATGTTGCCAAAATAAAAACATTTAATGTTATGTCTGAAAAAAGTCAAAAAGAGCTTGAAACCATGAGCGACAAAATCAAGAAATTTGGCCCAGATAAAATTTTTGTTGAATGGAGATTCACCAAACAAGCTGAATTAGATAAGTTTTACAATAAAAACACTGATAGTCTTTTCAAAAAAGATGCAAACGAAATTACGCAATTGGCACTTCGCACGGCGAAAAAACTAAATCACAAAAAATTATACGCAATTGATTATCGCACTCCTTTTCCTTACGATAGTTTAATGATGAGTATGGAAAAAGCGGATCAAAAGGATTTGATGGAGAAGACTAAAAACATGATGGCACAATATCAGAAAGAACAAAATGAGAGAATTTCAAAAAGCACTTTAACAGAACTTATGCTTTATTTCAACGAAAAAGAAACGGACAAAGATAACTTACAATGGTACTTAGAAGTAGCAAACAGAACTGGAAAACCAGATGATTTTACAGGCGCCTCTTTAGTGACAAATTGGTACAAACGAAACTTATATATGTATTCTTTAATCCAAAAACTAACTGAAAGCAAAGATGATAAAATAATGGTTCTAGTTGGCGGCGGCCATGCTGCGATGTTCAGACAGCTTATTGAAAATGACCCAACGTTTGAACTTGTAGACTTATCGACTGTTTTGAAATAGTTATTTTAACCGCAAAGCACACAAAGATTTTTTAAGTATAATACTCTTCATAAACGCAAAGTTCGCAAAGCTTATCTCCATATAGCTTTGCGAACTTTACGTTTGTATTCACAATCCTTAGCAAAAAAACTTTGCGTGCTTTGCGGTTAAATAAAAAAATCCATTCCGAAGTGGAATGGATTTTCTATATAATTTGATTTCTTATTTAATTAAGAAAGAGCAGCTTTAACTTGGTCAGCAGCTTCTTGGAATTGAACAGCTGATAAGATTGGCATACCTGAATTGTCAATTAATTCTTTTGCAATTTCAGCATTTGTTCCTTGCAAACGAACAATGATTGGCACATTGATAGCGTCACCCATGTTTTTGTAAGCATCAACAACACCTTGAGCAACACGGTCACAACGAACGATACCTCCGAAGATGTTAATTAAGATAGCTTTTACGTTTGGATCTTTCAAGATAATTCTGAAAGCTGTTTCAACACGTTTTGCATCAGCAGTTCCACCAACGTCAAGGAAGTTAGCAGGCTCAAAACCAGCGTATTTAATTAAATCCATAGTTGCCATTGCAAGACCAGCTCCGTTTACCATACATCCTACAGTACCGTCAAGGTCAACATAGTTTAGACCAACTTCTTTAGCTTCAACTTCGATTGGATTCTCCTCACGGATATCTCTCATTTCAGCATACTTAGGTTGTCTGTATAAAGCGTTATCATCAATGTTAACTTTAGCATCAACAGCTAAAATTTTGTTGTCAGATGTTTTTAAAACTGGGTTAATTTCAAACATTGAAGCATCAGAACCAATGTAAGCATTGTATAATGCATCGATGAATTTAACCATTTCTTTGAAAGCATTTCCAGAAAGACCTAAGTTAAAGGCAATTCTTCTTGCTTGGAAACCTTGTAATCCAACAGATGGATCGATTTCTTCAGTAAAGATTAAGTGTGGAGTGTGCTCAGCAACTTCTTCGATATCCATTCCACCTTCAGTAGAATACATAATCATGTTACGACCTGTACCTCTATTCAATAAAACAGAAACATAAAATTCAGAAGTTTCGCTTTCACCTGGATAGTAAACATCTTCAGCAACTAAAACTTTGTTTACTTTTTTACCTTCAGCAGATGTCTGAGGCGTAATTAATTGCATTCCGATGATTTGTCCAGCGATTTCTTCAACTTGTTGCAAGTTTTTAGCCAACTTAACTCCACCACCTTTTCCACGACCACCTGCGTGAATTTGTGCTTTAATAACATGCCATCCTGTACCAGTTTCGGCAGTTAATTGTTTTGCAGCAGCTACAGCTTCAACCGCATTGTTAGCCACAATTCCGCGTTGAATGCGTACTCCGTAACTTGCTAAAATTTCTTTTCCTTGATATTCGTGTATGTTCATAATATAGAATTTGTCTGGTTCTGAATTTATTTCAGAATAAAAGTGCGACAAAAGTAGCAAAATTCAACTTAATAGTAAAATCTTTTTCAATTAAAAAACACCTCAAATAGGTATTATAGGATTATTCTTTTTCAAAGCAAACAAATCGTTACCGAAACACTTTGTTAATGTTAACTTAAAATCACTATATCGTTTGAGATTTAACAAAAAATTCACCGAATTCAGTAGCTCAACGACGATTTTTCTTAATATATTTTAAAGTGCATTGTCATTTTATCATTTCGCAATGGTCAATATAACATTATTATCAATTAAGAAGCGTTTTTCTATTATTACAACAAAAATGTAAGTCAATTTATAATTTCAATACATTATGTTTAACGAAATCTTTATTTTTGCAGAAAAAATATCAAGAATGAAAGTTAAAGAACAAGGGCTTTATTTGCCTGAATTTGAACACGACAATTGTGGTGCAGGATTTATTTGTAATTTGAATGGTATTAAATCAAACGATATTATTCACAAAGCATTAGACATCTTAATTAAATTGGAACATCGTGGTGCCGTTAGTTCTGATGGAAGAACTGGAGACGGAGCAGGGATTTTGTTTGATATCCCTCATGATTTTTTTAAGAAAGTATGTGACTTTGAAATCCCAGAAGCGCGTGAGTATGCAGTAGGAATGGTTTTTTTACCAAAAAGCAAAAACCAAGTTTCTTTTTGTATTAATGCATTTGAAGCAACTATCAAAGATCAAAACTTAAAAGTTTTAGGTTGGAGAGATGTGCCAGTTGACGTTGAAAATTTAGGGCAGATTGCCGCAGAAAAAGAACCAACAGTTAAACAAGTTTTCGTTTCTAAAAACGGACAGGATTTAACTGAACAAGAATTTAATGCAAAACTTTTTGCAGCTAGAAAAATTGCTGAACATGCCGTAAGAGGATCTAAAACTTCTGAAAGCCACATGTTTTATTTTACTAGTTTATCGACAACTACTATCATATATAAAGGTTTATTGATGCCGGAAGACATCAGCCGTTATTATATAGATTTGAAAGACCCGGACTTGGTGACGCGTTTAGCACTTGTACACCAACGTTTCTCAACAAATACATTCCCTTCTTGGGACTTAGCGCAGCCGTTTAGATACATGTGTCATAATGGTGAGATCAATACACTTCGTGGAAATGTAAGCCGCATGCGTGCTCGTGAAGAGCTTATGCAGAGCAAAGTTTTTGGCGATGATATCAAAAAATTATTCCCAATTATCTTAGAAGGAAAATCAGATTCTGCTTCTATGGATATGGTGGTTGAACTTTTATTAATGACGGGTCGTTCGCTTCCAGAGGCAATGATGATGGTAGTTCCTGAAGCTTGGGAAAAACACCAAACCATGTCTCCAGAAAAAAGAGCTTTCTATGAATACAACGCTTGTATTATGGAACCTTGGGATGGTCCTGCTTCTATTCCGTTTACAGATGGAAACGTAATTGGTGCTTTACTAGACAGAAACGGATTGCGTCCTTCTCGTTATACATTAACACACAGTGGTTTCGTAATCATGTCATCAGAAATTGGTGTACTAGATATCGATCCAGAAGATGTAATTCAGCATGGACGTCTTGAACCAGGAAAAATGTTCTTGGTTGACATGAACGAAGGTCGTATTATTGAAGACGAAGAAGTAAAAAAATCAATCGTTACAAAACGCCCTTACCAAGAATGGTTAGATGCTAACTTATTGCCTCTTGCTAAAGTTCCTTATACCAACAACCCTACTCCTGTTGAAAAACTAGATTTTTTAACAAGACAGCGTTTATTTGGTTACACAATTGAAGATTTAAAAACAATCATCAACCCAATGGGAGGTCAAGGAGCTGAAGCAATCAGTTCTATGGGTAACGATACACCATTAGCAGTATTGTCAGATCAGCCTCAATTGTTATACAACTATTTCAAACAATTATTTGCTCAGGTTACTAATCCGCCTTTGGATGGTATTCGTGAAGAAATTATTACTGATATTAGTTTAGCGATTGGCGGTGATTTCAATATTTTTGAAATTGAGTCAAAACAATGTAAAAAACTAAAAATTCAAAATCCAGTTATTTCTAATGAGGATTTAGATAAGATCAGAAACATTGACCACGCAGATTTCAAATCGGCTACCATTTCTACTTTATACAAAATAGAAAAAGGAGTAAATGGTTTAGAACGTGCTCTTGAAAAATGTGTTCAAGCAACTTTTAAAGCTGTTTCTGAAGGATGCAACGTTATCATTCTTTCTGATAGAGGAGTTAGCGAAGAACTAGCTCCAATTCCAATGTTATTGGCTTGTTCTTACATTCACCACTCTTTAAACATTTTACAGGTTCGCTCTAAATTCGGAATCATCATCGAATCTGCTGAACCACGCGAACCTCATCATTTTGCTTTATTGTTTGGATACGGTGCAAGCGCAATCAATCCGTACATGGTAAACGAAATCATTTACGATCAAGTTGCGCAAGGTTTCATCACTGGAGTAAAAGCAGATTACGCTGTAGTTAACTACAACAAAGCGATTGCAAAAGGAATCGTGAAAATCATGAACAAAATTGGTATCTCTACTTTACATTCGTATAGAGCTGCTCAAATTTTCGAGATTTTAGGTTTAAACAAAACATTCACCTCTAAATACTTCCCTTACACGCCATCAAGAATTGAAGGAATTGGTTTAATGGAAGTAGAAAAAGAAGTAAAAAAACGTTTCCAAAAAGCTTTCCCAAATTCAAAAGTGGCAAGTTTGCTTTCTCTTGAAATTGGAGGTATTTACAGATGGAGACGTGGTGGAGAAAAACACATGTTTAACCCAACCACTATTTCTAAATTACAACAAGCGGTTCGTTTAAACAGCCCAGAAAGTTATAAAGAATACTCAAATGCCGTTAACGAGCAAAGCTCAAACTTAATGACCATTAGAGGTTTATTTGAATTCAACAACTTAGATCCGATTTCTATTGATGAAGTAGAGCCTTGGACAGAAATTGTGAAGAAATTTAAAACGGGTGCAATGTCTTACGGATCTATCTCTAGAGAAGCACACGAGAATTTAGCGATTGCAATGAACAGAATCGGTGGAAAAAGTAACTCTGGAGAAGGTGGAGAAGATCCAAAACGTTTCCAAAAAGAAATTAACGGAGATTCTAGAAACTCTGCAATCAAACAAGTTGCGTCAGGACGTTTTGGTGTTTCGATCAACTATTTGACAAACGCTAAAGAAATCCAGATTAAAATGGCTCAAGGTGCGAAACCTGGTGAAGGTGGACAGTTACCTGGAGAAAAAGTTGTGCCTTGGATTGCTGAAACAAGAAATTCTACACCTTATGTAGGCTTAATTTCACCTCCTCCTCACCACGATATTTATTCAATTGAGGATTTATCTCAGTTAATTTACGATTTGAAAAATGCAAACCGTGAAGCGCGCGTAAACGTAAAATTAGTTTCTGAAGTTGGAGTTGGAACCATCGCTGCCGGTGTTGCCAAAGCAAAAGCTGACGTTATCTTAATTTCTGGTTACGACGGAGGAACGGGAGCTGCACCATTAACATCTTTACAGCACACAGGTATTCCATGGGAACTTGGTTTAGCTGAAGCGCAGCAGACTTTGATCTTAAATGATTTAAGAAGTCGTGTAGTTTTAGAGTGTGACGGACAGCTGAAAACAGGTCGTGATGTTGCTATCGCAGCTTTATTAGGAGCTGAAGAATTTGGTTTTGCAACTGCACCGCTTGTAGCTTCTGGATGTATCATGATGAGAGCTTGTCACTTAAATACTTGCCCGGTTGGTATTGCAACTCAGGATCCTGAATTAAGAAAAAATTTCAAAGGAACTCCAGAGCACGTAATCAACTTCATGTATTTCATTGCTGAAGAGTTAAGAGAAATCATGGCGCAGTTAGGTTTCAGAACTTTAAAAGAAATGGTAGGTCAGTCACAAAAATTAAATGTGAACAAAGCCATCAAACATTATAAAGCAAATGGTTTAGACTTGTCACCAATTCTATACAAACCGGAAAAAGCGAAAACGCAGCCAAATCACAATACAACTACTCAAGATCACCAACTTGAAAACGTATTAGATTTTGACATTATTAAAGAAGCGATTCCGTCTATTTATAGAAAAGAGAAAACAAGAGTAACCTTTAAAATTAAAAATACAGACCGTTCTGTAGGTGCGATTTTGAGTAACGAAATCTCAAAAATCTACGGCGCACAAGGATTACCTGATGACACTATTTTAGTTGATTTTGAAGGTTCTGCCGGACAAAGTTTTGGTGCTTTTGCAACAAACGGATTGTCATTTAAAATTCACGGAAACTGTAATGATTATTTAGGAAAAGGTCTTTCTGGAGGAAAATTAATTGTAAAAGTACCTCCTACTGCAACTTTTAAACCTGAAGACAATATCATTATCGGAAACGTTGCCCTTTACGGAGCTATTACCGGAGAGGCTTATATTAATGGAATGGCCGGAGAACGTTTCTGTGTGAGAAATTCTGGAGCAACAGCAGTTGTTGAAGGAATTGGAGACCACGGATGCGAATACATGACCGGTGGTACAGTAGTAGTTTTAGGAAAAACAGGAAGAAACTTCGCAGCTGGTATGAGCGGTGGTGTAGCTTATGTTTACGATCCAAATAAGAAATTCGATTCGACAGTTTGTAACATGGAAATGGTTGCATTCGATCCGTTAGAAGAAGAGGACGTTACGAAACTAAGACGATTGATCAAAAATCATTCATTGTACACAAGCAGTCCATTAGCAAAAAGAATTTTAGCAGACTGGGAAAACCAACAACAGCACTTCGTAAAAGTAATGCCAACTGATTACAAAAAAGCATTACAAAGAATTGCAGAAGAAAAACAAATAGAAGAATTAATAGCTTAATTAAAAGGTTCTGAGATACAAAGGTGCAGAGGTGCTAAGTTTTTAACTCACCTCTCACATTTTACAACTCACAACTAAATTTTATTAAAAATGTCATGGGTAAAATAGGCGGATTTAAAGAATATAACAGAGCCGACGAAAGTAATTTAGCAGTAGCAGAACGCGTTTCTAACTACAACGAATTTACTATTCCGTTAGCAAAAGATAAAGTAAAAGAACAAGGTTCAAGATGTATGGATTGTGGTATTCCTTTTTGCCACAGTGGTTGTCCGTTAGGAAATTTAATTCCGGACTTCAACGACATGGTACATCAGGAAGAATGGCAAAGTGCATTAGAGATTTTACAATCGACTAATAACTTTCCGGAATTCACAGGTCGCTTATGCCCTGCTCCATGCGAAAAAGCATGTGTATTAGGAATTATAAAAGATCCTGTATCAATCGAAAACATCGAGAAAAACATCGTTGAAATTGGTTTTGCAGAAGGTTGGATTAAACCACAAACTCCAAAAACAAGAACAGGAAAAACAGTTGCTGTTATTGGTTCAGGACCTGCGGGACTTGCAGCTGCACAGCAATTAAACAGAGCAGGACACACCGTTACCGTTTTTGAAAGAGACAATGCAATTGGAGGTTTATTACGTTACGGAATTCCGAACTTCAAATTAGAAAAAGGAATTATCGACAGACGTGTAGCGATTCTTGAAGCAGAAGGAATCACTTTCAAAACTGATGTAAATGTTGGTGTTAACTTTAGTGTAGCAGAATTAAACGCATTCGATTCTATCGTTTTATGCGGAGGAGCAACTGAAAGAAGAAGCTTGCCAACTAAAGGAATCGAAAGCAAAGGCGTTGTTCAGGCAATGGATTTCTTAACGCAACAAACTAAAGTTTTATTTGGAGAATCAATTCCAGATCAAGTTAAAGCAACTGGTAAAGATGTAATCGTTATTGGTGGTGGAGATACTGGTTCTGACTGTATCGGAACTTCAAACAGACACGGAGCAAAATCGGTAACTAACTTTGAGATTTTACCAAAACCTCCAGTTGGAAGAAGCGAGTCAACGCCTTGGCCTTTCTGGCCGTTGCAGTTAAAAACATCTTCTTCTCACGAAGAAGGCTGTGACAGAAACTGGTTAATAAACACTAAAGAATTCATTTCTAACTATAAAGGTGAATTAACTGGATTAAAAACCGTTGAAGTACAATGGAAAATGACTCCAGGTCAACGTCCTGAATTAATCGAGAAAGAAGGTTCTGAGAAAATCTGGCCTTGTGATTTAGCATTATTAGCTCTTGGATTCACAGGTCCAGAGAAAACGTTAAGCGAGCAATTAGGAATCGAAACTGATTTTAGAAGCAATTACAAAGCGCACAACTATCAGACCAATGTTCCTCACATTTTCACTGCAGGTGATATGAGAAGAGGACAATCATTAATCGTGTGGGCTATTTCAGAAGGTCGCGAAGCAGCAAGAGAGGTAGATTTGTTTCTTATGGGCTCTACCAACCTGCCTACTAAAGGAAGAGGAGATTTACCGAGCTTATAATTTTTAAGGTTCTGAGATGCTAAGGTTCTAAGATACTAAGTTTTTTTTCCTTGCATTTTATTTAATCTTTTCCGATAAACAACATAACTACTAACAAACCCTTGAATTTATATTCAGGGGTTTTGTTTTTTTTAGCCACTCCCGATAGCTATCGGGATTCACAGATTTAAAGGATTTTTTTGTTTGCCACGAATTACACGAATTTTCATTTTTTGGCTGGTTTCTATTTCAAACATAGCCCGTGGTTTCAACCACAGGAACGCAATATATGATAACGCTCAATCCGTAACGTTTCCCGTGGTTGAAACCACGGGTTATGCTTTGTCACATTTTGCGAAAAAAAATATAAATTCGTGAAAATTCGTGTAATTCGTGGCTAAAAAACTTACTATATTAGTATCCTAAAATCTTACAACCTCAGAAAAGGTTACAAAAACTCAAAATAAGCAACTTTTTGTTCAAAATTAAACAATTTGTTACAATTTGTTATTTTTCTACAATTTATTTGCTGGTAATCAAAAGTGTAATAACTTTGCTCAAAATAATTTGAAAAATGCAAGCAAAAGATTTACTGCAGTTAGCAGACCAATTTGGAAGTCCATTGTATGTTTACGATGCCGAAAAAATCCAATCTCAGTACAACAGGTTAACTAAAGCTTTCTCTAAGGTAGAAAACTTAAGAGTTAATTATGCCATGAAGGCATTGTCAAACGTTGCGATTCTTCAGTTATTAAAGAACATGGGGTCTGGCTTAGATACTGTATCAATTCAGGAAGTTCAGTTAGGACTTCATGCTGGCTATGAACCCGAAAAGATTTTCTTTACACCAAACGGCGTTTCTCTTGAAGAAATCGAAGAAGTTGCCGCAATGGGAGTACAAATCAATATCGACAATTTATCTATTTTAGAGCAATTCGGAACAAAACATCCACATATTCCAGTATGTATTCGTATCAATCCACACGTAATGGCGGGCGGAAACGCTAACATTTCAGTTGGACATATCGATAGTAAATTCGGAATTTCTGTTCACCAGATTCCGCATATTTTGCGAATTGTTGAAAACACAAAAATGCACATTGTGGGTATTCACATGCACACAGGATCTGATATTTTAGATATTGAAGTATTCTTGTATGCTGCTGAAATCTTATTTGATACCGCAAAACATTTCAAAGAATTACAATTCTTAGATTTCGGAAGCGGATTCAAAGTTCCTTACAAAAAAGACGATATCGAAACAGACATCGAAGAATTAGGTAAAAAATTATCTAAAAGATTCAACGCTTTCTGTACAGAATACGGCAGAGATTTAACGTTGATTTTCGAACCAGGAAAATTCTTGGTGAGCGAAGCAGGTCATTTCTTAGTAAAAGTAAACGTAGTAAAACAAACAACATCAACAGTTTTCGCTGGAGTTGACAGTGGTTTCAACCACTTAATTCGTCCAATGTTGTACGGATCTTCACACCATATCGAAAACATCTCAAACCCAAAAGGGAAAGAGCGTTTTTACTCAGTTGTAGGATACATTTGCGAAACAGATACTTTTGCAAACAACCGTAGAATTCAAGAAATTACTGAAGGTGACATTTTATCTTTCAGAAATGCTGGAGCATATTGTTTCTCAATGTCTTCCAACTACAATTCAAGATACAAACCAGCCGAAGTTTTATGGATGAACGGACAAGGAATCTTAATTCGCCAAGCTGAAACATTTGAAGATTTACTTAAAAATCAAATTCCGTTGCCACAAGAAATTGCTGCAACAGTTTAAAATAAAAAAAAAAGAGAATATCTATTTAATCCCGTTTCTTAATTGAGACGGGATTTTTTTGTTTCTCGCAGATTTTTCTGTTTAGTATAATTGTCAGGCTGAGCGAAGTCGAAGCCCGCACAAAGTAAGCACCCAGTTTGTCATTTCGACGGAGGAGAAATCTTCGCAAGTAGCTCCACAAAGATTAAAAACAAAATCACATAAAAAAAAAGAAAGAAAAATCTTAAAACAAATCTTATCTTTAGCATCAAAAAAATGCATCAAGAAGGCTATCACACTTACTAAATATACATACTAACCAATAAATACAAAACTGTTTTCTATACTGGAGTAACAAATAATTTAAGAATCCGCTTAAGCCAGCATAAAGAAAACAATACAAATAAAAACAAAAGTTTTACGTCAAAATATAATGCCACATACTTACTATATTTTGAAAAATTTACATGGATTCAAGACGCAATTTCCCGTGAAAAAGAAGTAAAAGACTGGCGAAGAGAAAAGAAAATTGAATTAATCAAAACTATTAATCCTGATCTTGATTTCTGGAATTACTTATTTAATTGATTTATATTTAACGTTTCTAATCTTTGTGGAGCTACTTGCGGAGATTTCTCCTTCGTCGAAATGACAAGATTGTGGATAATCGAAACTTGAAAACTGAAACTTCGAATAACAAATCACCTCAGAAAAATCATATATTTACTCTTCAATAAAATCAAAAAAATTAAATACCTTTGAAATATGAGCACAACAGCAAAACCAAAACATATCGGCAGAAACATCAGCCGAATTAGGGAACTTCGAGGTATGAAGCAGGAAATACTTGCAGAAGCTATTGGAGCAAGTCAGAAAGCAATTTCCATAATTGAATCAAATGAAACTATAGATCCCGAAAAACTTGCTCAAATTGCAAAAGCATTAGGAGTTTCGATAGAAACTATTGAAAGTTTTTCAGAAGAAAATGTATTCAATTATTTTAATAACTTTTACGATAATAGTACAGCAGGAAACGGAATTTTTAATAATCCAAACAATTGCACATTCAACCCACTTGACAAAGTTGTAGAACTTTACGAACGTTTGATTAAGGCTGAAAAAGACAAAAACGAATATTTAGAAAAATTACTAAAAGGAAAATAATTCCTCAACAATAAATTTTATGAAAGCACAAATATCTTTTTATTTTGTGCTTTTTTTGTGCACAACCAAAATTCCAATCCAAACTTTAAACCTATGAAATTAAATCTACTCACATTATTTTTTGTCTTATCAGCAAGTTTTATTTATTCTCAAAAAACAATCAAAATAATTTTAGACCCAAAAATAAAAGCGTTGGCTCTTGAAAATATAAATACAACAAACAACGGATCACAATATGCGATAGATTCGATTTATGGAACAATTTATAGAGGAAAAAACATGGTCGAAGACACTATATTTTATGATCATCTAAAAAATGATTTTACAAAAAAAGATTTTATGTGCAATCATTATTACGAAAATGACACACTTATTATTAAAGGTGGTTTTGGCAGTAGATTTCAGGTTTACGGTTTCGTTGCAAAAGTATTTCCAAATAAAACCGCAGAAATAAAATTGCGCAAATTTTGGGGTTATCCCTCTTATTTTACAAGTAGAGACCAGGTAGATGCTAAAAGCGAAATACTCGTTTATACAAGAACTTCAAAACTTGTTCTCAACAGATTACCTAACAATAAATCTGATCGTAAACATATTTATGGCTGTGTCGATTTTTTAAGCGAAGATTTTTTTATTGAAATGAAAGACAAAAAAACTGGAGAACCTTACAAAGAAAAAAACACAATGGAATACAAGATTTATTTTGACAGCAGGTATCTCAAAGATGATGAATAACACAACCATTTTACTCCTGCAGTAAAATTCAATAGAACTAAACAAATCAAACCACCAAATCCATGAAAATCACGATTTCCTTATCAATATTTTCCCTACTGCTTACAACCAATATATTCAGCCAAACCATCACAGACTTAAAACTAAAACCAAAAGAAATTCCAAAAACCTATACTTTAAGTGACGGCAATATTTGTGTAACACCGCAAGCTTGTACTTTTTACAATGATATAGAAACCTACAGCAATATTGTTGGAACTGTAAAAAGTAAAACTATTCAGAGTTTTAAAAGCAAAACAGATCGCGGTTCTATACTGTACTTTGAATTTGAACACGTTTTTAAAGGCGATCGTTTTCTGCAAGGATTATTATGGGGAAAAGACGGTCAGCCAACTAAAGAACATCCTGAAGAATATCTCGCAAAAGGAAAATTTCTAGTTATTTGGAGTTTGCATTCAGACAGTCCGCTAAAAGAAAAGTCCGAAACTAAAATAGAGACACTTTTACAATAAAATCCTAATCAAAGCTTCATTTTAAATGATTAATTTTACTCGCTAAAAAACAACAAAAATGAAACTACAAATACGAATTCTGCTTTATTCCATTTTATTCTTTTTATACCTTACCTCAACTCATTTTTTTCTATCACTTGGCGAAATATTAAAAACGGATCCTTATATAACTATGGGCTGCGGTTTTGCGGTTTTAAATTGTATTTATGCTTTTTTAGGATTAAAATGGAAACCACTGCTAAACATAATTTGTTCTATTGCCATTGCCGCATTAGCATTATTTTTAGCAGTGCAGTTTGCCAATTTACATTTGCTTTCAAATTATGATCCTTACTTAGTTAAAACAGCCATATTTACAAATGCTCTTTTATCTATTATTTTTTGGGAAATTGTGTATCAGATAAAAATTAGAAAATCATGACAAACAAATCAAATCCAGTTGTTTATTTTGAAATTCCGGTACTCGATATCGAAAGAGCAATACAATTTTATTCGGCTGTATTTAATTTTGATTTTGAACGAGATGTTATTCATGGAAACGAAATGGCTTTTTTTCCTGTTTCAGAAAACGAAAGCGGAATTTCGGGAGCATTGGCACAAGGCGAAATATACAATCCTACAATAAATGGAACGCTGATATATTTTGCAACAAATAATATCAATGAAACTTTAGATTTAGCGGTAAAAAATGGCGCCGAAATTTTATTTCCAGTAACATCAAATGGAGAATTTGGCTGGGTTGCAGAATTTAAAGACTGCGAAGGAAATCGAATTGCACTTCATATGGCGGGTAAATAAAACCGTCAAAAAATACATAAAAACTTTTATTTCTTGTAAAACAACAAACGTCCTAATCTAGTCCCGATTACTTCACTAAAGATATATTTTAATTTTTGTTCGTTGAACTTCATTTTAGCCAATATCTTCACAGAGATAAAGGCGAAAGCGGGACTAAAAGTTCTTGTAAAAACATAAAGCTCTGCTCCTTAAAATAAATTAAAAAAAGGCATGGTTGTTGAAAATTAAATGAAATATATTTGCACTTTCAAAAAAATACTATGCAAAAAACTACTTTATTATTCTCTATATTCTTTCTAATTCTATCATCGTGCGGCGTAAAAACAACTCAGGCTTTAATAAGCGATGGTAATTATGACGGTGCTATTGATCGCGCAGTTGAAGCTTTGAGAACAAAAAAAGATTCAAAAGGAAAACAAGATTATGTGTATTTACTAGAAGAAGCTTTTGCAAAAGCCAAAGAAAGAGATCTTCGTGATCTTGATTTAATGATTAAAGAAGCTACTCCTACAAATGCTGAACGTGTTTACAATACCTATTTACAATTGAATAACCGTCAGGAAAAAATAAGACCGTTATTACCTCTTCCGTTATTAAAACAGGGAAAAAATGCTTCTTTTTCTTTTGATAACTATTCAAACCAAATTATAAGCAGTAAAATTGCTCTTACCAGATATTTATACGAAAATGCTTTGACTCTTTTAAAATCAAACAATAAACTTGATTATAGAAAAGCCTATGACGATTTAACGTATTTAGAAAACATTAGTCCAAACTATAAGAATGCTAAAAAACTAATGGAAGACGCACTGTTTAAAGGAACTGATTTTGTAGATGTTTATGCTAAAAATCAAACCAATATGGTGATTCCGAAAATGCTTCAAGACGATTTATTGGATTTTAAAACGTACGGACTAAATGATAAATGGACCGTTTACCACAGCGCCCGACAAAAAAATGTTACTTACGATTACAGCTTAATAATCAATTTTAGACAAATAAATATTTCACCAGAACAAATTAAGGAGAAAGAATTTATAAAGGAAAGACAGATTAAAGATGGTATGAAAACACTTTTAGACAGTCGAGGGAGACCTGTAAAAGACAGTTTGGGCAAGGAAATAAAAGTGGATAATTACAGAATGCTTCGCGCAAATGTTTACGAATTTAGACAATTTAAGTCTTGTCAAGTTACTGCAGTTGTAGATTATGTTGATGTAAGAACAAATCAATTACTTCAATCATTTCCTGTAACCAGCGAATATTTCTTTGAGAATATTTACTCGACTTACAAAGGCGACAGAAATGCCTGCGACGATAACTATATTAGTTATTTTACAAAACGCGCAGTTCCTTTTCCTAACAACGAACAAATGGTTTATGATACGGGCGAAGATTTAAAAGCAAAAATTAAAGATATTATTGTTCGAAATAAATTCAGATAATAATCCCATTTAACTTAAAATAGAAGTAGTTAAAAAACAAAATATGAAATTTAGAATTTTAATTATCGCCACACTCCTTTTTATCTCTTGCAAAAAAGAAGATAAACAACCGGCTGACTCAACTGTAACTACGAAAAAAGATACACTTCAAAAAACGGAAAAAACAGAAATCAAAAATACTGCTGATACAATCGTATTATCAAAAAAACATAAGACAAATAAAATTTTATGTGATCTTGATGGAGATGGTTTAAATGAAACTGTTGAAATTGTAAGAAGCACTAAAAATGGAAAAAGCGGTTTGAGAATCATTTTCGGGCACGGAAATAAAACCGATTATTTTGGCATGGGAAATGACATTTTGGATCAAGGTTTTGATGAGATCGACTGGGCTGGAATATTTGAAAAAGCACCCAAAAATGAATTGTACTGGGATAACGTAGGCGAAAATGGCGATATACTTGCAGATGAAGAAATCAAAGAAGAAGACAAAATAAAACTGCTAAATGACGGAATATTTATTCACGCCGAAGAAAGCTGCGGCGGTGGAATAATTTATTTGGAAAACGGAAAATACAAATGGATTCAGCAAGAATAATTTTATAGATTTACAAAAACATTACATTTAGATTTAAGCAGAGGCTCACTTAATACAGTGAGCCTCTGCTTGTTTTACAGCATTTCATTCTGCTCTGTTTTACTATATTTTGTAGTTGTGAGGTAAAAAAAAGTCAAAATTCATATTGCGCAACCAAAAAGTTGCGTATATTTGCAACTGATTAGTTGCTTATTTAAATAATTAAAAAATGAAACGAGATATTTTTCAAGCCATTGCTGACCCAACCCGAAGAGCAATTCTGGTTTTAATTGCTTCTAATGCATTAACACCCAATGCAATTGCAGAACAATTTAATACAACAAGACAAGCAGTTTCTAAACACATTAAAATTCTTAACGAATGCGAATTGTTGAATGAAACTAAGATGGGAAGAGAAATTTATTATCAACTCAAAATTGACAAAATGAAAGAAATTGATCAATGGCTTGAACAATTTAAACAAATATGGGAAAGCCGTTTCAGTCAATTAGATCAAGTATTAATGAACTTAAAATCTAAAGAAAATGGAATCTAATTTAGCAATGAGTTTTACTGTAGATAAAGAAAACAAAACGGTAAACATAAAACGTGAATTTAATGCTCCTTTATCAAACGTTTGGTCGGCATGGACCGAGCCCGAAATTTTAGATCAATGGTGGGCGCCCGCTCCATTTAAATCGAAAACAAAAAGTATGGATTTTAAAGAAGGCGGACGAAGACTGTATGCTATGGTTGGTATGGAAGGCGAAGAACGATGGAGTTCTTTTGATTATACTTCTATCTCTCCAAAAACAAACTTTAAATATTCAGCTGCCTTTTGTGATGCTGATGGAAATCCAAATTCAGCTTTTGGAAGCTCATATTGGGATTTAACGTTTTCTGAAAAAGGGAATCTGACGGTTGTTGATATTGCAATTAAACGAGATAGCTTGGAGGAATTAGAAAAAATAATCGAAATGGGGTTCAAAGAAGGAATTACAGCCACTATGCAAAGTTTGGACAAAATCTTTGAAACACAAAAATAAAAACAGAGTCAAAAAATAGTAATAAATCTAAAATCTAAAGAAAATGAAATCTAATCTATTAATGAATTTTACTGTAGACAAAGAAAATAGCACCGTAAATGTAAAACGTGAGTTTAATGCTTCTCTAGCAAATGTGTGGTCGGCATGGACAGAACCAGAAATCCTAGATCAATGGTGGGCGCCAGCTCCTTGGAAAGCCAGAACAAAAAGCATGGAATTTAAAGAAGGCGGCCGTAGACTTTATGCTATGGTAGGACCAGAAGGCGAAGAACACTGGGCAATAGCCGATTTTATATCGATAACGCCTAAAACTAATTTTAAATATCTAGATGCTTTTAGTGATAACGAAGGAAACTTAAACGCAGATTTCCCACGTTCTGACTGGACCGTTAACTTTTCTGAGCAAGGAAATTCAACAATTGTAGATATTGCCATTAAACACGATAAATTATCTGATCTAGAAAAGATTATCGAAATGGGCTTCAAAGAAGGTTTCACAATTGCTCTTGAAGGCTTGGATGAAATTTTTGCAAAAAAATAAAAAAAGTCATTAAAATAGTATAAAGACGAAAGCTTCAAAAAATAAAATCGTAACTTTCGTCTTTATACTATTTCCTTTAAACAATGAACAATTTCTCTACTTCAATCCTCTTATTCCTTTTTTCAATTTCTATTTTCAGCCAGAATACCAAATCAAAATCGACAGACGCCAGCAAACCATTTGTACTTGGGGTTATTGATGAAATACAATCGAAAGAATTAGGCGAAAATCGAATTTTAAACATTTATCTTCCTGAAGGCTACACAACAAAAGACACCACGAAATATCCTGTAATTTATTTATTGGATGGCTCTGCAGATGAAGATTTTATCCATATCTCAGGTTTAGTACAATTTAATAGTTTTGAATGGATCAATCAAGTTCCAAAATCGATTGTTGTAGGTATTGCAACCTTAGATCGAAGAAGAGATTTTACTTTTCCTACAACTGTTCAAAATGATAAAAACCGATTTCCAACAACGGGGCATTCGGATAAATTTATTGCTTTTATCGAAAAAGAATTACAGCCTTTTATTGATAAAAAATACAAAACCAACCATTCCAAAACCATTATCGGACAATCTCTTGGAGGGTTACTGGAAACAGAAATCTTATTCAAAAAACCATTACTATTTAATAAATACGTAATCGTAAGTCCGAGTTTATGGTGGAATAATGGTTCTATTTTAAATCAGAATCCAGAAATTCTTTCGGAAAATTTCAAACAGAAAACAGAGATTTATATTGCAGTAGGCAAAGAAGGACTTACGCCTACAGAAATTCCGCGTGTCATGGAAGTTGACGCTAATCTATTGGCAGAAAAAATAAAAGCATCTCAGAGCAAAAATATAAAAGTCTATTTTGATTATTTCCCAGAGGAGAATCACGGTACAATTTTACATCCTGCCGTTTCAAATTCTTTTAAATTCTTTTATCCCCAAAGCAAATAATAAAAATGAAAATTACTGAAGAAAGCAAATTAGACAATCCCGTTTGGAATTCATTATCTGAAAGTCATCAAAAATTTGCTTTAGAGTATAACGGAACCAAGTTTTATAATCCTGATTATTGTCCGTTTGGAGGATTTTTGGAACTTGAGAACACTCTAGAATCAGCACGCAAATATGCTTCATTATGCGAAAATTTCTTTATTGTTGGCAAAAAGCCTAAAATTGGTGACACTTTAAAAATTGCCAAGGAACTCGTTTGTCTTCAAATGATTGTTCGTGAGAAAATTCAAATAACATTTGATAATGAAATCATTAAACTTACCGAAGAACATAAAGAAGAATTATTTGAATTGGTAAATTTGGTTCAACCCGGATATTTTAAAACCAATACATTTTTATTAGGCAGTTATTACGGAATTCTCTCCAGTGGAAAGTTAATATCAATTGCCGGCGAAAGAATGAAAATGAATAATTTTACCGAAGTCAGCGCCATTATAACACATCCAGATCATACCGGAAAAGGTTACGCCAAACAACTGACTTCGCATGTTGTAAACAATATTTTTGATGAAGGCAAAATTCCGTTTTTACACGTTGTCGAAACTAATCTTGGAGCCATAAAACTCTATGAAAAACTAGGCTTTGTTACACGAAGAAAAATGAGTTTCTGGAATATTTCTAAAAAGTTGTAAATTTAGATTTCTATTCATTTATCATTTTACGAATCATGACATCAAATAAACAAACCATAAACGAATATATGGCTGCTTTTATGGTAAGCGACCATCAAAGAATTCTTGCCTGTCTGACTGATGATGTAGTTTGGGAAATGCCTGGAATATACCGGCATGTGGGTAAAGAAGCTTTTGATAAAGAAATTGAAAATGACAATTTTATTGGCAGTCCAACGATTCAGATTATAAAATTAATCGAAGAAAATAATATCGTGATTGCCGAAGGTGCTGTTCAAGGAAACATGAAAAACGGTAACAAACTGGATGCCGTTTTTTGTGATGTTTTTGAAATGGAAAACGGAAAAATAAAAAAACTCACTTCCTATCTAATGTCTAAAAATGCCAATTTAAAATTTGAATAATCTGGAATTCAAATCTTAAAAAATATTTTTTATATCTTTGCCACACTAAATAAACCGCACAAACTCTATGTGATTAAAAATTTCTTTCGGACAATTTTAAGGTAAGCCTCAAAAGGCTTGCTCATTTGTTTATTCCTTAAAGAAAGAAATTATGGTTATTTTACAAAATATCTCATACCTGCATTCAAACAAAGATTTGCTGTTTGATAAAATCACTTTTACCGTTAATCCTCGCGAAAAAATTGCTTTAATAGGAAGCAACGGCGTTGGAAAATCGACATTATTAAAAATTATTGCAGGTGAATTACAACCTGCTGACGGAATATTAAAAACCGATTCTAAGCCATATTATCTGCCGCAAATATTCGGACAGTTTAATCATCTTAGTATTGCTCAGGCTTTACAGGTTGAAGATAAAATGAATGCGCTTCAGGAAATTCTTAACGGAAATGTTTCCGAAGAAAATCTCAGCACTTTAAACGACGACTGGACAATTGAAGATCGCTGTAATGAAGCACTGCAATATTGGCAATTGCAGGATTTAAATTGGAATCAAAAATTGGAAACACTAAGCGGCGGACAAAAAACAAAAGTTTTTCTAGCCGGAATTTCAATTCATCAGCCTGAACTTGTTTTACTTGACGAGCCAAGTAATCATTTAGATGTTTCGGGAAGAGAATTGCTATACAATTTTCTAAAAAGTACTTCTTCAACTTTGATTGTTGTAAGTCATGATCGAAAACTGCTTAATTTATTGCATTCGGTTTACGAATTATCAAAATACGGAATTACGATTTATGGCGGTAACTACGATTTTTATACTGAACAAAAACGTATTGAAAACAATGCTTTAAGCCAAGATATTCAGGGTAAAGAAAAAGCTTTACGCAAAGCAAAAGAGAAAGAACGAGAAACGCTCGAACGTCAAAACAAACTTGATTCCCGCGGTGAAAAGAAGCAAAAGAAAGCTGGAGTTTCTCGAATTATGATGAATACTTTGCGCAACAATGCCGAAAACAGTACCGCTAAAACGAAAGGTATTCATGCTGAAAAGATTAGTGGAATATCAAACGAATTACAGGAATTACGATCCTCTTTACCTGATATTGATCAAATGAAATTTGGCTTTGCCAAAACAGATTTGCATAAAGGCAAAACACTTTTTTCTGCAGCTGCTATTAACCACAGTTACGAAGATCATTTGCTATGGAAAGAACCGCTCAGTTTCCAAATTCTAAGTGGTGAGCGTGTGGCGCTGAAAGGTTTAAATGGCTCTGGAAAAACAACTTTGATTAAAATAATCATGGGTGAATTGCATCCCAAAATAGGAACAATTTACAAAGCCGATTCGAAAATTATTTATATCGATCAAGATTATTCACTTATCGAAAATGGAATTTCGGTTTATGAACAGGCTCAAAAATTTAATGTTTCGGGTTTACAGGAACATGATATAAAAATGAAACTGAACAAGTTTCTGTTTTTACAAAATGATTGGAATAAATCCAGCTCGGCTTTAAGCGGAGGTGAAAAAATGCGTTTGATGCTTTGTTGTTTAACGATTAATGATCAAGCTCCAGATATCATTATTTTGGATGAACCTACAAACAATCTTGATATTCAAAATATCGAAATTTTGACGGCTGCAATTAATGAATACAAAGGAACTTTAATTGTAGTTTCTCACGATGCTGTTTTTTTGGAGGAAATACATATAGAGGATTTTATTGAATTATATTAAATTTTATCATTTCGAGGAAAGAGAAATCACACACGCTGGGCACGCACTGTTGTCGAGTTTCTGATGAAGATCCCTCGTTCCTCGGAATGACAAGATTACGCAGAACTTTGACAAAGTTTTCTGTACAAAGTATTACAATCTAAAGTCAATTACCCCAACCATCCATCACGATCCAAACTTCGATATTGAATCGCCTCGGCTATATGCTGTGAAATTATATTTTCTGAATTATCTAAATCGGAAATTGTGCGGGCTACTTTAATAACTATTAATAATATATAGCTTAAAACTGAGATAGTCTATTTTATTAAAAATTAAAATAAAACGAACTAAAGATGGAAGAACTTAGTAAAGAACTAAATCTGGAAAACTTTAAATTAATTTTGACTAGTACATTTGTAACAGGAATGGTTTCACTAAAGCTTATAGTTTATCGAAAATAAAATAGCTCGAGGCAGAATATATGTATTTTGTTCACTAATCATATAGTCCGAAAATGAGTAGCTATTTTTCTTTTTAATATCGAACAAATTATTAACTGATAATTCAAAACCTAATGGTTTATTTTTCTTTTGATAAAAAAGTGATGTATTCGCGATATCGTAAAAATTAGACTGCTTGGCATTATTTGTGTTTTTTAAATACTCATAATCAATCTTATACTTCCAAAATTTAAAAAAGGTAACTTCAAGTGCAGTTGTTATGGCATCTGTTTCATATTTAGATATTGTTAAACCTGAAAAATCACTAAAGCCTTTGCTGTAACCAATACTAAAATCTGGCCATTTTTTATATGCAGTTTTAAAAATCAAACCAATATCTTGATTATTCCTTTTATTATTTGTGGTAACATCATTTAAAGTTTGTGAGTAAGTAAACCTTGATAACCTCGTATTTAATTTCAAATTAAATCGATAGATTCTTTTAGAGACAAAACCATTAAAACCAATATTCGTTTCTGGATTATCAGTTAAAATTGGAGTATTAAATTGATCTATCCCATCCAATTGAGTTTCATTTCGAATCACTTTTACTTTCTTAGAATAATTTAGCATTCCGTTCCAAATAATCCCTCTGTATGTGTTCATTTTTGAATAACGCAAGCTCGCAGAATGATACTTTTCGTTTCCTAATAGTGCATTACCTTTATAGACTGCATTGTAAAATTCAAGAGTATACTTATTTGCCAATTGATTTACGTCTGGAAATTTATTTTCTAATTTATAAGCAAAACTTAAAGTCTCTGACTTATTAAACTCATAATCACTATTCCATTGTGGCTGAAACAATACTTTTGAAACATTATAATTGCCATCATTTTGAATTGTATTTAACTGATACCAATGTAAATAAACCCCAGGCTTATTTACCCATTTTCCTATCTTAAATTTATACTCTAGACCAACATACGCATCATTTAATTTATAACTAATATTATTTCCAAAACCAGCTGTTGCAAAATCATTAATGGAACCATCCGTTAAAATTTGTTTTTCGGAAGTTTTAAAATTAGACTTTTCAAAATTATTACCAATATTAGTATACAAATGATTAAAATTATTAATAATCCAATAGTGTTTAAAAAGAGCATCAATACTATTTACCTCTGATCTTTTTACTTGATTAATAATATAACTTTCATCTTCAATTAATGGTATTAATCCCTGCAAAAAAGGTTCATTTGTAAACCAATTATTTGTGGGAGTAATTTTATCATAAGCCTGATTGACTACAAAGGTCGTTGTGTGGTGCTCATTGTAACTTTTATGCCATTCCATGTATTGTTTTACTGATGCATTGTCAGCTTTATTGATTGTTTCAAAAATACTTGAACCTAAATCTGTTACAGAATTCAAAACACTTGTCAAATCATTAGTACTCGACTGATATTGGCCGTTATAATACCATTTTTCTTTAGTTGTGGGAGAATAGTCTAGTTTTACATTTCCTATTCCTAAAACAGCAGTATTATCTACGTTTCTTGTTTTATTTTCATAATCAACTGTACTATTGTTATTCAGATATTCAATAGTATTATCTATCCTCGAAACCGTAAAAACTTTAGAAAATATTCCGAATCCGGACAAAGTAAATTTTGGTGAGAAATCATGACTAAAATTAAAGGCGCTAAATTGTGATTTGCTTTGAACTACATCTATATTATCATTAGAAAAAGTACGCAAATTAGTTAGTGCTTTTCTTCCTGAAAGAAAACTACTAAAGCCTCCTCCAAAACGCATTAAATCATCAAAAGTAAAAGTACTTTTACCTATATTATTGGCATCTCCAATGAAACTAATATTGGTCTTTGGAGCATAATAAAACAAAGCGGCATGTGCCAAATAAAAACCATTATCCTCAGTACCCACTTCTGCACTTGCCTGTACATCACCAAAAACAAATTTTTTCTTATCTTCCTTTAACTTTACATTCATAGCAAGATCGTCACTATCTGAAACTTGCTTCATAAATCCTACCTCATTAAAATTATCAATTACTTCAATTTTATCGAGTGCGTCTGCTGGAATATTCTCTACTGCTAATTTCGATCCACCACCAAAAAAAGATTTCCCTTCCACTAGCATTTTCGTTACCTTTTTTCCTTGTACTGTTACTGTCCCATTTTTATCTACTTCTACACCTGGTAATTTTTCCAATATTTCTTTCATTTTGCGTTCACTCCCATTTGAGAAAGCCTTCACATCAAAAATCAAGGTGTCTTTTTTTACTATAATTGGTTTAAAATCATGTTTAATCACAATTTCTTTAAGATTTTCGCCAGTGGTTTTTAATTTAAAATCATGAGACATTTTATCCGATTCAGGTTCTAATATAAGTACTTCTTCTACAAACCCAATATAAGAAACCGTAATCTCATACCTCACCTCTTTATCGAGTTCTAAACGGTAACGCCCTTTGCTATCTGAAATAGAAAATTTGAGACTTGCTTTTTCCTGTAATGGCTTAGCAATTACATTTGCTGATTCTAATGGTTTATTTATGTCGTCAGAAACCACACCTATAAAGCTTTTAGTTTGAGAAAAAGAAATAGTCGAAAAAAGCAAGAATAGTATATAACGAATCATTTACAAACATTATTTTGGCATAGCATTCATATTATTCTGATGAGTCTGCTCTACTATCTTATCAAAACTTTCTTCTGTAATTATCTTTCCTTTTACTTCATTAATCTTAATATCCAAATTTGAATTTATATCTATTTTTGAGACTAAATAGACTATTTTATCGTCGTGCAATTCTAATATCAAACCTGGTAATCCTCCAAACTCTTTTGGTCCATAACTTAATGGTATAGTTGGGCAATACCAAGCTATCACTTCTATCCTATTATTTGTTTTTTTCATAGGAACTTTTTTTTGTATTAATGCTTTATAACATAAATAACCATTTATTGTTTTAGTTTCATTTGTAAGTTGCCAATTATTATCTACTTCCGATAACACATTAAAGGTTTCTCCAGAAAAATCAATAACTTTTAAAACTGTCTTTTTATCATTATCCCTATAATAATCATATTTTCCAGCAAACATCTTAGCTATTCTTGTAATCCTTTCATTAATATCCAATGCAGAAATTAGATAAAAAAAAGATTTGTTATTTTTTATCAATAACTCATACTCTAATTTCTTGAGTTCTTCATCAATCCCATCCACACGCAATTTACTTTTTACGACGACTTCATTTTTTTCCAAAGAGCCTCCCTCAGGTAAAACTATATAATTTACTTTGGCTAGATTTTGAGCAGTTAATGCAAAAGAAAAAAAGAAAAAAACAATATACTTATATTTCATAAAATTTAATTTTAATCCGTTTAGACTAAATATCTAAACGGATTATTAATATCAATAATTTTTAATGCCCCATACACTCTTTATAAGCTGCCCAAGCTTCACCAGGAGCATCATAAGGTAAACCTGCATCTACAAATTCAATGTAAGTACTATGATACACATCTGTGCAACTAGTTGTATAAAGAGTGTAATCTACTTCAGACTCTACATTGATTGTATTCGCCATTATTGTACCACTAAACGCTACCACCGAAAGAGCGGTAAATACTAATTTTTTCATAATTAAATTGATTTAAATTTTACAAATATTTTTGGTTAACCTTTTACAAAAATTAAAATTATTCGCTTAATGCTAAAAAAAATCTTACTTTATTAACTATTAATTAACAATATTTGCTTTGCCAAAAGGATAAATCTCTATACAGCAATATCTTACATTTTTTATTAATAGTAATGCCATATTTCTTAATTAACTAAGTTTATCCAAAATAAACATCATTTACTAATGCATTTTATCCATTATTTTCAGCTGATTAATTTCTTCAATCTACTTTTTACAAACATCAACTCCTCACAACTTTTTTAAGTTTTATTCATTTTATTTTAATTCCAATTCAAGAAGTAACTCATATCTAGATTCTCAGATATTGGTTTCACAAATTTCGCACGATGCTGTTTTTTTTTGGAGGAAATACATATTGAGGATTTTATTGAATTATACTAAAGTTTGTCATTTCGAGGAACGAGAAATCAGAAACGCTGAGCACGCGCTGTTGTCGAGTTTCTAATGCAATTTCTCGTTCCTCAGAATTGACAAGATTATAGAACCTCTGCCAAAATTTTCATCCAAAGTATTACAATCTAAAACCTGAAATCTAAAATCATCCCAGCCATCCTTCTCTATCCAAACTTCGATATTGAATTGCCTCGGCGATATGCTGCGAAATTATATTTTCTGAATTATCTAAATCGGAAATTGTGCGGGCTACTTTCAAAATTCTATCGTAAGCTCTTGCAGAAAGATTTAATCGTTCCATAGCTGTTTTTAAAAGTACTTTAGATTGTTCGTCTAAAGCACAAAACTCCCGAATGAGCTTACTGCTCATTTGTGCATTGTAATGAATGTTTTCTACGTTTTCAAAACGTTTGGTTTGAATTTCACGCGCTGCTGTAACACGCTTACGAATTTCGACACTACTTTCGGCTTTACGATCGTCGGCTAATTTATCAAATGGAACTGGAGTAACTTCAATATGAATATCGATTCGATCTAATAATGGTCCAGAAATTTTGCTCATGTAACGCTGCATTTCGTGCGGCGATGAAGTATTCGGCATGCTTGGATCATTAAAAAAACCACTCGGACTTGGATTCATACTTGCCACAAGCATAAATGATGAGGGATAAGTTACGGTAAATTTCGCTCTTGAAATTGTTACTTCACGATCTTCTAACGGCTGACGCATTACTTCTAAAACATCACGCTTAAACTCTGGTAATTCATCTAAAAACAAAACACCATTATGTGCCATCGAAATTTCTCCAGGCTGTGGATAACTTCCTCCTCCAACAAGTGCTACATTCGAAATAGTATGATGCGGACTTCTAAAAGGCCGTTGATTCATTAAACCTACTTCTTTTAACTTTCCGGCAACACTATGAATTTTAGTAGTTTCAAGTGCTTCTCGCAATGTCATCGGAGGCAAAATACTCGGAACACGTTTTGCAAGCATCGTTTTACCAGCTCCGGGCGGACCAATTAAAATAATATTATGCCCTCCTGCCGCTGCAATTTCCATACAGCGTTTTATACTTTCTTGTCCACGAACATCAGAAAAATCATGTTCAGGAAAATCTAGTGTTTTGTAAAATTCCTCTCGAGTATCAATTACTGTTGGTTCAAGAGTACCTTTTCCACCAAAAAAATCAATTATTTCTTGTAAATTAGAAACACCGTAAACATCTAAACCAGCAACAATAGCCGCTTCTTTTACATTTTGAATGGGCAGAAAAAAGCCTTTATATCCTTCTTCTTTTGCTTTTATAGCAATAGGCAAAGCGCCGCGAATAGGTTGTAAACTTCCGTCAAGAGAAAGTTCACCCATAATAATATACTGTTCAATTTCTGGTGCTTTTATTTGATCTGAACCAACCAAAATCCCCATAGCCAATGGTAAATCGTATGCAGAACCTTCTTTACGAAGATCGGCGGGCGCCATATTTATTGTGATTCTTTTTCCAGGTAAGCTTAATCCATTGTTTTTAAGCGCTGCTGCAATTCTAAAACTGCTTTCTTTAATTGCATTATCAGGAAGACCAACTAAATGATAACCAATTCCTTTATCCATATGCACTTCGATCGTAATCGTTGTTGCTTCCACTCCAAAAACAGCACTTCCGTAAACTTTTACCAGCATAATATCTTTAATGAAAAGTAAAAGTATTTAATTTAATTGAAAACCTTTATTTTTTTGTAAATATTTTATTACATAAATTTTAAACTTTTATTTTAACCGAGCCAGTTATTAATTTCTACCTAACAAAAAAACACTTTTTAAATTTTACACTTGGTTAAATACTAATAATTGTTATTTTTATGAAAAATTAGCCTTATTATCCATGAAAAAAACCTTACTCCTACTCTTTTTGAGCATATTTTTAACAAAAATACATGCCCAAGATTATTTCCCTGTTAACGAAAGTGTACATAACAAAATTAAAAACTACACGGTATTCACAAATGCAACGATTTATGTAACTCCAACGCAAAAAATCGAAAAAGGAACCTTACTTATTCAAGACGGTAAAGTTGTTGCTGTTGGAAATACAATTTCGATTCCTAAAAACAGTATTACAATAGATCTTACAGGAAAAACAATTTATCCTTCGTTTATTGATATTTATACTTCTTTTGGAGTAGAAAAACCAAAATCCAACTTGACCCGAGGACGTGACCGCAGTCCTTTGTATGACACCAAAAAAACGGGTTATTATTGGAACGAAAGTATACTTCCAGAAGTAAACTCATATGAAACTTTTAAATACGACCAGCCTAAAGCCGAAGAATTATTAAAAGCAGGTTTTGGAGTTGTTGGAACCCATATTCCAGATGGAGTTGCTCAAGGAACTGGCGCTTTGGTTGCTTTAAACAATACTGACAACAGCAAACAAATTATTGCCAACAAATTGACCAACCATTTTGCCTTTACCAGAAGTGCACTGACCAACCAAGCTTATCCAAGCTCGCTAATGGGTATGATGGCATTGTTACGCCAAATGTATTTAGATTTGGATTGGTACAAAAAAGGAAATTCTGAAACCAAAGATTTATCTTTAGAAGCATTGGCAAACAATGAAAAACTAGTTCAAATTTTTACTTCAGAAGATAAGTTAAACAGCTTAAGAGCATCAAAAATTGCCAAAGAATTTGGTTTAAACTATATTCTAAAAGGAAGCGGTAATGAATTTGAAAGAATAGAAGAAATTAAAAACACAAATGCTAAATTTATTATCCCAATAAGTTTTCCAGAAGCTTACGATGTCACAAATCCTTATTTATCCAATCAGATTGAACTGGCTGATATGCGTTTTTGGAATCAAGCTCCAACGAACTTAAAAGTGCTTTCGGACAACGGAATTGTTTTTGCCTTGACTACAGACAAGCTAAAAAAAATAGAAGATTTTAAACCTAATCTTTTAAAAGCCATTAAATATGGTTTTGATAAAACAAAAGCATTAGAAGCACTAACTACAATTCCTGCAGCAATTTTAGGAAAAAGCAATGAAGTTGGAAGTTTAAAAACAGGCAGTTATGCCAATTTCATTATTACTTCGGGAGAAGTTTTTGACGAAAAAACAATCTTATTTGAAAACTGGGTTCAAGGAAATAAATTTATAGTAACCGATATTAATGCAAAAGATATTCGCGGCAATTATGATTTAACTATTGGAAAAGACAGCTACAAATGGAAAATTAACGGAACTGCCGATAGTCCGAAATCTGAAATAACTACCGTTGATGCCAAAAAACTAAAAACAACTTTTGGAGTTTCTAAAAATTGGATTTCTCTAGTTATTAAACCAGCAGATTCTACTAAATCTACTTTTACACGTTTAACAGGATTTATTGAAAAACTAGAGAGTTTGTCTGGAAAAGCAGTTTTATCTAATGGAGATGAATTAGTTTGGAATGCAGTAAAAACAAGTCCGTTTGTTGCTGTAAAAGATTCTGCTAAAGTAGAGAAACCTAATAGTGTTATCCCTGTAACGTATCCTAATATTGCTTTTGGAGATGCTAAAAAACAAACTGCACAAACTTTATTGTTTAAAAATGCTACTGTTTGGACGAATGAAAAAGATGGGATTCTAACAGAAACTGATGTTTTAATAAAAAACGGAAAAATCGCTGCTGTTGGCAAAAATCTCTCTGACGCTTCTGCAACTATTATTGATGCAAAAGGCAAGCATATTACAAGCGGTATTATCGACGAGCACTCTCATATTGCCATTTCAAAAGGTGTGAATGAGAGCGGACATAATTCTACTGCAGAAGTTACCATTCAAGATGTTGTAAACTCTGAAGACATTAATATTTATAGAGATCTTGCAGGAGGTGTAACCATTTCGCAATTATTACACGGATCAGCAAACCCTATTGGTGGTCGCTCTGCAATTGTAAAATGGAAATGGGGTTCTTCTCCAGACGAAATGTTGTATAAAAATCAGCCTAAGTTTATCAAATTTGCCTTGGGAGAAAATGTAAAACAAGCCAATTGGGGGATTGATAATCCTACTCGTTTTCCACAAACCAGAATGGGAGTTGAACAAGTTTTTACCGATTATTTTCAGCTTGCTAAAGAATACGATGAAAACTGGAAAAAATTCAATACCGGTTCTAAAAAAGGAAAAGCGCCAAGAGTTGACTTAGAATTGCAAACCATTGCAGAAATTTTAAATAAAGAACGTTTTATTACCTGCCACTCTTACGTAGAATCTGAAATTTTAATGTTAATGAATGTTACCGAAAAATTTAATTTCAAAGTAAATACATTTACCCATATTCTTGAAGGTTACAAAGTAGCTGACAAAATGAAGGAACACGGTGTTGGTGCTTCGACGTTCTCTGATTGGTGGGCTTATAAATTTGAAGTAAATGATGCTATTCCGTTTAACGGACCAATTATGCACAATGAAGGATTGGTAGTTGCTTACAACTCAGATGATGCCGAAATGTCTCGCAGATTGAATCAAGAAGCTGCAAAAGCAGTTAAATACGGGAACATTTCTGAAGAAGAAGCTTGGAAGTTTGTAACTCTAAATCCTGCTAAATTATTACACATCGATGATAAAGTAGGAAGTTTAAAAGTCGGTAAAGATGCAGATGTCGTATTGTGGAGCGAAAATCCATTATCTATTTATGCTAAAGCAGAAAAAACAATCATCGAAGGAGTTGTCTATTTTGATCTTGAAAAAGATGCACAAAAACAATTGGCAATTACAAAAGAAAGAAATGAATTGATTGGACAAATGCTGCAAGAAAAAAACAAAGGAAACAGCACACAGCAGCCAACACGAAAAGAAAAAAAAGAATATCACTGTGACACTTTAGAACAGTTATAAAACTTTTAAAAATTTCAAAATAATAAAAAAAGACAACATGATACATCAATATATTTATAAACTGCTGCCTGTTTTTTTTGCTTCTGTTTCAATATATGCACAGCAAATTCCGGCATCAAAACAAACTAAATCTGTTTTGATTTTAAATGCCACTGCACATTTAGGCAATGGTAACGTAATTCAAAATAGTGCTATTGGATTTAAAGACGGAAAAATTACCTTGGTGGCAGATGCAACAACGATCAGATTAGCTGCCAACGCTTATGATACGACTATCGATGCCAGTGGGAAACACGTTTACCCAGGATTTATAGCTGCAAACACCACTTTAGGATTAGTCGAAATTGATGCTGTAAAATCATCAGACGATCAAGAAGAAATTGGAAGTTTTAATCCGAATGTAAGAAGTATTATTGCTTATAATTCAGAATCTAAGGTTGTTGAAACCGTTCGTCCAAATGGCATTTTAATCGCACAGGTTACGCCACGAGGCGGCAGGATTTCAGGAACGTCTTCTATTGTTCAATTAGATGCTTGGAGCTGGCAGGATGCTATTGTAAAAGAGAATGACGGAATCCATCTTAATTTTCCATCTAGTTTTAAAAGATCTGGTTCATGGTTTGAACCCGGACTAATTGAAGCAAATAAAGATTATCCTAAACAAGCCGAAGAAATAAATGCATTTTTAATAAATGCTAAAGTCTATAATCAAGGTTCGAGTAAAGAGAGAAATATTGTTCTTGAAGCTACAAAAGGTCTTTTTGATGGAACACAAACTCTTTATATTCATGCAGATGAAGAAAAGCAAATTGTAGATGCTATTCAATTAGCAGTTGACAATCAAATTAAAAAGATTGTTATTGTTGGAGGATTTGAAGCTTACAAAGCAGCTGATGCATTGCAAAAATACAACGTAGGTGTTTTACTAAGACGTGTACATGACATGCCTACAAGCGATGATCAAGATGTAAACCTGCCTTATAAAATGGCTAAAATCTTAACAGACAAAGGTATAGTAGTAGGATTAGAAAACAGCGGAGATCATGAACGTATGAGTGTTAGAAACCTTCCGTTTTTAGCAGGAACTTGCGCCGCTTTTGGTTTAGATAAGGAAAAAGCTGTACAGCTCATAACTTTAAATACAGCAAAGTTACTTGGCATTGATACTAGCTGCGGAACATTAGAAACGGGTAAAGATGCAACTTTATTTATCTCCGAAGGTGATGCACTGGATATGAGAACAAATAAATTAACGAGCGCTTTTATTCAAGGAAGAACCATTATTTTAGAAACTTTTCAAACCAAATTAAACGATAAATTTAAGGCAAAGTTCAATCAGAAATAAACCTTTAGTTATTTCCCAAAAAGGCATCATTTGAATAATTCATCTGATGCCTTTTTTATTTACAAATAAAACTGCTTTTTCAACATTTTTCAATTATTTACGCACAGTTACTCTTAAAAACAAAACTATTCTTACGTTTTTTTGTTAACAAAACCCACAAACAGTACAAATCACGTTGCAACGATTAACAAATTGTAAATTTTAAGTTTATTTTAAGAAATAGATTTAAAATTATAGGGGTCAAAATGAAAATTCAATAAAAATAAAACACTTACCCCTATTTTTTTATGGGGTATTGAATGATTTTATACTTTTATCAAAAATTTTAAAACTAAATAACTATGCGAAAAATTATTTTAAGTGTGATTCTTATCACTATTTTAGTACTAACCTTTATATCAAATTTTATCATAGCAGATAACCCAATTCCTGCAGAAGCGGTAAAATTTGATACGGGAGATACTGCCTGGATGATCGTTGCGACGGCTTTTGTATTGTTAATGACTCCTGGATTAGGTTTTTTCTATGGCGGAATGGTAGGTAAGAAAAACGTTATCAGCACAATGCTTCAAAGTTTTATGGCAATGGTAATAGTTACAATTCTATGGGTTGTGGTTGCCTTTGGATTAGCTTTTGGTCCTTCAATTGGAGGAATCATCGGAAATCCATCATACAACTTATTCTTTGAAGGTGTTGGAACCAGCACAGCATGGAGCCTTGCACCAACAATTCCGTTTATGTTATTCGCGTTATTTCAGGCAAAATTTGCAATCATTACACCTGCCTTAATTACTGGTGCATTTGCAGAACGTGTACGTTTTTGGGCTTACTTGTTATTCATGGTTTTATTTATCATTTTCATATATTCTCCTTTAGCACATATGACATGGCATCCTGATGGAATTTTCTTTAAAATGGGAGTTCTTGACTTTGCAGGAGGAACAGTTGTACATATGAGTGCAGGTTGGGCAGCTCTTGCTGGAGCAATCTTTTTAGGAAAAAGAAAAGTTCAAAAAGTTAACCCTGCCAGAATTACATATGTATTGTTAGGAACTGGTTTATTATGGTTTGGATGGTTTGGTTTTAACGCTGGATCAGCTTTAGGAGCAAATGGTTTAGCCGTACAAGCTTTAGGAACAACAACTGTTGCTGCTGCAGCTGCCGCTATGGCTTGGGTTTTCTTGGATAAAATTTTAGGTCACAAATTATCTGCACTTGGTGCTTGTATAGGAGCTGTTGTAGGTCTTGTTGCTATTACACCTGCAGCTGGTTTCGTAAGTATATCTCACGCTATCTTTATTGGTGCATTTGCTGCAATTGTAAGTAATCTTGTAGTAAGCAAATTCCCTAAAGGAAAAATTGACGATGCTCTTGATGTATTTGCTTGTCACGGTGTTGGTGGTATGGTAGGTATGCTGTTAACTGGAGTGTTTGCTTCAAAAGCTATCAACCCAGCTGTTGGAGACAACCAAGGTTTAGTTTTTGGAACGCCAACATTGTTTATCAACCAATTAACAGCATTAGTAGTGGTATCTATCTTTGCTTTTATTGCTTCTTATGCTTTATTCTTTATCGTAAATAAAATTACTCCTCTAAGAGTTACTGAAGAAAAAGAAGAGTTAGGATTAGATATCTCTCAACACGGAGAGTTTTTATAAGATTCAATTTCCCTTTTGCCTTTAAATAAAAAAGCACTCTAAGTTTAAACTTAGAGTGCTTTTTTTTTGAATTAAATTCTTCCTTATACAATAACTATAACTTTCAAATTATAGCATTTAAGATATTTCTTTATTAAACTATTTAAAGTTTGAAATTCCTTCTTTCAGCCAGTGCAAATATTCATCTGCGCTTACATAACTAATTGTTGGTTTAGAAGCATTCAAATTATTTCCTTCTAAATCTGTAATTATATACAAAGGCTGTGTATTCGTTTTATATTTTGAGATCATAAAATCCGTCCATTTATCACCAACAGTAATGATTTTATCACCAGAAGCAGTTACAAATTGCTCCTCCTTTGGCAATTCGCGTTTATCATCAACATATAAAGAGATCAAAACAACATCATTTTTTAAAATTGGCAGAATCGTTGGTTCAGACCAAACATTATTCTCCATCTTTCTACAGTTTACGCAAGCATAACCGGTAAAATCTAACATAATTGGTTTGTTGATCGATTTTGCATACGCTAATCCATCTTCATAATCATGAAAAACCATAATTCCATGCGGCCCTAATTCAGCGCCTTCCGGCATTCCTTTCACAGCACCTGTGCTATTATTCCCAACTGATGAGTTTCCTCCTACACCAAACGGGCTTTCGCTATATTGCGGCGGCGGCGGAAATGCACTAATTAATTTTAAAGGTGCTCCCCAAAGTCCTGGAATTAAATATACTGTAAACACAAGCGTAAGCAATCCTAAATACAATCTTCCTACTGAAATATGATGTAACGGACTATCATGCGGTAAAGTAATTTTTCCGAATAAGTACAAAGTCAAAGCCGCAAAAATAGCAATCCAAATCGCAATAAAAACTTCTCTTTCTAAAAAGTGTAATTGCAGCACCAAATCTGCATTTGATAAAAATTTGAATGCCAAAGCCAATTCTAAGAATCCTAAAACAACTTTTACTGTATTTAACCATCCGCCAGATTTTGGTAACGAATTTAACCAACCTGGGAACATTGCAAACAACATAAATGGTAAAGCTAAAGCTGATGAGAAACCTAACATTCCAACAATTGGAGCAATTCCTCCGTTTGAAGCCGCTTCAACCAATAGAGTCCCAACAATTGGACCTGTACAAGAAAATGATACAATTGCCAAAGCCAAAGCCATGAACAAAATTCCAATTATCCCACCTCTATCAGCTTGCTGATCGGCTTTGTTTGCCCATGAATTTGGCAGCATAATTTCGAAAGCTCCCAAAAATGATGTAGCAAAGATGATCAGGATTACAAAGAAAATCAAGTTAAACCATACATCTGTTGACAACGCATTTAAAGCATCTGCACCAAATATCTTAGTTACTATTAATCCTAAAATTACATAAATAGCAATAATCGAAAGTCCGTATATTACAGCATTTCTAATTCCTTTTGCTCTACTTTTACTTTGCTTCGTAAAGAAACTTACCGTCATTGGGATCATTGGGAAAACACAAGGCGTTAATAAAGCCGCAAATCCTGAGATAAAAGCAATAAAAAAGATTGACCACAAACTTCTTGCAGGAGCTGGTTTCTGTACATCATCAACAGCTTCAGCAGCTGCATTATCAACTTTCGCTGGCTCTACTTTCTCAACTGCTGTTGTTTTATTTACCGTATCAACTGCTATTCCTGTTACTTTCGTTTCATCCAATTTGGATTCTGCAACCGCAGGAACCTCATCCATTTTGAATGTTGAAGGCACTGCAATTGAGAATTTCTTGCTTGAATTGATACAAACCTCTTTACAAACCTGAAAATCAAAATCTACATCAACTGTTTTTAAGTTTGGGTTTATGATTTTTATTTCTTGTTCAATATGTGCTTTTCCTTCAAAAAAAGTTTCATTTACACCAAAAACATCATTAAAAGCTGTTTTGGTTTTACCTTCTTTTGCTTTTCCAACTAATTCGTAATTTCCTTTTTGATTTTTAAACGTAATTTCCAACGCAAGCGGCCCGCCGTCTGGCGTAAACTGCGAATACATATGCCAGTCTTTTTCGATCGTTCCATCAAAAATTAATACTGCATTGTTTCCTGATTTTTTTTCAATTTTTGCGGTCCATTTAACCGGCTCTAAAATTTGAGCATTACTTTTTGCAAAGGCAAAAATGAAAAACAGTAAAAATAAAATCGATTTGCTCCTGAAACTTTGTAGCATTCCTGCTTGATTAGATTGAGTAAAATTCATTATTGTAGTTCTATTTTAAGTATTTTATTTGAGGTATTTTTTATTCTAAAACGTTCATCCTGTCTAATGCCAACCACCCAGACTATTTTATCATCTGAACATAAAATCCAAGTTTGTTCCTTTTCAATTAGAGATAACTTTTCATCTTTAAAAAGCTTGCTCACTTTTTTTGATTTTCCGTGCATTCCAAACGGATGAAAAACATCTCCTTCATTCCATTTACGTAAAACTAACGGGAATTGGATTTTATCGGCGTCCACAAATATAGTTCTATTTGAATCTATTGTTATGTGACCTACGTTACAAAGCTTTAACTTTAAGGGAAAATTAACTTCTTTTTCGTTTTCATTAATTTCAAACTGTTCCTTTTCTGACATTTCAGAAATGGGACTCAAAATTAAAATATCCCTATTTTTCAGCAGTCTAAACTCCGCCGAGAAAACTTGTTTACCCGACTGCCCATTTACCAAATCATAAATATCATTCCACGCCAAAAAACCAAATTCATGAAGCCATTGGTATAAATAAGATTTATAATTGGGTAATTTTTTAAGTTTTTTTAAATCGAAATGAATATCGTCACCAGCCTCGTTTGCAACCTGCTGATAAATCATAATCGAAGCATCTTCAACCATAACCTGAGATTCTTGCAGATATGACTGTGTTTTCTGAAAAGCATTTAAAAAGTTTGGATTAAGTTCTTTTAAAATCGGAACTAAATCATGGCGTATTTTATTTCTCAGGTATTTGTTAGATGCATTACTGCTGTCCTCACGCCATTCAATCTTATTTTCTTCGGCATATTTCAAGATTTCTTCTCTTGAAAAAGGCAAAAGCGGTCGTATTATTTTATCATTTTGCTCTGGAATTCCGCTCAATCCATCTAATCCCGTTCCTCGAGACAAATTGATTATGAATGTTTCCAAATTATCATCAGCATGATGTGCTGTTAGAATATAATCGAAGTTTTTTTCTTCAAGAAGCTCATAAAACCAACTGTAACGAAGTTCACGAGCGGCAACTTGTGTTGATAATTTATAGTCTTTTGCAAAAGCTTCAGTATCAAATTGAGTTGTAAATACTGATAAATTGTTTTGATCACAATAATTTCCGACAAAAGTCTGATCTCCAAAACTTTCTAATCCGCGAAGCTGAAAATTACAATGAAGCACAGCAATTTCGTATGGCAGCTGTTTTAACAAATGTAACAATACCATACTATCTAAACCGCCGCTCACAGCAAGAAAAAGTTTTTTTTCTACCAAAAATGGAAATCTTGAAACGATATGATTTTGAAATTTTGAAAACATTTGATAAAAGTAAAAAATTAAATTCGATCTATTTTTAAATGAAATGTTAAGCATTCTTTTTCGCCGCGAATTACACGAATTTGCACTAATTATTTTTTTTTATTTCGCCACAGATTAAAAAGATTTACACAGATTTTTTTAATCATTTTAATCCTTTAATCTGTGGCTATATTTTTTCTAAAATTGAAGAAAAAATAATTAGTGCAAATTCGTGTAATTCGTGGCAATATCTCTATTGTAAAACTTCGTGCATTGCTTTAGCTTTCAGCAAACATTCTTCGTATTCTTTTTCAGGGATTGATTGTGATGTTATAGCGCTTCCAACAGAAAAAGAAACATATTTATTCTCTTGATTATAAAAAATACTTCTAATTACAACGTTGAAATCAAAATTGCCTTCGGGTGTAAAATAACCAACGGCACCGCTGTACAAGCCACGCTTGGTTTCTTCTAAATTTTCAATAATTTTCATAACTGAAATCTTTGGCGCTCCCGTCATACTTCCCATTGGAAAAGTCGTTTTTAAAACATCGACTGGTGAATATTGGGCATCTAATTTTGAAGTTATCGTCGAAATCATTTGATGCACCTGCAAAAACGAATATATTTTGCACAACTCCGTCACTTTTACGGAGCCTTTTTGTGCGGTATGTGACAAATCGTTTCGAACCAAATCTGTAATCATAATGTTTTCAGCTCGTTCTTTTGCATCAGATTCCAAATACTCTTTTGATTTTTGATCCTCGATTGGATCTGAAAAACGCTTTGAAGTTCCTTTTATCGGCTGAGAAATAATATCCTCTCCAACTTTTTTAAGATATCGTTCTGGTGAAGCCGAAAGTAGATATTGGTTGTGATTTTTAAAGAATACTGAAAATGGCGCCTGCGAAATTTCATTTAGTTTTAGAAATTTTTCTAACGGATCTATAACAGCATTTTCACTGTAGAATTCCATACAAAAATTTGCTTCGTACATATCTCCAAGATGAATATGCTGCAGCATTTTATTGACTTTTTCAACATATGAATCTCGGGAAATACGCTGTTCAATTTTTAAAGATGCTGAACTCTCCATTTCTGATTTTCGACTTTCCATTATCTCGTTAAAATCATCTTCAATTTCATCATCACAAAGGTGTAAATATTGAATTTCGAGCTGATTTTCTTTCAACAAGAATATTTTTTTTGGCTGAAAGAAAAATAAATCCGGAAAGTCTAACCCATCAAAATTATCTGATTTTAAATCTTCAATATCATTTTTCAAATCATAAGAAAGATAACCAAAAAGCCAATCTTTGGTAGTCTGCTGATATTGTTTTAAATCATCAAACGCATTTTGAAAATCGGTTTTTAAAGAAGTAAAGGCATCTACAGCCAAAATAAAATCAAAGCTTGAATATTCCTGCGGATACAAATTGCTGTCTAGAAAAACGATCTCACGAAACTGCTGTGACCAGCTCATCAGCTGTTTTTTAAATTGCGCTGGATTGGAAATATGTTTATGAATTGAAACTCTCAAAGAAGTATGAATTTTAGGTTTCAAAATTACGACAAAAAAAATCCTTCGATATAAAGAATCCTCAAAAAAAATTGGCACACTTTTTAGTATATCGAATTAATGCTAATTATTAAACCTTTTCCTGCTATTTGATTAAAAAATTACTCGCAAAAAAACTTTAAAAGATTTATACCGATTTATATAATCCTATAAATCTTCTAATCTAAAGCTAAAAAAGTCTGAAGTACAGACTTCATATTTTATTAATCAAATTATATAACCTTTATGAAAACAATTGCAAAATTAGGATTGACTTCCTTGATTATTATTACAGTATTATTTTCTTGTAAAAAAGCAGATTATTCTTCTGGTGAATCTGCAGATTTAAAAATGGCTGCAGACAGCACTGCTGTTTCATCATCGGCAGCGGTTGAAAAGAAAGGCAGCAAGCAAAAATTTATCCGAACGGCAGACATTAAATTCAAAGTCAAAAACGTTGTCAAATCTACTTATGCAATTGAAAATGCCACCCAAAAATTTGGAGGCTTTGTCACTTATACGAATTTACAAAGCAATATTCGCGATCAGATTAAAACCAAAATCAGTCAAGACAGTACGCTTGAAACTACAAAGTATTCAGTAGAAAACAATATTACAATTCGAGTTCCTAATACACAACTGGACACGGTAATTAAGATAATTGCAAAGCAAATCGATTTTTTGGACTTTAGAATAATCAAAGCAGATGATGTTTCATTAAAATTATTAGCTAATAAGCTTTCACAAAAAAGAAGCAGTGTAAGCGAAAAAAGGATAGAAAAAGCAATTGATACTAAGGGTAAAAAAATAAACGATGTTATTGATGCCGAAAATACATTGGCCAATCAAAAAGAACAAAATGACAATAGTACAATTGAAAATTTATCGCTTGAAGATCAGGTTAATTTTAGCACAATTACATTACAGTTATACCAAAATGAAACGATAAAACAGGAAATCACTGCAGGCGAAAAAGATCCTTCTGACTATAAACCAAATCTAGGAATTCAGATTATTGATGCCTTAAAAAGCGGTTGGTTTATATTGCAGTCTATTTTTGTTTTCTTTGTCAACTTATGGCCATTTATTCTAATCGGCATAGCAGGATTCTTTATTTACAAAAAATACGGAAAGAAATAAGAAAAGTGTTAATAAAATAGCAATTTCGTAATGAAAAAATCGTTATATTTGATATAGCATTAAATTAATCTCAAAAACAGAATAATACTAATTATTAAATCCTCAATAAAGTCTTATTTTATTACGCATACAACTTTATTTGGGGAATATAGATTTTGCATTTTCAGCACATAAATTATATCATTTTAACCTTTTAAAATCTTAAGTATTATGAAAATTGCTACTATTATTGTCCGCGTTTTAATCGGCCTGTTATTGCTGTTTGCCTCCATTTCATTTTTCTTTAAGCTGGCTCCAGAGCCAGAAACGACTGGCAACTTTAAGGCGTTTAATATGGGGTTAGTTGCTTCAACGTACTTGCTTCCATTGGCTAAAACAGTTGAATTGCTTTGCGGAATTTCGTTTGTAAGCGGCCGCTTTGTAACTTTAGCAAATATTATGATCCTTCCCATTACCATCAACATCTTGTTTATTAATTATTTTTTAACTCCAGAAAGCCTGCCAATAGCTGGATTACTTTTCTTGGGGAATTTATTCTTAATTTACAGATACTGGGATAATTATAAAACTGTTTTTACTCCTTGATTCGTTTTTTATCTAAAAAAAATAAACCCGGAAGATTTAAAAACCTTCCGGGTTTATTTTTTCAGCTCGTTTTTCTTCATGTTTCACTCGAAAGAATACTTATATCTTAAACTTTCGCCGGCTGCAAGTGCATCTTTTAATCTAAAAAATTTATCCTTAATAAAAAGGACCAAAATGAGACCCTGAGCATACCAACATCGTCCTTTTTGACAAACTTGGCTTTCCAGATGCTTTATTCCCATTTGTCTTTTTTGACACTATAGTCCTAATTACTGACTTTTATGGTACTTAAATCATTCTTAGCATACAGCAGTTTTATACAATTCTCCTTAACACTGCATTTTGCAGAAATAGAGCATAATTCAATTCTTGGTTTTTAGAAAAAAAAAACATCACAATAAACACATTATCAGAATTATACCTCTAATTTACAAAAATTCCCTGACACTTAATATTTTTTCGACCATTAAAAAGCGTCTAAAATAAATTCAAAAAAAGTTTCTTTTATATTATTAGAATATCCTTACTAAAACCTACATTTGGTATACTAACTAACCTATTTAAATGAAAATCTACCTATTTTTTATTCTCTTATTTTACACTTCTATTTCCAAATCTCAATCTATACAATCTGTTGATTCATTAAACATTGAAATATGTAAATCATTGATTCAAAATAAAAACTTGAATAATGAGATTAGGGTCAATACTATAAATAATGCCCACATTACTCCTTACCTATCAAAATTTAAGGACAGCATTATTCAAAAAAAAGTATTTGAGCAAATATTTTTCAGACTGCATAAAAACTGTAACGAATTTGTAGCTCTTTTTCCAAATGAATCAACAAAAAGCAGTTGGTCAATGCAAACTGAGAAACCAATAGAAAACATTTCTAGAGAACAATGCAATAGTTTTGAAAAAGCCGCACAATACTATTATTATGAAAACGACGGCAATAAAGTAGAAGTAACTATAAATGATAATTTATGGATAGAAAAATTCAGCGACGATACTTTTTCAAAACTGCATTTTAAACAAAAAAGCAATTGTGAATTTGAATTAGAGTTTATAGAGAGTAATAATTTATCTCGAAAAAATTTAAGTCTTAAAGGTGACAAATACCTTTACAGAATCTACAATGAAGCTGAAGGTGCTTATAGTGTTTACATGAAAAACAAAGAAACTTATTATACTTTTAAAATAATGAGGCAATAAAAAAACCGTCAAAATTAATTTTTTGACGGTTTAAATATATTTATACGTAAAAAATTATACGTGTAAAGCTCTATTATCTGTTGCTGCTAATGCTGCTTCTTTTATTGCCTCAGCAAAAGTTGGGTGTGCATGGCTCATTCTTGAAATATCTTCAGCAGAAGCTTTAAATTCCATCGCAGTAACCGCTTCAGCAATTAAATCAGCTGTACGAGCACCAATCATGTGAACTCCTAATACCTCATCTGTTTTTTCGTCAGCAAGGATTTTTACGAATCCGTCTAAATCAGCACTTGCTCTTGCACGTCCTAACGCTTTAAATGGGAAACTTCCAGATTTGTAAGCTACTCCTGCAGCTTTCAATTGCTCTTCCGTTTGTCCAACTGCAGCAACTTCTGGCCAAGTGTAAACAACACCAGGAATCAAGTTATAATCGATATGCGGTTTTTGACCTGCTAATATTTCAGCAACCATTGTTCCTTCTTCCTCTGCTTTGTGTGCCAACATTGCTCCACGAACAACATCTCCAATCGCATAAATATTAGGAACGTTAGTTTGTAAATGATCATTTACTTCAACTTGTCCTCTATCTGAAATTTTAACTCCAGCTTTGTCAGCGTTTAATCCGTCTGTGTAAGGACGACGACCAACAGAAACTAATGAATAATCTCCTTCAAGAGTGATTGTTTCTCCTTTTGCATTTTCAGCTTGAACTGTAACAGCATCGCCATTTCTTTCTACTGATTTTACTTTGTGAGAAACGTAGAATTTCATTCCTTGTTTTTTCAACACTTTAGTTAATTCTTTTGAAAGCGAACCATCCATTCCAGGAATAATTCTGTCCATGAATTCAACTACAGAAACCTGCGCTCCTAAACGAAGATAAACTTGTCCAAGCTCAATTCCGATAACACCGCCGCCAATAATGACTAAGTGTTTTGGAACTTCTTTTAAAGCCAAAGCTTCCGTAGAAGTGATGATTCTTTCTTTATCAATTTTGATAAATGGTAAAGAAGATGGTTTTGATCCTGTAGCAATTACAGTATATTTTGCTTCAATAGTTTCAGATGTTCCGTCTGCTTTTGCAACTGAAATATGTGTTGCGTCTACAAAAGAACCTAAACCATTAAAAACAGTAATTTTATTTTTATCCATTAAATAGTTCACACCACCTGAAGTTTGATCTACAACGGCTTGTTTGCGGGCGATCATTTTTTCTAAATTGATCTTTACATCGCCAGAAACTTCAATTCCGTGATCTGCGAAATGTTTAATTTCTGCATAATGGTGAGAAGAAGCTAATAATGCTTTTGAAGGAATACAACCTACGTTAAGGCAAGTTCCGCCTAATGAATTATATTTTTCTACAATTGCAGTTTTGAAACCTAATTGTGCGCAACGAATTGCTGATACATATCCTCCAGGACCTGAACCTATAATGACTACGTCAAATGAACTCATAGTATTTTGTTTTTATTTTAGCGGTTACAAAATTAAGGAATAAAGTTCTGTTTGAAGTTTAATTTTCAATGTTTTTTGTGTGAAATTTTGGGTGGGAGTTTTATCGTGAAGTGCTTTTATTTTACCGCTAAGAGCGCTGAGATTTACACAGAGGTTCGCTAAAGTTTTTTTAGAAACATGGAATTTTGCTCACGGAGACACAAATTTGCAAAAGTTTCTTTTTGTTTCTTCTCTTTTTCATTCTTTGTAAAGCACCGTAAAATCTTTCTCTTAATTATTGTCCTTACTTGATCTTCTCATATTACATCATAAATTATCAAAACATATTTAATTGCTTTGACATGCGAGAAATAACTCTATTTTTGTAATATATTGCTTCTAAAAATCAAGATGTAAAAGCACAAATAAAACATCTAGCTAATATAGTTGCTTAGAACAAAACTGAATAAATTTATGCACACATGTTTATGAGTTATGAATTACTTTACAGCTACTTAAATGAAAAATAAACTTTTGATTACAGCCCAAATTTCGATAACGCTATTCGCTTGCGGGCAAAATAAATGAGAAATAAAATCATAAAATGAACAAGAAAACAATCCGAGAAATATTGAATGGTATTTCAATCGAAACAGAAGAGGCGCTGTTCAAAATTTCAGATAAAATATTCATTGAAGAGTCTATTGAAGAAATAAAAAATAAAACAACACTCGAAGCATTCGCAATTTTTATTGGAGTTCAAACAATTGGCTGTTGGAAATCGGGTGGCTGGGCAATTGAGATTTTTGGAAATTATCCGGAAATTGTTCCATATATTCCAAGTGCAATGAAAAGTTTACAATTAGAAAATGTAGCCAAGCTTGTCGAAAAAACAATCCATTTATTTCCTGAGGAAACAGACTTTACAAAGAATGACCAAGACTATTGTGATGTAATTAATTTTCTGGAGGGACACTATCGATTTATTAAAAATAAAGAAAAATTCGAGAAATATTCTTCTGAAGAAAAATCTCAAATTCGGAAAAATTATCGCAATGCAATAGAAAAACTTGAAAAAGAAGTAGATCAAATTTGGGGATATAACGCACCAAATCAAGAAGGATGGGGAAATATTATATACTTCTTGAAAAATAATCTTAATGTAAAAATTTGGAAAGAGTAAAAACATGAAAAACCGAATAATTATAGTCTTTTTTTTATTGACAATTGTTTCTTGTATTTCTATAAAAGGCAAAAAAGAACTGATGTCGCTAAACAATATTGGGGACTCGAATACTTTGAGAAAAGACGGCTACTACTATACAGAGAGTTATGTTAAAACAAATCCGTATTACAGAAATGAATATGGTGGTTATGTTAGAGATTCCACAAAAACCTTTTACCAAGTCCGAATTTCTACATTAGCCTTAAAAGAAAATGGTTCTGCAATGAAATTAGGTTCATATTCTGGAATGCAAGACAATCTTGCGTATAATTTTGGAATTAAATGTGATTTACCAGATAACAATACTTTGGAAAGTGCATTTGAACATTTTCAATGTTATTTAACTGAATTGAAAAATAAGAATTTATTTTTTTTGAATTCCAAGGCAGAAATTTGGGATCAAGGAATATATAAAATTGAAAATAATGCTATTACAATTCAAATTTTCTACAATACCATTGGTGATTACAATTTATATGAAGAAACAGGAATAATTAAAAATGATTCCACCTTTGTTCTGACCAATGCAACAGACTTTCAAACAGGAAAAAAGCATGAAATAAATAAAGTATACAAATTCAAAAAAATGAAAAACTTTCCTGATATTGACAATTATGTATTGAAAAACAAAAAGAAATTTAGTAAAAACTAGACCTATCAGCTGCTACAACAGATCTGGCAAATTTGAAAATAACGCCTAATTTAGTCCTCCCCCCCTGTAGTAAATAGATACGATGCCCAATTATAAAAATGACAACATAATGGCAATTAAAAAAAATTTAGCACTACTCATTCTAATAATTTCTAACTTGACAACTTTTGCTCAAGACCAAATAACTACAGAGCTAAAAACTTTAAATGACAATAACGAATTCGATAAAATTATCGAACAGCACGCTTCTAAATCTTTAGACTATTCTGCAAAATCATTATATTATATTGGACTAGCTTATTACATGAAAGAAGACGATAGTAATTGCATCAAGTTTATGAATTTATCCATAGACAAAGACTCAAAAGACCCTGCATCATTTTACATTAAGGCATCCACTTTAAATTATATGCAGAAATATGATGAAGCTGTAAAAAATTTTCAATCCGCAATTAATTTAAAATCGGATGATGCCGAATTTTATAGTGGACTTGGTGATTCCTATTATAATTTAAAAAAATTAGATTTAGCTTTAGAAGCATACAAAAAGGCAACAGAACAAAAGAATTGCCCTGCTAGACCTTATTCATTTGTCGCTCAAATTTATTCTGATCAAAAAAATAACGATAAAGCTTTAGAGGCATTTTACATAGCAAAATCAAAAATTGATACAAAATCTAATTCATACATAAATGCATTGTTCAACATCGGACTTCTTGAATCTCTAAAAGGTAACTATGATAAAGCAGAACCCGCCTTTGTTGAACTTTTGCAATTAGACCCAACAGACTATCACACTTACACTAAACTTATTCAAATATATTATAATAGAAAAGAGTATGACAAAGCAAAACCATATAAAGACAAATTGTATGAGGCTCACAAGAAAAATCAGCTTAAAGATAATTTGAAAGATATGTTTTGCTACGACCAATTTAAATGGAATGACAAATTAATCCAAGCTTTCGAAAGATACCAAGAAGACTCTAAAGATGTATACAACAAACATTTGTTTTATATTATAAATCAAGATGATAAAATTGAATATCGTATTCAAACAGAATATTCTCCAATTTTAGTAGAGCGAGATGGAACAAAGTATTTACTCTGCCGAACAAAAGGAGATACACATTCTACATTCAACATTGGCTTTAACGAGAACTTCAAATATGATGATTTGAAGAAAAGTGTAATTGACGTTCTTGAAGAAAAAGTAAAACCGACAGCAACATCAAGACCAACTAGATAAGCAGAATAACTGAGCATAACAGCTATTACAACGGATTTGGTAATTGATTAAATGGAAAGTTGATTTCAATTTGGTAAATCCAAAAACAGAGCTTAATTTAGTCCAAAACCAACTATAATGAGGAGTCGTAGATAATTATTAAGAACCATAAATAAACAGATTAAACTATTATGAAAAGACTTTTATTGATTTTATTAATTTCCATATCAGGAAATATCTTTGCTCAATCGGAACCACAGAAATTGTTGGACAGTTTTTTTAAGACCTACGAAAAAGATACAGGAAAAGCTATAAAAGATTTATACGCATCAAACAAATGGACAGAACGAGCAAAAGATGACATTGATAAAATTATTGGAACAGTAAATGGTTTTACAGAAAATTACATGGGGAAGTATAATGGATACGAAATTATCACAACGAAAAAATTCTCTGAAAGTTTTATTCTATACTCATATCTCGTAAAATATGATAGGCAACCTATTAGATTCATATTTAAATTTTACAAACCAAGCACCAAATGGGTACTATATTCATACGCTCTTGATGACAGTTTAGATGCTGAAATCCAAGAAGCGGCTAAACTTTATTATTTAGATTTAGACAAAAAGTAGCTGCCTACAACAGCTAACGCAATGGCTTTAGGAAATAAACTTAATTTACTCCCAAACCTTCTTAAGTACCAGAATGTTATATACAATATCTTAAAAATTAAACACAAAAAACAATCCTTAAATAACATCTTTTAAAAATGACATTAAATAAAATAAATATTATACATTTCATTTTACTTTTATCAGGGCTAAACATCTGTTACGCTCAAGAACAGCTTCAAAAACCATTAAAAGGTTTAGTCAAAGTTGATGACGGTTATATAATTGGACTTACTAAATATGAAAACACAATTGAATGTTATGCTACAGATTCGCTAAAGACAACTATTCCTGTCAAAAATTTAAATGCTGCCGTAAGTTTTATATACACTGATGAAACATATAAATTCCAAAATGACTTAAAAAAAGGAAAAAATAATGTATTCGTAGCCGATATTCCCACGGAAAAAACAATAAATTTTATTGCAATAATGCTAAGAATAAAAGGAAAATTATATACCGCATATTTCCCATATCCTAAAAATTCTAAAATTGAAGAAAAATAAAACCTAAGTTAACCTAAATTATTGCACCAGGTATTCGAAAATATAAAGCATTGTGCATAACAGCTACTACGATGAATTTGGGCAATTAGCTCAATGCAAAGTTGGTTTTGCATTTGAATAATTGCTTCATCTGTTCGCTATCGCTCAAGTCTCCTTTCGATCGAAATAACATAAAATGTGCACAAAGACTGGAAACCTAAAATCAAAAACCTTTGAGCCTCTCAAAAAGAAATCACCGTCGAATTCTTGACCTCACTAATCATAAAAGTACTCTGCGTACTCCCAATATGTTGCAATGAAGTCAGTTTTGTAACCAAAAATTCTCGGTACGCTTCCATATCTTTTACTAATACTTTCAGGATATAATCGTAATCACCGCTTACGTGATGACATTCTAGAACTTCGTTGAGTTTGATAACCTCGCTTTCAAATTTGGTTAGAAATTCTTTTGTATGCTGAATGAGTTTTAAATGGCAGAAAACTACAAATCCTTTTTCGATTTTAGATTTATCAACTAGAGCCGCATAGCTTTTAATTATTCCTTCGCGCTCCAACTTTTTTATCCTTTCGTATACTGCTGTTACTGAAAGATTAAGTTTCAATGACAATTCTTTATTGGTTTGCTTGCTGTCAGTTTGTAATAAAACTAAAAGCTTTTTATCTATGGCGTCTAAAGTCATGGTTTCAGTTTGATGGTTAGTTGTCGAAATGAAAAAAAATCTATTGAATTACTTTTTTCTCATCAAATTTAGATTAAAAATCACAACAAATACATTTTTATAGTTTTAAAAACTAAACACAAAGACAACTATTGATTAATAATCTAAATAGATCTTATTTTGAACAGAATTTCTTTTGAAAATGAGTTTTCCAGTCCGAATCCTAGCGATAGCACTTCGATCAGGAATCAGCTCGTAAACCAATTCAACCAACAATAAACCATTAACTAATGAAAGACTTTAACCCAGCAGATAAAATACAGGATTTACAATACTTTGGTGAATTTGGAGGCGTAAATCCGTCGATTTCTGATTCTTCAACTTATACTTTTCTTTCGGCTAAAACCATGTTTGATACTTTTGAAGGTAATATGGAAGGCTGTTATTTATACTCTCGTCATTCATCGCCAAGTAATTTGTATTTAGATCAGGCTTTGGCAGCAATGGAAGGAACAGAAACAGCAAATGTTTCGGCTTCAGGAATGGGAGCTATCACCCCTACTCTTTTGCAATTGTGCGGCGCGGGCGACCATATTGTTTCGAGCAGAACGATTTATGGCGGAACTTACGCTTTCTTGAAAAACTTTACGCCAAGATTTGGGATTGAAACAAGCTTTGTTGACATTACAAAACTAGATGTTGTAGAGGCTGCGATTACACCAAAAACGAAAGTTTTGTATTGTGAAACAGTTAGTAATCCGTTATTAGAGGTTGCTGATATTACTGGTTTGGCTCAGATTGCTAAAAAACATAATCTGAAATTGGTGGTTGATAATACATTTTCGCCTTTATCAGTTTCACCTGCAAAATTAGGTGCTGATATTGTCATTCATAGTTTAACAAAATACATTAATGGAAGTAGTGATACTGTTGGCGGCGTGACTTGTGCATCGAAAGAATTTATTAATGCTTTGAAAAATGTAAATTCTGGAGCAAGTATGCTTTTAGGCCCTACAATGGACAGTTTACGTTCTGCAAGTGTGATGAAAAACCTGCGCACACTTCATATCCGAATTAAACAACACAGTCACAATGCGCATTTTCTAGCCGATCAATTTGAAAAAGACGGTTTAAAAACGGTTTATCCAGGATTAAAAAGTCACCCAAGCCATGAATTATACAAAACAATGATTAACCCAGAATATGGTTTTGGAGGTATGCTGACAATTGATGTTGGTTCTTTGGAGAAAGCCAATGAGTTAATGGAATTAATGCAGGCTCGAAATTTAGGCTATTTGGCGGTAAGTTTAGGCTTTTACAAAACACTGTTTAGTGCGCCTGGAACTTCAACTTCAAGTGAAATTCCGCTGGAAGAACAACAAGAAATGGGGCTGACTGATGGTTTAATTCGTTTTTCTATCGGATTAGACAACGACATTGAGCGTACTTACGAAATGATGAAGGCCTGTATGATTGAACTTGGTGTTTTATAAATTTGAAACAATTCTTTATAAATAAATTTGCACGATTTTTTTTAGTTTGTTTGAATCCGCTAGAGATTTTTCTCTATGCGGATTTTTTTTATTGCTAAAAACAAGTCCAGCAATCTCTGGTAAAAACAAAAAAACCGTCCTGAAATTTTCAGAACGATTTTCTATTTTAATCTTGTTCAAAATGTTTAAAAGACTGCCAGTATTTGTCTTTATACAGCTCGTAACTTATTTTAAAATCTCCGCTGTATTTTTTTATTAACTCGTCTGCCGTCTTTGAAGGATTTCTAAAATCTTTACACACAAAAAAGAGTTCTCTTTTATTGTTTGCTGTTTCTCTTCCTATATTTAAATATCCCTCAAAATCTGGTAAATAATTTATTATTTCTTCTTCAATTTCTTCTAATCTACTATTGGTTTTTCCGTCTGGCAACCCTCCATTATCGCAGTCTTCAAATTCAAGTGCAAGAATAAAAACCCATGGATGCGACGCTTTTTTATCCCATTTTAAAAGGGTTGTATTTATCAAAGCTAATACGATTCCACCATCTTTACGTTTTCCTTCAAAATTGGTATAACCATCATTTTCCGTGTTATGTCTGATTCCTTCGTATTTCTCGACAAATTCTTTCTCTCTCCAAATCAAATAACCGCTTAATTTTTCAATAGGAATTAACTCTTCTGAAACTTCGCTGTTTCCTATAACTTTTAAATTATCGATTAGTGTAACTGAATGCATTTCGCCCAAATAGTTGTCTAAAAAAATATGAACGCCGTTGGTTACAGCGGCCTTTTTTTCTTCGCTGTAATCATCATACACAATCGTTAAATCTATTTCATCTGGATAGCTTTTATGTATGTTAGGATAAAATTTCAAATTGTCTTTATTGAATTCAAAATTCTCATACTTAATACCTACATCTTTAATATCACAAGCTGGTTTAAGTGCAGTAAATTTCCAACCGTTGATCTTGGGAGCATTCTCAACCAACTCTTCAATAACATAGATATTTCTTAATGCTCCGTCAGGTGTTAGAATCAACTCAGCTGTTTGATCGTCACTCATTCCTGTCAAAAAATAAATTCCAGAATGAATTTCTTCCAGTTTTGGTGCCAGTTTATCAAAGAAACCTTTATGAATATTTTCTCCGTTTTGAACGATTTTAAAAAACTCTTTTTCCTGTTTTAAAAACCAGTTCCAAAAATCACTAGAGGATTCTATTTTTACTTCTTTTCTACCTAATATATTTTTTAAAAAACTCATTTATAATAAAAACAATTTAAATTTTACGACAGAACAAACCTAAGAAAAAACTTTCGTAAACAGGAGGATATTTTTATAAAAAAGCCATAAAAAAACCGTTTTGATTTTTTTTCAAAACGGTTTTTATTTATAATTTTCAGCTTTTAATTTATGCTTCTGCTACATTCAGTTTACTGTTTTTTCTACTATAAGTAAAGTAAATCAATAATCCTATCAGCAACCAAATTGTAAAGTAAATCCAGTTCCAAACACTTAATTCAGCCATCATATAAAGACAGCAGATTAATCCTAAAAGTGGAATTAAAGACAGGTTTTTTCTAAATGCCCAAACGGCTAATCCAACTAAAACGAAAAGGAAAATCCACATTGGAATTTTATGTTTGAATAAGCTAATGCCAGATTCGTATTTTAAAGAATCTGCAATAGGCATTCCTTTTACAACTTCGGCATATTTTGCATCATTATCTTGATATTGACTTAGTAAATGTTCTAAATCTGAAGTTTCTGCCGTTTTATTATCAACATCAATACTTTCTAAATAATTGAATACTTTTTCAGATTCGCCTTTATTTAAAGAGGTAATAATAGTTGTTGCATCGTTTATTTGTGTTTCATTTTTAATAAAGGCCATTGTTGCTTTATTATTAAAAGCAAAAGAATAATACAATCCTGCAATTATTGCCAATGGTAAAATAAACTTTGCATTGATATAAGGAGTTTTGAATTTTCCTCTCGGAATATCTGTTTTATCTTGTAATACTAAAACTCCTGCACAAACTAATACAAAGGCAAACAAAGTTCCAATACTGCACAAATCAGTCACCATTGTCAGATTCAAAAACAAAGCTGGAACTGCAACCACAAAACCGGTTACGACTGTGGCAAATGACGGAGTTTTGAATTTTGGATGAACCTTAGAGAATTTCTTTGGCAATAAACCATCACGACTCATACTCATCCAGATACGAGGCTGACCCATTTGAAAAACCAATAAAACACTCGCCATTGCCACTACTGCACTTACTGCAATAATTCCTGACATCCATTTTAAGTCTAATTTTTCAAAAACAAATGCTAATGGATCTCCAACGTTTAATTCGTTATAACGAACCATTCCTGTTAAAACTAAAGCAATCGCTATGTATAAAATGGTACAAATAATAATTGCCCACATCATACCTCGAGGTAAATCACGCTGCGGATTTTTACATTCTTCTGCAGTTGTAGAAATAGCGTCAAACCCAATATAAGCAAAGAAAACTGCTGATACTCCTTTTAATACACCACCAACTCCATTTGGAGCAAACGGATCCCAATTTGCTGTATCTACATAAAATGCTCCTACTGCAATTACTAGAAGAACGACACACAGTTTTACAACTACCATTAAGTTACTGGCATTACGAGACTCTTTCATTCCTCTATAAACCAACGCCGTAATCAAAATAATGATAAATAAAGCCGGAATATCAGTTACAAAATGAAATGATCCTATTGTTGGTGCCGTAGTCCAAGCTGTGTGTGCAGCCTGCAATGCGGTACTTAAATTTTCGAATGATTTTCCACCTCGCATTAACGCTTCGGCATCTTTAAAGCCGTTTGAAGCCGTTAAATAATCCATCTGAATCCATTGCGGTAAATGAATCCCTCCGCTCTGGAGAAGTCCCGTAAAATAATCACTCCACGATATGGCGACGGTTATGTTTCCTACAGCATATTCCATGATTAACGCCCAGCCGATTATCCAAGCAATAATTTCACCAAATGCAACATAAGAATACGTATAAGCGCTTCCAGAAACTGGAACCATTGAAGCAAATTCAGCGTAAGCAAAAGCCGCAAAACTACAAGCTAAAGCAGTAAATAAAAATAGAAAAATAACAGCAGGGCCGCCATCTGCACTGGCTTTTCCGATGGTACTAAAAATACCTGCTCCTACAATAGCTGCAATACCAAACGCGGTTAAATCTCTTGTGGTCAAATGCTTTCCTAATGCATCATGACCATCTGATTCGTTCTTTGCAACCTGCTTCAGAATATCTTGTACCGTTTTTTTTCGGAATAAACCTGATAATGCCATATATGGATTTACTTTTTAAATTAATTTATAGTAGTGATTATGCTTTTATTTTGCAAATAATGCAATTTTTATCGTGATTTCAAATATATAAAACGATTTTGTTTTCTTCAATAGATATTCAAACAAAATAAACAGGAATAAACTGAATCAAAATAATCATTTAAGTTTTTTTCTTAAAGCAATTAAACCAAACTCAAAACAATAATATATTAACCCAAAATAAGATAATATTCGGCTATTAAATAGTAATATAATACAAATTTTGAAGGGAAGCCTATAGTATTTTTATCCCAACTTATTTCAGTGTAAAATTTAAAGTAATGCCGCTTCTATTTTTCTCTTCTTATATTAATACTCTTCAAATAATGTCTAAATTTAAGTAGAGTTCATAAGTTAATTCCTAGTCAGACAAAATACTTATTATATTTACTTCTTCAAAATACAATACTATAACAAACTAAAAACACCTATATAATGAAGAAACATTTGTTACTCTTTTTATTAATCTGCTCCAGCGTTTTTGCACAAGAGGATATTGATATTAATCAACTAAACTGGCTGCCAAACTCACACTCTTTTTGGGTAAACTCTCAAGACAATGTTGTGGTTTATGATGTTGACAAACTAAATCAAAAGAAAACTATTTTAACTGATGATCAATTAAAAAAATCTGGTTTTACGGGAGAAATTGAAGATTTGGTTTGGAATGAAAACAAAACGAAAGTGTTGGTTTTTACCAATTCTAAAAAAGTCTGGAGAGCCAATACCAAAGGAGATTTTTGGTATTTTGATTTAGCAACAGGCAAAGGAAGACAACTGGGAACGAGCTTAGAAAAGTCGTCACTGATGTTTGCTAAATTTTCTAACGATAACGAAAATGTGGCTTATGTTTCGCAGCATAATATTTATCTTGAAAATTTAAACTCTGGAAAAATAACGCCTTTGACAACAGATGGTACAGATAAAATCATAAACGGAACTTTTGACTGGGTTTATGAAGAAGAACTTGCTGCTCGTGACGGTTTTAGATGGAGTCCTGATGGAAAGAGTATTTCATTTTGGCGTGTAGATGCTTCAAAAACGAAGTTTCATTTGATGATCAATAATACTGATGCTCTTTATCCGTTTACGATTCCGGTAGAATATCCTAAAGCTGGAGAAAAACCTTCATCTGTAAAAATTGGTATAATTGATATTGCTTCTTTACAAACAAACTGGTTGAATATTCCAGGCGAGCCTGATAATAATTATTTAGTTCGTATGGAATGGATCAGCAATCAAAATGTAATGGTTATTCAATTAAATAGAAATCAAAATCAAGCTTCTATTTATAAATGTGATACTAAATCTGGAACGGCGAATTTAATCTATCAGGAAAAATCAGATTCTTGGATTGATGTATTTGATATTTCTTCTGGCGAATATGATGTTTTTCCGTGTCAGTTTGTAGATAACGGAAAATCGTTTCTTTGGAGTTCAGATGCTGACGGCTGGATGCATATTTACAAAATCAGCAGCGACGGCAAAAAGAAAGAACTTGTTACAACTGAAAATTTTGATGCTTACTACAAAGCTTACAATCGAGAAACAAAATCTGTTTATTTTATTGCCAGCCCAAAAGATGCTACACAACGTTATTTGTACGAAACTAATTTAAATACAAAGAAAACGAAACGTGTAACTCCTCAAGAATTTGAAGGTACAAATGAATACAGTTTTTCGACTGATGCTAAATATGCTAAGCACGTAAATTCGAATATCAATCGCGATTACAACAAGCGTTTAGTTGCTTTATCTGGTCATAAAAAAATACTTCCAGCTGCTGCAGATTCATTTTCGGCACCAAGACGCAATTATTCATTAGAGAAATTTAAAGTCACAACTGTTGACGGAATCGAAATAGACGGCGTTATGGCAAAACCTTTGAATTTTGATGCTTCTAAAAAATATCCTGTGTTTTTTTATGTTTATGGCGAACCAATGGCGTCTGTTGCAAACGATGAACCGTATTTTTATCCCTTTATTGCCTCTTTAATTCCTGAAGGATATATTGGAATTGCAATGGATAACCGCGGAACTCCTGTATTGAAAGGTACAAAATGGAGAAAGTCGATTTACAAAAACATCGGAATTATCAATACGCACGATCAAGCTATGGCTGCGAAAGAAGTTTTGAAATGGAACTTTATTGATTCTGATAGAGTTGCTATTCACGGATGGAGCGGCGGCGGCGCTGTAACTTTGAATTTGATGTTTCAATTTCCTGAAATTTACAAAACGGGAATTGCGATCGCAGCGGTTACAGATCAGCATTTTTACGACAATATTTATACGGAAAGATATATGGGCTTACCAAGTGAAAACGAAGCGACTTACATAAAGGCTTCACCTGTAACTCATGCTAAAAACCTGAAAGGAAATTTATTATACATTCATGGAACGGGCGATGATAATGTACATTATAAAAATGCCGAGGTTCTGATTAATGAATTGGTAAAATATGATAAAATGTTCGATTTGATGATTTATCCAAATCGTTCACACAGTATATACGAGGGAGAAGGAACAACAAAACATCTTGCTGATACTTTTACAAAGTACATCAAAGAGCATTGTCCTCCTGGCGCCAAATAATCTACAAAAATGTAAACTTGTCATTTTTAAGCCCTGTTATTCTTCGGAATAATGGGGCTTAGTCGTTTTAATGGATTACGCTTTTTTTCACCATTTATTAAGAATGATTTTTACAGAATATCTTAAAATAAACTAATAACAAACACTCAAAGTTTGTCATTTCGACGAAGGAGAAATCACTAGTACATCGACAAAGATTAGTGACTTCCTTTGCAGATTTCCGCGTGTGATTTCTCCTTTCAGTCGAAATGTCATAAGATGAGAAAAAAAATAATTTTAATCCTGTAATCTGTGTCAAAATAGTTTTCATGCAGATTTGGCAGATCTATGCAGATTTTACTATTTATAAAGTCAAAAAAAGAAATCTGCCAAATCTGCGTGAAAAAAAAGTAACCAGATAGCTATCTGGATACTTTTTTTCTTAGTGTTCCCTTATGTAATTCTTTACGCTCAGGCTTCCTTCCTCTTTACTTCAAGCAATTTCTCAAAATACTAACCGGATGCTGCGCTTCACGTTTTGTACCGTCATAAATTTGATGACGACAGCTGGTTCCTGCAGCGGCAATTTTTACATTTTCGGCAGTATTGCGAACTTTTGGAAACAAAGTATCTTCACCCATTTGCATACTCACTTTATAATGCTCTTTTTCATATCCAAAAGAACCCGCCATTCCGCAGCAACCCGAATTGTAAATGGTTACCGTATTATTTTTAGGTAAATTCAACATCGCAAAAGTGGCTTCAACAGAACTTAAAGACTTTTGATGACAATGTCCGTGAATCTTAATTTCTTTTGTTTCTTCAGAAAATGAATCTGGTCTGATTTTTCCATCGATTATTTCTTTCTTGAAGAATTCTTCGATTGTAAAGGCATTTTGCGAAATTCGTTCGGCATTTTCTTTATCCGATGCCAATCGCAGATATTCATCTCTAAAAGTCAAAATCGCCGAAGGTTCAATTCCGATTAAAGATGTATTGCTCGAAATTAAATCCTTGAAAATATTGACATTTATATCAGTTATCTTTTTGGCTTCTTCTAAAAATCCTTTTGAAAGATACGTTCTTCCGCTTTCTTCGTGATCTGTAATTAAAACCTCGTACCCCAATTTTGTCAACAATTCAAAAGCATCAATCCCAATATTTACGTCGTAATAATTAGTAAATTCATCAACGAATAAATACAATTTTCCGTTTGGAAAATCTGCAATTTTAGGTTTGTTATTTTCATACCATTTTCTGAAAGTCTTTTTAGCCAAAAGCGGTACTTGTCTTTCTGGCGCAATTCCCATTGATTTTTTAACCAGCGGCTGATTCGAAATAAAATTCGTAATCGACGGAAACAAACTTCCCATTTTGTTCAATTTTGCGTTGTTGGCAAAAATCTTGCTTCGGGTCGAAAATCCGTTTGCTTTTTGATATTGATATAAAAATTCTGCTTTAAGAGTTGCAACGTCAACATTACTTGGACATTCGCTCGCGCAGGCTTTACAGCTTACACACAACTCAAAAACTTCGTATAATTCTTTCTGATCAAATTTGTTTTCTTTTTCAGAATACGTTAAATATTCACGTAAAGCATTTGCTCTCGCACGAGTGGTTTCTTTTTCATTTCGGGTCGCACGATAACTCGGACACATTGCTCCTCCTGCCGATGGCATTTTTCGGCAATCGCCAGAACCGTTGCATTTTTCGGCAGCACGCAAAATTCCTAAACTGTCTGAAAAATCCTGAAACGTTTTAATATCTGGTTCTACTCTGCCCGAAATTACCCGATGGTTTTCATCCATTTTCAAAGCGTTGACAATCTTTCCGATATTAAAAACGGAATTCGGATCAAAGGCTAATTTGATTCTTTTCAGCAATTCGTAATTTTTATCGCCAATCATAAACGGAATAAACTCTCCACGCACAATTCCGTCACCGTGTTCTCCGCTTAATGAACCTCTGTATTTTTTTACCAAATGCGCCACATCGGTCGCAATGGTTCTGAATAATTTTAGATCAGATGTTTTCTTTAAATTCAAAACGGGACGCAAGTGCAATTCTCCCGCACCAGCATGCGCATAATAAATCGCTTCCTGCCCGTGACTTAACATCATTGCCGAAAACTCAGCTATATAAGCGGGCAAATCGCTTAATTCTACAGCTGTATCTTCTATAGAATCGGCAGCTTTATTGTCGCCAACAATACTTCCTAACAATCCTAATCCTGCTTTTCTAAGTTCGTTGGCTTTATCAATATCGGCACCATAAATTTTTACAAGTGCGTATCCAAAATTGTGTTTTTCTAAATCGGCAATTAAAGCGTTTGCTTGATTTTCAGCATCTTCAAGCGTGTGCGATGCCACTTCAAAAAGCATAATTGCTTTTGGTTCGCCAACTAAAAAGAATCTATTTTTAATATGTTCGCGATTCGTTTTCGTACAATCTAAAATCGTGTCGTCGATCATTTCGCAAGTGTACAAATGATGCTTCATGGCCACCACAACAGATTCCAGCGATTCCTGAATGGTATGATAATGCCCCACAACCATAATATTATGTGCAGGTGGTAAATCGTCAACTTTTAACGTAATTTCGGTTGTAAAAGCCAGAGTTCCTTCGCTTCCGCAAAGTAGTTTCCCTAAGTTTATTGTAGGTTCAGTTCCTCCAAATATTTCTGATTTTAAAAGAATATCAACTGCGTAACCTGTATTTCGTCTGTGAATTTCAGGTTTTGGAAACTCTTTTATAATTTCTTCCTGATTTTCTTTTACCGAAAGTTCGTCGTAAACACTTTTGTAAATTTTATTTTCTAGAGAATTGCCTTTGGTTTTCTCCATAAATTCTGCCGAAGTCAATTCGCCAAAAGTCACTTCAGATCCATCGCTTAAAATTGCTTTTACTTCAGCAATCTTGTCACGCGTAACACCATAACGAATCGAAGTTGTTCCTGATGAATTATTTCCAACCATACCGCCAATCATCGCTCGATTTGAAGTTGATGTAATTGGCGCAAAGAAAACACCGTATGGTTTCAAAAATAAATTCAACTCATCACGAATCACTCCAGGCTGAACAGTAACCGTTTTTTTCTCAGCATCATAACCTAAAATTTTAGTAAAATGTTTCGATACATCAACCACAATTCCATCTCCTACTGCCTGTCCTGCCAAAGAAGTTCCCGCAGTTCTTGGTGTAACCGAAATATTATGCTGTGCCGCAAATTGAATTAGCTTACTTATATCTGCCGTAGTTTTAGGCAAAGCCACCGCGTTAGGACGAATCCTATACACCGAAGCATCTGTAGAATATAGTGTTTTATAAAGATCATCATATAAAAGTGTACCTTCTAATGATGCTGCTAGTTCTTGTAACTCTTTATTTATCGACATTATTGCTTTCTTTTTGAATTACAAAAATAGGTATTTTTTTAAGGTTCAAAGAGGCATAGTAACAAAGGTTCTGAGGTTTTCTTTGCTATTGTTTTTGAAATTGGATTTTTGGGTTTTAACTCGATTGTCATACTGAGCGTACGCAACAAAAATCCCCAATCTTGTCATTTCGAGGAACGAGAAATCACACTCGTAAATCGAGAAAGATTGGCGATCTTCTTTGTGGAGTTTCTAGTGTGATTTCTCGTTCCTCGAAATGACAAACTGCTTGAAAATTTATCCGAGTTTATCTTTTTTCAAAATAACGTTTTATATTCATCATCAAGAGATGATTTATATGCTTCTAATTCATTTTTAGGTAATAAAATAAATCTTAAATTTATTCAAGCAATAGGTATAGAAACTTTAAGACTGCATTCTATAATTTGTAGATTCTTACAGCAATTAGATTTTTAAAAAGCGCATAACTCTTTAAAACAAACGGGCGCCGGCATCGGCAAAATTTTTAATTTTAGAGCTATTAGGACTTAATTCTGTTACAATAGCATCAATTTGGTTTAGATCGCAGACTTTATGAGGCATTTTGCCATTGATCTTGTCTGAAGTTGCCAAGACAATAACTTTGGCAGAGGCTTTAATCATTTCTTTTTTAATAATCGAAACTTCATACCCCATTTCGGTAAGTCCCTGATTTACGTCGAGACTGCTCACGCCCAAAAAACAAACGTCGGCTTTAATTTTTGACAGTACTTGCACTACGTCTATTCCTACGGTTACCATTGCATTTTTTTGCAATTTCCCTCCAATAAAAATCAGTTCTATATTAGGATGCTGAGATAACTGCATGGCTATGGGCAGACTATACGTATATATAGTAGCTGATAAATCTTTTGGAATAAGTTTACAAAAAGATAAGTTAGTAGTTCCTCCAGTCATTATAATTACTTGTCCGTCAACTAAAAACGACAAGGCTTTTTGACCTACTATGTTTTTTTTATCTTCATTAACAATAGCAATATCAAACACACTGCTTGGCTTGTCTTTTACTAGAAAAGCGCCTCCATAAACTTTATTAATCAAGCCTTTATTATGCAATTCATTAAAATCTCTGCGTATTGTATCTTCAGAGATATTTAATTCTAAAGCGAGATCAATAGTATTGATTTTTTCGACATTCTTAAATTTATCCATGATAAATTGATGTCTTTCTCTTTTAAGCATCTGATTTTTTTTACAAATATAAAATATATTGCATTATTATGCACGTTTTAAGAGTGATAATTTACCAAACACGCTTACAAATCAGAAATAACGATTAAACAAAAAAATAAAATGCATTATTATGCATTTTGTATATAATAAATTAAATAAGATGCAAAAAATCGCATTTATTAAAAAAAATTTCTAATTTTAGATTCTATAACTAATCAAATACTGTAATATGAAAAAACTATTATTTATTTTATTTGGAACCATTTTGTTTGCGCAGCCCATATTTGCTCAGACAAAAACCGTAAGTGGTACAATTAAAAGTGAATCTGACGGACTTTCGCTGCCAGGAGTTTCTGTCTTAATAGAAGGAACTTCCAAAAGCACCGTAACCGATTTAGACGGAAAATTCAGCATTTCTGCAAATGAAAACGAAACATTGATTTTTAGTTTTGTTGGCTTTGGTACTAAAAAGGTCAAAATTTCCAGCGGCACTAGTGTAATTAATCTAAGACTGGCGGAAGAAACCAACACTCTTTCTGAAGTTGTGGTACTTGGATCTACTGTACGCGCTACTCGTAAAGAGTTAGGAAACGCCGTTACAAGTTTAAAAGGCGAAGACTTGATAAAAGCACAGCCAGGCGGACTTTCGACTGCGTTACAAGGTAAAATTGCAGGGGCTCAGGTTTCTCAAAACTCAGGTGATCCTGCTGGAGGTTTTAGTATTAAACTTAGAGGAACATCGTCTATTTTAGGTTCTTCAGATCCGTTGTATGTTATTGATGGAGTTGTTTTAAACAATGCAACAACAAACGTAACGAACTTAAATGTAACAACTGGAAATTCTAATATGCAGATTGGTCAAAACAGATCGTCTGATATTAACCCTAACGACATTCAAAGTATCGAAGTATTGAACGGTGGCGCTGCCGCTGCAATTTACGGATCGAGAGCAGCTAATGGTGTGGTTTTAATTACAACCAAAAAAGGTGTTGCCGGCGAAACAAGATATACTTTTTCTACTAGTGTAACTTCTAATTCAATTCGAAAAAAACTTGATCTGAATACTTCAAACAAACAGTTTGTAAATGCTTCACCTGCATTATTCCCTATTCAAGGAAATCCTAAAAGTCCAACTACTGTAAATGTATTAGGAAGAGATCTTGAAACTAGAACTATAGATGTACAACGTTACGATTATCAAGATGACATTTTTACAACTGGTGTTGGAACAGATACTTATTTCTCATTACAAGGCGGAGATGAAAAAACAAAATACTTTGCATCGCTTGGTTATTTAGTAAACGAAGGAATTATAAAAAACACCGATTTTAAAAGAGCAGGTGCAAAAGTAAGATTAAAACATGACTTTAATTCAAAATTATCTGCGACTGTTGGTTTAAATTATATTAATTCTGCTTCAAACGAAAAACCAGATGGAAACGTTTTCTGGAGCCCAATTAATGCTATAAATATTACCAATAATACTTATGATATTAATAAAAGAGATGCTAACGGCAACTTATTAGCAGTTGACCCTAATAGAGTTAATCCGCTTTCTATTATAGAAACTTTTAAAATCAAACAAAATACAGATCGTATTATTTCGGACTTACAATTAAATTATGTTCCTTTTAAAAATTTCAATGCTGATATGATTTTTGGTGTCGACAATTATAACCAAAGAGGAAACGTATTTATTCCGAGATATCCATATGTAGTTAATCCTGCTTATTATAATGACGGTTATGTTTCTGAAGCGACTAACAGAGTGGTTCAATTTAATAATGACTTGAACTTAAGATACCTTTGGAATATAAACGACAAATGGAAAGCAACAACTTACGGAGGTTACAACGTACAAACGTATCGTGATAATTTTGCTGCTGTTGAAGGACGTAACTTAAAACCATTTATTGAAACTATAAATGCTTTCAATACCTTGATTCCTGGTTCACCAAGTTCAAGTCAGTCAAAATACAATTTATGGGGTTTTTACCTTCAGGAAACTATTGGTTATAAAGACAAATTATACATTACTTTGGCAGGAAGACAAGATGCTTCGACTATTTTTTCTAAAGACAATAGATCTCAGTTTTATCCAAAAGCAAGTTTAAGTTATGTCCTTTCTGACGAAAAATTCATGGAAGGTATTCATGATGTTGTAAGTTCAGCGAGACTTAGAGGTTCATGGGGAAAATCAGGAAGTTTAACTGCTATTAAACCATATGCTCGTTTTACAAATTACTCTACAGGAACGCTTTTAGGAAATAGTACTTTTACTATTGAAGGTTTCAAACAAGGAAATCTTGATTTAAAACCAGAACAAAGTGTTACTTATGAAATAGGTGGTGATTTTGGTTTTATAAAAGATCGTTTGAATTTATCATTCAGTTATTATAATGCTGATATTGATGATTTGTTACTGCCAGTTCAATTAGCAGCTTCTGAAGGTGCTACAAATACAATTAAGAACATTGGTCAAATGAACAATAAAGGTTTTGAAGTAAACCTTAAATATGATCTTATCAAAAAAGAAAACCTGCATCTTGATGTTTTTGTAAACTACAGCAGCAACCGAAATAAAGTAACCGGCCTACCGCAGCAGCGTTTTAAACTAGACAGCAATTTAGCTGGAGCACCTGTTTTTGTTGAAATGAACCAGCCAATTGGTATTTTCTATGGTACGTACTTTGCTAGAAATGCTGACGGCAGCTTATTACTTACGCCAACTGGTTATCCGCAAACTGAAAAAGGAGACGTAAATACTGGAGCTCCGCAAAGAGATGCTTCTGGACAGCCTACAGGAACAATTTTAAACAAACAAATTGGAAACCCAAATCCAGATTATATTATTTCTTTCGGAACAAATCTGAATTACAAAAAATTTGGTTTATCTGTATTATTTGATGGCGTACAAGGCGTAGATGTTTTTGATGCAGATTACAGAACAAGACAAGGTGTAGGTTCTGGAACATTAGTTGCTAAAGAACTTAACGGAGAATTACCTCGCGGATACATTTGGTCTGTTTACAACATCGAAGAGTTTAGAGTTGTAGACGGAAGCTACCTAAAATTAAGAGAGGTATCTTTAAACTATTCTTTTGGAAAATTAAATAGTTTCTTTGATGATTTAGTGATTACTGCAAGCGGAAGAAACCTAATTTCATGGGATAATTTTACGAGTTTCGATCCAGAAACAAATTCTGGCGGACAATCTTCGGTGGCGAAATACAATTTTGGAACAGTGCCAATTCCTAGTTCATACTCATTGGCAGTAAAAGTTCAATTTTAATCAAATAAAAATATTATGAAAAAAATATTCATCCCTATAGTAGCCTTTGCAACACTTTTAATAAGCTGCAACGAAGAGTATTTGGATCCAACCAAACCCTCTCAGGATTTAGTTTTTGGTTCTAGAGAAGGAATTATTGGTGCTGCAAACGGATTGCAGCAACTTTGGACTATTGACAGAACCAGCCCTGTTTACAATACTATTACTGGAAACGGATTTACAACAAAAGAACTCCGACTGCTAAATGCAGGAAATGTTGACGAAGGTGAACTTTCTGTGGGCGGCGAAGTACTTTCTACTAAAAATAACGTAGTAAATAATCTATGGTCGCAATGCCTTGTTATTAAATCAGAATCGCAAAAAGTTATTGATCATATTGATGTTTTAACTGCCGAAACTGAAAAAGCGAGCGTTCTCGTTCACGCTACTATTTTCAAAGCAATGGCAATAACTACAATGGTTCAGTATTTTCAAAGTGTTCCTCTAAAAACAGGAAAAAATGCCACTTTTGATACGAGAGCCGATGTTTTAGCTGAAGCTATAAAAATTCTAAAAGCTACAGAACCTATTTTAGACAAAGCAACTGGAGTTACTGGTTTAGTAAGCACTGTTAATTACAAAAACACAGTCTATGCTCTTCTAGCAAGAACTTATTTAATGGCAGGAGATTATGATAATGCTATCGCATATGCTGCCAAAGTTGATCTTGCTGTAAAATCAGTATTTGCTTTCGACCAAATTAGTCCAAATCCAATTGCTTATATCTCTATAACTACAAACAATGTATTTCAGCCTGTTGATTTAACCTTAGGTCTGCCTGCAGCTTTAGCCCCTTCTAGTTCTGACGGAAGGTTAAATTTCTACATTAAACCGGGTTCAAATCCTACAGTTGCAACTGGTTTTTTTGATACTAATCTTAAACCAATTCCTGTTTATTTACCAGGCGAAATGACGCTAATTACAGCAGAAGCTTATGCTAGAAAAGACAATCTGCCTCAAGCCGTTATAGAATTAAACAAAGTTTTGACTAAAACCGCTGCAGGAGATACTTACGGAATTGGAGCAAATCTGCCGCCATACGCTGGAGCACTGACTAAACCTGCTATTTTAACTGAGATTTATAGAAATCGCTGTATCGAAATGTACATGTCAAGTTTAAAACTAGAAGACAGCCGAAGATTCGAGCGTCCAGGTGCAGGAACTCCTGGTGCAGAAAGAAACCGTAATTGGTATCCGTATCCAGATTCTGAAAGAAACAACAATACGAATACACCTCCAGATCCTGCAATATAAGATCTATTAAAATCGAGGCGTTTAGTTACGCCTCGATTTTTATCTTCTAAATACATTTAATTTATTATCATAAAAACTAGTAATATCAAACAGTAATTGCCAAAAACTCAAAATCGGTAAAAACTGTCATAAAAAACAAAAACCAATTGTAAGAAATCCGCACAAATAACGTTGAAATTATAATTTCTGAATTATTTATTATAATCCATTAAAAAAACTATTTTTGGTTTCTGTTAAAAAAGATTGAAATGCATAAAAACCAGCACTTACTGTTCTCAATACTATTTTTATTTTTCTTCGGATGGAAATCCTTTTCACAAGAAAAAGTAATGCATCCTAAAAATGAATTTAGAGGTGTTTGGATCGCCACCGTGGTAAACATCGACTGGCCTAAAACATCAATTGATAATGTTGAAAAAGAAAAAGCTGACTATTTAGAAATTTTAAACACCTATAAAAAACTAAATTACAATGCTGTAATTGTTCAAATTAGAAGTGTAGGTGATGCTATTTACCCAACAGAACTAGCACCTTGGTCAAGATTTTTGACAGGAAAAGAAGGTCAGGCACCAAATCCATATTATGATACTTTGGCTTGGATGATTGAAGAAGCACATAGCAGAGGCTTTGAATTTCACGCATGGCTGAATCCATATCGTGCCACTTTCGATTTAAATAAGCAGCAATTGAGTCCAAATCATGATCTTTTCAAACATCCAGAATGGATGATTGAATATGGCGGAAAATGGTATTATGATCCAGCTTTACCTGAAGTTCAAGAACATTTAACCAAAGTGGTTAAAGAAGTAGTTGATAAATACGATATTGATGCCATTCATTTTGATGATTATTTTTACCCGTATACAATTCCTGGAAAAGTTTTTAATGATAACGCTTCCTTCAAAAAATATGGTTCAGGCTTAAGCCGTTCTGACTGGCGTCGTGCAAATGTGAGCAATTTTGTACATACCATTTCGACTACAATAAAAGAAAGCAAGCCGTGGGTTCAATTCGGAATTAGCCCATTTGGGGTTTGGAGAAATAAAACACAAGATCCAAGAGGTTCTGAAACACAATCAACATCAAACTATGACGATTTATATGCTGATCCTCTTTTATGGATGGATCAAAAGTGGATCGATTATATTTTACCACAATTATATTGGAGCATGAATAATCCAAGAGCTTCGTACTCAAAATTGGTAAAATGGTGGTCAGAGAACTCCAATAATACTGCTATTTATATTGGACACGCTTCTTATAAAATTAGAGGTGACGGCGATAAAAGCTGGAATTTTGCCAATGAAATTCCAACGCAAGTCGACTTTGCAAGAACTTTCAAAAATGTATCAGGCAGCGCTTATTTCAGCTCAAAATGGTTTATGAATAAAAACTTTGATGTTGCCCGAATTTTAGAAGAAAATCAATATAAATATCCTGCAATTCCTGCGGCTGTTCCTAATTTAAAACACATTATAATTGATACGCCTGTTGTTACTGAATTTGTAAAAGACAGTACAAAATATTCATTCAGCTTAAAAAATCCGCTTAATACAAATGTGCGTTACATTGTAATTTATGGAGGCGATCATATTTCAAAAGTTGATATTAACGATGCAACGAAAATAATCGACAAAATAAGAGTGATTGAAAAAGATGGTGTTATTTCATTTTCAATTCCTGCTGAAAAAATCAGACCATATAAAGCCTGCGCAGTTACCTTTATTGACTATTACGCCAATGAAAGCACTCCAACCGCTGTTGACTTAAAAAAGAATTTTAAAATCTATTTACCTGCCCAACCTAATGAAAACAGATAATCACTCTCCTTGGTTTTGGATCCCGCTTCTTAACTTTGCCTCTGGATTACCATACGCCGTAATTATCTCTGTTTCGGTAATTATGTACAAAAACTTAGGAATTTCAAATGAAGACATTGGTGTTTACACCAGTTTATTATATCTTCCGTGGGTAATTAAACCTTTATGGAGCCCTTTTATTGATTTAACCGGAACCAAAAGAAAATGGTTTTTATCGATGCAGTTATTAATTTCAATTGCATTTTTACTCGTAGGATTTACAATTCCGCTCAATGGCTTCTTTATAATGACACTGGCTATTTTTTGGGTCGCTGCTTTTGCATCGGCTTCAAATGATATTGCCAGCGATGGCTTTTATTTATTGGTTTTACCAAAAGAACAGCAATCTTTTTTCCTCGGAATCAGAAGTACTTTTTACAGACTTTCGATGTTAGCAGGAAATGGATTAATTGTACTTTTTGCAGGTTATCTAGAACATAAATATAGCGACAATACCAAAGCTTGGTCCTATACCATGATTGCTGTTGGTTTATTAATGACATTTATAACTGCTTACAACTTTATCTTCACGCCAAAAAATGAAATAAACGCATCCGAAAAGGATAAAAAAGCACAGCAGCACCAAAGCTTTGCAACGGTATTTATCAGCTTCTTTCAAAAAAAACAAATTGGTTTAATTTTGGCTTTTATCCTTGTTTTCAGACTTGGAGAATCTCAGCTTTTAAAAATGTTAAGCCCATTTTTACTTGACGGAAAAGAATTAGGCGGAATGGGATTAGATACAGAAGCAGTTGGAATAATCTATGGAACTTTGGGTATTTTTGCTTTAACCGTTGGAGGAATTTTAGGCGGAATTGCAATCTCTAAACATGGACTTACAAAATGGATGCTTCCTATGTTTCTTGCCATGCATTTACCTATTATAGGTTTTATTGGATTAGCGCATTTTCAACCTGAAGAAATTTTTCATCTGCATTTAAATCTCTATTTTTTCGAAATTAACTCTCCTCTAAATCTCTATACCTGTATAACGGTTGTTCTTGAGCAGTTTGGATATGGTTTTGGTTTTACAGGGTTTATGATGTATTTAATACATGTTGCCGAAGGAGAATCGAAAACAGCACATTACGCTCTTGCAACTGGTTTTATGGCTTTAGGAATGATGCTTCCGGGAATGTTAAGCGGGTTTATACAAAAATATCTAGGTTACGAGAATTTCTTTATCTGGGTATTATTAGCTACAATTCCAGGTTTAATACTTTCTAGATTTTTAGATTTCCCGAAAGATTTCGGTAAAAAAATAGAATAAACGCTATACCATATAACGCCCATGGAAATCAATGAAACTAAACAGGCCGAAAGAAACCTGAAAGCAATTGAATTTGAAAAAGCTGGAGAAATTGAAAAAGCAATTGCGTTATACGAAGAAAACATAGAAGAAGGTTTTAAAGGAAATCATTCTTATGATCGCCTTGCCGCTATTTACAAAAATCAGCTCGATCTAGACAATGAAATTCGAGTTTTAGAAAAAGCTATTATTGTTTATGAAGCGATTACAATCGAAGACAGAATCGAAGGTTTGCCAAAACTTTTCCGTTTTAAAAACCGACTGGAAAAAGCAATTGAAACGAAAAAGCAATTGACAAAACAAAAGAAAGCAAAACTAAAATAAAAGCGATTTTACACTATTTCAGAAATCATGATTACCATAAAACGCACAAATTCTGACAATATCGATTTTAAAAATCTGGTTGTTTTATTAGATCAAGATTTAGCCATTAGAGACGGCGATGATCATGCATTTTACAATCAATTTAACAAAACCGATAAAATAAAACATGTTGTCGTTTTTTATGAAAATGATAAAGCGGTTGGATGTGGTGCTTTTAGAGAAAAAGAATCAGATACGGTCGAAATTAAACGAATGTATGTTCATCCTGACTATCGAAAAAAAGGAATAGCCTCAAAAGTATTGGCCGAATTAGAAATTTGGGCAGCCGAAGTAAAATACAAACACACTATTCTGGAAACGGGCAAAAACCAGCCAGAAGCCATAAATCTATATCAAAAATTAAACTATACCATCATTCCAAATTATCCGCCTTACGAAAAGGTCGATAATAGTGTATGTATGAAAAAGACTTTATAAAAATGAAAATCACAACCGAAGCATTAAAACAAAAAATTGGACAGTTCTTTTTTCCTGCCGTTTTTATTAACGATACCGAAGAAAATATTCAGGAAACAGAACGCCTTATAAAAGAACATAATATTGGCGGACTAACTTTTTTTCACAGTCGTGCAAGCGCTGCAACGAACTACGAAAGCAAGAAGAAAGTTGTTTTTAACGATGACAGCTATGAGAAAATTAAAGTACTGATTGCTCGTTATCAAAAAGCAGCTTCTACTCCCCTCTTAATTAGTATTGATGCTGAATGGGGATTGGCAATGCGCATCGAAAAAACGCCGCAATATCCATATGCAATTACGCTAGGTGCTTTGCCTGAAAGCAAATCGAATTTAGTTTACGAAGTTGGAAAACAAATTGGTTTAGATTTAAAAGCAGCCGGAATTCAGTACAATTTATCGCCTTTGGCAGACATTAATAATAACCCAAATAATCCGGTTATTGGATATCGATCTTTTGGTGAAAACAAAGAAAAAGTAGCCGATTTTTCGATTGAATATTTAAAAGGAATGTCTGAAGTTGGCGTTTTAGGCTGCCTGAAACACTTTCCTGGACACGGAAATACTAATGTTGATTCACATTTAGGGTTACCGGTTTTAAAGGAAACTCTTGAAGAATTGATGGAAAACGAATTGTATCCTTTCATAAAAGGAATCGAAAATAATGTCGATTCGATTATGATTGGTCATTTGGCCGTTCCGAGTTTAAATGATGGAAAAGACACATCGGCAACTTTATCAAAAGCAGTTATTCAGGATTTATTGCGTGATAAATTAGGTTATGATGGTTTGGTTATTTCTGACGCTTTAAATATGCACAGCGTTTCTAAGCTATACGAAACCAAAGGACATTTAGAATGGGAAGCTTTTAATGCTGGAAATGATGTTTTATGTTTCGCCGAAAATGTACCTGAAGGAATTCAGGAAATCTTAAAAAATGCTTCGCCAGAACGTATTGAAGAAAGCTTTAATAGAATTATAAAAGCTAAAGAAAAAGCGGGAATTCTTTCTGGAAATACTACTGCTTCGGGCGAATTAAACTTCGAAAAAACAGCAGCTCTAAATCTAGAAATTGCTCAAAATGTAATTACAAAAATCATTGACAATTCAAGCACAGAATTAGCTTTTGCCTCTCAAAAGAACAATAAACTAGCCAAACTAAGTTTATATAAAAATACCGAAAACAGCTTCTTCAAAACCTTAAGTACAAAATTACCTTCACCTGAATTTGCTTTTGAAAATCTGGAGGATTCAGATAGTACGACAATTAAAAAAGAATTAGAAAATTTCGAAACCATAATCCTTTCATTATTTGTTCCAAAAGCAAAACCAATGAACAATTTCGAAATCGACAATGAAGTTTTAAAATTGCTTTCTGATTTGCTTGAAACAAAAAAATGTATCGTCTATGTTTTTGGAAATCCATACGTTTTACCTATAATTCCGAATCTTAAAAAGGCTTCAGGATTATTTCAGGCGTACCAAGATTTTGAAGAATTCCAAAAAACGGCAGGAATTCAATTTTTAGAAAATTTTATCACCAGCGGGACTCTTCCTGTAAATATTGATATTCAATAATTTACAACATAACATAATCAAAACTTATCAACTTATAAATTTTTATAATCACAACTTATTGTAAGAACCTGTAGTTATGTCCTACTTTTGCATCAAATAAATTTTTAACGTAAAACGAATATTATGTCTTTAGTAGGAAAAAAATTCCCAAGTATTGCAGTAGATGCTATCTCAGAAATGGGTGACAATTTAAAAATCAACATTTTTGAAGAAGCAGTAAACAACAATAAAAAAGTACTTTTATTTTGGTACCCAAAAGATTTTACTTTTGTATGTCCAACTGAATTACACGCCTTTCAAGCTGCATTACCAGAATTCGAAAAAAGAAATACTATCGTAATTGGTGCTTCTTGCGACACTAACGAAGTTCACTTTGCTTGGTTAAATACTCCAAAAAACAATGGTGGAATCGAAGGTGTTACTTACCCAATCTTAGCAGATACAAACCGTAACTTAGCTAACATTTTAGGTATTCTTGATATCGAATCTACAAGCTACAGCGAAGATACTGATTCAGTTATCATCGAAGGTTCAAACGTAACTTATAGAGCTACTTACTTAATTGACGAAACTGGAAAAATCTTCCACGAAAGTGTAAACGATATGCCATTAGGACGTAACGTAAACGAATACTTAAGAATGGTTGATGCTTACACTCACATCCAAACTAAAGGTGAAGTTTGTCCTGCAAACTGGGAAGCTGGTAAAGAAGCTATGTCTGCAGATAGATTAAGTACTGCTGAATACTTAAGCGCTAATTAATTCTTTTTAAGATTCTGAGGTTCTAAGATACTAAGACGCTAAGTCTTTTTTTACTGAACTTCTAAATCTTGAATAAAATTCTACAATATAGTTATCAGGTTCTAAGATTAACACTTAGAATCTTAGAACCTTGATGACTTTAGATCTCAAAAAAATAATTTTAACGTTAAGTCATTTTATGGACTAAGGGCTAAAAAAAACTTAGAACCTTAGTACCTCAGCGACTTAGCACCTTAAAAAATAAAGAAATGTTAATCGACTTAAACGAAGATACGTTAGCAGATTTAGTTGCTAAAAACGAAAAAGTAGTAGTACAATATTCAGCATCATGGTGTGGAAACTGCCGTATTATGAAACCAAAATTCAAAAAATTAGCCACAGAAAATGAAGCTATCACTTTTGTTTTGGTTGATGCAGAAAATTCTCCTGAATCAAGAAAGCTTGCTAACGTTAGCAACTTGCCAACATTTGCAACTTTTGTAAACGGACAATTAGTTGGAGAAACTCAAACCAACAAACAAGAAGTTTTAATCGATCTTGTAAACGCAATTGCTTAAATTTAGATCGTTAGACTGGCTTAGATTTTTAGACATCTTAGATGTTTTAAAAATTTTAAAGTAAAGTCTAAGAAGTCTAAGAATGTCTAAAAATCTAAGAAGTCTAAATTATGAAATTACCAGTAATAAAGCACTTAACGCAATTTATAGAAGAAAACGATCAGGATTATATCATTGAAACTATCGAAGTTCTAGAAGCTATGACCGAAATTCCTTCTTTAAAAGATGAAGAATTAGACGTAATTGGCGAATTGATTTCAAATATGTATGGTGCTCTTGAAGTGCACAAAATGGTTTCGCAAGGAACTGATAAAAAAGAAGCTTTAAACGCATTCATGAAACGCGTTTTGGGCTCGATTGACAAGTAATATTGTCCTTTTTTTCAGAGAAAAAACAAAAAAACATGACCGAGAAAGCGTTTCTGAATAAGAGACGCTTTTTTTTTTGTAGTTTTCAGTCAAAGTTTACAAGTACTCATTGTCAGGCTGAGCGGAGTCGAAGCCCACGCAAAGCAAATCGACAAAGGTTATCAATTTAAATGGTGGAGCTACTTACTTAGGCTTCGACTCCGCTCAGCCTGACAAGCGTAATAAATCTAAAATTATGAGATAAATTCGTGAATTCGCGGCTATCCAAAAACCAACCTTAATCTATCCTTAAACGAATAATAAATACTTTTAGATTCAAATATTAATCCTTACTTTTGAGCCTCATTAATTTTAAACAAAAATCATGGCTTCAATAACATTAGGAGGTAATCCAGTTCATACATCAGGTGAGTTACCAGCAGTTGGTTCTAAACTTGCTGACTTCAAATTAGTTCAAAACGATTTATCAGTTGCTTCATTAAGTGATTTCGCTGGTAAGAAATTAGTTTTAAACATTTTCCCAAGTGTTGACACAGGAACTTGCGCAGCATCTGTTAGAAAATTTAACCAAAGTGCAAGCGATTTAGAAAACACAAAAGTTTTATGTATTTCTAGAGATTTACCTTTCGCTCAAAAACGTTTTTGTGGTGCAGAAGGTTTAGAAAATGTAGTTAATTTATCTGATTTTAAAGAAGGAAGTTTTGGTAAAGCAAACGGCTTAGAGATCGTTGACGGACCTTTGGCAGGTTTACATTCAAGAGCAATTATTGTTGTAGATGCTGACGGTACAATTACACATACAGAGCAAGTTGCAGAAATTGCAGATGAACCAAATTACGAAGCAGCTCTTGCTGCACTATAATATTTTCCTATAAATGGAGTTTCAAAAAGATAATACCTTTGTTACCGGCCGATTAAAAAGTATGACATATGCTTTTAACGGAGCTGTAAAACTTATAAAAACAGAACACAGCATTATGGTTCAATTCTCATTGGGAATTATAATGACTATTGCTGGATTCTATTTTCATATTTCACAAACCGAATGGCTTTGTCAAACCTTAGCCATTGGTTTAGTTTTAAGTGTTGAAGGATTGAATACGGCTGTTGAAAAAATTGCCGATTTTATTCATCCTGATTACAGCAAACGAATCGGTTTTATTAAAGATATTGCTGCTGGAGCGGTGTTTTTTGCCGCAATGACTGCAATAGCAATAGGCTTAATTATTTATATTCCAAAATTTACATAGGCAAGGAAAGCAAGAATGGCAAAAACAACCAAAAAGGAAACTGCAGACAAAAAAAACGAATCAAAAACAGAGACAATTAGGTCGTGGAAATTTTCCAAACAGCAAAAATTTGTTGTGGGCTGTCTTTTGGTGCTCTTTTCAATTGCACTATTAGTTGCATTTATTTCTTTTTATGTTAACGGACAATGGCAAGCAGACCAAAGTGCGGTCAGCCAGCTTGGAGACCGCGGCGAAGTTGTAGAAAACTGGCTCGGAAAATTCGGGGCATTTCTTGCTGACTTGATTGTTTATAAAGGTTTCGGAATCGCCTCTTTTATATTTGTACGTTTATTTTTCCTAACTGGTTTATTTTTAGCATTAGAACTTTCCACCAAAAAACTAAAAAACACTTGGTTTTGGGATTTATTTGCGGTTATAATCATCTCAATTCTATTTGGATTTTTTGCAACTTCGGCACCAGAACTTGGCGGAACAATTGGTTATGAATTAAATCTTTTCCTTCAAGACTATATTGGCAAAACAGGAACTTTATTAACATTACTTTTTGGATTGATTGTTTATTTAATTTTTAAAATTAAACTCTCGCCAGAAAAAATTCAATCTTACTTTGACTCTACTAAAAAAGAGTTTAAATCTGAATTAAATGCTATAAAACCTGCACCACAACCAGAAAGCGCTTATAATCTAGAAGAATTTGCGATTGAAGAAGATCCTGAATTGGATAATATTCACCTAAAAACAGATGATTCTAAATTCGAAATCAACAAAGAAGCCTTAAAACCAACTATTTCACATTCATCAGAAATTGATTTAAATCCAGTTGTAAAACCAGTTCAGATGGATATTAATCCAGTAAGTATAACTGCTCCAGTTCATACTGAAGAATTTGTTATTGAAAAAGCCGAGGAAGAAGATATTATTGAAGAAAATCTAGCTTCAAGATTAGTTGCTGATTTTGGATTGTTTGACCCAACTTTAGATTTATCAAATTATAAATTCCCAACCATCGATTTATTAAAAGAATATTCGACAGGCGGAATCACTATTAATCAAGAAGAATTAGAAGAAAATAAAAACAAGATTGTAGATACACTTCGTAACTACAAAATTGAAATTGCGCAAATTAAAGCAACCGTTGGTCCATCAGTAACTTTATATGAAATTGTTCCGGAAGCCGGAATCAGAATTTCAAAAATTAAAAGTTTAGAAGACGATATTGCATTATCATTATCGGCATTAGGAATTCGTATTATTGCTCCAATTCCAGGAAAAGGAACTATTGGTATTGAGGTTCCTAACAAGAATCCTACTATGGTTTCAATGAAAAGCGTAATTGGTTCAGCCAAATTTCAAGAAGCTGAAATGGAACTGCCGATTGCTTTAGGAAAAACCATTTCGAATGAAACTTTTGTTGTCGATTTAGCCAAAATGCCTCACTTATTAATGGCAGGTGCTACTGGACAAGGAAAATCTGTTGGATTAAATGCTGTTTTAACTTCGCTTTTATACAAAAAACATCCAGCCGAAGTAAAATTTGTGCTGGTTGACCCGAAAAAAGTAGAACTTACGCTTTTCAATAAAATTGAAAGACATTATTTAGCCAAACTTCCAGATACGGAAGATGCTATTATTACAGATAATGCAAAAGTTGTAAATACTTTAAATTCTCTTTGTGTTGAGATGGACAATCGTTATTCTTTATTAAAGGATGCAATGGTTCGTAACATCAAAGAATACAATGAAAAATTCAAATCAAGAAAATTAAATCCAGAAGCGGGACATCGTTTTTTACCTTACATTGTTTTGGTAGTCGATGAGTTCGCCGATTTAATTATGACTGCAGGAAAAGAAGTCGAAATTCCAATTGCCCGTCTTGCTCAATTAGCGCGTGCCATTGGTATTCACTTAATTATTGCAACACAAAGACCGTCTGTAAACGTAATTACAGGTTTAATTAAAGCCAATTTCCCTGCGAGAATTGCTTTTAGAGTAACATCAAAAATTGACTCTAGAACTATCTTGGATACGCAAGGTGCTGATCAATTAATTGGACGTGGAGATTTGCTATACTCAAACGGGAATGATGTAATTCGTGTTCAATGTGCCTTTATCGACACTCCAGAAGTGGAAAAAATAACTGATTTTATTGGTTCGCAAAAAGCCTATTCAACAGCTTATTTACTTCCAGAGTTTGTTGGAGAGGAAACTGGCATTAATCTTGATATGGATATTTCCGAAAGAGATACCTTATTTAGAGAAGCTGCAGAGATTATTGTCAATGCACAGCAAGGTTCTGCTTCATTACTGCAACGAAAATTAAAATTAGGATACAACAGAGCCGGTCGTTTGATCGATCAGCTGGAAGCAGCTGGAATTGTTGGGCCTTTTGAAGGCAGTAAAGCGAGAAGCGTGAACATCTCTGATCTAAGTGCTCTTGATCAATTTTTTAACAATGAACAAAATTAATCCAATCATGAGAACAAAAATTCAGGAAATCAAGAACAATTCTATCACTAACGCGACTAAAAAGTGTTTTCAAATGGCGATTTTATTGCTTTTGAGCTTCACTTCTATTCAAGCTCAGGATAAAAAAGCCAAAGATTTATTGAACGAAGTGACTTCTAAAATAAAAAGCTACAACAATATTGTAATCGATTTTAAATATTCTTTGAATAATGCAAAAGAAAATATTAATCAAGACAGTAAAGGAAATGTAACCATGAAAGGAAATCAATATGTATTGAATTTTATGGGTGTAACTAAAATATTTGACGGACAAAAAACATATACTATTAATCCTGAAGACGAAGAAGTTACTATTTCTAAAGTAAATGAAAAGGATGACAACGCGATCACACCTTCAAAAATGTTGACTTTTTTCAATTCTGGCTACAAATACAATATGGATATTGTACAAAATGTTAAAGGAAGAAAAATCCAGTATATCAAACTTGCTCCTACAAACACAAAGGACCAAAGAAAAGAGATTCTTTTAGGCATTGATGTTCAAACAAAACACATTTACAACTTAATTGAAACTGGAAAAAACGGAACAAAAACTACTTTAACCGTTAATTCTTTTAAAACCAATCAGCCTTTATCAAAAAATCAATTTACCTTTGTAGCGAGTAAATACCCGAAATACTACATCAATAAATTAGATTAATTACAAGGTTGAAAATTTTAGACAAATACTTACTAAAAACATTTCTGATTACGTTTACTACGGTATTCGTAATCCTTTTTTTTATATTCATATTACAAACCGTATGGCTTTTTATTGCAGAACTTGCAGGTAAGGATCTTGACTTTATATTAGTTATCAAATTCCTGCTTTTCTCAATGCCGCGTATTATTCCGCTGGTTTTACCTTTATCAGTTTTATTAGCTTCGATTATGAGTTTCGGAAATTTGGCCGAAAACTATGAATTTGCAGCGATGAAATCATCTGGAATATCGCTTCAAAGAGCTATGAGAGTCCTGATTGTTTTTATATTCGTTTTGAGTATTGTAGCCTTTTGGTTTGCCAACAACGTTATTCCTTATGCTGAATATAAATTTGTTAATTTCCGAAAAAATATTGCTCAGGCAAAACCTGCGATGGCAATTGCCGAAGGACAATTTAACGATGTTGGAACTTACAATATCAAAGTAAATAAAAAATCTGGCGAAAACGGAAACATACTAACCGGCGTTACTATTCATGAAAAATCGAATAACGTTGGAGAAAACAAAACTGTTATCAAAGCCAAAGACGGAGAATTAATTAGTAATGAAAATTCCAGTATTTTAAAACTGGTTTTGAATAATGGTTATTACTATCAAGATGTTACTCCAAAAAAATACGAGGATCGTGCCAAGCTTCCATTTATAAAAGCGGCTTTTAAAAAACACATTATCAACATTGATTTATCCGAATTAAATAAAGTTGATGATAGTAAAGAAAGCATTGCTGGAACAAATGCAATGCTAAATGTAAATGAACTGCGCTATACATTAGACTCATTAAGCAAAAATCTAGACACCGAAATCATTTCATTTTCTGAAAACATCAATCAGCGTGTTGGAATTAGAAAATCAATAGCTCCAATCAATACAGATAAAGCCAAAAAGAAAAAAGCTTTACCAAACGACCTTTTGTCTTTATACACAAACAAACAAAAGTCTGACATTTTAAAAATGGCCAGCAGTAATGTTTCCAGTAACATATATTCAATTGAATCGACTCAAAAAGATCTGAAAGACAAACAGCGCGAAATCAACAAACACTTAACAGCATTATATGAAAAATTCGTAATTGCTTTTGCTTGTTTTTTAATGTTTTTTATTGGTGCACCATTAGGAGCTATTATCCGAAAAGGAGGACTTGGATTACCAATTGTTTTTGCAGTTTTAATTTTCATTTCTTTTCACTTCATCAATACTTTTGGAAAAAGATTATCGCAAGAAGGCGGAATGTCTCCTTTTATGGGATCATGGATGTCTTCGTTTATATTACTCCCATTAGCTGTATTACTTACTTATCGTGCTACAAATGACAACGGATTAATTAATTTTGATGCGATAACAACTCCTATTTCACAACTATTTCAAAAAATTGCTGAGCGGTTTTCACCAGCTCAAAATAAACAATAATTATGTCAACAAAAATTCAACTGAATACCATTGAAGAAGCCATAGAAGATATTCGTCAAGGTAAGGTAATCATTGTAGTCGATGATGAAGATCGCGAAAACGAAGGTGATTTTTTGGCTGCTGCTGATAAAGTAACACCGGAAATGATCAATTTCATGGCTACTCACGGACGCGGATTAATCTGTACACCTCTTACAGAAAGCCGTTGCAAGGAACTTGATTTACGTGCAATGGTTACAAACAATACAGATCATATGGAAACTGCTTTTACTGTTTCTATTGATTTGAAAGGCAATGGAGTAACAACAGGTATTTCGGCAGCAGATAGATCTAAAACCGTTCAATCATTAGTTGATCCAAATACAAAACCTCATGATTTAGCGCGTCCTGGTCACATTTTTCCTTTAATAGCTAAACAAGGCGGTGTTTTAAGAAGAACTGGCCATACAGAAGCCGCTATTGATTTTGCAAGACTAGCCGGTTTTAAACCTGCTGGTGTAATCTGCGAAATTTTAAACGAAGACGGAACAATGTCACGTTTACCAGAACTTTTTGAAGTGGCTAAAAAATTCAATTTGAAATTAGTTTCGATAGAAGATTTAGTTGCCTACAGAATGCAGCACGACAGCTTAATCATAAAAAAAGAAGATTTTGATATCGAAACTCGTTTTGGAACTTTCCGTTTAAGAGCATACGAACAAACTACAAATAAACAAATTCATATTGCGTTAACTAAAGGAACATGGAATCTTGGTGAGCCAATCTTAACGAGAATTCACTCTTCACAAGTAAATAACGACTTATTAGGCACATTAACCAACAACGCTGAACAGCAGTTAGACGATATGTTTAAAGTGATTAATGAAAATGGAAAAGGCGCTGTAATCTTTATTAACCAAGATATGACGGCTGTAAATTTACTAAACAGAATTTCTGAACTTAAGGTATTACAATCACAGGGAACTTTGAAAGCTCCAAAAGTAATCATTGATAGTAAAGATTACGGAATTGGTGCTCAAATACTCCATGATATTGATATTTCAAAAATTAGATTAGTTTCTAACACAGAACAAACAAAACGCGTTGGAATGATTGGATATGGTCTTGAAATTACTGAATACGTAACATATTAATTTATGGGGACATTAGAAGAAAGAATTTCAAAATCGGAAACTCATATTTTTAAAGCGGTTTTTCCTATTACAACGAATCATTACGACACTTTGTTTGGTGGTACAGCACTTCATCTTATGGACGAAGTTGCTTTTATTTGCGCTACGCGATTCAGCCGAAAGAAAGTTGTAACGATTTCAACTGGTCAAATTGATTTTAAAAAAGCAATTCCAGCTGGTACTTTAATCGAATTAGTAGCAAATGTTGTCAGCGTTGGAAGAACAAGCTGTAAAATTCATGTTGATATTTTTATGGAACAAATGTATTCAGAACTTCGCGAAACAGTAGTTTCAGGAACTTTTTCGTTTGTTGCAGTGGATGAAAACAAAAAACCAGTACCAATTTTAGACGCCTTAGAGTAATTTTTTCAAAAACCTCACTTTCGGAAATACTGATAATTAGACACTTGAAAAATAACTTAAAAAAACCGCTAAAAAAGTTTTTATAATCGGAAAAGCGTACTATATTTGCACTCGCAATCAGATAATGAGAGCGACATACTGGAGAAATGGCAGAGCGGTCGAATGCGGCAGTCTTGAAAACTGTTGACTGTAACAGGTCCGGGGGTTCGAATCCCTCTTTCTCCGCTGAAAAAGAAAACCCTTAACTTTGTTAAGGGTTTTCTTTTTATATAGTATATTTTTTTTTAGAAATAGTTCCAAAAAAATTTTCACAATTCAAAAAACACCTTATCTTTGCACTCGCAATCAGAAAACGAGAGCAACATACTGGAGAAATGGCAGAGCGGTCGAATGCGGCAGTCTTGAAAACTGTTGACTGTAACAGGTCCGGGGGTTCGAATCCCTCTTTCTCCGCAAAAGAAAACCGATTAGGAAACTAATCGGTTTTTTCTTTTTATATTCTTATTTATTTTAGACAGCACAAGAAGACAATCTAATCTTTTTTGTCTATCCCAATCTCAACAAATTCATTCATCATCCAAGCCCGCTTCAAAAGGCGAAGCCGGAAATCCTTCGTTATTAAACAAATTAGCTTCTGTAGGATTATCTGCCCAAGCATATCTTACTTTTACTGGATCTGCGACGTAATCATTGCTAACTATAACTTTATCTCCTTTAATTTCAGCTTTTGCCCAAACAAACTTTCCATCAGTTCCTGCTATCGCAAACTCTTTCAATTCATCTCCATTTTTGATTACCAATCCAGTTCCAACATTAGAAAAACTTAAAATTAGTTTGTTTCCTTCTTTTATTATCGATTTGTAAAGCGGTCCTGAAGCGGCTAAAGTTTTTTCACTATAAACCAATTTTCTAGCCTGAAGTGACAATCTTTTTCCAACATCGTACTTATTTAAAGGATGAATATCATTCCATTCTCCTAAGTCTATGGCAACTGCCAATCCTGTATTTGGAACTTTCAAGGTATTCAACTGCTGTTGTCTCAAAGCAGCCCAATTACTTTCTGAAGGCACTGATTTTGGTTCCATAAAATTGGGCAACTGCACCAAAAGAAAAGGTAATTTTTCCTGATCAAAAAGTGTTCTCCAATTATTTATTAAAGTTTCCATTAACGAAAAATATTCGGATGGCTTTTTTGTATTTGCTTCGCCCTGATACCATAAAACGCCTTTTACAGGATAATTTTTCAATGGAGCAATCATGGCATTGTAAAGTCCGACTGGTTTCCATCTCACAAAAGTTTGCCCTGGCAGCGGAAGCATTTTTGAACCTAACTTATAGCTCCAATTCCCTTTTAAATCTATTGTTTTATCGCCAATAGTTAATTCATATGGTTTATCGGTTACAAAACCTCCTCTGCCAGAATTATTAATTACACGAATGGTAATTTCATTTTTTCCTTCCTTTAAAATAGTACTATTAAAAGAATAAATTCTCGGCGGGTATTGATACGACGTTGTTCCAACAAAATTTCCGTTTACAAAAACAGAATCCGCATCGACAATTCGTCCTAAAATTAATTTAGCTCGATTTTCCTTTATTTTGTCTAAAGTAAATTCTCTTTTAAACCAAACAGAACCATTTATATTTCCTAGTTCTCCATCGGCCCAATAACCTGGAATACTCATTGTTTTCCAATCGGAAATATCGACTGAATTTGCCCATTTATTCTTTAATCCAAGATCGGTTTGATTTAATAATTTATACCAATCTGAACTTACTTTTCGGTCGCTTTCATCAATTTGTTTTTCTAGTTTTCCGTCTTTAAATTTTAAATATTCTGCATAATAATCTGGGAACTTTTTTATCCCTTCTTCACTGATCCAAGATTCTGCAGGCGAACCTCCCAAAGAACTGTTGATTAAGCCAATCGGAATTTTGTATTTTTCGTAGATTTCATTGGCAAAAAAATAGCCGACTCCTGTAAATTGTAAAACACTTGTTGGATTTGCTTCAACCCAAGAACCAGAAGAAAAATCGGTTCTTTCTTTTTCGAAGTAATATTCATCAGGAACTAAAAACTGTCTGATGTTTGAGTTTTGAGATTTGGCAATTTCGTCTTTGTATTTATCTTTAATTCTTTCCATCGGAAGTTCCATGTTCGATTGTCCCGAACAAAGCCAGACATCACCAAAGAGAATATTTTTTAGCACAATTGTATTAGAACCTTTTAAAGTCATTTCGAACGGACCGCCTGCTTTTTGTGACGGAAGCTCTATCGACCATTTTCCGTCTTGAGCTGTTGTCGTTTTGTAAGCTTTACGATTAAATTCGAGTTCGATTTTTTCATTTGGCGATGCCCAGCCCCAAATGTTGACTTTTGTATCCCTCTGTAAAATCATTCCGTCACTTATCAATCGCGGAAGTTTTATCTGTGCATTAATTGCAAAGCTTAAAAGGATAGCTAAAAATGTTAATTTGCTTTTCATTTGATATCTATTTTTTTTGCCACTCCCGATAGCTATCGGGATAAAAGATTAACACAGATTATTAAAAAATCCTTCTAAACCTTTTAATCTATTATTAAAGTTTTTCTCTTAGAGCTTCCTGTGTTTTTGTCTGCCACGAATTTCGCAAATTACACTAATCCATACTTTGTCTATAATATTGCAATGACACGGATTTTTTAATTAAAAAAATAAAAATTAGTGGCAATTCGAGAAATTCGTGGCTAAAAAAAACTATTCATAACTATATAATTTTATTTTTTGGATTTCGAAATCGCCAACAGAAATCCTTAAATGTCTTCCTTGATGGGTTTGATCTCCATTAAAATGTCTTATGGTTTTCCATTTTTCATCTTCAAATTTTCCTTGATCTGTTTTTAAAATTCCTGCATTTAAATTTTCTTTTAAAGGTTTAAAAGTTACAACAATTCCTGAACCCGCAATGTAAAATTCGTTCTTAGCAATTTCTATAATAATAGCACTTGACATTGGCCAAACTTCAGCTTTTGCTCCATCAGACCAATTTAGAGTATAATCGTGTTTGAATGTAAATTCATAATCTCCCAATTTAATAATCTGTATATTATTTTCTTTGTCTAACAAAACACCGTCAATTCTTCCTTGCCCTTTATTGGTTTCAATAGTTGGAGTTAACTGCTTTATCAAATCATAAATTTTTCCAAGAGGTTCCTTTTTGGCATCGGCAACAGATTCTATAGAAAATGGCGAAAAACCAATTGCTTCATAATGTCCAATTGCATATAAACCTTTAAAAGGCGCCGTTTCATCAAAACGATGTTCGGGAATAAATAACGGATCACCTTGACGGGTAAATAAATCATTCCATTGTTTAAAAGATGGGTTATAAAAATCGGGCGCCAAAAAGTCAATCGAATTTCCCGCAGCTTTCCAAACATCCATAAGATGCGGAAGCGGTCCAGCACTCGGATATTGACCTGATTTTTTTTCGGGTGCATTTAAAGCTGCATTAACAAACATCGGAATTGGATAAATGTCTTTGCCTGCTTTTGCAATTTGATTGGTAAATTTTGAAAAATACCAAGCCATAAAAATTTCATCTGTATGAAGTCCTTTTCCAAAAACCGTTTCCCAATTCCCTGAAGTTTTGAATCCGTTTTTTTTCCAAATTTCTAAAAACTCTGGAACGAGTTTTTCTTTATTTTTTTGAAGATATTGCAGTAATTCTTTTGGAACTTCTTTTTTAAAAGCTTCATTTGCTAACGGATGATAATCTCTTGCGGTTGGCAGCATTCCGATTTCATTTTCGACTTGAATCATAATTACAGTTTGCTCCTTTTGATCCAATTCTTTAATGTGCGTCATCAATTTTTTGAACGCATTTAAATCAGCTTGAAGATTGTTTTCACTAAAAGGCGTTAAAATTTCATGACTGCGATTTTGATCGTCTTTCACTCTTGGGTATTTTTTCTGATTCAATTTTACCCAAGCCGGAGCGTGGCTTGACATACTGTTTTTCCAAGATCCAAACCATAAAAATACGAGTTTCAAATTCTCTTTTCGTGCTCTAAGAATTAAATCATCAATTAACGAAAAATCAAATTTACCTTCTTCTTGTTCGATAAGTTCCCAATAAACAGGTGTTAAGACTGTATTAAGATTCATGTCAACCAATTTCGACCAAATAGTTTCCATGCTTTCCATACTTGTTGCGGAGGAATTTCCTAATTCACCTCCACGTATTAAGAATGGTTTTTGGTTTACAATTAATTGTGTTTTATTTCCTTTTTTCTCAAGACTGGGTATATTTTGGCAAAATCCAAAATGTATTATAAATAAAGTTATCAGAAGGAACTTTTTTTTTAAAATATGAAACATACTTTTTATTTTAATATTAAAAATAAAACAAAGCAGCTTTGTCAAAGCTTAAAACTTTGACAAAGCAGCTTTGATTCTGATTGAGGAGTTTCTTGCAGAGATTTCTCGTTCCTCGAAATGACAAAACTACGCGTATACTCAACTTAAAAAAACTACGGTTTTACTAACTCACCCGAAAATCCTAAACTTACATCTTTTCCTGCAAGACCATCTGCAGTGCCTTTGTATGCATGTTTACGAACATAATTAGCATCCCAAAGGTTTGGAGATTCATTTGGAAGCCAATATTCATGTTCTTTTGAATTATCAGAAACTCCCCAAATCGTGATTCCATATTGCTGTGCTGCTGGAATGTGTTTTTTGTACATATCAATAACATATTGATACATTTCTGCTTGCGAAGCCTGTTGTACTACAGTTGGTGTTGCAGTTCCTAATCTTACGTCTAACTCAGAAATTTTAATTAATTTTCCTGAAGCCGCTAATTTTTGAAACATCTGAACAATTTTATCTTTATCTGTCGTTAAACCAATGTGCATCTGCGTTCCAATTCCGTCAACAGTTGCTCCTTTGCTTTCAATATATTTTACGTATTCGATTAATCCGTCACATTTATCTAATCTCGATTCTAAATTGTAATCATTTATGAAAAGTTTATCGGTTGCATTTCCATATTGACGTGCTAGTTTGAATGCTGAAACGGCATAATCTTTTCCTAGATATTTTACCCATGAGAAATAATCTGTCGCTGTATCACCTTCGGTTCCATTTCTTAAAGTTCCGTCTTCTTTCATTGGTTCATTTACTACATCCCAAGAAAAAACTCCTGTTTTATAATGCGTCATCATTTTAGAAATCCAGTTAGTCATGGCATCGCCAATAATTTTGGTTTTCTCGGCATCTGTTTTGTCAATTGTTATTGGAGCTGTTGGTCCAGTTCCCGAAGACGATCCATCAGTTACTAAAACATTATCGATATAATAAGTTCCTGCAGCTCTTCCTAAATCAAAACCAAAACCAGTCTCACCTCCTTTTGCAATAAATTTCCATTCTAATTGTTTCCAAGTAGTACTAGTTAACTCATCTGGCTGATAATTTGCTACTGATGATGGTGTCGTTGAACATCTTACAGAACCCGCTGCTTCCGAACGAATCATATAAGAAATTGTATAATTTTTTCCAGCTACTAATGCAGAAGTAAAAGTAGTTTGAATTTGGGTTTTCCATTGGTTTGCAGCATCCGATGTCGCGTTTACTACTTTCATTGACCCGCTTCCCTCATAAACATTTGAAGCTCCTGTTCCTGCACTTAAAGCATCGGCTGCTCCATTGGCTCTACTCCATCCTGTTATTCCTGAATTGAAAGTTCCATTAGAAACTAGATTAACAGGTCCAGTAGAAGCATCAAGATCAACAACTGCAATAGTGTTTACGTCTACTAAATAAGTTACATTTGGCAAATATCCTAAATCTAAATTAAACTGGAATGTGGTACTTCCTGCTTTAAAATCTCCAGGAGCTACTTTAATTTTAACTTGCTGCCAAGAAGAAGTCGTTGCAAAAGCCTCTGTCCAAGTTCCTCCCGTTGCAAACCAATCTTTATATGGCCACTGATTGGTTAAAGAGGTATTAAATGCAACACGTCCTTTACCCGCAACATCAGATTTTATATAAAATGAAATCTCGTAGTTATGTCCTGTCACAATAGGTATATTTGGAGATATTAATTGTAAATGATGTGCTGCCGAAGAGGTTGCACTTGCTTCCATTTTAATAGCTTGTGAACCTGTTGCTAAACCAGAATTTGCTGCAATAGAAATTCCTTTTCCTGGGTTATTTCTTAACCAGTTTGTAAACGTTCCGTTTTTTAAACCGGCAACATCAAGAATATTAGTTCCGCTTGAACCCGGAATTACGGTTGGAGCAATAATACCGTTTAAATAACTTGCATTTTGATTGGAATGCCAAACTAAAGTATGTCCAAAAACTTTTAGTCCAGCACTTTTTGTTGCCGCGATAAAAGCATCTACATTGGTAAAATTAATTTCACCTTTTGCATTTACCATTGCGCCGTGTTTCATTTCGTAACCCGGTGTTACCTCATCAAAATTTTCATTTACAATCTTTCTATAATTGGCATCACTCATGTACAAACTTATTCCGATTCCGTTTCCTAATGAAAAATCCGAATAGTTTTTTAAAGGTTCGTAACGGCTGATTTTTTCTACTAAAGCTAACGGAAGTTCAGCTCCTGTTACTTCTCCATGTTCTGGGTCTTTTCCCCACTCCATCAAATTATCATCGCATGATGACAAAATCATTAATGATGAAGCAATTATTGGTAAGATATATTTATATTTCATTTTGCAGTTTTGTTAGTTAAAATCATTGTAAACTGGTGTGTCTAATGGTACAATTCTCCAATTATCGGTATATACTTTTACCGAAGTTGCTTTTGAAGGAAATTCTACTTCGCTGGTATTTCCTAAAACATCTTTCATTTTTACATCTGCATTTTCGAACCAAATTCCAAAGTTTTGATACGTTGCGGCTTCTCGATAAGCTAAAACAGCTTCGAAAGTAAAAGGTTCTTTAGACCATTGATAAAATTTATTTAATGGAATAGTAATCGTTGTCCATCCTGCAGTTTGGAAAGCAACTGATTTTCCATCAATAAGCCAAGGAATATAATTGTAAACTCCGCCAGACCATGTTCCTGCATTAAAATTATTGACTGTACATATTTTCAAGTAACCTGAATCTTTCCAAGCATCTGGTACATAAATATCAAATTGAAATGCAACTTTATCAAGTGGTGTACTGGCTGGAATAAAAGGAGTTAACTGTGCTCTCCAGTTATCAACACCAGTTCCTGCTGTCCATGTTTCTGTTGCTCTGCCTGTTGCTGGAGCAATAGAAGCAAGACGAGACGGGCGATGCGGTACGTATTTTCCTTGCGAAAGATTTCCTGCACCTATCGAAGCCGATTCTATATCAGTGCCCAAAATCATTCCTGTGGCAGGAGGCGTACCCCAAAAACTGTGCTGTCCTCTTCCGTCAAAATCTAAAATAACACCTCTTTTACAATTAAAATATGCTGGAGAATATACACCTCCATTTGAAGTTTGAACAAATAATGATCCTCCCAAATCTGAAATTCCGCTTGGTACTTTAACTGTAAATAATTCGCCATCTTCTGTTGATGTAATTCCTGTTGTTACCTCAACATTTCCAGGAAAAACTACTTTACTTACTTCGGTTAATCCAGTACCTATAACTGTTATAGTTTCTCCTGCATTTGGCATTGTGTTAGAAATATTAGTTATAGCAGGTTTTCCAGAGCGAATTTCAAATTTAAAAGTGGTTTCGTTAGAATCATTTGCAAAACGAATTGTATTTCTCACAGATGGATCTGCTTCTAAAATTGGTGTATCGGCCGAAACGCTTACAAGCATCGAATTGCTAGATACAAAAACTACATTAAAATAGGTAGAATATCCGTTGATGTATACTTTCTTAAGCCCCTCAAATCCTGAACCTTCAATACGCAGCAACTGGCCTAAACGAGCAAAACTAACTTCTCTATCCGGCACTGTTGAATTGACATCTTCTAAAAATACTCTTGAAATTGTGATCGCACCGCCTTGTGAATCGTTGTTATCACAAGAGGTAAACAGCATGCCGAAAACCATCATTGTAAGAAGTGCGATGGGCGCCCAATACTTTTTATTTAAAATATATTTCATATTACTATTGCTTTAATTTTTTATTTCTGAATACTAGAATAAGTCTTTAATTTTCTCTTCTGTAAACTGATACGGAACAGGATTTTCTCTCAATAACGGATTCTGAACTAACTCAGATTCTGGATAAGGAAGCGTGAATATTGTTGCATCAATTACACCAATAGCTCTTGGACTAGTACTTTTTGAAGCGTCAACTGTAACTTTATTAGTTGCTGTGTCATACAAAATTGGAGTTATTGTTCCTCTATTTTGTGCTGTAACATAATTGATTACTTCTTGTTGTTTGTAGTAAGCTCTGCGAACTAAATCGTACCAATATTGTCCTTCCATACACAATTCAACTCGTCTTTCATGAATAATATCGGCATAAGTCAATGTCGTTTTTGGATCTAAACCAGCACGTGTACGTAATTTGTTTACTTCCATAAGTGCCGTTGCATCTGCCGTTGTTGCATTATTTCCTAAGGCAGCCTCGGCATAGTTTAAATAAACTTCTGCCAAACGCAGCATATAAGTATTTAAGGCCGAATTCATACGGGTGATTTTAGAATTGTCTTTTGTAGAACCTACAACTCCTTTTTTTATGGTAAGGAAATCATTTCCGTGATCAACCGTGTAACCTCCATTTGCTTTGTTGATTTCGGCATAATGATCTTTATTCCCCATAAAAGTTGCTTTACGGCGAAGATCTTTTGACTCATATTCTTGCAAAACATTATAAGAAGCTCTTGTCCAATATCCCCAAGCTGCATCGTCGCCAGTAATATCAGAACCTAATGCAAAATAAGCCTGCTGTGTATTGTTTACTCCATAATCACCGTTTGGCACCCATTGTAAAGCAAACATGGATTCTGTATTGTTGTTATTATCAATCATGAATAAATCTTCATAATTTGTCATCAAACTATATGGCCCAGAACTAATCACTTTTTCGGCTGCTTTTTTTGCTAAATCAAGATATGTTTGATTGCGGGTTCCACTGTTTGGATTATCACTAACTCCTGAAAATGACAAGTAAACACGAGACAGCATTCCGAATGCGCTGTATTTTGTTAAACGCCCTGCCTGACCTGCAGTTTCTGGAAGATATTTAGCCGCAAATTCTAAATCACGCATAGAAAACTCATAAACATCTTTCATTGGATTTTTGTTTACGATTGGATTTTTTACCAATTCTCTCGGATCTGTTGAAATAATTACGTCTCCCCATAACGAAGCCAAATACCAGTATGCTGTTCCTCTCATAAAACGAGCTTCGGCAATATATTTATTTTTGACAGCATCGCTAAGCGGACTTCCAGAAATTCCGATAATCACATTATTAGATTGTTGAACTACATTGTACAACGAAGCCCAAGCTGAAACCAACGGCCCTGTTAATCCAGTTTCTGTTAAATCTGTAAATGGATAAACGTAATCTGAAAAAGGAGCATACATATTTGCAGCACGTCCATCGCCTAAACCATAATAAAATTTGTCATTAAAATCGAACCATACTTTGTTGTATAAAGGTCCTGTTGCAGCCTGAAAATCAGACTCCGTTTTATAAAAATTCTCTTTAGTAATTACATCATTTGGTTCAACGTCTAAAATGTCGCTGCAACTCGTCCAAACAAATGGCAATGCAATAATTAAAGCCGTATAAAATATTTTCTTTGTTTTCATTGTGCAGTTTTTAGAAATTAACATTTATTCCAAGAGTAGTTGTTACCGGCGAAGGATAACGTCCGTTATCAATGCCATTTAAAAGTTGGTTTTGATTTATTGCACCAACTTCTGGATCATATCCTTTATACTTTGTAAAAGTCAAAACATTCTGCATATTTGAATATACTTTGATATTTGAAATTCCATATTTAGAATATAAACTCTTAGGCAGATTATAGCCTAATGAAATATTTTTAAGTCTAACATAAGATCCGTCTTCTACAAATCTGTTGCTCAAACGATAATTAGAGGCCGAAGATGCTGATGAAGCTCCAATTCTTGGCATATATGGATCTCCGCCTACAATTTGTACATTGCGATAATCGTTTGGCCCAGTTGGATCAATTAATTCTAATTGTGCATATCCTAAAGCTGTTTTCAATAAGTTGGTATTCTCACGAGGATTTTCTAACCAGCGTCTTTGATAATTTAAAACATCGTTTCCGTAAGATCCTGTAAACATTATACTCACATCAAATCCTTTGAAAGAAAAGCTGTTGGTAAATCCGAAAGTAAAATCTGGATTAGGATTTCCAATGTAACCCGCGTCTTTCTCATTGATCACTCCGTCTTTGTTTACATCTTCAAACATATAATCACCGATCCAAACTCCGTTTTCTCCAATCTGCATTCCTTCTGGGAGCGCTGTTGGTTTTACTGTTCCGCTTGCATCTTTATAATAAAAATCAGTTGCTTTTTCAAAACGCCCAATAACTTTATATCCGTAAAATTGACCCAATGTCTGTCCTACGGCGCTGCGAGTAACCACTGTTACATCAGAACCTTGTTGTAAAGTCTGATCGTAAACTCCAGATTCTGAATTCAATTTCAAGACTTTAAATCTATTCATCGAGATATTAAAATTTGATTTCCAAAGAAAATCTTCTCGCTGCATATTTATTGTGTTTATTGTAAACTCAATACCTTTATTTTCTAATGATCCAATATTAGCATAAGGAGGCGCTGTAGATCCCTGCCCTGTTGTACCAACATAAGCTGGAAGTGATAATCTTAATAATAAATCATCTGTCTTCTTGTAATAAACATCGGCTGTAACTTCGATTCTATTATTGAAAAGTCCAAGATCTAAACCAATATTAGTTTGATTTGTTTTTTCCCATTTTAAATCTGGATTAGCTGTATTTGTTGCAATTTGACCACTTCCCCAATTTGTTGCAGATGTGCCATATACAGATGTGTAAGCATTATTTGGTACAGTTGAATTACCTGTAACTCCCCATCCTGCTCGTAATTTCAAATTGTTAATCGTCTGATTCTCTTTTAAAAATCCTTCACTTGATATTTTCCATGCTAAACCTGCTGCCGGAAACCAATCCCATTTGTTATCTTCCGCAAATTGCGAAGATCCATCTCTTCTAATAGTTCCTGTTAAAAAGTATCTATCATCAAATGAATACGCAGCTCTTGCAAAATAAGAACTAAGTGATCTTGTAGAACTTGCGTTTGAGTTTCTTGCTGTTGTTGGGTCACCTGCATTTAAATCTGTAGCTCCGTTTGTTAAATATCCAGAACGATATCCATAAAGATTTTCCCATTTTTGTTCCTGTAATTCTTGACCTAACATAGAATTAATACTGTGTTTTCCAAGTACTTTATTATAAGTCAATAAATTATTCCAAATCCAGTTTTCACTTGTCGATTTTGTTCTGCTTCCTTCTCTCACTTCATTAGACAATGCACCAAAAGTATAAGATGGATTGAAAGTGTAGTTATTTCCAAAACCATAATCCAGCGAATATTGAGTTTTGAATTTTAAATCTTTTGTAAAACTGATTTCAGCATAAGCATTTCCTCTAATTCCATAGTTTTTAGCATGATTATCTTTCAACAAAGCAATTCCTAATGGATTTGTTTGAACAAATTCTGTCGTATCTGGGCCATCAAAAGTACCATCGGCATTACGTGCAGCAACATTTGGAGTTTGTTTCAGCGCAGTTAGAATTACTGAATCATCGTTTACTGTTGTAACCTGATTAGTTTTGTAAACATTCATATTCACTCCAACTTTCATCCATTTCTTTACCTGAGAATCAATTACTCCACGAAGAGTCATACGATCAAAAGAAGAACCAATTATAGTCCCTTCCTGGTCAAAATATGACATCCCTAATGCATAAGTAGTGTTATCAGAACCGCCAGAAGCTGATAAATTATAATTTTGAATTAAAGCTGTTTGAAATAATTCGTCCTGCCAGTTTGTTCCTTCTCCTAATAAATCAGGGCGAATAAAATAAGGATCTCTTTGAACGATTCCTAAATCAGCACGAGTATTTTTAAGAGTACCATATTCTCTAAGATTTAATACTTGTAACTCTTTTGGCATTTGCTGCCATCCTACGTAACTGTCAAAGTTTAAAGTCAAATCTCCTTTTCTACCCGTTTTGGTAGTCACCATAATAACACCATTTGCAGCTCTTGAACCATAAATTGCTGTTGCCGAGGCATCTTTCAAAATATCAATCGAAGCAATATCATTTGGGTTGATTCCTGCAAGCGGATTTGAATTTAAAGAGCCTGTGTTTCCATCAATTATTACACCATCGATTACATAAATAGGTTCATTTGAACCTGTAATAGAACTTATCCCACGAATACGTACCGAAGAACTTCCTCCCGGCGTACCACTATTCTGTTGAATTTGCACCCCAGCAGCACGTCCTTGTAAAACCTGATCGATTGTTGTTGCAACAGATTGAGTTATTGCTGTACTGCTGACTGTAGAAACTGCTCCTGTTAAATCTGCTCTTTTTACAGTTCCATATCCAACAACTACAACTTCTTTCAAATCATTTAAGTTCTCTTCCAGTAAAGCATCAATTTTAGTTTTATTATTTACCGAAACTTCATGTGTTTTATATCCTATGAAGCTAAAGACCAAAATACTATTTGCAGGAACAGATTGAAGTGTGTACGTTCCATCAAAATTAGAAACGGTGCTTGTCTTTGTTCCTTTCACAATAATATTAACACCTGGTATTGGTCCATTACTATCAGATACAGTACCTGATACAGTAATTTGCGCATTTACTGCAGCAGAAAATACCAGTATCAGGATCAAGAATCCCAAATTCTTAAAGTATTTTGATCTGCTTTTAGTAATTAAAAAGTTAGTCATAAATAATTGGTTTAATAAGTTAATAGTATGGTTTAGTTAGTTTTTCTTTTTTTAACAGACTTACTATCATTTTCCCTTTTTTAAAATCAGACAAATAACAGCTTATAGTCAAAACAAATATATGCAAAAAACAACAACACACAATCGGTTGCGTTAATTTTTTTTCTCAATTTAAAAAAAATACCATTAAAAAAAAACGTTTTAAACACAAATAATCAAAAATAAATAAACAATCATCAAAAACAGGCTTAATCACAACGAAAACGTTAGAGATAATAAATTGTTTAGCTCTAAATCTTAAAAAAAGTATAAAATGTTAAATTTCTATATTTTTTTTAAACCGACTAAAGCTTCGCAATATTCTATTGAAAATCAAACTAAACTAAATCCTTAACAATCCCTTATAAAACAAGACTTAAAAGACATTACAAACTGCACATCAAACAATTAACCTCTAAACAATACATTTCTTACAAAAAATAAAACAGTAACAATCGGTTGCTTTTATTGTATAAAAAACTCCCCTCAGAATAGCTGGAGGGGAGCCCAAAAAAAAGTAAAAAATGGATTCTATTATATTACAGATTCATTTTTTTTGCATCTTCAACAAATTGCTTTAAACCAATATCTGTTAACGGATGTTTCAATAATCCTTTAATCGCAGAAAGTGGACCTGTCATAACGTCTGATCCTACTTTAGCACAATTTACAATATGCATTGTATGTCTTACTGAAGCTGATAGAATCTGCGTTTGATAATTGTAATTATCGTAGATTTCTCTAATTTCTTCTATAAGATGCATTCCATCTGTCGAAACATCATCTAAACGTCCTAAAAATGGAGAAACGTATGTCGCTCCAGCTTTAGCCGCAAGCAAAGCCTGACCAGCAGAAAACACTAGAGTTACATTGGTTTTGATTCCTTTTGAAGAAAAGTATCTACAGGCTTTTATACCATCACCAATCATTGGCAGTTTCACTACGATCTGAGGATGCAAAGCCGCCAATTCTTCTCCTTCTTTGATCATTCCATCAAATTCAGTCGAAATTACCTCAGCCGAAACATCGCCGTCAACGATATTACAAATATCTAAATAGTGTTTCAGGATATTTTCTTTTCCTGTAATGCCTTCTTTTGCCATTAAAGACGGATTGGTGGTAACGCCGTCTAGAACGCCTAAAGCCTGCGCTTCTTCAATGTCCTGAAGATTGGCAGTGTCAATAAAAAATTTCATAAGTTTTTTGGTTTGTGGTTGGTTATAATCGAGTTTCAATACGGTTTATCACGAAGTATAACCGTATAATTTGTCATTTCGACGAAGGAGAAATCCCCGCAAGTAACTCCGTATAGAGAGTCCAATCTTTGTGGAGCTTCTCGTGGAGATTTCTCCTTCGTCGAAATGACAAAACTGTAAGTATTTCTTTGTGTAAATAAATTAATAGAGGCGCACTTTAGTGCGTCTACATTCTAGTGCGTAAAAAATGTGCATTTTGATTGATTCTGCTCTTCAAAAAACCTTCAATAAAAAAAACTCACTTATTATTTTATCAAACTGACTTTTTATTCGTTTCAATTTTCAAAAAACAGTAACTAAACCTTCAATCTGTTTTTCTTAAATCTCAATGCAAAAAAGCCATAATCTTAATACACATTTTCTCTATTAACATCTAAAAAAATTATAAAAATAACTGCTGAATAATTTTTACTTTATACGGCTATCATATTGTAGTTTTATTTTTTAGATAATTTTTCACTAATAAATTTTAAACACATAGAAACATAGTTTTCTTTGTCTATAAAGGCGTTTCACTTGTTTTAACAAACATAGACTATGTGTTAAAATCTAGATTTTTTAAAACAACCTTAATTAATAAGACTCAAACCTATGTTTCTATGTGTTTAAATAAATTATTAAATATATTGATTGATGATATTTTCAAACAATTCTTGTTTACCGCTTTGAAGATTTAATTCTCCATTTTCGTGAGCGATAGTATAAAGATCTTTAAGGTTTAATTTTCCATCTGCAAAATCTTTTCCTTTTCCAGAATCGAATGAGCTGTATCTTTCCGTTCTTAATTTTTCGTAAGGAGAAGAAGTGATGATTTTATCTGCTGTCAGTAAAGCTCTTGCAAAAGTATCAGCTCCGCCAATGTGCGCTAAGAAAACATCTTCTAAATCTGTAGAGTTTCTTCTGATTTTAGCATCAAAGTTAACTCCACCGCCTTGTAATCCGCCCGCTTTTAAGAAAACCAACATCGCTTCAGTAGTTTCTTGAATGTTATTTGGGAACTGGTCTGTATCCCATCCATTTTGGTAATCTCCTCTGTTTGCGTCGATACTTCCTAACATTCCTGCTTTTGCCGCTACTTCTAATTCATGTTGGAAAGTATGCTGTGCCAATGTAGCGTGGTTTACCTCGATATTGATTTTGAAATCTTTATCTAAACCATAATTTTTCAAGAATCCAATTGCAGTTGCTGAGTCAAAATCGTATTGGTGTTTAGATGGCTCCATTGGTTTTGGCTCGATGAAGAAAGTTCCTTTAAAACCTTGAGATCTTGCATAGTCTCTAGACATTGCTAAGAATTGTGCCATATGGTCTAATTCTCTTCCCATATCTGTGTTTAGTAAAGACATATAACCTTCTCTACCACCCCAGAAAACGTAGTTTTCTCCACCTAAAGCAATTGTTGCATCAAGCGCTAATTTTACTTGACCACCCGCTCTTGCTACTACATTAAAATCAGGATTTGTAGCCGCTCCGTTCATGAATCTTGGATTTGAGAAACAGTTTGAAGTTCCCCAAAGCAATTTAATTCCAGATGCTGCTTTTTTCTCTTTTAAGTATTCTGTAATGAATGCCAAACGTTTTTCTGATTCTACGAAAGTTGGTCCTTCAGCAATCAAATCATAATCGTGGAAACAGAAATAATCAAATCCCATTTTACTGATGAATTCAAAAGCAGCATCTGCCTTATCTTTCGCTGCCTGATATGGATCTGATGAAGCATCCCAAGCAAATTGCTGTGTTCCTGGCCCGAATGGATCGCTTCCTTGTCCGCAGAAAGTATGCCAGTAAGCAATAGCAAACTTAAAGTGCTCACGCATTGTTTTTCCAGCTACAATCTGGTCTGGATTGTAATATTTAAATGCCAACGGATTGTCTGATTCTTTTCCTTCAAATTTAATTTGGCCAATACCTTTGTAGTATTCTTTATCTCCTAAAACTATCATTTGATTTTTTTATTTAGTTGTTATTATTAATTCTAATTCTTGTTTCCATTTTTTATATGCCGTTTCGTATTCCTCTTTGTTTTTTAGAGGCAAAAAGGTCATTACATGATCGTTCGTTGTAATTCCTGAACCAAATTTTTCAAAGTCACCATCTGTCAAGCCAACTGCTCTTGCTGCTCCTACCGCTCCTGTTGTATTGTAAATTTCTATTTCGTGACCAATTAATGTGGCAACTGTATTAGAGAAAATTTCAGAACGGAATAAATTATCATTTCCAGCTCTAATTACATTAATCGTTGCATTATCATCTTTCAAGCATTCCATTCCGTACACAAAAGAAAATGCAATGGCTTCCAAAGATGCTCTGAATAAATGCGCGTTGGTATGAATATTAAAATTCAGGTTTAAAATATGAGATCCAATATTTTTATTATTGAACATTCTTTCAGCGCCATTTCCAAACGGAATGACAACCAATCCTTGCGAACCTACATTTATCTGAGATGCTTTTTCATTCATTTCTTCATAGGATTCATTTCCGATATTGTTTCGCATCCATCGGTATTGGATTCCTGCTCCGTTTATATTCAGCAATTTCCCAACTCTCGGATTTGATTCCCCATAATTCACATGAACGAAGTTGTTTACACGAGTACTTTTTCCTGAATTTGTTTCTGTCACAGCATAAAAAACGCCCGACGTACCACCTGTTGCTGCAACTTCTCCCGGACGAAGCACATTTAATGACAAAGCATTATTCGGCTGATCTCCCGCTCTATACGCAATTGGAATTCCGGCAGGAAGACCTGATTCTGCAGCAGCTTTTTCAGTAACAACTCCTTGATTCGTAAAATTTTCTACAATTTTTGGAGTCAATGCGGTATCAATTCCGTAATATTCTAAAAGCCAGTCGGCTACTTTATTTTCTTTATAATCCCAAAGCATTCCTTCAGACAAACCATTTTTAGTTGTCGTTACTTCGCCTGTCAATTTCAAAGCGATATAATCTCCCGGAAGCATATATTTTGAGATTTTATTGTAAATCGCAGGTTCATTTTCTTTAACCCATTTCAGTTTAGAAGCGGTAAAATTTCCTGGCGAATTCAATAAATGCGACATGCATTTTTCTTCTCCAATTTCGGCGAAAGCGGTATTTCCAATTTCAACCGCACGGCTGTCGCACCAGATAATTGAATTTCGTAACGGAGCGTTATCTTTGTCAACAATTACCAATCCATGCATTTGGTACGAAATACCAATTCCCTGAATTTTCGAGGCATCGATATTTGATTCACGAATGGCTCTTTTAGTCGCCGTACAAATGTGCTGCCACCATATTTCAGGATCTTGTTCTGCCCAGTCTGGGTGAATCGAAAGGATTTCCATTTCGTTTTGCGGTTCATTCAAAACGATCACTTTTTTACCCGTTTCTGCTTCTACCAAGGCTGCCTTGACAGAAGAACTTCCAATATCATATCCAATATAATACATACTTACAATGATTCTCTTATTATTAATTTTGTCGGCACATAACACTGAGTATCTTCGTCATGCGTAATAAATGCCGCTGCTTTGGTTCCTATTTCTTTAAAATCAGTTGATACAACCGAAATTCCTTTGTATATAAATTTCTTCATCGGGGTTTCGTTGTACGATAAAAATCCAACGTCTTTTCCCGGTTCAAAATCTTTCTCTTTGCATTGTTCTAAAAAGTGTCCCAAAATCCTGTCGCTTACACTGATATAAGCCATTCCTTTTTCTATATTAAACTTTTTAGGATCTGTAATAATTTCAAATTCAAAGTTGAAATCAGCACAGAATTTCTTAAAAAACTCAACCGTTTCTTTTGGGTGATTTGTAAAATCCGGATACACAAATTGTATCTTTTTATACTTTTTAAACAAATCAGTCGCTTCTGTCAAAGACTCATAAAACGCTTTCCCGAAATCCTGAAAAACATAATTATTCGTTTTATCAGTGTGAATATTCCAGTCAATCAAAAGCAATTTATCTTTCGAAATTGCCGACAAAGCCGGAGCAATTTCTTTGTGATCAAAATTCATCACCACGTATTTGTAATACTTCCCGATTCCGTTATTGATGATCGTTTTAAAAACATCAATATTATAATGATGAAACTGCACATCGGTAATCACATTATCCGGTAAATTATTCACAAACGAATGATACAAAACCTCTTTATAAGCCTTAAACGTATCTAAAACTAAAAGCACTTTTCTGGTTTCTCCAGCTACATAATAGCCTTTGTTAGGTACAGAATCAATTACTTTCTGCTCTTTTAAAATCGAATACGCCTTAAAAACCGTATCTCTCGAAAGCTGATACGTTTTGCAGATCACATTCACAGACGGAAGCAAATCTCCCTTTTGCAAAATATTCTCCGCAATCGAATTTGTGATTCCGTCAACTAACTGTTGGTACTTCGGAATGTCACTTTCGTGATTCATTATAAACTCAAATTTTTCTTCTTCTTTTAGCATACCGTTCTGTTCCGTTCTGTTATGCTAAAGTAGCTAAAAAACTTTTATAAAAAATTATTTTTTACATGAATTATGTTATTTTTTTAAAGCTCTTTTATTCTAATAATTTGGGCGTGCCCCGCCGAAAAAGGCGGGTCGGGCTATCCGTTGCAAGTCCTCGCACTTCCTTCGTCAGGCTCCGGGCTTTCCACTTCTATCCCTCACGCAAAACGGTTTCAAGAGACAATCTTGTCATTTCGACGAAGGAGAAATCACACTAGAAACTCCGCAAAAGCATATCGTCAATCTTTGTCGAGCTACTCGTGGAGATTTCTCCTCCGTCGAAATGACAAATATTGCGGTTATAACTTTTGCGAATTCCGCGTGAGATTGTTTCGTTCCTCACAATGACTAAACGTTGCGAAAACTATCTCTCAAAATGCTCACTCGACGCATACATTCCTAAATATGTCCCCACAAAACCTCCTGCTTCTTTTGTACTCAAAATCGAGCCATCAACATCTTTTATCAATAAAATCCAATCTTGTTTTTCTGTCGATTTATAATAAAAACTATAGAATCTTCCATTTCCTTCAATCTTCACAAACAATGGCTTATCAGAATCCAAAAGTTCTTTCTTTGCAATAATTTCCGATTTTCCGTTATTAATTTTATCCGCAGTTCTTTCAACAAAAACTTCCAATTTATGATCGGCGTTCAGACGTTTTCCAATTAAAAAATAATGTTTTTCGTTTTGAAAAGCCGTTAAACCAGCCGTCTGTAAATTAACCTTCGGATTAAATTCAAACTTTATAGAGGCTTCAAATTTTAAATGCTGTTGTCTTCTTCCGATAAAAGAAAAATTCGTTTCGGTGTGAATTGATTCTGGTCTTGGTTTTATCAGCAATTTTCCATTAATCAGTTCGTACCATTTTTCTTTTGGCGTTCTGATAAAACTCCATTTAAAATCTAATTTATTCGAATCAAAATCGTCTTTTGAAATAAAATTTCCATTTAATGGTTCTGTTTTTTCTTTAGAAAGTGGAAGATTTGGTCGTTTATGAATCATCGGAATTGGTTCATTTCCTCCTATAATTTCTGGCCAGTCGTTTTTCCATTCTACAGGCATCATAAAAGTTTCCCTTCCTGTATTGTATAAATCGCCTTCATAAGGTCGGCAACCTAAAAATACTGACCACCAATCGCCGTTTGGCAATTCCACAAAATCCGCGTGACCCGTTGTTGAAACCAAATTTTTACGATTCGGATCTAAATGCGATTGCGTTAAAATGGGATTATTAGCATAACTTTCATAAGGTCCATAAATGTTTTTACTTCTAAAAACTACTTCGGAATGATTGAAACCTGTTCCTCCTTGAGCGCAAATCATATAATAAAATCCGGGCTTTTTAATCACATGTGGGCCTTCGATCCAAACGGGCTTTTTAGACATATCGGTTCCGCCGTTAATAACCAATTTGGGACTTGTTGTGGTTTTTTGTTTTTCCAAATCATATTTCAGCATATAAATGGCGCGATGGCCATCATGAAGCGAAACATTATTAGGCGGAGGCCCGTTATGCGTAATATAAACTTTTCCATCTTCATCAAAAAAGAGATCTGGATCGATTCCGTTTACATCAGGAAACGCAATTGGATTTGACCAAGGTCCAGCTGGATTTTTAGCTGTAACAATAAAGTTACCGACTCCGCTTACATTGGTACAAATCAAATAAAATGTTCCTTTGTTATAGCGAATCGTCGGTGCGTACATTCCGCCTGACAAACGAGAATTGCCAAAATCGGCTTGTTCAGCACGGTTTATAATATTTCCTATTTGTTTCCAATTTATCAAATCGGTACTTTCAAAAATAGGTAATCCTGGGAAATAGCAAAAAGAAGAATTGACGAGATAAAACTTATTCTCAACCCTGCAAATAGTAGGATCTGGATAAAAACCAGCCAAAACAGGATTTAAATAATCGGCATCAGATTTTGTTAGATTTTGATACGCATCGTCATTTCCTCGGTAATCAAACCAGTCAAAAGAAGCATAATCGGAATACACAACCGATTGTGATTTTTGCGAAATTTTTTTACACGAAGAAAAAGCACTCATCAAAATGACTGCTGCAACAATTTTTAAACCTGTTTTTCTTCTTTTCATTTCTTAATCTAATAATCTTCTTATTCCGTAAGGATCGATCGTAATAATGGAACCGTCTTCGAGATAATCGATTTTGGTTACTTTCATACTTCGAAGATGTGTTACTCCTTTTGACAAACTCGAATCGTGATAAAACAAATACCACTCGCCTTCTACCTCACAAATCGAATGATGCGATGTCCAACCAACAACAGGATTTAAAATTCTTCCCTGATACGTAAACGGCCCATAAGGGTTATCCCCAATCGCATAACAGATAAAATGCGTGTCGCCTGTTGAATAAGAGAAATAATATTTTTCCTTGTATTTGTGAACCCATGAAGCTTCAAAAAAACGACGGTCATTATCGCCTGCCAGAATTTCATTTCCGTTTTCATCCAAAATTTTAATCTCTTTTGGTTCTTCCGCAAATTCAAGCATATCGTCTCTTAATAAAGCCACGACTCCTCCTAAAGCTTTTTCATTTGCTGAAGGTTCTTCGTTGTTTTCATTGTATATATTGTTGCGGTATTTCTGAAGCTGACCGCCCCAAATTCCGCCAAAATAAATATAATGTTTACCGTCCTCGTCCTCAAAAACTGCTGGATCAATGCTGTAACTTCCTTTTATGGCATCTTTTTCAGGAACAAAAGGTCCAACAGGCGAATCTGCTATGGCAACACCAATTTGGAAAATTCCATTGGCACGTTTGGCAGGAAAATACAAGTAATACTTTCCATTTTTATACGCTGCATCTGGTGCCCACATTTGCTTTTCGGCCCAGGCCACATCATCTACATGCAACGCAACACCATTATCAACAACTTCTGATGAAATGTCTTCCATCGAAAAAACATGATAATCTTCCATCCCGAAATGATCACCATTATCGTTAAACGGAATTCCGGCATCAATATCGTGAGATGGGTAAATGTAAATTTTTCCGTTGAATACATGCGCCGAAGGATCGGCCGTGTACATGTGTGATACTAAAGGCTTTGAAATCGCCAGGTCATTAATTTCCTCAAAATTAATGTGTTCAATGCTATCTTCAGGCATAGTACTATTTTGTTTAAATAATTAAGTTCTTCTTTCTTTTAGTTCTGTTTCAATCTGCACTTCCATTTCTTTGTTTATTTTATAGAAAAACAGCAATCCAGCTCCAATTAAAAAAGGGATTGCAGGAAAAACACTTACTAATAATTTGATTCCGTTTATGGCTGTTTGGGATTGTTCTGGAGCATTTGGAACATAGTTGAAATAACCTAAAAATAAAGTTGTTAAAGCTCCTCCAATACTTAATCCTGCTTTTAAACCTACCATCATTGCCGAAAAAATAATGGCCGTTGCGCGGCGATTATTCAACCATTCTGAATAATCGGCAACATCGGCAATCATTGCCCAAAGAATTGGGATTGTGATTCCGTAGAAAAATCCATGCAGGATTTGGGAGAAAAATATCAACCTTATTGATGTTGGCGGATAGAAATAGAAAGCGATAATGAACAAAGTTGAAATGAATAAAAACAAGCCAAAAACATTTCTTTTACCGTATTTGTCAGCAAGATTTTTCGATAATGTAATTCCGACAATCATAAAGATAATTCCGCCAGCATTAAACAATCCGAAACCTGCTGAAACTGGGTCATTGCCAAAATGATTCAATCCGATATTTGATAAAGTATCCAAAATAGGCTGAATAAAAATGGCCAATTGTTGCTTATCAACGTAATTTTCAAAATAATACACATACGAACCACCTTTCATCGCCAAAGTCACAAAAACTAAAGTTGTTAGCGAAAGCATAATAACCCAAGGCCTGTTTTTGATTAAATCGCTTAAATCTTCTTTTACACTTGACTTTTGCTCTGGTTTCGGAATAATTCTTTCTTTGGTCGTTAGAAAAGTAATTAAAAGCATGATGGTTCCAATAATCGCCAATGCAGTCATTACTTTTTCGATTCCGATGGCTTTATCTCCGTTTCCAGCACTTTTGATAATGCCAAGCATAAAAACCTGAACAAAAAACTGGGCAAACATCACCGCCACAAAACGATAGGACGACATGCTATTTCGTTCTTTCATATCGCCTGTAATAACGCCGCTTAAAGCAGAATATGGCAGATTGTTTCCTGCGTAAAAAAGCAACAATAAACTATAGGTTACAACAGCGTAAATTACTTTTCCTTTATACGAAAAATCGGGAGTTGAAAACGCTAATAAAGCCACTACTCCAAGCGGAATTGCAGTTATTAAAATCCAAGGTCTGAATTTTCCCCATTTTGTACTGGTTCTATCTGCTAAAACTCCAATGATCGGGTTAAAAATAAAAGCGGCAATTAATCCAACAATCAGCATGATGATCGAAGAATCAGTTGGTGATAATCCGTAAATATCGGTGTAGAAATACGCCAGATATGTCATCAAAGTCTGAAAAACTAAATTAGCAGCTAAGTCTCCTAAGCTGTATCCAATTTTTTCTTTGATGGATAGTTTTTGTGAAATGTCAGTCATTCGTGGGTTTGTGGTCATTTTTTTGATTAGTTAGTTGTCTTTTTTGTCATTTCGACGAAGAAGAAATCACACGCGGGATTCGGCAAAGATTGGCGACATTCTGTGCGGAGATTCTAGTGTGATTTCTCGTTCCTCGAAATGACAAGATTGTGCTATTTTTATTTAAAACAATCGGTTGTGTAAAATTAGACAAAAAAACATATTATGCAAATTTAGTTTACTTTATTTAAGTTATTTTTCATTTCACAACCGATTGTTGGTTATTTTCTTAAAGCTGAAGCTTTTTTAGTATTTATTCTTTAGTTTCTTTCAGCTTTAAAATACTTTCGTAAGCTTTTTTATGTCTTAAAGTGGCATCAAATGGTAAAGGATAATTAGTTCTTCCTTTTATCGGCCAGTCGTTCAGCCAAGATTGCCCATCATGAACACCCCAAAAAGTAATACGGCTGATTTTATCTTTATGTTTTAAAAATAGTTTAAAAATTGATTCGTAACGTTCTGCAAGTTTGTTTTGGATAGAATCTGGCAATGCTTTTGGATATGGATTCATTTTCTCGCTTCCCTCAAATTTCTGACTGATCTCTGCTCCTTTCAAATCCCACGGATTTGGTAAAACAGTAATATCCAATTCTGTAAAAGCTACTTTAACTCCTAATGCTGAATACTCTAAAATACTTTTCTCAATTTCTTCTAATGACGGACTATTTAATCTCCAATGCCCTTGAATTCCAACTCCGTCAACTTTTCCGCCTTCTGCTTTTATTTTTTTGATTAAAGCAATAGCTCCGGCTCTTTTTACTGGTTCTTCTATATTATAATCGTTGTAATATAACTCGGCTTTTGGATCGGCTTTTTCAGCCAGTTTGAAAGCATCGACCAGATATTTTTCCCCTAGTGTTTTCAAAAAAACAGATTGTCTTAACGTTCCATCCTCGTTCAACGCTTCGTTAACAACGTCCCACGAATTGATTCTTCCCTTATATTTTGAAACTATTGTCGTGATATGATCTTTCATAAAGGTCTTCATTTCTGTACTGTCGGCAATCTTTTCCATCCAAGGCGCCAATTGGCTGTGCCAAATCAAAGTATGACCATGAACAAACATTTTGTTTTTCTCTCCATACGCTACAAATTTATCCGATAAAGCAAAATCATATTTGTCTTTTTGCGGATGCATGTACATCGATTTCATGATATTTTCTGCTGTAATTGCATTAAATTCTTTTCGAATCAGCGAATCTTCTTTTTTATCTTTTTCTAAGATTTGGTCAGCGCTCAAAGCAGTTCCGATGTAAAAATCATCTTTGTAAGCGTCTTTTAATGAAGCGGTTTCTTTTTGCGACGTACAGCTCACAGCCAGCAAAGTCGTGACGGCAATTAAGCAAGGTTTAATAAATTTCATATCTTTTGGTTTAAATAGTTAATCATTTTTTGCTTCTCAACGTAGACCTGACAGGTTTTAAAAACTTATCAGGTCTAAATCCGTAACGCTTCCCTTCAATCTTGTCATTTCGACGTAAGGAGACTTGAGTGATAGCGAACAGGCAAAGCAAATCTTCGTAAGTAGCTCCGTATGCTGGATCAACTTTGTAGAGTTTCTCGCGAAGATTTCTCCTTACGTCGAAATGACAGACAGAATGTGTTACGTTATGAAATCATTCCTTCCTAAAACTCTCTGGCGGCCCCAAATACGACTCCAAAACTTTTCCTTCTTCCGTTTCAATTACAATTTTCTGAAGTACCAAAGCCGGATCAATCGCATAAATTTTCAAAACATGATTTCCTGCTTTTTCAATTTCATGCGTTGAGGTTATAATTTTAATAGTATTTGCAACCGATTCTGCCCAAGCTTTTTCTGAAGAATCGTTGTTGAGGTTCATTATTTGTGATTTTTCATCATTAAAGCCAATTCCGTATTTTAAGCCGTCACCGATTTTAAAATTGATTGTTGGTGAAAAATAGGCATTTACTTTTATCTTTCCTTTACTGAAAAAATGAACGTTGTATTCTAATCTTGGCGATCTTTCTGAAATTTCAATTGATTTGATATTAGAAGGTTTTATTGTTATTCCTGAATCTGTTTTACCAAGATTTGGAATTATAGTCCATTTTACTGTATCTGAATTGATTGCTTTAGAATAATTTTTACTTTCTATTGAAATACATCCGTTGTCCCCAACAAAACCTCTAACATGATCTAAATCTCTATTTTTATTAATGGAAGTTCTAGCCTTTGGAAAATTTTCTATAGAAACTCCCTCTTGAATTTTGTTTGAAATTTCGATTGTTTTTGTTTTCGGAATCACATTTTTTTCAGGCTGTTGCCAATTATCATAACCAATATGTGTTTGCGACATCATATGATTCCACTTACCATTTGCTAATTGAGTGTGATAGTAATTTGTGAGCTCAGCATCTTTTTTAAATAACTCTTTTACTTTTTCAGCATAAGTATTTGCCATGACATTTCCTTGTTCTGCATACAAATGATTTTTAGCCGTTGCAACATACATTTCATTTAAATTAGCGCTTGCCAAAACAGGAAATAAAACTAGCTGATAAAAGGCATCTTTATATTCTGGTTTTAATTTTTCATTTATTGAATTGGCTTTCTCAACCAATTTTTGGTAATCTGCTACAACTCTATCTCCTTCATTATAATTGGTAATACTGTATGTTTTGGCATCCAAAAGTTCTGGTTTTCTTCGTGAATTATATTTTGTATATAATTTCAAAATTTCAGCAATTTCTCCTGAAAACTGATTATCAAAATTCTCTTTTGCCCAATTTAAATAATATTGCTCTAAATTTCCAGGATTAAACTTTTCAGGATTCCACGCCATATCTAAGAAAAATTCCATTGGAAATTCCATTGGTTTGATATCGCCTACATTTACAATCCAGATTTTATCGACTCCATATTGATACGCCAAATCCATTTGTTCCCAAACACGTTCAATCTGATTAGTATTAATCCATTTGTAATTTCGTGGCCCGCCTACGTAATCATAATGATAATAAATTCCGTAACCGCCTTTTCTTGGTTTTGCCTCTAATTCTGGCAGTTTGCGGATATTTCCCCAATTGTCATCACAAAGCAAAAGCGTAACATCATCGGGAACGGTCATTCCTTTGTCGTAATAATCCTGAACTTCTTTATAAAGCGCCCACATTTGCGGAGTTTCTTCGACAGGTTTTTTCGTAACTTCTGCAATTATATTTCTTTGGGTTTTTACGATATTTTCTAATAACTCAATTGCAGTTCCTTCCGTCATGGGTTCATCGCCGTCGCCACGCATTCCGATTGTAACGATAGTTTCTTTATTTCCCATTCGTTTAATTCCGTCTTTCCAAAATTGAATCAGAGCTTCAGAATTGGTGTTAAAATCCCATTTCCCGTTTGCTTTTCCCCATTCGGCGTGTGCTCTCGTTAACGGTTCATGATGCGAAGTTCCCATGACAATTCCGTATTCATCGGCCAAAACAGCATTTTGCGGATCTTCGACATAAAACATTCTGCCCCACATTGCCGGCCATAAATAGTTGCCTTTCATTCGCAGAATCAATTCAAAAACTTTATCATAGAATTTCGAATTAAATCCGCCAAATTTCTCAAATGCCCAACCCGACAAAGCTGGGGCTTCGTCGTTTATAAAAATTCCTCTGTATTTTACTTTTGGTTCTCCTTGCGATTGAATTCCCGGCAGAACATGCAGTTCCGATTGTTTTTTGACTGGAACATCTGCCCAATAATACCAAGGCGAAACGCCAATTTGATTCGACAAATCGTAGATTCCATAAATAGTTCCCCGTTTATCGGAACCTGCAATTACCAATGCTTTTTTAATTCCTTTAAACGGATTTTCGACAATTTGTGTGGTAAATTTTTCCCATTTCCCTTGAAGTTGATTGCCATCTATTTTTCCTTCTTTGGCTAATTGATCGATAATTTTACTTTTTCCAAGTGTTCCAATAATAAGGACAAAATCTTCTGCTTCAGAAATCTTTTTTATTCTTTTCAGATGCAAATCTGAAACTTTAAAAAGATCATTTTCTAAATGTCCTGTTACTTTTAAAACTCCTCCATAATCTTTATCGTCTACAAAAATTGAAGCTGTTTTTCCTTTTGAAACCAAAGGAAAATTTTCATTAGAGGCCCAATTGACTAAATATTTTTCTGGATTTATGGCATACAAATTTGTGCTTAATCCGATTAGGAAAAACAATAAAATCAGATGCGATATTTTCATTTTTAAACACATAGAATCATAATTTTTTCACTCCTCAGCTTTTTCGTATAGTTTTGTCATTCCGAGGAACGAGGAATCTCCACAAGTAACTCCGCACAGAATATCGCCAAGCTTTGTAGAGCCTCTTACGAAGATTCCTCGTTCCTCGGAATGACAAACAAGACGTATTATTTCAATACTATTACAAATTCAATTTATAAGCTATTCCTATTTCTAAACCTCTTAACTCAGCCAAACCTTTTAATCTTCCTGTTAAAGAATAACCTGGATACGTTTCTGTAGCTTCATCAACTTTATGAAGAAAACCATGATCGGGACGCATTGGGAGACTTATTTTGGTTTTGTTCATTAATAACAATAATTTCTCAACGATGACTTCCATTTTAACATCACCATTTAAGTGTTCTGATTCCCTAAAAATGGTTTCGCTTTCGCGAATGGTATTTCTCAGGTGTAAAAAGTGAATTCTGTCTCCAAAATCGTCTATTATTTTTTCCAGATTGTTTTTCGGATCAGCGCTTAAAGAACCTGTACAATAACACAATCCGTTTGCTTTTGATGTAACGGCGTTGAAAATTGCTTTCAAATCGGCTTCAGTAGATACAATTCTTGGAAGTCCTAAAACCGAAAACGGCGGATCATCGGGATGAATCGCTAATTTTTGTCCGTTTTTCTCTGCAATCGGAGTTACTTCTGATAAAAAATAAATCAGATTTTCTCTTAGTTTTTGATTGTCAATTTCAGCGTAATTTTCTAAAAGCGATAAAATCTGTTCTGCCGTAAAATGGATTGTACTTCCCGGAAGTCCTAGCAAAACATTTTTAAACAAAAGTGCTTTTTCATCTTCAGGCAATTGATTTCCAAACCGCAAAGCTTTTTCTTTTTCGCTCTCTGAATAATCATTTTCAGAATTTGGTCTTTTCAAAAGAAAAACATCAAAATAGGTAAAAGCGTCCTGATTGTATAAAAGAGATTTACTTCCGTCTTCGTTAATAAAACTATGATGGGTTCTCACCCAATCCAGAATCGGCATGAAATTATAGGTTATAATTTTGATTCCGCATTCTGCCAGATTTTGTAAACTAATTTTATATTTTTCAATGTATTGCAGATAATTCCCTGAAGCTCTTTTGATTTCTTCATGAACGGGAAGACTTTCAACCACGGTCCATTCCAATCCGAAATTGCGAATGATTTCCTGTCTTTCTTTTATCGCTTCAATCGTCCAGACATCACCAACCGGAATTTGATGTAATGCGGTTACAATTCCTGTTGCGCCAGCTTGTCGAATGTCAATTAGTTTGACATTGTCGGTTGGTCCGAACCATCTCATGGTTTGCTGCATTTTTATCATATTGACTTTTTTTAATCTCGCAAAGTCGCAGAGTCGCAAAGTTTTGTTTCCCGCAGATTTTGCAGATTGAGCTGATTTTAAGCTATTTAATCCTTTAATCTGTGGCTTCAAAAAACCTTTGAGCCTTTGAACCTCTGAACCTTAGAAACTTTAAATTAAAACCCAATACTGTTTCCGCCATCAACTGGTAAAACAGTTCCTGTTGTATATTTTGATTCGCTTAAAGCGAAATAATAAACGGCGTCTGCAATGTCTGATGGTTCCCCCAAATAACCCATTGGCGTTCTTCCTAACACCTTATTTTTTCTTTCAGGATCGTTATCCAAAGCTGTTGATGACATTTTTGTTTTGATAAATCCCGGAGCAATACAGTTCACACGAATACCAAACTGAGCCAACTCAACAGCCATAGCACGTGTCATGGCTTCAATTGCGCCTTTGCTAGATGAATACGCAATTACTTTTGGGATTCCGTATTGCGATGCCATCGAACTTATATTGATAATACTTCCACCTCCATGTTCTTTCATGTTTTTTACTACTTCTCGGCTTACAGCAAAAACACTCAAAAGATTGGTGTGAATGATTGATAAAAATTCTTCATCGGTCACATCTGCAAATTCTTTTTTCATATTGACTCCAGCGTTGTTAACCAAAATATCAATCGGACTATTTTTTGTAATACTTTCAATCATCGCAGGAATTCCCTTCAAATCGTTTAAATCGAAGATTACCGGAATGGCGTTTTCTCCAATTTCTCTGCAGGCATCTTCTGTTTTTTCTTTTGATCTTCCAATGATATAAGTTGTAATACCGTTATCACAAAGTTTTTTTGCTGTTGCAAATCCTAAACCCGAATTTCCTCCGGTTACAATTGCCGTTTTCTTGCTCATAATTTATTAAAATATTTTTAATGCTATTTTTAAACACATAGAAACATAGTTTTTCTTTGTCTACAAAGGCGTTTCACTTGCATTAATACACATAACTATGTGTGAGAAACTAGTTTCTTTCTTTAATCTTTTTTGAGTTAAATATAAATCTATGTTTCTATGTGTTTATTCTATTTTTTATTTATCCATTTCCCGGTGCAAAAGGGAATTTTAATGATTTGAAATACTCTAATGTCTGTGTTGGTTTTTCAACTCCGTTTGGAAGTTCTTTACCCGAAAACTGTTGAAAATATAGCAAACAAGCATCTCGCCACCATTTTGCTTCTTTGTACTGAATTTCTAATAACATTTTTACTTCGTTGAAACGTTCATTATCAACATATTTTCCTGCACGATTCCAGACGTTCTGCATTTCTTTTACTTGATCTACACCTTCCTGATATTTAAGCGAAAGTCCATTCCAAAGAGTTTGTCTATTTTTTAGTTTATAATCCCACGAAACATGATGGAACCATAAAAGATCTTTTTCAGGGCAAGTTTCTAAATTATCAAAAATATTGGCGACTTCTGGTGCATATTGCGAAACAGCATTCGTTCCCGATTTTGATCTGTCAAAACCAATTCCGTTTTTATCTGCTTTATGATAATAATTGGGATTCCATTCTGGTCTTGATAAATTCGAAACCCAAGGTCCTGGCCCATAATGATGTCCCGTATCCATAATATGATGCAAACCAAGTGGAGTCATATAATTAACAACGGCTTCACGCGATTCGATCATCATACTTTTTACAGGTTTAATGAAATTTTCATCATTTGAAAAAGTACTTCTCAACCATTCATCAGCAATCGTTTCAGAGTCTAAATACGGATTCCAAGCCAGTCTTCCGAAACCGTACCAATTGGCTTGCGCAAAAGGATGTCCTGTCCAATTTAAGTCGTTACCGATATTCGCAACGCCGGCAATTCCGGTTAGTTTATTTTGATATAAAGTACCATCAACTACTTTAGCAACGGTTGAACCTTTTCCTTTTTGATAGGTATCGGATTCCAAAACTTCTTGAAATAATTTAGGCAGAAAAACCAAATGTGTACTGAAACCTAAATATTCCTGCGTGATTTGAAACTCCATCATTAATGGCGTTTTCGGCATCGCTCCAAATAACGGATGAAACGGTTCTCTTGGCTGAAAATCGATTGCTCCGTTTTTGACCTGAACGATTACATTTTTTCTGAATTTTCCATCATACGGCTGAAATTCGGCGTAAGCCTGTTTCGCACGATCGTTTGCATCGTGTTCTGAATATACAAACGCTCTCCACATAATTACTCCGCCAAAAGGCGCAACAGCATCAGCAAGCATATTCGCTCCGTCAACGTGGTCTCTTCCATAATTTTGCGGACCTGGCTGACCTTCTGAATTGGCTTTTACCAAAAATCCACCAAAATCAGGGATTCGTTTATAAATTTCAGCCGATTTATTTCTCCACCAATTAATCACTTCTGGATCTTTTGGATCGGCGGTTTTTAAATTTCCAATTTCGATTGGTGCCGAAAATCTTGCTGTTAAATAGACTTTTATTCCGTAAGGTCTAAAAACATTAGCTAATGCTTCTACTTTTTCTAAGTATTGTGGCGTCAGAATTAAAGCGTTTGCATTTACGTTGGTCAAAACTGTTCCGTTAATTCCAATTGAAGCATTTGCTCTAGCATAATCAATATAGCGTTGATCAATAAAATCAGGAAGTTTTTGCCAGTTCCAAAGAGAAAACCCGGCGTAACCACGTTCTACTGTTCGATCTAAATTGTCCCAATGATTCAGGATTCTAATATTGGTTTTCGGAGAATCGACAATATTTAAATTTTTAACTGATTTATTGGTTTGCAATATTCTCAGAAAATTAAAAACTCCGTATAAAACAGCAACATCGTTTTTTCCTGCAATAATAATTTGTTTTTTATTTTTAAAAGAAATGGATTTAATGATAAAACCTTCAGTATTGATTTTATCAAAATCAGATCGCAATTCATTTTGGATTTCAGTATTCAAATTCGATTCTGAACCAACAATAAGATTGTTTTCTTCTTTTATATCTTGTTTGGTTTCAGGAATATTTCCGAGCATATCTAAAAATCCTGTTTTGAGTTCTTTCTCAGCGATTTTAAGAGTTTCAGAATTTCCCAAAATGACAATTCCTTTAAGATTGTTTTTGTATTCCGAAGCTATTGCAGAATTAGCAACTGAATTATATTGAAGCCACAATTTATAATCCTTTTGTGCCGAAGCCGAAAAAGAAATTAGAAGAAACAAGAAAACAAATCTAAATGAAGTCATGGTTATAATTTATTCTTTACAATCTCATTTTTACAGCATCACTATTTTATTTCCTTTTAAAAGTATTTAGCAAAGTTTTAATTTAAAAAATACATTATTCCAAACAAAACAACAATTGCAATCGGTTGCGTAAAAATATAGGATTGTTATTTAAGAAAAAAATTTTAGCGCTCTTTTTTTTGAAAAAATAATTTCTACAACAAATAAAAGCAGGATAATTATAAAAACTATCCTGCTTTAACGGGGTTGGATTCTATATCTAAAAATCCTATTTTGACTTTATTTTTGAGATGATTCTCTTGCTAATACTTCGGTGTTTAAAAATGTAATTTCTTTAGCATCATCATTTTTAGATGATTTCAGGTTTTTGATAATAATATCTGCCGCCGCCTTTCCCATTTTTTCGGCGGGATGTGTAATTGTAGATAAATTAGGATCTATAATCTGCGAAATAGGATCATTGTTAAACCCAATTACTTTAAATTCTTCAGGCACTTTAATTCCACGCTTTTTAGCAGTCTGTACTGCACTTACAGCAAGAATATCTCCAGGAGCGAATAATCCGTCTGGAATTGGATTTAAATCGAATAACGCATTGCTTGCTTTTACTCCATCTTCGTAGGTAACAGAATTTAAACTAATAATCAATTCTTCTTCTACTTCTATATTGTGATCTTTTAAAGCCTCAATATAACCTCTTTTCCTTTCATTGTAAAGATTCCCTAATTCTGATCCTGCTGTTAAATGAGCTATTCGAATACAACCTTGTTCAATTAGATGTTTCGTTGCCTTATAACCTGCTGTATAATTGTCAATAACAACCCTGAAAGTATTATAATCTTTAGGAACCCTATCGACAAAAACCAACGGAATATTGTTGTTCGAAAACTGATGAAAATGCGCCGTATCTCGAGTTTCCATTGCCAACGAACAAATTACACCACTCACTCGATTGCTGTATAAAGATTTAGCCATATTTACCTCTTCTTCATAAGAATCATGCGATTGCATAATAATAACGGTATAATCAGATTTTTGAGCCGTAATTTCGATTCCGCTAATTAAGGATGACAAAAAGGGCTGTGTAACAGTAGGAATTAAAACACCAATCGTTCTGGTTTTGTTGCCACGCAAACCTGCGGCTAAAGTATTGGGAACAAATCCCATTTCTTCGGCAGTTTTTTTTACTTTTTTAATCGTCTTGTCACTTATAGTATGATGATCTTTTAAAGCTCGTGAAATAGTTGATGTCGCCAAATTTAAACGCTCAGCAATATCATAAATCGTTACATGTTTATTTTCTTCCATGAAATAAAAAATAGAAATGTAAATATAAACTATTTTCTCTCAAGATGTTCTTTCGAAAAAACTGGCTTTAAAAATAACTATATTCTAAATTCATCTATTTTTTGACATCATTCTTTTTGTCTTTTAAAATTTTACCGTCTTTGGTAAATTCTAAATCAATTTTATTGGTCAAATCAACATCCAGATCCTTGTGTCCATAATCAATATGTGTTATTTTTTCATTTGGATGATTTTTGGCAACGTAAGCTTTAATATTATCTGGAATAAAAGCTGTTGGGATTGGATTGTCACCACCGTCAACTTCACGGTAAGATCCGTCTTTCCAGAACTCGACTTCTGTACCGTCTTTTAACTTTACTTCAAAACCTTTTTCTCCGTGTTCTGCGTCTTTTTTAGCACTTACTACCGCAGTATCGCTAAAATGTTTCTTTAAAAATTCCTGCGCTGGTTTTGGCAGTTCGGTCACTTCAATTTTCTTCTGTGCACTGGCGGAGATTGTCAAGATTAACAATGCTATGGCTAAAAATATCTTCGCTTTCATAATTTGATTATTTTAAGTATAGTATTACTAATTTACTACAAGAAAATTTGGCTTCAAATCTATTTAAGAAATTTTTAAAGCTTTTAAAATGCGTAATCTTTAATTTGTAACTTAGCCTAAACCATTAAATTCTAACCATATGCGTTATATTCTAGCTTTTACAATTCTCCTATTTATCACATCTTGCAAAAAGGAAAACACAAATAATCTTTCGAATTATTTTACGTACGATCAAAGCAATCCTGAAGCCGCAGGGGTAAAAATGATACCTATAAAAACAGCCGCAGGAGAATTTAAAGTTTGGACAAAACGATTTGGAAACAATCCAAAAATAAAAATACTCCTATTACATGGAGGACCAGCAATGACGCATGAATATATGGAATGCTTTGAAACTTTTTTTCAACGTGAAGGATTCGAATTTTATGAATACGACCAATTAGGCTCTTATTACAGCGACCAGCCAAAAGATAGCAGTTTATGGACTATCGAGAGATTTGTAGACGAAGTAGAACAAGTTAGAAAAGCCATTAATGTAGATCACGATAATTTTTATGTACTCGGAAACTCTTGGGGAGGAATATTAGCAATGGAATATGCATTAAAATATCAGCAAAACCTGAAAGGATTATTAATTTCAAATATGATGGCAAGTGCACCAGAATATGGAAAATACGCCGATGAAGTTCTAGCAAAGCAAATGAAACCCGAAATTCTATCAGAAATAAGAACTTTGGAAGCTAAAAAAGATTTCAACAATCCAAGATATATGGAATTATTGATTCCTAATTTCTACAAAGAACACGTATGCCGATTAAAAGAATGGCCAGATGGTTTCAATCGTGCCAGTAAACATGCAAATATGGAAATATATACTCTAATGCAGGGCCCTAGTGAATTTGGAATAGGAGGAAGATTAGCTAAATGGAATATTAAAAACCGACTGCATGAAATCACAGTTCCAACCCTTATGATTGGAGCCAAATACGATACCATGGATCCAAAAGCGATGGAAGAACAAAGCAAATTAGTTAAAAAAGGGCGCTATTTACACTGCCCCAACGGAAGTCATTTAGCCATGTGGGATGATCAGAAGACTTACATGAATGGAGTAATTCAATTCATAAATGATGTCGACAATCAAAAAATATAAATTCGCAAACAACTAACAATCAGAATAGTAAATATAACAGCGTCTCCCTCCGGGCCGGGCTGTACGCTGTATCTTTTGTTTTTTAAAGGAAAAAACAAAAGGATGCCGCTTCCATCCCTGACTCATCAGGGTTTAAAGAACTTTTCGGGCTTAAAAAAAATTAATAGATCCACATCCAAATGATCTTCTGCGCTAAACCCAAAACATTTATAAAACAAAA
>NZ_MUHA01000016.1 GCF_002217355.1 Flavobacterium oncorhynchi | reverse complement strand
TATTTATTTATTTATTTATTGAAAACTAAAAAAAATACCAGTCGCACCTTTATAAAAATTAGGTTGTCAAGTGCTCAAAATAATCAAACGGTATGGAATAACTCAAAAGATCGTATTTTTTTATGAAAAAAGGAAAAATAGCCTTGGCATCGAGTAAAACGCAACCAATGGCTGTTACCATGCATGTTAATGAGTTCGTAATTGGCGGCAAGGATGTACTAAATTTACAGACGATTATTCTGCGAATTTGACAGAGCCTAAATTTAGAGACCATATTTCTCTCTTGTTGAACTGTCTGTACTCAATCAGATTAGAAATTTCTCCTTTTTTAACTGATTAAATAATAAATTCTCGCTGTCAATTGACATAAATCAGCAGCTATACTAAGTGTAACGACTTCTAAATCGGACATTTTTTCCTTTCAGCCACCATGAGATTTGTATTCGAAATCACGATTCAAAAAACTTATAAATTCAAAAAACTCTTAAATAATTTTTAACTATATTTGCCACAGATATTAATTTGTATAGTGATTTTAATTTATTAAATTTCAACATATTGATCGATAAGTAATCAATATTTTTTTTACTTTAAATATTCTAACTAATGTTTTTGCTTGAGCCTAAAAATTAAGTAATTGAAAATCCTAAATCTTATGGTTTTAGATTGATTTTCGAAACTTGTTTTCGAATTCGTTTTACAATTCCTAGTTTTCTTTTCTCATCCAAATATAAGTAGTGTTTTTGGATTATGATACGGAATGTTTTTGACCAGTATATTATTCCAAATGATTATTCTTAAGTTTTCGAACTGTAGTACTTATTGTTGCTACTTTTCCTTTTCTGAAATTTATTATACAAGAAAAATCTCTCAAAGGAGTCAATTCCTTTAAATTTCCTATTTCATTTGCGGAATTTCTTAGAGCTATTTTTAAATGATTACTTCCTTTAAGGACTCTAATACTCACCTCTCCATATTTTTTTTGCTTGGAGCAAGACAAAGCCAACTAGCAAAACATTTTATCATCGGATTTTTCATACTCCTTTTAAGCCTGCTTCGACCTAGTGTTTTTTGTTGATTCTTTTTGTGTACTTTTTGATCAATATAATACTGTTTTTTATTATTGCCATTGTTAATGGTTTCATCAAGTATTGTTAAGATTTCTTGGTCACACTTTTCGATTTTATCTTGTAATTGATTGTAAATTCCAAATTCTTCTTTTATAAGGAAAAAGATAATCTTTTTTATCATTGATTTGAAATGCTTTTATAATTTCATCCTCAGATTTTTTTTGCAATTACGTTTCTAAGAGCTGCTAACTTTTCAGAATTGATCTCTCACTCACAAATCGTTTCTATGATATTAAAACCTGTGAGTTCACATATCTTTTACAACAACGTCTAGTCGAAGATTAATCAGATGCAAATATTGTTGCATTTTTTCTAAAGTATCGGCTGCAGCACCAGACTAAACTGCTTCTGTAGCGGCAATAAGTTGAAGTTAATCAGTTTGGAAATCGGACCAAAAACTTCCAGATAACAATCCAATGCTATGCTGTTTTTGAATCCATTGACAACCTTGAAGATCCGTTTTTCATTCTTTTCATATTCTTAGTGAATTCCCCATTGCAATTGTTCTCATTTGTCTATACGTTTGATTTTTCAAATTAATAAATACGCTCTAAAAGGAAATTCTTTCGGATAAACAAAATATTCTAAACTGGGTCCAATAAACGCCTCCACAAGTATCATCATACATCTCTCAACCAGAATCACACTCGTGCTATTATGCAACAGTTTACGAATCGGCCTTGCAAAGAGCGGATCTAATTTACACATTTTTCATGTGTTGTAATCGTTAGCTAAAGGAGTCAATTTGGGCGTGAATATGGGGAATTACACCCAACGTGTTAAAATAATTCTTATTAAGACAAGCCACTTACTGTCAAATAATCCCACCTACTGCCACTTTATTATAACACTTCAATTTCTAAAACACCTTTGTCAAGAAAACCCACATGATGTGGGAAAAGAACAACAATTAAAAGTGTTTAATCATGGAGAAACAAAGAAAAAAAAGTTTGCTGGCAGCATTGGTAATGCTGTCGACTTGTGGAGCTTTTGCTCAAGGTAACGGTACGGCAGGTATTAATGAAGCTACTCAAATGGTCACATCTTATTTCGATCCCGCTACCCAGCTTATTTATGCCATTGGAGCCGTCGTGGGTCTCATCGGCGGGGTAAAAGTATATAATAAATTCAGCAGTGGCGATCCCGATACCAGTAAAACCGCAGCGAGTTGGTTTGGGGCATGTATTTTCCTTATTGTCGCTGCCACCATTCTTCGTTCATTCTTCCTTTAATAATTGATATATGAACAATTATAATATCAATAAAGGGATTGGAAACACAGTCGAATTTAAAGGGCTCAAAGCTCAATATTTATTCATTTTTGCAGGCGGTTTGTTAGGTATTCTTGTCCTGGTAATGATCCTGTATATCTTTGGGATCAGTTCGTACATCTGTTTGGGGCTTGGTTTCGGCGGTACATCATTTATTATCTGGCAGACTTTTTCACTAAATAATAAGTATGGAGAACACGGACTGATGAAAGTGGGTGCACGAAAAAGACACCCTAGCTATATTCTATGTCGTAAACCAATCTACCGTTACGTTTCATCTGTAAAAAACAAGCAAATATGAGAAATACCTCCAAAGCCACCACATTGGAAAGTAAATTTCCTTTACTGGCAGTTGAAAATCATTGTATCCTTTCCAAAGATGCAGATATAACAGCTTGTTTTCAGGTGCATTTGCCGGAGCTTTTTACAGTAGCTTCAGCGGAATATGAAGCCATCCATTCTGCTTGGCACAAAGCAATCAAAACACTTCCGGATTATACAGTAGTGCATAAACAAGACTGGTTCATAAAAGAAGATTATGCTCCAAAAATAGATCAAGAAGAACTGAGCTTTTTAGGAAAATCTTATCAACAACATTTCAACGAACGTTCGTTTTTGAATCATTACTGCTATCTTTTTTTGACCAAGACCACAAAAGAAAGAATGCGCACGCAGAGTAATTTTTCTTCTTTATGTAAAGGATCATTAATACCTAAAGAAATTCGGGATAAAGAAACCATTCATCGCTTTATGGAAGCCGTATCTCAATTTGAAAGAATCCTTAATGATTCAGTATTTGTAAAATTGAGCCGCCTGAATGAAGAAGAAATCATAGGAACAGATCAGAAACAGGGATTGTTGGAGCAGTACTTTACGCTGTCAAGGGAAGCAGGAACACCTATGCAGGATTTAGCATTAGGAGCTGAAGAAGTTCGTATTGGAAACAAACGACTGTGCCTGCATACGCTTTCTGATACAAACGACCTACCCAGTAGTGTATCCGCAGACACACGCTATGAAAAGCTATCAACAGACCGCAGCGACTGCCGCTTGTCTTTTGCAGCACCAGCCGGATTATTATTGAATTGCAACCACATTTACAACCAATACCTGTTTTTAGATAACAGTGATGAGAACCTAATAAAATTTGAAAAGTCTGCAAGGAATATGCATTCCCTGGCTCGCTACAGCCGAAGCAATCAAATAAACAAAGAGTGGATTGAGCGTTACCTGAACGAGGCGCATTCCTTCGGACTTTCTTCAATACGCGCTCATTTCAATGTCATGACATGGTCAGACGACCACATTGAATTAAAACAACTTAAGAATGATACTGGTAGCGCTCTGGCGCTTATGGAATGTAAGCCAAGACATAACACTGTCGATGTAGCAACATTGTATTGGGCTGGAATTCCTGGCAATGCAGCAGATTTTCCAAGTGAAGAAAGTTTTTACACCTTCATCGAACCCGCTTTATGCTTTTTCACCCAAGAAACCAATTATCAGAATTCACCATCGCCTTTCGGGATCAAGATGGCTGACCGTCTGACTGGTAATCCAATCCATTTGGATATTTCTGATCTGCCGATGAAAAAGGGAATTATTACCAATCGTAACAAATTCATATTAGGTCCTTCTGGCAGCGGGAAATCTTTCTTTACCAACCATATGGTGCGACAGTATTACGAACAGGGTGCGCATGTGCTTTTAGTTGATACCGGAAATAGCTATCAGGGATTATGTGAACTTATCAACGGTAAAACCAAAGGCGAAGATGGGGTATATTTTACGTACACAGAAGATAATCCTATTGCTTTTAACCCTTTCTATACTGATGATGGTGTATTTGATATTGAAAAAAGAGAAAGTATCAAAACACTGATCTTAACGCTCTGGAAAAGGGATGACGAGCCGCCAACACGTTCGGAAGAAGTAGCACTTTCCAATGCCGTAAGTGGTTATATCGAAAGAATCAAACTGGAGAATGTCCAGCCCTCATTCAATAGTTTCTATGATTATGTACGAACCGATTACCGCAAGGTATTGGAAGAAAAAAAGGTCAGAGAAAAAGATTTTGATTTAGCAAATTTTCTAAACGTACTCGAACCTTACTACAAAGGAGGTGAATACGATTACTTGCTCAATTCAGAAAAACAGCTTGACTTATTGTCCAAACGTTTTATCGTGTTTGAGATTGATGCTATTAAGGACCACAAAATCCTTTTTCCAATAGTAACCATCATCATTATGGAGGTTTTCATCAATAAAATGCGAAGACTAAAAGGTATCCGAAAACTAATATTGATTGAAGAAGCTTGGAAGGCGATTGCAAAAGAAGGTATGGCTGAATACATTAAATACCTCTTCAAAACAGTCCGTAAATTTTTTGGGGAAGCAATCGTAGTTACTCAGGAAGTTGATGATATCATTCAGTCACCGATTGTCAAGGAAAGTATCATCAACAATTCAGATTGCAAGATACTACTGGATCAACGCAAGTACATGAACAAGTTTGACGATATACAGGCAATGCTTGGCCTAACTGAAAAGGAAAAAGCGCAGGTATTATCCATCAATATGAACAATGACCCTTCGCGAATGTACAAAGAAGTCTGGATTGGACTCGGTGGAACCCACTCTGCCGTCTATGCCACTGAAGTTTCTCTTAAGGAATATTTGGCTTATACTACTGAAGAAACTGAAAAACTTGAAGTAATGCAGCTTGCCCAAGAGTTAGGCGGTAATGTAGAACAAGCGATTAAACGCATTGCATCTCAAAGAAGGGAAAAAGAAAAATAATTAGTAATCCTTAAAATTTAAAAAACAATGAAACAATTAATGCAATTGGTGTGTGTGACTATGTTATTGGTCGTTGCACCGGCAAAAGCCCAATTTGTGGTTACCGATCCTGTTAACTTGGCACAAAGTATTCTCAATACAGCGCAGGAAATAGTACAGACTTCCTCAACAGTGTCCAATGTGATCAAAAACTTCAAGGAAGTAGAGAAAGTTTATAAGCAAGGAAAAGAATATTATGACAAACTAAAGGCGGTAAACAATTTGGTCAAAGATGCTCGTAAAGTACAACAGACGGTATTATTGGTTGGTGATATTTCTGAGATGTATGTTTCCAATTTTAACAAGATGATGAACGATCCCAATTTCTCATCGCAGGAACTTACATCCATTGCCTTTGGCTATTCCAAACTGCTCAATGAAAGTTCAGAACTATTAAAAGAGCTTAAACAGATTGTAAATACTTCAACTCTTTCGCTCAACGATAAGGAACGTATGGAAATCATAGACAGGGTTTACAAAGAGGTAAAAGACTATCATAATCTGGTACGCTACTATACCAACAAAAATATTTCTGTGAGTTTTCTTAGAGCAAAAAAGCAAAACGATGCCCAGCGTGTACTGCAACTCTATGGAACTGCTAATCAAAAATACTGGTAAAACGAACGCTTATGTTATTAGTTGAATTTAATAATCTTCATGAGGTATTACGCTCGTTGTATGACGAAATGTTACCACTATCTGCTGATATGGCTGGTGTAGCTAAAGGTGTTGCCGGACTCGGGGCTCTGTTTTATGTAGCATTAAAAGTCTGGCAAGCCCTTGGCCACGCAGAACCGATTGATATGTATCCGCTATTACGCCCGTTTGCCGTAGGTCTCTGTATCATGTTCTTTCCCACCATCGTACTGGGAACTATCAACGGGGTATTAAGTCCTGTTGTAACCGGTACACACAGTATATTGGAAGGACAGGTAATGGATCTAAATGTGCTGCAACAACAAAAGGATCTTTTGGAACGTGAAGCCATGCTTCGGAATCCTGAAACAGCTTATCTCGCAACAAACGAAGCCTTCGATGAAAAACTAGAAGAACTGGGCTGGTCACCTGCAGACCTGGCAACGATGTCAGGAATGTACATCGAACGGGGAATGTACCAATTGGAAAAAAGTATGAAAGATTCCTTTAGGGAACTATTGGAAATCCTCTTTCGGGCAGCAGCGCTGGTTGTTGATACTATAAGAACCTTTTTTCTAATTGTTCTTTCCATTCTGGGGCCTATCGCCTTTGCAATTTCAGTCTGGGATGGCTTCCAATCGACATTAACCCAGTGGCTCACTCGATATGTAAGTGTGTACCTATGGCTCCCTGTTGCCGATCTGTTCAGTTCTATGCTAGCAAAAATCCAATCACTCATTTTAGAAAAGGATATTGAAAGCTTATCTGACCCAAATTTCATTCCCGACAGTTCCAATACGGTGTATATCATTTTTATGATTATAGGAATCATTGGTTATTTCACCATTCCAACGGTAACAGGATGGATCATCCAAACCGGCGGTATTGGCAATTTTAACCGTAATGTAAATCAGACGGCACAAAAAGCAGGAAATATTGCTGGTGCTGGTACAGGTTCCACTGTGGGAAATATTGGCGGACAGCTTTTAAAGAAATAATTAACCTTAAAGATAAAAAATAATGGAATTTAAGACCCTCCGAAATATCGAAAACAGTTTTAAGCAGATCAGACTCTTCACTATACTATTTATAGTATTGTGCGCTGGAATCACAGGGTATTCTCTTTGGAAATCCTACTCATTTGCCGAAAAACAAAGAGAGAAAGTATATGTATTGGACAATGGTAAGTCGTTAATGCTTGCCCTTTCTCAAGATGCTTCTATAAACAGACCTGTAGAAGCCCGTGAACATGTGCGCCGTTTTCATGAACTCTTTTTCACACTGGCACCGGACAAAAATGCAATCGAGAGCAATATGAAAAGGGCATTTAATCTAGCTGATAGAAGCGCATTCGATTATTATAAAGACTTATCTGAAAAAGGATATTACAACCGTATCATTTCAGGTAATGTACAACAGCGCATTGAAGTGGATAGCGTGCAATGCAACTTTGACCACTATCCATATGCAGTTCAAACCTATGCAAAACAATTTATCATACGCTCGAGTAATGTAACACAAAGAAACCTTGTGACCTCTTGTTTTCTACTTAATTCGGTCCGTTCAGACAATAATCCCCAAGGGTTTAATATTGAGAAATTCAGTGTACTTGAAAACAAGGATATAGAAATTATCGAACGCTAAAGAAAGTAGTAGAGATGAAAAACATAAGAACATCAATAAGCAATTGGGAAGAGCGATTAGAAGATCGTTGGGTTGCAACCCCACGCAAAGGTCAAAGGAAAATTATCCTGTATTCCTTTATTGTCTATATCCTGATAACGATAGCTGCAATTGTTCAGGTATGGTATGAGGTACGTAAATCTGCAAAGGATATTCAAATTGAACATATAAGCCCGTTGCCAAAAAAGAAAAGACCTATTACAGTTCCGACAAATAAAATAATAAACAATTTTAAAACCAAAGTATTATGAAAGAAAATGAAAAAAAGAAGCCTGATGTTTTGATTACAGAAAGTAGTCATAAATCAGACCTCGACACGCTAAATGATAATTCCACTATTAGAATGGAGCGTTTTAAAAAACCGCTTATCTTCTCACTATTAGGTATCGTCTTTTTAGGATCTATGTACTTAATTTTTACTCCATCTTCCTCCAATAAGGTAAAAAAAGAAGATTTCGGGCTTAATGAAGATGTTCCACAGGCTAGTGATAAAGGGCTGCAATCCGATAAGCAAAAAGCCTATGAGGAGGAGATTTTAAAAGAAAAAGAGCAAGAAAAACAGACCGCTCTTACATCGCTATCTGATTACTGGAATGCTGAAAATAGTGGCTCAAAACCTTCCGATACTCTTAAAGGAGAAGAAGAAATGACAAATAATACCGGTAGTCCTGCACAAGCAAAAACAAATCCGGCACTAACCAGTTACCGTAATATCCAAAGTACATTAGGTGGATTTTATCAGGACAACAATAGTCAAAGTAGTACTCTTCGTAAGGAGTTGGAAGAATTAAAAAAACAGTTGGCAATGAAAGAATCCGTCCCTGTAAATCCGGTGGAAACACAATTAGCATTAATGGAGAAATCTTACCAAATGGCATCGCGATATTTTCCAAAACCATCTCAAGATGATTCATCTCAAAAGGAATCAAAACAAAAAAGTGCGACTGCAAGCCCGAAGCAAAAATCTTTTGTTGCTTTTCTCCCTTTAAAAAAGGATGTAGTATCGGAACTGTACAGAGAACCAACTGATGCTGAGTTTTTGAAGAATTGGAGGGAAAAGAGAAACAGGGGATTTATAGACTCCGACACGATAAGTGAAGTAATTCAACCCAAAAACAGTATCCGTGCCTGTATACACGAAACACAGACAGTTACCTTGGAAAGTAATGTCCGTTTACGATTACTGGAAGATGCAACTACGCCAGATAGAACAATTCCCAAAGGAACGCTATTAACAGCAATGGTTAAATTTAAAGAGGGGCGCCTACAGCTTCAGGTAATTTCTATGGAATTGGAGGGCAATATTATTCCTGTGGATATTACAGTGTATGATCTGGATGGACAGCAAGGTCTTTATGTGCCTTATTCAGCAGAGATGAGTGCCTTAACAGAAATGGCAGCCAATATGGGCACTACAACCGGAACGAATCTGATGCTCACTTCTTCTGCCGGTCAGCAAATAGCAGCAGATATGAGTAAAGGGGTAATTCAAGGGGTTTCAAGCTATTTTTCGAAGAAAGTGAAAACTCCTAAAATAACGCTAAAAGCAGACCATCTATTATTTCTGGTGTCCAAAAAATAAATCAATTAATCTCAAAAAATAAATACAATATGAAACACTTTTTAAAATCAATCCTAGCCTTAGCCTTAATTACAGGTTTTTCCATTAAATCTTATGCCCAAGACAATGATTCTATCCCACTGGCATTGGGAAAAATAAATCCTTATCAGATGGTAGTTACCTATGATAAAACCTCCCATCTGATTTTTCCTTCAGCTATCCGTTATGTGGATTTGGGGAGCAGCTATCTGATTGCAGGTAAAGCAGAAGATGCAGGAAATGTATTGCGTATAAAAGCGGCTGTACGTGATTTTGAGCCGGAAACAAATTTTTCAGTTATTACTGATGACGGTAGTTTCTATAATTTTAACGTCTTATATGATTCTTGTCCCAATACCCTGAATTACGACTTGCTAAAGATGCAGAAGTCTATAGAAAGGGAAAATGCAAACGATGTCCTGTTTGAAGAACTTGGTGGCAGTACGCCAACCCTAACCACATTGCTGCTCGAAACAATTTATAAGAAAGATAAAAGGATTGTTAAGCATATCGGCTCAAAAAGCTTTGGCATTGAATTTTTACTCAAAGGGATTTATATCCATAATGGGAAATATTATTTCCATACACAGCTCCGAAATAGCAGTAACGTTCCGTTTCAAATTGATTTTGTGAATTTCAAGGTAGTGGATAAAAAAGTTGCCAAACGTACAGTGTCACAGGAAAGATTACTGATTCCTCTAAGAATGTACAAGTCACTGGATGCCATAATTGAAAATACAAACGAGCAGAATGTCTTTCTACTGAATCAGTTTACCATAGCTGATGACAAAGTACTTCAGATCGAAATCTTCGAACAAAACGGTGGCAGGCATCAGATTCTAAAGGTAGAAAATAGCGATTTGATAAATGCAAAGCTTGTAAATAATATGCTTTTAAAAATATAGTAATTCAAATAAAACAGTAAATGAAAAAATATCTATTTACAGTGATGTTTGTGTTAACTGGCATCACTATTCTACAGGCACAACGAATGCTCCCAAAGCAAAAGGGACTGGAAATAAATACAGGAACCTTATTCAGTGACAGTCCGGTCAGGAATTCTTACCTCAACATAGGTTTAATTATAAATGGCAGAAACGGCAATTACCAATTATGGTCACTGGAATATACGCATCAGTATTCAGAATATAAAGAACTGAGAATACCGGAGGAAACCTACAGTATTGAAACAGGTTACAGTTTCTGCCTGTTGGGTGATAGAAATAAAACTATTTCCCTCAATACAGCCATCATTGGGCTTATCGGTTATGAAACGATCAACCGTGGAAATGATGTACTATATGACGGAGCAAAGATCCTTAATAAAGAGAGCTTTATCTATGGTGCAGGAGGAAAACTGTCTTTGGAAACCTATTTATCGGATCATTTTGTATTTCTGGTTCATGCAAGAGCAAAAGTATTATGGGGAACATCACTGGAACAACTTCGATCGTCTGCAGGTCTAGGTTTGAGATATAACTTTTAAAAACATGAATTATGAAACCATTAATCAATTATAACAACATCTGTTTTACAGCACATTTTAAATATATATGGACACTTCTTGCTACGATAGCAAGTCTATGCCTGCTTTCTTCGTGTGATAAGGATAATTTAGAAATTCAAAAGGGCTTTCCATTTGAGGTGAGTGTAATGCCAGTTCCTAAGGAAATTTCTAATAGACAAACCATTGAAATAAGGCTTATGATTAAAAGAGCAGAAAACTACATTGGTACTCAGTATTTTATACGTTATTTTCAATATGACGGTCAGGGTACACTGCAATATTATAATGAGTTGCCTTATCTTCCCAATGACCTGTATCCATTACCAGCTGAGCAGTTCCGGTTGTATTATACTTCACAGGCAAATGTGACACATTCTTTCACTATTTGGATTTCTGATAACTTTGGCAACGAGAAACAACTGAATTTTCAAATAAACACCATAAATCGATAAAATTAGTAACGATTACTATAAAGTAAATTGACCTGCTAAAATATAGCAGGTCAATTTTTTATGATTTGGTTTTTCTGTTTTAAATCTTTAATTTTCAGACTAAAATACTACGATATGGATTATACATTACTTATAATGGGGATTCTGACACTGTCAACAGGACTGTTTTTATGGCATTGGATCAATAAAAAACAATTCAACAGACGTAACTCCAATGGTGTTGAAGGCTTTACAAGCTATGAAAAAGCAGTAGTTATTCGTTTTTTGGAACGAATCGGCCGCTGGCTGGCTTTTATATTAATTATAGCCGGACTGGTATTCTTATGGGGTTTTTCCAAAGAAAAAAAGAAGATTGAACAGCAGGCTGTGACAGATAAGCAATAATTGACTGATAGAAAATAAACTTTTGAAAAAATAATCATATAACTTAAGTAGCTGACACTATTGGAACAAGTTCTATATTCTAAAACTAAATTCAGTTACACTATTAAAATCAAATTTACTACATACAATGGATATAACAACAATAGCAGATTTACTTAATGAATTTGTTTCTGCTGAAACAGAAATTCTCAATAAACAGGATATTAAACATCCGACAACTATCGGAACGATGTTTGAAGGACTTACAGAAACTGTATTGAAAAAATCAGTTTTTAAAGGTCTAAATTTGCGAGTAATCAAAAATAGTTTTATCTCTGGTTGTGACACGGAGTTCGATGTTATGTTAGTTGAAGGCGATGGAGAACAAATTCCATATACTGACAGATATAAATATATGCCAGAACAAATAATAGCAGTTATTCAGGTAAAAAAAAATTTATATTCAAAAGATATAAAAGAAGGCTTCAGTAATTTACAATTTCTAATAGATAATTTTGAACCAAAAACTTCAGAAAAATTTATAGGAAGGTTATTTAGAGATGGATTTAGGGCTACTTGCAGAAAAGACATTACAGCTGACAAAGCAGGTGAGCTCACAGAAAATGAAGATTGTATTTTCCATACTTTGAGAATTGAAGCATTCCTGCCTGTTAGAATAATTTGGGGATATAACGGTTTTGCAAGTGAATTTAGTTTTAGAGAATCATTTTTTGAATATTTGAAAGCAAATCTGACCACTGACTTGAACAATAAAATTCCTGGATTTGGGCCACATAATTTTCCAAACTTAATTTTTTGTGGACAGTATTCTATGATAAAGCAAAACGGTATGCCGTTTAGCTGTCCCATACAAATAGAAAATTGGTGGCCATTTTATACTTCATCTTCTTATAACCCAACAAAGTTTTTTCTTGAAGCAATTTGGACAAGACTATCATATAAGTTTGAACAACTTCCAATGGACATATTTGGGGAAGACCTAACGATGGAGCCTGTAAATCGATTTCTGGATTGCCGAATAAAAGAATATGAAGGAAATTATGGCTGGGAATACAATTATTTTACAATGAGTAAGAAATCATTAAAAGAACATATTGACGCAGCTGAATGGCAACCAGTAGAATTAGATATGATACAAAACGTAATTGTTAGCGTTTTATGCAAGAAGGAAGAAATTGATTTGACTACAGACACAAAACTTGAGTCATTTGTAATGGAAGAAGGTTTATACAAATCACTCTCTGACTTTGTAGAAAAACTAAAAAGTACCGGGCTTGTATTTGTTGAAAACAACAAGTTAAAATTGCTGACTGACCAATGTCAATGTGCTATTTTGCCAAATGGAAAATTTGTAGCCGGAGAAAATAAAAGTGGGCGGTTTACAAATTGGTTTATGAGGGAAATTGCAAAGTCCAAGAATAAAAAAACGGAACCTTCAAATGAAACTTTATAAGTGCTTAATCAACAATTCCATAAGAAACATTAAAGAATTTATAACGAAGATAAAAAAGGCCTAACTCATTCATTTTATGCGACAGATATTGAATATGTTCATATTGACTTATCAGACTATGAAAATTAAACGGTATAAAACTAAATTGTTTACTATTCAATATAAAAATTTAAACCTGCATAAATTAGAATAATTAAATACAAAACATTTGAACAGACTTCTTTGTTACTTTCTTTCTCGATAAACTCAAGAAAAAGAAAGAAAGAAAGAAAGAAAGAAAGAAAGAAAGAAAGAAAGAAAGAAAAATGATACCTCCAAAGCGACCTTCTTTTGCTTCTTTTCTTTGGTCGCCTGACAGAAGAAAGAAAAGAAGTCCACAATTTATTTTAGGGATGTGTATTCCTAACGAAATTATGGCAGCCTTTTTGGTAAAATATAAGAAAGAAATTTATTGATTGACATGTTTTACCAATGTGACTGCTCCGATTTTAAGCAAAAAGACTGTCCCGACCATCGGAAGGGTCTGTCTTTTTGCCGCCCGAAATTGATTTTCATACTATTTTTATAGGCTGTGCACGAAAATCCTTCAGATTGAGAAAAAATCCCCTTGTATTAGTCATTCCATTACGAAACACCCCCCATAATAAAGAACAACCCATTTGTGCCAATGCAGAATTAATAAACAAATCCTGTTTTCCCAACGCTTCAGCCAAAGAACAGCTTGGCGTATCATCAGTAGATTCGCTTTCTTTAAGCAATTCGCCAAATTCTTCGGTAATAAATGGCAGGCTTGCTACCGTTTCATATTTTTCAGAATTGGGTTGCCTGATATTACTGATAGTAGATAATATGACTTGTCCCATATGCTGACTGTTACCGAAATCGAGCCAGTATTTAGGCTCATTTCTGTTTCCCTTGCCGTTGTTTAGTTCTTTAAGTATCCCTGCAATTTCAAACCTTGCTCCTACACTGTCCACGCATGAAACATAAATACTTGCTTGTGCGTCTTTAGGCAATTTTTTCAATTCGTTTTTTTCAAATTTGATACTTTCCGCTTTCCAATTTGTCCCAAAGAAACGGTTTACTCGATTGATTAAAGTAACAGATTTATACAGTCCCAATTCACACTCGGCAAATAGCTGTCTGCCTAAATTGGCTTGTGTTACGGTGTCATCATCCCAAAGCCTTACGGTTACTCCTGCGTGGTTGAGTTCGTTTAATGCGTGGTTCATCCGTGCTAAAGCGCTCAGCACCTGAGAGCCTGTGCCACCTGCACCGATAAGATTAACTTCAATGGGATTGGTTGGACTTATCAAATAATTATCTGTAAAATGAACTTTCATTTTTTCGGTATTCATGGTAGTAAGTTTTTAAGTTTTTTGTTGTTTTTAATTAGTACTTCACTAGGAAAGGCTTCATGGGTAGTAACGAGTTTTTTCCAAAGGGTTACACAGTTTTCTTTTACAGGGTTATGCCCCTGCATTAAATGGCTGAAATAAGAATTAAAGAAATAGTTTTCCCATGCTGATATAAATTCTTCTAATGATGTGGATTTTTTGATATTGACATCTACCGTTCCCATACACACATTGCCATTTTCATATACGTTGAAAAATGGTGCGTGATAAAGAAAGCTCTGTTCTTTTGGTCTTCCGTTATTGGCAAGGGCAAATAAATACAAGTGTTGTTTATCAGCATGCCATAACAAAGTTGGTATTTTTGCCTTTGCGCTTGGGATCCCTAATGTTTTAACAAAAAACAGTTCTTTTTCCTGTGCTTTGCTGTACCATAATACTTTGCCGTTTTCAGACGGATTAAAGTGCAATATATTGGTGGGGACAATTCCCTTGGGGCTTAAAAATGCTTTATCTACTACCCTTTCGGTCTGCAATGACTTTGCCAATGCATTGGCTTCCCGTTCTGTCAGTGGATGGGCATTGACAGGATTGCCGTTTTTGTCCATATCAAAATGCTCCACGTATACATCGTTATCCGTTCTGGCTTGATAGAAAACCAAAGCGGATTTTGGGTAGTACAAAGTCCCAAAACTTGCGGTTATATCGTTTGTGTTTTTCATTTTCTCGTCGTTTCATAGTTATACAATAAACTGCATATATCGTCCAATAGGGTAAATAATCGGTTCTCAAAATCAAGATTGGTATTCGTTACATCTTTGCCGCCAAAGCATTTGCAAATGGTCGGTTCGTTCATTCCTCCATACTCGTTAAACTCGTTGTTGATGCTATCGGAAATACTCTCGTACAGCCATCCTTTGGTGTGCGATATAAAAGAAATGTACTTTTCCATACCAATGGTTTCGTTTCCGTCCTCTTCATTGTCGGGGTCATCGTTTATTTGTGCGTTTCGGAAAATGCTTTCTTGTGGGTACTCCGTGTATAAAGCCAAGGCAGTACAAGCTACCTTCCAACACTCATGGTCGAAAGTACCACGGTTTTTAAAAGCATTTAAACGCTGTTCAAATACCTGTAGATTAATACGGCTAAAAATCTTTTGTCCTATGCAATCCCCAATCAATTCCGCTTTGCTAAATTCAGATTGATACGTTTCTGCTTCGTCTGTTTCATCGTCCTGTTCTGCCCATTCCCTGTGCATTTCATACATCCAATACAGATAACTGTCTTCCCGTCTGTAATAGGGAATATCCGCAATGTGATATAGGTAAGAGCAAACGGAAATAAGCAGTTGGGCATTCCTTTTCTGTTTGGGGTCGTGTAACATCTGGTAAAGCGGTTCAATCGGAATATAATACAGGGTTGTGCCTGTGTTGTATTTTTCCTTGCTGATAAAATAGGTTTTCTTACTGTCCTGTAGCAAACGTATTTCCTGCCAATTTAAAACACGCTGTTTTAGCTTTTCCTCCATATCCCATATAGCTAATACCATATTGTAGGGATAGTCAAATTGGCTCGTCTGTATTGGTTCTATTTTATAATGTTCAGCAAGTTTGGAAAGCGAGGTATAAAAATCCTTTTCCGTTTTTGCTGTATTCTCACAAGCCTGTAACGTTTTCGTTTCTTTGAGTTTAGGTAGAAAAGAAGTCTTTAGAAAACCATTGGCAACATTTGCGTTGGTACTGATTTGCGTTTGTCTTTCTGAACCTCGTTTGCATCTTTGGTTTTTTGCATCCAATGAGTGAACTCGCCGAGCCGTTGGTACAACTGCCTTTGTCTTTTGTGTTCGGAAGGACTGATTGTTCCCGATATGATATGTTTGTGCATAGTTCATCGCTTTAAGATTTAGTTTAACCTTTAGTACCCATTACACTCTCAAATCGTTACTCGACCGCATCATCCCTGATGGCGGATGCAGATATTTTAGCGGTGGTCAATATGGGGTATGTATTGGCGTAAAAATTCAATACCGCTTCCACGCTCCAACGTGGTTCGGGGTCGGTCAGTCTGATGTCCTGTCCCTTATCTTTGAGTACAAACACTCGTTCCAATTGCGTTGCTAATAACATGATTTCTGAATTTTGTGGTTATACATTCTGATGATGCTCAGTTCCAAAAAGGCTTGGGGCGGAAAACTTATCGGATAGTTCTGTTTTGCGTCTGCGTATCTCTTCTGCCTTTTCGGGAAAATCTGCTATCTCGGGTACCTTCATCCATGCCTCACGGAATTTGCTCTCTTTTTCTAATTCATCCGCTTTTGCCATGCCGTCTTTAAACTTCTTGTCTTTAGCTTCCTGTTCTTTCTTCTTACTATCCGCTTTTTCTTTCTCCATTGAGGATTGTTTTTTGGCTTCTTCCAATTGCTTCATAAACCCTTCCATATCCACCATTAAGCCCGAAGCGGTCTGTATAGGCATAGTTATTTTTTCAAAAAAACCGTTGTCGAGTTCTTCTGCTGTTCCCCGAAGAGTAAGGGGTGGTATGCTATTCTTTGCGTTATCTCCACACTGTTCGTTTTGGAGCATAACTGATACGATTAGGTTGTTTTCTGCTCCCTTTGCGATTGTCAGATGCAAATCACCTACAACTTGCATTTGTGCTATCTGATTGAAAAAATTTGTGTTCATCGTTCTAAAATTTTAAAGTACTATTTAATCGTTCTTTTTTAAGATTACCTACGGTCAACGAAAGACTCAATTTTCAAACCTGCCCTTCTGTTTTGCCAATAGACATATTCAAGAGCTCTTTTCTTGATTCTGAACTTTGCACCGTTTACGTTCCAACGCACCTTTATCCTACGGATAGTCGATGGTGTTCTGAATGCGTCATACGTAATTCCCGTAATTTCTTTCTCTTTTTCAATCTTAACGACTTTTATGTATACTCCCTTTTGTTCTACATGGGGATAGTGTGTTGACAGTAATAGGCTATTGTTTTTGTCAAAGATTTCAAAGTGGAGAAAATCTTTATCATTCAATATAATGTTGAACAGTTCTAATAAGTTGAAATTCCAATTTAGCAGTATCCTTTCCTCGTATTTCCTGTATGTTATAATTCCTATATTCATAGCTGTAGTTGTTAAAGGCTACCACCATTTAAGACGGTAGCCTATGATTATTTAATTGAGGTTTAAGATTTCCGCTCCGTCTGTTGTAAAAGTGGTACACAGTTCAAAAGCCTTTTGGGACTTTAGCTGTGCCGTACCGCCCATTACAATACTCTGTAGCTTGGCTTCGTTGTCTTTATAACTGCGTATATTCTGATAGTAGCCCGTAACAGCATTATAAGCCCCGAATAATGTGCCTTTAGTGGTTTCCATCTGTTGCGTATCGCTTATCATTGCATAGGAAAAGGCATCTTCCACGGTGTTTTTGAACACAGTTGAAATTTCGTCATGGTTTCCTTTTTGGAGATGCTGTAGGGTTTCCTTATTAGGGCATAATGCTAATTCGATAAGTTTTTTAACCTCTTTATCCGTTACTTTCACTTTTGCCCACTCGTTAAAAATGCCTTCCAATTGGGTGCTTAATTGGTTTGCTAATCCCATAACTTTATGAGCATCTTCCAAGCGTTGTTTTGCTCCCGAAGTATGTCGGATACGCACTACATTGGACATCGAACGGAGCGAAGCATTAAGCGTATTTTGACATACTATGCGTATGGGCGTAAATGCCGCTGTTATACTTCCGCTACCATCATGTGAAGTGGTCAGGAAAATATATTTTTCCGTTACATCATCGCCTTTACCTACTCGGATATAATCGGGCAATTTTGCAGTGATAAAAATACGTTCCCCATTACCCAAAGCCCCTGCCGTTTCATAAAGAATACCCTCGCCACCACCTACAATAGTATCAAAAAATGAAAAGGCTTCCTTATTTTGTACAATTTGATAATCCTTGCCAACTACACCTAATACGGCATTATTATCGTTACGGATATTGGCGAAATAATTAGGAACTTTAATTTCATTATCGCCTACCTCTATACTCTCTGCAGTCTGAATAATGCCCGTGCCTTTAGTATAAAGAGAGGTTTTAATAACTTCATAGTCTAGCCCTGCTTGTTTGATGGCTTGTGCACTAGTGGGATATTCTGAAACGATTTGCCCTAAACCGTGCCATGCTTTTTGCTGTACACTGAAAAATGAGTACTTCCCTGTTTTTTCGTTGAAATTTAAATTATGTGCCATGATAATAAATTTTAAAAGTTTGAAATGAATTAATAATTAGCCTTAGAATGGAAATGGCAGGTCGATTTCTTTTTCGTCTTGTATCTCCTTATTGCCTTCTGATTTGGTAGCAATTTGACCTGTTTCCGCTTTCCTACTCCCTCCATGAAGTTTAATTTGTGAGGTATGGAAGTTCAGCCCTGCATGAAGCTGACCGTCATTTCCTACCCATGCTCTTGCATTTGCCCTTCCTGTGAGCTCTACTAAAGCGCCTTTGATTAATAATTTCTTAACATTGACACTAATCCAATAAGAGCAATCAAAATAGGTAGTCTGCTCAACACGTTCACCCTGTTTGTTGCGATAACTCTCATTGATAGCGATAGAAAAATTGACTACCTGTTTCTCATTTGACAATGTACGTACTTCCGCATCCTTTGTCAGTCTTCCGATAATGTTCATAATCTGTTTTTTAATGTTGTACAATCCTGTTATCTTTTTCTCTTAACCTGCCTGCCTCAAAAAGCATTTTTCCAAAAGAAAAAGGGAAAAAAGAAAGCCATAAAAAGGTATGGACAACGCGGAAAGCCAAAAGGAAACGGAATAATTGGAGGGGTACCCTTTAGGGGAGGAAACCGTTTATGCCGTAGTCTTTTGGTGGATGGTGCGGCTGGTGTCAATAATACCTTAGCTGCCTTTTTATCCTTTTCGTATTGGGAAATGTTCCGGTAGGATAATTCTATTATTTTGCGCATAGGTGCACAAATAGCAAAGCTTTTTTTAGTATAAATAAAAAGTTGGAGTGTATTTGATAATACTACTAATAAAGGATGAAGATCGATTTTTTTGTTAGATCTAAAGGGTCTGACCTTGCAATTACCTCCAGAATATGGAGTTACCTTTGCATCAAAAATGAAACAAAAACATAAAGGTTATAAAAAAAATAATGAAGAGAAGTAATCAAGGATTGTATTAGGCAAATACAAATATGATTAGAATAATACATCTGTCTTGACGGGGATGAAATATTCAAATTCAATCGTAACCTTCAATTGAATTTTACATAACCAATCCTACAAGTCAGTACTGATTACTTTTATAGTGTCGAAGAGCTTTAAAATAATAATTGCATCCACAAAATGATTGAATTAATATTGTAGGTTTGTACTAAACTATACGATTATTATAGATGAATTTACACCACTTAAGACAAGCTCAGGCTAGGTATATAAAAAGAATCGACCGTATTATTGAAGAACGAGAAAAACTTCATAAAATTCGCTTTGAATTCGTCAGACACTTCAAATACAGCTATATTCAGAGTATGGATATAGATGAATATGTTCTTGATAAGACGGTCCAGAAAGGCAGTTACAATTTTTGTTATACTCTTGAGCGGGAATTGGATGGCTTAGGGAGAATCATCGGTGCGAATGCATTTAAATTTGGTGTGTACTATGGAAGGACTAAATCCGACCCGAAAATTGAATATCGCTTTGCAAAAAAATTTGGGAATAACAGTATTGCTGCATTTGAAAATGTACGTAAAAAAATCCTTGAGCTTCTAGATGCAGGAGCTACTGGGGACTTAGCTGCGATAGCCAAGAATAATATCTCCCCAATGTTTAAAGGAAAAATTCTTTCTACTTATTATCCAAATGTTTACTTGAATGTATTTTCTCCGGAGCACTTAAATTATTTTTTAATTAAATTGGATTTAGACACGGAGTGGCTCATTGAAGCTGATGCAATTTACAAAAGAGCGACATTAGTCGAATTTAAAAATCAGGACCTAATCATGAGGGATTGGTCTATAGATATATTTTCAGACTTTCTTTATACAGAATATCCGGGACGTCCTATTAAAAATAATAATAATAATAATAATAATAATAATATATGGGAAGAACCATCGATCTTGGATGATTATAAAAATCTTGAATTTCCTCCAAATCCATTAGCATCATTCATTGAATTAAATATGTTTTCCTCATCTGAATTTATTGGCGTAGCACCAATAAATAGAAAAAAGGAAAAAGGAAAAATTAACTATGAACTGGAAGCTCGAAAACTTCGAACGTTAGGTGACCGCGGAGAAAAGATTGTAATGGATTTGGAAGCTAAGCGATTACGAGACGGTAATAGAGAAGATTTAATAGCGGGAATTGACAGAGTATCTCTTAAGTCCGATTCTTATGGGTATGATATTCTATCGTTTGAGCTTGACGGAAGTGAAAGATACATAGAGGTCAAAGCTACAACTAGGAAGGTAGGTAATGCTAACTTTTTTCTTTCTGCTAACGAGCTACGAGAAGCAGAAGAATCCGAAAATTATTTTATTTACATGGTTTACGACGTAACTTCAGAATCACCAAAGGTTTGGCCTATTCGAAACCCATTTAAGTTGGAAAATGAGGGTGTAAAGAAGACTACTGTTAGTTATTATATAAATATTAATGCATCAAGGAAATAGTTATAAATGAGATTCTATAATCTTTTTGCGGATATTATCCGCCGTTCCAGCAGCTCCATTATCCTGATTGATAATTATGAAGATAATACGGTACTGACCTTGCTGGGTAAGCGAAATAACAATGTTACCGCAACAATCTAAACTAAGAATTTCAGCAAATCAGTTAATACCAGATATACAGCTGTATAACAGTCACTATCCTCCGGTTGAACTTGAAATATTTTCCGATGTACATGACCGATTTCTGATTATTGACAGTACAGAACTATACCATATCTACATCACTAAAGACCTTGTGAAAAATGGTTTGCCTTTTCGAGAATGAACATCGAGGTTGGCAGAATGTTCCAAATTTTGGATAAACAATAAGCCCTCTGAAAATTCAGAGGGCTTATTTCATCAGATCAATCCCCGTCTTAAATCGGTTCAGATGTAAACACCACTCCAATTAAATGTGATTTAATCCTAATTCTTTTAAAAATTCATTGTGTCTCTCTGTATTCTCCTTTATGCTTTGATTAATTGAAGTTAATTTTTTGTTTACCTCTTTTAAGTCAATTTGTATTTCGTCAAGAGATGTGCTTACATACCTTGAAATATTCAAATTATAGCCGTTCTTTTCAATTTCTTCCATAGAAACCCTACGAGCATATCTTTCTACATTTTCTGGTCGATATTTATATGTATCTATGATATTTTGAATATCATTGGCTTCATCGCCATCACCTTCTCTTAATGTATTTTGTCGTTTTCCTTTTTCAAAACGCTCGCTGGCATTGATAAACAAAACATCATCTTGCTTTTTGCATTTTTTCAAAACTAAAATACAAACGGGAATACCGGTTGAATAGAACAGATTAGAAGGTAAACCAATTACAGTGTCAATATGATTGTCTTTTAATAATTTAGTACGAATTCTTTCTTCTGCACCACCACGAAATAATACACCGTGCGGTAATATGATTGCCATTGTTCCTTCTTTTCCTAAGAAATGAAAACCGTGCAATAAGAAAGCAAAGTCGGCTGCTGATTTTGGAGCGAGACCATAACTTTTGAAACGAAAATCATCAGCCAAGGTGTCGTTTGGTTCCCAACGTAAACTAAAAGGAGGATTAGCTACGATAGCATCAAACTCTATCTTTTTTGTTGGATTCATTTCATTTAATAAGTCCCATTGATTGAGTAAGGTATCCCCGTGAAATATCTCAAATTCGGTATCTTTCATACCGTGCAATAGCATATTCATTCGAGCTAAGTTGTAGGTAGTGATATTTTTTTCTTGTCCAAATATTTTACCAATACTACCACCATTATCCTTTATCCTTGTTCGCACATTTAGCAATAATGAACCTGAACCACAAGCAAAATCCAATACTTTGTCCAATTTATTTTTTTTACCCATTGTTGGGTCTTGGCTGTCTAGGGTTACGATTTCAGATAAGATCGTTGAGATTTGTTGTGGCGTATAAAACTCTCCTGCTTTTTTGCCCGAACCTGCTGCAAACTGACCGATCAAATACTCATAAGCATCACCGAGAGTATCAGAATCTGCTGAAAAATCAGCTATTCCTTCTGAAATTTTCTGAATAATGGTACAGAGTTTTTTGTTTCTTTCGCTAGAAGTTTTACCTAATTTTTCAGAATTTAAATTAATTTCAGAAAACAAACCTTGAAATGCACTTTCAAACGATTCGTTTTCAATATATCGGAAACCATCTTCTAAGGTTACTAATAAATCTGCATTTTGTGTACGTGCCAATTCGGTGATATTGCTCCACAAGTGTTTGGGTTGTATCACATAATGAACTTTACGTCGCATTTGTTTTTCAAAATCTTCAACATCATTAGAATTTTCTATATACCAAATTTCTAAAGGAGTATTCACTTTAAGTTTAGACATAACATCCTTTGGCGTATCTTCAGGATAGTCCTTTCCTAATTCTTTTTTTGCTGATTCTTCGTAGTTAAATGATAAATATCTAAGGAATAGGAACGAAAGCATATAATCACGAAAATCATCTGCATTCATTGCTCCTCTCAAATTATCCGCGATATCCCAAAGGGTTTTACCCAGTTGTTGTTGTTCTTTTTGTGTCATTCTGTTTTTGTTTGAATTTCTTCATTAAATATTTCAGGAAAATAAAATTCATATTTAGTAAGAAACCCGTTTAAAATTCGTTTAAAAAGCTCTTTAGTATCATCACCCATTTCCACTGGATCAAAAATTGAATATTTACCGTGACTAAATAACTGTAATGCCCTTTCAAAAAGAACTTCTTCCTCTTCTAAACCATGGATGCATTTATCAATTCTATCGTAGCCAAAAAAACTTGTGGTTTTTTCCATTATACTTCTCAACGCATTGAAATGATAGGTGTAAATTTTATTTGATTCAGCAACTTTCTTTAGCTCGCTAAGCGTTGCGATGTGGTGGAAAAAAGGCGTGTCAACTGTGTCTTGTAAAGCATAACTGTTAGCTTCTTTGTAATGTAAAAAATAACGTTTGTTCTTTATTTTTCTACCAAACTCATTATACAATACATTAAAAAATAAACTATGATGTGTTGAAATTACTGTTTTAATTTCGTTATCTTCTCTGGTAACCAAATTGGCTAAATCACAGGCTACAGCTATGGCATTATTTTCATCGAGTGATGAGATTGGGTCATCAATATATATGTACTTTATATCTCTATATGCTGGATCTTTATCAATTGTTAATTCACAAATGGCAAGAAAAAAACACCAAATAAATAAATTTTCCTCTCCCCTTGAAATTTTTATGTTTTCCACTCTTTGTTCATCACCATCTACAATTATACTTCTTGAAAAACTAACAGTTGAAGTCGTATAATTAATGTCAAATTGTAAGTCAACATAATTATGAAAAAAAGATTCAATTTTAACACTCAAATCTAATTCATGTAGTCCATTGAAGAATGCAGAATCTGCATTAAGCTTAATAAATCTTGTTGTATCGTTCTCTAGGTCGTTGTTCCACGAAAATAAATCTTCTGTAAAAGCATTGAAATATAAAGTATCTCTGCTATCATCCGTTTTACCTAATTCTTTGAACTCCATTGACAACCTTGTCTTACCTGTGCCGTTGTGAGCAAACAATAATATTAAATTCTTTTCTGGTCGATGATCACCTGTTAAATCTTTTCGGAAATGTTGCCCAATCTCTTTCAGATTATTAAAATTTTGTAGTGTACTCATAATTTTAATCAATTATTTTTGGAAATAACCCCTGCATCAATCCCTTTTTATGTAATTTCAATTGCTCTATTTTCTCTGTTTGCCCTGTGATTAAGGCATCCAATGAAGAAAGACAATCTGCTACTTTTTGTTGTTCTTTTTTACTTGGTAACCTAATAGGCATTTCTGTAATCATTGCCATTCTAACAGAATCAACTGAATTTTTAGCACTCATCCTCATAACTCTTTCATCGAAATGTTGAGAAAAAAACATATAGACAAATTTACCACATACTTCCTTTGAAAAATTATATATGCAATACACTCGCTGATGAAAGTCAAACTTATCAACGACATAGTGAAAGTTTTTACCTACACCAACGCCATCTCCTGAAGTTAAAATTGCCTCTCCATCATAAGAATATGAATTAATTCGTTCCACCGTTTGTGAACGTACAAAAAATGGATATAAACCATTATTTACTTTGTTTTGTGTATCCTTCTTCCCAGTAGTAACTTGTGCGACTTGTTCAATTGTTTTCTCCCTCCACTCCCCATCATTCGCAAACTCCGGAAAACGATATTTAGGCTCCCTTTCGCCTTTTTGCGGGAAAAGGTTCTGCAGCAATCCTTTTTTGTGCTCATTTAGAGATTCTAATTTTTTGCTATCGGCTTTAATTACTTCATCTATTGAAGAAAGGCAGACAGCAATTTTTTTTTGTTCAAAATAGGAAGGTTTTCCAATAGCAATTGGCTCAAGGTTTACATAGTATAGGTTTTTTACATTTTGTCCTTCAACAACCTCGGCAAATTGTTTAATCAATGTTCTGAAATAATAGGCGTAGAAAATCGGGTATTCTTTCGTTTCATAAACACTAATCATTTCACCAATCGCAATATTTTCAAACGGAAGATAACAACAGTTTTTTGCAAAATCCTGTGGAACTTCACCAACTCGCGGCACAAGAATTTCTCCACCTTTACTGAATTTCAAATTGCTTGGATCAATATTTGTTCGTGAAATTATTTCGGAGATAATCGTATCAAATTTGGTGTATAGTTCTCCGTATCTAACACAAAGAGTCGGTGCATCATTAGATAAAGACCATTTTGGTGCACTTTTTCCATAATAAAATTTACCTATTTCGCCAATAGTAGTTAGTTGCCAATTCCCATCCTTTTGAAACTCAGTAAAGCGGATTTCAGGTATCAATTTATTTATCTTCTTAATCATATGCTGTTAATCCTGAAATTTCACGCCCTTCGGCAATTTTATTTAATTGAGGCACTAAGTCTTCCATCAATGCCAGTTCTTTTAATCTGCGTTCTTTCCAACTTAGTTCTAGTGGTTCTAAAAGGTCTGTCAGTTTTTCACCATCAAAAATCATTCGGCTCATTATAGTATCCACAAAGACCTTCAAGTCAGTTGTTTGTACACCGTGTTTATTGGCAATGGTAGCCAGTTCTTTTTCGTTTTTATCAATTTTAAAAGTTTCGTAGCCTTTGGTTAAAGCATGTACATCTTGTCCGCTGTTCCAGTCTAAGTTATTAATGTATTCCGCTAAATCTTCCTGTTCGTCCATTAGGTTGGCATTGGCGCTCAGTAAACTAATTACCTGTGCTTTGGTCATTTTTTGCTTGGCAGGTTTCTTTTGTGTACTGTCGGCAATCAAGCCCATTATATAATCATAGTCAATCACAGCTGAGGCAAAAAGAACAAATTCAAAATCGAGTTGTTGCACTTCGTCTGGTGCATCCTCACCTTCCTCTTGTTGTATTTTTCTTAATTTCTTAGCAGTTTCTATGTACGAACTTCTATACTCTTGCAAGGTCTCAGTTGGCAAGATAGTTTCAATTTTCAGCTTTTGTTCTTCGGTTATGTCCGTATATTGGTCTAATTCGACTTTTAATTTTTGAACCGCTTTAAACTTTTTTACAAAATCAATTCGTGCAGCATCGCCTCTTAGGTTGTACACTTCTTGAGGTTCATTAACCAAACTGTTGTCCTGCATAAAAATGCCCAATGCTTCTACAGCTTTTTGGTAATTTTCAATCACCACAGGAGCAGGGTCAACCAACCATATTTCTTTTGCTTTTCCACTGTTTTCACCAGAGAAAAGGGCAATGGCTAGGTTTACTGCCTCTTGTTGAGAGCGAAAGTCTAGAATATTGCCATAAGGCTTTGTATCGTTAAGTACACGGTTGGTTCTAGAAAAAGCTTGTATCAAGCCGTGGTATTTCAAATTTTTATCTACATACAAGGTATTAAGGTATTTAGAATCAAAACCCGTGAGTAGCATATCAACTACAATTGTAATGTCGATTTTATCTTTATGAGGAACTTCTTTATTAGTGTATTTCTGGTCTTTAATGCGTCGTTGCACATCTTGGTAATACAAATCAAATTCGTTTATAGAATGATTCGTTCTAAACTGCAAATTGTAGTCGCTAATAATTTCTATTAACGCTCTTTTCTTTTCTTCAGGATTTTGTTTGTTGTCTTCTTTTTCCTGAGTTAGATCTTCTTGTAATTGTTTTATATCTGCTGCATTCTTTTGACTTTGTTGGTCCCCTTCTTTTGCAATTAGTTGTGATGGTGGTGAGAACACACAAGAAATATTTAGAGGAACATAATCCTCGTTTTCAGCTTTCTTTTGCTTTTGAATGGTTTTGAATAACTGATAATATTCTATAGCGTTATTTATTGAAGCCGTCGCCAATGTGGCATTGAAACGTCTAGAAGCTGTTGCTGCATTGTGTTTGTCAAGAATAGCTTCAACTACCGCTTGTTGCGCAATAACTTCTCCTGGTTTGGCATTTAAAGTACCTTTACCTTTAAAGTAGTCAATATGAAACTTCAGTACGTTTCTATCGTCTATAGCGTGGGTAATGGTATAAGCGTGTAGCCTTTGTTGAAATATATCCTCTGTGGTTTTATAAGAAGCTTCTTCGCCTTCTCTTATTTGATAAGTGGCATTTTCATCAAAAATAGGCGTACCTGTAAAACCAAATAATTGAGCATTTGGAAAAAACTCTTTTATGGCTTTGTGATTGTCTCCAAACTGTGAACGGTGGCATTCGTCAAAAATGAATACCACACGTTTTTTGCTCAAAGGTTCTAAGCGTTCTTTGTAGTTTTTCTTACTTGTACCGTCTAATGCCAAACCTAATTTTTGAATGGTTGTAACAATTACTTTGTCGGCATAGTCGATAGATAATAAACGCCTTACCAATGTTTCAGTATTGGTATTTTCTTCTACACTGCCTTCTTGAAATTTATTAAATTCTTCTCGAGTCTGGCGGTCAAGGTCTTTTCGATCCACCACAAAAAGGCATTTTTCAATATCTGGATTGTCTCTCAATAGCGTAGATGCCTTGAAAGAGGTTAAGGTTTTACCACTTCCCGTAGTGTGCCATATATAACCATTACCTCGGTTTTGGTGAATGCAATCAACAATAGCTTTTACTGCATATATTTGATAAGGTCGCATTACTAACAATTTCTGTTCGCTTTCTACTAAAACCATATACTTGCTTATCATTTCACCAAGTGTACATTTTTTAAGAAATTTATCAGTAAACTCTTCTAAGTAATTAATTTTCTTATTGCTTTCGTCTGCTAATTCATAAATTGGCAAAAACTGTTCATCAGCATTAAAACTGAAATGTTGGTTTTTATTATTAGCAAAATAATAGGTTCTATTGCTGTTACTCACAATGAATAACTGCATAAAACACATTAATGTGTTGTTGTATCCGTTTCCAGAATCATTTTTGTAATCCACGATTTGCTGCATTGCTTTTCGTGGGGAAATTTCTAACTTTTTTAATTCAATTTGCACAACAGGCAAGCCATTAATCAACAAAATAATGTCGTAACGGTGATTACTGTTCTCTGTATTGATACGTAACTGATTTATAACCTCATAATCATTTTTACACCAGTCCTTTATATTTACTAATGTGTAATGTAAAGGAGTTCCATCTTCGCGTTGGAAGTAATTTTTTTCACGCAATAGCTTAGAAGCTGCAAATACATCAGTATTAATGATTTCCTCTCGTAAACGTATAAATTCACTTTCTGTTAAATGAACACGATTCAATGCTTCAAATTTGGTTTTGAAATTTTGTTCTAATGTTTTTCTGTCAATAATATCTTTTCGATAACTATATTTCAGATCTATTAGTTGCTTAATTAGATTTTCTTCTATTTGTGATTCTTTGGTCATTCTTCTTTCAATAGATCTTTAGTATTAACTTCAAGAATTTTTGTAATTCGGTGCAAACATTTGATACTAGGTTGTTTCACATTTCGGGCTTACTCATTAACTGCGTTATAACTTTTGTCTAATTTTTTCGCAAGCCAAGTTTGTGAGATAGCTTTCTCTTTCAGAACGTCTTTAGTCCAGTTTATTAAAAGCCTAGTTAAATTTATAGCGTCAAATATAGTAAAAATGCACTAGCAAAGGGTGTAAATAATCATTGTATGTTGTGAAATTGGTGAATGGCAACAACTAATTTTGGTAATTGATTACAAATCTACCTTATTATTCTACTCCCCTTTTGTATTTCAATTTTGGGAATTTCAAAATTAAAAAAAATTAAAAGTAAAGCAGAGAAAACTCCACTTTTCACTTGTGACTTCAAGCTGAAAAATATTAATTTGACATAACAAGCCAAATAATTCCAAAAAAAGACATTCTTTATAAGTATGTATAGTACTTAATTAATTTTATTGCAAAACCAAAATAAATTAGCAATTGCAAAATTTAATTTAAAAAGAGGTAGATGATGAGTGATATTGTAACAAAGGATGATTTACGGCAATTTGGCTTGCTGTTGATAAATGACATCCGGAAGATAATGGAAGATGCTCAACTGGGCGACAAAGAAAATATTCACCCTAAATGGCTCAAAAGCCGAGCAGTTAGAAAATTGATGGATATGTCCCCAGGATCATTGCAAAATTTGCGAGTAACTGGCAAAGTACGGTTCAAGAAAGTATTGGGTTCCTATTACTATAATAAAGAGGATTTAAGTAACCTGTTTAGCAAAGACTAATAGTTATGGACATAAATGAGTTATTGGATTATCTGGCTGTTTTTGAAAATGACAGCAGGTTGAATGTCTGGCATTTTGCCCTTTTAAGCGCTATCCTGTATCTGGGATATAAGCAAGGTGATAATAAAATAATCAGGGTAAGCAGGAGCAAAATCATGTCGCTGTCTCATATAAGTACTCTGCCAACCTACCATAAATATTTTAAGCAATTACAAGAAATGGGATATATCAGATATACACCTTCTTATCATCCAGGTTACAAAAGTAAAGTTGAATTATTAATAGAGCCATAAGATCAATTAAACAGATTTTATGGCTTTTTGAATAAACGTAAAACCATTATTATCTTCTTACAAAATTTCGCAATTCAGTACCAATAGATTCAAGCTGCACACTAGGAGATGGTTCAGCAACAATATTTTTACTACAAGCTAAACTAAGTTTTTCCTTCATGCCCAAAATTTCTTTTCAAGTCCAGTAATTGGTAAATAAAAAAGATGAAAAATATTTTAGTATTGTTTTTTTTAATTTCATTTGGAACTTATGCACAAAAAATAAGACCTTTTGTCGGAGTTTTAGCATACATTGATACTGATTTTGATAAATCAGTCTTTGGAGATTTTAAATTGGGAGCTGATTATAAATTAGTCTATTATTTGAACCCAGAAATAGAAATTAATTATATGTATGGTGTTCTTGAGAAACTTACAAATAGAGATGATACGGGACTTGTTTTGTCTGAATATTCAAAAAAAGTATCTGCTGTAAATTATAGTTTTTGCCCTAAAATTATTTTAGGCAATAAAAATGGTGATGGTTCCGGTTATTTACAGATTCTCCCAAAATATACTTATTCAAGCATTGAAGCTTCAGTATATCGAGTATCTAGAAACCCCAGTGATTTATCAAAACCTATTGAGGAAAAAGAAAAAATTTCTGATAATCAACATTCTTTTGGAATCGGCTTGGGGTATGTTGTTGATTTTTCAGATGAAAACTCCCAGTCTTTAGCATTAAATATTTATTTCAATAATATAGACTTAGGGAACGCATTAAATATGTTGAAATAAGATAGGAGATTTAATACTCGAAATGTAATTGGTTTTGGAGTAAACTATTACTTTAGTTTCAAAAAGAAAACTATATAAAAAGCATCGACAAAATGTAAAAAAACCCTGTATTTACTTACAGGGCTTTTAAAAAACAGTGAAAAACGAATTCCAAATAATCTGTCTTTCGATAATTACATATTAACTTACTACGCTCTCCTTTACTTTTGATACAATTTTATCAACTCTATTGTTCCATTGTTCACTGTTTTTGAAATTCCCTGGAATTTTTGATATTTTTTCCTGGAATATTTTAGTAGCTAATTTATTAAGTTCATTTGGCGTGTCAAAATTCTCTTTTTTCTCAAAAGTCCTCATTGCAACAATAAGAATTTTTATATCAAACTCTAAATTTATTGCAATTTGAACCAAGGCAGTTATTGTAATATCTTGCTCGGTTGGTGATCCAGCAGCAACTAAAATAATTGTACCATTAACTTCAATTAAATATGTTCCGTTAAATATTTCAACTGTCACTTCAACTTCAATAAATATTCCTTCAGAGTTAAGTTCCCATACCTTTCTTGGTTTAAGTCTTTTACAAACTTCATTTATTGTTGTAGATTTTCCGTTTTCACTAGCACCGATTATTAAAGCATATTTTATTTCTATTAAAGGTTTATCTACGATGATTCTGACAAAGTTACGTATAATTACTGCATTTTATTGTCTCGTAAAATAATGAATCAAGGGTGAAAATGAAAAATCGTTAGATTATTGTTCATCTAAATTAGTGACAAACCAAATTAGGCTGTTTAGAGATTAAAATTAAAGTCTATTTTTCAAAGGAAATTTTGCGATAATTACTAATATTTAGTATTTGGAAAAGTACAATTTATAAAGAATTAATAAATTCTAAAAGCTCGCTACGTTCTAATGCTGTCAATTTTTTAAATTTATCCTTAGCAGATTTGGCTTCTCCACCATGCCATAAAATCGCTTCGGTAACGCTTTTGGCTCTACCGTCGTGCATTAAATTAGTATGATTATTGACCGTTTTAATTAGACCAATTCCCCATAAAGGTTGTGTTCTCCATTCTTTACCTGTGGCTTCAAAATCGGGGGTATTATCTGCTAAATCAGTTCCCATATCATGTAATAACAAATCAGTATAGGGACGGATCGTTTGGTTTCTCAAAGCTGCAATAGAATGATTATTTCCTGTTTGCATTTTTGGGATGTGACAACTGACACAACCTATAGTCTCAAATTTTTTTTTCCCTTTTAATACGTTTTGCTCCGTATAATTTCTTCTTGCTGGAACAGCTAGTGTACTAGAATACAGCACTACTCGCTCAAAATTTAAATCCGATATCTCTGGAGTTCCTCCATTAGCAATAGCGGTAAGATCTACACCAAAAGGCGCATTTTCATTTGGAAACAAACTCGTAGTAATTCCCATGTCTCCCAGAAAAGCCCCCGCAACTTGCTGACGTACGCTTGGCTGATTGGCTTTCCATCCAAAACGACCAACTTTTTTTGAGTTAGATGCTACATCATGAACATAATTTAATTTCCCTGAAATACCATCTTTATTAATATCATTTTCATCGGCAAAACCAAGCAACGTACTCTCTGGTATAGCTTCTAATAATCCCATTCCTATCATCTGATTAGCAACTCTTGGAGAAACTTGAAGATTACTGGCTAATGGACCATGGCCCAAAGTGTTAATTTGATACGATGGCTTTTGCAAAACAACAATAGTTCCATCGGCAAAAGTTTCTGTTATGGATTGGTAAACAATAGAAATTTTGCCCTCAATAGTTTGCCCAAGAACGGCACCGTCTTGCAATTGTCCGCCGTAAATAGGATCTGGCAAATTGCCTCCATTGCCGTCAATACCAGGAATACTCAATCGTAGCAACAAACCATGACCTGTTTCTCCAGCTACCAAAGGCGCTCTTCCTCGACCGTCTTTAAAATGACAACTCGAACAGGAAATAGCATTAAAGAAAGGCCCCACACCGTCTCTTGCTGTAGTAGAAGCAGGAGCCGTTACCCAATTTTGCCTAAAAAAAGAATTGCCAATTGCAAAATCAGCATCCTCTTCAAAAGTTAGATTAAGAGCCGAAAAACCAAAAGCTTCTTCAGACTTGTTAAAAACTGTTGTTTCTCCACCTGAAAATTGTTCACCTTCTTCAGCGGTTAGAAGGATATAATGCTCCTCGTCATTTTTACTGCAACTCAAAATGAGAACACCAACCAAAACAACTAATACTTTTATATAATTTTTCATTTCTAAACAGAAAAAAGTGTCCTTGTAATAAGAACACTTAGTTATACTTTATTTTGAAGCTTTTTAACTATTTACAATAATTCCAATTTTGGTTGCTCCCGCCAATAAATTAGCGCCAAATGTTTTTAATTCAGTAACCGCAACGCTCACTTTTTTTCCCTCTACAGAATCTGTACCACCAGAAATTGCTACATCAAAAGGAGTAATAATCGCTGCAACTTTAGCCAAGGAATTTTTTATCGACGCATCTGTAGCGGTATAAAATTCGGTGTTGGTTTGTTTAACTAAGTCTTCAAGTGATGCTCCGTCAATTGAACCATATTTTCCTTGGTATATATTGATAACACTTTGTAAATTTAAAGCAATATCTCTATGCGTATTGTCGCTGAAACAAGAATGCTCTTCTTCTTGATCCATCTTACCAAGAGCAGTAATCATACGTTCATCTGGTAATTCTGCTGAAATTAATGTTGTAATTCCTAAATACATATTTTTTATAGCTTCATCTTCTTTCATTGCCAAGAAAGCTGTTCTGTATGTCCCCCCCACTTTCCATTGGTTCACTACTTCCAATAAATGATCCGTCAATAAATCAGCACACACTTTTAAGTATGTTGCTCTTCTAGCTTGATTTGATTTAGTTCCTCCAGTTGTTAAATAATCGGTATAAGGTCTTTGTCCTGGTTTGTTAGCTGATGGCGCCGTTAAATCTTGTCCCCAAAGTAAAAATTCTATGGCGTGATAACCTACAGTCACGTATTTCTCATTTTCTCCTTTTCCATTTTCTCCTACCAAAACCTCTTTGGTTATAGCAGGAAAAATCGTGGGATCATTAATAATTCCAGATGTCTCAGCACCATCAGTATAGTCAATAAAATTTTCGTCTAAAGGCCAAGAATTGACGAAACCTTCTGGTCCTTTTGCATATTTTGGATCTTCATTATCTATTGGACCATTTGCAAAACGAAAGCCCTCTGTAGTACCATAACTTTCTCTAGATTTCAACCAAGCTGATTTGGTAACCACAAAGTTAGCCTCTGTTGGTGTTGTGGTAAAAGTACTGATAGCCGCTTCTAAAATTACGGCATCATCATAAGCTTTTTTGTAATTGGCGTAAGCAATATTAGCATAATTTTCTATGACTTGTCTTTTGGAAACCGTTGAGCTTTTATCATCATCATTATTATTACAAGAAGTAATAACAAATACCGTAAGTAAAAGAAAGCATAACGTTTGAACTATTTTTTTCATTTTGTTTTTATTTAGAATAATTAATAATAATGCAAAATTATTCGTTTTTTTATTACAAAACAAATTGTTTAGAATTATTTTAAATAATAATTAACATTTACCAATTTGATTAATTAAGATAAATTTTAAGTGTCTGATTGATCTACTTTGGATTAGTGATGAAGTTTACATTTAGCTCAATCACGATCATATAAAAGACTTAATCCAATAATAAATTGTTCATAAATAATATGACAGAAATAATGCCGTATTTGACTTTAGGCACAATCTCTATAGTTATTGAGAGTTAAACATTATAAAACACAACAATATATCGTTCCTGTTTCTTACAACTAGTTTGCCAAATGCAAATATTCTACTTGTTTTTAATTATTCTAAATAAATACTTGTTTTGTAAACTTCTACAAAATACCTTTGTCTAAATTTATTAACCACAAACAAAGAAATAATGAACTTTAAAAAATTCTCTCTTTACATATTGCCAATTCTTGCATTAGCATTTACTTCTTGTACTAAAAATGAGGATGAAGATGAAACTTTCAACTACACTGTTCCTGTAACATACAAATTTGAAAGAAACTTGGTAACATCTGTAGATTATTCAGGTCAATCAAACCGTTTATTAATGCTTGATGAAATGGGAAACTATTATAAAACCGCAGCAACAAACGGGACTATAGTAGATGATGTTGTTCTTTCTCAAATGTACAGCAACATAAACAATCGTTTTACTGGGGCTGGTTTAAATGCCTCTGGAAAACTATTAAAAGATAAAACAGCAGCTTCAAAAGATTATTTCTCTTTATATCTTGGTGGCGGATCTACTACTGAACAAGTTAGCGTTCGTGATCTTTTTGAAACCCAATTTAAAAATGGGAATACTGCAAGTAAAGGTACAATTGCGGCTCCCGGTGTAGCTGGTATCTATTTAGACGGAACAAGCAAACGATTATTCGCTGCAAATGGATTAGAACCTCAACAAGTATTATTAAAAGGTATGATGGGGGCTTGTTTTATGGATCAAATATCAAACAATTACTTAAGCCTAAATAAATTAGACGAAGCAACTAATAAAATTGATAACACTAATAAAGTTTTAGTAACAGGAAAATCATACACTACAATGGAACACCTTTGGGACGAAGCTTATGGTTATGTATATGGCGCAGATAATTTAACTGTTACTCCGAATGTTTTTAAATTTTGGAGTAGCTATATAAACCAAGTTAATACTGATAGTGATTTCAACACTGTTAAAGCTGATATTGAATTAGCTTTTCGCAAAGGTAGAGCAGCTATAGTAGCTAATGATTATAAAATTCGTGATGCTCAAATTGACATTATCAAAACAAAATTAGCAACAACATCAGCGGTAAGAGCAGTATATTATTTGCAAGAGGGTAAAGCAAAGTTAGCAACTGGAGATGCTGGAGCAAAATCTCTACACGCATTATCAGAAGGATATGGTTTTATTATATCATTGCGTTACACAAATAAACCAGGTACAAACAGTCCTTATTTCACAAAAGTAGAAGTAGATACAATGTTAGCTTCTATCTTAAGCGGAACAAATGGTCTGTGGGCTATCGATACTTTAGGAGCAAAATTAGATGCTATATCTACACAGATAGCGACTAAATTTGGCTTTACCGTTGCCCAAGCTGCAACAGTAAATTAATTTAGAATAAATATAAATAATTATAAATTGCTTTTGTAATTTTGATGAAAATTTGAAAAAATGAAGAAAAAAGCACTAATTCTAGGCTTTGTTATTGCCTTAGTAGCCTGCTCCTCTAATAGTGGAGACGATACAGTTAAAAGCAATAGTTTTGATCGTACTACACTTTTGACCAATTGGGCAGATAATATTATTATTCCCAGTTATACCAATTATCAAAGTAAGTTACAGTCATTGACAACAAGTACAAATACTTTTGTGGCAACACCTACTGAAAGCAATTTGAAAGCATTGCGAGCCTCTTGGCTCGAAAGCTATAAAGCCTACCAATATATTTCGATGTATAATTTCGGTAAAGCTGAAGAAATCAATCTCAATATGGCTGCCAATACCTATCCAACAGATGCTGCTGGAATTGAGACAAACATTTCTAATGGAGTTTATAATTTGTCTTTGTTATCACAATTTAGCCGACAAGGTTTTCCAGGAATGGATTATTTAATAAACGGTTTAGGTACAACAGATGCGTCTATTGTCACTTTTTACAGTTCGAATGCTAATGCGACGAATTACAAAAAATACTTAACTGATATAACTTCAAAATTAAAAGCAAATGCAGATGCTGTTGTAATCGACTGGAATTCTGGATACAGAGTAAGTTATATCACTAATAACGGAACGAGCGTAACTAGCGCCGTAAATAAAACGACAAATGCTTTTGTAAAAAATCTTGAAAAAGACATTCGCACTGGCAAATTAGGAATTCCTGCTGGATTATTTTCAAATGGTGTTAAATATCCCGAAAAAGTTGAAGCTTTCTACAAAAAAGACATTTCTAAAGAGTTGTTAGTGTCAGCGTTACAAGCCCAACAAGATTTTTTTAATGGAAAACATTTTAATAGTCCCGCAACAGGAGCAAGCTTAAAATCGTATTTGGATTTCTTGAATGTCGTTAGAGATACTAAAAAACTAAGTGATATCATCAATGCACAATTTGCTGCAATTACAGTTTCTAATAATGCGTTAAGCAACAATTTTTCCGAGCAAATAACAACTGATAATGCAAAGATGATTGCTGCATACAGTACTTTGCAACAAAATGTAATTTACACCAAGTTAGATATGATGCAGGCCTTAAACATTACAATTGATTATGTAGATGGTGATGGAGATTAATCATGAATCTAGACTACAAAAATATCTGAATGCCTATTCAGAGTCTTCAACACTAGCCTTTTTTAGGCTAGCGTTTGGTTTTATGATGTTTTTTAGTCTCATTCGTTTTGTGAGTTATGGTTGGATTGAGCAATTTTATATCCAACCCCAATTTCATTTTACGTATTATGGTTTTGAGTGGATAAAACCATTGGGGAATTGTACCTATTTGTTGTTCCTCTTTGCGGGAATAGCCGCCTTGTTTGTTGCCATTGGCTACCAATACAAATTAGCTATTATTACTTTTTTTCTGAGTTTTACCTATATCGAATTCATGGATAAAACTACGTATTTGAATCACTATTACTTTATTACGGTTTTGAGTTTTATTATGATATTTCTACCTGCAAACGCTAATTTTTCGGTAGATGCGTATCGAAGTCCAAAAATGGCGTACCAAAAAATTCCACGCTGGACGGTTGATATTCTAAAACTTTTATTGGGAATTGTTTATTTCTATGCAGGACTTGCTAAACTCAATTCGGATTGGCTATTTAAAGCGATGCCTCTAAGAATTTGGTTGCCAAACAACTCTAATTTACCTATAATTGGAACTTTCTTGAATGCCAACTGGGTGCATTTCGCCTTTAGTTGGACAGGAATGATTTACGATTTGACTATTCCTTTTTTACTGCTTTACAAAAGAACAAGAACCTTCGCATTTGTATTAGTAGTTTTTTTTCATATTTTGACAAAAATCCTATTCCCGATTGGCGTTTTTCCGTACGTAATGATCGTTTGTTCTTTATTATTTTTCGAAAGTCCTTTTCATAAGAAAGTATTGGAATATATTACGAAATTGCTTCGTTTGAATATTCTTGTTTTTGAAAACGGAAAAGAGAAAATCCAGAATTTAAATGCTATTTACAAAACGAAATTAGTTGTAATAACTTGTTTTCTAGTATTTCAAATTGTATTTCCCTTCCGATATTTATTGTACAAAGACGAACTGTTTTGGACAGAAGAAGGATTCCGATTTTCGTGGCGTGTCATGCTGATGGAAAAAGCAGGTTACACCCAATTTACAGTTACCGATGCCAAGACCAAAGAAACAATAATGGTTAACAACCGTAATTTTCTGACCATTTTTCAGGAAAAACAAATGGCTTTTCAACCCGATTTCATTCTGGAATACGCTCATTATTTACACGATTATTACCAAGAACTAGGCTACGTAAATCCCGAAGTTCGAGTAGAAAGCTACGTTGCCATCAACGGAAGGCTGAGTAAACCCTACATTGACCCAAAAATAAATCTCGCCAAAGAATATGAATCTTTCCAACACAAAAACTGGATATTACCATTTAACGATGAAATTAAAGGACTTTAGTACTCTATTTTTTTTAGTAATTTTTCTAAATGCTTTCTCCCAAAACAAAATTTCTGGGGTTATCAAAACCGATTCAGGCGAAACTATTTCGTTGGTATCCGTTTACAATAAAACCATCGAAACAAAAACGGTCTCGAACAAAAATGGCGAATTTGAAATTGAAAGAAGTGCAACTGGTAATTCAGAATTGGTGTTTTATAAAGAAAATTATTCCTTACTGGAGCAAACAATCCCAGCTTCTGAAACAAAGACAACAATCATTTTAAGCAGAATAACCAATTTATCCGAAGTGGTAATCAATAAACAAAGAGATAAAGTTTTTGCCATAAATAAATTAAATGACATAGACGAAACGGCTATTTATGCAGGAAAAAAAACAGAGGTTATCTCGATTAACAAATTAACAGCAAACAAAGCCACCAATAATGCCCGTCAGATATTTGCACAAGTTGTGGGACTAACCTTCAACGAAAGTTCAGATGGAGGTTTGCAATTGAGTATTGGAGGTCGTGGATTAAATCCCAATAGAACTTCTAATTTCAATACGCGTCAAAATGGTTATGATATCAGTGCCGATGTTTTGGGTTATCCCGAAAGTTATTATGCCACGCCAACCGAAGCATTAGAGGAAATTCAAGTGATACGTGGTGCGGCCTCGTTGCAATACGGAACGCAATTTGGCGGATTAGTCAATTTTAAAACCAAAACTCCAAGTACAAAAACAATAGAATTTGTTACTAGAAACACTCTTGGATCTTATAATTTATACACCAATTTCAGTTCATTAAGCGGAATCAACGGAAAATTCAGTTATTACACCTTTTATAATTTTAAGAAAGGAGATGGTTTCAGACCCAATTCTGAATTTAAAAGCAACAATTATTTCGCCAATTTAAACTACCAATTCACTCCCAAAACGTCCTTGCATTTTGATTACACTTATTTCAATTATCTGGCACAACAAGCGGGTGGTTTAACTGATAAAATGTTTCTTGGCGACCCAACCCAAAGCAATAGATCCCGAAACTGGTTTGCCGTAAACTGGAATTTATTTACGTTGCGCTTCAAGCATAAATTTAAAAATAATGCAGATTTCTCCTTGCAATTATTTGGTTTGGATGCGAGTCGTAAGGCGGTAGGATTCCGTTCGAATCGAGTTTCAAATCCAGATATAGAAGAAACTGTGCGAGATCTAATTGTAGGTGATTTTCTCAATTGGGGGGCTGAAGCACGCTATTTAAAACAATATAAAATCAACAATAACACGAGTGCACTCTTAATTGGAGCCAAATATTACCAATCTAGAAACACAGGAATACAAGGCCCTGGAAGCTCTGGTAGTAATGCTGATTTTAATCTAGCTAACAAGGAATTTCCATTCTATGCCAATCAATCGGATTATACTTTTCCGAATTTGAATTATGCCGTTTTTGGAGAAAACATTTTCAAAATAACGTCTCATTTTTCGATAACACCTGGTTTTCGATTCGAAAAAATAAAAACACAGGCCGTTGGTTCCTATCGAAAAATAAATTTAGATTTAGCGGGAAATGTGATTTTGGATCAAACGATATTCGAAGACAATATCAAAGACAGAAACATTGTTTTATTGGGCATTGGAATGAGCTACAAACCTCAAAACCGAATCGAGTTTTACGGTAATCTGTCACAAAATTATCGTTCGATAACCTTCAATGACATCAGAACCGTTTCGCCAAGTCAAGTGATCGACCCCAATATTACAGACGAAAAAGGTTTTTCCTCCGATGTTGGAATTCGAGGACAAATAAGCGATAAAGTAACTTTTGACGCTAGTGCTTATACTTTGTATTACGATGATAAAATAGGCGAATACGAAACGAAGAATCCAAATGGCTCCGCGGCAATTGTACGCTATAGATCCAATATAGGAACGGCAATAACATATGGTTTTGAAACGATGTTGGATTGGAGTATCAGCAAAACTTTTTTTGAAGAAGAAGCCTTTATTTGGAATATCTTCTCGAATGTTACACTCACGGGTTCTGAATACCTAAAATCCGATGCTCTAAATATTAAAGGAAACAAAGTAGAATTTGTACCACTTTACAATGTCAAATCGGGAACAAGTATTGGGTATAAAAACTTTATGACAAGTTTACAATTTACCTATGTTTCTTCACAATTTACAGAAGCGAATAACAGTAAAACTGATGTAAATGACAATACTTATGGAATTTTTGGACAAATTCCTTCTTATTATGTAGCTGATATTTCGGCTTCTTACAAATGGAAAAAATTTAAACTGGAAGCTGGAATTACCAACTTTACAAACAACAGCTATTTTACCCGAAGAGCCACCGGTTATCCTGGCCCTGGAATTATTCCGTCCGACCAGAAATCTTTTTATACGACTTTGGAATTTATTTTTTAGTATTAATATTTTTTTAAATTTTAAAATCACAACCTGTCAAATAAGTTTTGGTATCAGTTTCATATAGACATTTAACCAATTCAATTATTAAAACCTTCAAGATTATATTTTTTTTTATAGTTTGACTGCTCTTATATGAGGGCATAAGGTGTTTAATACTAATGCTTTTAGTTGTTTTTTTGTTTAGAAAATTAGTATTGTGATTTCATATTAAAGCGTATTATTTTTTTACCCCAAAATAAGCCTACCATGAACCATTCAGCAGTCGCTCCATCTCATATTGGATTGTATACGACAAAAAAAGGTTGTTTTAGATGTCATAGGAGCAAAACAGCAAAGATCGTAACTGTAAAAATTCGTCTTGCTGCGGAACAACTTCAAATACTTATAATTCAAATTGTTATAATAAGTAGGATAATACAACAAATAGAGTTTTGCAACTGTGCATCAAAAGTGCTTAATTGGACACTTGTATGTATATTTGACATCGGTGTTTTAATTAAGCATTTGTGCTTCTAACTCATCACATACAAAACTCAAAACATTGTGAACCATTTCAGAGAGAATCTTATGTACATCGAGAAAGTAATAGAAGCTATAAGTACTAACTACGTTACATTAACAGATGAATGAAAAGATGATTTGAAAATAGGGTCAAAAGTTTTGAGACTTGACAAAGAGACTAAATTTGTAAAAGAAGGTCAATTTGCTGATAAACTATATTTTGTAATTAGCGGCAGTGCAAGAGCCTATTATACAAAAAACGGTAAGGACATTACAGATTGGTTTGCATTTGAGGGTGATTTTGTAAGTGCTATTGATAGCTTTTTCCGAGACAGCCAAACTATATACAATATCGAATTGCTTGAACCCACAATTTTATTGCAAATTTCAAGAGAAACGGTATTGGCATTGAGCGATAAACATCACTGTTTTGAGAAATTAGGAAGAATTGCAGTAACCAAAACAATGCTTAAATTGCAGGAAAGAGTTGTTTCTATACAATTTGAGAGTGCTTTGCAGAAATATAAAAGTCTATTAAATACGCGCCTCGATATTATTCAACGAGTACAATTAACACACATTGCTTCTTATATTGGTGTTACGCTTGAAACTTTGAGCCGGATTCGCAACCCAAAAAATCGAATTTGATTTAGATCAAATGGATTTTGAATAAGTTGATTAAACTTTGTAGAAATCAAAGAGATGATACGAATTCATTATATTTCCGGACTAACAATTACAGTTTTTATTGGACTACATCTATTGAATCGTTTTTGCAGCATTTTTGGCGAAGAGACCTACATCACAATAATGGATACTTTACGACTATTTTATCGCAATCCTTTTGTTGAGACAATTTTAGTAGTGGCAGTTCTTGTTCAAATTGTATCAGGAATTAATCTTTTTAAGATGAGCAGGAAAATCACAACATCCCATTTTGAGAAACTACAAATTTGGACAGGGCTTTACCTGGCTTTTTTTCTAATTATTCACGTGAGTGCTGTTTTCATCGCTCGCCTCTTTTTACATCTCGATACCAATTTTTATTTTGGAGTGGCAGGGCTTAATACCTTTCCTTTTTATTTGTTTTTTGTTCCGTATTACGGACTTGCAATTCTTTCTTTTTTCGGGCATATTGCTTCAGTCCATAACAAAAAAATGAAAAACAATATTCTAAGTTTAACCCCAGAGTAACAAGCAGAATTAATTCTTATATTTGGATTTGTTTTAACAGTCACAATATTTTATGGATTGACAAACCATTTTGATGGAGTAACAATACCAAATGAATACAAAACATTAATAGGAAAAATAAATAAAATATGATTAACAAAAGAAATGTTTATTGGTTATTTGCAGGAATAATCAATTTGTTTACGGCATTGCTTCATGCCATTAGCGGGCAAATTAGTTTAGTGAATCCCCTATTGGGAAGTAATCTTATAATGCAAGCAAAAGCAGAGTGGATTGGTGTTTGGCATATGATAACAACTATTTTAGTCGCAACCTCATACATGTTGATTAAAAACGGATTAGATACAAAGGAGAATAAACAAACCGAATTTGTAAAGTATATTGGCTATCTATACATGATATTCTCCGTCCCTTTTATTGTTACAAGTATAATGTACAATCTTTTGGCACCACAATGGATTCTACTTCTGCCAATTGGTTTACTAGCCTGTTTAGGAACTAAAAAATAGAATTATGCTAAAACTAGCGGGATATATCAATATTTTAATTGCAATCGGACGCATTTTTGGATTAATTTGGGCTGACCAGATGTTTGAAATTACGGGAATTGGAAAAGAAATGGCAACACTTGCTCAAAAACATGGTGCTTTGCCTTATTTAATAACAATTATTGTCGCTATTGTGTTTTTCATTTTCGGTCTATACGGACTTTCGGCAGCTAATAAATTTAGAAAACTTCCCTTCCTAAAACCGGTTGTATTTTTAATTGCCGGAATGTATTTGCTACGTTGAGCTGGAGAATTAATTACCGACAAAATACAGGAAACAAACTCAATATCTGAAACAATGTATTCCTTATTGGCAATAATAATCGGGCATTTATTTCTAATTGGCGGGTTCCAGAAATGGAGAGCGAAAAATAACATTGCTTTATGAAAGTAATCAATTTACATACAAGAATAATTAATCAGCCTAAAATCCTGACAATTATATTCAATCTCAATTTACAGGACTATTTGCCTATCAAAGAATCAAAAACATATTAATAGGTTCTTACTATAAATTCTATTTTACCCACGATAATAAAATATTACATTTTTGTTGCAGATGGACAGGATGTTTTTGAGAAATGGCAATTTGAAATACATTATCTTTCTGAGGGAAAATATTATGAGTTCGATTTATGACAATCTTAAATAATAGATGCTAAGTCAATTAAAAAGGATCCATCAACTTTCACGAGAGTATTCTTTCTGTTTTTCTACCAATTGATTTATAGCTGGTCTAAGAATGTTTGATAATAGTTATTAATTGACTTTTGAATTAAGCTGTTCCCTCAGATCTTGGATTTCTTTTTCAAGCCTTTCCAAAATTAATAGGCTATCCTCAGGTTCGAAGGATACTTTTTTATTAAGTTTATTTCTTAATTCAATCATCTGCCGACCAACTGTCTGCTGCTGGGTTATTGCATATTCTTCAGTCTGTTGTACAGATCGGTGTCCGAGCATTTCTTTCACAATATGAATAGGTACATCATTAGCAAGTGTAACTGTGCTACCAAAAGTCCGCCTTGCCTTATGGGTATTTAACACACCAGTAATCCCACACAGATCAGCAATTTCTTTTAGGTAAGCATTCATTTTTTGATTTGACTTCACTGGAAGGACACTTCTTCTACTAAGACAAAGCGGATGGTCTTTGTATTTTTCTATAATTTCAAGAGCCTTGGGCAATAAAGGAATATTTGTTTCCGATTCTGTTTTTTGGCGTTCGGACATAATCCAGTATTCACCATCAATACCAATCTTGATGTCTTCTTTTGTAAGTTGGAAAGCATCAATGTAAGCAAGACCGGTGTAACATTGGAAAATAAATACATCGCGTATAACGCTCAATCTTGGGGTAGAAAAAGAATGACTCTCAATCTTATGTAATTCCATTGCTGTAAGTGGTTTTTTCTTTGTTTTTGTTTTTTTTCCTTTAAATTTCTTGAAAGGGTCTTCCTTAATAATCTCCTTATCAAGTGCCCGCCTCACAATTTTTCTGAAATTTGTAATGTACTTTAATGTGGTATTGTTATTACAACTCTTTACTGTCTTAAGATAAAACTCATAGTCCTTTATAAATTCATAATTTAAGTCTCGGAATTCCATGTCTTCCAAGTTGAATTTGAACAATAGAAATTCTTTTATATGTTTTTTGGATATTTCAAAACGTTCATGTGTTCCAATGGCATATTCTCCTTTATCAACAAGGGCGCGTAATTCGTTATTATGATTAAGGAATTCTTCAAGCACTTTTACTTTTGGGGTTAGTCGTCCCATAATAAAGTCAATTATTTTTTGAGATGTAATAGAATGTTCCGCATAAACTAAATCATTTCTGTACTGGTTAACTTTAGTTTCAACTGTGGTAAGAAAAAAATTAATAGTCCTAGCATCTTCTTTTGTACCAATAGCTCTTTCAGCTTTTTGATCCCATCTGGTAATATCCCATCTACGCTTAGTAGATGTTTCCTTAGGGATTCCATCAACGGTAATTCTTATGTAAATATACCTAAGATTGCTTTTTTTTCGTGGGACCTTCAAAAAGAAGGTTAATCCAAAACCACTTTCTAACATAATTCAAAATTTTAAATGAGTAAATATCGAATTATAGCGTCTTAAAATCAAGTCGTTAACGTGTTTTACATGTTGATTATCAATTGATTGATGTTTATTTTGTGGCGCATTTTTTCTAAATTTAAAAGTGCCATAAAAATGCCATGTAATTTTGAGCGTTTTTGAAAATTTTGGATAAAATAGGTATAAATAAAAATACCTGCAAATCCAAAATTTGCAGGTATTCTTTAAGATTGTGGAATTTTATACTATTACTCCTGAAATAGGTAGTGGGCGATGAGGGGTTCGAACCCCCGACCCCCTCGGTGTAAACGAGGTGCTCTGAACCAGCTGAGCTAATCGCCCTATTTTACTAGGCTGCTATCATTTCGTGATTGCGAGTGCAAATATACAGCTAGATTTCGTATTTGCAAGCATATTTTCAAAAAAAATGAAATATTTTTTTGCTTTTATATTTACCACTCTATTTTTCAGCTTTTTAAACAAAACATAAAAAGCACCGTTTTCTTACTATTTAGTTAAAAAACAAAATCTGAATGTCTAATTTATAATAACACTTTGTATTCGCTTGCTATAGTCATACATTTGCATTACTTTAATTGTATATACAAATGGCAAGATTTCAAGAAAACGATTTACCTAAAGCTAAATTAGACTCTAATTCTCTTCAAAAAGCACTCAGAATTTTTAAATACGGTAAAAACCATAAATGGAAATTTTTTCTAGGCTTAATTTTTCTACTACTAACCAGCGCCACTGCCCTCGCCTTTCCTAAATTAATGGGAATGCTAGTAGATTGCGTTACTAATAAAGATTTAAATAGAGCCAATGAAATCGCCATAGCATTAATGGTTATATTAACACTACAAGCGATATTCTCATTTTTCAGGATTTCACTTTTCGTAAACTTTACCGAAAACTCATTATCTAATATTCGTTTTGCTTTATATGAAAATTTGGTTAAGCTGCCGATGTCATTCTTTTCGCAAAAACGCGTTGGCGAATTAAACAGCCGAATAAGTGCTGATATATCGCAATTGCAAGATACTTTCACCACAACAATTGCTGAATTTTTACGTCAGCTGATATTGATTATTGGAGGTTTTATAATATTAGGAAGCATTAGCCCGAAATTAACCCTTATGATGCTTGCAATTGTACCAATTGTGGCGGTAGCAGCTGTTGTATTCGGAAGATTTATTCGCAAATACGGAAAGAAAACTCAGGATAAAGTTGCCGAAAGTCAGGTAATTGTCGAAGAAACATTACAGGGAATAAGCAATGTAAAAGCTTTTGCCAACGAATGGTATGAAATTCAGCGTTACAAAAATAAAATCAAAGAAATAGTAAAAATTGCCATCAAAGGCGGGCAATATAGAGGTTACTTCGCTTCGTTTATTATATTATGCCTTTTTGGATGCGTAGTAGCCGTAGTTTGGTACGGTATTACATTAACGATTAAAGGAGAAGTTGAAGGCGTTGGAGATTTAATATCTTTTGTGCTTTATACTACTTTTATTGGTGCTTCTTTTGGAGGAATTGCCGAAATGTATGCACAAATTCAAAAAGCAGTTGGAGCAACGGAACGTGTTTTTGAGTTATTAGAAGAAAAACCAGAAGAGATTAATGCAAAACCAAATGCATCAACTTTAGAAAAAATAAAAGGAAATGTTACTTTTAAAAATGTAGCATTCAGTTATCCTTCTCGCAAAGAAGTTCAGGTTCTTAAAGATGTCAATTTCTCTGCTGCTTTTGGACAAAAAATTGCAATAGTAGGTCCGAGCGGCGCAGGAAAATCAACAATCTCCTCTTTGCTTCTTCGTTTTTACGATATTACTTCGGGAGAAATTACAGTTGATGGAAAAAACATTTATGATTACGATTTAGAAAACCTTCGCGGCAATATGAGTATCGTACCTCAGGACGTAATATTATTTGGAGGAACCATAAGAGAAAACATTGCTTATGGTAAACCAAATGCTTCTGAGGAAGAAATCGTAGCAGCAGCAAAACAAGCAAACGCTTTCAATTTTGTGGATGGTTTCCCAGAGAAGTTTGAGACTTTAGTTGGAGAACGAGGCGTTAAATTATCAGGAGGACAACGTCAGCGTATTGCGATTGCAAGAGCATTGCTTAAAAATCCAAGTATTTTAATTTTAGACGAAGCAACTTCATCATTAGACAGTGAAAGCGAAAAACTGGTTCAAGAAGCTTTAGAGGTTTTAATGGAAGGAAGAACAAGTATCATCATCGCTCACCGACTTTCGACAATCAGAAATGCAGATAAAATTTTGGTATTAGACAATGGTATAATTACTGAAGAAGGTACACATCAGGAATTGATAAATTTAGAAAACGGAATTTACAAAAACCTTAGTAATCTTCAATTTAGCAATTCTTAATTTATAAAATTCAATAAAAAAATAAGCCGTCT
>NZ_MUHA01000015.1 GCF_002217355.1 Flavobacterium oncorhynchi | reverse complement strand
CTGAGCGAAGTCGAAGCCCTTTTTTACTTTATATTTCGAAATTCTGTTGGCGAAACTCCTGTTTGTTTTTTGAAGAATCTGGAGAAATAGGAATAATCTTCGTAGCCAACTTTAAAAGCTACTTCGTTTACGGCTAATTGTTTGTCGATCAACATTCTTTTAATCTCAAGGATTACGCGGTCTGTAATTACTTCTGTGGCGGTTTTTTGCAGAATTTCATTGCAGATTCGGTTTAAATGTTTTAGCGTAATATTTAGCTTTTCTGCATAAAAAGATGGGAGCTTTTCTGTTCTAAAATACTCTTCCAATAATGATTCAAACTTGTTGATTTTAATATTGTATGAATGTGTTTGATGCGAATAAGTTTCACTGTATTTACGAGCAATTTCAATATGAATTGAATCTAATAAATTCAGCATTTTATCTAATTGATATTTCGCATTTTCATTACTTTCTTGAATCAGTAAATTAAAATACGAAAGAATTCTGGGAATTTCTTTTTCTTCAAAAACCATTTCAGGACGATTATGAATGGAATGATAAAAATTGTAATCGTTGATATTTTTTTGTCCGAAATATAAATTATACAATTCCTGAGAAAAAATAATTACAAAACCCTCTACATCTTCAGACAAACTCCAATGATGCATTTGCCCAGGCTGCAGCACAAACAAACTGCCTCTTTTTATTTCGAATTGATCAAAATCGACTTCATGCAATCCCGAGCCTTTTGTAAAAAAGACCATTAAATAAGAATCATGACGATGCGGTTCTTCGACAAAACTGTGACTTTTTAGATGTTCTTTAAAGGTATTCACATAAAAATCACGATGAATATCATTGCAGTTAAAATTCTGAACACTATAAACGGGATATTTCTTCATAAAAATGTCTTTATTGTGCTATAATCAGCGAAGATATAAAAAAGCCTTTTATAATACTCTGAATTACCTTTGTATAAATAAAAAACAACAAGATCATGTCAAGCGCATTAACTCATATATTAAGCAACGAATGTCCTATTTGTCATAAAGGAAAAGTATTTACAGACAAAAATATTTTTTTGACTTTCGGACTTCCAAAAATGAATGAATACTGCAGTCATTGTAATTATAAATTTCAAAAAGAGCCTGGTTATTTCTTTGGTGCTATGTATGTAAACTACGGATTAACAGTTGCTCAGGGAATTGCGACGTACTGTATTGCACAGTTTTTCTTTGAGAAAAATTTCGATTTAAGAATCATTCCAATCATTGCTGTTGTCATTACTTTACTAACTTCTTTCAATTTGAGATTCTCTAGGTTAGCATGGATTTATATGTTTAAGGATTATACGAAATAAAAAAGTGTTATTTTTGCCTTTCAATTGAAGCTAATTTTCAATTCCAAAAAAATAAAAAACAAATTAGACAAATGAAAGCATACGTATTTCCAGGTCAAGGCGCACAGTTTACAGGAATGGGCAAAGACTTATATGAAAACTCGGCTTTAGCCAAAGAATTATTCGAAAAAGCTAATGAAATTTTAGGTTTTAGAATTACAGATATTATGTTTGAAGGCACTGCCGAAGAACTTAAAGAAACTAAAGTTACACAGCCTGCTGTATTTCTACACTCGGTTATTTTGGCTAAAACTTTAGGCGAAGATTTTAAACCAGAAATGGTTGCAGGACACTCTTTAGGAGAATTTTCAGCTTTAGTTGCCAACGGAACTTTATCTTTTGAAGACGGTTTGAAATTAGTTTCTCAGCGTGCTTTAGCTATGCAAAAAGCCTGCGAAATTACTCCATCTACAATGGCAGCAGTTCTAGGTTTAGCGGATAATATTGTTGAAGAAGTTTGCACTTCTATCAATGGAATTGTGGTTGCCGCAAATTATAACTGCCCAGGACAATTGGTTATTTCAGGAGAAACTTCAGCAGTTGAAAAAGCTTGTGAAGCGATGAAAGCTGCAGGAGCAAAACGTGCTTTAATTTTACCTGTTGGAGGTGCATTTCACTCACCAATGATGGAACCTGCAAGAGAAGAATTGGCTGCCGCAATTGAAGCAACTACTTTCTCTGCTCCTATTTGCCCAGTGTATCAAAACGTAACGGCAAACGCGGTTTCTGATGCAAACGAAATTAAAAAGAACTTAATCATTCAGTTGACTGCTCCTGTAAAATGGACGCAATCAGTGCAACAAATGATCGCTGACGGCGCTACTTTGTTTACAGAAGTTGGCCCAGGAAAAGTGTTAGCTGGTTTGATTAATAAAATTGACAAAGAAGCGGTTACTGCGAATGCTTAATCACAGAGGCAGACTGCAGTTCGTCTTTTAAATCAAATATTACATGAAAAAAGCTCTGAAAAATATATTTTTCAGAGCTTTTTGTCATTTCGACGAAGGAGAAATCTTCGCGAGTAGCTCGACAAAGTTTGCGGAGTTTCTTGTGGTGATTTCTCCTTCGTCGAAATGACATACTTAAAGGAAATACTAAACTTCGGACTCAAATACTTTCTTTTCTTTCTTCTTGTAATTGACAATAAAAACTCCAAGAATAATAAGCGCCGTAGCAATAATAAAATCAATAGTAATTATTTCATCTAAAAGAAGCCAGCCCAAAAATACAGCAATTATTGTGTTTATATAAGCCAGAATAGAAACTTGAACAGCCGTAACATGCTTCAAAGCATAACTGTAACTAAAAAAAGCAATTACAGATCCGAAAATCGACAAATACAAAGCTGCAAAAATACTTCTTGAACTCCATGAACTAAAATCTAGATTTGGTGAAAAAATAGAAGCTAAAACCAGCTGAATACAAGATGCTGTTGTAAATTGATAAAACAAGTTAAGCACAATATTGTTTGATTTATTGGCATGTGTTTTAGTATAAATTGTTCCAATGGCCCAAGCCAAAATTGCAAATCCCATAAACATCATTCCGCTTCTGTAATCAGCATCTAAAAACGATCCAAGTCCGTCTTTGAATATAAAAACGACTCCCGAAAATCCAATTAATACTCCAACAAAACCTTTAAAACTCATTTTTTGCAGGCCAACTAAAATGCTTCCAAGAAATATCAATATCGGAGATAAGGCACTTATCACAGATGCTAATCCGCTTGGCAAAGTCTTTTCAGCTATTGTGGTAAAACCATTTGCAATTACAATCATTAAAACTGACGGAATAAGCTGTTGCTTGAAATTTCCCCAACCAATCCATTTCATTTCTTTTTTGAACAGCAAAATTGTCATCATAATTAATCCCGCCAATCCTTGACGAATTGAAGTAACAAACCAAGGCGGAATAGTTTCAACCGCAACCCTGATTCCTAAAAATGTTGTACCCCAGATAATTCCAACAGCTGCCAGAGCAAAAATCAATTTATAATCTAAATTTTGTTTCATGATAATCAATCATCTAAAAAAAATCCCAAACTATATTGCTATAATTTGGGATCTTAAAATTTTATAATTTTAATGTAAGGAATTATTTATTCCTCACTTTTTGTTCCCATTTCCAGGCGCTTGCCATTGCTTCGTCAAGACTTAATTCAGCCTTCCATCCTAAAACATTGTTTGCTTTATCTGTGTTAGCGTAAGCTTCCGTAATATCACCCTCACGACGAGGCTTAATTACATATGGTAATTTTTTATCACTTACTTTTTCAAAGCTATTAATCACTTCTAGAACCGAACTTCCTTTTCCTGTTCCTAAGTTGAAAGTTTCTACTTTTGCTAAATTCTTTTTATTCAACAAACGCTGTAAAGCGATTACGTGCGCTTTTGCTAAATCTACGACGTGAATGTAATCACGAACAGCAGTTCCGTCAGGAGTTGGGTAATCATCTCCAAAAACAGACAATTCTTTGCGAAGTCCTATTCCGGTTTGTGTAATAAACGGTACTAAATTTTGAGGAACACCAATTGGTAATTCTCCAATTTCATTTGTAGAATGCGCTCCAACTGGATTAAAATAACGCAGCAAAATAGCATTGATATTTGTTACTTTGGCTGTATCTGTAATAATTTCTTCTCCAATTTGTTTAGTGTTCCCGTAAGGCGACATTGCAGCTTGCACTGGAGCGTCTTCGGTAATTGGCATTTTTTCGGCTTGACCATAAACTGTACAAGACGAACTAAAAATAAAACTCGCTTCTGGTTTTTGCTGCAATTCTTGTAAAAGATAAACTAAACTGCTGATGTTATTTTCATAATACAGTAATGGGTTTTCAACACTTTCTCCAACTGCTTTTGACGCTGCAAAATGAATTACCCCTGTAACATCGTTGTGTTTTTTAAAGAAACCCTGAACGGCACTTTTTTCTCTTAAATCAATTTTTTCGAATAAAGGCGTTTTTCCAGTAATTGTCGTAATTCCTTTTAAAACATCTTCGGTAGAGTTTGAAAGATTATCAATTATCACAACTTCAAAGCCTTCATTTTGCAATTCGACTACGGTATGAGAACCAATAAATCCTAATCCTCCTGTTACTAATACTTTCATTTTGTGGTTGTTTTGCGCTGTTGTTTATTTGGTTTAATTATTTTATTTATTCAAAAATTCTAAAACAGAATCTGTTATAAATTTAATTTGTTCATCATCAAGCTCTGTATGCATTGGCAAAGCAATAACTTCTTTTACTAATTGATTGGTAACTGGAAATTGCTCTTCTTTATAACGAGAATCTACATATGCTTTTTGAGAGTGCAGCGGAATTGGATAATAAATTGCACATGGAATTCCTTTATCTAATAAGTGCTGCATCAAAGCATTTCTATCAGCATCTAAAATTCTTAATACATATTGATGAAAAACGTGATCATTTTCGTTTGCATCAAAATCTGGCGTAATAATATGTGCATTTCCAGCAAAAGCCGCATTGTATTTTGCTGCCGCTAAACGACGTGCTTTATTATACTCATCCAACAAAGGCAGTTTTGCATTTAAAACTCCAGCTTGAATACTGTCTAAACGCGAATTTACTCCCACAACATCATGATGATAACGCTCATACATTCCGTGATTTACAATTCCACGAATAATGTGCGCCAATTTATCATCGTTTGTAAAGATTGCTCCACCGTCTCCATAACAACCTAAGTTTTTAGACGGGAAAAATGAAGTTGCCGCAACGTGACCAATTACTCCAACTTTAGTTTTTGCGCCGGATTTAGAAATGTAATCAGCTCCAATCGCCTGAGCATTATCTTCAATTACATATAAATTATGCTCAGCTGCAATTTCCATAATCGCATCCATATTTGCAGCGCGTCCAAATAAATGTACCGGAACAATTGCTTTTGTTTTTGGCGTAATTGCTTTTTTAATTGCTTCAATATCGATGTTCATATTTACCATATCAACATCAACTAAAACCGGAGTTAATTGCAATAAAGCAATAACCTCAACAGTTGCTGCAAAAGTAAAATCGGCAGTAATAACTTCGTCACCTGGCTGAAGACCTAATCCCATCATAGCAATCTGCAAAGCATCTGTTCCGTTTGCGCAAGGAATTACGTGTTTGGCACCTAAATAATCTTCAAGATTTTTTTGAAATTGATGTACTAAAGGTCCGTTTATATAAGTATTAGTATCTAAAACTTCTTGAATCGAAGCATCAACAGTAGTTTTTATTTTTTCATATTGACTCTTTAAGTCAACCATTTGAATTTTTTTCATTTTCAATATATTTTAAAATTAAAGATCTGTTTTACTATCAGATTCTCTAAAAGGAGGAACAAAAATAGTTATTTAATAACTTCAAACCATGAAAATAGTCGAAAGAAATGTATTTTAGCCACAAAAATAAACAGATGCTTTTTCTATATAATTTAGTTATTTCTATTGCGGGCTTTTTTCTGAAAATCGTCGCCCTTTTTAGTCCGAAAATTAAGCTTTTCGTTGAGGGACGAAAAAACGTTTTTTCAATTTTAGAAGAAAAAATAAAACCTTCAGACAAAACTATTTGGTTCCATTCTGCATCACTTGGCGAATACGAACAAGGTCTGCCTGTAATTGAAAAAATCAAAGAAAAATATCCTTCTCACAAAATTATTGTAACCTTTTTTTCGCCTTCAGGATATGAAGTGCGCAAAAACAACACTGTTGCCGATGTTACTATTTATTTACCATTAGACTCAAAAAGCAATGCAAAACGTTTTCTAAAACTCGTTCATCCTGAATTTGTCTTTTTCATTAAGTATGAATTCTGGTTGAACTATTTAAAAGAACTGGAGAAAAGCAAAACGCCGACTTATTTGATTTCGGGAATTTTCAGAGACAGTCAGATGTTCTTTAAATGGTATGGAGGTTTTTATAGAAATGCTCTCAAAGCTTTTACCTACTTTTTTGTTCAAAACGAAAGTTCTAAACAAAAAATTGAAACAATTGGCTTTAATAATGTAATTATCTCTGGCGACACTCGTTTTGACAGAGTCGCAGCAATTTTAGAAAGAGATAACACGCTTGATTATATCGAAAATTTCAAAAACGATCAACCAACCATAGTTATAGGCAGTTCTTGGCCAAAAGACGAAGCCTTAATAGCGGAATATATCAATCAAGCACCTGATAATGTAAAATTCATTATTGCCCCTCATAATATTAAGACCGATCAAATTGCTGCATTGAAATCACTCCTTACAAAATCTACTATTTTGTATTCTGAAAAAGAAGAGAAAAACCTATCAAATTACAATGTCTTTATAATAGATACTATTGGGCTTCTAACAAAGATCTATAGTTATGCTACAATTGCATACGTGGGCGGTGGTTTTGGAAATCCAGGAATTCATAATATTTTAGAACCGGCCACATTTGGAATTCCAATTGTGATTGGACCAAATTTTGCAAATTTTGCAGAAGCTGTTTCTTTAGTAGAACTTGAAGGATGTATGCCTGTATCTACTTTTAACGAATTAAAAACTGTTTTTGATCGTTTATTAAATGATGCTATCTTTTTTAAAGAAAAAAGCAAAATCTGCAAGTCGTTTATTCAAGAAAACAAAGGTGCAACAGATACTATAATGAGGATCGTTTCATAACAGTCTTTTTCTTTACTCATTATTGCGACTCTTATTTTCACATTATACACCAATTTACCCATTTTGTTTTTTTTTACCATCTTATAAATTCATTAAGAAAACAAAATAAACCTTAATCAAGAGGATCAAAACCACCTATTTCTATAAAGAATATTCAGCAAATAATAATTTGCACAGAAAAATAAACAATTTAAGATAACTTTATCATTCTGGCACATTATTTGTTAACTAAGATAAACGTGAGCAATGAAAATATTTTAAAAAAAAAATAAAAAAATATTTTACATATTAAAAAATTTATATCTTTGCCACGAATTAATAATTAACCTTTTATAATAAAGTAAGATGAAAAAAGTATTTTTAAGTTTAGCTGTTGTTGCTGTTTTAACTGTTGTATCTTGTAAAAAAGCTGACGCTGCAGCTACTGAAGCTGTAGATTCTACTGCTGTTGCTGTTGATTCTGCTGCTACTGTAGTTGATTCTGCTGCTGCAACTGTTGATTCTGCTGCTGCTAAAGTTGATTCTGCTGCTACTAAAGTAGAAGAAGCTGCTAAAGAAGTAAAAAAATAATTAGAACCTAAATTCTAAAAATTTTAAAACCATCGATTCGATGGTTTTTTTTTGACCAAAATTCAACCTTTGGATTTTACAAATAAAAAAAGCGCTCACTTCGGTGAACGCTTTTTTTTTATTCTTCTACTTCTTCCTCAACCGAAACCTCCTCATCCCCAAAAATAGATTCACCTGATGAAAAATCTAAAATCTCTGATCTCGAGGCATAAGTCACAATTTCCTTAATTCCTTTTTGAAGAAGCAATTCCGTAGTATATTTTCGACTTGTTGCAAAGTGAACATCACCCAGCATCAATTTAAAAAAATACTTCCCTCCCGAGCCTTTAAATTTCAAAAATCTCGAAAGTTCAATTGTCTTTTTAAACTTCTCAATATCCTCTTCACACTCAAACCTCAACTCATAACTCAAACTCGTAAAAATAACTTTTCCTTTCCTAGATGTAAACACAAACTTATATTCATCATTAAACCGCTTGCTAATTACAAAAGCCCCCATATTTTGATTATTGATTTTAGATTTTAAATTATTGATTTTAAACCCCCTTAGAATCTTCAAAATCAATCTACTCTGCAAATTGATTTTATCATTGAGTTTACACCATAAAAAAAGCCTCTTCAAAAGAAGAGGCTTTAGTACTCAGAGCGGGACTTGAACCCGCACGAACATTGCTGTTCACTGGATTTTAAGTCCAGCGTGTCTACCAATTTCACCATCCGAGCATTGTATGGTTTTGAGCGAAAAACGGGGCTCGAACCCGCGACCTCGACCTTGGCAAGGTCGCGCTCTACCAACTGAGCTATTTTCGCATTTCAAATTCTAATTAAGAACTGCAACACTTGACTTGTCTTGTATTGCGAGTGCAAATTTAGGACATTTATTCAATTACACAAGCGTTTTTTCAAAAAAAAATCAACTTATTTTATAACTTTCTGATAACCTAAACTTTAAATATGAAATTATTTTTTAACCAACATTCTTTTTATCTCGTTAAGCTTCATCAGCGCTTCAACAGGTGTAATCGCGTTTATATCAAGCCCCAGAATCTCCTCTTTTATCTCTTCTAACAAAGGATCATCTAAATTAAAGAAACTCATCTGCATTTCATCATTAACCTCTTTCACTCCATTTAAAGCTTCGCTAGAATGATTTTTTTCTAACTTCTTTAAAAGTTTCTGCGCTTTCAAAATTACAATTTGAGGCATTCCAGCCATTTTTGCTACGTGAATTCCAAAACTATGTGCGCTTCCTCCTTTTACAAGTTTACGAACAAAAAGAACAGTATCTTTTAGCTCTTTTACAGCAACATTATAATTCTGAATTCTAGACAGCGATTCCGTCATTTCATTTAATTCATGGTAATGCGTTGCAAACAAAGTCTTCGCTCTGCCAGGGTGCTCGTGCAAAAATTCAGCAATCGCCCACGCAATCGAAATTCCGTCATAAGTACTAGTTCCTCTTCCAATTTCATCTAAAAGCACTAAACTTCTATCAGATAAATTATTCAAGATCGAAGCTGTTTCATTCATTTCTACCATAAAAGTAGATTCTCCCATCGAAATATTATCAGAAGCTCCAACTCTGGTAAAAATCTTGTCTACAATTCCCATTCTTACGCTGTCTGCAGGAACAAAACTTCCCATTTGAGCAAGTAAAACGATTAAAGCGGTTTGTCTTAAAATAGCCGATTTACCAGACATATTAGGTCCGGTAATCATAATAATCTGCTGCGTTTCTCTATCTAAGAAAACATCGTTTGCGATATAAGGTGTTCCAACCGGCAATTGTTTCTCAATCACAGGATGTCTTCCGTTTTTTATATCAAGCTCAAAAGTTTCATCAATTTCTGGACACACATATTGATTTTCTACAGCTAACTGAGTAAACGAGCACAAACAATCTAGTTGCGCCACCAAATTTGCATTCATTTGAACAGGCTTAATATAAGTTGCAATCCAAGCAATTAATTGCTCAAAAAGCTCTGTTTCAATTTTATGAATCTTCTCTTCTGCACCTAAAATTTTTGTTTCATATTCTTTTAATTCCTCAGTAATATAACGTTCTGCATTTACAAGTGTCTGCTTACGAATCCATTCTTCTGGAACTTTATCTTTATGCGTATTTCTAACTTCAATATAATAACCAAAAACATTATTAAATGAAATTTTTAAAGAAGAAATCCCTGTTCTTTCTGACTCTCTTCTTTCAATTCCTTCTAAATATTCTTTTCCTGAAGTTGAGATAGCACGTAAATCATCTAATTCTTCACTTATACCTTTGGCAATTGCATTTCCTTTTGCAATCGCAACTGGCGCATCTTGATTTAAAGTTATTTTGATTTTCTCTCGCAGTAAATCACAAGCATGCAGACTGTCTCCTATAATTTTTACCGCCTCCTGTTTACTTTCCAGCGCTAAGGTTTTAATTGGGATAATCGCATCTAAAGATTCTTTTAAATAAACAATTTCGCGAGGAGAAACTTTTCCTGCTGCTATTTTAGAAATCAAACGCTCTAAATCTGAAATCTGTTTAATTTGATATTGAATATTATGTAAGACTTCTGGATTTGATTTCAAATATGAAACCACATCATGGCGCCCTTTTATTTTTTTACTGTCCTTAAGTGGCAAAGCCAGCCAACGCTTCAACAATCTCCCTCCCATTGGAGAAAGCGTCCTATCTATAACATCTAAAAGTGTAACAGCATTTGGATTATAACTATGATACAATTCTAAGTTTCGAATTGTAAAACGATCCATCCAAACATATGCATCTTCTGCAATTCGCTGAATAGCCGTTATGTGCTGCACACGATTATGCTGTGTTTCAGACAAGTAATACAAAATCGCTCCAGAAGCAATAATTCCTTCTTTTAATTCTTCAACCCCAAAACCTTTTAAAGAGTTGGTTTGAAAATGTTTAGTAAGCGTTTCGAGTGCATAATCTTCTTTATAAATCCAATCTTCTAAGTAAAAACTATGAAAATCATCGCCAAATGCATCTCTGAAATCGCTTTTATTATTTTTAGGAACTAGAACTTCACTCGGATTAAAATTCTGCAATAACTTATCGATATATTCAGCATTTCCTTGAGCCGTTAAAAACTCTCCCGTTGAAACATCCAAAAAAGAGATTCCGATATTTTTATTAGCAAAATAAACGGATGCTAAAAAGTTATTTGTTTTAGAATGCAAAACCTCATCGTTTAAAGAAACTCCCGGCGTTACAAGTTCTGTAACACCACGTTTTACGATAGTTTTAGTCATTTTAGGATCTTCCAGCTGATCGCAGATGGCAACACGAAGCCCTGCTTTAACCAATTTTGGCAAATAGGTGTTAACTGAATGATGAGGAAAACCTGCCAGCGCTGTTTCTGTATCTGAACCTGCGCCTCTTTTGGTTAAAGTAATGCCTAGAATTTTTGAAGCTCTAATGGCGTCTTCTCCAAATGTTTCATAAAAATCTCCTACTCTGAAAAGCAGACATGCATCAGGATATTTTCTCTTGATTTCGTTGTACTGTTTCATTAAAGGTGTTTCCTTCACTACTTTTTCTTTAGCTGCCAAAATTGATATATTTTAAATGAAAATTAAGACAGCGAATTTATAATTTTTTAACGGCATATTGAAGGCTTCAAAAATTAAAATATTTTAAGCTATTTTTAAGCTCACTTTTAAGAATTTTATATAGATTTGTTCAATCATTTAAACTAAGAATCTAAAAAGATGAAAAAAATAATTTTATTCGCTATGTTAGCAGTTGTTGGTATTACAGCTTCTAACGCTCAAAGCACTAAAAAAGCTGCTGCTAAAGCTGCCAAAGTAGCTAAAATTGAAGGAGCTGGAATGGCTTTTGAAACTGAAACTATTGATTACGGAACTATCGCGCACAATGCTGATGGAAAACGTGAGTTTGTTTTTGTTAACAACGGAACAAAACCGTTAATCATTACAAACACAACAGGATCTTGTGGATGTACTGTACCAACAACTCCAAAAGAGCCGATTGCTCCTGGTGCTAAAGGTATTATTGGTGTAAAATACGCTACTGACAGAGTTGGTGCTTTTACAAAAACAGTAACTGTTACTTCTAACGCTGAAGGACAACCAACAAAAGTACTTACTATTAAAGGTACAGTTTTACCAGATCCAGTAAAAAGCTAATCTGAAAAACAATAAAATAATCGAAAAAGCTTCCTTATCTTTGGAAGCTTTTTTTATGACCTGAATTTATACCAATGAGAAAACTAGAAAACAGCGAACTAGAACGCAAATCAATTGAAGATTTTAAAAAATCAGACAAGACACCTTTAATATTAGTTTTGGATGATATTCGCAGTTTGCACAATATTGGATCTGTTTTTAGAACTTCGGATGCTTTTTTGATCGAAAAAATAATTCTATGTGGTATCACTGCAACACCTCCAAATAAAGAGATTCACAAAACAGCTCTTGGCGCTACTGAAACAGTTGCTTGGGAACACCACGAAAATGTATTAGAAGTTATCGAGAATCTTAAAAAAGAAAATGTAATGACACTAGCCATTGAACAAGTGGAAAGTTCTATTTTTCTTCAAGATTTTAAAGTGGAAAAAAATCAAAAATATGCTTTGGTTTTTGGAAATGAGGTATACGGTGTTGCACAAGAAGCTGTAGCTATTTGCGACGGCTGTATCGAAATTCCTCAATTAGGAACGAAGCATTCTTTGAATATAGCGGTTAGCGCAGGAATTGTAGTCTGGGATTTGTTTCAAAAACTAAACTGGCCAAATAACGATTAAGAAATTATTCTTTTACAAAAAACTGTGATTTTAAATCGAAAAGCAGCTGTAAATGTTAGATTTTTAAATATATTTTTTTATTCTTATAAAATTGATACTTTTATAAAATGAAAAATGTTAATTTCTTTAAAATAACGCTTTTACTACTTCTTTTAAATGTGGCAAAAACTCATGCAAATGAAAATTTTAAAACTGAAAATAGGTACGCAGACACATACTTACATGACAGTCTTAAAACGAATAAAAAAAGAAATACAACGTTAGATTTTGCTATCACACCTCCTATTATAACTGCAACTGGAAATCAATTTTACTGCCCGCAAAGCACTATAAAAATTGTAGAGACTATTAGCATAACTCATGATCCTGCTGAACCATCTACTCAAGCAGTTTACATTCAAATTTCATCTGGTTATTCAAGCGGTCTTGACAAACTAGAACTTTCAAACCCAGCTTCGCATCCTGCAATTACAACAAGCTGGGACGCGACCGCTGGAAAATTACGATTATACAGTTCGACAGGAGCAAATATCTTGTATTCCGATTTTGTTAATGCAATTAAGGATGTTGTATATTCTAATTCATCAGCTACAGCCTCTGGCACTAGAACTTTTTCTATAACGATTGGTCAAGCCAATTACCTTCCGTCAACACAACATTTTTATTTATTTGTACCAAGTATTGGCATCACGTGGTCGAGTGCAAAAACCGCAGCCGAATCAAGTACTTATTATGGATTACAGGGTTATCTTGCAACTATTTTATCTGCTGACGAAGCTAAATTAATTGGCGAACAAGCCTCTGGAACGGGATGGATTGGAGGAAGCGATGCAGAAACCGAAGGTGTTTGGAAATGGGTAACCGGTCCTGAAGCAGGCACTGTTTTCTGGAACGGAAGCGCAAATGGCTCAACACCAAATTTTGCTTTTTGGAACACTGGAGAACCAAACAATAGAGGTGGTAATGAGAAGTATGCCCACATTACACAACCTGGCGTAGGAATAAAAGGCTCTTGGAATGATTTATCAAATAATGGAGACCCAACAGGAAACTATCAGCCAAAAGGCTATGTTGTCGAATATGGCGGAATGCCAGAAGAAGCTCCTTTACAAATTGCGGCAAGCACAAAAATCACAATTCCCGAAATAACTAGTTTACTTACTCCAAGTCCAGTTTGTGACGCAGGAAGCTTTACTTTAAACGCAACTGCAACTGCCGGTGCCGCTATTAACTGGTACGATTCACCTACAGGCGGAACTTTATTAGGAACTGGAAACACTTACACAACTCCATCACCGATAACAGTAACTACAACTTATTATGCTGATGCGGGCTGTGAAATAAATAGAAAATCAGTAATTGCGACAGTTAATCAAACTCCTAATATTCCAACTGCTGTTTCTTCGAATGTTTCAAGATGCGGTGTTGGAAGTGTAACTTTGCAAGTCAGTTCAAATATTGGGCTTATTAATTGGTATGCAAACTCAACTGGCGGCACAAGTATTTTTACAGGCAATAGTTTTCAAACTCGTGCTATTTCTACAAATACCACTTATTACGCAGAAGCTTCAAATAACGGCTGCATTAACACGAATCGTATTCCAGTTGCCATTACTATCTACACCCCTCCTGTTGTTGCAGATGAAACTTTGCCTTTATGCCAATTTCAAACTATAACATTAGATGCTGGAATTACAGGAATGACTTATTTATGGTCTAATGGAGCAACAACACAGACTACCGACATTACTGAAGGCGGTATTTACACTGTTGATGTAACCAGCCCTGCTCCTGAAAATTGCACAAGCCGAAAGACAATTACAGTTGAAGAACATGAGATTCCGCAAATAGATCGAATTGGTGTCAGCGGTACAAAAGTTGTGATTTATCTAAAAAAAGAAACTGCTTATTTTGAATATTCTGTTGATGGAATAAACTTTCAGGACTCAAATACTTTTTATGATGTTCCTGGTGGATTGCAAACAGCATATGCTCGAGATAAAAATGGCTGTGGACTGGGAATGCAAAATTTTGTTGTTCTTATTTTCCCAGCATTTTTCACCCCAAACAATGATTCTTACAATGACACTTGGGAAGTTACTGGAATAGAAAATTATCCTCAGGCACAGGTCACTATTTTTGATCGATACGGAAAGTTGATTGCACAGCTAAATGCATCTAAAATGAGCTGGGACGGAACATTTGACAAAACCCTTTTGCCTGCTTCCGATTATTGGTACGCTTTAAAGATTGATAATACACAACCCATTTTACGAGGTCATTTTTCGCTGAAAAGATAATTTATTAATAAAAAATGAACAAATTAGAAAATTATCTAATTGACACATTCTCTAATTATCTTAATTCAACTTCTTTCTAATTTCATCTAAAACAAACAAATAATCTTCTTGTTTTTTTACAAAATCACGATTAGAAACATCAATAATCAAAACATTCAAATCAAATTGGGATTTAATATATTCTAAATAACCATTATTGATTTTATCTAAATATTCTGCTTCTATATTTTGTTCGTAGCTTCTGCCTCGTTTCTTTATATTTTGAAGAAGTCGTTCTGTATTTTGATATAAATAAACATACAAATCTGGTTTAGGCATTTCTTTGTAAATAATATCAAACAAGTTTCGGTACAAGCGATATTCATCTTCCGCCAATGTAATTTTAGCAAAAATCAGCGATTTAAAAATATGATAATCGGCAACGATAAAGTCTTTAAACAAATCAAACTGTGCTAAATCATCTGATAATTGCTGATAACGATCTGCTAGAAAAGACATTTCGAGTGGGAATGCATATCTATTTTGGTCTTTATAAAACTTTGGCAAAAATGGATTATCAGCAAAACGCTCTAAAACTGTTTTTGCATTAAAATCGTCGGCAATTTTATGTACCAAAGTAGTTTTACCTGCACCAATATTACCTTCGAAAGCAATATAATTAAAGTGTTCAAGTGCAATTTCATGCAAGGGATTTTTTAGATCCTGAACGACTGTACAAACGCTGTCATCTGGCGAAACTGCAATTAACTCCGAAATTGATTTCTGAAAAACCGGATGTTTCCAATCCAATTTTAAATCTGATATTGGTAATAGAACAAAATTTCTATTCTGCATTAATGGATGCGGCACCTGAAGTTTTTCAGATTCTATAATTTCATCATCATAAATAATCAAATCAACGTCAATAATTCTAGATTGATACCCTTCTTTATTAGAGCGAATTCTACCTAATTGTTTTTCGACTTTTAAAACTTGATTTAATATTTTTTGTGCAGATGAAGCCGTATGCAAAAGTAAAGCGCAATTATAAAAGGCATCACTCTCAAAACCCCAGGCAGGTGTTTCATACAATTTTGAAACCTTGATTACCGTTCCCACTTCTTGATGTATCAAATTGATACAACTTTCGATGTTTTCTAACCTGTTTCCTTGATTGCTGCCTATGGATAAAACGACTTGATGCTGTGACTTCATAATAAATGCAAATTAACTAAAACTATTTTAGAATTAACTACATTATTTGTTTCAAGAATTAGAAGTTCCCAACTACTTCAAACTCTTTCTTATTGTCTTTATTTTCTGAAACACGTTTTAAAAATGCATTCAAATCACTCGTTAGAGGTAATTGGTTTTGACTTTTCCAAAATTGTTCAGAATATGGATATTTTACTTTAAAAATATCTTTATCCATAGACAAATTTGATTTTGCTTTTTCGGCGATAAAACTATTCGTTACAAAAAAATTGGTCGAATAATCATAAAAAGCTTTTGGAACCTTTTCGTTACCAAGCAGTTCAACTCTAACATCTGATTTTGCATTATTTAAATAATATTTATTGGTACTGCTGTTCTTTCTATAATTTGATGTTGTTTTAAAAATAGTTGTTCGATATTCTACACTACCCTTTTTTTGAAACGGTACTTTTTCTCCATCATCATAAAGATCAAAGTGTGTTTCGACAATTGCATAATCTTCCTTATTAATTATAAAGTAGCCGCTTGTTTTTTGTCCAACAGAATTATCTATTTTTTTACTAAAACTAATTTTAAAAAAATTATTCGCTGCATTTTTTTCCTGAGTAAGTTCGAAGTCTTCCAATTTTATAACTATCAACGCATTGATGTCAAATAATTTTTCAAAACTTTGAAATTCAAAATAAATAAAATCTTCTTTATCCTTAATTCCAACTTTTCTCATATTCAAAATCTCAACTTCACATTTATTATCCGGCTGAGTTTTGGTTTTAAAAATACTTTTTCTTGATACTTTCCCATAAATATCCTGCAGTCTGACTAATTCGTCATTTCTTTTCAAAACACATCGCAGAAAGAAATTTTCATTATAAGGTTCGAGTATATAATTTTCCTTCATTTTAGCATATGCCTTTTTCATAATAGCCATTTCACCGCCTACTACCACTTCTTCAAGCTCAATTGTTTTGCTTTGTAAAAAAATTGTATCTCGTTTATTTACTTCCTCGAAACTAAGTTTTAGATTTTCATAACCAATCAAGCTAAAATTCAATTCATTATAATCCGTAATAAAAGAAAAATAACCCTCTTCATTTGTTATCGAATTATCTTTTAAATTATAAACATTTACTTTCTCCAAAGGCAGTTTTGTCAATTTATCAACCACCACTTTTTTAGTTTGTATTTTTTGTGCTTCGGCATAAAAACCAACTAGAAAAAAAAGGCTCAACAAGGCAATTTTATCTTTCATTTTGCAGTATTTATTTTTATCAAATATAAAATATTCCAACTTCAAACCATACTTATCTTACAAATTATACTATCTTTAATTAGAAGATTAAAAATGTAAAAACTACAAATATTTCGCTGATGCAGATACAAAAGTTACATCGATTTTAGATTATATTTGTAACAAATCCATCTTTTTGATACTTATTAAAAAAATATACATATGAAATTTTTAGGAAATGTAATCGCTACTGTTATTGGTATTTTTGTATTTATCATGATCTTCTTTTTTGGAGTAATTCTAATTGGAGTCATTTTTGGGGGAGAAGACAAGGTTTCTGTAAAAAATGATTCAGTTATAGAATTAAATCTAAAACAAATCAATAACGATTATGCAGGTAAGTATAAAGATCCTTGGGTAACTGTTTTTTCAGAAAAAAAAGGAATTGGGTTAACGGATGTTATTAACGCTATTGAAGCGGCAAAAACAGACAGTAATATTAAGGGAATTTCAATTTTAAATGATGAATCATCTTTAGGATTGGCTCAATATAAAGATTTGCGAAATGCTCTTGAAAGCTTCAAAAAATCAGGGAAATTTGTTTGGGCTTATGCTAATACTTATTCTCAAAAAGAATACTATTTAAATTCTGTTGCCAATACTGTTTATTTGAATCCTGCCGGAGATCTTGATTTTAAAGGACTTTCGTCTGAAGTTATGTTCTTTAAAGATTTTCAGGAAAAATCAGGAATTCATATGGAAGTTATTCGTCACGGAAAATATAAAAGTGCGGTTGAGCCATTTTTAGAAAATAAAATGAGCGATGCAAATAGAGAACAAGTTACTGCGCTTTTAAATTCTATTTGGACAACAGTTTGCAGCGACATTTCGAAAAGCAGAAATATCCCTGTTGCGAAATTAAATGAAATAGCAAACGGCCTATTGGCTAGAACTCCTGCAATGGCAAAAGCAGAACGTTTAGTTGACATTGTTGCTTATGAAGATGTTTATCATAATGCCATCAAAAAAGCTTTGAAAGTAACTGGAGATGATGATTATAACAAAATTTCTATTCTAGATTATACTCAAAACAATATTACTACTGCATTAACAAATACTGCTGATAATCAAATTGCGATTATCTATGCTCAAGGCGAAATTATTGGCGGCGAAGGTGATGTAACTGTAATTGGTGAAGGCTCAATGCGTCGTTCGCTGCAAGAAGCTCGAAAAAATGAAGATGTAAAAGCTATTGTTCTTAGAATTGACAGCCCAGGCGGAAGCGCTTTAACTTCAGATTTAATTTGGAGAGAAATTGAAATCACTAAAAAAGTAAAACCAGTTGTGGTTTCAATGGGAAATTATGCAGCTTCTGGAGGTTATTATATTGCTTGTAATGCAAATAAGATTTTTGCCGAAAGTAATACTATTACGGGTTCTATAGGTGTTTTTGGAGTATTACCAAATTTCACTCCGTTGGCTACTAAATTAGGAATTAACACAGAGCAAGTTAAAACACACGAAAATTCAGCAAATTACAGTCCGTTTGTGCCGCTTGATGAAAAATTTAAAGCCTTTACACTTGAAGGAGTTGAACAGATTTACAAAAATTTTGTTACCCATGTTGCCGAAGGTCGAAAAATGACTTTCGCACAAGTTGATTCTATTGCTCAAGGAAGAGTTTGGTCTGGATCTGAAGCGGTAAAAATTGGATTAGTGGACAAAATTGGAGGTCTTAATGATGCTATTGCTGAAGCTGCTAAAATTGCTAAGATTAAAGATTACAGCACACAAAATTATCCTGAATACGAAAAAACTTTTAGCGATTTAATGGCTAACCTTCCTTTTGCAAAATCGAAAGAGGCGTTTATAAAAGAAGAAATAGGTGAAGAAAACTATCTGCTTATCGAGCAAGTTAAAAGATTTCAAAGACAAAAAGGTGTGCAGGCAATGATGCCTTTTGGAATAAACATTAAATAATGCTATCTAAAAAAATGAAAACTATATTTCTCTTTTTTTCCGTTTTATTCCTGACAATTGCAAATGCGCAAAATACAACGCAACATACTTTTAAAGAAACTAATGTAACTTTAAAAATTAATGTTGATCAGCTGTACGGAACTCTAACTGTTCCTGATGAAGTTAAAAAATGTCAGGTTGTTTTGATAATTGCAGGTTCAGGTCCAACTGACCGAAATGGGAACAATCCGATGATGAAAAATAATTCCTTAAAAATGCTGGCAGAAGCTTTAGCAAAAAAAGGAATTGCATCATTACGATTTGATAAAAGAGGAATTGGAGAAAGTAAAGCTTCTGCAATAACAGAATCGAGCTTGGTTTTTGAAAACTATACCGAAGATGTAAAAAGCTGGATTAACTTTTTAAAACTTGACAAACGTTTTACACAACTTACTGTTATTGGTCACAGCGAAGGTTCCTTAATTGGAATGATTGCGGGCGCAAAGGCTAATAAATTTGTTTCTATTGCAGGTGCAGGAGAATCTGCAGATAAACTTATAAAATCGCAAATAGCTTCTAAATCAAACAAACAATTAGAGGATATGACGTTTCCTATTATTGACAGTTTAAAAAGCGGCAATAAAGTAAATAAAGTTGATCCGCTTCTAAATTCGCTTTTTAGACCAAGTATTCAGCCTTACTTAATTTCATGGTTTAAATATGATCCACAAACCGAGATTAAAAAAATCACCGTTCCTATTTTAATTTTACAAGGAAACAACGATTTGCAAGTAAGCGTTAAAGATGCCGAAAATTTGGCTCAAGCCAACAAAAATTCGCAACTGGCTATCATTGATAAAATGAATCATATTATGAAAATTATTGACGGCGATAAACAGGCAAATATGGAAAGTTATAATAATGAAACCCTGCCAATTTCAGAAGTATTGATTGAAAAAATAGTCTCCTTTATTAAAAAATAAATACAATATCATAAATTTAAATCCGTTTGAAAATTATCAGGCGGATTTTTTTATTCCCATTTTACAGCTATTTCTTACAGTTTTTAAGAAAACTTTATCGTCTGTCTCATTCAAAAAAACTATTTTTGCATGAGTCCTAATTTCAAATTAAATCTCAAATCTATAAATATGTTAAAGAAAATTTTAAAAATAAGCGCCATTGTAATTGTGGTTTTTGTTGCCGCATTATTCGCCATTCCTTATTTCTTTAAAGATCAAATCAAAGCAAAAATTGCCGATGCTATAAATGAAAGTGTAGATGCTAAAGTAAGTTTTGCTGATGCTGATTTGAGTTTGTTTAAAAACTTTCCAAATGCAGCGGTAGGAATTGAAAAACTAGTAATCATTAACAAAGCTCCTTTTGAAGGTGATACGCTTGTTTCTTTAGGCGAGTTGAATTTAAAAATGAGCATTAAAGAACTTTTTAAAGGAAAAGATGAACCATTGAACATTCAGGGAATTACTTCTGAAAATGGTTTAGTAAATATCATCTTTAATAAAGACGGCGTAGGAAACTTTGATATTGCGTTGAAAGACAAGAAAGAAACGGCTAAAGATAATGCAAGCAAACCACTTTCGTTAAAAATTCAAAATTACAAAATCGAAAATTTCACGTTCAGATACATTGATCAAGGATCAAAAATAAAAATGGTTATTGACAGTTTAAACCACGAAGGAACTGGTGATTTTACCAATTCAAAATTGGATTTAACAACAAAATCAACTGCCAAAGTATCTTTAGATATGGACAAAATCAATTACATGAAAAATGTAAAACTGACTTTAGATGCAGTTTTAGGAATTGATTTAGATCAAAGCAAATACACTTTTAAAGAAAACAAAGCTTTAATTAACCAATTGCCATTAGAGTTTGACGGCTTTATACAAATGGTTGAAGCGGGACAGATTTATGATTTGAAATTTAAAACGCCAACCTCATCATTTACTAATTTCTTAGGTTTAATCCCGTCAGCATATTCATCAAGTCTTGATGGCGTAAAAACAACCGGAGACTTTACGGTTGCAGGTTTTGCAAAAGGGCAACTAACAGATACTACTGTACCAAAATTTAATGTTGCCATTGCGTCAAATAATGCTTCATTTCAATATCCAAACTTACCAAAATCAGTTCAAAATATTGTAATCGACACTAAAATTATAAATGAAACTGGGATTTTAAATGATACTTATGTTAATCTAGACAAACTTTCGTTTAGAATCGATCAAGATGTTTTTAATGCTAAAGCAAATATCAGAAACATTACTGTAAACCCTTTTGTTAATGCGGCTTTAAAGGGAACAATAAACTTGGCGAATCTTTCAAAAGCATATCCTATTAAAATGGACAAACCTTTGGCAGGTATTTTAAAAGCTGATGTTACTACACAATTTGATATGGCTTCTGTAGAAAAAAGCCAATATCAAAATATTAAAAATGCTGGAACAATGAGTTTATCAGGATTTAAATATACTGATGAAAACAATAAATCGATGAATATCAGCACGGCATTGGTTGAGTTCAATCCAAGTACAATTAACTTGAAACAATTTAATGCAACTACTGGAAAAAGTGATCTTGCTATAAATGGTGTTCTGGAAAATTTCTACGGTTTTATGTTCAAAAAACAGGAATTAAGAGGAAACTTTAATATGAGTTCAAATCAATTGGCTGTTGATGATTTTATGACTGCCGGCGAACCTGCAAAAGCAGAAACGAAGACAGAAACAAAAACTGCCGCAAAACCAGCTGAAGCAATGAAAATTCCAGCTTTTTTAAACTGTACTTTAAATGCAAAAGCAACAACTGTTTTATACGACAATTTGAAGCTTAAAGATGTTTCTGGAAAATTAATCATCAAAGATGAAAAAGCTTTACTGGAAAACTTTAAAACATCAATTTTTGGAGGAACAATTGGTTTAACCGGTGCTGTTTCGACTAAAACCAAAGTTCCAACATTTGATATGAATTTAGGTTTTAACCAAGTTGATATTGCACAGACTTTTACGCAATTAGACATGATGAAAAAAATTGCTCCAATTGCTGGAATTATAAATGGTAAGCTAAATTCGACTGTAAAACTAAACGGTAATCTTGATGCAAATGAACTGACTCCAGATCTAAAATCAATTTCAGGAGATTTATTAGGGCAGCTGCTTTCGACTACTGTAAACTCTAAAAACTCTACTTTATTGAATGCTTTAGGTTCAAACATCAAATTTATTGACATGAATAAAGTCAATTTGAATGATATTAAAGCGGCTTTGACTTTTGATAATGGAAAAGTAAACGTAAAACCATTTGACATTAAATATCAAGACATAAAAATTACGGTTGGTGGAACTCACGGTTTTGATCAAACGATGAACTACAATTTAAAACTTGATGTTCCTGCTAAATATTTAGGAAATGAAGCAAATGCCTTTATTGCTAAAATGTCTCCTGCTGATGCTGCAAAACTGCAAAACATACCAATAAATGCTATAATTACTGGTAATTTTTCTAATCCAAAAATTACTACAGATATGAAAACTGCAGTTTCTAGTTTAGCCACACAAGTAGCCAATCAGCAAAAAGAAAAACTGACGCAAAAGGGTACTGCTGCTTTGACTGATTTAATCAATAAAAACACTAAAGCAAAAGATACGACGCAGGCAGCGAAAACTGAAAAAGAACAAAAAACGCAAGAGGTTACTAAAAAAGCAAGTGATTTATTGAATGGATTATTTAAGAAGAAGAATTAAATAAAAAAAGGCATCCTGTTAAACGGATGTCTTTCTTTTTTCTTTTACGATTAAATAGCTTTCGAAAAGATATTTAATTTACCATTGTTTAGAATTGAATTAATGGTTTTTATATAATCCTTTTTAGAATACAAATTGACGTCTATCCCTACGCTGCAATTATCATAAGGCTCATATTTTTGTATGTTTGAAACAGAGAATAAACCAATTGTAGGTGTTTGAACGGCACTTGCTAAATGCATAATTCCACTGTCAGCACCAATAAACAAATCCGCATTTGCAATAACCGAACCTATTTCGCGAATATCTTTACTATAAAATGTCGGTGCTTTAAAATCAATCTGCGAAACATTTTCTACGGGCAAAATTTCAACAATATTATAATTTTTATATTCTGCGGTAAGCTGTGAATAAAAAGATTCCCACCACTCTACTGACAAACATTTTGCACCAGTTGCATAAGTAAAAATGCAAATTGTTCTTTTGGCATTAGAAACTAGATCATTTAGAATTTCTTTGCCTTCAGCAATTTCAGAAGAAGATAATTTGAGATCTATTGGAGCTATGATTTTGTTACTTTTTGCAAATCCTAGTTTTGTTAGATAGTATCGGAAATTATAAACAGGATATTTTGCAATATGATTGTAGTCGCTTTTTACAAGTTGAGATTCTTCAAATAAATCTCCAAAGAATTTGTACTTAGCATTTGAGAACTGGACTGCTAAACGTCCTGAGGAAGAATTTTGATCGACGTTGATCGCAATATCATATTTTCGTCTTTTTATCGAAATCCAAACATTTAGATATTTCAATAAACTTTTGAATGGCTTTTTGGGTAAATCAATAACTTTATCGATACAGTCGTAATTCTCAAAAATTACCGGAGCTAAAGTTCCCTTAACAAACAAATCGACTTTACAATTTGGAAACATTTCACTTACTTCCTGAACGAGAGGAGTGATCAGTAAAAGGTTTCCTAATCTGGCATTTGGTCTGCAGACTAAAACCCTTTTTATCTCCATTTTGTCTACTAAAACAAAACCGGGATCTTCCTTTGGTTTTCCAATATTCTTAGTCAGACCACGCATTATACTGCGCCTGTATTGATTTACTTTTGTTAAAACACTCATCTGTATCGAATAATTTATGAATTATTAAATCGTCTTAATTTTAGAATAAAACCTCTAATGACTTGTTTCCAAATCTAGGTTCTTTATTTTTCTAAAAATAAATTCTTTCAATAAGCATTTATTACAAAATTGTAACCAAATGTATCAATATTTGCATCTTTATGTCTTTGGAAAGAGACATAAAAATACAATATTAATTTCATAAACAACAAAACACTAGATAGTTACGACTAAAAAATCGACAGACAGGTAAATTCCTTAGACGTTTATATTGACTACATATCCTTCAGAACCGCGAATATTAAAGACCGTTCCGTTTTCGAAAATTAAATATTGACCTTTAATTCCAATTAGTTTTCCTTGAAATGAAGGTGTTTTATCCAGATTCAAACTTGCTACTTTTGATGGGTAATTCAAAACGGGATAGTTTAACTCGTATACATCGTTTTTCTCAGTGTAAAAATAATCTTTAACCTCTGCAGGGATTAGGTTTTCTACTTTTGCTTTTTCAAGAATCAAATCGCAAGATTCTGCAGTACTCTGCAGCATTTTTCTCCAATTCGTTTTATCGGCATAATGATCTTTTAATGCAACCTCAGTAATTCCAGCCAAATAGCGATTTGGAACTTCAACAATTGTAATTGCCTGCGTCGCGCCTTGATCAATCCATCGTGTCGGAACTTGCGTTTTACGCGTTACTCCTACTTTTATCTCACTTGACAATGCCAGATAAACAATATGTGGCTGCAATTGTACTTTTTGTTCATATTCTAAATCTCGATCAGCAACTCCTAAATGTGCCGTACTCAATTCTGGTCTCATGATCCAGTCGCCCACAGCTGGACTTGAATAAAAACACTCGTAACAAAAACCTTGTCTGTAGATTTTTTTCTTTTTATGGCAATTCAAACACTCGTAACCTGCAAAATTAATCTCAATCTCTTTATTCAATAACTGATTAACGTTGATAAAACTGTCCTCAAAAACCAAATAATATTGAATTGGGTTTCCTAGTTCAGTCTGCATTTTTGTAAGTACGCCTTGATATTGCATTTAATTTTAGGTTTTAGATTACTGATTTAAAAATTTTAGATTCAGTTCTGAGAAGTTCGGCTTTTGAAGTAGAATCTTTGCCTTAAATAGAATTGTTTTTTGCAAAAAAACACTATTTTTGATACAACGGCAAAGTTAATATTTGTCTGTCGATATTCAAATTTTAAGTTTCGTGTTTTTTACGTCAATCTGTAAAGACTAACATCTAAAATCTAAAATTCACTCATGCCCTTATCCATTATAAATTCTTTCGCTTCTTGGGTCCTGAAACAAAGGATACATCAAATAGAACTTTTTCTAAAATATCCAAATGAAGTTCAAGAAGAACTCTTGCATAATTTATTGACAGCATCAGAAAACACAGTTGTAGGAAGACAGTATGACTTTGCATCTATAAATTCTTATCAAACTTTTGCAGAAAGGGTTCCTATTTCAAGTTACGAAGAACTGCAGCCTTTGATTGAACGCACGCGTCAGGGTGAACAAGGTGTTTTTTGGGAGTCACCGATTAAATGGTTTGCCAAATCGAGCGGTACTACAAATGCCAAAAGTAAATTTATCCCTGTTAGTAACGAAGCTTTAGAAGATTGTCATTATAAAGGAAGTAAAGATTTACTTTGTTTGTATTTGAATAATAATGAGGATTCTGAATTGTTTCTTGGAAAGAGTCTTCGCTTAGGCGGAAGTTCTCAAATATATGAAAACAACAATACTTTCTTTGGCGATTTATCGGCAATTTTGATCGAAAATATGCCTATTTGGGCAGAATTCAGCAGTACGCCAAGCAGTAAAACTTCGTTAATGAGCGAATGGGAAACTAAAATTGCTGCGATTATAAATGAAACAAAAAACGAGAATGTAACCAGTTTTGCAGGAGTTCCTTCGTGGATGCTGGTTTTAATGAATAAAGTTTTAGAAAATACGGGCAAGCAAAGTTTATTAGAACTTTGGCCAAATCTAGAAGTATATTTTCATGGAGGTGTAAGTTTTTCTCCTTATAGAGAACAATACAAGAAAATTTTGCCGAGTAAAGATTTTAAATATTACGAGATTTACAATGCTTCTGAAGGCTTTTTTGCGATTCAGGATTTAAACAATTCCAGCGATTTATTATTGATGCTCGATTACGGGATTTTCTATGAGTTTATTCCAATGGAGACTTTTGGAACTCCAAATCAAAAAGTGGTTCGTTTAGCTGATGTAGAATTGAATAAAAACTACGCTATTGTTATTACAACCAATTCTGGTTTATGGCGTTATTTAATTGGCGATACGGTTCGTTTTACGTCTTTAAATCCTTACAGAATAAGAGTTACTGGAAGAACAAAACATCATATTAATGTTTTTGGCGAAGAATTAATGGTCGAAAACACCGATCAAGCCATTGCAAAAGCCTGTCAAATTACGCATACCGAAGTTATCGATTATACGGTTGCTCCTATTTTTATGCAGGACAAAGAAAAAGGCGCACACGAATGGATGATCGAGTTCAAGAAAAAACCTGCCGATGTTGGTCTTTTCCAAAAAGTACTTGATGAAACGCTGCAAACTTTAAACTCTGATTACGAAGCGAAACGCTACAACAATATGACACTAAATCCTTTGGTGATTAATGTAGCTCGCGAAAACTTATTTTATGACTGGCTTAAAGAAAGAGATAAATTAGGGGGACAGCATAAGATTCCGAGACTTTCAAATCAAAGAGATTATTTAGAGCAGTTGAAGGAGATGTAGGATTTAAGACTTACCACGAATTTCACTAATTAGCACGAATTTTAATATCTATTTTTCCATAGCCACTAGCTTTAGCTAGTGGTATAAATGCATCTTTTCTTGGCTTTAGCCAAATTCTACATGCCTAATTAATTTGGCTAAAGCCAAAAATCTATTCAATCAATATTACTCCAGCTAAAGCAGGAGGTAATTGATAATAAAAAATGCTTTTTAAAACTTGTCTTTTCTCTTAAAGATTAATTCCACTAAGTCGCATGAGGACTATCCGTTCCAAAGGGACATGCCCATAAAAAAACCTTAGCTTTTATTGAAAAACTAAGGTTTGTTTGTTTTATTTAGGTTCTATTTGTCTTTTCGACGTAAGGAGAAATCACACACAATAATCGACAAAGATTGACGATTCACTTTATGGAGTTTCAATTGTGATTTCTCCTTACGTCGAAATGACAAACTGTTTTATTTACATCATATCAATATATCGATCATGGTATCCTAAAAGATATAAAACTCCGTCAAGTCCTAAACTTGAAATTGATGTTGACGCGCTTTCTTTTACTTTTGGTTTTGCGTGGAAAGCAATTCCTAAACCGGCTAAGTTTAACATTGGTAAATCGTTTGCTCCGTCTCCAACAGCAATGGTTTGGTTGATGTGAATTCCTTCTTTTTCGGCGATAGCTTTTAGATGTTCAGCTTTCTTTTGTCCATCTACAATATCACCTAAATATTTACCGGTTAATTTTCCGTCTTTAATCTCTAATTGATTCGCATGCACATAATCAATTCCGAGTTCTTTTTGAAGATAATCTCCAAAATAAGTGAAACCTCCAGAAAGAATTGCGGTTTTATAGCCGTAATATTTTAGGGCTTTCATCAAACGATGTGCTCCTTGTGTAATGGGTAAATTTATGGCAACATTATGCAAAACTTCTTCGCTTAAACCTTCTAACAAAGCCATACGCTGCTTGAAGCTTTCGTTGAAATCAATTTCTCCGTTCATTGCCGATTCTGTGATTGCTCTTACTTGAGGTCCTACTCCATTCAACTCTGCCAGTTCATCTATAACTTCAGTTTGAATTAAAGTTGAATCCATATCAAAGCATACTAAACGACGGTTTCGTCTGTAAATATTATCTTCTTGAAAAGAAATGTCTACGTTTAAGGTTCTGGAAATTTCCATAAAACTTGCCGTCATGGCAATCTTATCTACAATATCTCCTGTTAGTGATAATTGTATACAAGATCTTGGATATTCTTCTTTTTCGACAACAGAAGTTCTTCCTGTTAATCTTATTATAGAAACGATATTTAAATTTTGATCGGACAAAAGTTTTGCTACGGCAGCTAATTGCGACGCAGCCAATTTTTCTCCTAAAATATTAATGATATAACGTTGCTTAGATTGCGTTTTTACCCACTTTTCGTAATCTTCAAGGGAAATCGGAATAAACTTTACTTTCACTTCTAATTCATAAGCTTTAAACAGCAAATCTTTCAAAACTGGACCAGAAGTAGAACCTGCTTCGATCTCAAACAAAATTCCTAAAGAAAGCGTGTCATGAATATCGGCTTGTCCAATATCAAGAATAACAGCATCATAAGCCGCTAATACCGCTGTTAAACCAGCTGTAACTCCTGGTTTATCATGTCCTGAAACTTTTAATAAAATAATTTCTTTATTCTCTATTGCCATCTTATCTGAATTGATTTTACGAAGCGACAAAAATCGACAATCTCTTGGTGATAAAAAAGAATAACAGTTGTTTTTTTACAGCAAAAAAGCACATTATTATGTGCTTTCTATGAGTAATTTAACAATTATGTTCCGCTATTAAAATAACATAACAAAATGTAATTTTGATTTCTTTCAGCTTCAAATTCACGTTTTTTTTTAAAACTCGATGCTTACATAATTTGTGAATTTGCAGCGTTAAAAAATTATTTTGGAGTTTGATCAAAGTTTACCATCCAGTTGATGCCAAATCTATCAGTGAACATTCCGAAATAAGCGCCCCAAAATGTTTTATCCATTGGCATAAAAACGTTCCCGCCTTCTGAAAGTCCGTTAAAAATTCGGTCTGCTTCTTCTGTACTTTCTACATTAACCGAAACAGAAAAATTTCCTCCAAAAGCAACATCGCCTGATTGTTCGGTGCTGTCGCTTCCCATTAAGATGGTATTCCCAATAGGCAGTGAAACGTGCATGATACGGTTGGCTTCTTTTTCTGAAACTTGAGTACAGCCGCCATCTTCAGCAGCAGGCATATCTTTAAATTTTCCGATATATGGAAATTCTCCGCCAAATACGGATTTGTAATGTAGAAATGCTTCTTCGCAATTTCCATTAAAAACTAAATAAGGATTTACTGTTGTCATGATTTTTTGTTTTTTATTTGTTACTACATCTTTGTTCTAATTGATTTTTTTACTGTAATTTACATCTCCGAAATTTCTTTAACTACCTCTAAACCTTTTGGAAAAACTTCTTTAAAATAATCGACAAATTTTTCGCCCGAATCGACCTGCGCAATCAAATCTGTAAATTCATCATCTCGAATTAATCTGTAAGTTTCCATTGCCCCGCTCCATTTTTTTGTTTCTTCGTTGAGAGGCTGTTCTTTAAAATCTTTTATTTCGCCTATATGCTTAAAAGCCATATATTCGTTTGGTGTTTTTGTTTCGATTATACTATACATTCCTTCTCCGTTTGGTGACATAAAATGTATTTTATCACCCTCGTTCCAGTCGCTTATAGTATGAGATCCTTCACAAAAAACACTAGTCCATTTTTTATACGTTTCCTCATCCCATAAAACACTCCAAACTTTTTCGGCCGAAGCTTTAATTCGTATTTTAAATTCTAAGGTTTCCATAATTAAGATAATTTAGCAAAATCCATAAATAGAACATTCCATCGATGACCGTCTGTATCAGCAAAACCGAAGCCATACATCCAACCTTGACTTTCAGCTGGCGGAGCAAAAATAGTACCGCCGGCATCCTGCACTTTTTGAGCTAGTTCATCGACTTCTTCTTTGCTTTCTGCATCAATCGAAATCAAAACTTCAGAGCTTAATTTTGTATCAGTTAAATTGTTTTGAGAAAAACTCGCAAAAAGTGATTCTTCAAAAAGCATTACCACAAATTTCCCTTCACCAACGACCATACAGGTTGAACTTGGCGTATCATGTTCTTCATTAAAAGAGAATCCTATTTTCGAAAAAAAAGCTTTTGAAACCGCCACCTCTTTCACTGGCAGATTCAGCCATATTTGCTTTGTCATTTTTTGATGTTTTTCGTTAAACTTATTTTTTAAAGTGCTAAGGTTCTAAGGCGCTAAGTTTTTCCCTTTGAACCTTTGCTTCTTTGCAACTTTGTTCCCTAAAAAAATTAATTATTCTCTACATATCTTTTAAAGTTATCCAAAATGGCCTGCCAGCCGCCGCGCTGCATTTCTTCAGGATTTTGAGTTTCTGGGTCAAAACTTTCAATAATTTCTACTCCATTCTCCGTTTCCTTAAAAGTAATTTCAACTTTTCTGCCGTCGGCCATTATGTATTCAATATTTTCATTTGGCTGCACCAGTGTGTATTCACCTTCAAAATCAAAACTCATACTGCCATCTTTTGCTGCCATAGTCGATTTGAACTTTCCGCCTTCTTGCAAATCATTTTCGGCATAAGGTGTGTGCCAATCTGGAGAGGCAAAACTCCATTTTGTGATATGTTCCGGTAAAGTCCAAAAATCCCAAACTTTGTTTATTGATGCATTGACTGTATTTTGTACTGTTATCATTGTTTATATTTTTTTTTAAATTATACTTTGATTTATACTGTAATTACATTTGATCCGGAATCTGAGTTTCATCCATAAAGAAAACTTCCCAATGATGTCCGTCTAAATCTAAAAAAGTTCTTTGATACATCCATCCATAATCGTTTGCTTTTTGATAATCTGTTCCTCCTGCTTTGACTGCTTTGTCTATTATTTCGTCGACCTCTTTACGTGTTTCAACAGAAATAGAAATAAGAACTTCGCTGGTTGTATTTGAATCACAAATCTCTTTATCGGTAAACGTTTTATAAAACTCTTCAAGCAAAAGCATTACATTTATGTTTTTACCAATAACAATACAGGCTCCCTTTTCATTTGTAAATTTCAAATTGGTAGAAAACCCCAATTCATTAAAAAATGAAATTGCTCTTTTTAAATCTTTTACAGCAAGATTTATATAAATTTTTGTCTCCATAATATCTAAAGTTACAAATTATTTAAAGCAAATTTAGAATATTACTATCGGCTTTAGGATACAATAAAAGTCAACTTTAGGGGCATTTGAGACATTTTACTTACATTTGTTACATCATTAATCTTGCAAAAAACCACAGAATCATGAGCACAAGAGTAGGTTTAATCGTCCCTCACGAGTATAAATTGTTGAGTATTGCTGCAATTTTAGAAGTGTTTGAAACAGCTAATAAATTAAGCAAAGAACCTGAAAAACCATTTAATATTATGGTTTTTCAATCAGTAGAACAAATTAATGAGGAATCTTTATTTGGATATGAAACCAACTCTATTGAAACTTCAAACAAAGTTTTGGATTTGATTTTGATTCCTGCTTTCACTACTGATGATATGAGCGGAATGATCGCAAAAAATAAAAACTTTATTCCGTGGTTAAAAAAACAGCACCAATCTGGAGCTGAACTGGCGAGTTTTTGCACAGGAGCATTTTTGTTTGCTGCATCAGGATTATTAAACGAAAAACTGGCTACTACTCATGTTGATGCCTGCAGTGCTTTTACAAAAGCTTTTCCGATGGTAAAACTAAAACCAGAAGAAACTTTAACTGCTGATGGCAGTTTGTATACAAGCGGCGGTTCGACCTCAACATTTCATTTGCTAATTCTTTTAGTTCAAAAATATTGCGGCAATGAAATTGCAGTACAAATTGCCAAGATTTTCTCTATTGATTTAAATCGATACAAACAAAGTTATTTCAGTACTTTTAGGCCAAATCATCTGCATAATGATACTTTGGTTGCTATGTTACAGCATAAAATTGAAAGCCAATACCACAGCATAGAAAAACTGGAAGAAATCACAAAAGACATTCCCACGAGTGCCAGAAACATGACGCGTCGTTTTAAACAAGTTACCGGGATTCCGCCAATTGAATATCTGCAAAATATTAGAGTGGAGAGTTCTAAAAAATATCTTGAACAAACACAGCTTTCTATTTCAGAGATTATTGAAAAAACGGGATATAATGACCCGAAAGCTTTTAGAAAAGTATTTTATAAAATGGTTGGAATGAAACCTATTGAATATCGAGAAAAGTTTAGGGTGCAATAGAAAATTTTAAAAAAAAACCTGCTCAATTTAATGAACAGGTTTAAAAGTAAACTTTGACAAAGTTGTTTGAGATAAGAAGCAATTTCCATGCTTTTCAATAATCATAAAAATGAAGATTTCACCTCTGTTTCTTTTTTATTAACACAATCACACAAATTGACGATATTATAAAAGTCAAAAAAAGAAATAAAAACAAAAAATCTATTCTTTTATAATTAGTTATTAAACTAGGTATCTGTGTTATTAATAAACCTAAAAAGCAAAAAGACAAAATTTTATTGACTTTGCTAATAAGAAAAACAATTAAAGTTGCCAATATAGGCAAAACAAGAAATCCTTCCCAAAATATCGAATTTGAATTACCAAATAGATCAGTAATAAATTGACGTAAACAATATAATAAAAAAGCAAAATATGGAATTCCATTTTCACTAAGCCCTGGTAGCATTAAAAATGAAATTATTGCTACTATTTTTAGAATTTTTATTATGGACATGTTCTTTTTGTTTTTGGTGCATAACTTGGATTAGAAGTATGATTTGGCACTTTTTGTAATGTGTTTGCAACTGTAACAGGTGTCTCGAACGAATTATTACTTGCAACTCCCACAATATTCAATACATCAGCTGTAAAATCTGAACAATTATTAGCATCTAAATCGTACCAACTATTTTGATATTTTTCTGACAAAGATATAATTTTCTGTAATTGCTGTGGAGTAATTTGTCCTATATTTCCTGATACATCATAAGCATGCTCCCCATTTTCACCCATTATTCCTGGTCCAGAAAATGATTTATCATATCCGTTTTCTGGATAAAATCCATAAATCATTACATTATTACCTTGCGAAATAGATATAAAAGCATGACCTACATTAACCTTTGCTAAATTAGTTTTTTCTGCATAAACGGTTAAATTTGCACTTGCTGCTGTATTTAAGCAACTTAAGAACTTTTTAATATCACTTATGGGTAATTTTGGAGGAGGAGGCATAATTACATCTGTCAAATCAGCAGAAAAGATTTCGCGACCTGCATCCCAAGAATAGTACTCAACTCCATTATAATCATTGTATCCACCTCCATACATATTATTATTGCCAAATAAGCTATAAGATCCAAACATATCTAATGCATATACCAATTGATAATTGTTTTCAACTACAACTTCGTTTAATCGTATAGCTTTGCCACTTGTAGATTTTACAGTATTATTTTCAACAAAATAACTTACAATAACTCCATTTTTTGCCCTGTATCCGCTAATAAAATTACCATCCAAAGAGTAAGAAAATAACGTCCCTGAAAAACTTCCTATAACAGAATTCTCATCAGGGTACATTGTAAAAACTGCACTCTTAATTTCGTTTTCAACCTTCAATAATAATACTCTATCATTTTGAAGATTATTGTTTGTTGCCAAGGGTATTACTGTTAACAACTGATTGGTACCATTAATTTTTTCTTGTGAAATTTTATCAAACTCTAGATTCTCAAATTTGTTGTTTGCTGATTTTCCAAAAGAATTAATTTTTGAATTTGTCAGAAAATTTTTTGCTTCATCAAGAGTGACCGTCTGAATTTTACTTTGCTGCTGATTTGATGAATCATCATCTTTTTGACACCTCAAAAAAGTGACTGAAATTATCATTACAATACTTAAAATAATAATTTTTTGAATTTTTTGCTTCATAATTTACAATATTTAAGATTAAAACTACAAACTAAATATATAGAATAAATTCCTACAATAAGTTTGTTTTGTACGAATTTATTTGAATTACCCGAAAACGGGTTGAAATTCTAAAAAAAGCATAAAAAAACCTATTCAAATAAATGAACAGGTTTATAAAAAAAACTTTGTCAAAGTTTTGAACTTTGACAAAGTAATATCAAGATTTAAGAAGCAATTTCCATACGCTTCAATAAGTTTTTACTTAAAGTATGCTCTGCATAATCTTTATCGATCGATAAAACTTTATCATCAGAACTTGGCAGTTCATACATTGCATCTGTTAAGATTGCTTCGCAAAGCGAACGTAATCCACGAGCTCCTAATTTATACTCTAATGCCTTATCAACAATAAAATCTAATGCTTCATCTGTAATAGTAAATTCAACCTCATCCATTAAAAATAATTTCTGATATTGTTTTACTAATGCATTTTTAGGCTGTGTTAGAATAGCACGAAGTGTTTCGCGATCTAACGGATCCATATGTGTTAAAACTGGCAAACGACCTATAATCTCTGGAATCAATCCAAAATCCTTAATATCTTTTGGAATAATATATTGCAGTAAATTGTCTTTGTCAATATTATCGACATTTTTAGAAGTTGAATATCCAACTGCTTGACGGTTTAAACGTTTTGAAATAATACGCTCCACTCCATCAAAAGCTCCTCCGGCAATAAACAAGATGTTTTGAGTATTCACCTCTACAAATTTTTGATCTGGGTGTTTACGTCCTCCTTTTGGCGGTACGTTTACAACTGTTCCTTCTAATAGTTTTAATAATGCCTGTTGAACACCTTCTCCAGAAACGTCACGCGTTATTGATGGATTATCGCTCTTGCGTGCAATTTTATCAATTTCATCAATAAACACAATTCCTCTTTCGGCTTTGGTTACATCATAATCCGCAGCTTGCAGTAAGCGTGTCAAAATGCTTTCAACATCTTCTCCTACATAACCTGCCTCTGTTAATACAGTTGCATCAACAATAGCCAAAGGAACGTCTAACATTTTTGCGATTGTTTTAGCAACTAATGTTTTTCCTGTTCCGGTTTGACCAACCATGATAATGTTACTTTTTTCAATCTCTACTTCATCATCTAATTGCTGTTGCATTAAACGTTTGTAGTGATTGTAAACTGCAACCGACATTACTTTTTTAGTCTGGTCTTGTCCGATAACGTATTGATCTAAGAAAGCTCTAATTTCTTTTGGTTTCTTTAAAATTAAGTCCCCTACAAGTTTTGAACTTCCGCTTGATTTTAATTCTTCTAATACAATTCCGTGTGCTTGTTCAATACACTTGTCACAGATATGTGCATTGATACCCGCGATTAATAAATTAGTTTCTGGCTTTTTTCTTCCACAAAACGAACATTCTAATACTACTTTTGCCATTCTTTATTTAAGTTACTAAGCTGCAAAGATACTAAGTTTCTAAGCTTTTCAATTAAAACTTTAAAACTTAACTCCTTACAGCTTAATATTTTTATTTTTTTATTTAAAATTTAAATCGCAAAGAACACTTAGAACCTTAGTGTCTTAGCAACTTAGAAGCTTAAAAGATTATCCTCTTCTTAATACTTCATCAATCATTCCGTATTCTTTTGCTTCGTCAGCAATCATCCAGTAATCACGCTCACTGTCTTTGTGTACTTTATCAAAAGTTTGTCCTGAATGCTGCGAGATGATGTTGTATAATTCATCTTTCAATTTCAACATTTCGCGTAAGTTGATTTCCATATCAGTTGCAACTCCTTGTGCTCCCCCTGATGGCTGGTGAATCATAACTCTTGAATGTGGTAAAGCCGAACGTTTTCCTGCCGCTCCTGCACATAATAAAACCGCTCCCATAGAAGCTGCCATTCCTGTACAAATTGTTGCTACGTCTGGCTTGATGTATTGCATCGTGTCATAAATTCCTAATCCTGCATAAACGCTTCCTCCTGGAGAGTTTAAGTAAATTTGGATATCTTTTGAAGCATCAGCACTTTCTAAAAATAGTAATTGAGCTTGAACGATGTTTGCAATTTGATCATCGATACCTGTTCCTAAAAAAATAATTCTATCCATCATCAATCTTGAAAACACATCTAATTGAGAAATATTCAACTGACGTTCTTCGATAATATATGGAGTCATATTAGTTGGATTCATCGCTGCTATGATTTTGTCATAGTACATCGCGTTTACTCCTTGGTGCTTTGTAGCAAATTTTTTGAATTCTTTACCGTAGTTCATATGTATCTGTTCTAAGTTTTACTTTATTTAATGTATATATTCTTTTATCAAAGGTTGTACCTCTTTCTAAAGGATGTCAATTTGTCTTCTTTTTTAAAATACTAAGGTTTCAAGCTGCTATCCCGATAGTTATCGGGACTAAGTTTTTTTTTTAACTAAGAAACGTTCACCAACTGAAACCTGAAACAAAAAAAAAGAACGTCAATAGAAGAAAAACTTCCATTGACGTTCAAATATAATTATTTTTATCTTTCAGTTTCTGTAATAAAATCTTAATTTTTAAAATCAAGTTAATGAAGTCTGCTTCTTAACTTTTGACTTTACAACTTTCGACTTTCAGACTAAAATTTATTCTCCGTAAGAAGCAGCAATAAATTCTTCGTAAGTTACTTCTTTAGTTGTTGGATTTGCTTTTTCTTTAAACAATTCTAACAATTTCTCTGCTACAACTTGCTCAGAAAGTCTTTTCACCTCTTCTTGGTTAGATAAAACTCTTGCTACAATTCCTTGAACTTCTTCGTCAGTTGGGTTAGTTTGACCAAATTGAGCCATTTGTTGTTTGATAGCGTTTGTTGTAAAAGCTTTCAAATCATCAAATGTAATTTGGATATTGCTTTGAGCCATAGCTTTTCCTTCGATTAATTGAAAACGTAAACCTTTTTCAGATCTTGCGTATTCCACTTCAGCTTCTTCTGCAGAAAGTTTTTTCTCTCCAACAGTTTGTAACCATTTTTTAAGGAATTCAGCTGGTAAATCAAATTTTGTGCTTTCGATCAAGAAATCTTGAACGTCTAATAATAATTTTTGATCTGCTTGTTGTGCAAATTGAGCTTCAGCGTCTTCTTTAATTTTAGATTTTAAATCTTCTAAAGAAGCTACTTTTCCTTCTCCAAAAAGTTTATCAAATAACTCTTGGTTTAATTCAGCTAATTCAGCTCCGTTGATTGCTTCGATTGTAAAGTTTACTTCGATATCTAAACCGTGAACATCATCATGAGATACTTTTAAGTAATCCATTAATTGGTGATCGTCTTCAAATAAACCTTTTGTGCTTACTGCAACAACATCTCCAACTTTTTTACCGATGAATTTATCTCCAGCAGCTTTATTGAAAGTAGATAATGAAATTGTAGTTGTATTGTTGATACCTTTTTCTTCGTTTGAGAAAGTTCCAGTTAAATCAGAATCTGCAGACACCACTTCTTGCGGGATTGCTTTTCCGAATTGTTTTTGGATACGCTCTACTTGACCGTCGATTAATTTATCATCAGCCGTTACGATATATTTTACGATATTATTTTTTGCTTCTAAATCAATTTCGAAGTTTGGAACTAAACCAATTTCATATTCGAAAGTTAGTTCTTCAGCATCCCAATCAAAGTTTTCGTTTTCTTTAGCAAGAGGAGTTCCTAAAAGATTTAATCTTTCAGATTGAACAAAACGCTCTAAAGCTAAATCAACTACTTTTTTAACTTCTTCTTGCTTGATCGCTTTTCCGTATTGTTTTTCAACAAGGTCTTTAGGAACTTGTCCTTTTCTAAAACCTTTCACGGTAGCCAATGGCATTTTTTCGTTTATTCTTTTTGCTACTTGACCTTTATAATCCATGTGAACAACGTTTAATACAATCGTTTCATTCACAGCGTCTATTGCTACTCTTTTAATATCCATCTTCTTCTTTAATTTACATAATAAAATTGGGTTGCAAAATTATAAAATTTTTGCAACCCAACCAAGTTTTTAATATATTGTATTTGAAGTGGTTTTTAAGTCACTTTAATGCCTTTATTTATCGTCTCCTACTATTTTATATGCAATAGATTGCAGAATAGATAATATAACACTAAACAATAAAGCTGTCCAGAGTGAATCAACTGCAAATCCTCCTACAATATTAGTGCACAACAAAATGATGACGGCATTAATAACCAATAAAAACAATCCCAATGTAACCACTGTTACCGGCAATGTCAAAATAACCAGTATTGGTTTTATAAAAAGATTCAATAACCCTAAAACCACTGCAACGATAATTGCTGTAGTAAAACTGGCCACATGCACTCCTGTAAGAAAGTTAGCAATTAACAAAACCAAAGCAGCCGTAACAAGAAGTCTAAGTAATAATTTCATATCTTTTTCTTTTTAAATTTTAATAAAAGTAACATTTTTTTTATCAAAAAAAGTTACTCTTTTAAAAACGTTGTTGTCAATTCAAAAAACATTTTTGGATTTTCAGCATGAAGCCAATGCCCCGCATTTGGAATGGTTTCTAATTTTAAATTAGGAAAATGTTTTCGAATATCTTCAAGATCTGAATCTAAAATATACCCCGATGCTCCGCCACGAATAAATAATGTCGGTTTATCAAAAACCAAATTATCTGCCAGCGGTTTTCCAATTGCATCCAAATTATTATTAAAAACAGCGAGATTAAATCTAAATGCTAACTGACCAGGTTCTTTCCAATATAAATTTTTTAATAAAAACTGGCGAGTTCCAAAGTCAGGCACGTATTGCGCTACTATTTCTTCAACATCATTTCGACTTGGTTTTACAGAAAAATCAACTGCATTCAACCCCGCCAAAATATCTTGATGGTGCTGTTTATAGAATTTAGGACCAATATCTGCAACGATTAATTTATCTACAATTTCCGGGTGTGTTGCCGCAAAAAGCATAGCTACTTTTCCTCCCATTGAATGCCCAAGAATATCAATTCTAGTCAAATTATTCGCATTACAATATTCAAATACATCCTGAACCATTGCTTCATAACTCCATTCATCAGAATGAAAACTGCGCCCATGATTTCGTAAATCTAAAATATGAACCTGAAATCCTGCTTCTACATATTGTCCTGCAAGTGTTTTCCAATTGTCAGACATTCCAAGAAATCCATGCATGATAATGAATGGTTTTCCTTCGCCTTCTATTTTTGAGTATAACATTTATTTTACATTAAATATTTATTTATCCTTTCTAAGAATCTTTTTGGAAACTTATTTCAATTTATTCAAATACATATTTACAACATTATCTAAACCAAGATAAAGCGCTTCTGAAATCAAAGCATGACCAATAGAAACCTCTAATAATCCTGGAATGTTTTGTTTGAAAAACTGAATATTATCTAAACTCAAATCATGTCCGGCATTTATTCCTAACCCTAATTCATTTGCCAATTTTGCAGCTTCAACATAAGGATCTATTCCTTTTTTATTCCCCAAATCATATTGATGTGCAAAAGCTTCAGTGTACAATTCAATTCGATCTGTTCCTGTTTTTTTCGCTCCTTCAATAACCTCCAAAACTGGATCTACAAAAATAGAAGTCCTAATTCCGTTTCGTTGGAACTCTTGAATAACTTCTGTTAAATAAGATTGATTTGCTATTGTATCCCAACCTGCCGAAGAGGTTATTGCACCAATTGCATCTGGCACCAATGTAACTTGATCAGGCTTGCATTCAAGAACTAAATCAATAAAATTATGCTGCGGATTTCCTTCAATATTATATTCTGTAGTAACAATTGCTTTTAAATCGCGCGCATCTTGATACCGAATATGTCGTTCGTCTGGACGTGGATGAATCGTGATTCCTTGTCCTCCAAAACGTTGTATATCGACAGCAACTTTTAATAAATCAGGAACATTTCCGCCACGTGCGTTTCTAAGCGTTGCGATTTTATTGATATTTACACTTAACTTTGTCATATAAATAGATAATTAATTCTAGTAACACTATATTTGTTACGACAAAAATACAAAGTAAAACGCAGCAGTTTTTGGTATTTTTTGATTATTTTGCATTAAATATCTCCAATTGATTTATGACAGAAATTACAAACTATATCACCAATGATTTCGGACCAATTGATGGTCAGGAAACTATAGCATCGGTTCAAGACTTTTTTGCCGAGGTAAATTTTTCTCATTTCCCTGTTTTGGAGGAAGGAATTTTCATTGGAAGTATTTCTTCTGATGATGTTGAAACTTTTGATTCAGATAAAAAAATAATTGATTACAAATATACTTTAGAACGTTTTTTTGCTAGAAAATCAATGATTTGGCTGGATGTTTTAGAAGTTTTTGCAAAAAACCACACCAATACAATTCCTGTTCTTGACGAAAACAACTCCTATGTAGGCTATTATGAAATAGAGGACATTATGAAGTTCTTTCAAGAAACTCCTTTTATAAAAGAGCAAGGCGGAATTATTATTGTTCAAAAAGGTCTTTTAGATTATTCTATGAGTGAGGTTACGCAAATCGTCGAAAGCAATAACGGAAAGATATTAGGATGCTTTGTCTCTGAAGCTGATTTAGAGAATGTTCAAATTACCATAAAAATAGGATTAGGTGCAATGAATGAAATAATTCAAACTTACAGAAGATATGGTTATGAAATAATCTCAGAGCATCAAGAAGACACTTATATTAACAGCTTAAAAGAACGCTCTGATTATTTAGACAAATATCTTAATATTTAAATTAGAAAATTGGTCAATGAGAAAATTAGAAAATGTTCTCAACTAAATAAATTATCAAATTAACACATTTCCTCATTATCTAATTAAGACGAATGAAAATAGCCATTTACGGACAATATTATCAAAACAGCACTGAACCAATTATAAAAGACATTTTCTTGTTTCTTACTTCAAATAATGTCGAAATTGTAATTGAAGAAAACTTTTTGGAAATGCTCTATGAAAAGCAGCTTGTCAAAAAAGAGTATTCTACTTTTTCATCAAGCACAATTTTAGATGATAGCTTTGAGATGTTGATTAGTATTGGAGGCGACGGAACAATGTTAAGAGCAGCTGCTTTAGTTCGCAGTTCAGGTGTTCCACTTTTAGGTATAAATGCAGGCAGATTAGGTTTTTTGGCGAAAGTTCAAAAAGAAAATATCGACAGCTTACTGCAGTATGTTATTGACCAAAACTACACAACATCTGAACGAACATTACTTGGTTTAACGTGCGAACCTAAAAATGACGCCTTTGCAGAACTTAATTTCGCAATGAACGAAGTTACAGTAAGCCGAAAGGATACTACTTCGATGATTACTGTAGAAACTCACCTAAACAACGAATACCTAAGTTCGTATTGGGCAGACGGCTTGATCATTTCTACCCCTACCGGCTCTACAGGATATTCATTAAGCTGCGGCGGACCAATTTTAACGCCAGATGTAAAAAGTCTAGTCATTACTCCTATTGCACCGCATAACTTAACCGCAAGACCACTTGTTATACCAGACGACACAGAAATTACATTGCGCGTTTCAGGCAGAGAAGATCAATATTTGGTTTCATTAGACTCTAGAACTTCTTCTGTAAAAAACGAATCAATTTTAAAGATCAAAAAAACTGATTACAAAATAAAAATGGTCGAAATACCAGGCGAAACTTTCTTAAAAACATTAAGAAACAAACTGCTTTGGGGCGAAGACAAGAGAAACTAACCCTATTTCTTACTTAACACTATACGATAATAGGACATTTTCTCGTTCTGCCTGTAGTGAATCATCATTAAATGTCTCAAATTCATATTGTAAATTGAAAAAAAAGCACATTTATGTAAAGGAACGTTGATTCGTATTGATAATTATTATATTTGCACGCAATTCTGAATTAAATGAAGAAAATTTTTAATTTATTGTTATGTTTTTTTCCCTTTATTACACTAAATGCTCAAATCAATGAGATTGGTGTTTTTCTTGGTGGAAGCAACTTTGTAGGCGATGTAGGAAGTACAACTTACATAAATCCTGATAAACTGGCTTTTGGCGTTTTGTATAAATGGAATAAAAGCCCTCGTCACTCTTATCGAATTTCTTACACGCAATCTACGATTACGGGAAATGATTTAGACTCAGATGAAACAGGAAGAAGCGGAAGGGGATATCGTTTTGAAAATAATATAAAAGAAATCTCTGCGGGTTTGGAGTTTAATTTTTTTGATTTTAATTTGCATGATTATCACAGAAAAATTACACCTTATATATACTCTGGATTAAGTTTTTTTATTTATGACGGATTGTATCGCTATAAGACAACCCAAAATATTACACAAAGTACAAACTCAAATTCATTTGCAATACCAATGACACTGGGTATAAAATCAAATATAACATCTCGCTTTGTCTTAGCGGCCGAAGTTGGAGCACGATATACATTTACAGATAACATTGATGGCAGCAATCCAAACACCAACAATGCAAACATTTTAAAATTTGGAAATTTAAACAACAATGATTGGTATGTTTTCTCAGGTTTAACACTAACGTATACCTTTGGACAAAAACCTTGCTATTGCGCACAATAATACAATGAATTTAATAGACTCTATAGATCAATCAAACTTACCAAAACATCTGGCCATTATTATGGACGGAAATGGACGCTGGGCCAAACAACAAGGCTTTCTAAGAGCATTTGGACATGAAAATGGTACAAAATCTGTAAAAAAAACAATTACAACTTGTGCTAAGCTTGGTATCGAGTACTTAACCTTATATGCTTTTTCTACAGAAAACTGGAACCGTCCTAAACTAGAAGTTGAAGCATTAATGAAAATTTTAATCAATTCATTAAAAAAAGAACTAGTTACGCTTCAAGAAAACAACATCAGACTTAATGCAATTGGGAATCTTGAAAAATTACCAAAATCCGCACAAAGAGAGCTCCTTGATGTAATTGATAAAACTAAAAACAACACTCGTCTTACTCTTACGCTAGCTTTAAGTTACGGATCGAGAGAAGAATTGGTAAATGCCGTTAGAATCATCAGTGATAAAGTTAAAAATAATATAATTTCAATAGACGCTATTGACGATTCAATTATAAATGAGCATCTTTACACGCAAAATTTACCTGATGTAGATTTGTTAATACGAACAAGTGGAGAACATAGAATAAGTAATTTTTTGCTATGGCAGATCGCCTATGCAGAATTGTATTTTACTAATGTCTTGTGGCCAGACTTTAAAGATCAAGATTTATATGAGGCTATTATTAGTTATCAAAAAAGAGAACGTAGATTTGGAAAAACCAGTGAACAAATTAAATAATTTTTTAGTGTTACAAAAAAGAATACAAATAGTCTTTACCCTTTTACTTTTGGGTAGTTTTTCACAAATTAAAGCACAAGAAAGAGTTCCTTTTGATCAAGGAAAAAAGTATATACTGGCCAAAGTTTCTGTAGTTGGTAAAATTAGCTTTAACGAACAAACTGTAGTAACGTTTTCTGGACTTCAAACTGGCCAGGAAATAACCGTACCGGGAGAAGAAATCACGGGTGCAATTAAAAAATTGGGTAAGCTTGGTCTTTTTGACGAAATCGCTTTTTACATTAATAGAGTTCAAAATGACAGTATTTATCTAGATTTAAATATTGTTGAGCTCCCAAAGCTTAATGAAGTTAAAATCACTGGTGTAAAGAAAAGCAAAATCGAAGCTTTAATTAAGGACAACAATTTAACCAAAAACAAAATTGTAAACGAGAACTTAATTACTACCACGAAAAACTACATCGAAAACAAATACAAAAAAGACGGTTTTTACAATACTAAAGTTACCATTACAACCACACCAGATACAATTGCCGGTAATCAGGTTAATATGTTGGTGCGTATAGATAAAGGCGACAAAGTAAAAATCAGCAATATCGACTTCACTGGAAATAAACAACTTACAGAAAGTCAATTAAGAGCTGCGATGAAAGACACGAAACAGAAAAATGTTTTCCGTGTTTTAAAAGCTTCTAAATTTATTCCAGAAAAATACAAAACCGACTTAGAAAAAGTTATTTCGGCATACAAAGAAAAAGGATATCGTGATGCACGTATTATTTATGACTCTGTTAAATATAACAAAGAGAAAAATATGCTTGGCATTAAAATTAATGTTGAAGAAGGAAACAAATATTACTTTGGAAACATAAAATTCTTAGGAAATACAGTTTACTCAGATCAGCAGTTAAATCGTTATTTAGGAATCAAAAAAGGAGAAGTTTATAATGGTGTAATGCTTGAAAAAAGAATTGCAGACAATTCAAAACCTGATGGTGAGGATATTACAAACTTGTACCAAAACAACGGTTATTTGTTCTCAAAAATCAATGCTGTAGAGGTAAAAACGGTTAATGATACTATTGATTTTGAAATTAGAATTACCGAAGGTCCAATTGCCTATTTCAACAAAATATACGTTACTGGTAACGACAAAACAAATGACCACGTAATTTATCGTGAGTTAAGAACAAAACCAGGAAACAAATACAGCAAAGAAGAATTAGTTAGAACAATTCGTGAAATTGGACAATTAGGATTCTTTGATCCTGAGTCTATCAAGCCTGAATTTAGAAACGTTGATCCAGGAGCAGGAACAGTAGATATCGAATACCAATTAGTAGAAAAAGGATCTAGCCAGGTTGAACTTCAAGGAGGTTACGGCGGCGGCGGTTTCATTGGAACGTTAGGATTATCATTCAACAACTTTTCGGCACGTAAATTATTTGACAAAGATGCTTACAAACCGCTTCCAATGGGAGATGGACAAAAAGTATCATTACGTTTACAAGGAAGTACTTATTTCCAAACTTACAGTTTATCATTTTCTGAACCTTGGTTTGGAGGAAAAAAACCAGTACAATTTAGCTCATCTATCTCGTACAGTAAACAGTTTAATAATAATTATGTTACAAGAACTGTTGATAGAAGCCAAAGTTTTAATATTTTTACAGTACAAGTTGGTTTAGCAAAACGTCTTACTGTGCCAGATGATTATTTCGTATTATCACAATCTGTAAGTTACCAGCATTATGATTTGAATAATTACTTTACTGGTTTATTTACCTTTGGTAATGGAGCATCACGAAACTTAGCTTACACTATTGGAATTTCAAGAAGTAATAAAGGGGTTAACCCAATATTCCCAACTTATGGTTCTGAGTTTAGTGTCTCTGCTAAAGTAACACCTCCATATTCATTATTTAATGGAGTAGATTATGCTAACTTAGGAAATGAAAAAGAATACAAAACAAGATATACTGGTACAACCACTACTACAGGAGCTGACGGGCAACCAATAAATCCTGGAGATTACACAAAAAGTGAATCTATAAATGGTAGTAACCAAACAGTAAGTGTGGGATCTGATTATGCAAATGCAGATACAGATCAAGCAAAAGTCGATCAGAAAAAATACAACTGGTTAGAATATTATAAGGTTAAATTTAAAGCAGACTGGTATACTAAGGTATATGGAAAATTAGTTTTAAGAACATTAACAGAATTTGGTTTCTTAGGTGCTTACGATCAATCTAGAGGTGTTGTACCGTTTGAACGTTTTTATTTAGGAGGAGACGGAATGGCGCAGTATTCTATGGATGGTAGAGAGACTGTACAGCTAAGAGGATATCCGAACAACTCATTGACGCCAATTATTGAAGACAAAACAAGTTCTAGATACGGGCAGCAAATTGGAGCAACTATTTACAACAAATTCTCAATGGAGTTACGTTATCCAATAACATTAAAACCATCTGCATCGATCTATGCCTTGACGTTTTTAGAAGCAGGTTCATCATATCCAACATTCAGGGATTACAACCCGTTCGATTTATATCGTTCTGCTGGAGCTGGTTTACGTGTATTCATGCCTGCGTTTGGATTATTAGGAATCGATTTTGGTTATGGTTTCGATGCTCTGCCAGGATCTGTTACAAACAAAGCAAATGGCTGGGAAACTCACTTTATAATTGGACAACAATTTTAGAAATAATACGTTTGGTTAAAAATCATCGAATAAAGTAATGTTATGAGAAAACAATTTTTATTTATATTTTTAGCCTTGATTGTAGCTAATACAAGTCAGGCACAAGGCAAGACAACTAGAATTGGTTACATAGATATGGAATATATCTTGGAAAATGTTTCTGATTATAAAGAAGCAAAATCACAATTAGAGTTGAAAGCTCAAAAGTGGAAACAAGAAATAGAAACAAAAAAAACAAACATCAATACACTTAAGGAAAACCTTAAAGCAGAAAAAGCTTTGTTAACCAAAGAATTAATTGATGAAAAAGAAACTGAAATTAAGTTCTTAGAAAATGAAATGCTGGATTATCAGCAAAAACAATTTGGAGCTGACGGAAATCTAATTCGACAAAAAGCTGCTTTGGCAAAGCCAATTCAAGATCAGGTATTTACTGCCGTTCAAGATATTGCAGAAGCTAAAAATTACGATTTTGTTTTTGATAAATCATCAGATTTGACAATGCTTTTCAGCAACAAAAGATTTGATATCAGCGATCAGGTTATACGTATCTTGAACAGAACTGACAAAAGAGAACAATTGACGAAAAAACAATTGAAAGATCAGGAAGTACAAGAAAGTAAAGAAAATGCTATCGATGAAAATCCTGCTATGGCTGATCGACAAAAAGTTCTAGATGAAAGAAAAGCCGCTAGAGAAAAGCTTATTGAAGACAGAAGACTAGAGCAAGAAGCCAAGAAAAAAGAGTATGATGACAGGCGAAAAGCGATACTAGAAGAAAGAGAAGCTAAAAAAAATGGCACGGTTTCTGAACCAGCAAAAACAACTCAGGCAGCAAAAACAACCGAAGCAGTTAAAACTGATGGTACGACAGCAAAACCAGCAGCAGCTGAAACAACAACAGCTGCACCTGCAGTAGACAAAGCAGCCGAAAGACAAAAACTTTACGAACAGCGTAAAAAAGAATTAGAAGAAAGAAGAAAAAAAATATTAGAAGAAAGAGAAGCGGCGAAAAAAGCAAGAGAAGCCGAAACACAAAAAACTAATACGACCAATAATTAATTAATATTTTAAAAATGATGAAACAAATCAAAACTTTACTAATTGCTGCAATACTAATTTTAGGAGCAAGTAACACAATGAACGCACAGGCGAAGGTTGCCCATGTTGATGTAAGCGACATTATGTCGAAAATGCCTGCTATGCTTGATGCTCAAAATCAACTGCAAAAATTAAGTGGTACGTATGATGCTGAATACAAAAAAATGGTTGATGAATATCAAACTAAAATCAAAAAGTACGAAGCTGAAGCTGCAACTGTAACAGAAGCTGTTAATGGAGATCGTTCTAAAGAAGTTCAAGACATGCAAAAAAGAATTGTTGACTATAGAGACAATGCTCAAAAAGAATTGCAACAAAAAGAAACTGACATCGTAAAACCATTAATGGAAAAAGTAAGAGCTTCTATCCAAAAAATTGGAAAAGCTAAAGGTTTCCAATATGTTTTAGATGGTTCTACTCTTTTATTAGCTGATGGTCCAAACATTACTGCTGATGTAAAAAAAGATTTAGGATTCTAATAAAAACGAATTCTTTAATTAAAAACTGTTCAAATTTTTAAAAAATTTGAACAGTTTTTTTTTACATTTATTTAAAATAAAAAAGACATATCATTCGCAAATTACAATTAATTTCAACTATCATTTTGTTTCAAAAAATACTAAATTTGCACTATGACAAACGATAATCCTATAGGTGTTTTTGACTCTGGAATTGGAGGAACTTCAATTTGGAGCGCTATTCATGACTTACTTCCAAATGAAAAAACAATTTATCTAGCCGATAGTAAAAATGCTCCGTATGGTCAAAAAACCAAAGAACAGATTGTTGCTTTAAGTAAAAAAAATGTTGATTTTTTACTGGAAATGAAATGCAAATTAATTGTTGTAGCGTGCAATACAGCGACAACTAATGCTATTCGTGAACTCCGTAATGATTATGACATTCCGTTTATTGGAATTGAACCTGCGATAAAACCTGCAGCCAATAACTCTAAAACGCAAGTTATTGGTATCCTGGCTACAAAAGGAACATTAAACAGTGAGTTGTTTAATAAAACTGCAGAAATGTTTCAAAACACAACGATTATTGAACAGGTTGGTTATGGACTAGTTCAGTTAATTGAAGATGGAAATTTGTATTCTACTGAAATGACACAGCTTTTAGAATCATACTTGCAGCCTATGATAGATGCAAACATTGACTATCTTGTTTTAGGATGCAGCCACTACCCCTATTTAATTCCTCAGATTAAAAAAATACTTCCTGAACATATTCAGATTATAGATTCTGGAGAAGCAGTAGCAAGACAAACTCAAAATATTTTACGCGAAAAAGTTGGTTTTACAACAGCTCAAAAAAGCGAACCTATATTTTACGTTAATTCAAATCCAGTTGTTTTAGATTCCATTTTAGAACATAAGTACAACGTAGTCCAAAAAGATTTCTAATTTTATTCTATTTTTCTCTTAACAAACCAAATACCATCTAAAGATAAGTTTACAGACAATTTATGATAATTTTCTTTGATTAAATTGTTTGAAATACTTCCTTTTTGCCCGTACGAATATGAAATATTTAAGGCCGAAAAAGTATTTTCGATAGGCAGATTAACTCCAATTGAAATTGAAGCATTGTTGATTCTTTTTCCGTCTATTTCAAGATATCCCGTATCAAAATTTGCACCTGCAGAATATTTGACCCTGTCCCAATATTTTCTGTAATTTCGTTTTTCGTTAAAATAAGTAAAACCTAACGCAAATCTGTCTTGATTTACATAATCACCATAGAAACCAGATTGTTTCGTATCATTCCATAAACTTTTTTCATAATCAAAAGTCATATTCAAGACTTTTTTGAATCGTTTACTAATACCAATTCCAATTTCTAAAGGCATATAATAATCGTCTACATCAGAAACTGTTTCAGGTTGAATATCGCTCACCACCTCATCATTGATCGACTCAACTGACTGTACTTTTGAACCTTTAATTTGTGCCGGTAATTTAACTGTTGCACCAATAGTAAACGTAGAATCAATTTTATACTGAGTTCCTAACGTTGCACGAAGTCCGTTATAATCTGTTTTTTTATGTATAGTAGTGATTGAATTGAGAATTGTAAAAACTCTGTCATCAACAGTGTTTCCAAATAACAAAGCTGCAGACGCTCCTACCGTAAGTTTTTTACCAAATCGATACCCATAAGAAAAATCAAAATTATTTAATCCTCCTGAACCTGTTGCTGATAAACTATAAGATTCCTGACTATCTGAGATTGGCAGGATAAGATTAGAAATTTTAAATGCCGAGCTAGAATACGGACGTAACGCAACACTAAAACCAGAATTTTTAGTAACTGGAAAAGCAAAAGCAATATGAGAAAATTGAAAATTGTTACGATTCTCCTTTTTTGAATTGTTTTGATAGGTTGTCGCAATAGCTTTACCACCAACATCAAACATAAAATGATTTAATGGAAGTGAACCTAATGAAGCTGGATTAAGATTATTAATAAAGCTATCTGATGGCAGTGCAATTCCCGCTGATCCAATTGAAGGAAGCAATCCAAAATCAGCATCATACAAACTGCCTACTCCATACAATGAATACGGCGAACTTGAAATACTTTGAGAAAATGATGCAAACGATATTAAAATGGCGCAGTAAATAAAAACTATTTTATTTTTCATTTAATAAGAGATGTAATATATTTTTAGTTGAATTTTATTGTTTAAATGCTTTTGATCCCCTAAAACAATTCGATCTACGGTTTTAGAAATACCAGGAAGCGTAAGGATCAAAGAAGATTTAGAATCAGAAGCTCGAAGCATTTCCTTTTGTAAAAAATTACCCAACGGAATAGTATATCCGATGTTTTCGTTGAACTCATCGCTTTTCTTATTCAAAATACCATAAACTGCTGCTCCAGCAGAATTCAATAACGAACTGCTTATTCTATTTAAATTGTCGCCTACATATATTTTTAAGGAATCTGCAAGTGGGTATTTTTCAGAATAAGAATTATTAACTGGTTTTAAAATCAATTGAGCATCGACAATAGCGCCGTTATCTGAAATATATTTCAACTGTCTTAAGTTTGGAAAATCGATACGACAAGCCACTCCTGTTCCAGACTGAATAAATCCCTGTCCGTTAGTCGCTGTGCTCGAAAGTTTACTGCTCGATATAGGCAGATTTTGAATTAACGTTCCTGTTTTATCTAATGAAATAGAATTAAACTGCTTTGTAGCATCTAAAATAGAAAAATCGATCACAAAAGGAACCTCATCAACACCCGCTTGATATTTGGAGTAATACAAACGCACTAAACTCTTGGAAGTATTAAACCCAATAACACTTGACGAGTTAGACGATGATGGTACAATTACAAGCCCTTTTAGATACTCTGTAAAAGAGTCAAAATCTGTAATATCTCTTTTCTTTATTTTTTGAAAAAGAGCTTCTCCAAATACATTACTCATTTTTATATTAATCGAATCTTTTCCAACTGGGCGCGGCTTGTATGAAAATGTTCCCAAACTTTCCTCATCGTAACTCAAACTCGAATTATTATAAAAACTTCCAGAATCAGTATTTGGTTTTACTTTTTGCGTTAAGCGATGAATATTAAATGTTTGAATTTTAGTTGTATCGCCATAAAAATAGTTATCATACTTTAACACCATAGAAATGGAATCAAAAACATAATTAACATTCTCTGTATCGGAACCTTCATTATTTAAAGCATAATTACTTGATGACAACTGAAAATAACTACTCGATTTTACCTTACCAAAAATAGGATCATCGTAATTTCCAACCAGGATTCGGCTTTGGTTTGAAGTCACCAGCGAATCAAAATTTATGGTAGACATTTCGACCGTTACAGTATCAATCATAACAACCTTATTGTTCAACGCCAAATAATCAGATCCAACTACAAACTCTCCTGCATCAGTATCTGTTCCGCATGAAAATAATGTAAAAGCAACAAACAACACAAACAATAACTTACGCATAATCAATTTTTTGCGCAAATATATAATGGCGTGGTTTAGACGGCATCATAACATATACAGTCTTACATTTTTGTTCTATAAAAGGCAAAAAAGCATCTACAATAGATAAAGTAACATCAATAACTCATTCGCCTTTAAAAAGTCTGATTTAGTCTATCAAAATGGGCAATACATATATCTTCTTTTTTTTAAATCCTTCTCCAACCTACTTTTGAACCAATAAATAAATTTTAATACACTATGAATAATTTTAAAAAAGGAATATTATTCGCTTCATTACTTTCTAGTCTCTTCTTTATAAGCTGCAGCAATGACAACGAGGATGATGAATTAATGGGAAACTGGGTAAAGAAATCAGCTTTTGATGGGCCGGCAAGGTCTAGCGCCACAAGTTTTGTAATTGGTGATTATGCTTATGTTGCTGCTGGTTATACCGGCGATGTATACTTGAAAGATTTATGGGCTTACAACTCAAATGGAGACTATTGGGAGCAAAAAGCAGACTTTATTGGTGTAGGAAGAAGTTCTGCATCTAGCTTTGCATTAAACAATAAAGGTTACATTGGACTTGGTTATGACGGAACTAATAAACTGAAGGATTTTTATCAATACGATCCTTCCAACAACAGCTGGACTCAAAAAACAGATTTTGCTGGAACAGCTCGTTATGCTGCTGTAGGTTTTCAGGCTGGAGGAAAAGCTTATTTTGGAACTGGTTATGATGGAAACTATCTAAAAGATTTCTATCAATATGATGATCAAGCAAACAGCTGGACACTTGTAAACGGTTTTAGCGGTAATAAAAGACGCAATGCAACTGTATTTGTAATTGCTGATAAAGCGTATCTGGCTACAGGAATTAATAATAGTGTTTACCAGGGAGATTTTTGGGAATTTGACCCTGCAACTGATACTTGGACAAGAAAAAGAGATATTGATAAAAATACCACTGATGATTATTCGTATAATGACGAATATGCAATTGTACGTGCCAATGCATCAAGTTTTAGCATGAATGGACTAGGATACGTAGTTGGAGGCGAAAATATAAAAACAATTTGGGAGTACAACCCAACTACTGATCTTTGGGTTGAAAGAACTCCGCTTGAAGGCGCAACAAGAACTGATGCTGTAGGTTTTACTATAAATAATCGCGGTTTTTATATGTTAGGAAGAATTGGTTCTTCTTATTTTGATGATGCTTGGGAATTTAAACCTTTGGAGGAACAAAATGACAATGATAATTAATACTAAACAATTCTTCTGGAGTAACATCCAGAAGAATTTATTGCTTTTGTGTCTTGTTTTACAAATGGTTTCTTGTGAAAAAAAAGAGGCCTATAGAACAGAAACTTTTCAAACCACTTCTGGCTGGGGATACTCGATTTTGTATAAAGACAAAATCATTATTAAACAATCGATTATACCCGTAATAAGTGACAACAAAAGTTTTTCGACAGAAGATGATGCATTAAAAACTGCTCATTTAGTGATTGAAAAACTCAGCCAAAACTTATCACCAACAGTAAACAAAAATGAATTAATTTTATTAAAAATAAAATTATAAATGAAAATCGGAGCCATCAAAAATACTAACTCAAATAAAATTCTATTCCATTGTATTATATGGGTTTTCTTCATTCTGACTTCTTTAATTCAGTTTTATGAAAGTCCGTTTAGGATCAATAATGATTTTTATGTTCAGTGGGCATCAGGAATAATGTTGTTTTACCTCAACTATTATTACATGGTTCCGTCCCTTCTTTTACAAAAAAAGTACTGGCAGTATTTTTTATTTGCATTTATAATTATTGCTGCTTTTATGATCATCAGAATTAATTATTTTATTCCTGAATTCAGACATTTACCTCCTTCAAATATTGCCCGCCCACATTTCATGCCAAATGAAACTGTACTTTTACGAAAAACCGACAACTTAAAAATCGAAATGAAACGTCCGCTTTTCTTTAAAATCGGCCCTTCCTTTTTCTATATTTTAATTCTTACCATAAGTGCAATTATTAGAACCCTGACAGAGTTTTACAGCAACGAACAAAACAAACTAATTGCCGAAACGCATCGAACAAATACGGAATTGACTTATTTGCGCAAACAAACCAATCCGCATTTTTTATTCAATTCTCTAAACAGTATTTATTCTCTAGCACATAAAAAATCTGATTTGGTCCCTGATGCCATCGTCACATTATCTGAGTTAATGCGTTATATGCTGTACGAAACAGATAATAAAACGGTAGCTTTAGAAAAGGAAATAAATTATATTCAGAATTATATTGAACTGCAAAAACTAAGACTTAACAACATTGAAGATATTGTAATTAATGTTCATGGCGACACTAAAAATAAGTTTATTGAACCTTTACTGCTGATATCATTTGTTGAGAATGCCTTTAAGTACGGAACAGATTATAAAGGTGCAGCACATATCAAAATTAAAATTTTCATTTCAGAAAACAACCTTGATTTTTGGATTGAAAATACAATTGAAAACTATATAAAAGACCCTGAAAATTCAGGTATTGGACTAGTAAATATCCAAAACAGACTGGATTTACTTTACCCAAATGCTCATGAACTAACTATAAACCAAGACAGCCAATTTTACCGCGTGCATTTAAATCTAAAATTAGATGAAATTAAAACTACTGTAAATTAAACCTTGAAATTATGGACAGAAAAAAATTCATCCGAAATGGTCTTTTGGGCATCACAGCTTTGGCTGGTGCTTCAAAAATATTAGAATCGTGCTCTAAAAGTGATAATGATGATTCTGGCACAGACTTATCTGGTAACGGAAGCTGCACAGTTTCACCATCTGAAACTAAAGGTCCTTTTCCTATCAAAACACCAAGTCAATTAGTTTTAGAAAATATAAAATCGGACCGAGTTGGAGTTGCCCTATTAATCAATTTAATTATTGAAAATAAAAACAATAACTGCCTGCCTCTATCGAATGTTTTAGTTGATGTATGGCATTGCGACAAAGACGGCAATTATTCTGAATACGGCGGAACTCAAATGCAGCAGACAGATTATACTTCTGTTCATTTTTTAAGAGGAAGACAAACAACAAATGCTAAAGGAGAAGTTTCATTTATTTCTATCTATCCAGGATGGTACCAAGGCAGAGCTCCTCATGTACATGTTGAAGTTTTGTCAAGCAGCGGATCTTCATTATTAGTTACTCAAATTGCTTTCCCAGAAAGCACTTCGAGTACTGTTTACTCAAGTACTAATTATGCTGCTCACGGACAAGCTGATACTTCTAATACTAGAGATAATGTTTTTGCAGACAGTCTTGCCAGCGAACTGGCAGTTTTAACAGGTAATTTGACTGATGGTTATACTTTGACCAAAACAATTACTGTAAATGGGTAATTAAAATCAAACCAGTATTTTATGATAATTTTAAAACTTAATTCACTGGTTTAAAACTACTTTTGAGCTCCAAACCGAATAAATTTAAACTCCTGCAGATGAAATGTGTAATTATAGATGACGAACCATTAGCTGTTGAATTACTGGAAGATTTTGTACAAAAAGTCGATTCACTTGAATTGATCAGTACTTTTAATAATGCTATTGATGCCGTTTCATTTATCAATCAAAATAATGTTGATTTGATTTTTTTAGACATTCAAATGCCGCATTTTTCAGGGATAGATTTTTTAAATACGATCGAGAAAAAACCACTTGTAATTTTTACAACTGCCTATTCTGATTATGCTGTCGAAGGGTTTAATCTTGGTGCTGTCGATTATTTAGTAAAACCAATTCCCTTTCATCGTTTTCTAAAATCGGTAGTACGCGCACAGCAAATTGTTAATCCTACGGCGGCTGTTTCTTCAATTGCTGAAAATACACTTGCTCCAGAGCTCGAACAGGATTTTATGTTTGTAAGAGCTGAATACGAAAATGTTAAAATGAATTTTGCTGATATCTTATTCATCGAAGGTTTAAAGGATTATGTAAAAATCTATACAACCGATAATAAATATACACTAACATTAATCAGCTTAATAAAACTTGAAAATTTACTTTCAAGCAAAGGGTTCTCTAGAATTCACAGATCTTATATCATTAATATAAAACATGTGAAATCGATACAAAAAAATAAAGTTTTGATTAGCGATAAACGGATTCCTATAAGTGAAAGCTACAAGAATGCTTTCTTTGAAAAAATCAATCTTTAATTTATAAAATTCCAATACTAAAAATTCCAAATTCCAGTAAATCACGTTTCATTGGAATTTGGAATTTTTAGTATTGGAATTTATTTTCTGTTATTTTTGTTCTTCATTTTTAAACCATCCCGAATACATCACATAATTGTTTGAAATACGTTCGATTTCACCTGCAAAGTCAGACTGGTTAATATCTTTTACTTTCTTCGCAGGAACACCTGCAAAAATAGTTCCCGAAGGAACAACTGTATTCTGCGTTAAAACCGCTCCAGCGGCAACAATCGAGTTACTTTCTACAATGCAGTTATCCATCACAATAGCTCCCATTCCTATTAATACATTATCCTGTATAGTGCAACCGTGAACAATCGCATTATGTCCAATCGAAACATTATTTCCAATAATTGTTGGATGTTTTTGATAAGTGCAGTGAATTATTGCACCATCTTGAATGTTTACTTTATTTCCAATTTTTATGAAATGAACATCTCCTCTAATAACGGCGTTAAACCAAACACTGCAAGAGTCACCAAATGTAACATCTCCAACAATTGTAGCATTTTCAGCAACATAGCAATCTTCTGGAATCAAAGGCGATTTCCCATTTACAGATTTAATAAGCATGATATTTTTTTAATTAATTGCCGGACAATTACAATCGTAACGCTCCTTTTTACAAAATAAATTAATTCCTAAAGTTATTTGATGATATCCTCCAGTATCAAATTTTACATCACCCATAACTTGAGAATAGGTATAAGCAAACATAAAATTCTTATAGTTTACTCCAATAATAGGAGTGAAATATTGCAGTTTTTGAGATGAAACACCTCCTCCTGAAGTAAATTGCGTACCATCGAAACTTCTTCGATAAGACAAAGCTGCCCATAAACTTCCAAAATCCATATTTTTGTAAGCTTTCATGTTTAAATCGATTGACTTTTCTTTCGTTTGATCAAACAATTGAAACAAAATTGAAGGCTCCCAAGTAATCTTGTCTCTTTTACCAAATACATATCCAGCACTTAATAGAAACTTTCTTAAATTATTACTTTCATAATCTGTATATAACTCTCGTCGTGTTTCAAGCAGGCCCTGAATTGTCGCGTGTGCATAAAAATCAAGAAAATTATACGAAGCACCTATGTCTACATTAAAATAAGAGTCTTTTTGAATTGAACCAAAAACAATAGGATCAAAAGTTCCTCCAAATTTAGTTTCATCTAACTGGCTCTGAATCAATCCGCCGCTGATACCAAATGAAAGCTGATTTAAGTCGATTTCATCTCTTGAAAACATAAGATGATGTGCATATGTAACTTTCACGCCTTTTTGAGAATGATACCCATTTTTATCATTAAAAACAATAATACCAGCTCCTGATCGCTCACCTACTCTGCCATTAAAACTTAAAGTTTGAAGCGAAGGCGCATCTTCCTGACCAAACCATTGTTTTCTAGCTGTCAATCTAATTTTTGCGCAATTTGCAGCTCCAGCCATCGACGGATGAATCAAGTAATAATTATCTGATAAATAATCTGAATAAACCGGAATTCCTTCTTGAGAATAAGAAAAAAAAGTAGTGATTAAAAAAACAAATAAAAACCTGATTCTTAACATCATAATAACCGATGAGTTTACAAATATTTTATACTCTTAATAATTAAGTACGAATTTCTTCAAAAGAGTCATAATTATTTTATTAAAAAATCAAATATAGGTATTAGTAGAAAATAACTTTAGTAAATTTGCAAAAAATTACTACCATGACAAAAATCACTATAAAAGAAACACAAAATCCTACTATATTAAAGTTCGAATTTGAAGATTTTATTACTCAAAATCAAAACTTTGAGTTCAAAAATATCGACGAAGCACAAGCTTCTCCTTTAGCACAGCAATTATTTTATTTACCATTTGTAAAAACGGTTTATATCTCAGGAAATTTTATTGCTATCGAAAGATACAGTATTGTTGAATGGGATGATGTAAAAGATGCTGTTGCAGAACAAATTGCAGCATTTGTAGACAAAGGCGGTGTTATTATAACAATCGATGAAACTAAGACAAAAAAACAGCCTATTACGGTTTACGGAGAAACAACTCCAAACCCAGCAGCTTTAAAATTTGTGGTAAGCAGAATGCTGACTAGAAATGCAATTGAGTATAAAAACATCGATCAAACAGCTTCGTCTCCGTTAGCACAAGAGTTATTTAAGTTTCCTTATGTAAAAGAAGTTTTTATTGATGAAAACTATATTTCAGTTACTAAATATGAAATCAACGACTGGGCAGAAATCACTTTGGAATTAAGAACTTTTATTAAACAATTTATTGAGAATGGAGGAACTGTTTTAGATGAAAGTTTAGTTCAAACAGCCACTAAAAATGACGTTACAAAAGATGAAGCATTTGACAAACTAGATGTTACATCTCAGCAGATTATTAATATTCTTGAAGAATACGTAAAACCTGCAGTTGCTGCAGATGGCGGAAATATCGCTTTTGATTCTTATAATGAAGATGATAAAACGGTAAAAGTAATTTTGCAAGGAGCTTGCAGCGGATGCCCATCATCTACTTTTACTTTAAAAAGTGGTATCGAAAACATGCTGAAAAGCATGCTTAATGATGAAGCTATTAAAGTTGAAGCAGTAAACGCATAACAATAGTTTTGCTTTAAATAAAGAAAGCGTTCGATAATCTCGGACGCTTTTTTTATATCTCATTGTTTTTCAACAAATTATTAGGTAATCAGATTACTATTTCACGAAAAATTCGTTAATATTGTATTATAAACCAATCAATTAGAAAATTATGGGATTAAATTCATTCTTTAAAAATTTATTTGGCACCGCCAAAGAAACTGTGGTTGATCTGGCTGACCAAGCCGAAAGTACTTTTGAGCAAGCTAAAGAAGCCGCTGCTCCTTATATCGATAAGGCAGAAACCTTTGCCGATGAAACTATTTCGAAAGTCAAAGAAGCTTCTGAACCTATAATCGCAAATGCCTCTGATTATGCGAATCAGGCAAAAGACATTGTAAGCGAATATGCTGATAAAGCATCTGACGCATTAGACAATGTTGTTGAATCTGTAAAAGAAAAAACGAACGAATTTACCAACAATACTAAAACAATTGCATCAGAAACCGTTGCCGATGCAAGCGAAGCCAGTGCCGCAGAAATAGACAAAATTTCTGACAAAACGGACAAAGATTAAGAATGCATCGCTTTTCTATAAAAAGAAATATTTTTATATTTGCACCACTAATACACCTTCTCTGAGAGAAGGTTTTTTTATTCAAAAAAAAGATGAACATGAGTCCAGAACAACTGAGTAATTACGCAGCAAAATTTATTGACATTCTAATCGATTATTCGCCAAAGCTAATCTCAGCCTTTTTAATCTTATTTGTAGGTTTATATGCAATCCGATTAATTAATAGAGTTATTCGAAAAATAATGGTTAAGAGAAATCTTGATCCTACTTTAACTAAATTTCTTGCTGACATTTTGTTGTGGGCACTTAGAATTTTATTATTTGTAACTTTTATTTCAAAACTAGGAATTGAAACTTCTTCATTTGTAGCTATTTTAGGAGCAATGGGACTTGCTGTTGGTTTATCATTGCAAGGATCTCTTTCTAATTTTGCAGGAGGTATGCTGATTATTGTTTTCAAACCTTTTAAAGTAGGCGATACTATCGAAGCTCAAGGGGTTATTGCAACTGTTTTAGAAATTCAGATTTTTGTTACCAAAATGCTTACAGGAAATAACCAAACGGTTTTTGTTCCAAATGGGGCGCTATCAAACGGAACAATTATCAACTACTCAATGCAGGGAGAAAGAAGAGCCGATTTGACATTTTCAATTTCGTATGATTCTGATATTAAAAAGGCAAAAGATATTCTTTTAGATGTTTTAAACAAAAATCCAAATGTACTTAAAGCGCCGGCACCAGAAGTTTTTGTAAAAAATCTGTCTGCCAGCTCTATTGATTTTGCAGTGCGCCCGTGGGCAAAAAATGCTAATTATGGTACTGTTTTTTCTGAAACATTAGAGAATTGCAAAACAGCTCTAGATGAAGCAGGAATTTCTATCCAGCCATACACAATTCAAAAATAAAATAAGTGTTATTTTTTTGATGGCAGTGTCATCATAAAATCTTTTAGATAATACGGTTCAAAATAAGCGACATCTACAGTGTCGCTTTTTTGATATTTATCATAACTGATTTTACTCATTTCTCTAGCTGACGGATATTTAATTTCTTCTAAAAAGATAAAATTTTCTTTTGTTAAAACAGCTTTGCATTTATCAGCACAATCTCCAACAAAATAAATAGTATCAGTATAGTCAGCAAAAGAATCTTCGTTTATAATCTCTGCTTGAATTGGTCTTTCTATTTCAACTTTGGCATTAAAAACAGCACTGTAGACTTCCATTCTTCTGGCATCAAGCATTGGAATAATTTTCCCTTCAGAAATAGAAACCTGTGAAGCTAAAGTTTGCAAAGTATCAACCGCAATTAGCGGAATATTTAATGCAAAACACAATCCTTTTGCTGCTGAAACTCCAATTCTCAAACCGGTATAAGATCCTGGCCCTTGACTTACTGCAACTGCTTTTAAATCTTGAACTGAAACTCCAGATTCAGCAATAACCTCTTCAATGAAAACGTGCAGTTTTTCAGCGTGTGAGTATCCTTCTTCAGCGATCTCTTTACATAAAATAGTCTCCCCATTTTTTGCAATGGATACTGAACAATTTTTGGTTGCTGTTTCGATATTGAGAATAAAAGACAATGTGTATAATTTTATAATGTTATTAAAATTTTCTAATAAAATAGCTTGAAATTCCGCCAATTAAAAGCATAAAGACAAAAAACAAAAAGTATGCTACAATAAGATTAATAGTGATAAACCCCAAATAAAGAGCAATTTTTTTAAAAGATGAAAAATACACATATTCTTCATTATAGTATGCACTCTGATAGATTCTAAAGTGTATAATTATAAGAAACAAAACTGCAACAATAAATCCCCCTCCTAATCCATAAAGCATTTCCTCAGAAAAACCACCGTGCAGTGCAATCATCATCTCATAAATGTTTTACTTCTTTGGAGCATCCGCTTTTTTAAGCTTCACTTTATCTCCAGAATTTAAATCTTTAGAGACTGTTGTGTAAGGACCTGTAATTACAACATCCCCTGCTTTTAAACCAGACATTACTTCGATATTGGTATCATCCTGAATTCCAGTTTTAATGATTCTGATTTTTGCTTTATCTCCTACTTTTACAAAAACACACTCAAACTTTTTATCGCTTTTTGGAGCTGTTTTTTTGTCTTCATTTGGATCTTCAACTTTAAAGTCTTTTACGGCAGTAGTATCTGATTTTACAACTACAGAACTAATTGGCACTGCTAAAACATTAGTTTTAGTTGTAGTAATAATATCAACTGTAGCAGTCATTCCAGGTCTAAAAGGAGAATATGTACTAGGTTTTCCTTCTAATAAATCTTGGTAAGATTCTTTTAAAATACGAACTTTAACTTTAAAATTTGTTACTTGATCTGACGTCAAAGTCGTACTTGCCGAGTTTGAAATACTGGTTACAATACCTTTAAATTTCTTTTTTAAGTAAGCATCTACTTCAACATTAGCTTCGTCTCCAATTTTTACTTTTACAATATCATTTTCGTTTACATCAACTTCAACTTCCATATTGTTTAGGTTTGCCACTCTCAAAAGCTCTGTACCAGCCATTTGTTGTGTTCCTAAAACACGTTCTCCTAACTCAACATTTAAAACTGAAATTGTTCCGTCTGCAGGAGCGTAAATTGTTGTACGTCCTAAGTTATCACGTGCTTCTGTTACCGATGCTGATGCACTTTGAACATTATAATAAGCATTTTGCTTTGTCGCTTTTGCAACTTCGTAGGTTGAAATAGCTTTGTCCCAATCTGATTTTGAAATTACACCTTTATCGTACAACGTTTTATTACGTTCGTAACTTGCTTTGGCTTCTTTAAAACTTGCCTCAGATTGTGTTAAACCTGCTTTTGTTCCAGATAAATTGGCAACCGAACGCTCTAAACCAGAGGTGTATAAATCAGGATTTATCTTAACTAATAAATCGCCTTTTTTTACAACTTGACCTTCTTTTACATTTAAAGCAATAATTTCACCTGAAACCATTGATGATAATTTTACTTCTATTTCAGGCTGAATTTTACCAGTTGCAGAAACTGTTTCAACAATTGTTGATGATGCTACTTTAGAAATTTCAACTTCTTTTCCTTCATCTTTACTTCCTATTACTCCTGCTTTGGAAAGACCAACTAATGCGAAGATAAGTACTACAGCTCCGCCGAGTAAGAAGTAAATTGTTTTTTTTGACATAATAAATTATTTTGAAATAATTGGAACAATTGGAATTCCGAAATAGAATTCGATTATTTTAATCTTAAACATATAATCGTATTTCGATCTAATAACATTTGACTGTGCATTTGTCAACAAAGTTTGTGCTTGTGTAAAATCGAATGAATTCATTAAACCAACATCATACTTTTCTTTAGCGTAATTATAAGCCTGTTGTCTCGCTTCTAACGTTACTACTGTTGACTCATAAGTATTTAAAGCTCCTTTTGCATCTGTAAAAGCAGTATAAACGTTACGTTGCAAATCTAAACTTTTTTGCTCTAAATCTATTTTAGATTTCTCCAAAGTTACTTTGTTTCTTTCAACATTATTTCTAGTAGCAAAACCATTAAATATAGGAACATTCAATTGAAAACCAAAGTTATGCCCTTTATTCTTACTAAACTGATCAAAAATAGGATCAGGTCCAACTGTATAAGGTTTATCATTTGCATCTAGCTTAATCTGATCGCTGTAACTTGCTCTCGTATTAAAACCATAAAAACCTGTAAGTGTCGGCTGATAAGCTCCTTTTGCGATTGCTACATTTTTCTCAGCAATTTCAAGATTAGTCTGAGCCAATTTTAACTCTGTTCTAGTCTCTTTTGCTTTATTGTAAATATCAATAGGATTTTGCGCCATGATGTTATTTTCATCTTTTGCATTCGTGTCATCAACAACATCAAAATCTGTAAATTCTTTAAGCTGTAAAAGCTGCGCTAAACTCAGTTTTGAAATCAATAAATTATTTTCTGAAACAGTAATATTTTGCTGATCGGTAGCAACTGTCGCTTTTAAATCGTATAAATCGCCACGCGGAATTGTTCCTGCATTTACCATTTCTTCAGAACGTTTTAAACGTTTTTCATCAATAATAAGCTGCTCTTTTTTTATTTTCAAATCTTCTTTATTCGATAAAATTTGAAGAAAAGCATTTGCCACATTCAGCGAAATATCTTCCTGCATTTTTAACAATTGATATTTTGAAGCTACAATCGATAATTTAGCTTTTCGATATGCATTTTGATTTTGCAGACCTTTGTAAATATCAACACCAGCATTAAGTCCTACAGAAGAATATTGCGTAGTTTGATTACGCAAAAGTCCTGTTGTAACATCCTGATTCAAACCAATATTCCAAGAATGCGAAGCATTTCCGCTTACTGATGGTAAATAGTTGCCAAATGCTCCTTTTTTATCAATATCAGCTGTCTTAACATCTAGTTCTGTCTGCTTTATAGTTATGTTATTATCTAATGCATATCGTACACATTCCTCTAGCGTCCATTGTTTTGTTTGAGCTTGCCCTGATAATCCTAAACCGAACAACATGGCGAAAACAAGACTATTATATTTATTTATTTTCATATATTTTGAGTGAAAGTACAGCGGTCAAGCTGTACAAATTTAACATTTTTTAAAACCAAAAAACTTCTTACAATTTCAATCTATTTTTTCTCGCCTTCGTTGATTAAACCTTGGTTCCAGATTTTAATATTATCAGTGTTTTTAATACCGCTTTTGACCTGAACATAAATTCCATCGCTTACTCCTAAAACTAAATCTCTTCTTTCGAATTTCTTAGGAGCGGTTTCGACTTCAACATATGGTTTTTGTGTTTTCTTGTCAAACTGAACCAATGACTCTTTTATAGCCATTACTTTATCAGCTTTTTCAAGAATAATAGAGGCATTTGCACTTAAACCAGCTCGGATAAAAGTACCGTCATTATTTTCTAATTTGGCTTTAATTTCAAACTGAATTGCTCCATTTTCTGTTACTCCTTTTGGCGCTATATCAGTAAGTACGGCTTCAAATTTTTTGTTTTCGATTGCTCCAACTGTAATTTCGATAGGCATTTTCTCTTTAATTTTACCTACTTCAGATTCATCAATTTTTCCAATAAAAATCATTCTTCCAACATCGGCAACGCTGGCAATAGTAGTACCTTCGTTAAAGTTATTACTTTCAATAACCTGATTTCCTACTTTTACAGGAACCGCTAAAACCATTCCGTTTACAGTTGAACGAATTAAGGTATTTGCATAGTTTCCTAATGATGTTGTTGTTCCTGTTTTAACAATATCTAAGCTTTGCTTTGCAGCTAAATAATTTTGCTTCGCTTGTTTATAAGCCAATTGTGCTGCATCAAAATCATTAGCAGAAATTACATCTTTATCAAAAAGTGTTTTTTGTCTTTGATAAATTTTCTCTTGATTATCTAAAGCAATTTTTGCGGTTTGCACTTGATTTTGAGTACTGCTTACATTAGATACATTGGCAACTACTCTGATTTTTGCAATCATGTCGCCTGCCTTGATTTTTTCTCCTGCTTTGATATAAACTTCTTCAATAATACCTGAAATGTTTGGTTTGATTAAGACTTCTTCATCAGGTTGAATATTCCCAGTCGCAATTGTATTTTTTACAATTGTTTTAATTTCTGCTTTCTCAGTTTTAAATACTATAGGCGGCTCTTGATTCTTTGCGTACAAATAGTAAAGTGCGCCAAAAAAAACTACGGCAATTAAAATTAAAATGGTTACAGTAAATCCTTTTTTCATTTTGTTTTTGGTTTAATCGATTATTTTTGATTGATAATTTTATTCTGTTCGTAAAGCATCTACCGGCTTAACATTAATGGCAGTTTGTGCAGGAATAAAACCTGCCAGCAAACCTGACCCTACTAGTATAAGTAAGGCAACAAATACAACTCCTAAATCTACACTTGGATTAGCAAACATAGTATTACTGCCCGGAGGCATCGAATCTAAAACCATATTTAAAATCGCAATAATTCCAGTTGCAACGGCAATTCCTAACATACCTGAAATAATAGTTAAAAATATAGATTCAGCTAAAATTTGTCCACGAATAGCGGCAGGTGTTGCACCCAGTGCTCTTCTAATTCCAATTTCTTTGGTTCGTTCTTTAACCACAATAAGCATAATATTTGAAATTCCGATAACCCCAGAAATCAGAACCAGCGTTCCAACAAAATAGGCAATGATTTTCAAAATATTAAACAAACTTTGTACTTTATTAAATTGCTCATACAAATCAAAATTCCCCACTGCTCTGTCATCAGTTGGATTTACAGAATGAAGCGCTTTAATTAATTCTAGAATTTTTGGTTTTAATGACGTAATCGAAGTTTCATCTTTTGCAGTAATAGCCATCCAGCCCACTTTGTCTCCAAAATTAAAAGCCTGCTGAAAAGTGGTAAAAGGAATAAAGATATTCTTTTGCTCCTGCTCTGCATTTCCTCCTTGCTGTTTAGAATTGTAAACACCAACAACCATAAAGTTTATGCCGTTAATTTTCACATAGGTTCCAATGCATTCCTCTTCCTTACCATAAAGCTCACTGATAACTCCCTTACCAATTACCGCAACTTTTCTTCTTTCTTGAATATCCTGCTGATTTACAAATCTACCTTTTATAATATCCATCGGCTGCTGTTTTATCAGCTCTGGATAATCTCCGTACACCGTAAATGCAGATGTTTTTGTACCACGAACCACGTTATTTGTCCCGTTAAAATCTCCTAACTGATTCCTTGGCGAAACATATAATAAGTCTGGTAATGCCGCTTTTAAGGCTGCAACGTCACTATTTCTAAAATCGTAACGACGTATCTTCGGAAGTCCTTTATAGGCTTTTGAAGTAGTCTGACTCCACATAAACATGGTATTAGTAGCAATTCCGTCAAATCCTTTTTTAATTCCATTTTCCAAGCCGTTACCTGCCGCAAGTAGAATTACCAGAATAAAAATTCCCCAAAAAACACCAAAAGCCGTCAGAATTGTTCTGAAAGGATTTGCCGTTAAGGCCTGTAAAATCTCGTCCCAATTATCTTTTTTAAACATAATTATTCGTCTCTAAGTGCTACAATAGGTTTAATTTTAGCTGCTCTGTACGCTGGAAAAAATCCAGCAAGCGCTCCCGCAAATACAAGCAGAGCAAGTGTTGTTAATGCCACACTGAAATCTACCTCAGGATTCTGAAAATATTCACTCTGTACCATCGGTCCAACAAATTCCAACAATAACAAACTCGCAAGTAAACCTACAAAACCAGCAATTGTGGTAATAAATATTGACTCATGAAGAATCATCGAAATAATGGAAAACGGAGATGCTCCTAAAGCTTTTCTAATTCCAATTTCTTTTGTTCTTTCTTTTACAATAATCAGCATAATATTACTAACCCCAACAACACCGGCAATAATAGTACAGATACCAACCCACCAAAAAAACAATCTAATGTATAAATTTAAATCATAAAACTGCTTTGCGTCTTTAACCGAATTGTAAACTCCTACTCCACCATCATCATCTGGAGCAACTATATTTTTACTCTTCAATAAATCTTTAAGATCCTGAGTAAACTTTTCAGATTGCGCCAAAGCTTCATCATAATCATTTGTCTTTTTTAAAGTAAAAAACAAATTACTGATTTTATCTCCGGCCCCAAAAGTTCTTTGTACAGTACTCAAAGGCAGATATGCTCTCGTTTCTTCTCTTTCTCCTCCCGGATCACTAAAAATTCCAACTACTTTAAAATTAATTTTATTAATTGAAATTTCTTTCCCAAGAGCTTCTTTGTCTTTAAACAAATCAGTTTTTAATTTCATTCCGATAACAGCGACTTTTTCATTATTCTGCAAATCTTTAGCATTTACATATCGTCCCTGAACTATCGTAAGGTTTTCAACATCACCATAATCTGGATCAACTCCTCTATACTGATAATTCCCTGATTCCTTTCCGTATGCAAAAGGTGCTCCCCAATAATTCTGTGTTGAAGCTCTCAAATCTAGTTTATCTTCAAACTTTTGAACAGCTTGATTAAAATCACTATTTCGATACTGAATTCGTCTTCCTGGGTTAAGTCCTTTGTACTCCTTTGTTGTTGTACCAGACCAAACCTCGATAAGACCAGCAGCATCACGTTCAAATTGTTTTTCAATACCATTTTGAAGACCTTTACCAGCTCCTAGCAAAATCACCAAAATAAAAATTCCCGAAGCAACGGAAACGCCTGTTAAGAAGGTTCGCAGTCGATTCTTAGAAATTGCCTCAAATATTTCTTGCCAACGCTCAATATTAAACATAAGATGAAGCTCTAACTTGTTCTACTAATTTATCATCGATAATTAATCCGTCTTTCAGGACAACATTTCTTTTGCACATTGCGGCAATATCTGGTTCGTGCGTAACGATCAAAATAGTCTTTCCTTCGTCGTTAATTCCTTGAATAAGTTCCATGACTTCGTATGAAGTCTTAGTATCCAATGCACCTGTTGGTTCATCAGCCAATAAAACTTTAGGATTTGATGCTAATGCTCTTGCAATGGCAACACGTTGTTTTTGTCCCCCTGAAAGTTCATTAGGCAAATGATGTGAATGCGAACCCAAACCTACTTTTTCAAGATACTTTAAAGCAATATCATAACGCTCTTTTCTTTTTATTCCTTGGTAGTATAAAGGCATTGCAACATTATCAAGAGCTGATTTGTAGTTTATCAAATTAAAGGATTGAAATACAAAACCCAAAAACTTATTTCGATATTTTGACGCTAAAGTTTCATTCAACTTCTTAATTGGGGTTTTGTCTAAAATATAACTTCCTGAATCTGCCTCATCTAAAATTCCCAAAATATTAAGAAGCGTAGATTTACCAGATCCAGACGATCCCATAATCGCAACTAATTCTCCTTCGGCTATATTAAAATTTATTCCTTTTAACACATGTAACTCCGAACTTCCCATTTTATAGGATTTGTGTAAATCTTTGATCTCGATCATGGTATTGTTAAATTTTTAAACAATAATAATATTTTTTATAAGTAATTTATGATAACAAAACGTTAATAATTTCGTTTCCATATCTAAATAAGACGGCGATCTTAACCAATTGTTACACTTTTTTAAGATAATTTAATTGTTTTCTTAATTTTGTTGCACTTTAAAAATTTAATACAAATGAAATTTCTTTTAAGGTTATCACTATTTACAGTATTTACAGTAATTGCCAGCTGTTCAACAACTCAAAAACTAGACACGCTAAAACCGGAGCCAGATGACGCAAGTCCCTTAGTTTATGATGCAAACCCGTCTTTCATAAACCTGCCAATAACAGTAAAACTCACTGATATTGAAAGCCAGACAAATGCTTTATTAACGGGATTAATTTATGAGGATAATGATATCGAAGATGACGACATTCAAATGAAAATTTGGAAACAGGCTCCTATAAAAATTCAAAATGACCCAGCCAATCCGGATAAAAAAATAAAAACAATCCTGCCGTTAAAAGCCAATATAAAATACAGAATAGGAACCAAGAAACTAGGAGTTGATCTTTACGATATACGCGAATTTAATTTAAACGGAGTAATTACTTTATCCAGCGAAGCTGCTTTGACAAATTGGAAATTAAACACCAAAACGGAATTCAAATCACTTGACTGGAACGAAAGTCCTACAATGAGTGTTTTTGGAAAAAATATGCCTATTACTTATTTAATAAATCCCGCTATCTCCATTTTCAAATCTAAATTGGAACGCAAAATAGATGACGCAATTGAAAAGTCTATGGATTTTAAACCTAATGTTTTATCTGCTTTAGAAAAAATCTGTACACCATTTCAAATGAGTGATACTTATGAAAGCTGGCTCAGAATTGTTCCTGTTGAAATTTACTCGACTAATGCAAAACTTAAAAATGATTCCTTTTTAATGGATATGGGTATGAAATGCAATATGGAAACTATTGTAGGCAAACAACCTGAATCTAAATTCAATGCTAATAAAATTGTTTTAAAGCCCGTTACAAAAATTCCGAATCAGATTTCAGCAAATATTGCTGCAATTTCGAGCTATGTAGATGCTTCAAAAATTATGACTAAGAATTTTGCCGGACAAGAGTTTGGTTCTGGAAGCAAAAAAATAACGGTTAAAAATGTTACTATTTGGCATAAAGATGGAAAAATGGTTATTGCTCTAGATGTTTTAGGTTCTATAAACGGAACGCTTTATTTAAACGGATTTCCACAATACAATCCACAGACTAAAGAAATCTATTTCGACAAACTTGATTACGTTCTAGACACTAAAAGTAAGCTAATGAGAACTGCAAGCTGGCTCGCACAAGGATATGTAATTCGAAAAATGGAACAAAGCTGTCGTTATTCTATACAGCCAAATTTAGAAGAAGGCAAAAAAAACATGGCTGCTTATCTTAAAAATTACTCGCCTATGCCAGGAGTTTTTGTTAATGGAAAAATGGAAGATATTCAGTTTGATAAAATACAGCTGACGAATCAAGCGATCATTGCTTTTATAAAAATTAAAGGAACGGTAAATGTATCGGTTAACGGATTGAAATAAAAAAAGGCAGAATAATTATTCTGCCTTTTTCTTTTTAGATTGGTACATCCTATAAATAAGATATCCAATTATACCAACAAGTAAATACGGAATAACCATTAAATAAACGATTCCATCATTTACTGCTTCCGCTTTTTTTACATTTGAATCGCCGCCAAGTGCTGCTCTACACATTGCACATTGTGCATTTGCAACAACTCCAACAAAGAATAACAAGACTACAAAAGATATTCTCTGCATTCTGAAACTTGAAACTTGAAACTTATTTTTGTTTTTAATTTGCATAATACGGAGAAATCATTAAATAAACTACAACACCTGTAACCGCAACATACAACCAAAGCGGAAAAGTAATTTTAGCTATTTTTTTGTGTTTGTCAAATCGTTTTGCGAGTGCTCTTACATACGTGATTAACACTAATGGAATTATCGCAATTGACAACAAAATATGGGTTAATAAAATAAAGAAGTACACATAACGCACTATACCTTCACCTCCAAACTTAGTAGAATCTGCTGTCATATGATAAGCGACATACATCACTAAAAAAGCTACTGATAAACCAATTGCTAGAGTCATTAATCTTTCGTGCAGCTTTCGTTTTCCATTTTTAACCGCAATAACTGCCCAAACTAAAACAATTGCTGTAATACCATTTGTGGTAGCGTATATAGGAGGTAAAAAAGAAAGCGGCTCTACGTTTATTCCAAAATCTTTTAGTTTAATTCCGAATAAAATTGCAACAACCACAGGTATCACAATCGAAACGGCAATAATAAATTTGCTAAACTTTTTTTCTAAAGACTGATCTTCCATTTTTATTCTTCTAATAATATTTTAATATCTTGTTGAATTTCTCTAACTCCTTTTTTATCTAAACCGTCATAATAAATACTTGGGTTACCATACTCATCTTTTCTGCAGCGAATGTTTCCGTCTTTATCTATTAAAGCAAATAAACCTGAGTGCTCAAAACCACCACTTACTTTTTCATTTTCTCCCGCATAAAGATTAAATCCTTTATTAGATAAATCCATTATTGTAGTTTTATCTCCAGTTAGAAAATTCCAAGTTGACGATTTCACTCCCAATAGCTTTGCATGATCTTTTAATACTTGTGGTGTATCATGAGCTGGATCAATCGTAATAGAAACAATTCCGAATTTTGGATTACCAAAAAACGTTTTCTCAATCTCCAACATACTTAAATTCATTTTTGGACAGATTGAAGGGCAAGTAGTAAAGAAAAATTCTAATACATAAACTTTCCCTTTGTAATCAGCGTTAGATACTTTAACGTTATCTTGATTTGTCAATTCGAATTTTGGAGCTGGACCTATAGTTATTAATTTTCCATCTGCTTTTGAATTTTTCAAACCTACATTATCCAAACGGTTTCCTTTTACAACTTCACCATTCTTTATTCTATCTACTATTTTAGGTACTGCATAAATTCCAAAAATTAGAATAATAAATGAAATCCCTATGTATGATTTGTTTTTGAACATTATATATACGTTTAAAGTTGTTTAGTAGCGTTATGATTCTTTTTTAATGCTGCACGGTACTCGTACAAAATAATTTTAAAATCATCAAGCATTTCATTACTCAATTCTGAAGGATGAAAAGTATTATACCCTTCTTTGTACTCATCCTTTTTATCTTTGTCTCCGCCTTTACGACCTCTTAAGTTTCTTTCTTTATCTATGATATAAACATTTGGAGTTCCAAGATTTTTATCTAGTTTTCCTTTTAAATGCAATTGATTGTAAAAAGTTTCTATTTCAGCAGGTGGAGCAAAAATAAAATTCCATCCTTTAACATCTGTAAAAGGCTTAAGTGCATCAAGTACTTTTTGAGCTTCTTCTTCTGTACCTTCTGGACAGACTACTACGAATTGAAGATCTTCAAAACCATAATAACGTTTATATATTTTTTCGTTGAGATTAAAATAATTTCCTCTGTTACTTAAAATATCAGAACCCGAAAATCCTAAAACCGTAATTTTTTTATCGAGAGAAACTTTTTTGCCATCTAAAGATTTCCAATCTCCAAAATCAGCAATCTTTGGTGTAATTACCGGAAGTGTTGTAAAACTATTTACGCCTGAAGCAAAAAACAAATAGGCTACAATTGGCAAAACAAAAAGTACAAAAAGAACTATATTTTTTTTCATTGTATTAACAGAAGTTATTGAGGTACAAAAATAAAAAAAGCTCCGCAAAACGGAGCTTCTTTTCGAATTAATATCATGTTAAAAATTCCATTTAATAGTAGAATCTTTAAAAACCCCATAAATATAATGTCCTTCTGTCAATAGAATAAACAATAAATATAAAACTAGGAATATAACAGGTGATACAACAGACCATCTAAGGTTGCTTTTTTCACCTTCCATGTGCATAAATGCCCATACTATATAATATGCTTTGAAAATAGTTAAGATATAAAATATCCAGTTTAATAAATTCAAACCAACAAAATGAGTAAGTTCTAATGATTCTGGTTTAAGAATACCTAAAATAACTTCTACTGTAGTTACTACTGATAGTAAAGCGAAAACAAACCAGATTCTTTTTGTATTTGATACGTGCTCGTGTGACATAATAATTAAAATCTAAAATTAAACTAAGTAGAAAACTGTAAATACAAATACCCAAACTAAATCTACAAAGTGCCAGTATAAACCAACTTTCTCTACCATTTCGTAGCTTTTTCTTTTCTCGTAAGTTCCTAATAATACATTAAAGAAAATAATGATATTAATAATTACTCCAGAAAATACGTGGAATCCGTGGAAACCTGTAATAAAGAAGAAGAAATCAGCAAACAATTTGTTTCCGTATTCATTTCTAATCAAGTTTGCACCTTCTACTACATATTTTGCAGTTGCTAAATGAGCTTCAGATTCTGCTCTATCAAGAACAGTTTTCTTCTTTTTCTCAGTAAGCTTTTCTGTTCTGATCAATAATTCAGGATGTGCTTTAAATCCTGCTTGAACTTCGGCAACTGTGTAAGATGGCAATGCATGAGCATCTTCCATGAACCAAGTTGTTTTATTTCTTGTCAAAGCTTCTCTTTGTTCTGGTAATTTTACAGCAAAATCAGCAAGAGCAACTCTTTTACCGTCTTTGTCAACAAATTGTAACAAACTACCACCTACTGTTTCAACTGCACCGTACTCACCTTTAATGAAGTTTTTCCACTCCCAAGCTTGTGAGCCTACGAAGATTAAACCTCCAATAATTGTTAAGAACATGTAAATTGCAACTTTTGTTTTCTTTAATTGATGCCCTGCATCAACAGCCAAAACCATTGTTACAGATGAAAAAATCAAAATAAAAGTCATTAAGGCTACATAATACATAGGAGCCGAAACACCATGCATAAAAGGAAAGTGTGTAAACACATCATCAGCCAATGGCCAAGTTTCAATAAATTTAAATCTAGAAAAACCATAGGCTCCTAAAAATCCAGAAAAAGTCAAGGCATCTGATACGATAAAAAACCACATCATCATTTTACCATAACTTGCTCCTAGTGGCTGAATCTCATGACCGCCTCCCCAAGTTTTTTCGTCGTTGTTTGCAGTAGTAACTGTCGCTCCCATAAAAGATATTCGTTAAAAAGTTCCCAAATTTACGTTTTTTTCTTATTTAAAGAAATATAAAAATAAAAATAAATATAACCATAATAAATCCAAAAAGTGCCAATACATCGCACCTAGTTCTATTCCAAGAGTTTGAGTCGAATTGTATTTTTGTTTAAAATGATTATAAATTATAATTAAAAGTGAAATTAACCCTCCAGCCAAGTGCAATAAGTGCGTAACGGTTACTACATACAAGAAAGTTGTAGTAATTGAGCTACCTTCTCCAGTAAAATAATACCCGCTTTGTACAATTTGTCCAAAACCAGCAAACTGCAGCACAACAAACAAGATCCCTAAGGCTAATGTTCCTAATAAAAAAGCAGTTGTAGCGCTTCTATTTCCTTTTTGAATGGCTTTTTTAGCCAAATAAAAAGTAACACTGCACCCAATGATAACTGCTGTACTATAATAAAACGCTGTTGGCAATTCAAAATTCTTCAACCAGTCAGCTCTTGACTTACTCACCACAAATGCACTTGTAAGTCCAGCAAACATCATGGTCATACTAACCATTGCGAACAACAAAATCAACTTAGCTGATTTTGATTTCCTTACTTGCTCTTCACTTTTTGTCATTGTCATTTCCATAAATAACTATCTTAAAAATTTATCTACTATATATACTATCTGCAACAGCGAAATATAAGACACACTAACTAACATTAATGTTCTTGCAGCTTTTGCAGTTCGAAGCTGATACAAACGAACAGCAAAAAATAACATCCATAAGCCTAATAAAAACACTAGAACTGCAGCTATTGGCGAAATAAACAATTGTCCTGTATACCCTAAAACTGGCAGTAATGAAGCAATAATAAGCCAAACTGTATATAAAATAACCTGCAGAGCTGTCCCTTTATCCTTTTTTCCAGTTGGAAGCATAAAGATTCCTGCTTTTTCGTAATCTTCATATAAAAACCAGCCGATTGCCCAAAAATGAGGAAACTGCCAGAAAAACTGAATTAAAAATAATGTACCTGCTTCTATGCCAAATTCTCCTGTCGCAGCAACCCAGCCTAACATAAAAGGAATTGCTCCAGGAAATGCACCTACAAATACAGACAATGAAGTTACTGTTTTTAATGGTGTATAAATACTTGTGTATAGAAATATTGAAATTGCAGCAAACATTGCTGATTTAGCATTTATTGTATAAAGCAGTGAAATACCAATAATAGTAAGTAGACTAGCAACAATTAACGCTGTTGTTGGCGACATACGTCCTGAAGAAACTGGACGATTTTTTGTGCGATCCATTAAAGAATCGATGTCTTTTTCGATTACTTGGTTAAAAGCATTTGATGCTCCAACCATGCAATAACCACCAACTGCCAAAACAGCCAAAACACTCCATTTAAAAGGATGCTCATCATTTACACCTAATAAATATCCAGCAATTGAAGAAAACAAAACACTAATAGCTAAACCTGCTTTAGTAATCTCTTTGAAATCCTGAAATATTGCTTTTATTGAAAATGTTTTTTTTGAAGCGTTCAATACCGTAGTGTTTGTATTTTTTTTGAGTGGTGCAAATGTACAAATTTGATTGTAGAATTTAGAACTATAAATTTAGATTTTTTTCAATAAAACTGTCCCAAATCGAGAAGTTTCAATTCTTTAACACAATTACTTCGAAAAATCTTATTAAAAATTTCAATAATCAAAGTACCAATTAAAAATATCAGAGCGTAATCCTACCGTAAACCAAGTGGTATTTTGTTTAAAAGTTGACGTAGTTTCTTTTGTTGGATCAAAATTTCTATAAATAAAATTCCCAAAAAGCTTTAAATTAGTAATTGGGTTTATCAGATAACCACCTTGAATATCGCCAATAAAAATACTTGTTTTATTTCCCTGCCCTACTTTTACACCGGTATTATAAGGTCTTTTTTCATCATAACCTTTATAAATATTTCCACCATAATTGTAATTGTCTTCTGCAGTGTCAAAATCTAATCCTCTTGTACCGGTTGTAATTTTGGCATCTGCAAAAATACGCCCTTTATGATAACGTGCGATTGCCGCTAGTTCTTCAAAATTACCTCCCCATTGATGCCCAATACTTTGATTATTGTGTCCGTAGTTTGTAATTACAGCGCTGTGCGAGTACACATAAGGTCGAACGTGATTGTATTCTAATTGCAAAAACAGGTCTTTTACTTGAAATGCATTATAATATTTGGCTCCAATTTGACTTCCAAATTTATTCTTCCAACTTTTATTTGCGGCTTTTACATCTGATACGGAAAATTCATCTATTAAAAACTGTCCGTATAAATTGATTTGATTATTCCATTTGTACTTTGACGTTATCCCTAAAAGTGCATTTCCGCTTTTTGAAGAAGATGTAAATTCGACTGTTCGATAAAAAATAATTGGGTTTACAAAATTAACATCAAATCCTCTATTATTAGAATCTATCCAAACCACAGACTCAAAAAAGCCAAAATTTAATTTGTTTGAAACATTCCAGCTTAAGTAATGATTTGCCATAAACTTTGATGCATATGTTTTCTCGATTGTTACATCTGGGCGAACATCCTTAAGCCACATATAAGTATTGGTGTATTTTATCTTCCAAAAAGTGGTATTAATTTTAAAATAAGGATATGGACTGGCTCCATCGCTTTCAAGTAAAGAGCGATAGCCGTCTCCAATAAAATTTCTGCCATAACCCAACTGAAAATCGAAAACTTTACTTGGTGTAAAAGTTATATCAGCTTCTGCTAAAGGAAAATCATAAGCATCAGTTTTAAATCGCTTGGCAATTCCAACTCCTGGAATAATTGCAGAATTTCCTCCAGACGGTTTTATCGATTCGGCATAATCATTAAAATAACCTGCAAAACGACCTTGACTTTCAAAAACTGTTGTAGTGAAATTAATTTGCTTTCCTAATCCTCCTCTAAAATTCAACGCGCGAGTATTTACATAAGTACATGAAGCATCAATATCTGAGGCTTTTCCCACTTGTAAATCGACAATTGGATTTAATGCCAGCCAATAATCCTCTCCTTGAATCTGAACCATATTTTCATTCCAAAATTTTCTTCCTAACCAAGTCGAAACGTTTTTTTGAAGTGATTGATTTACTGCTTTCAGATTATAATATCTAGACACCTCTGTATAAGTATAAGGTTTTGAAGCTGTATGGTTATTAATTCCTACTTGATTGAGAGCGCCATCAAACTGCGCATAATAACTGTGCGAAAAAGGTACATTTAAATGACTCTCAAATTCAGGCATTTTGTACTTTTTATAGACTACACTGTCTAATTCTGTCATAGGTTTTTCGACTGGCCTTAAAATCTCGGCGGCAGCCAAAGCTTCTTGGGCTATTTGATCTGCATTTTTTAAAGGTATGTCAATGGAGATGGTATATTGAGAGTAAGTTGGTTTTCCGCTGTAAGTAGAAGGTTTTATTTTAGGAAATTTACTAAAAACGCGTTTGGCTTCATCAGACAATAACTCATTTGCTGCATTTACATAAATTACTTTAAAGCTGCCATTGGCATCAACTTCAAAAAGCACTTTAACTTCTCCTTTATAATTGTTGTGCTGAAGATTTTCGGGAACTCCAAAATTATTAAATACAAAATCCTGAACTTCTTTATAAAAGCAGTTTTCAAGATTTTTAGATCGAAGATTTTCACAATTTGAAAAAACTGGAAATTGCTCTGTAGAAAAACCGAGTTTTATTTTTGTTTCTTGTGAAAAGAGAAAGTAAGGATATAAAAGAGCTACAACAAGTAAAAAAATCTTGTTCACGTAAATTTAGACTTATAATTAATACTGATTTGTAGTATTGCCACCATCTGAAATTACTTTTGCTGCTGAAGTTCCAATACGTTTAACTCCTAAACGAATCATTTCTACTGCATCTTCATACGAACGAACGCCGCCTGCAGCTTTTACAGACAACGGAGATGCATTTTCTAACATTATAATTACAGCAGGAATTGTTGCACCGTTTGGCAGATCATTTTCGGTTTTATAAAATCCTGTTGAAGATTTCACAAAAACTGATGCGTAATCTTCTTCATTAAAATTGGATACAACTACATTTTTTATAAGTGACGAAAGCTGAATAATTTCTTTTTCATTCAAAGCTGCGACTTCTATAATCCATTTTACGGTTTTATTGTTTGCCAGCCCAATCTGAGTTCCTATTAGAACTTCTTGTTTCACTAATTCAGTATTACCATTTTTGAAAGCTTCATAATTGCAAACAAAATCTAAATCGTCGGCTCCATTTTCAATTGCTTCATTGGCTTCTTTTATCTTAATTTCTAAACTTGATTTTCCTTCTGGAAAATCTATTACAGTACCAACAAGTAAAGCTGAGTTTGCTTTTACGATCATTTCTTTGGCCATAGTCACAAAATTTGGCCTGATCATAATTAATTTAAACTTTTCTTGAATTGCTTCTTCAATTGCTTTTTTTACAACAATAGTATTCTCTTCTTCCGTAAGTCCGGCTTGAGAAGCTGTTTTTAAATATGTTGAATCTAAATAGTGGTTAACATCCATAATTTTGAAATTAGATCGAATTCTACAAAAATACATTAAAATTCTGACAAAATAAGTTTTTAGAAATCTTTATTTTTAAACCATAAAAAAACCCACCGAAGTGGGTTATTACATTCTTATATTTTGTCAATCTGTTTTTTGAAAGCTATAGCAGAAAAAACTGCTACAATTGCGCCTAATGCATTTGCTAAAATATCTGTTACATCTGAAGCTCTTGTAACTGTTGCAATATTTTGCAAAATTTCGATTGTAATTCCGAAAAAAACGGAGAATATAAACGAAATCAAATAGGCTTTGTAATCATCTGCTTCTTTTCCTTTGAGTTCTTTTTTGAAAAAACAAATCCACGAAATTGTAAATCCAAAATGAAAACAAAAGTGCACGATTTTATCTATACTCGGAAAATTGACTGCTGGTATTTTACTTGAATCTATCAAACAAAGGTATGCAATGATTCCCGAGCAAATAATCGCCCAGATTAAAAGGATTTGTTTAGGCACCTATTAATTGTTTGTATGCTTCATCAGACAATAATGATTCTATTTCTGAAGCATCTGCAATTTTTATCTTAATCATCCATCCTGCTCCGTAAGGATCAGAGTTTACTGTTTCTGGAGCGCTTTCTAAACTATCATTAAAAGCAATAATTTCTCCTGTTAAAGGCAAAAACAAATCTGAAACTGTTTTTACAGCTTCAACTGTTCCAAAAACCTCGTCTTTATCAAGTGTTTGATCTAAAGTTTCTACTTCAACATACACAATATCTCCTAACTCTTTCTGTGCGAAATGAGTAATTCCTACTGTTGCAACATCTCCTTCGATGCTAACCCATTCGTGATCTTTTGTGTACTTTAAATTTGCTGGTATGCTCATAATTGTGTGTTTGAAAATTGATAATTTAATAATTCTGCAACAAATGTAATAATCTTCTAAGAAATTCCTGTTTAGAAACTCAAATTTAATTTCCGAAATTATATCGAAGTGTGAACCCGGATCTAATATTCGTTAAAGGAAATGATGTTGAAATAACAGCCTTTGAAAATGAATGATCGTAATAAAATATTGCTGTCAAGTTTTTACTAAAAGAATAATCAGCTGTTAATTTTAACGACCAAATATTTTGTCCTGCCGCAAGTTGATTATTATCGTAATCTAAATATCGTACTAATGTTTCATTATTTCTAAATGAGAAATCGGCCTTAATATTTATATCACTCTTAATAATTCCTGTTGGAGAATCTGCTAATCTTGACGAGAAAATAACATCTTTAAAACGATATCCTAATCCAATTATATATTCTACACCTCTAACTTCTGTCAATAAGTTATTATCAAAACTCATTGATAAGGCTCTGTCTTTTTTAATCTCAGAAAGCACTCTTAAAGAACTCTTCAATTCAAAATCCATTCGAATTAATGGACTAAACTGCTCAACTAAGTTAACGTTAGACATAATAATTTGATTATAGAAATTAGTATTAACGTCTTGCGTCTTAGCAGGATCATTAAAATCAAAGTTAGATCTAAACTGATTCACAGTATAAGATGCTCTATAATTATGCTGTAATGAGAAACGCTTAAATTTATCTTTAAAATACTTATAGCGCATTAATCCATTATATTTAATACTCCAGTTTGGAATTGGAAAGCTTCTAAAAATATCTGTAGATGAACCAGAAGCATCAGCGCCTGTATATGCCGCCAAGAATGATGGCAATAAAACAGCTTGATTACTTTTTGTATAACCAATAGGATATCCTTGATTGGCCACATATATTTTATAATTAGGATCTGTTTCTGCCGGAATTGGATTATTTGCATCTCCATATCTAGGAATTTCAACTCCTGCACCATAATGTTCTCCTGCCAAACGGTTTGCAATTATTAAGCGATTGTTTCTAAAATCATCAAATGCAGCCGACTGTGTTTCATCACTCGTTGAAAAAGCTGTTTTAATCAAAACTGTCGAAATAGAAAACATTCCATAAGTATAAGGCGACAACGGCAAATATTCTCTCGTTGCTGGATCAACACTAAACTGTTCTGATGAGTTTTCAGAATAGGCACGATCCATTGACAAATCAATTTTTAAGTCAGGAAACAAATCAATATTTGCGGTAACTTTTAAAAGCTTATTTGAAACTTGTGTAAAACTTTGATTGAAATCTTGGTAAGTTGTAAGCCATCCATTTTTTGCAGCTTCGTAACGAACGTCATCTTGGCTACCAAATACAAATCCTAAACTTGGTTTTGATGTTCCTAAGAAACCTATACTTGGTGTATATCCAGGTAAAACGGTACCGCTGTTTTTGGTGTAATTAATTTGAACATTTTTCACACTTGTCAACACCCCGATTAAACCATCATAAAAAGGGCTGCTGCTTACAACTGGTTTTGCTGTATTAACAATTTTCTCACCTGGTTTTGGCGGCGCTGCTGTTTTAGGTTTTGCAGGAGATTTTGCACCTGGCGTTAATCCTAAGTACTTGTACAACATATTCATGTTTAAGGTTGTAGTAAGTGTATTAGAATTTGCGTTTTGGATTGTATTTCCTAAATCGTATATATTACCATTGGTGTCTTCGTATTGAGTAAATGCTGTTGAAGCACGATTCCAACTGTAATCGGCCGTATAAGAATAACTCGCTTTTACAAAACTAAAGATTGGAATTTTATTGATTGGAATATCATAGTTCAATATTAACTGCTGAACGTGCTGGTTTGGCGTACCAATATCCCAATAATCATCCCAAATATTAAAATCTTCTTTTGGAGAATTATCATCGTTTAAGAAATTTCGAACGATATTATTTGATGCTGCTGAGTAATTTAGTTTTAATGATTTAGTTAAGTTGAATCCAAAACCATATTGATAATTAAAGGCAAAATTTCTTCTATATAAAGGATCAAGTCCAATACCTTCAACTTCAACTAATCTATACTGCTGACGGTTACTTTGTCTTAAAATATTAGTATTAAAAGATATGTTTGACGGCAGATAATTAAAGTTGATGTCGCTTAACATTTTCCAATAATCACTTTTCTTCATAAACTTTGTAGTCTTGAACGGAACTACTTCTTTGGGCTGAAATGTATAGGCATAATTTACAGCTGTACTAGACTGCTCGTCTTCATAGTTTTCAACTTCATAATCATGTCTTTCGACCTGATTGTATGATTGTGAAAATGTAAAATTCTCTACATCATAAACATGAGGTTTCTGCTCTGGAGCTCTGTCTTTTCTAACACCAATAAAGTTGATGCTTTTACGTTTCGTATAATCTACAGCACGAGTTCTGATATTATCTTTTTCAGCCTCATTTGTCGTTTCTCTTATTAACTGATCTAACTTAATATCCTGATTAAAAGGATCATATTCTGGCGTAATCACTTCTTCACCGATTGCATAATTAAACGGCAGGTTGATTCCCCATTTTGGAGGCAGTAATTTCCCTAAATTTAAATTGGTAACAATGTTGTATTGCTGCACATCTTCACGGCTGCGCTCGTTTGCACCCTGTTCCAAAGATCCAAAACCTATTGTACTTTTTCTACCAGTTGCAGAAACAGTTGCAAAATCGGCCATATTAGTGTCAACATTTAATATTGCTGCCATTCCGCCTTTATTCTCTAAATCTGCTAATCGAAGTTCATTAAACCAAACTTCTCCTTTTATATCTTTATGATCGGCTCTGCTTTTTACTCCAACCATTAAGTTTCGCACTAAACCAAAATTAGGATTTCCTTTTATACCTAATTTTAATCTGCCGTCACCATCTCCCCCGCTTGATAAATCATCATCAGGATAATAAATTCCATTAATATCGCGCTTATCTGAATTGATATCAATAGACATGGCTTTAATTTTCATACTGGTCAGTAAATCAAGAGCTAAGTCTATGTTATTCTCTTCCATCCAAACCAAGTCTGGGCTTATCGTACAAGAACCTCCTGTTCTAGTAACTTTTAATGGAATTTCTACTTGATAGAAGTTTTGTGTAAAGTCATTTCCAAAACGAATGAAACCAACCATTTCATCATCTTCAAGTGTATTTTCATTTGGCAGAGATTCGGCATGTAAAAACATTTTAAGTTTTTTGTATTGACGCATATCAACACTTACGTTTTTAAAAACCGCTCTTGAATCTTGATACTGCAAACCTACACCACCAATTCGCACCGCCAAAGATTGCTCGTTTTGATTGATAACAGTATTGTTATTATACAACTGCTCTCTTCGAACTCCTGGTGGAATTACATAATTTACCGGACACTTTGTTCCATTTTCTTGAATATTTACTGCAGCTACATCAAACTCTACTCCATCATCGTCTGGATTTGGATCATTTGCATCAAGGGTTCCTGTATATCTTCTCCATTCTCCTCTTACTAAATCTAAGGCTCCAAATCTCACGGTAGTCTGATTATTAAATCCGGTCATGAACATACGCATGAAACGAATAGATCTAAAATCTGTAATATTACCAATTGTGTTTTGTGGCTGAGAAACTGGAATTTTAAACTGAATCCATCTTGCTGTAGTTGTTCCTCCGTTTGGCAGTTCGACATTACTTACTTCTCTAATATCTGTAACATAATTTTGCCCTACCTGCATTCCCGGCTTTACATCAATACTATATTCGTAATAAGCATTGATGGTACTCATCGTATTATCACGATTAATATCTTCAACATCCGGAAGAGTTGTTGAACCACGATTTGGATCATTAATACTTACTGCTGAGTTTCCTTCAACTCCGTTGTAATTTTTATAACGCTCAAGAACACCACCGTCAGTATTTAAGTAATAGGTATAATCGTCTGCGGCAGGGTCAGCTTCTCCTGCGTAATTTGTATAAATTGCCCCTTCTTTTGAACTTGGCAGACCGTCTAAACCAACATCTTGATTTTTTCGGTTCTCTGGATTGGTGTCAAAAGCATAAATTAAAGATTGTGATGCAGGGACATCACCCCAAAGCGGCTGCGGGTTAACCATAATTTGATCTGGCCCCAATCCGTTTTCATATTGTTTTCTTCCGTCTTTTAAAACGTCTTCGGAAATTTCTCCTAAGTTGAAATATATTTTACCTGTATTAGTTCCCGGTGTCTCTCCATTTCCAACATAAGGATCCAGCACCCAAAACTGAATATACTCTACATTTCCTTGTTCAAAATTTGTTGAGTTTAAAGCTCGCATGATTCCACCAAAATTTGACGATGGATTGCTTGAACTAAAATTTGGGTTATTATTATAAGGTCCTCTATCTGATGGATAGTAGGTTAAATCAAGCGTATTGACTACCTGAATCTGTCCTTGAGCAATATCGGTATTTGGATATAATTCTCGACTGTAAATTCTTCTTGTTGTATTTAAAGACAAATCATCATTTGAAATTCCAGATGGTTTTGAAGAATAAAAAATTGGATCAATAGTATACCAAGATAGTTTTGCTCTTTTATAACCGTATTCTAAAGTGTTTGAATTGGCATTAAATGTATTATCGTTTATAGAATTCACAAATGGTGTTGATGCTAAACTCCATGCATAAGCAGATCGCATATCGATTGTAGTCTGCGAACCTTCAAAATCATCAACATAAATAGTTGCTTCTCCTTCAAAATCACTTGCTTTTGGTGCATCTGGTCTTAAAAATGCGACTTCTCCGCGAATAGATAAGTTCGAAGGTACATCTGTATCAATATTAGGCAATTTGTTTGCTAATCTTGTCAAAAACGGAACTTCTGTCGAGTAATTTCCATTAAAACCAAAAATGGTATTATTTACTGACTCTTGACCATAACTTGATTTTTGAGTAAATGGTCTTTCGGTCATTTTTAAATAAGTTCCTCCAACAACAAATTTATCTGAAATTTTATGCTCAACATTGAACCCCATAAATCTTCTAGTCTGCTGCCCGAAGATTGAATTATTTTCTAACGAAACTTCTATAGGTGTATTTGATGCCTGAAGTGAAGGATCTAAAATTTGTACTCTTCCTAGTTGGTAATCGACACTATAATCGATACCTTCAACTAGTCTTCGTCCGGCTGCAGTAACCACAACAGATCCTTGAGGTACATTAAATGCTCCAATAGGTATTCCGTTGCTTCCTGATGATTTATATTTTCCTCTTAATAAGAATTTATTTTTATCGCTGTCTTGTAATGCTCCTGCCTGAGTGTTTTTATACATATTTCTAAAAACATACTTTTGCTGATTGGCATTGTAAGTTGTTGGATCGTTGTATGTCTCTCCTGCGCTGTTTTGTAATTTTTTAAAGATAAGCTCTCCAAAAGGTTCTTTTGTTGTAAAAATTACACGCCCGTTTTGAACATCGACTGTTATTCCAGGAATGTAATCAAAAAATCCATCTCCACCTGTTTGCGGATCATTATTGTAGTTTAAGCGATCTAAGTTGAAAACGTTTAATAATGGCGTTTGTTCCACTTTACTATCTGGTGCCGGATTTGGAGGAAAAGTAGTTCCCTGAACTGGTGTAATGTAGTTTATAGGCGACGGGTCTGTATAAAGGATATTTAACCTAAAGTCGTCTTGTTTAATTTGATAGGCCTGTGGAATTTGATAAACGTTTTTCATCATCAAATTCCAAACTGGATTTTTAACGTTTGTCAAATTACTTTTCAGCATTTTTAAAACTAAGCTCTGTGTTATAATTGCCTGATTGCCATTATTATTACCAGTAACTACTGTTCCGTCAATACCATCACTTCCAAATTCTCCTACTTGGTACACTTTTCCACCAACTGTATATTCAAAAGCTACTGCAAGAATTTCATCGTTTGCTAAACGCTGCTGCAACGATAAATATCCTAATTGAGGATTAAATGTGTATTCTGCCGCTGTTAATTTTCGAGCATTTTCTAATACCGAATAATCAGTGGCTTCGCTTACATTGGTATTATTAAATCCTGATTTTGCAGTTACTATTTCTCTAATATTAGAATTTAAATATGCTCCTGCTTGGCCAATGGTCGCTGGATCATATTTATTATTGGTATTATTTGTTGGTGTATCTACAGGATTATTAAAAAATCCAGTGCTAGAACTTATTACAACAACTTCATTATCTGGAATACCACTAATCTGGCCTTCACCTAAATCCTGAAGCGCTATAATGTTTCTTAAGTTATTATTGTTTGTGCTTATACGATTTTGTTTGTTGGTTACCCAAACTTCTAATCTTGTTATCTGTACACGACTATCAATAATTGGATAATTCCTTAGAGATGCGTCATACTTATTTCTAAAATATTGAGATAAGAAAAAGTGTCGATCGTTATCATAATCTAAAGCATACAAATCAAAGTTTTGAACTGTCCCTCCGTTTTCGGCAACGACGCTTTTTGTTTGTGATTTTTGTTCTGAAAAAACGCCTGTAATGGTTGTTTTTCCAAATTGCAACTGTGTTTTAACCCCGAACAAACTCTGAGCTCCACGGATTAAGGTACTATTAAGCGGCATGCTGACATTACCAACTTCTACTTTTTGGATGATATCATCTTCTGATGGCGTATAGGCCAGTTTAAATAAGTTCTGAAAAGCAAATGTTGATTGTGTATCGTAATTTGCGTTTACCTCTAATCTTGTTCCTACTTTACCCATCAAACTCATACTGATTCGCTGATCGAAATCAAACGTAAGACTTGATCTATTACGAGGTGAGAATGAAGGGTTGTCTTGTTTTGTATAACGCATACCTAAATCCATCTCAACAGATCCGGTAGGTTTTACGTCGATAGTGTTACTTCCAAATACACTTTCAAAAAGGCTTGAATTAATATAGTACCGTGGCAGTAAATCTTTTTTGGCAGCTTCGCTGTTTGCTTTCTTACCATCGATTGCATCGGATTTCTTTCTAAAATAATCTCTTCTAGATTCTTTTAAAACTAAATCTTCGTATTCTTTGGGTGTTAAAATAAGGGGATAATCAATGGAAAAACCATCGACTGATTTTGTATAAATGTAACGATCTGTAATTGGATCGTATCGATAAGCTGAGAGTATACTAGGCGGATTTTCTAACTCTAATTTTCCAACAGAAAACTGAGTTTTGGTTGTATCTTGAGCCGCCGGATTTACTTGTGATCGCAAAACGTTACCACATAATAAAACCAGCAAAAAAATACAAATTTTACGCATACAATTCGTTTATCAAGATTGGGTTTACAAGCTTTTTAATGCTTTTTTAATAATCGTTTCTACGGTAGCTTCCGGATCTTCTTTTACAATTTTTTCGACTACTTTTTCTGAAGTTTTTCTAACAAATCCTAAAACTTCCAAAGCAGATAACGCTTCATCTCTATTTGTATTGTTTTGAACTACGGAAACTTCATCTAAATCGTACAACTTTAACACTTTTTCTTTTAAATCAAGTATTACTCGCTGTGCAGTTTTGTTTCCTATTCCTTTTATCGATTGAATAACACCGACATCTCCCGATGCTATGGCATTGATAATTTGTCTAGGTTCAATAGAAGACAGCATTGTTCTCGCAATATTGGCTCCAATTCCTGAAACAGACAAAAGCATTCTAAATATTTCTCGCTCTGATTTTTCGACAAAACCAAATAAAGTATGCGCATCTTCTTTGATTTGAAGATGCGTATACAATTTTATAAAATCAGCATTAGGAATTAATGAAAAGGTATGCAACGATATGTTTACATGGTATCCCACTCCACCACAATCAATTACAACTTCTGTGGGATTTTTTTCAACTAATTTCCCTTGCAAATGTGCTATCATAGTATTATTTATAAGTATCAAATATAACAAAAATGCAATAAAATTAAGACAATATTATTTGATCCTTACTTTATTGTACTACTCTGCTAATTTGTTTTTTTTACTTTCTTTTTGCTGCGCGTCAATTACCGCAATTGCTGCCATGTTGACCATTTCTTCAACACTTGCTCCTAATTGAAAAATGTGAACTGGTTTACCCATTCCCATCATAATTGGCCCAATAGAATTAACTTTATATAACTCTTTCAACAATTTGTATGTAATATTTGCTGACTCTAAATTAGGAAAGATTAATGTATTAACTTTTTTACCTGCTAATTTAGAGAAAGGAAATTTTTCTTTAAGCATATCTGGATTTAAAGCAAAATCTGCTTGAATTTCACCATCAACAATCATATCTGGATGATTTTTATGTAAATAAGCAACTGCTTCTCTTACTTTTGAAGCACTTTGACTTGTTGATGATCCAAAGTTTGAATAAGAAACCATCGCTATAACAGGCTCAACACCAAACATTTTTGCTGTTTTCGCTGTCATAATAGCAATGTTCACTAAATCTTCTGAACTTGGATTGATATTAATTGCTGTATCTGACAGGAACATTGGTCCGCGAGATGTAAGCATCATGTTTGCAGTCGCAACAAGAGATGCTCCTTGCGCTTTTTCGATTAGCTGAAGCATTGGTTTTACAACACTTGGATAACTTCTTGAGTAACCTGTAACTACAGCATCAGCTTCTCCTTCATTAACCATCATTGCTGCAAAATAATTTCTTTCGCGCATAAACTTCTGAGCATCAAGTAATGAAACTCCTCTACGCTCTCTAGTTTCCCAATAAGAATTTGCAAATCGATTTCGTCTTGCTTCTTCTTCATTAGTTTTAGGATCAATAATTTCAAGATCAGCATCAAAACCTAATTCGGCTTTTAATTCTAAAATTAATTCTCTATTTCCTAATAATACTGGCGAACCAATACCATCTTCATAAACAATTTGAGCCGCTTTTAAAACATTTAAATGATCTGCTTCTGCAAAAACAACTCGTTTAGGATTTAATTTAGCACGATTGGTAATTAAACGCACCATTTTGTTATCATTACCCATACGCTCACGAAGCACATCTTCATAAGCTGCCCAATCTGTAATAGGTTTTTTTGCTACTCCAGATTCCATTGCTGCCTTAGCAACTGCAGGCGCTACAATAGTAATTAATCGAGGATCAAAAGGTTTAGGAATGATATATTCTTGACCAAAACCTAATTTTGTCGCACCATAAGCTACGTTAACTTGTTCTGGAACTGGTTCTTTTGCTAAAATAGCTAAAGCTTTTACAGCCGCCATTTTCATTTCTTCATTAATTTTAGTAGCACGTACATCTAACGCTCCTCTAAAAATATATGGAAAACCTAAAACATTATTTACTTGGTTAGGAAAGTCTGAACGTCCTGTAGCCATAATAACGTCTTTTCGCGTTTGAACAGCTAAATTATAATCGATTTCCGGATTTGGATTTGCCATTGCAAACACAATCGGATTTTCTTTCATTGTCAATAACATTTCAGGTGACAGAATATCTCCTGATGATAATCCGATGAAAACATCTGCTCCATTTACTGCATCTGCTAAATCAATCTTAGGACCGTTAACCGCGTACTTTAATTGTAATTCTGAAAGTGAAGGATTGTCTTTTGTTAAAAGTCCTTTACTATTGTACATTAAAATATTTTCGACTTTTACTCCTAATAAAACATATAGGTCGGTACAAGCAATTGCAGCAGATCCTGCTCCTGAAACAACAACTTTTACTTCTTCGGCTTTTTTGCCTGCTAATTCAAGTGCGTTGATTAAGGCTGCAGAAGAAATAATCGCAGTTCCGTGCTGATCATCATGCATTACCGGAATGTCTAATTCTTCTATTAATCTTCTTTCAATTTCAAAAGATTCTGGTGCTTTAATATCTTCAAGATTGATACCTCCAAAAGTTGGGGCAATATTTTTTACCGTTTGAATAAATTCTTCAACATTTTCGGTATCGATTTCTATATCAAAAACATCAATGTCTGAGAAGATTTTAAACAGTAAACCTTTCCCTTCCATTACTGGTTTTCCTGCCTCAGGACCTATATTTCCAAGACCTAAAACAGCTGTACCATTTGAAATTACAGCTACTAAATTTCCTTTTGCTGTATATTTATAAACGTCTTCTTTGTTTGCTGCGATTTCTAAACATGGTTCAGCAACTCCCGGCGAATAAGCCAGTGATAAGTCTCTTTGGGTTGCATATTTTTTTGTTGGAACTACTTGAATTTTTCCTGGAGTTGGCTCTGCGTGGTACAGTAATGCCTCTCTTTTTTTACTCTCTTTGTTCATTATTTTTAGCTTTTATTCTAGCTTACAAAGATATAAGTCTTAGCTTAAAAAGGTATGTTTTTACTACTTTCTTTTGTTAAAATGTTAAATTAATAACGTCAAAAAAATAGCCCATGACATAATGGACTATTTAAAAAGTTATATTTCATAAAATTTATTTACTGTGAGATATAGGAATTTAAATGATTAATGGTGTCTTTTTGAATTTCGATAACAGCTTTTACCACATCGCTGATCGAAATTATTCCTACTACAATTTCGTTTTCTAAAACTGGAAGATGTCTGATTCTCTTTGAGCTCATCAACTCCATACAATCCTCGATATTATTGGATAATTTAACCGAAAAAACATTGCTTTCCATGATTTCATGTACAAGGGTTTCTTTGGATGATTTATCTTTTAAAACAATTTTTCGAGCATAATCCCTTTCAGATAAAATTCCTTTTAAGTCATTTCCGTCAATAACAAGGATTGCTCCTATGTTTTTTTCGCCCATTACTTTCAAAGCTTCATAAACTGTTGTTGTTGAATGTACCGAATAAACATTTTTACCTTTTGCGTTTAGTATTTGATCTACAGTCATATCTGAAAAATTTTAGATTTATAAAGTTAAAAAAAAATTGCACACTATTTACTTCTAACCCTATCTTTTGAAAATACAACACATTCATTTTAAACATTATACATTGTTTTTTAACTTTTTAAAACTATACACTAAAGAACAAAAACATTTACGGCTCTTTTTTGCCAAAAATCAGCTTTTTTAACTTTTAAAGAGTTATCATAAAAAAAGCCCTTTTCTAGATTTAAAAAAGGGCTTATTAGATTTTAAAGAAACTTATTTTTTACATTGCAACTACAATAAATTCGCTGCGTCTGTTTAACTGGTGCTGTTGTTCGGTACATTTTACACCGTCTGCACATTTATTAACTAACTGTGTTTCACCATATCCTTTTGCCGTTAATCTACTGGCATCAACTCCTTTACTTATTAACCAATCTCTTGTTGACTGGGCTCTTTTATCAGATAAAATTTGATTACTTTCAGATGAAGATCGGCTGTCTGTATGTGATCGAATATCTAATTTTAAATTCGGATACTGATTTAAGGCTTGTACAACTTTAATTAGCGAAGCTTCGGATGATTTTTTAATTGTAGCTTTTCCTAAATCAAAAAAGTTCATCGGAATGTGAAGTAATTTTACCAAATCTGACCCGACGTTAATAGTCCCTATTTTCAAAGGTTTAATAGCTAATTTATTTACCGCTATTTTCTTAATTTCGGCAGGCTGCACATTTTTATGCAACCCAATTGGTAATTCAGTTTTACCATTTTCTTTCTTTAAAGCAATTGAAACATCTTTTCTGTTAAAACCGTCTTTAACAACTCTGATAGAATATTTCTTTCCGCATTTTACGTTTTCAAAAGCATAATTGCCTTTTTCATCAGATTCAACATTTTGCAGCGTATTGAAATTTTCATCAAACAAAATAAGAGAAGCATTTGCTAAAATTTCATTTGATTCAGCATCTGTAATTATTCCTGACAGTGCTTGTTCGCATACCAATTTTTTTATTTCTGTAAATCGATAGATATTATCTGAATCATGCATGTTTTCGCGGTTTGACGAAAAGAATCCATTTCTCTTTCTACTGTCGATTATAAAAGCAAAATCATCTTGTTTACTGTTTACTGGCTGTCCAACATTTTGAACTTCGTCCAGCGTTCCGTCTTCATTCATTTTTACAACAAACACATCAAGGCCACCTAAACCTGGACGTCCGTCTGAAGAAAAATACAATTCATTATCACCTGAGACAAATGGGAATGTTTCTCTGCCTTCTGTATTTATCTGTGCTCCTAAATTTTGAGGTGTTCCAAAACTTCCATCTGTATTTATGGTTACTTTGTACAAATCAGATTCTCCAAGAGTTCCAGGCATGTCTGAAGCAAAATACAACGTTTTTTCGTCTATGCTTAGAGCAGCGTGTGCAGTACTGTATTGATCACTTGTGAAAGGCAGCTCCTTTACATTATCCCATTTATCATCAACCAATTCTGCTTTATAAAGTTTAAGAAGCGTTACATTCTTATTATTTTCTCCTCTTTTACCATCAATAAAATTATTTCGGGTAAAATACATTGTGCGTCCATCTTTTGTAAACACTGGAGAAGATTCATTAAAGTTTCCATGGTCTTTTTTATAGAAAAGTTTCACTTTTCCAACACTTCCATCTGGTAATAAATCTGCTGTAAAAAAAGTAGAAAAGGATTTATTTGTCCATTTAAAGTTTTTTCTGGCTATTCCGCCGGTATCTCTTGCAGAAGTAAAAATAATCTTGTTATCATAAATTACTCCTCCATAATCTGAAAATTCAGAATTAACTCCAGCATCGGCGATTACAAAGCGTCCCGAATTGGATTTAATTTCGTCTAAATAATTTTTCTCGTTTCTAACTAAAGCAGCTCTATTTTCTGACGTAGCTCTGGTGTTAAATATTTCTAAGATTTGATCTGCTCTTTGATAATGTCCTACTGATTTTAAGGATTGCGCATACCTGTATAAATATTCTGGTAATTGATTTTTATTGATTCTGTAAAGTTCTCCATACCATTTTTCTGCATTTCTTAAATCGGCTGTAAAATAATAAGAGTTTGCAAGTCTTTGAAGCAGTTTTTCGTCAAAATCTCCTTTTTCCATTACCTTTCTGTAGGCCTTTATAGCATCTACATATTCATAATTGTCATATTTTTTATCCGCTTTGCTTACTCGTTTTGCATATGCTTTTTTTGCTTTCTCTTCTTTTTTTGCAAGTTTAACCTCCTTGCTGCTTTTAGTTTTATTTTCTTTACTTATAACTTTTGTCTGCGCATTTATTTGGAAAAAGAAGCATAGTAATAGAACTGAATAACCTATTTTTTTAATTTTCATTATGGCATATATTAGAAGAATCTTGGAGATATCATTTTATTGTAATTATTAAAAAACTCGAAACGAAGGAATATTTCGTGAGAACCTGAATTATAGTTGTTTAACTTAGTCGTTTCACGATCATAAGCGTAGCCTATATACATTCCTTCTGAGACTTGAAAACCTGCCATTGCGCTTAATGAAGCACTCCATCTGTAAGCCAATCCCACGACAAACTTTTCATTAAACATAAAATTTCCTGATAAATCAACTTGTAAAGGGGCTCCTTGAACCATTTTTGTTAGAACAGCTGGTTTAAATTTGAGATAATAATTAAGATCAAATACATAACCTGCCATTAGGTAATAGTTGATTTTATCTTTAAAAATTGCGACATCATTGTCATCATATCTATTTGTTTCTATGAAATTTGGAATGGAAAAACCAACATAGGCTTTGTCTGAGTGCCAATAAACTCCTGCTCCAATATTTGGCGAGAATTTATTATTTAAGTCCTGAAACTGTGGATCTCCCTGATCTTCGGGAGTAAGTTTGTTTATGTCTAAATTGAATAAATTGGCTGTTGCTTTAATTCCAAACGAAAGTTTGAAGGTTTCGGATGTTGGTATTGAATAAGATATATCTGTAGATAAGGTATTTTCATTTGTAGGTCCAATTTTGTCATTTACAAGCGAAACCCCTATTCCAATATCGCTGTTATTTATTGGGGTGTTTAATGAAAAACTGCTGGTTTTTGGTGCACCGTCAAGCCCTATCCATTGGGTACGATACAATCCAAAAACACTCATTACTCCTCGTGAACCAGCATATGCGGGATTTACATTTATAGTATTGTACATGTATTGTGTATACTGAGCATCTTGCTGCGCAAAGCCTACAACGGAAAAGAATATAAAAATTAAGCTTAATTTTTTCATTTAAAAGAATTTAAAAAAACGGCTTAGCTTAATACTAAGCCGTTTGTAATTTTTATTTATTTAGATATAAATAACCTGAAAGTTCGTGAGGGTTAGAATCGCTATCAGTATACTTAATAATATAAAAATAAGTTCCAACAGGTAATCCAGCAGTTTCACTAATAGTTGTACGTCCTTGTGAATATCCTGTAAACACTCGATCTTCATTATTGTAACGGTCAATATCAAAAACTAATACTCCCCAACGATTGTAAATCTCTACTGTATTGTTTGGATAACATTCTAATCCTTGAATGTAGAATCTTGAATTTTTAGCATCTCCATTTGGAGAGAAAGCATTAAAGACTTTTATCACACATCCTTTTAGACCTAAAACAGTTGGTTTATCATCTGTAAGGCTTGCATCATCAGAAATATCTTCAACTACAACTCCTTTTGCACTGCTTCCTTTTACACTAGCTTGATTACTCACGCTTCCGAAATTAATATCACTTTGTGTGATCTTATATTCTGCAGTAAAATTAGTGTCATTAGATTCGTTAACATCTAGATCAATTGCTTGACCAAAGACTTTAACTCCAACTAAAGGATCTGTAATCATAATTCCTTTTAATGGAACATTTCCTGTATTTGTTACCACAAATCTATATGTAATTGTTTCGCCTGCATTAGCAACTCCGTTACCATTTTCATCATTGAATACCGCTGTTTTTACAAGTGCAATTTCTGGAACTTCAACAAAAACATTTAACATTCCGGTACTACAATTAGATGAATCTGCTTTTTCGCAAACTTGATATGCAATTGCATAATTTCCTCCCGGCGTATTTGGTTTCACATTTACTGTTCCATCTGAATTAAACTCAAAATATGGACTTCTTGATATATTAGTAATTACAATATCTAGAGAACTAATTGGCTTGTCATTCAAGAAATCATTGTCTAAAACATTGATGAATTCAAGTGAACCATTTATTCCATCTGCAACACCTTGATCGTTTCCAAGTACAATTTTTGAAATTGGCGGTTCAGGATCAACGCTGTTTTCAACTGAAACTTTCACTTTTGCCTGACTGCAATTATCTGTATTTAAGACTTCACAAATTTGGTATGTCAATTCATAATCCCCAACTGGAGTTCCATCTTTTACTTCTATTGATCCATCCGCTTTTAAAATTAAATTAGGATTTGAAATTACTGTTGTTAAAATAACAGTTGAAGGATCTAATGGCAAACCATTATAAGTGTCATTTTTAAAGACATTTACGTTTGGTTTTTCACCTTTATTAGTATCAATAGTTCCTCCATTGTCATCATTTGCTTTTAATAATCCTGCACTAGGAGCTGAACCTGTAACAAGAACATAACTTTTGACAGTTGCACAATTTGTTGTTGGATTTAAAAATTCGCAAATTGTATATTCAACCTCATAAAGTCCTACTGGCGTTCCCGCATCTACTTTTACAGTTCCGTCTGCATTTAAAGTTAATCCTGCTGGTACACTTACACTTGTCAAGATTACTCCTCCATTACTATTTTTAATAACAACTGCAACTCCGTTTAAAAGATCATTTTTAACTAATGAATATGTCGTTCCACCAACTCTTCCATTGATTGCATCTGTAGTCTCCGTCAATGCAGTGATAATTGATTTACCTACTACTATAACTGAAGTTACTTCATCACAATTTGTTGGATTGGTTACTTCGCAGATTTTGTACGTTAGATCATAATTTCCTGCAGCTGTATTTGCTGCAACAGTTACTGTTCCGTCTGCATTCAGAGTTAATCCCAATGGCACAGTTACCGGGGTAACTCTTACCTCTCCTGGGTTAGTACCCACTACTACAGCAGCTCCGTTTAATTTATCATTTAACGTTAAAGCTGGGGTTGTTCCTCCTGTGTAACCATTGATCGAAGCTGTTGTTTCTGTTACTGCATCGATTGTCGGCTGGCTAACTACTATAACTGAAGTTACTTCATCACAAT
>NZ_MUHA01000014.1 GCF_002217355.1 Flavobacterium oncorhynchi | reverse complement strand
ATTATCATTTGATATTAGTAAAGGGATTTTATATAAAGAAGTATAACATAATACAATTTTAAAACCTCCCTAAACCGGGAGGTTTTTTATTTAAAACAAACATGAAAAATTTAACAGCAATAATTATTATCGCAATTATCATTATTTGTCTCTCATGACGAGTTAGGATTATATTGTGTAATACGAAACCTTTCTCCGTCAAACGAGAAAGGTTTTTTTTTGCGCTGAAAAGAAACAATTCCGAGCATTTTATAAAAAACTACTAAATAAAAATTTAACTAAATACAGCAGCACAAACAAAATGGAAGAGAAATATACTTTGACAGTTTATACCGAAAATCAACTAGAGCTAATCAATAGAATTGCCGTAATGTTTTTAAGAAAGAAAATTAATTTGGTAAGCTTGAATATCTCAGAATGTGAAATTTATAAAATGCATCGGTTTACAATTGTTATTAATGCAGCCTCAGAAATCGTGCAAAACTTGGTACATCAAATAGAAAAAATCATCGATGTATTTAGATGTTATTATAATACTGAAGAGGAAATTTTTTCTGCACAAACAGCATTATACAAACTGCCAACAGATAGGATGATAAACAATGAAAATCTTGATCTTTTATTTAAAAAATATAATGTTACTTTTTTATCTATCGAAAAAAAACACACTGTATTTGAAGTAACGGCACAGGAAAATGAAATAGATAATTTAACAACTATTCTTAATCAATATGAACTTGTCGAATTTATAAAAAGTTCGAAAATTGCTTTGATTAAAGGCAGCGAAGGGTTTGCTAAAGAATTATTGGAGATGGAAAACTACTAAGTTGAAAAAACAACACAACGCAAAGATGAATTTATTTAAAGAAATACAACTTGCTCAGAAACAATTAACGGCTGTAATTGTTCCTACTCCTTTATTAGAAAACTTGAGTCTCTCGAAGCAATATAGTGCCGCTGTTTTATTAAAACGTGAAGACCATCAAGCGGATTGTTCTTTTAAAATTAGAGGAGTTTATAATAAAATTAATTCTTTATCTATTACTGAGAAAGAGCGCGGAATTGTTTGTGCCAGCGACGGAAATCATGCACAGGGAGTTGCCTATTGCTGTGAGTTATTAAAAATAATGGGAAAAATATATCTGCCCAAAAATACCTCTAAGCAAAAACTAGAACAAATTCAGAAATTTGGAAAAGAGTACATCAAAATAATCCTAACTGGCGATTATTTTGAAGAAGCGTATTCGATTGCTTTGGGAGATGCTTCGATACATCGCAAAGCTTTTATACATCCTTTTGATGATTTAAAAGTAATCGCTGGTCAGGCAACTGCGGGACTTGAAATTCTTGAGGAATATCAAAATCCTATCGATTACGTTTTTGTTCCTTTAGAAGGAGATGGTTTAGCTGCAGGAATTTCCTCTGCATTTAAAATGCTAAGCCCGAATACAAAAATTATTGGAGTCACAAATCAAGAAAATCCGTCGCTTGAAATTACAAGTGAAAGCGATCATTCTTTTGCTAATAAAAACTCTAATTTAAATACTGCTTCTATTAAAAAACAGGATGATCTGACTTCTAACATCTGTAAAGAAAACCTAACCGATGTAATAAAAATTCCAGAAGGAAAAATCTGCTCTACTATTCTAAAATTAGCCAATAATAAAGATATTAATATAGAACATGAAGGTGTATTAAGTATTGCCGCGCTAGATTTTTATGCTGACAAAATAAAAGGAAAAAACGTGATTTGTATAATAAACGGCGGTCTAAAAAGTGTAGAAAAAGAGGCCGAAATAAAAGAACGTTCTTTATTATATGACGGTTTGGTACATTACTTTATGATTCAATCTCCACAGCGAAGCGAAATATTAAAAGATTTTATAAGTCACATCCTTGGTCCTGATGATGAAATTACACATTTCCAATCTGTTCAAAAAGACAGCTATGAAACGCAATCTGTTTTTATACGATTAGAAATAAAAGCACCAAATAATATTGAAACAATAAAAGCCAAAATGCAGGCGAAAGAATTTCAATATCAAAACCTCAACGATCGAAATGATTTATTTAGTTCGAATATTAATTTGGAAAATATTTTATGGAAAGAAAAACAGGATAACAATCAATTTATTCTAAGATAAAATTGATCTTGTATCTATCAATGAAAAAACAAAACCAGTGACGTAAAATTCACTGGTTTTATTTTTTATTATACTATTCTAAACGAAGTTAACAAAAGCTATTTTATACTTAGCGCTTTTATTATTCGGCTGTAAATCTCCGTATTTTGATAAACACCTATAAAATTTTGTACTCCTGCACCGTATGCAAAAACGGGAACTGGAACCGCTGTATGATCATTTGTACTGAAACTTCCATGTACATAACCTTTCTCAATACTTCCGTCGATTAACGAAAGTCCGCCCGTTTCATGATCAGCTGTTACAATTAATAGTGTTTCAGGATTATTATCTACAAATTCCATTGCCTGCCCTACTAATTTATCAAAATCAAGCATTTCGCGAACTACATATTCTACATTATTTCTGTGCCCTCCGTAATCAATCTGTGCGCCTTCTGCCATTATAAAAAATGGATTTTTTGATTTTAATAAAGTGCTTGCAGCTTTTGCAAAAGATTTAGTCAGGAAGTCTCCTCGTCCGTCTTTCATCGAAACTACTGCGGCATCATCTAAAACTATAAATTTGTTGTTTTTAATTGTATCTAAACTATTGAATTTATCTAAAAAAGTATATCCTCTTTCAGTCAATATTTTAGATAAATCTTTTCCGTCTTTTCTAGATTTAAATTCATTTTTTCCGCCTCCAATTAAAATATCTGAAGGATTTGATAAGAAGTCATTTGCAATAGGTTCGCTATAACTTCTTTCTGGCTGATGTGCATAAAATGCCGCCGGCGTTGCATCTGTAATATTTCCTGCCGAGATAACAGCCGTTTTATAATTTCTTGAAGCTAATTGCTGCGTGATTAATTCTAATGGCTTTCCGTTTTCATCAACACTTATAAATCTATTATTGGTTTTATGTCCCGTTGCCATTGCAGTTGCTCCGGCAGCCGAATCTGTAATATAACTATTTGAAGCTTTCGTTATAGAAAGTCCTTGTGTTGGAATATTAAAAAGACTTAACTGCCCTTTATTGGCTGTATAACCCGCATAAATCTGCGTCAAACCCATTCCGTCGCCAATTAAAAGAATCACGTTTTTAGGTTTCTTTTTAGTAAAAATCGAGGTGTTTTTAGGAACGTAAGCTTGATGAAATTCGGTATTTTGATAAAATGTCGATTTAATGTTATTGATAAAATGCGTCAATTCTGAAACATTATCTGTACCAATAAAATCAACTTTTAAATTCATTAAAGTCATCCAAGTATTTACATTGTCCTGCGTTCCCCAAAATCTTATTTTTTTATTTTGGCTGTGTACTTTTTTGATTGTTGACTGAATTTTTTCTAAATCATCCTGTGTCAAAACACCTTTTCCATTCCAAACTGTAAATTCTTTCAAATCTTCGCTGATCATTTCTACTCGTGCCAATTGTTCGGCAGTATAATTTTCATTCAATCTTCCATCAAAATAAATAAACTCAGGATAATTGGCGTATTGTGATGGCAGCGGTCTGTTTCCTGAAATTACGACTTTTATATTTTTGTTCGAAATGATTTCAGGAAAAGTCTTTAATTGCTGTACGATTAATTTCAAAGTCGAATCGGCATCAGATTTTATATCGATCATTAAAATTAATGCCTTACCGCTTTGATAAACTTTTCCTTCTAAACTTTTTAATTTTGAAGATAACGGTTCTAGATATAAACTTTTAAGTGTGTTGTGCGTCGCAATTTCTTTTGAAGTATGCGATACAAAAAGTTCGTTGTTTACTAAAAAAACATCGGCTTCAATAACGCCGGTTTCGTTAGCATATGCTCCATAAAATGGCAGCGTACTGGCATAATCATTATGCGAATGTATGTTTGATGAACTGTACTCCTGTGCTTGTGCAAAGAGGAAAAAGGAAAGGCAAAAAAGGGTGAATATTTTTTTCATTGAAGATGTTTTTATTCTTTTAAAGCTGTAGGTAACTTTATTAGAAATTAAGTTGTTGTAATTTGAAAGTGCATTATTTATATCTACCGAGATTAACAAGCTTTACTTAAATACAAACCAGTCTCTTTGGGAAAAGACTGGTTTACACTATTTAAAATTTGATTGTACTTTTTTACAAACTGCAGACTACACAACAAGCCTGCAGTGTAAAAAAAAACTAATCAAAATGAAACTACTAATTACCAGCCTTGATTTTGGGTCAATGCGCCTTTACTTACTGCGATTTCATCTGGCGGTATTGGCCAAACATGGTGTATCGCAGGATTAAAATTACGTGCAGGATAAATTACACTTCCGTTATAATGGTGCAGCGGTTTTGCATAAGTTTCTTTTGCATCGCCCCAACGTACTAAATCAAAATGACGATCTGTCCATTCTCCTGCTAATTCACAACGTCTTTCTCTTTTTAAATCGATCATTGTAGCTCCAGCAATATCTCCAAGTCCCGCACGATGACGAATCAAATTGATTTCAGTATCTGCATTTTGACCTTTCATTAATTTGGCTTCTGCAAACATCAAAAGCACATCTGCATATCGTAAAAGCGGAACATTAAGTGCCGTTGAAGGTTTGTCTCCATTTGCATTTACGTAACGAATATCAATTCCGCCTGAAGTTGTTTTTGGATAACTAAACGGCTCCATATACTTTTTAAACTGATAACCCGTTCTGTTACTAGAACTTACAATATTTTTTCCTTCATTAAAAGTAACTACTTCTCCAAAATAAGTGAATTTATCTCCTTTTTGTAAAATAGTAGCACTGCGTCTTTTATCTGTTGGAACATAAGTATCAAACAATTCTTTTGTTGGATAAAAATTTCCCCATCCATTGTAAACTCCCCATCCTTTATCTTCCAAACAAACGCCTGGAAAAATGGAACCTAAAGAAGTATTTTCAGAACTTGAAGTTACTGACCAGATATATTCTGTAGACCAGTTGTTTTTAATTTTAAATACATCTTCAAAATTATCAAGCAGTTTGTGTTTACCGCTTGCAACAATCATATTAGCATATTTTATAGCATTATCCCAATCTTTTGCATACAAGTATGTACGAACTAAATACCCCCAAGCTGCTGTTTTGTGTGCACGACCATAATTATCTGGTGTTAATTCATTAAAATAAGGCAATAAATCTGCCGCTTTAATAAGATCTGCTGCGATGTAAGCGTAATTTTCGGCTACATTTTTAGCGCGCGGCACATATACATTGGTTGGATTTTCTCTGTCCTGAATTGGTATTCCAGCACGATCATCTCCATAATGATAAGCCACTTCTAAATGCATTACGGCATGATTAAAATAAGCTTCACCCAACATTCCGTTTTTTGTTTTTTCATCCAAAGGAATATTCGGAATATTGCGAATTACATCGTTACAACGTTTCATAACTTCGTAATGCAGTCTCCAAATGTCTTTTGTGTCAGACTCTGCTCCATCAACAATAAAGTTTTTAATACGTTCTGCGTTTTGTCTTGGTTTTGTTCCTATATCATCACTGGCATTGTTCAGCCAGAAAAAACCACGACCGTACATATTATCATTAGAATACAAATCATAAATGGCATTTACACCTGCTTTTGCATCTGCCGGAGTTTTCCAAAAATTTCCGCTTGACGGTGCTCCTTGCGGTACAAGATCAAGTTCACTTTCGCAAGCTGAAGTGCTTACTAACAGCACAAAACTTAATAATAAAAGACTTAAATTTTTCATTTTGTTATTTTTATTTTTTTAAAAAGTAGCGTTTAGACCAGTCATGTAAATTCGAGACAGTGGATATTTCCCTAAGTCCATTCCGAAATTTCTAAGACCAACTTCTGGATCCATTCCTGAATAGTTTGTAATGGTAAATAGGTTTTGTCCCGAGATAAAAAATCTTAGTTTAGCTTTTCCGTTTAACCAATTTTCTTTGATTGTATAACCAATAGAAAGGTTTCTTAATCTTAGGAAAGAAGCATCTTCAATATAAAAATCAGAAATACGACCGAAGTTATTGTTATTGTCTGTCGACGATAATACTGGTATATTAGTGTTTGTATTAGTTGGTGACCACGCATTTTTAGATTCGGCTAATAAATTGTAACCTGGAAAAGAACCGTTTAAACCGGTATGTTTTACGGCATTGAAAACACTATTTCCAGCAGCTCCGCTTAAAAAGATATTCATATCGAAACCTTTATATCTAAAATTGGTATTTAAACTGAATGTAGTTTTAGGGAAAGGACTTCCAAGCACTACTCTATCACTGTTATTTATTACTCCATCTCCGTTTACATCTTTAAATTTCATATCGCCGGCAACAGCATTTGGCTGATAAGCAACATTATTAGAATTTACATACGCTTTTGCTTCAGCATTACTTTGAAATAATCCGTCTGTAGCATATCCGTAAAATGCACCAACCGGACTTCCTACTTGATAAATATTCGCTAAAGGCAAACTACGAACTCGGCTTAAGTTTAAAGGTTCCAGTGAAGTTAAATCATCTTTAATAGAAACGATTTTATTGCTTAAAAATGCTGCATTTGCTGTAATATCAAATTTAAATTCTCCTCTTGTTTTTTGATAAGTTAAACTTGCTTCGATACCTTTATTTTCAACATCTCCAGAGTTTACAATTCTTCCTAACGGAGTTCCTGAAACGCCTGGCAGCTGATCACGAACTAACATATCTTTGTTTGTTTTTACGTAAGCATCTACAGATCCTAATAAGGTATTATTAAACATGGTAAAATCTAAACCTAAATTGGTCTGCTCTGAACTTTCCCATCTTAAATTTGGGTTTGATAATTCGCTTTCTGCATAACCATAATTAATAGTTGGAGTTGCTCCTATTAAAGCTTGAGTCTGCGTTAAAGGCACACTAAACTGATAGGGTCCAAGGTTTCCTAAATTTCCAATTTGTCCCCAGCTTGCACGCAATTTTAAGTTGCTCACTGTTGAACTGATACCTTTCATAAATCCTTCTTCAGAAATTAACCATCCTGCAGAAACTGATGGATATACTTTCCAACGGTTTTCTGATAATAGTTTTGAAGTTCCGTCACGACGAACGATTCCTGAGATTAAGTATTTTTGATTGAAGTCGTAATTAATCCTTCCCACATAAGATGAGATAATTTCATCAGATAAACCTGCTCCTGTTTGTTGAATTAATTTTGCGTTTAGCAAATAACGTTGTGATGGATCTTCGCTGTCAAAACCTGTTCCTTCAACCGTATAAAAATCTCTTTTTGTTTCTTGATACGTATATCCTGCTAAGGCTTTAAGATTGTGTTTTCCAAATGATTTTTCATAAGAAACAGTTTGCTCACTTAGTAAATCAGTTGTCGTAGCTGATTTTTTTGTCAAGCGGTTAAAGTCAAAGATTTTTCCCGGTTCTGTAATTTTTGTTGAAAAATCAGTTGCGTTGTCTTGAATTCTAGTATAACCCCAATTTGATTTAACTTTTAAACCTGGTACAATTTCCCATTCTGCATAAGGATTTATCAAAATTGTAGAAACAGGATTTCTGTTGTCTAGTCTTTTTAAATAAGCTACAGGGTTTATAACGTCTCCGTAAGAACCAATATATTTTTCTGGAACTCCTCCAAATTGCCCAGAACCGTCTTCTCTATAAATAGTTGCATTTGGCGGATAAAATACTGCAGCCAAAATAGCCCCTGTATAAGCATTTGCTGTATTAGCTGTTTGCCCATCTGTTAATGAATAGGATAAATTTTCTCCAATTGTAAAATTATCTGCCAGTTTAAAAGATGTATTTGCTCTAACGGTATAACGTTCTCCGTAGGTATTTAACAAAACACCCTCATTTTTTCTATAACTTCCTGAAAGAAAGAAATTTGATTTTTCTGTTTTCCCATTGATAGAAAGTGACAAATCTTGAATTTCTCCTGTACGGAAAATTTCATCCATCCAGTTAGTTTTTGTTGTTCTTGCTGTTGGTTCAAAAGCAGGATCAAAAGCAGGAATTCTTGGTAAACCAGCATTATCTCTTGCAGTATTCATCGCGTCTGCATATTCTGCGGCATTTAAAACATCCAGTTTTTTAGCCACATTCTGAAAACCTCCCTGATAATTTACATTCACATTAATACGATCTGAAATTCCTTTTTTAGAGGTAATTAAGATTACACCTCCAGATGCTCTTGCTCCATAAATCGCTGCCGAAGCGGCATCTTTTAAAACGCTGATCGAAGCAATATCATTTGGATTTAAAGTATTTAGTGATCCACTGTAAATAATTCCATCTAAAACAATTAGAGGAGTTTCAGCGTTCAAAGAACCAATTCCACGAATATTAATTGTTGGCGAAGCAGTTGGATCTCCACCATCATTAATAACGGTAACACCGGCAACAGTTCCTTGCAATAATTCAGCAGCATTATTGTACGTTCTGCTAGAAGTTTCTTTCATCGAAACAGAACCTACTGCTCCAAGAACTTCTTTCTTTTTAACACTTCCATATCCCATTACAACTACTTCCTGAAGTTGTTTTACGTCAGCCGCTAATTTTACTGTAATGGTTTCGCTTTTGGTTACTTTAACTTCTTTATTGATGTAACCAACGTATGAAAAGACTAATAAAGCTTCAGCTGCATTAATTTCCATTTTAAAAGTTCCATCAAAATCTGTAGTTGCTGCTGCAGTTGAATTTTTATCTTTAATTCCAACACCCGGCAACGGCATATTATCGTCTCCGCTGAAAACAGTTCCAGAAACAATAATTTTATTTTGATCTGCAGCCGCAGTTTTTTGTGTTTTCTTGATAACGATATTGTTGTTTACAATTTCATATCGAAGTAAAAAATTACTGCAAATTTTATCTAATGCTTGTTCTAAAGTTACATTCGATAGTTTTAAACTAATTTTTTGATTGGCATTAATTTGATTGGATTCGTACATAAAATGTACATCGATTTGATTTTCAATTTTTTGAAAAACATTTTTTATACTTTCATTTTCTACCTTTAATGTTACTCTTTTATTTGCATTGTTATTGCCAGCATTTGCCGTAAAACCTGCAAAAAACAAGGCAATAAGCAAGATTGCTTTTAACCAAGCGGTTTTTTTAATACTTTGAAACTTTACGACGCATCGCATTCGTTTTTCATTCATGACTTGTTGTTTTAGTTGTTTTTGGATTTTTTGTTTCTACGTAGTTTATTTTTAAATCTGATTTTAAGTCAGACATTTTCTTTTTTACTCAATCTTATATACTCCAGATTCTACTTTGTATTCGGCATTTATGATATTGCACACTAATGCCATTACTTCATTTGCTGACAGTTCTTTGAAATAACCGTTTATTTTAAGGGTATTTAGATTCTTGTTTTTAACTTCTATCGGAATATTATAATTCCTATTTATGGTTGCGATAACTTCGGGTAAAGGCGTTTCTTCAAAAACCATTATGTTTTTTCGCCATAACGAAATCGTATTTACGGGCACATCTTTAAAAGCTTGCAGTTTGTTGCTTTTGGATTTAAAAATCACTTTTTGTCCTGGAGTTACGTAAACATTTTCATCTGTAATAGTCGACTTTACATTTACTCTTCCGGTTAAAACTGCGACTTCCTGCGTAGTGTGATCTGGATATGCCTGAACGTTAAAACTGGTTCCGAGTACTTTTGTATCCATTTTGTTGGTATGAATTATAAACGGATGTTCTTTGTCTTTTGCGACATCAAAAAAAGCTTCTCCTATTAAGTAAACTTCACGCGTGTCTCCATTAAATTCTGTTGGATATTTTAAAAGACTTCCTGCATTCAGCCATATTTGAGTTCCGTCTGCCAAAGTTATTTTGGCACGTTCTCCCAATTTTGTCGCATATTGTTTGATTTCACCATTTGATTTTGAGGTGTAATAAAAAAAACTAGATATACTTATTAATAAGGTTAATGACGCAGCAATTGCCCAGTTTCTATTTTGAAGTGAAATAACTTTTGGTGTCTTCTTAATTTGTTTTAATTCTCTTTTTAACTTAGAACGATCTGATACAATAAGTTCATTTTCTTCAGATAAATGCTCTGGATGGTCGTACCAATTATTCCATAATTCCTCTCCCTTTATAGAAGGTTTTCCTTTTAAAAACTGTTTAATATCTTGATGTAATTTTTCAGGCATTATAATGTCTTTGTCTCTTTAATAGTATGTCTTTGAAATAGAAATTTCGGGTAGGCGCTTTAGGTTACGCTTCTGTTAAGAAAATCTAAGTTTGTTAATGGTTAGAAAATCTTCAGTTGAACTCTCCTAAATAGGAACGCATGAATTTCAGTGCATACGTAATATGATATTTTACGGTATCAATTGACACGTTGAGTTCGTCGGCAATTTCTTTGTTGGAATAGTGTTTTATTCGGCTTAGAATAAAAACTTCTTTTGATTTTTTTGGAAGTAATGCCGCGGCTTTATCTACCGCTTGCTGTAATTCGTCGTAATAAATCGAATCTTCCGTTGTATTGGTGCTGTTGTACAAAACGGTACTGCTGTCTGCAACTTCTTTTATATATTGATCTGTTATGGTATGCGATTTTATATAATCTAAAGTCATGTATCGAACTGAAGTATAGATATAAGCGGCAAATTTCTTTTGAATTAATAAGGTTTTGCGGCGTTCCCAAATGGTGGTAAAAACTTCTTGAACGATTTCTTCTGAGATAGGAATTGATTTCATTCTGATATAAACAAACCGAACTAATAAATCGCGATATCGAAAATACAATTCATCAAACGCTTTGTCTTTTCCTTGTTTCAATAAATCAACAAGTTCTTCATCCGTAAACTTTTTATACATAACCATTTGTTTTTGCATTATCAGCCAAATAAAAATGGTTTCTACAGACGCTAAACTGAATTGTTTTTTTGGGAAGTATTCCAATTTTTAAAAATGACATATACTACAGTATTTTGTTTTATAATATGTCTGTAAAATTAGAAATGAGGGTAGGTCGACAAGGTTACGGTTATATTAATAAAACAACCTGATTATAAAACATTGTATTAACATTTGATGTTCTAAATGTTAGTTGAGTAAGAGATGGAAAATAAAAAAGGGCTGTGTTTTTTCAAAAGAAAAGTATTGTCTTACAAGACAATAAAATAGTACTATATTTTGAATAAAATAAAAATGAAGATCGCTCTTTAATATTCATTAAATTACTGATCTTCATTTGTATATTAAAAAATTACATAACAAAAAAATCCCCTAAGATTAGGGGATTTTGTACTAACAAAATTCATTTTTATAGATCAAACTATGTTGCAAAAATCACAACGAGTTCTATATAATTTCATTCTTTTTTATTTCCAGAATGTCCATTCTGTTCCGTTATAAACGCAAACCATTTTTTTTACGGTATCATAACAAATAGTACCTGCCATAGGTTTTATTATATTAAGATGCGGCGAAACTATTCTAGGCAGAATCAAAGCTTTATCTGCCGATTCTAAAACTAGAACTCCGTCAACACTGCTGGTTTCTGCTCCAATAACAGTTCCTTTTGTCGCAGCTTCAGGTACTGATTCTTGAATAGACAAATCGACTGCTCCTGTTTTTCTTGATAAATCAACCCAAGCAGTATCATTGTAATAAACTACTTTTTTTAAGTTGGCATCAAACAGCATTACGCCTCCGGTTAAGGCTGTACCTGTTGGCAATGTTGTTACCCAAGGCAATACAATACCAGCTTTATCGCCCACATTGAAATCGACAATTCCTGAACCTTGAGGAGTTGTTTTTCCAATAACGGCCTGTGCATTTACGGTTAATCCTATCAAAAACGCACCGATTATATACTTGATTTTTTTCATAATTATTTTTCTTTATTATTCTTAAGAATCAAAATCTTTTTTAATCTGGACATGCTTGTTGTGACATTGCTTTCCAAGATGTGCCATTGTATAGTTTAATAACTTTATTTACGGTATCATATACAATCATTCCTTCTACAGGAGCCGTAATTGCAGTTTCTGGAGAAGCAATTCTAGTTAATACTAAACCTTTCTCTTTTGATTCTAATATCAAACTTCCTGTTCTTGCATCGGCATAATTACGAGGTGTATCAACTCTATCTAGTGTTGATATAATTGTTTTAATAGGCAGCACTGTTCCTGTAGTAACGGCAGGTTTATAACATACAGCACAAGTTGCATCAAACGACACGGTAAGCGATGCACTTGGAGAAGAACAGCCATACAAATCTGAGTAAAACGATACAGTATATGTTCCTGCTGTGCTCATATTTGTAGGATCTGCCACCACAACTCCTGATGCATTTTTCCATACTATTTCTACACCCAAAGGAGGCTCTGAAATTAAATAACTATTTAAGTTAAATGTAGTTCCTAAACAAGGTTTAGCAGTAGTTGTGCTTAATTTTGGTGCAACATCTCCTGCTTCACAGGCAAAGATCAAAGCATTTTCACTGTTAAAAGCACCCGGTGCTGTGCCAAAATTCATTGAAATACCAATACCGTTATCTGTAGTAGCTACAGAATTAATTAAGTTACCAAAAGCCATGAAAGTATCTGTCCCTCTATTTAAATTACTATTAAGAGAAAGATATGCTGCCGAAAAATAACCTGACCACTCAACACCACCTTTATATTGAAAGGCTTCATACGAAGACGAAGCTTGTTTAAATACGCCCATTACAAAATTCGGAGCTGTCCCCTTAACAAATCCAGGGCCACTATCTCCTCCGCTCAAATAAGTATCCCAAGCGTGTGCTAGCTGCACTTTTTCGGTATTTCCTTCTGGTATGGTAACTTTATAATCGAGAATAACATAGGGATTAGGATAATCGTATGTATATTTTACATCGAGAAAATAAGTCAGCCCATTTTTTTCGGCTGACATTTTAATTGTATTCTCAAAATGCCCCGAAGGCGATTCTATAAGTGACTGCTGTGTACTGGTTATAAGAGTTAATTTTTTTGCAGTAATTCCAGTAGGAATCAAACTTCCTCCTACAAAAACATCTTTCCCTATAGAAAGTGCTAAACCATGCGTACTTCCAGGTATATCAAAAGGCTTTGTCGTACCTAATACTAAATTATTATTAAAAGCGTATATTTGACCTGTACCCTTTCTAATGATCTGCATATTTCCTGCTCCAGAAATATTAAGCCTAATTCCATCATTGCCATTTGTGCCTCCAGGAGCATTAATAACTGTTTGTCCAAAATAACCAATGATAGTACTCTTATTTATGAAACGATACAACTGTCCGCTTGCCGGACGGTCAGTAATTGTATTTACAAAGACTTCTGAAGTTGCTGGATTTACACCTGAATTAGTGAGCCATAATTGAGCGGCCGTTTCACTGTATAAGTCTTCTTTACCAAAATAAATTCCAATAGCCGCACTACTACTAGGCATACTAATACCCTGATCATAGATGTACTCGACAGTGTTAGTCCCTTCATACATTTTTACTTGAAAACTTATCACATTGGCACCACTATTATAAGCCCACCTCCAGCTTTTCCATTCTGCCGTAAGAACTCGATTAGGTGCAACACCGCTCGTTTGATAGGAAAAAGTTCCTCCTACCCCGCTTAAATCTGCAGATAAGGGAGCCAAAACAAGAATGTTTCCTTTGGGCGCAACACTTAATCCCGCCATAATACCAGCCTTAAAAGTAATATGCCCATTTGAACTAGCATAAAAAGTAGTATGATCTTCGCGACCTGTGTTGAATGTAAAGCCTATAGGCAACGCAGTACTCACGGCTGAATCTGCAGATAAAGCTGTTACTTTTGTACCTCCTACTAAAGGTACAAATTCACTATTTTCAGCTTGAAATGTTAAATCACTTGTTATACGTGCTATCTGCTGTTCTTGAGCTTTAAGCTCAGCAGGAAACCATAGCAGCAAGGAAAAGAATATAAAAAAACAAAATCCAATTGTATTGCTTTTGTTAACATTTTGTATCATATAAAAAACTTTTAAATAATTCATACTTTGCTCATTATACCTAATCCTCTCTAGAATTATTTTATAATTCTCTAGCGTATTACGGATTAAAATATGGGCAAATTTACTGTGGCTGTGTTCTTTGAAACTGCCATCTAAAATCATAAAATCAATACATAAAGACACAACCCTTTATAAATTAAAGGCGTATCTAGATTTTTAATGCATTAAAAGTCAGCAGTATTTAATTATTACTGATGTATAAATATCCCGCTTTGTCTTTGTAGTCACCATTGTTGGTCTTGTATTTTAGAACATAAAAATAAGTTCCTGTTGGCAGCCCTTCATTTTTAGCTGTTGTAACTCTTCCATCAGATATTCCTCTAAACCAATTTCCATTGGCGCCATAATTTGTTGTCTCGAATACTTTTACTCCATAACGATTAAAGATCTGTACAGAGTTATCAGGGAAATTTTCCAGTCCTTCAATATTGAAATAATCATTTTTTCCGTCACCATTTGGCGAGATTGCGTTATAAACAATTACATCAGTTGTAGTAGAGGTTTTCACTTTTCCAAGTGTAAAAATTCCTGTTTTATTTATGGCTGCGGTAACCGTTTCATTTTGATTATCAACGGCAGATGCATAATGCACCCATTTTGATTGTGCAGCGTCCCAATTTACAATAGCCAGTGTATAATCAGAATCTTCTTTCGTTAATTCATCTGGCGTTGTATTGGTGTTCCATTTTAATGTTAAAGCCAAATCTATTACGGCTTGATTGCTTTCAACTTTCCAATATTCATTGGTGTTTATTAAGGTAATCAATTCCTCTTTTTGTGTATGAGGATGCAATTCGTTAGAATTTGCTAGAACATATTTACTTTTAAAGAAATCTTTAGATATGCTGTTTTGACTGAAGGCCGACGGTCTGAAATAACCTCCATCTCCTATAGGAAACTGAAATTCATTTTTCCCGACACACTCTACATATCCATCAACATAACTATCATCATTTGTATTTTTATGCGCTGCATTTGCTTCAAAAATGACTATTCCTCCGGAGTTGTTATTAGAAACTATTCCTTTGTAAAAATCAGAAACGCCATGAATACTAATTTCTGTCGACAATAAAAAAGCTGGCTGAACCATTCGATTTTCAAATCTTACATTATTGAATTCACTTAACTCGCTGCCTGAAATCGTCTGAGCTCCAGCCAAACCTTTAAAATTAGTTAACCCAGAAGCAGTTTTTGGACTAAAAGTTACCAATCCATCATTATTATAATTTGAATAAACAGTAAATTGTCCATCATTAATAAAATCTCCGGTAGACTTGTTATCAAAATCAGCTACTGTAGCAAAGTCTGTTCCTGACAAAATTGCTATTTCTCCTATATTTATGGTTTGTGCACTAAGTTTACCAATAGTAAAAAATAATGTTGCAGTAACTATTTTTAAAATAAATTTGGTCATACTTTTTAATTTAAAGTGTTAGTCTTAAACATGACAAATTATACTAAAAACGATATAAAACACCTCAGTTATTCTATTCATAAAAGAGGTGTTTTTTCTTTGTTTTAGTTTGTGCTCATAGGAGCTGCATTGCTTGAAGTTGTGTTTTCTTCGATTAGTTTTTCTAATCTTTCTAAACGTTCGTTCATTTTTGCAATCTCTTTGTCTTTTGCAATAATTGCATTGTTTTGCTCAATTATATGCAAGTAGATCTCTTCTGTTTTTTCCAATAATTGGATTGACAATTCAGACATGTTGAATGAATATCCTTCAGAAGTTCTTTCCAATTCGTTGATTGGAGTAATCCCTGGAAGGTGTTTATGCGTTTTAATATACTGCTCGATTTCAGCTAATCCCTTAAATTTATAATCTGCTTTAATGTCAGAGTATCCTTGGAAGTAATCTTCAAAAACGTAATCGGCATATGTACTATTAACTGTTGTAATAGAACCATTTATTCTCAGTTTTTCACCTGCCTTTCCAGATGGCGTATCAAACCCGATACCTACCCAGCCTTGTGTATAAATATTCTCCGTATTTGTAGTTGCTCCTGCTTTTGTCGTTGAACTAAACCAAGGCTCTTTTACGGCAGCACTCAAATTAATTGGCGTTACAGTCCCTTTCTCATCTTTGTAATCAAGTGTACCTGCTGCATTATTTACTACAAGTGACGTTAACGTTTGTGTATCACCAACTAAATCAACAAGTTTTATTACAGTAGCTTCACCCTTTTCTGCTTGATAGTTAAGTGTTTTCTCATCCTTATCGTAAGCAAGTGAAGTCAAAGTTTCGTTTCCTTTTACGATTTCATTGATGTTCACCACATGTGTTGCTCCTGAGGCATCTGTATAAGTAAACTCATTAGTCGTAGAATTGAACGATACTGTACCTTCTGACTTAGTAATAAAAGTTTTCAGAACATTTGTTACTTCAGGATTGTTTATAATTGTTTGGAAATTGTCTGCAACATCTCCTACCACATTAATAGTAATCGGTTCTGCATCTGTTTCATTTTTATAAGTATATATACCCTTGCCTTTGTTGACTATTTCTGTAATAGTTTCAGCGTCTCCAACTAAATCAACAAGATTAATTACGTTTGCGGCACCTTTTTCTGCCTGATAACTAAGTGTTTTCCCTGCGGCATCGTAAGTAAGTGAGGTCAGAGTTTCGTTTCCTTTTACGATTTCATTGATGTTCACCACATGTGTTGCTCCTGAGGCATCTGTATAAGTAAACTCATTAGTCGTAGAATTAAACGATACTGTACCCTCTGACTTAGTAATAAAAGTTTTCAGAACATTTGTTACTTCAGGATTGTTTATAATTGTTTGGAAATTGTCTGCAACATCTCCTACCACATTAATAGTAATCGGTTCTGCATCTGTTTCATTTTTATAAGTATATATACCCTTGCCTTTGTTGACTATTTCTGTAATAGTTTCAGCATCTCCTACTAAATCAACAAGATTAATTACGTTTGCGGCACCTTTTTCTGCCTGATAACTAAGTGTTTTCCCTGCGGCATCGTAAGTAAGTGAGGTCAGAGTTTCGTTTCCTTTTACGATTTCATTGATGTTCACCACATGTGTTGCTCCTGAGGCATCTGTATAAGTAAACTCATTAGTCGTAGAATTAAACGATACTGTACCCTCTGACTTAGTAATAAAAGTATTCAGAACATTTGTTACTTCAGGATTGTTTATAATTGTTTGGAAATTCTCTGCAACATCTCCTACTACATTAATAGTAATCGGTTCTGCATCTGTTTCATTTTTATAAGTATATACACCATTGCCTTTGTTGACTATTTCTGTAATAGTTTCAGCATCTCCAACTAAATCAACAAGTTTTATTACAGTAGCCTCACCCTTTTCTGCTTGATAGTTAAGTGTTTTCCCATCCTTATCGTAAGCAAGTGAAGTCAAAGTTTCGTTTCCTTTTACGATTTCATTGATATTCACTGTTTGTGTTGCACCAGATGCATCTGTATAAGTAAATTCGTTGGTCGTAGAATTGAACGATACTGTACCTTCTGACTTAGTAATAAAAGTATTCAGAACATTTGTTACTTCAGGATTGTTTATAATTGTTTGGAAATTCTCTGCAACATCTCCTACTACATTAATAGTAATCGGTTCTGCATTTGTTTCATTTTTATAAGTATATACACCATTGCCTTTGTTGACTATTTCTGTAATAGTTTCAGCATCTCCAACTAAATCAACAAGTTTTATTACAGTAGCCTCACCCTTTTCTGCTTGATAGTTAAGTGTTTTCCCATCCTTATCGTAAGCAAGTGAAGTCAAAGTTTCGTTTCCTTTTACGATTTCATTGATATTCACTGTTTGTGTTGCACCAGATGCATCTGTATAAGTAAATTCGTTGGTCGTAGAATTGAACGACACTGTACCTTCTGACTTAGTAATAAAAGTATTCAGAACATTTGTTACTTCAGGATTGTTTATAATTGTTTGGAAATTCTCTGCAACATCTCCTACTACATTAATAGTAATCGGTTCTGCATTTGTTTCATTTTTATAAGTATATACACCATTGCCTTTGTTGACTATTTCTGTAATTGTCTCAAAATTTTTTAAATCCAGCGGTTGATTAGCTCCTGAATCATCAACAAACACAAACTCTTTTGTTACTGCATTATAAATAACAGTTCCTTTGTTAGATTCTATTTCACCGGCAATAACAATTCTGTTCCATTTGTTATCATACCAATAGTAATATCCTGGTTTAATATCTGCAGCTGTAGCAGTATTAAATACTAATAAACTATTTACATTGCCATTTACAATTGTAGAAGCATCTGTAATGTTTTTTAATTGAATTCTAGGAATCAACACACCTTTATCATTAGCCACAACTTCTAATTGAGAAGAAGGATTTGGCATAGTAGTTCCTATACCAACCTGGGAGTAAGCTGAATAACTAGCTAAGACAAAAAATAATGGAAGTAATTTATTTTTCATAAGATTTAATAATTATGAGTTATCTTTTTATTTGCAATCTTTATTCTAAAATTTAAATCAGCTGACCTTTTCATGAACTGTTAAATTTTAAATTCTTGGCAAAATTATGTCCTAAGTATTGTTCAGAACTACCACATAAACTTTTAAAATCAATACAAAAAGTTACAAATCACGTAAACACATAAACAATTACACATCAATAAGTTAATCCAAAAAAAAGCTCCAAAAATCTAAAAACAAAACTGAAATATATCCAACAAAAAAGAGCTTGAACTTAATTAAAAGCCAAACTCTTTTTCTTACCAACTCTAAACTACCAAATCAAAATTTATCCGTTCTGTTCTTTTATTACAATAATAAATTCCGAACGTCTGTTAAGCTCGTGTTCCGTTTCTGAACATTGCACATCATTGCCGCACTTATTGATCAACTGCGATTCTCCATATCCATCTCCCCACACTCTATCTTGTGCAATTCCACCTTCCAAAACAATATAATCTACTGTTGTTTTTGCTCTGTTTTTAGAAAGTCTCATATTGTAATCATCCTTACCTCTGCTGTCTGTATGTGATTTTACCAGAATAGAAATACTCGGGCGGGTTTTTAATAAATTAATTACTTTGTCTAATTCTAATTTTGATGACTTTCGAAGCGTATATCCTCCATAATCAAAGTAAATAGGTTTTAGTTTTAGTTTCTCCGTAAGATTATCTCCTTCTTTAAGGGTTAATACCTTATTATCAACAACAACTTCGAGTTCATTAAATAGAACTGCCTGCATTTCTTTGGTTTCTCCTATTTTAATACCTTTTTCAACAATTTTTTCAGTTGTATAACCTTTCTTTTTAAACTCAAAAGTATAATTCTTTAGCGGCGCTAAATCCAATGAAAACTTTCCTGATTCGTCACTGTATATCGTTTTAACTTTTTCTTTCAAATCATTAAAAACGGTTACCTCAACTTCTTTCAATAGTTGACCAGATACACTATCTTTTACAGTTCCAGAATAAACTGGGTTTAATTTAAAAGGAAATGCTATCGGCTTTGTTTCTAAAAATGTATACAAATCGTCATCGCCGGTTCCACCTTTTCTATTAGAGGAGAAAAAACCTTTTTTAGAGTCAATGTCTATGCTATATGCAAAATCATCACTTGTAGAGTTTATCGGTTCGCCAACATTTGCTACTATATACTTACCTTCTTCATCTTTTACGGCCGCAAAAACATCTAAACCTCCTAAACCAGGATGCCCATCTGACGAGAAGTACAATACGCCGCTGTCATCTACAAAAGGAAAAGTTTCCCTGCCATAAGTATTTATTTCTTCTCCTAAAGAATCTGCTTTATTAGCAAAACCTCCGCCTTTTTTTCTGCTTATCACATATAAATCTGTATCGTTTGTTTTCTTTTTTCTGTTAGACACAAAGTATAACTCATCGTTATTAGCGCTCAAGGCAGGATGTGCAGAAGAAGTTCCTTCAACATTTACAGGAAATGGAAGTTCCTTAACATCTCCCCATTTATTGTTTATTTTTTGAGCTTGAAAGATTTTCAGGTTAGAAATTGCTTTTTTATTTTTTGCCTTATTTTTTATTTTGTCATAAACTACCAATCGAGTAAAGTACATTGTTAAGCCGTCTTTTGTAATTACTGGTGTACTTTGATGGTATTTTGAATTTACATCTCCTGGCATTTTTTTTGCATTATACAAACTTCCGTCTTCGTCAATTTGGGCTGTGTATAATTTAAGAAAAGCTTTTTCGCTCCAATTGTGTTTGCGTTTAAAAATACCTGAATCCTTAGCCGTAGCATAAATAACTTCTTTATACTTAGGCATTTTTCCTGAAGACAGGATCAGAAAATCATCATTTTTAAAATCAGCCTCTTTAGTGTTTACAATAAACTTTTCTTGATTTTTATCTTTCTTTTTCTCCTGAATTATAAACTCTCCTGTAGCTCCAAGTTTATTACCATCGTCACTTCGTCTTTTTTGAGCATTTTCTCTAATAATTCTGTCTTTATCCGACTTTTCTACCTGAACAATTTTAAGGTTTTGCTTGATTGCTTCTTCATTTGGAACTAACGCCGCTCCAAAGTCTGAAAATGGCGAATTTATCGATGCTTGTCTCAAATTATCGTATCGATCTGATTGTGCTGCAATGGCTTTTAAATAAGTAACTGGGTCCCATTTTTTTGCTTCCTCTTCTTTTCCTGCTTTCTTATAATAAGCACTCATTACTGCTAATCCATCTTCATGCTGATCATTTGCTCGAAGACATACAGAATATCTATAATAGTATTCTAGCGGAGCAGATGCAACATCTTCCATCATTTTGGTATACCATTGCAGTGCGCTGTAATAATCTGCATTAAAAAAATAAGTATCTCCTAAACGGGCATATATTTCTTTAGAATCATATCCTTTATTCACTAATTGCTCGTATAGCTTTCCTGCTTTTACAAATGAAAATTTTTCGTATTCTGCATTTGCTTTTGCCAGCTTTTTGTCTTGTGTTTGCTGCTTTTGCGAAAAACACACTGTATTACTCAAACAAAAAAGCAACACAAGTACTTTATGTATTTTTATTCTCATAATTAATTAAATTAGTTTTAGTTAGAAAAATCTCGGAGACATCATTCTCGATTTAGAACCGCCCAATACTTCAAATCTTAAAAAGATTTCATGCGATCCTGAATTGTAGTTTGCCAGTTTAGTTGTTTCGGCATCATAAGAATATCCAATAAACCAAGAATCTGAAACTTGGAATCCTGCAAGCGCACTTATTGATGCACTCCAGCGATAAGCAAGCCCTGCTGTAAATTTTTCATTGAATAGAAAATTTGCCGAAATATCTGTTTGTAATGGAGCTCCTTGTACTGCTTTGGTTAATACAGACGGCTTAAATTTTAGATTATAATCTAAATCAAAAACGTATCCTGCCATTAGGTAGTAATGCATACGCTCTTTTACGACAAAACTCTGCGATTCGTTTTTAGCAGATTTATCGTAATGACTGTTTTCTAACATATTCGGAATTGAAAGTCCAATATATGATCTATCAGAATGGAAATATACTCCTACTCCTATATTGGGAGAGAATTTGTTATCGACGTTATTTTGGAATCTTGGATCTGAAGGATCATAGATATTCAATTTTGTAAAATCAACATCTAACAAGTTTGCTGTTCCTTTTAATCCAAATGATAATTTATAAAAAGGAGAAGTATCTATAGAATAGGAAAGATCTACCGAAACATTATTTTCTGTCATTGGCCCAATTTTATCATTGATTACCGATAATCCTATTCCCATATTATGATTAATAGGTGAATTAACAGATAGTGTATTGGTAATTGGAGCACCTTCCAACCCTGCCCATTGTGTTCTATGTAATCCGAAAACACTTATTGTACCTCTAGAACCTGCATAAGCAGGATTGATGTTTATGGTGTTGTACATGTATTGGGTATATTGGGCGTCTTGCTGCCCAAACATAATGCTCGAATAACAACATAATATAGTTACTATAAATAAATTTATTTTTTTCATTTTACTCTTATTTTTAGAAATATGGGCAAAATTATAGCAACATCCTTTTTTGGTACTGCCACATAAATTCATAAAATCATCACAAAAAGGTTTACCATATAAACAACTACAAACCAGTTACATAAAAACATATTAAAAGTTTTTCTTTGTTTCTTTTTTAGTTTAAAACCTAAGTGACGCCTTATTAATTCTAAAATAAAAAACCCGACCACTTTACGCAATCGGGAAATCTAAAAAAAAAGCAATTAAATACATTACAACGTTTTACTTTTAAAAACGGAGCTGGGTATATCTCCATGATGTTTTCTATAAAGCGATGAAAAGTATGCTGTTTTATGATAGCCAAGTTCAAAAGCAATATCACTAATCGTTTTAAATTCGCCGCTTTTTAATAATTTCTTTGCGAGTACAAACTTTTCCTTCTTAAAAAAGGATACAGCACTCACACCAAATACATTTTCGTATAAGATTCTGTATTTTGAAATAGACATATTAGCAATTTCAGATAAAACCTTTACGCCTGGGAAAGGCGCCAAAAGATTAGACATTAAATATTCCTGTGTTTTCATTATTGCCTTTAAATCTTTCTCCAAAAACAATCCAGTGTTAGACATATCAATTTTTAATCGCTCTAAAAAGTAACCAAAAAGCTTAAAAGCTGTACTTTTTAGTAAAAATTCATAATTTGAATCGCTCATGCTTTGCTGCTTTAAATTATGAAGTTCTACTTTGCTTCTGCTGTCGATATGTCCATAGTAAAACATTTCTCTTTTTTTATTATCAAAAATGTTCTTGAAATCTTTTTCTAAAACTGCTCCGTGAAAATAATTTTTAATATATGTTTTTCGAATATACAATCGCAAAGAATAGGCTCTTTCTCCAACTTCTGAGACATAAGAACTTTGAAGACGGCTGTCTATAATAGCAAAACCTAATTTTGATTTATACCCTGTTTTATGTTTAATATTATCAATAAAATGTTTATTCAAATTGTCGCTCATATCATAATAAACAATCCAAAAATCTTCTTCAGAAGGCATTCTCGTTAAACGCATTGGCTCATTTAACGTTAAATCAACAATAAGCACAGAAACATCCGAAGAAAGCTCAATAAAGTACCCAGAACCCTTTACCTTTTTCTTCGGGAAATGAATTATTTTATTGTCGATTATTGTACAGCCTAAACCGTCAATAAAATCTTGCTTACCTTTTAATGTTAACGATGCGGTATGTTTAAATTCAGGTATTGTTAAATCCATAACTTCTATTACAGTAAACTTTGATATTCTTTTGGAAAAACCCCATACATCTGATGAAATCGTTTTGACAAATAAGAAACATTAGCATAATTTAATTTATGTGATACTTCATTAACTGTAAATTTTCCTGTTTCTAATAATTCTTTAGCTTTATTTAATTTATTATTATAAAAATAGGTTCCCGGATTTACACCCGAAATTTTCACAAACAGCTTTTTATATTTTGAAGGCGACATTCCAATTTGCTCTGCGAGAAAACTAATGCCGGGAAAAGGTCCGTCGATATTATTTTGCAGCATTGCTTTAGATGCGATGATGTTCTTTATGTCAACATTAAATGTTTTTTCAATAATGCTCTCTTTAGTTTCCAGCTGTTTTAAATAACTAGCTGTTAAACCATACACAAGTCCTTTAAAATATATTTCATACAAAGAATTGTCGTAGGCAATTTTTCTAAAATCATTAATTAAAATTAAACTCTCAATATTCATTCGATCCAAACGAAATGTTGCATTTCTTTTGTTGTCAAGAATATTGTCAATTGCCGTCGACGCAGTTTTGTTTATTTTAAAAAAATATTCCTTTATACTATCTTTATCGAATAAAATACAGATCACATATATTCGGGTTCCTTTTTTCACTATATAATCCATATCAACTCTAGAGTCAACAATAGATAAATTATGTTTTAATTTTCCTATCGAAGCTGCTTCTTCATTGAGCATAAAATCAACATCTAAATTGGTAAGGTAAAAATACAGTCCTATAAAATTGGTGTTTTTATTACGGTATTTTAATCGTGTCGTTTCTTTATAAGTGGTATCAATCAACATCGCTTTAATACCATCTTCAATAGGCAGAATAAAATGTGTTCCTTGATAAATTTCGTTATTTCCCTTAATAAAATTCCCTTCAATAGAACCTCCCATTGCTTTTGCAAGAACTTCTATCCAATTGTGCGATGTATTATAGTGATGTGTAATTGTTTTCAAAATAAAAACGAGACTTTAAATGTTTTACAAATACTGCTATTCGTTAATTCTTTTATATTTAAAAGTAAATTCCAGATTCGAGTATATAACTTCTGTTTTTCTTTAAAATAGAATCCTCTATAACCAGCTTTTCATAATTAGCAAAAGTTTCATGTTCTGCTGCAAACAAATCATATTGAAAAATCCTGTTTTCAAATACATTTTTGTAGAACAAATGTCTATTTACAATGTCTTGTTTATGTTCTGTAAGTGGTATTATTTTTACGCTCATCTTTTAGATTTAAAAAGCAGCACTGCCTTTATCATAACTCGTGACAAAATCAACACTTTCTTAAAATTATTAAACTACAGTTCTACTGAAAGTTGACTGCAAAAATAATAGGACCTCATCTTTTTGAACTACCACACATAACTATAAAATCAACATTATAAGCTACATATCGTATATTTTTTGTTGTTTTTAAAGCAAAAAAAAATCCCGATTTACAAGTTGTAATCGGGAAAATGATAGATTAAAATATTTAGTTTTGCTATTCTATTTACGAACTGTATTAGGCAAAACACCAAAATAATTTTTATAAATAGATGAGAAATAAGTGGTTTTATTATACCCTAACTCATAAGCAACATCGCTGATTAATTTAAAACTGCCGCTTTCTAATAGTTCTTTTGCGAGCAGCAGTTTTTCAATTTTAAAAAATAACGGCGGGCTCATTCCGAATATACTGCTGTATAAGGCTCTATATTTTGTAGGCGACATATTAGCAATATTAGCTAAGAATTCAATCCCTGGAAACGGAATTAAAAGATTGGATAATAAATGCTGCTGACTCAGCATAACTGCTTCAATATCTTTCTCTAAATGAGTTCCCATACTAGGCATCTTTGTATTCAATCTTTCTATTAAATATCCTAGTAAATTAAATGCTGCACCTTTTAATAAAAACTCATAATTAGGATTACCTATTTTTTGTTGTTTCAAGTCATTCAATACTACTTTACTTCTGCTGTCGATGTGACCGTAAAAGAACATTTTGTTTTTTTTATCATCAAAAACATCTTTAAAATCCTTTTCAAATTCAGTATCTTTAAAAAACGTTTTTAAATAAGATTTTCGAATAAACAATCTTAAGGTATAAAATCGTTCTCCCACTGTTGAGAGATAAGTACTTTTGATTTTATTATCTACAATTGCGAAACTTAATTTGGATTTATATCCTATTTTATGATTTACATCGTCGATTACATGCTTACTAACACTGTCGCTCAAATCATAATATACAATCCAGAAATCATCCTCAGAAGGAATACGTGTAAATCGAAGAGGTACATTCATAATTGAATCGACAATAACCACTGAAAAATCCGAGTTAATTTCTAAAAAACAGCTTGAACCGCTTGCGACTTCTTCTGGAAAATACATATTTTCATTAACAATTGTACATCCTAAATCATCAACAAATTTTTGCCGCCATTCAGGTGTTAAGTAATAAGTATGTGTAAATTCTGGAAGTACTTCGTTCATAACTATTTTTTATAATTGACTTTGATACTCTTTTGGAAAAATTCCATATTTACTGCTAAATCGTTTCGCAAAATAAGAAATATTGGCATAATTCAATTTATCAGAAACTTCACTAACCGTATATTGTCCCGTTTCTAATAATTCTTTAGCATGTTCTAACTTACTGTCTGAAAAAAAAGTTCCCGGACTAAATCCAGTAATTTTTGTAAATAGCTTTTTGTATTTAGATGGAGACATATGTACTTGTTCAGCCAAAAATTCTATACCCGGAAAAATTCCTTCAATAGACTTTAGCAATAAAGCTTTTGAAGCTATAATACTCTTTACATCATCTCCAATTACTTTACCGATAATGATTTTTTTCTCTAATAATTGATCTAGATAATCCCCAATTAAATTATAAACAAGTCCTCTAAAATAAAGTTCAAATAAGAAACTGTCATAGGATAGTTTTCTAAAATCATTTAATAAAATAGAACTCTCAGTACTCATTCTTCCCATACTGATAATTGTATTTTTTTCGGCATTAAAAACATCTTTGGATACGGTTTTAAGTCTAGGCACCTTATCCATATACTCTTTTAATGCTGTTTTATCCATAAAGATGCAAATAACATATGTGCCCGTTCCTTTGTTTACAGCATACTCTGTTTCTAAGGCACTATCTATTATTGTTAAATTATAATCAAACTTACCTACTACAGCAGTTTCCTTATCTAATATAAAATCTATATTATGATTAGTGATATAAAAATACAATCCTACAAATCTTTTTAAGTCATTTTTGTATTTTAACAACACCGTTTCTTTGTAGGAAACATCAATGAGCATTGCTGAAATCCTTTCTTCCATTACTAAAACGAAATGCGTACCAGTATAGGTTTCATTATCTCCCTTTATAAAGTTACCATCGACAGTTCCTCCCATAGCTTCTGCCACTACATCAATCCATTTGGTTTCAAGAGAATAGCAATGTTCAATGACTTTCATAGTAAAAAGATTTACTATAAAATTAATAAATTATTCAATAAAAAAACCAGTGAATTAACTTCACTGGTTTTCTTATTATTCTTTTTAAATCATCAATCAATTTTAAGATGACTAATAGAATTGATTTATTTTGTAATCCCAAACATCATTACCAGTCTATCATTAAGATAAAAATTCAAGGTTTGATCTGCTACATCAAAACGCAGGTCTTTATTGTTTAGGTAAGATAGTATTTTTTGTTCTGTTTTATTACCTTCTTCACCAATACAAGCCATAGCTGTAACGGCAACATTATTAAAAGAAACGTGATCGTCATTAGTTTCATAAGTTCCAGAGAAATTATTACAGCCTGTATTTCCGCTCACTTTCTTTTCAGCTGGGTTAAATTTAATAGAAGCTCTGCCGTAATCTTGTCCAACATTTTCAAGTGCTATTAATTTCCAATTGTTTTTACCAATAAAACTCCAAAGTTCATTTTGAGTTGGTATAGAAAACTCCATAACAATTTTGTTTTTTGAATTTTTGAACTGAACTTTATTGTTTTTCTTCACAATTTTGAACTTCTTATTTGTTATCGCTGCGCTGAAATCTTGTTCCAATTTCATGCTTTCAGGATCACAAGCCATTAAAGTTCCAAAAGGAGCAGCTGTTTTAATTTGATTTTTTGAAGATAGCTTTGTATACTTCACATTGAAGTTATTACAACCATTTTTACCGCTGATTGCTCCAGTTTCATTATTGATTGTGATAAATGCTTTGCCGCTGTTTATTTTTTTACCATTTAACTGCGTTAAAATCATTTTTGTATTGTAAATTCCTTTTTCCTTATTTACAGGCGTTTTCGAAATAATCTTTTCCAATTTATACAGATATGAAGAAGCATCAGCAGGAATAGGTTCTGGTCTTTTTGTTCTCGTAACCATTAGCTCATATCGATTTCCTTTTTCAAAATTAAAACCTTCAATATGACTATAAAAAAGCTGCCATTCTTTATCATTATCATACCTTACCTGAAGACATTCCATAGGACCAACACCTTGACATGGTACTTTATTTTCTTTCACAAACATTTTTAAACTTTCCTGACCGTATGTAAATGTTGATAATAATACTACCACAAAAACATACATACTTTTAAATCTTTTCATCATTTTAATTTTTTAGAATACCGATTAAGCATTCTGATTATTCATGTTTTTTTTGCAGGCATGAATTGTGCCATTTTAAAATACAGAATGCTTTTAACTTTTTTTTATCACCAATTAACCGTCCTTTTTCTTTAACAATCCAACTACTACATACTGATAATCAACTAATTTAATCAATTAGAACAATAATCTTACGTTCTGTTTTATTTAAGATTATTATAATAGTATTTTTACTCTTCTTTTGGCTTAAAACTGCCATCATCTGGATATTTGAGACTGTCTTTTATTTCTTCGACTCGTTTCGGATCAAATTTAGGAATCTGTAATTCACTGTTTTCTTTCCATTTTTTAACGGTTTCCGAAATTGCTGCTGCTTTTTCGCTTGACATAGGTGTATCTCGAGCCATATAAAGTGTTTGTGAAGGATAAGCTAAAGATGTTCCGCTTTGTTCTATTATATCCATCATTCGTAATAATATATCTTCTTGCACTTCTTGCGATATTTCAAAAGTTACTGCTTCTATGTATGCCGTAATTTCAACTTTCAAAGCATCGGCAGTAATACCTGTAAAACGCACTATCGGTGGTGAATTAAGCACTGCAGGATGTGCATACAGTAAAGATCTAAGTTCTACCAGTAAATAACGCATTTGATCAGGCGTGGTTTCCATCCTAAAAGTAAATATCGGGTTGAAGATAAAACGATCACGATGAGCATAGTTTTCTATTTTACTGGCTGATAACTGCCCATTAGGAATCGTTACAATTGTACGTGCAGAAGTACGAAGCGTAGTCGAACGCATTCCGATAGATTCTACTGTCCCTTTAATATCATCAACTCGACAATAATCTCCTACTCTCAAAGGCTGATCTGCAATAAGACTCACACTGCCTACAAAATTTTCTATTGTTTTTTGCGCTCCTAATGCCAATGCGATACCTCCAATACCTAATGCTGCAAGTCCGGCTGTAACATCTACACCAATAATACCAAGTATCGCAATAATACCTATAATAACGATGGCTACTTTTGTAGTACGACTTAAAAATAAAACAGCGGAAACGGCAGAAATACGACCGCTCCTGCTCATTCTGCTTCGTGTATACATACTTACAAAGTCAGTCATTCTCCAAAGCAGGATCAAGAAAGCAAGAATTCCAATTGTTAATATAATAATACTAAAACGCTGACGTACTACTATAGAAATTCCCATACGCTGTGTAAATGCGACAAATAAAATTACCGTAAGATACATATGAATTGGCAGTGAAAAAGCATCTATAACAGCGGTGCCTTTTTCGCTTGCTGCTTTTTTCCAAAATTTTTGCACCAAAAAACCAATTACAAAAACCAGTAATCTAGCAAACAAATAAGAAACTAAAGTCATGATTACTACTACTGCCCAATGTCCCACAGGAACATTTCCAAGTTTTCGCTCTTTTAAAACAGCAGGCAATACCCTGTCTAAAAAAGTTTTTTCTCCAGCAATATCTGCTGAAGCAATTGCTTCTACCGTTTCTGCAGAAAAAAGCCATAATGGCGGCTGGCTGTCATCCGATTGGTTTTCTAAATAAAGTTGTATTGCTGTTCTGTCTGTAGATATACTTCCCACAAGATCAACACCAGTTGCCAGATCATCATCTATACGCCCAATTTCTTTACTGCTGATAATGGAAGATGGCGAGAAAGTTCCACCCTGATCTAACAACTGCTGGAAAGTTTTTGCTATACGTATTCTTTCGGCAGTTTTGCGATAGGAACGTTTACTTAGCACCAGATATTGACTGGCACGTAAATAATTTTGGTCGCCAAGAGCTTTAATAAATCCGTTAACTGTTCCTTGAGGTGTTCTTCTTCCAAGTGAATCTTCTGGAGTTTTTGCAGGTTCTTCAGTTGGTGTTTTACTTGAACCTAATAATTGCGCTGTTGCAGTATTTGGTTTTAACAATACTATAAGAAACAAAAGAGAATAAGACAATAAACGCTTTACATCTATAATCATGCTTATATTTATTTTACCGATTTAAAATACTAAAAATAAGAAATATAGCAGATAAAAGGAATCTTTTTGATAAGAAAAAACAAAACTGCATCGCGATAATCAAGACTTAGAAAAATAAAGTTCAAAATAAATACTTTGAGTCTTATATCAAAATCATGATATACAAGGATATAAACATTTAGAAATGCATACGGTCATTAGATTCTAAATTCCATAAAAAAAGTCCTAATTCTCATTAGGACTTTTACAAATTGATCACATTGGATCAGGATAGTGATCTATTTGGTTTTTTCTTTCAAAAATTAACTTTATCGATTAATGAAAAAATGGCCGAAGTTAAATTTGGACACTCTTTTCAGAATCCAATTTATTTTGCATCAAACCATAGTTTTGTTGTAAGCAAATCTTTTCCTTGAGCAGATACTGCTGTTTGATAATTAGATCCGTTAAGCGACTGCTCTGTTCCCGGGTAAAAGAAACGAGACGGAATTTGTCCATCCAAAACTGTAGACGGCCCCGCTTTCAATACAGGATAATCCAGCCTTCTCCATTCTGTAAAAGCATCAAGACCTTGTCCGTAAAATGCAATCCATTTTTGTGTACCAATCGATTTAGCATAATTCGAAGCATCATACTTTACAGACGCTTGATTAAGATAATTAGAAATAGCTGTAGCATCTGTAATTCCAAATTGATTAAACGATGCTGTAATTGCATTTTTATAAAGCTGTTCCGCATCTCCAGAAATATAACCGCGCGCTGCAGCCTCTGCAAGATTAAACAATACTTCTGAATAAGATACAATTACGGCTGGCGATGATGAAGTCAAGAAGTAAGTTCCTGGTTTTGATGTCTTCGCAAAACCTTGACTATTGGCATCGCTATTAGTTAATCCATTGCCTGCTCCCACATATTTAACAACAGTTTTATCTGTTGGCAATTGCGCATAAACTGGTAAACGAGGATCTGATAACTCTGTTAATTTATCCACTAATGTTTTCGAAACACGAAAATCGTCACGAGTTTCAAACCAAGCAGAAGCTGGGTTTTGTTGAGGCGAGCTCGTATACGTAAATTTAAAAGTATCGTTATTACTGCTCAATACTCCAGCAGCATCTGTAGTTGCATCAATTGCAGCCTGTTTAGCCAGAGCTGGTTCTTTATCTGAAATTCTCAAGGCAATACGCAAACGAAGCGAATTTACCAGTTTTTTCCATTTTGAAATATCTCCTTTATAAGACAAGTCACCAGTCACAGTACCATTTGTTGCACTTAATAAAGACTGAGCTTGTTTTAAATCTTCAAGCAATCCTGTGTAGACTTCTTTTTGGGTGTTATAAGCAGGAGTTACCTTTAAACCCGCTTCTTTGTACGGAATACTTCCATAAGCGTCTGTCAACAATAAAAATGTCCATGAACGCAAGGTTAAAGCAATTCCTTTATAATTGGAATTTGCCTGTTGATCAGAAAAGTTCAAAATCGTATTCAAATCTGTAATCAAAGTAGCATATCCAGTATTCCATAAAGAAGTAAAAGAAGTATTAGACACATCATATCTGTCAGGCTCTGTATATTGAATTTTAGCCCAATGCTGTACAAATAACAAAGACGAGTTAAAGTTTGTATTATCGCCCCAATACAAGTCAGCTCCTTGTTTTAATGACCCAGTTAACAAATAAGGTGCTAAAGGAGTTTCCGTCGCATTTGGATTTTTATTAATATCATCCAAAGTATCGCTGCAAGACACGAACGTCAATGCAAATAGTGTTATATATGATAGTTTTTTAAGCATGATTTCGTGTTTTTAGAATTTAAGATTAACATTAAGACTGTAATTTCTTGTTGTTGGCAGAGCTAAACTCTCCAACCCTTGAGCATTTCCAGTATTGAAAGCCGTTTCAGGATCAATATTTGGTGCATCTTTATAGATAAAGAACAAGTTACGACCTACAGCAGTTATACTTGCAGCCTCCAATCCCAACTTCTTAACAAATGATTTATTTAAATTGTAAGCTAGTTTTACTTCTCTTAATTTTACAAAAGTTGAACTGTAGATATAGGCTTCACTAATATTGTATGATGCTTTGTAGTATTCCTGTGCACTAATCACTTGATTGTTAGCAGTTCCATCAGCATACACTCCCTTAAAGATCATTCCGTCATCATATACTGTCACTCCGCTTGGAGCAGTTCCGTCAGCAACTAGTGTTTTCGGATTTGCAGTGTTATTACTTGGATAATAGTAACTTAATCCGCCATTTTCCGCATCACGACCCGGAAGAGTTTGTGCTAATACACCTGTATAATTACCCGTTCTATTTGTACCTGAAAAAAGCTCACCGCCTACACTCGCATCAACAAGAAATGAAAATTCGATATTTTTGTAAGTCAATGTATTTGTCACACCTGCTAAATAGTCTGGAGTATAATGTCCTAATACTTTCTTTTGCGGATCAGCTTTTGGTAATCCGTTTGCTCCTACTACAATGTTTCCACTTGCATCACGCTGATATGCTGTACCGTAAAGTGCACCATAAGCCTGCCCAACAGATGCTAAAACATCAACACCTCCCGAAGTACCAATCGTATAATTCTGAATTTGTTTATCATAATCAAGAATCTCAACTTTGCTGATGTTCTTAGAATAATTGACACCTACATTCCATTTGAAATCTTGTGTTTGAATAGGACTTCCATCTAATTGAATCTCTATACCGCGATTGTTTATTTTTCCAGCATTGATTAATTGTGAATTATAACCGCTTGAAGCTGTTGTTTTTATTTCCAGAATCTGATCAAAACTATTCGTGTTATAATAAGCTACGTCAAAATGCAATCTGTTTTTCCAGAAAGAAGCTTCTAAACCAACTTCAGTTGAACGCGTTGTTTCTGGTTTCAAATTCTCATTCAGTTTTTTCTGTGAAGAAGTTTGAATAGGATTTCCGTCAAATGCAGTTTGAAAATTATAAACTGTAGACAATTGATACGGATCTGCATCATTACCAACTTCAGACCAGCCGCCGCGTAATTTTAAGAAATCAAGTGTATTGCTTTTTAAATTCAAAGCTTCAGACAACACTAAACTACCATTGATAGACGGATAAAAATACGAACGGTTGCTGCTTGGTAATGTTGATGACCAATCGTTACGAGCCGTAACATTTAAAAAAGCATAATTTTTATATCCGAATTGTGCCGAAGCATATGCACTATACACTCTTAATTTTGATAATGTATTGTATGATGTTAACGGATCTCTTGAATTATTTAATGTATATAAATCAGGAACCGCTAAACGTGGCGCTTTTTGATAATTGTTTGCATCGCTGTGGTTACGAATATTGAATCCCGCAAGAGCATCCAAACTAAAATCTTCACTCAGTTTTTTAGTATACGTAAAGATACCTTCAGTATTACTTTCACTTACGGTGTAAGCATCTTCGGCATACGATCCAAAAGGAGTTCCATTTGTACCATACTTAATCGTGTATTTTCTACGATCATTATAATAATCAACTCCTGTACGGAATTTAAAATTAAGTCCGTCTGCAAGTTTTGCATCTAAATGAATATCTCCTATTAAACGATTACGTTGTTGGCTAGTCGTATTGTAATAAGCATTCCAATATGGATTACTATAATAGCTGTTGTTCCAATTTACGTCTCTATTATTTCTAAGCTGATTAATATCAACCTGACGTCCGAACCAAAGAAACTGCAGCATTACACCAGCTGCACGACCTCCCGATGGTCCACCTGGTAAAGCAGGAGCATCTGTAACAATATAATTTCCTGTTACTCCTATTTTTACATTTTTAGATATTTGATAATTCGTGTTAATCGTAAAGTTCGTTTTATTTACTTCACTATTTGGCACCGTACCATTTTGTTTCTGATTGTTTATTCCTAAACGAAAATCTGATTTATCATCTGATCTGGCAACAGAAATACTATTATCAAAAGTAAGTCCCGTGTTAAAAAAGTCTCTCACATTATCAGGATTAGCTACAAAAGGAACTGCCTGACCATTAGAGTAAAATTGAGGAATAAGACGTCCGTCTAATTTAGGCCCCCAGCTTTCATCAACACCATCGTTAATACCGCCTCCTTTACCATCTACGTAACTAAATCTTCCGTTTGAACCTTGTCCAAATGAATTTTGAAAACTAGGCAAACTAGCAACTTGCGAAATTGTTATACCCGAGCTAACACTTATCCCAAGTCCTTTTTGACTTTTTCCAGATTTTGTAGTAATAAGAACAACACCGTGCGCAGCACGAGAACCATAAAGTGCTGCAGCGTTAGGTCCTTTTAATACTGTCAATGTCTCAATATCCTGAGGATTTAAATCTGAAATTGCATTTTTAAAATCACGAGTTGCACCTCCAGAGTTCAATTGTGAGTTATCTACAGGAACACCATCTACCACAAACAAAGGCTGATTATTTCCTGCGATAGAAGTTTCTCCACGAATAATAATACGTGAAGATCCCATGTCTCCTTGAGAATTTGTAATACGTACACCTGCCAATTTTCCAGCAAGACTGTTCAAAAAGTTCGTTTCTTTTGTATCCGCTATATCCTTGTTCTTAAGTGACTGTGTAGTATAGCCTAAAGATTTCTTTTCTTTTGTAATTCCTAGTGCGGTAACTACTACTTCTGATAACACATTTTGTTCTTCAGTAAGATCAATTGTAACTGAATTTTGATTAACTACAACTTCCTTTTTTTTATACCCCAAATAGCTAACTATTAAAGTATAAGGAAACTTTTGCCCTGTTTGGAAGAAAAATTTTCCATCTAAATCTGTTACAACTCCATGCGTAGTGCCTTTAATGTTTATTGACGCACCAATAATTGGTTCTTTTGTAATAGCATCGATTACTGTTCCTTCGAGTTTAGATTGAATTAGAGGTTTTGTCTCTTGCGCATTAATCCCAATGGAAATCAACAAAATACACAACCATGTATATCTATTTAATATTTTTTTCATTACTTTGTTTTAGTTTAATAAATAAGGTGAGTCGAAAACGGATTTACTCCATTATCGCTTTCCTTTTAAGAGATGAACAATTTCTTTAAGCTTCGCCATTTCTGCTGCAACAGAAATGGTTTTTTATTTGCTGCACATTCGCTTTTTCATTTTTTTTATTTTGGATTACTATTATTTGAACTGATTTCACAAGAACTCGGCCCTAAAACTAAGGCTGTATCTTGATTAAAAAATTGGTATGAATTTGAGATTGAAGAATTGTTATCCGTGATAACCTGTAAAACATATATGTTTATTGGTTCTCTGCATATTCAAAAATGAAAATATTTGATAATCTTTAATCTTTGGGTGCCTCTTGCATTTTAAACTCTACTAATTTGATAGAACAAAAGTATATTTTAAAATAATAAACCCAAAATTTTAATTGCTTTTTTTACAAAAGAAATGTTAACTCTTTCAATCAACATTATTTAATCACCTAAATACAAACCTTTTAAGATATTTTACATTTACTTACCCAGTGTAAGATTTTTTTTAAATCAACAGTCAGAAATTAGAAATAACAGCTTTTTTTAAAGAAAACATTAAAACAAAAAAAAATACTAGAACAAAAAAAACCTCCAAAATGATCATTTTGGAGGTTCAGTATTTCTACGATTTTAATTGGGAGTTATGTCTTAGCAAAAAAAGAATGAGATAAAACTCATCATAGAGAATATAAAAATCAAAACCGAAAAATCTAACTCAAAAAAAAATCCAAATCCCAATTTTACATTGGAATTTGGATTTTATATTTTGAAATTTTATAAATCTTAGTCTAAAACAAAACTTACACTGACATTTGCTGTAACTTCGATTTCTCCAATTGCTAGAGTTTCGTTTGAAGCACCTGTAGAATCCATAGCTTCTGCTGATTTCATTGCTGCATACATTGGTCTTGGGTAATACACCTGAGAGTTATCAGAGATTGTAAAAGCTTTACCCACTTTTTGTCCCAAAACAGAAACATAATCTTCTGCTTTTGCTTTAGCGTCTTTCATCGCTAATTTACGAGCTTCTGATTGAAGTTGTACTAATTTAGAAGTTTCAAAAGAAACTTTATCTAAACGGTTAATCCCCTGCTGAACTAAACCTTCCATTAATTCATCATATTTTGATAAATCTTTCAATACAATTTCAACAGTTTGTGTTGCATTATAGCTGGTTTTCTTCTTCTCGTAGTCGTATTGCGGGTTTAACGCCACTTGCTTTGTTTTGAAATCAGCTGTTGGCACATTCATTTTTTTGATGAACTTTAAAACAGCATCCATTTTTTCGTCATTTTGCTTTTTGACATCTTTAGCATTATTCCCTTTTGTTTCAACTGTAGCTGAAATACAAACCTGATCAGGCGCTACTTTTACTTTTCCTTCACCATTTACATTGATTTGAGGAATCTGTTTTGTTTCTTGAGCGTAAGACATAGTCATAAACATGATTGTTAAAAATAATACTACTTTCTTCATTTTTGTTATATTTAAGTTATTTGAAATTGGTCTTTCAAAAGTTGTGCCAGTCCTTATAACTTGCCCATTTTTGCCATACCAAAAAGTATCAAAATAGGAATTGCCAATAAAATAACCATTAAACTATGATCTACAATTAATGAAGGTTCTTTTATCAATGTAATTACATAACCGCCTATAGCACCGCCAAAATGCGCTGTATGTCCGATATTGTCATTTTTGGCGCGCATTCCATAAATCGAATACAATAAATATAAAATTCCAAAAAGATATGCCGGCATTGGTATGACAAAAAATATTCCGAGCATCATGTCTGGCTGCAATAAAATCGCCGAATACAAAACTCCCGTAACTGCACCCGAAGCTCCTACGGCTCGATAATTATAATCGTTTTTATGAAACAACATCGTAAGCAGACTGCCAAAAATTAAACTTCCAAAATACACTAAAACAAAAGAAAAGGTTCCAAGCCATTGTAAAACAACCGGCGCAAAAAACCAAAGTGTAAGCATATTAAAAATTAAATGCATCATATCGACATGCAAAAAACCAGATGACAACATTCGTATCTGCTCTCCTGCTCTAATACTTCCAACATGAAATTCGTATTTTCTAAAAAAAGAAAGATCATTAAATCCTTTATAGCTAATTAGTACATTGGCTACTATAATTCCAATCAAAATGGTATTCATAAACAATATTTAATATGAAATGTAAATATAGTCATTCTCATAGATAACTCCGTCACAAACCAAAATATCGGTGGTTATTCATTTTTAAATTATATTTGTAAAAAAATATTACATGCAATTTATCGTTTATATACTGGCCTATCCTTTACTTTGGCTTATCTCTATACTTCCATTTCGATTATTTTATCTACTTTCAGATTGTATCTACTTTTTGATATACTATGTTGTAGGTTACAGACGAAAAGTGGTTAAAGAAAATTTAGCGCTTACTTTGCCTCATTTGAGCGATGAAGAGCGAAAAAAAATCGAGAAAAAATTCTATCAGCATATGTGTGATATGTTCCTCGAAATGATTAAAACGATGAGTATTTCTCCTGAAGAAATGGAAAAAAGATTCAAAGTGACTAATCTTGATTTGGTACAAGAATATGCCGAAAAAGGCAAAAGTGTTATTCTAGTAGCTTCTCATTATGCCAGCTACGAATGGCTTTTGACTATTAATCGTAAAATTGCTTTTCAAGGCGTTGCGGTTTATAAAAAAGTAGCCAATCCTTATTTTGATAAATTGGTGCGAAAAATACGTTCTAAATACGATACAGAATTAGTTGAAACCAAAAAAGCAATTCCAACGATGGCGCAAAATCAGCGTGACGGAATTTTAAGTATGTATGGTTTAGCAAGTGATCAATCGCCAAAATTAGACCGAATTTTTCATTCGATGAAATTTATGGGAATTGAAGTTCCTGTGCATACCGGTGCCGAAATGCTGGCTAAAAAATATGATTTGAGTGTGGTTTTTGTAAAAGTAAATAAAATAGCAAGAGGCTATTATGAAGCTACTTTTGTATCATTGGCAGATAATCCAAACGACTACGAAAACTTCGAAATTACCGAAAAGTATTTGAAAGAAGTTGAAAAACAAATATATGAAGCTCCAGAATATTATTTATGGACACATAAAAGATGGAAACACAGAATTGAGAAATAATTCTAAATACATTTCAAATTAAAGCATAAAAAACACCTCTTTCTAAATGAATAAAAGAGGTGTTTTTTTATTTATACTCCGAAATTAAATTCCAGCAATTTCTTTTATTTCATCAATAATTCGAAGAGCCAAAACATCAGCTTCTTTTTGTGAAGGTGCTTCAGTATAAATTCGGATAATTGGTTCTGTATTCGATTTTCTTAAATGGACCCATTCAGTTGCAAAATCAATCTTTACACCGTCGATTGTAGAAATATCTTCATTTTTATATTTCTCAGTCATAGCAGTCAAAATAGCATCAACATCGATTTGCGGTGTTAATTCGATTTTGTTTTTACTCATATAATATTCCGGATATGAAGCTCTCAATGCCGAAACAGTCATTTTTTTGTTTGCCAAATGAGTTAAGAACAAAGCAACTCCTACCAAACTATCTCTTCCGTAATGCAATTCAGGATAAATAATTCCGCCATTACCTTCGCCGCCAATAATTGCGTTATTTTTTTTCATCAATTCAACCACATTCACTTCACCTACAGCACTTGCTTCATAGTTTCCGTTGTGTGCTTTTGTTACATCGCGTAAAGCTCGAGATGATGACATATTTGAAACTGTATTTCCAGGTGTTTTACTCAAAACATAATCAGCACAAGCTACCAAAGTATATTCTTCACCAAACATTTCTCCGTCTTCGCTGATAAAAGCTAAACGATCAACATCAGGATCTACAACAACTCCTAAATGCGCTTTTTCTTTTACCACCAATTCTGAAATATCAGTCAAATGTTCTTTTAAAGGCTCCGGATTATGAGGAAAATGTCCGTTTGGTTCGCAGTATAATTTTACTACTTCAACTCCCATTAATTCTAATAGTTTTGGAATAATAATTCCTCCAGATGAATTTACTCCATCAACAACTACTTTAAATTTTGCCGCTTTTACAGCTTCAACATCAACCAAAGGCAAATTTAAAACCTCGTCAATATGAATATCCATATAAGCATCATTTGGTGTAATCTCTCCTAAATTATCAACATCCGAAAAATCGAAAGCTTCAGCTTCAGCAATTTCAAGAATTTTAGCTCCTTCTGCTCCGCTTAAAAATTCTCCTTTTTCATTCAACAATTTTAAAGCATTCCATTGCTTTGGATTATGAGAAGCTGTTAAAATAATTCCACCATCAGCTTTTTCAAGCGGTACTGCCACTTCAACAGTTGGCGTTGTCGAAAGACCAAGATCAATTACATTGATTCCTAAACCTATTAAAGTGTTTACAACAAGATTATGAATCATTGGTCCAGAAATTCTGGCATCGCGACCAATTACAACGGTTAATTTTTCTTTTGAAGTATTGTTTTTTAGAAAAGTACCGTATGCCGATGCAAATTTTACTGCATCAACAGGAGTCAGGTTATCTCCTACTTTTCCTCCAATTGTTCCTCGTATTCCTGAAATAGATTTTATTAAAGTCATTTTTCTGCGTTATGGTTATTTTATTACAAATATAGAAAAGTTACTAAGCTTCTAAGTTGCCAAGATGCTAAGATTTTTAAATACTATAAAATTTTAGTAAAATAACATCTCATTTTAATAGGAATCGCAAATGTTGTAAGTTCTTAAGAAGTCGAGATTCCTTAAGTGCTGTAACCATTTCATAAAATGCCAGACAATTTTATAACAAAATCATTTAAAAAAGTTTTTATACTTTTACAAGAGCGAACTTAGCACTTTAGAACCTTAGCACCTCACAAAAATGAATTTCCTAGCCCATATATATCTTTCTGGTGAAAATGATTTAATCAAAATTGGCAATTTTATGGCCGACGGCATTCGTGGGAAACAATTTGAACATTTCCCTGAAGATGTTCAAAAAGGAATACTGCTGCATAGATTCATTGATACTTACACCGATTCGCACGATACGTTCAGACAAAGTACTAAACGACTTCATGAAAAATACCATCATTATTCAGGAGTAATTGTTGATATTATGTACGATCATTTTTTAGCTAAAAATTGGGAAAAATACTCTGATGAAAAACTCGATCATTTCATTAATCGTTTTTACAGATCATTGCACGAAAATTATCCAATTCTTACTGAAAAAACACAGAACTTAATGCCAACAATGATTCGGGAAAATTGGCTTTGGAGTTATCAAACTATAGATGGTATTCAGTATATTTTAACGCAAATGGATCGAAGATCAAAAAATCAGTCCAAAATGCAATTTGCCAGCCAGGAACTCAAAGAATTCTATCCAGAATTTGAACGCGAATTCGATCTTTTCTTTAAAGATGTACAAGCGCAATCTAAACAAAAATTACTTTCATTATAAAATCAAATTGATCTTATAAAAACTCTTATTTAATCATGAAAAAAATCACCTTTATATTATATTTTATTTCCATTTGCAGTTTTGCGCAAACTTCAAAACAAACTGGATTGGTTGTATCTAAAGCTATGGTAGTTTCTGCTCGCGAAGAAGCTTCTAAAATTGGCGCTGCAATTATGAAAAAAGGAGGAAACGCTTTTGATGCTATGGCCGCAACAGAACTTGCATTGGCAGTTGCATACCCATATGCAGGAAATATTGGCGGAGGTGGTTTTATGGTTTACCGCAAAGCAAATGGCGAAGTGGGAAGCTTAGATTATCGCGAAAAAGCACCGCTTGCGGCAACAAAAGATATGTTTCTAGACAAAGATGGAAATGTTATAAAAGGCAAAAGTACCGAAACCGCATTAGCAATTGGTGTCCCTGGAACTGTTGCAGGAGTATTTGCTGTGCATAAAAAACTAGGTTCTCTGCCTATCTCTGAAATTTTAAAGCCTGTAATTGCTTTAGCCGAAAGAGGTGTCGTAGTAACTCAAAAACAACAAAAACAACTTGAAACTTACCATGATGCCATTGTAAAAGCAAATGGTCCAAATACGCTTATGGCGAAAGAATTTAAAGAAAAAGACACCATCAAATATCCTGCGCTTGCTAATACTTTAAAACGAATTCTAAAAAATGGAAAAGATGAGTTCTATAAAGGAAAAACGGCTCAAATATTAGTAGATTATATTCAAAAAAACGGCGGTATTATCACGCTTAAAGATTTAGCAAGTTATGAAGCTAAATGGAGAAAACCATTGCAGTTTAATTACAAAGAATTAAAAATTACTTCAATGTCACCGCCAAGCAGCGGCGGAATTTGTCTGGCTCAAATTATGAAAATGATCGCTCCTTATGATTTGTCAAAAATGGGACACAATTCCGAGCAGGCAATTCAAGTCATTGTAGAAGCCGAAAGAAGAGCTTATGCGGATAGAAGTCAATTTTTAGGAGATCCTGATTTTGTTAAAATACCAGTAAAAGAACTTTTGGCTGATTCGTATTTAAAAGAACGTATGTCGACTTTTAGTTTTGATAAAGCCAGTTTATCATCAGAAATAAGAGAAGGCGAAATTAAGTACAGCGAAAGCACCGAAACGACACATTACTCTATTATAGATCAATTTGGAAATGCTGTTGCTGCAACTACAACCATAAACGATGCCTTTGGATCAAAATACTATTGCGATGAATTAGGCTTTTTCTTAAATAATGAAATGGATGATTTTAGTGCAAAACCTGGATCTCCAAATATGTTTGGATTGGTAGGAAATGATGCCAACAGTATTGCACCACAAAAACGAATGCTGAGTTCAATGACTCCAACTATCGTTGAGAAAAACGGAAAATTATTTATGGTTGTAGGTACACCAGGCGGTTCTACTATTATAACTTCGGTACTGCAAACTATTTTAAATGTCTACGAATTTGGTTTAGGTATGCAGGAAGCCGTAAATGCACCTCGTTTTCACCATCAATGGCTTCCAGATATTATTACTTTTGAACCTCATACTTTCAGCACAAATACATTTGAAAAATTAACTGCCAAAGGTTATTTAATTAATGAAAAAACAACTCCTGTAATTGGCAAGGTTGATGCTATTTTGGTTTTACCAAATAAAAAACTTGAAGGAGGCGCCGATTTTAGAGGAGATGATAAAGCCGCTGGTTTTTAGTCTGAAAAAGATTTAAGCAGAAAGATTACGCAAATTTGAATGTTTAAAACTAAATTTGCACCTCACCTGAAATTTTAAAAAAAATAATGATAAAAAGACTTTTTCGAAGACTAGAAAGTATAATTGCTTTGTCGCAATCTGTTATGACACCAAAGCAGTTCATTTTTTTATCAAGTGTTTTGGTAGGTATTTCATGTGCATTTGCTGTAATTGTTTTAAAGACATTTGCTCACAGTGTTTTTTCGTTTGCAACATACATCAACGGAACTTTAAAACTGAGTTTCATCAATAGTATCCTGCCTATAATTGGTATTTTATTAACCGTTTTTGTGATTAACAAAGTTCTAAATGGAACTATCCAAAAAGGAACATCACAAATTTTATACGCGGTTGCCAAAAAAGCAAGTATTATCCCGAAAAAACAAATGTATGCTCAAATTATTACAAGCTCGTTAACAGTTGGTTTAGGAGGTTCTGCGGGTTTAGAAAGCCCAATTGTTGTAACTGGTGCTGCTTTTGGTTCTAATTATGCTCAAAATTATAAATTAGCTTATAAAGACCGAACTTTACTTATTGGCTGTGGCGTTGCCGCGGGAATTGCAGCAGCGTTTAACGCCCCAATTGCAGGAGTTCTTTTTGCTATTGAAGTTTTATTGGTAGATGTAAGTATTTCGGCCTTTACGCCTATTATGATTTCGGCTGCTACTGGAGCTTTAGTTTCTGCAATTGTATTAGATGAGAGCATTTTATTATCTTTTAAAAAGCAAGAAACATTCGACTTTCATAACATTCCCTTTTATATCATTTTAGGATTATTAACCGGTTTTATGGCTGTTTATTATTCTCGAAATTTCCAAAAAATAGAGCATTATTTTGCCGAATTAAAAATTGGACCTTATAAAAAAGCATTAATAGGTTCCTCAATTTTAGCACTTTTAATCTTTATTTTTCCAACCCTATTTGGTGAAGGTTATGAGAGCATCAAAACATTATCTGAAACTGATCCAGGAAAACTATTAGACAATACTTTGTTCGAGAGTTTTAGAAACAATCAATGGGTTTTTCTTTTGTTTGTGGGCTGCACCATGATGGTAAAAGTATTCGCTTCTGGACTCACGATTGGAAGCGGCGGTAATGGAGGAAACTTTGCACCTTCATTATTCTTAGGTTCTTATTTAGGATATTTCTTTTCAAAATTTGTAAGTTTAATTGGTTTATCGCATTTACCAATCAGCAACTTTACAATGGTTGGAATGGCTGGTATTTTGAGTGGTTTATTTCATGCGCCATTAACTGCAATTTTCTTGATTGCCGAGATAACTGGAGGTTACGGCCTAATGATTCCGCTTATGATTGTTTCCTCTATTAGTTTTGCTATTTCTAAACGTTTCGAAAAATATTCGCTCGACGTAAAAAATTTAGCAAAAAAAGGACATGCCTTTACCAGCAACAAAGATTCTAACATCCTTTCGACTTTAGACATTGATTCTATTATACAATGCGATTATTTAACCGTACATCCTGAAGACCATTTAAGTAAATTAGTGGATCTAATTTCACATTCAAATCAAGTCGTTTTTGCAGTTGTGAATAATGAAAAAGAACTCGTGGGAATTGTGCATTTTAATGACATTCGCGAAATTATATTTAATGCATATCGTGTAAAATACACTTTGATTAAAGATGTGATGAAAACACCAGCCGCAACAATTTCATCGTACGACAGCATGGAAATTGTAATGAGTAAATTCGAAAAATCAAAATCAGCATTTTTACCCGTTTTACGAAATGACAAATACTTTGGCTTTATTTCCAAATCTATAGCACTTGAAGCTTATAGAACAAAATTAAGATCTATGACTATAGAATAAGCTTGAATTAATTCTAACCCTGTATTTTTTTTTCTTTCCAAAAATAATAAACCAAATACCACCAAATATCTATTATGAAAATCAAAGCTATTATTGTTGATGATGATTTAGATTCCAGAAAATTAATTCAAGGTTTTTGTACTAATTTATTTTCTGATAAAATTGAAATTTTAGATTTATGCGACTCAGTCGATAATGCGATTCTTTCGATAGAAAAAAACAAACCCGATTTAGTTTTCCTTGACATTGAAATGCCTGAAAAAGATGGTTTTGAACTTATTGAACATTTCGACAAAATTGACTTTGAAGTAGTTTTTGTAACCGGACATTCCAACCATTTAACACAAGCTATAGAAGCTAGTGCCTTAAATTATTTGATGAAGCCTATTAATCAGCTTAACATAAAATCTATTATCGATAATTATGAAAGCAAAAGAGCATTTCCTACCAATATAAACAGAACTCACATTTTAAAAAATAACGTACGTAACATTGATAACACTCTTGTTTTCTCAAATCTAAAAGGATTTTCAGCAACATTAGTTGCAGATATTATCTATTGCGAATCCTCTAATAGTGAAGGAAAATGCAAAATAGTAACTACATCAGATACTATTACTGTATCTAAAAAAATAAAACAAATGCAGGAATCACTTCCTGAACAAGAGTTTTTAAAAGTAAGCAGCAGTTATATTATCAATAGAAATTTTTTTAAATCTTTTGAAACAAAAGAATCAAAGTTGACCTTAAAAAATGGCTTCACGATCAAAGTTTCAGAAGAGTATTTTAACAAAAAAACACTAATGAATGCTATTCAAAAATAACTACTCTCTTTGGTTTTTATTTTTATTCCTTTCATTATCCCAGGCACAACAAAAACCTTCAAAAAATTATACTACAACAGATGGATTGCCTAACAATGCAGTTCGTTCCTTATTTATCGACAAGGAATCAAACTTGTGGGTAGGAACAGAAAATGGAATTTCAAAATTAGAAAATGGCAGTTTTACCAATCTGGTTTTTCCAAAAAACATTAGCAATTACAGTTGTTGGGATATTACGCAAGATGCTAAAGATAATATGTGGTTTGCCAGTTATGCAGGCGGTGTTTATACTTTCAATGGCAAAAAATACACTGCAATTAATCAGAAAAAAGGTTTAGCCAGTGATCGGGCGCGAAAACTTTTTGCCTACAAAAATAAAATCTTTGTTGGAACAGAATTAGGCGTTTCCATAATTGACATCAATACAAATCAAATTGTAAATCCTAAAGGAATTGAACCTCATTTTGGTGTTTTTATAGTCAGCGATTTCTTTGTTTATAAAAATGAAGTCTATTTTTCAGCTATAAACGAAGGTCTGTTTAAAATTAGTTACTCTAAAGGTATTCCAGCTATAAAAAAAATCAGCAGTTATCGATTTTCCTATAGTTTAGGCTTTTATGACAACATCATTTTTAGCGGAAACAAAGGTTTTTTAGACCGTTTTAGAATCAAGGACTCTCTTTCAAATAAAATCTCCTCAGAACCTTTTGGAAAATCAATTGTTTGGGATTTTGCAAAAGACAAAAGAAATATTCTTTATGCAGCCGCTTGGGGTATTTTTGATTTAAGCGGAGGGCTTTACAAAGTTGAAAATAACCAAATGGAGGGTATTTCAGAACAATATGGAATTGATTCTAAAAACTTGTTGAACGTTGTCTACAACACAAAAAAAGACATTCTATATGTTGGTTCAAAAGACAAAGGAATTTATGAAGTTCGCTTAGATAATACTATTAATTACGATTCTTTTAGCAACAAAGCTATTGTTGATCTCGAAAAATGGAATGACCAAAAAGTAATTCTTCATCAGGACGGAATTTCATTTTTGGATCATAAAAACCAAATTACAAAAACAATTAATTTAACTGATTTTAAAAATTTTGAAGTTAGTTACATCAAAAATTCCATTCATAAATTACCAACTCACAAAGATGGATTTTACGAATTAAACTATGAAACTCCAGCTTCTAAAATTGAATTTTATGAGATTGTAAAACAGCTTAATTCCTTGTGGATTACAAGCAATATTGGCATTTTTGAAATTAATTTAGAAAAGGAAATAAAAAACTACCTGCCGATTCACACTTATAAAATTGGTTTTACCAATGAAAATAAATTTATTGAAACAATTCCGTATGGCGGTGTTCGTGTCTATGATAATGTGTATCAACTCAAAGCAAAACATTTTTCTGAATTTGATGTAAATACACCTGTTGATATTGTTGGAATAGTAAATACAGAAAACAGTACTTTTTTGATTTCTGTTTTTAAAGGATTGTTTAAATACGAAAACAATGCATTTTATTCGCTTTTAAATAAAAATATATGGACAGAAAGTAAGCTAAAGTTTATAACCAAAAACAAAAAAGGAAACTTGATTGCTGCATCAGAATTTGGTGCAATATCAGTATTAGATGTTTCGAAATCATTTAGGGTTTTAAAAATGATTCCAAAAAGTAAAATCATCGGAAATACTATTACTTTTTTAGAATCATATGAAGATTACATTTTTATTGGAACAGAAAAAGGAATAAATATCTACAAGGACAATATTATTCAACTATTTGACAAAGAACAAGGTTTGAATGATTGCACTGTGACAAGTTCATTAATTTTTGACGACCAATTGTGGCTGGGAACAGAAAAAGGCTTTTATAAGCTCGATTTAAAAAAACTTACCCAAACTCAGGAAACAGTTTCAAAAATTGACATCAGAGCCATCAGCATTAATTCATTACCAATAAAAAAGTCAAATTTTACTTGGTTTACTTATACTTCAAATCAATTAATTTGTGATTACAAACACAATACTTTTTCGATTGATTTTGTACCAAAAGGCCATTCATTTCCAAATAAATTAAAATTCAGGTACCGATTAAAAGATTCCAATCAATGGAGTCCTTATTCTGCCAAACCAACTATTTTTTTATCCTATTTACCTAATGATACTTACAATCTTGAAATTCAGGTTTCAGATTTAAATGCTGGAAAAGAAACCACTTTCAAAGTTTTGACTATCATTGTAAATCCACCATTTTGGAAAACCTGGTGGTTTTATACTTTGATACTTATAATTCTATCGACGGCAATATTTTTTGTTATTTTAAGAATCAAAAAACAAACCCAACAAAAAGCATTAACCGAAAATTTAATTGCAAAAGCAAAACTTGAGGCATTATTAAGCCAAATGAATCCTCATTTTACATTCAATGCTTTAAATACAATTCAGCGATTTGTTTTTAGTAAAGATGCTTACAATTCCACCATTTACATAAGTGAATTTGCCAATTTAATGAGGCAGACATTAAACAATTCCTCAAAGCAAACTATTACAATAGAAAACGAAATAGAATATCTAAAAACTTATATTTCAATTGAAAATAAGCGTTTTGAAAACAGAATCAAATACTATATAACTGTTGATGAAAACATTGACATATATACAACTGTAATTCCAACTATGTTTTTACAACCTTTTGTCGAAAATATTTTCAAGCATGCCTTTAATGGAAATCATTTAAATCCTGAATTCAAAATTGCCTTTTTATTACTAGACAAAAATCAATTAGAAATCATAATATCCGATAACGGACATGGCAATAAAAAGGCTTCTAAAACGCACGTTTCAAGAGGAATTACGATAGCAAAAGAACGTATTGAGATTTTACAGCCAAAAAATGCAAATCCAATCGATATTAATTTTTCAGAAAACGGTACAACTGTTAAAATCAATTTGTTCATTTAATGACAATTTGGATATAAAATCCCTATTTTATGGCCTAGAAACACCGCATTATAGATGTGGTGTTTTTTGTTTATAAAGATGTTTTTAGTTTTGGTCTATAACCCAAAAAACCAAATTAATATGCCTAATTTTTATTGTGAATACTGCGGGTCAAAAAGTTCAAGCCTCTCAACTTTAACGGGAAATTCTTGTTCCCGTCATCCTCTTGGTTCCGGAAAAGGAAAACACAAACTTTATGAAGGATCTGAAAAAGTAAAATACAATTGCAAATACTGCGGTACTTCATCTTCTTCGATTTCAACTTTAACTGGAAATTCCTGCGCCAGACATCCAAATGGGAGTGGAAAAGAAAAACATGCACCAGCTTTGTAAATTAATCTTAACTATATAAACAAAAAAAAATGAGTTGGGGAACAACAGACCAAAAAGGAGAATTGGCAAAAATGGGACTTGAAGCCGGAATAGATTTTTTCAAATCAATGACTGCAGATAGTCAAAGATTAAAAGATGAAGCAAAAGAAAACATTAAAAATATTAGTGATGACGAATTAAAGAAAATACTAGAAATAAATGAAGAATATGTAACAAGAGTAAATAATTTACTTTACGATACTGAATTAGGTTGTAAATTTAAAAAAACAGAAGAAATCTTTTTAATGATTGTCGAGATTATAATGTTAGATCTTGAATTTGATTATCAAGAAACAATTTCAAATTTCACAAAAGCAATTGACACGGAAGAGTTCATAAATTCTCACAAGTTATCTCTAGAAAAAAGAGAAAACAGATTGAATGAAGAATATCAAAAAGAATTAAAAGAATACGAAATTGAGATGACCGAATACAGAAAAGAAATGGAACAGTACAAATCAAAAAACTTCTTCTCGAAAATTTTTGCTGAAGAACCACTTGAACCTTTTGCACCAGAAAAAAGAAAATAATCACAAACTAATCCAATTATTAAAGCGTTAAAATGACAAGATTAAAAAAAGTAATTTACAAAGCTATTTTTTTGTATTGCAAACATTGTGGAGAATGGGAATGGAATTGCCATTGTGAAAATAATGATTAATTTAATAGAATTATAAAGCGCTAGTTTACACTGGCGTTTTTTTGTTACTAATTGCAACATAAAGTTTTGCAGTCTAGTACAAAAAGAACGAATCAAAGTGGTAACTTTGCGTTTTGCTCAAAATTATGCTAGATAAAGACAACACTATTGAAGTTCTTGGTGCAAGAGTTCATAATCTAAAAAATATCGATATTTCTATTCCGCGTGAAAAACTTGTTGTTATAACAGGCCTTTCTGGTTCGGGAAAATCTTCTTTGGCATTTGATACCATTTATGCCGAAGGACAACGTCGTTATGTCGAAACTTTTTCGGCTTATGCCCGTCAATTTCTTGGTGGATTAGAACGCCCAGATGTAGATAAAATTGACGGACTTTCGCCAGTTATTGCAATTGAACAAAAAACAACCAGTAAAAGTCCGCGTTCAACCGTTGGGACTATTACTGAAATATACGATTTTCTTAGACTTCTTTATGCTCGTGGTGCTGACGCATACAGTTACAACACTGGCGAGAAAATGGTTTCTTATTCTGATGAACAAATTAAAGACTTGATTATTCAGGATTTTAACGGAAAACGAATCAATATTCTCGCACCAATTATTAGAGCTAGAAAAGGACATTATGCTGAATTATTCCAGCAAATTACCAAACAAGGATTCTTGAAAGTTCGTGTAAATGGCGAAGTGCAAGATTTAGTTTCTGGAATGAAATTAGATCGTTACAAAACGCACGATATTGAAATTGTTGTAGACAGAATGGTTATCGAAAATACGGAAGACAATCAGAAACGATTAGCTGAAAGTATTAATACTGCCATGCATCATGGCGAAAACGTATTGATGATCTTAGATCAAGATTCTAATGAAGTTCGTTATTTCAGCAGGAATTTAATGTGTCCGACAACAGGAATTTCCTATCAAAATCCAGAACCGAATTTATTTTCATTTAACTCTCCAAAAGGTGCTTGTCCGCATTGTAACGGATTGGGGACTGTTCATGAAATCAACGTTAAAAAGATTATTCCAAATCCGAAATTATCTATTAAAAGCGGTGGTTTTGCTCCGCTTGGCGAATATAAATCTTCTTGGATCTTTAAACAATTAGAAACCATCGGAGAAAAATTTGGATTTAAAATCACCGATCCAATCGAAAAAATTCCTGAAGAAGCTATGACAATGATTCTTTATGGCGGAAAAGATAAATTTACAATAAACTCAAAAGACCTTGGCGTTACGCGAGATTATAAAATTGATTTTGAAGGAATTTCAAACTTCATAAAAAATCAATATGACGAAAGCGCAACGACCAGCATAAAACGTTGGGCAAAAGATTTTATGGACGAAATAAACTGTCCAGTTTGCGAAGGCTCACGTTTAAAAAAAGAAGCACAGTTTTTTAGAGTCAATGAAAAAAATATTACAGAATTATGTAATATGGACATTTCTGATTTAACGGCTTGGTTTCAAGACTTAAACAGTCATTTATCTGAAAAACAGCTTTTAATAGCTTCTGAAGTTGTCAAAGAAATCAAAGATCGTTTAAACTTCTTGATGAATGTTGGTTTAAATTATTTGGCTTTAAGCCGAAGTTCAAAATCACTTTCAGGCGGTGAAGCACAGCGTATTCGATTAGCAACACAAATTGGTTCACAATTGGTTGGCGTTTTATATATTTTGGACGAACCAAGTATTGGTTTACACCAAAGAGACAATGAAAAACTGATCAAATCTCTAGAACAATTACGCGATATTGGAAACTCCGTTATTGTAGTAGAACATGATAAAGACATGATCGAAACCGCTGATTATGTTATTGATATTGGTCCTAAAGCAGGAAAATACGGCGGCGAAATCATCAGCATAGGAACTCCGAAAGAAACTTTGGCTTCTAACACTATTACTGCTCAATATTTGAATGGTAAAATGAAACTAGAAATTCCGAAAAAACGTCGCGAAGGAAACGGAAAGTTTTTAAAACTGACTGGAGCTACAGGAAATAACCTAAAAAATGTTTCGATAGAAATACCTTTAGGTCAATTAACTTGCGTTACAGGAGTTTCAGGAAGCGGAAAATCGACTTTAATAAATGAGACGCTTTATCCTATTTTGAACGCTTATTATTTTAATGGCGTAAAAAAACCACAACCTTATAAAAAGATTGAAGGCTTAGAACATATTGATAAAGTTATCGATATTGACCAAAGTCCGATTGGAAGAACGCCGCGTTCAAATCCAGCCACTTACACTGAGGTTTTTACAGAAATCAGAAACTTGTTTACTATGACTTCTGAAAGTATGATACGTGGTTACAAAGCAGGACGTTTTAGCTTTAACGTAAAAGGCGGACGTTGTGAAACCTGCGAAGGTTCTGGTGTAAGAACTATCGAAATGAACTTTTTACCAGATGTTTATGTAGAATGCGAAACTTGCCAAGGTAAACGTTTTAATAGAGAAACTCTTGAAATCAGATATAAAGGAAAATCTATTTCGGATATTTTGGATATGACAGTTGATGAAGCCGTTCCGTTCTTTGAAAACATTCCGAAGATTTACAGAAAAGTGAAAACAATTCAAGATGTTGGTTTAGGATATATCACACTTGGACAGCAAAGCACAACGCTTTCAGGCGGTGAAGCACAACGTATTAAATTAGCTGGAGAACTATCTAAAAAAGATACCGGAAATACTTTTTATATTCTAGACGAACCTACAACTGGTTTACACTTTGAAGATATTCGTGTTTTGATGGACGTTATCAATAAATTGGTCGATAAAGGAAATACGATTCTAGTAATCGAACACAATATGGACGTTATTAAACTTGCAGATTACATTATTGATATTGGTCCTGAAGGAGGAAAAGGCGGCGGGCAATTAGTAGCTAAAGGAACTCCAGAAGAAGTGGCAAAAAATAAAAAAAGTTATACGGCTAAGTTTTTGAAAAAAGAGTTAGAGTAAAAAATGAATCTTTGTCAAAGTTTGAAACTTTGACAAAGATTCTTACTATTGTTATATTTTAATACTAATTATTTTATATTTTAGTTTTAAAAACATAGAATATGAAATCAATTTTATTATTCATTGCAATAATATTATTCTCATCCACTGGCACTTCACAAACAAAAAAAGACAGTCTTAACAAAGTTGTTCGTGAACGAATCAATAATATTCAACAAACACAAACTGATAATCCTTATTTCACAAAACAAGAAATTGAAGAGGAATATGCAAATGAAAATAATATATTTCAAGCTTTAGCGAAACCCAGTGAAAATAGTGATTTAGCGAATTACTTTAAGATTTACTTAGAATCTAACCTTTTAAAGAAGATTGATTTCTCTACAATTAAATCTTCTTACTTATTCAAAAACATTTCAAATAGTAAATTTAACTATACCATTCGATTAACTTTTGAAATAAATAAAAAAAAGAAACCCACTAATTTTCACATCAATACAGGAAATAAAGAATTAGATAGAAAAGTTATTGAAGTTTTTAAAAAATATCCTTTAGATAAATTAGCACTTTCAGAAGCAGACAAGCATGGAAAAATCAGTATTCAACTATTTGCCAAAGAAAATAAAAATATCATAATAAAAGCAAACACGTTCCTTGTCGTTGACCAATTACCGATTGCAAAAGGCTGCGAAAATCTTCAAACAAACTGGGAAATCAATAACTGTTTGTATGAAAAACTAAACGAATATATTATACAGAATATTTCACTTAAAACCATTAGTGAACAGAATCTGAGAGGCGAAATCATTTTTAGTCCACGATTTTCTATTAATCCTGAAGGAAAGATTGTTAAAGCTAATTGTATAGCTCCAAACAGCATTATAAAAAATGAGATTGATCGCCTAGTATCGTCATTTGATCAAATATTGACTCCAGGAACTAGAAACAACGAACCCAAAAATACGTATTGCAACACTTACAGAACGCTAACCATTAAAGATTTGAATTAAAAGCAGCAATCAATAAACTCTTTTTTACTTTTCAGTTGTTTCACGCTTAAAGTTCATATAATTTTAATTCTTTGATAATGAACTAAAAACAAAAAATCAATATTTTTATTATACTTGATTTAGATTATAAACTTCCATTTTTGTAACAATTCTAAAAAAAAGAGTTAATTTAGTAACCGCTTTTTTTCAAAATTTCAAGTATTTGAAGAAAGATGTTCCAATTAAACTAACTGTTTATTTGAAACCAACTGCCCTAGCCCTGATGGGAGCGGCATCTCCCAATTTAGAAAAACAAGGCTTTTTAGCCGTAGTTTTTGTTTATCGGGAATATAGCGGACAGCAGGAGCGAGCTCCTTCCTTTGCCCGTGCAAAAAAACAAATAGAATAATAAATTAAAATACCTAAAATGAGATTAGAAGATTTTGATAATGATGAGGACAAAGTAATTCAAGACCGTTTAAAACAAAAAACGTGGAATGAAATTAGAACAAATGACAGCTGGGCGATTTTTAAAATCATGGCCGAATTTGTAAACGGTTACGAAAGCATGGGACGTATTGGTCCGTGCGTATCTATTTTTGGTTCTGCGAGAACAAAACCAGATGACAAATATTATTTATTGGCTGAGAAAATTGCTTATAAAATCAGTAAGGCCGGTTATGGCGTAATTACAGGCGGAGGACCTGGAATTATGGAAGCCGGAAACAAAGGCGCGCATTTAGGCGGCGGAACTTCGGTTGGTTTAAACATCGAATTGCCTTTTGAGCAGCATTTTAACCCGTATATCGACCACGACAAAAACCTGAATTTCGACTATTTCTTTGTGAGAAAAGTTATGTTCGTAAAATATTCACAAGGTTTTGTGGTTATGCCGGGAGGTTTTGGAACTTTGGATGAAATGTTTGAAGCAATTACCTTAATTCAGACTAAAAAAATTGGAAAGTTCCCAATTATTCTAGTTGGAGTTGAATTTTGGTCTGGTTTGATCGACTGGGTAAAAACTGTTTTGGTTGAAAAAATGCATACTGTAAGCCCTGAAGATTTGAACTTATTTAAAATCGTAGACACTGAAGATGAAGTTGTTGACGTTTTAGATAAATTCTACAAGAAATACGATTTGAGTCCAAACTTCTAATGTTTGAATTCTATATTATTATAAAAAAGAGAAGCTGTTTTTTAAAACAGCTTTTTTTATGCTATTTTTACATAAAACCAAAATAACAGAACACACGTACATTAAAGATACAGTCCAAAATTTTACGCCAAATTCTTGAAATCATTATCTAAAATTATAATCCTTATTTTTGTTTTATTCAGTTCAGTAAAACAATACGGCCAACATCAATCTAAGATGGAAGTTGCGGTAAATCTTGAACTTAAAACACTAAATATCAAGCAGGATATTACGTATCGCAATACTTCTAACGATACTTTAGTTTCGATAGTTTTGAATGACTGGAACAATGCATTTTCAGACAAAAACACTCCGCTTGCCAAACGTTTTTCGGATGAATTTTATAGAGGTTTTCACGTGGCTAAAACAACAGAAAGGGGAAATACAACCATTTTAAACCTGACTGATACTGATTTTATGGCGCTTGAATGGGAACGAACCGCAAAGAATCCTGATTTTATTGTGGTCAGATTAAACCGAAAGCTGCGTCCAGGAGAACAAATTGATCTTCATATTACCTATATTGCTAAAATTCCGAGCGACAAATTTACACATTACGGTTTTGATCAAAATGGCGGAATGAACTTAAAAAACTGGTTCCTAAGCCCTGCTCGATTTGAAAATCATCGTTTTACAAAATATAATAATTTCAACCTCGATGACATCGCAAATGCCGTTACAGATTATCAAGTTGAGATAAAAGTACCTGCCAACTACTCGATTACTACCGATTTAAATTCGATTTCAAAAGATGCTTCAAATCCTCTATTCAGTACGTATTCGTATTCTGGAAATAATAGAATAGATTTTAATTTAATAATCGAAAAACAAAATAATTTTAAAAGTTACAGCAATGGTTCTTTGGAAGTTCTTTCAGATTTAAGCAATAAAAAAATCAGCGAAACTCAAAAAGCAATTGTAATCAATAGAGTTACTGCTTTTGCTAACGAGTTCATCGGGAAATATCCACATGAAAAAATCACTGTTTCGCAGGCTGATTACAATCGAAATCCGTTTTACGGACTCAATCAGCTTCCTTCCTTTATAAGTCCGTTTACAGATGAGTTTATGTTCGAAATTACTTTTTTCAAAACATACCTCAACAATTATCTAAAAAACAGTCTTCGTCTTGATCCTAGAAAAGACAACTGGATTTTTGATGGAATTCAGATTTACGCCATGATAAAATACATGGAAGAGAATCATTTGGATCAAAAAATGCTGGGCAAGCTTTCTAAAATGAAACTCTTTAACAGCTACAACATCACCAATTTAACTTTTAATGAGCAATACAGCTATTATTATATGCTGATGGCTCGTAAAAATCTGGATCAACCTCTTGGAGATCCCAAAAACACTTTAATAAAGTTTAACGAACAAATTGCGAGTAAATACAGAGCTGGTCTAAGTTTAAGTTATTTAGATGATTATTTAAACCATAATATTGTACCAGAAAGCGTACAGGAATTTTACAATCTGAATAAACAAGAACAAACTAACCGATATGATTTTGAAAAAATACTAATTAATAAAAGCCCTAAAAAAATCGATTGGTTTTTTAAAACAATTATCGATTCTCGTGATATAATTGATTACAAATTTTCGAGTGTTTCTAGAACAGCAGACAGCATCGCTTTTTCGGTTAAAAACAGAACTGGCATTTATGCTCCAATTCCTATTTTTGGACTTAAGAAGAATGAAGTTGTTTTTAAACAATGGATTGAACCTCTAGAAAATGATTCTGTTTATCATTTTGATCGTAAAAATGCAGACAAAATCGTTATAAACTACGACAATGAAGTTCCTGAGTTTAACCAGAGAAACAACTGGAAGTCGTTAAAAACGCTTGCCATTACCAATCGTCCGATAAAATTTAATTTTGCAAAAGATCTGGAAGATCCTTACTACAATCAGATCTTATATATACCTACGCTATCGTACAACTTATACGATGGTTTTACGCCCGGAATGCGTTTTCATAATAAAACCATTCTGGACAAACCGTTTACATTTGATATTACTCCTGCCTATTCAATTAAAGCCGGAACTCTCTCAGGATCATCAGCTTTTGTTTGGAGCGAAAATTATCGTCACAGCACCTTGTACAATATTCGTTATTCCATTAGTCAAAACTATTATCATTACGCACCAGACGCCACTTATTTGCGTTTGAATCCAATGGTTCAATTTAGAATTCGTGAAGAAAATTTTAGAGATAATAGAAAACAACTCTTTATGTTTAGACAAGTAATTGTAAATCGAGAAGCGAGTACTTACATTACAGACAATTCTAAACCAAACTACTCTATTTTTAATGCTAGATATTCTAATACAAAAACAGAACTGATTAATCATTTTAGTTATATGAATGATATTCAGTTTTCAGGAGATTTTGGAAAACTTTCCGGAGAGGTAGAATACAGACGTTTATTTGAAAACAATCATAAATTAAATTTAAGGTTATACGCGGGAACTTTCCTTTACAACACAACAAATTCAGATTATTTTAGTTTTGGTTTAGACAGACCTACAGATTATCTTTTTGACTATAACTTTTTCGGAAGATCAGAAACCACAGGATTTTTCAGTCAGCAGTATGTTATGGCCGAAGGAGGTTTTAAGTCTAAACTTGCCCCCGCATATGCTAACCAATGGATGACAACTCTAAATGCCAGCTATGCAATCTGGAATTGGATTGAAGTTTATGGTGATATAGGTTTGTTGAAAAACAAACATCAAAGCGAATATTTTGCTTATGACAGCGGTATTCGGTTAAATTTAGTTCCAGACTATTTTGAATTATATTTCCCAGTTTATTCTAATAATGGCTGGGAAATCACCCAAAATAAATACAATGAAAAAATTCGATTCATAATTACCTTCTCGCCAAAAACATTAGTTAATCTTTTCACCCGAAAATGGTTTTAATTGAATTAATTTTAAACAAAAACATAAATAATTATCATTAAAATAACGAAAACAATAAAAATAACATAAATAAAATACGTAGTTTTTTGAATTTAAATACAAATAATTAAATTATATTTATTTTAAAGAATTATGATTATTAATTGTTTTTAAGTAATTTCGCAGTCTCAACATGACCCACAAGATTATGATAAAAGAAAAAAGCAATACTACTTTAACGTTTGAAGATTTCAAAACTGAAGTATTGAACGACTACAGAATTGCAGTTACAAGTCGTGAATGTAGCCTTTTAGGTCGTAAGGAAGTTTTAACAGGAAAAGCCAAATTTGGAATTTTTGGCGACGGAAAAGAAGTACCGCAGCTAGCAATGGCAAAAGCCTTTAAAAATGGAGATTTCCGTTCTGGTTATTACCGCGATCAAACTTTTATGATGGCCATTGGAGAATTAACTCCACAACAGTTTTTTGCTGGTTTATATGGTCATACTGATTTAAATTTTGATCCAATGTCTGCAGGAAGACAAATGGGCGGACATTTTGTTACGCACAGTTTAAATGAAGACGGATCTTGGAAAAACCTGACTAAACAAAAAAACTCAAGCTCAGACATATCACCTACAGCTGGACAAATGCCAAGATTATTGGGATTAGCGCAAGCTTCAAAAATTTACAGAAACGTTGACGGTATTACTATCAAAGACAATTTCTCGGTAAATGGAAATGAAGTAGCTTGGGGAACTATTGGAAATGCAAGTACATCTGAAGGTTTATTTTTTGAAACCATAAATGCTGCAGGAGTATTACAAGTTCCTATGGTAATGAGTGTTTGGGATGATGAATATGGTATTTCTGTTCATGCAAGACATCAAACTACAAAAGAAAACATCTCTGAAATCTTAAAAGGATATCAACGTGATGAAGATTCTAAAGGATATGAAATTTTTAGAGTAAAAGGCTGGGATTATGCTGAATTAGTTTCTACATACGAAAGAGCCGGCGCTATTGCTCGTGAAGAACATATTCCAGTTTTAATTCACGTTAACGAATTAACTCAGCCACAAGGACACTCTACATCAGGTTCTCATGAACGTTATAAAAATAGTGAACGATTAGCTTGGGAAAGAGATTTCGATTGTATTCGTCAGATGCGTTTATGGATGATTGCGATCAATATTGCATCTCCAGAAGAACTAGCAGAAATTGATTTTGAATTGAAAAAAGAAGTTCTAGAAGCCAAAAAAGAAGCTTGGAATTCTTTCATCAACCCAATTATTGAAGATCAAAAAAATCTTTTGGCTTTATTGGAACAAATTGCAGAAGCAAGTATCAACCATAAAGACAGAATTAAAAAATACATTTCAGAATTAAGTGCAATAAAAGCACCTCTAAAAAAGGAAATTTTAGTTTTTGCCAGAAAGATTCTTCGCTTTGTTGAAGTACCAAACAGCAAAATGCTTTTATCAAACTGGATTACTAATTATATCGCAGTTACTCAAGAAAAATTCAGCAGTAATTTACATTCTGAATCTGAGCAAAATGTATATTCAGTAAAAAAAGTTTTACCTGAATATGGAGAAAATGCAAAACCAGATTCTGACGGCCGAATGATTCTACGTGATAATTTCGACGCATTATTCTCTAAATATCCAGAAACTTTGATTTTTGGTGAAGATGTTGGAAACATCGGTGATGTTAACCAAGGTCTTGAAGGAATGCAGGAAAAATACGGAGAACTTCGTGTTGCCGATGTCGGAATTCGCGAAGCTACTATCCTTGGACAAGGAATTGGTATGGCTTTAAGAGGTTTACGTCCAATTGCTGAAATTCAGTATTTAGATTATCTATTATATGCTATACAAATCATGAGTGATGATTTGGCTACATTACAATATAGAACGGTTGGAAAACAAAAAGCACCATTAATCATCAGAACCCGCGGACATCGTTTAGAAGGTATCTGGCATTCTGGTTCTCCTATGGGAATGATTATTAATGCGATTCGTGGAATTCACGTTTTAGTTCCAAGAGACATGACTCAAGCTGCAGGATTCTACAATACTCTTTTAGAGTGCGACGAACCAGCTTTAGTAATTGAGTGTCTTAATGGTTACCGTTTAAAAGAAAAAACACCTTTAAATTTTGGTGAATTCAAAACTCCTATTGGTGTTGTTGAAACACTAAAAGAAGGTTCTGATATTACTTTAGTTTCTTACGGATCAACTTTAAGGTTGGTACAACAAGTTGCAACAGAATTATTAGACTTAGGAATTGACTGTGAAGTAATTGACATTCAATCTTTACTTCCGTTTGATATAAACAAAGACATTGTAAAAAGTATCGCTAAAACAAACCGTCTATTAATAATCGACGAAGATGTTCCAGGCGGAGCTTCAGCTTTTATCCTGCAACAAATTTTAGAAGAGCAAGACGCTTACAATTATCTTGACAGCAAACCACAAACACTTGCGGCAAAAGCACACAGACCTGCTTACGGAACTGATGGCGATTATTTCTCTAAACCTTCTGCCGAAGATATTTTTGAGAAAGTATACAGCATGATGAACGAAGTTAATCCTTCTAAATATCCTAGTTTATACTAAGAATTTTAGAATGTTTTAGATAAAAAAAAGCTCCAAGTATTTGGAGCTTTTTTTGTTTTAAACAAAGTAACCATAAAGTTTGTCATTTCGACGTAAGGAGAAATCGCACTTGTAAATCGATAAAGATATTCTTTATTCAAAGTAACCGCCGAGTATGTCATTTCGACGAAGGAGAAATCTTCACAAGCAGCTCAACAAAGATTGGAGATTAACTGTATGGAGTTTCTTACGAAGATTTCTCCTTCGTCGAAATGACAAAAAACGCGCATATTAAATTATTAAAATCCGTTTTTAATCTTCGCTTTCGCAAAAACAAATCTGTTTAATCAGAGTTCAAACTAAGGGTAATTAAATATCACGCAACATCGCTCTGGCTCTTTCTAAATCTTCTGCCGTATCTATCCCAATTCCAACATGTGTTGTTTCAACCATTTTAATGCGTTTTCCGAATTCTAAATAGCGTAATTGCTCCAACTTCTCAGAAGCTTCTAAAGATTTCATAGGAAGACTGTAAAAGTCTAGTAACGCTTGCTTTCTAAATGCGTAAATTCCGATATGCTGAAAATAACGAACTCCAACATCTTTATCTCTTGGGTACGGAATTACTGATCTAGAAAAATACAATGCAAATTGCGATTGATCTACCACCACTTTTACATTATTTGAGTTATTGATTTCATCTTCATCTGTAATTTCACGCATTAACGAAGCCAAATCAATTTTCTTATCAGCATCATTTTTAAATACAGACAAAACCTGCTCTAATGGCGCAGCTTCTGTAAAAGGCTCATCACCTTGTACATTTACAACAATATCGACATCTAGATTGGCAACAGCTTCTGCAATTCGGTCACTTCCAGACTCATGTTCTTTGATGCTCATAATTGCTTTTCCGCCATGAGAAACGATTTCATCAAATATCAAATCAGAATCAGTTACCACAAAAACATCATCAAACAGCTTTGTCGAAACTGCAGCTTCATAGGTTCTTAAAATTACTGTTTTACCTCCTAAATCCTGCATAAGCTTTGCAGGAAAACGTGTCGAAGCATATCGTGCCGGAATTACCGCTATTATTTTCATTGTAAATCTTTTTTATGTAAAACAAATGTAACTATTCAAACCTAAGATAAAAAACATAATCACCACAGATCGTTATAAAACTGACTGCCAATGTTTTAAAAAATAAAGTATATTTATCCGAAAAAAAAGTATGAGAAAATCCTCCATTCTGGTTCTGTTTTTATTGAATTTAACTTTTATTAATTCGGCTTTAAGCCAAAAAAATAATGCTGTTCCATTAAACGCATTTGCAAATCACATTTTTGACGGCAATGGTTATCAGCCGCCGACAACTTTAAAATGGAAATTTAAAACCGAAGGTAAAATCTTCTCCTCGCCCATTACCAAAAGCGGCATTGTTTATATCGGCAGCGAAGATGGCAATTTATATGCAATTGAAGAAAAATCTGGAAATCTAAAATGGAAATTCAAAACAGATGGCGCTATTCACAGCTCACCAAGTATTTTTGAAGATACTGTTTTCTTTGGAAGTTTTGACGGCAATTATTACGCGGTAAATACTAAAACAGGAAAACAAATTTGGAAATTTAAAACAGGCGGAGAACACTGGATGGGAGAAAAAGGCGGAGGAGGAATGAAACCTGAAACACAATACATGGATGACTTATGGAGTTTTTACCTATCATCACCAGTCGTATATCAAAATAAAAAAACAGCTCAAGTAATTTTTGGAAGCAGCGACGGAAACGTCTATTCGCTTAATACGAAAACCGGAGATGTAAACTGGAAATTTAAAACTAATGGTCCCGTTCATGGAACTCCTGTTATAGATAAAAACAAAATCTTCATTGGCGGCTGGGATGCTGTTTTATATGCTCTGAATGCCGAAACAGGAAAAGAAATATGGCGTTTTGCAACTTCTACGAAAATAGGCTTTAAAGGAATACAATCATCTGTAACGGTTTCTGACGGAAAAGTATATTTTGGAGCACGTGATCCTCACTTTTTTTCACTTGATGCCGAAACAGGAAAATTAATCTGGAAATACGATGCTGAAAATTCTTGGATTCTAAGCACTGCTGTCATTACAAATGGAACTATTTATGTAGGAACTTCTGATACCTATGTTTTATTGGCACTTGACGCAAAAACCGGCGCTGAAAAATACCGATTCAAGACAAATGGCTATGTTTATAACTCGCCTGTAATAGCAGGAAATACGATTTATTTTGGTGATTTCACTGGAAATTTCTTCTCACTGGATTTACTTTCTGACGGAAAAAAATCAAATACTATAAGCACTGATAATCGTAAACAATACGCCAATTCTATTTTGAAAAATGATCTTTTAGATTTTGGATATGCTGGTCAAAACGAAGATTTGTCTTATTATGATAACAACAAAAAAGTAATGGATCAGTTTTACAAATTAGGTTCAATCCTTTCTTCTCCTTTTGTAAATAATAACACTATTTATTTTGGGAGCGCTGATGGATATTTATATGCTTATAATTTAGAAAAATAGACTACTTTGTAACCTGATCTGCGAAACGCATTTTACCGCAAAGCACGCAAAGTTGTTTTATTCGCAAGGTTATATCAAACACAAAAGTTCGCAAAGCTATATTGATAAAGCTTTGCGAACTTTTACACTTTATAAGCGTAATCCCAAACAAAATAACTTTGCGTGCTTTGCGGTAAAATTTCTACACAATTTTTAAATAATTTTAACTGAGGTCATACTCAATGAACCTGCCAAAAGTTTATCATTAAACAAACTCAGTTCTTCTGATTTTTCTTTTAATCCTAAAGTGTATAACAAAGGTAAATAATGTTCTGGCGTTGGAACTGCCAATTGAACAGCTTTGTTCATTTTTTCGAAATCTATTAACGGCTGAAAATTCCCATCTAATAAATAATTATTTACCGTTTCTCGAGCTTCAATTGCCCAATCGTAACCGTAATTATCTTTATCAAAGTTTCTAAAATCTACCATTCTAAGATTATGTACAATATTACCGCTTCCTATAATTAAAACTCCTTTACGACGCAGTGATTGTAGTTTTTGCGCCAATTCAAAATGAAATTGACCTGATTTAGTGTAATCAATACTCAACTGAATTACGGGAACATTCGCTTCTGGATATAAGTGCTTTATTACACTCCAAGCGCCGTGATCTAACCCCCAATGTTCATCTAAATCTACCTCAATAGGATCTAAAATCCTTTTAGTTTCTAATGCTAATTCAGGGCTTCCTTTTGCTGGATATTGTACATCAAATAATGCTTGCGGAAAACCTCCAAAATCATGAATCGTTCTTGGCATTTGCATCGAAGTAACTTTGGTTCCTTTAGTAAACCAATGTGCCGAAACACATAAAATAGCATTGGGCTGCGGTAATGTCTTAGCCAAGTTGCGAAAACCCGTCACAAACTGATTTTCTTCAATTGCATTCATAGGACTTCCATGTCCTAAAAATAAAACCGGCATTTTATCAGTATTCGAAAACGTTGATGAAATCGAATGTAAGTCGTTTAGTGTTGTCATCTTTTAAAATATTACAAACACAAATTACACAGATTTACACTAATCTTTGTCTAAAAAAATTCGTGCTAATTTGTGAAATTAGTGTTTTTATTCCTCAAAACTCTCGTCTTTAAATCCTATCAAATATAACTTATTTTTGGCACGTGTCATAGCGGTATAGAGCCATCTTATGTAATCACGGTCGATGCCATTTGGCAAATAGGGCTGTTCTATAAAAACCGTATTCCATTGTCCTCCCTGTGATTTATGACACGTTATAGCGTAAGAAAATTTTACCTGCAAAGCATTGAAATATTCGTTTTCTTTTACTCTTTGAAATCTCTTATACTTAGTCGTTTCATCTTCGTAATCTTTCATCACCTCTTCATACAAACGATTCGATTCTTCATAAGTCAATGACGGAGATTCACTTTTTATAGTATCCAAAAGCAACACCGTTTCAAAAGGCTTTTGATCTGGATAATCGACCATTCTTATTTTTACCCTTGCAAAAGTAAATCCGTACAGTTCCTTGATTCCAAACATTTCCAGAACCTCAATAATATCACCATTCGCAATAAATCCAGCTTCATCTGTTTCTTTAAGCCAGAAATAATTATTCTTAACTACCATCAAAAAATCACCTACAGAAAGTTCACTTTCTTTAAACAAAATCCGGGTTCGAATTTGTTCATTGTATTGATTGGCTCTTTTATTAGATCGCACAATAAAAGCAGTATCTTCAATACTATAATTGCTATATGCGGTATTTATTGCATCTTGAATATCATAACCATCTGTAAGACGCACGATATCCTTAAACTTTTTTACATTGAATCTAAACTCTGTAATAAAACTTTCCTTCAACAACTCACGTAATTCAGTTGCGTTGAACAAAATTCCCGAGCTTTCTTCCTGACGCATTACCTCATCTAGTTCAATATGCTCAATTTCTTTATCGTAATGTATTCCAAGTGTTTGAATATCTAACGCTGGACTTATATCTAAATTTACTGGCGGAAGCTGTGCTGTATCTCCTAAAAGAATCATTTTGCAATTCGTACCAGAATAAACATAATTAATCAAATCATCCAAAAGCGAACCGCTGTCTAAAGTACTGTCTGAAATCATCGAAGCCTCATCGACTATAAAAACCGTATTTTTATGCTTGTTGAGTTGTTTTGTAAAAGCAACTCCTCCGCCCGATGACTTTTTAGGAAAATATATTTTTTTATGAATCGTAAAAGCTGGCGTGTTCGAATAATTAGCAATTACTTTTGCCGCGCGTCCAGTTGGTGCAAGCAAAACAAACTTTTTATTAATATCTCCAAGATTATTTACAATAGTCGAAATCACCGTTGTTTTTCCGGTTCCCGCATATCCTTTTAGTACAAAAATGGTATCGTTAACTGGTTCGGTTAAAAAAATAGCTATTTTTTGAAAAAAAATATCCTGTTTGTATGTCGGTGCAAATGGAAATCTTTTTTGTAAAATGCCGTAAAACAATGCTGAATTCATAGAGAAAATTTGAAATACAAAGGTCGCTTTTTTTAATGGCAATGGCAATAATTTGAAACCATATAAGCAATGTAAGTAAACTTAAGATTACGCAAACATCTTAACCTTTTATTGTAGACATTACTCAAATGATCTTTAAAATTAAAACAAACATACTCTAAGCTCAAATCTTGATCTCACTTATATGATAAAGAAAACTTAACCTTACTTTAAAATGTTTTTGAAATTGTTTTTTGAAATTGCAATTATAATTGTTCCTTTTTAATTTGTAAGTTTGTAGTCGCCTTAAATTCTTTCTTGTAAAACAGGTAACGAATTGTAAATCAATATGTCATTACAAAACACTAACATTATTTCCAAAAATTATAAAAAACTTTCGATTCAGGTTTCACTGAATGGATTTTCATTTTGCTGTTTTGATACTTTAAATAATACCATTACTTCATTTAACGAAGTTCAATTTGATACTACTCAAAAACAAAATAAAATCGAGGACTTATTTTCAGCTTCATTTAAAAATTATCCTGAATTAAAAGAAACCTACGACGATATTCTAGTCATTCACAACAATAATCTTTCGACTTTTGTACCAACTGCTTTATTTGATGAAAATTATCTAGGCAGTTACTTACAGTACAGTACAAAAGTATTTGAATCTGATTTTTTTACTTTCGATAAAATCTCAAATTACGAAATGAACTCGGTTTATATCCCGTACATAAATATCAATAATTTTCTAATTGATAATGTAGGGTCTTTTGAGTACAAACACGTAAATAGTATTCTAGTCGAAAAAATTCTTGAAGGTTCAAGAAATAATGATGAGAAAAAAATGGTGGTAAACTTTAATCCAAATCATTTTGAGATTATCGTAGTTCAAAATCAAAAACTATTATTATTTAACTCTTTTGAATATCAAACTCCAGAAGATTTTATTTATTACTTGCTTTTTACAGCTGAACAAACCAATTTAAATCCGGAGATTTTTCAACTGGAATTGTTAGGCACAATAAACCAAAACGATCCATTTTATGCGATTGCATACAAATATATTCGTAATGTATCTTTCTTAGACGTGAGTGCATTACAAGAAAAAAACAATTATACAACTGCTCAGAATCAAAAACATTATATCTTATTTCAATCATGAGAATTATTTCAGGAAAATACAAAGGACGCCGCATTTTTCCGCCAAAAAACCTTCCTGTAAGACCTACGACTGATATGAGTAAAGAAGCATTATTTAATGTTTTGAATAATCATTTTAGTTTTGACGGCTTAAAGGTTTTAGATTTATTTTCGGGAACCGGAAATATCAGCTACGAATTTGCATCACGCGGAAGCGCACCAATTACCTCTATTGATGGTGATTTTGGATGCGTCAAATTTATTAAACAAGTTTCATCAGAATACGATTTTGACATTGCTGCTACCAAAAGCGATGTTTTTAAATTTCTGGAGAACTGCAAAACATCATACGATATTATTTTTGCCGATCCTCCTTATGGATTAGATCAAAACACTTTTGAAAAAATTGTTTTAACGGTTTTCGAAAGAGATTTGCTTCACGACGATGGCATGATGATTATCGAACATTCTAAATACACTAAACTAGATCATTTAAGTAATTTTTCATTTCAAAAAAGTTACGGAGGTTCGTTCTTTAGTTTCTTCGAATTAAATTCAACAGATGACGATGAGGAATTACCGGGTGATACTCCAATAAAAATTACGGAAGAAGACGAAGGATAGCTTTCCTTTTACAATATAAAAGCCTTGAAGTTTCAAGGCTTTTTCTTTTTAAAGCTGGAATTAAATCCAAAGTAATTATTAAACTGTTTTTTAAAAAATGCTGTTTCAGAAATATTGGTTCTAAAGCTGTCTTTTTTACTAAATTTTCTTGTAATCAAAATCACAAATCTTCCTTCGGCTTTGTATTTTGCAGATGGATTTTGAATTTTAACATTGACTTAAGCCAAAGCATTCAAATCATTCATTCCTGCTTTTTGATTGCCAATATAAATCAGCGGACTTCCTTTGCCCACAACCGTAATATTTTCTTTATCTGGACTCACTAAAAAGGTTGGTTATTTCGCCGGCAAATCGCCTGTATTTGGAATTGAATTGTAAATAGAATTCGCAACGTCAACTTTTATATTTCCGTTCGAGTTTGTAAAAATCTTTTTATTCTGATTGATAACAACTTCGTTTAATTGATTTGAAATCGAGTCTTTTGGAATTTCATTTTGTGCATTTGCAATAAACGAAAGAACAAAAAGTAAAAGTGCTAAAAGGAGTTTTAATGGCATAAAAAGTTTTTTTGTTTTGAGATGATGCAAAAATGCTTCTAAAAAAGAGTTGCGAAGGTTAATTGAAGGTTAATGCGGAGTTAATGTCTGGAATATCTTGTAAAAGCACTATTTTTGAAATGAATTTTTACGTTTATGAAACAAAGAATCAATTTATTAATAACACTTTCAGTTGTCGCATTACTTGTTTTGTCGACCGTACAATGTTATTTGGTAAAAACTGCTTACGATTATAAAGTGGCTCAGTTTCATACGCAGATTAAGAATGAAATTGCAGCAATTACAAATAATTACAGCGATATTGACGCCGCTTTAGTTTCTAAAAAAGAAGCGCTTTACAAGAATTTATCGGAACAATATATTAAAGGCAAAAAATCTAAAATTGATATTAAAAAAGGCATTCTAGAAAGCGAGTCTAATGATGCGTTAACGCAAAAAATTCGACAAAAATTCGAAAGAGATTTACCCAATTTCAAAATTGACTTTGCTATTGTTCTAAACAAATTTATTCTTTACAAAAACGCTAAAAAAAGAGATACAGTTTTCTCTGAAAAGCCTTTTATACAAAATAAATTATACGGAAACCTAAATTCGCTGAATAACGCTTTTTTAGTTCGAAATTATGTTAGAACTACAAACGGAATTTTTAAAAATCAAGACTATAAATTACTTACCGAAGATTCAATGTATGTTTCGGTTATCGATTGGGAATTGATTATTTTAAAACGAATGACTTTTATTCTTGCCTTGTCATTATTATCAATTCTTACACTCATTTCGCTTTTTGTAATCGCACTTAAAGCTTTAATTAAGCAAAAAAAGGTAAGTGATGTAAAAACAGATTTTATCAATAATATCACACATGAGCTTAAAACTCCTTTGGCAACATTGGGCATTTCGACCAAAATTTTAGAGCAGAAAAGCATTCGTGACAACGACGAAAATTTCAATTCAATTGTCAATACAATTTCACGTCAGAACAATCGTCTTCAAAGTTTGATTGATCAAGTTATGGCAAATTCTTTGGCCGAAAATGAAATCGAACTGCAAAAGGAAAAAATTGAAACTGAAAATTTCCTGCAGATAATTGTTGATGATTTTAAAATTGCCTTTCCAAAAATCAATCTTAAAACTGATTTCCAAACTCAGAAAACGATTTTAGTTCTGGATAAATTTCATTTAACAACCGCTTTTTTAAATGTTTTAGAAAATGCCGTAAAATATGGATCGAACACAATTACAGTGAAAACAAAAATTATAGAAAATCAGTTTTCTATATGTTTTGAAGATGACGGAATTGGAATTGCAAAAAACAAACAATCACTTCTTTTTGATAAATTTTATCGTGTAGAACAAGGAAATCTTCACAATACAAAAGGTTTGGGTCTAGGATTATATTATGTTGATCAAATCGTAAAAGCGCATCAGGGTTCTGTTAACGTTATTAGCGATTTAGGAAAAGGAACTCAGTTTACTATTTTATTAAAAGTTTAATTACCTTATTTTGAAAAAATTACTTTTGGCTGAAGACGATTTTGACTTTGCAGCAATTTTAAAACAATATTTAGAGCTTCATCAATTTGAAGTAACCTGGGCAGAAAATGGAGAAATAGCTTTAGATCACTTTAAAAACCAGACTTTCGATATTTGTATTTTGGATGTCATGATGCCCAAATTGGACGGATTTTCATTGGCCGAAAAAATGATTACAATCAATCCCGAAACTCCATTTATTTTTCTAACAGCAAGAAAGCTGCAAGAAGACAAAATCATTGGATTAAAACTAGGTGCCGACGATTATATAGCGAAACCTTTTGAAGTCGACGAACTGGTTCTGCGTTTGCAGAATATACTAAAGAGAATCGAACAAAAGAGAAGTTTAGACGGAAATAATACAATTGTAATAGGTTCATATATTTTTGATAACGAGCGTTTAACTCTAAATAATAGAAATCACGTTCAGCAGCTCACAGAGAAAGAAGCTTCGCTTATTGAATATTTGTATCTGAACCATAATCAGTTATTAAAAAGAGAACAAATTTTAATGTCTGTTTGGAAAAAAGACGATTATTTCTCGGGACGCAGTATGGATGTTTTTATCAGCAGGCTTAGAAAGTATTTTAATTCAGATCCAAAAATCAGCATTGAAAGTGTTCGAAGTATTGGTTTAGAATTTAAGATAGAAAAACCTTGACGAATCAAGGTTTTTCTATTTTAAACGAGCTTTATTTTCCAATTACCCAGCCCAAAGTAAAATTTATAATTGGAACAAATTCGGTATCATATTCATCAAAATTCACTCCTGGTCCAGCATTAAATTCTAGATTAAACCTTCCTTTATAAGTACGCTGTAATCCCCAAAGGGCGCCAAGTGTAAACGAAGAAGAAGCTTCTCTATAGTCATTATTTGTAGATATCGAACCAAAACTGTAAACTGCATTTGCTGCTAAATAATTTCCTGAATTTCTTGCTGTTCTTTTTCCTTTTTCTGCTCTTTTTTCAAGATTATAATAATGACGAAACTGTTCATTAATATTAGGATAAATTGCAAAATTGGAATTGCTTGAATTAGCTTGAAACCCTAAACCTAAACTTGCTTCAGAATATAAGGTATTTTTAGAACCGAAACCGTGCTCATAAACAAATCCAGGCAGTAATAAATTTATTTTAAATTGATGTTTTACTACTGCAATTGGTGCATCGTCTTGCGCATTGATCACGTTTATAAAAAGAACAGAAAGTAATAGAAATAGGTAGTTTTTCTTCATTGGTTGTTTTTAAATTGGTTTCGACAAAAATAATATTAAAAACATACTACAACTTAAAAAAGTAAATTATTTTCTTACAGATAATCGCAAAAATTATTTAATTAAAACTGCGGCAATCTTTTCATAAACTGGTGTTTTTACACCGTACTTTCTTCCTTCATTCACAACAAATTGTGTAAGCGAAACTGCTTCGGTATTTTTGCCTGCTAGTAAATCTCTATGCATAGATGATGTTGCTTCTTTGGGAGACTTCTCTAATTTTATGATGGTTTGCGCAACGATATCTTCAGGCAGTTTTAACCCTTTTGCCTGCGCCACATCTTCGATTTCATGGAGCAGTTCAATATAAATTACTTTAGATTCTAAATGATGCAATATTTCGCCAATATTCTGATTTAAATAAGAAGTTACAGAGGCTAATGCCGAAATAAAAATAAACTTCTCCCAAACTGTTTCTTCAATATTTGCAACCAAGTAACTTTCTATTTTTGCTTTTTTGAAGATGTTTTGTAACTCTTCTAATTTTGAAAATGGTGCGGTTTTAGAACCAAAAAATAACTTTTCGTAAAAGCCAATTTTTCGAATTGTTCCTGGTGAAAAGATCATCGAAATAATGTATACACAACCTTGTAAAACTTCGTTTTCGGGAAATATTTTTTGGATTCTTTCCTGTGCATCAACACCATTGTATAAAGGTAAAATCACTGTTTCATTCTTAACCGTTTTTTTCAAAGACGATAAACTTTCTTCAATATCATAAGTTTTAGTTGCACAAATTAAATAGTCTAATTCGCCTATTTCGTCAGGATTATTAGAAACTATACTAGGAAAAACAATTGTTTCAGAATCATCGGTTACAATTTTTAATCCGTTTTCGGCAATCGCTCTTTGAGTTTCGCCTCGCGCAATAAAAATCACTTCAACATCATCTGACTTATAATACGCATTTGCTAAAAGTCCGCCAAAATAGCCGCCAACACCGCCAAGTCCTAAAATTCCAATTCTTTTCATAATCTTTTTTTTATCACTAATTACACCAATTATCACGCGTAATTTTGTTATTTCGAGAAACGAGAAATCATACAAAAAACTCCGTGACAAGAGTCTCCAATCTTTGTATAATTACAAGTGTGATTTCTCGTTTCTCGAAA
>NZ_MUHA01000013.1 GCF_002217355.1 Flavobacterium oncorhynchi | reverse complement strand
ATATAACCGGAATTTGCAATAAAATTCTAAAGTAATATTTTCGAAATCAATAGTTTTGTACTTAGACGAATACTCTTTTAAATATTTGAAAGTAGTATTGTAAACTTTTATCGTTCCTTCTCTTTTATTCAATTTACTTTCTTCGATGTAGTTTTCGACAAAAGTTAGGAAAGATTTCTTTTTAGGTTTTAAAAGGTGATCACTTAATTCGTTTTCAATTTCCTTTTTTAGTAAAATATTTGTTGGCTGAATACCATCATTCAATAGTCTTCGGAAAACGTTTTTGATTGCACTTTCAATTTTATCAAGTCTAGTATTGAATTCAGGATATTCTTTAAACTGTTTTGTTTCCTTAGCTCGCTGGCTTGTTGGATTCCAAAATTTAGGATTTATACTTTCACCTGTAGAATATTTAAATCTTGAGTACTGATAGTTATAAATTAAATAGACCAAAGTGTTATTTTTGGAGCTAGGTTCTTTGAGTATAAATTTTGCTTTTGCCATATAAACAAATATATACAAAAATTGATAGGGGACGAATGAGGGGACGAATTTTTTTATTTTAGTCTTTTTTCTTCTAATTTCATTTTGCTAAAATATCCCTATTTTTAGGTTTTAACGCCAGTAAATACGGTAAAATACGATAAAAATTGATAAAGTTATCGGTGGTGCAGGTGGGACCACTTCTTTAGAAATAGAAAGCCTTTACAGTGATGTAGAGGCTTTTTTGTTTTTCTAAATCTTTGCTTACTAGGGGGTAATAGAAGATTCTTGTTATTCCGTTTTTAAGTAAAATCATTTTTTTTATTTCAATTTTTATAATTCTAGAGGCGTACATTTAGGATTGCGGCTGTTTTATTTAGGATTGTACATTTAGTTAAAAGCTAATTTTAACTTTAGACTATGGTACAAAATCGTAAAATTAACAGCCTAATGAAATTTTTAATAACTTTATTATATTACTAACATATAAATTATTAGCGTATGGAAAGAGTGATTTTAACAATCAAAGTATTTGCTTCAATTTTAGTTGTTGTTGTGTTATTAACTTTTACAAGTTGTTCAAACAAAGATGGTAATTCTTATAATTTGCAAGCAAAAGTAGATTCTCTACAAATTGAACTTAAAAAGTTTAAAGATGAAAAAGCTCTCACGGAAATGAGACTTGTAAGGTTTGATTCGCTGGATTTTGATTTTTACAGCAATCAAGATTGGAAAAACTTCAATATTAGTCATGCCGATGATATCAAGGTGTACTATCCTGATGGACTGATTACAAAAGGTTTGGCCCCGCAACATATTGATATGTTAACGCCAATGTTTGTGTTTGCGCCTGATACAAAAATAAAGAAACATCCAGTTAGATTTGGAAGCGGTGATTGGACTTGTGTGATTGGTGAAATGGAAGGAACTTTCTCTAAGCCTATGCCAATTGGAAATGGTAAAACAATTCCGCCGACAAATAAAAAATTCAAACTTTCTATGGCAACTATCGGACAATGGAAAGACGGAAAGATGGTGGCGGAATATTTGTTTTGGGACAACCAATCATTTATGAAACAAATTGGTTTGGCTAATTAGTTAAAAAAAGTGTGACTTGATGAGTGAAATTTAATTATTCTAGAACAATTAAAAATAGGAGTTTATAGCAATTATATTAAATTTTTGTGCAACAAACTATAGTCGTATGATCTTTTGATTGGTTGTATAATCATGAGATAGCTACGGTCAATACACATATTTAGAATAGAAAGCCTTTACAGCAATGTAAAGGCTTTTTTGTTTTTGGGCTTTTAGGTAAGTTGTTGAAATTTCATTGTTTAATTAAAAATGAATTAAATTTATACTGCAAAGACAAATTTAATCAGGACAAGACAATGGATAATTTAACGCCTGAGCAGCGAAGAAAAAATATGCAGGCTATAAAAAGCACCGCAACCAAAGACGAAGTTAGGATTGCAAAGGCTTTATGGCAGCTTGGCTATAGGTATCGAAAGAATAATAAAAAGGTATTTGGTAAGCCTGATTTGACTTTTGCAAAGTATAAAATTGCCATTTTTATAGACAGCGAATTTTTTCACGGTAAAGATTGGGACTTAAATCAAGAACGCATTAAGTCGAATCGTGAATATTGGATTCCTAAAATAGAACGAAATAGGAAACGCGATGCTGAGGTTAATGCTTATTTAATTTCAGAAGAATGGAAAGTAATACGTTTTTGGAGCAAAGAAATTCAGAAAGAACTAGATACTTGTTTACTGAAAGTTCAAAGCGAAATTGAGTTTTCAAAGAGTAAAAGCGAAGGGAAATAGAGTTTAAATGTTTTTCTTCTTTTCGACTTTTTCGATAACTTTAGAAATCTCATTAGCCAATCTTTCAATAACAGGCATGCTTACCGAATTTCCTGCTTGTTTGTATAAGTTAGAATTTGAAATAGAAGGAAGTTTAAAGCTGTCTGGAAAACCTTGAAATCTAAAACATTCGCGAGGCGTTAGTTTTCGAAATCCATGATCTGTTATAATAATTGGAACGTTATGTCCGCCAGTTCCCATATTTGCAGTCAAAGTTGGGCATAAACCAGCTTTGTTTTCTCTAACATAATGTCTCCTGAATTGATAAATTTTGCCTTTATCGACAATAGATTCTTTTAGCGTATTGTACATGTATTTATCCTCGCCATAATAAAACTTATCCGGTACTTTTTCAGTAAGGATTAAATCTTTTACTGTGGTAGTCAGATTTTCTTTTTTGGGAAACTCAAATCTAAACTTTTTGTTATTGACAAAGTTTTTGTCAAAAGCAACCATAAAAAGCCTTTCCCTGTTATGAGGCGTGTTTCCGAAATCTTTAGTATTTAAAATAGCGCTGTCAAACGTGTAGTTTCGTTTTTTTATTTCGCTTTCGATGACCTTAAGAGTATTGCCTTTGTCATGTCCTCTTAAGTTCTTAACGTTTTCAAGGAAAACGACCTTAGGTCTCATTTCGTCAATAAAATCAAGGATTTTAAAAAAATGATTTCCCCTTCTGTCTTCAAAACCTTTTCTGTGTCCCGCAAGCGAAAAAGGCTGACACGGAAATCCAGCCGTTAAAATATCTATTTTTTCAAGAGAACTTAAATTTAAGTTCATTACATCGCCTTCAATTAAATCGTGTTCGAAATTTGATTTGTAAGTTTTGCATGCGTGTTTGTCAAATTCATTGGCCCATTTTAGATTAAAACCGGCTTTCTTAAAACCTAGACATATGCCGCCTACACCTGCGTACAAACTTCCAACTGTAAATTTATTCTCCATTATTTGTTTGGCTAAAGGAATGATGTCTTGCGCTTTTTATTCTGTATTATTTCCTGCAAATATATTAATTAGAGTATAGTTGATGATGGTCAGGACTTAAAAAGAAATTGTATTTTATTTTTCAGTCTCGTACTTTACAGTTCTTTCTGACTTATTTAAAGAAGATGCGTTTTTTGAAATTTTATTCTGTGGGAAGTTTTTAAATTTCATGATGCTAAAAAGTGTTTTAAAAAGATCTAAAAGGGAAACAGTTGGGAAATTTTGTGTTTTTTATAAAATACGCATATATTTGATATAAGAATTATACTACAGGTAAATTTATTGGATAGGTGGGACTGTTTTGGCTTATCAAAGTTGCTTTTTTGTAAAAGATTGTTTTTTGACAATGAAATTTGGAATTTATGAGAATTGTAAGAACTGTTTGGCTGGTCTTTTTTTTGATGGTATTTAACCCGCTATATATTTTGGCTGAGGAGATGCCGCCTCCGCCGCGTGCTGGAGAAACGAAGCCTCCGCCGCCAACAAAAGTGCCAATTAATGAGGATCTTTCTTTTTTAATTGCAAGCGGATTAATTCTGGGAATAACAATTATATATCGAAATAAAACAAAAAAAGCTTCAATTTAATTTGAAGCCTTTTCGTTTAAAATTTTTTCTAAAACTATTTGTTTATTGAATAAAGTCTTGAAATGTATTTTCCAACAACATCAAACTCTAAGTTTATTTTAGAGCCAACCTTGAAATTTTTGAAATTAGTATTTTCAAAAGTATAAGGAATAATAGAAACGCTGAATTCGTTGGTTTTAGAATTTACAACCGTCAGACTTACTCCGTTTACTGTTATAGAGCCTTTTTCAATTGTAATATTGCTGAGGTTTGCGTCGTAATCGAAAGTGTAATTCCAACTTCCGTTAGCCTCTTCGATTTTTGTGCATGTACCAGTTTGGTCAACGTGGCCTTGTACAATATGTCCGTCAAGACGGTCGCCAAGTTTCATGCCTCTTTCTAGATTTACAATATCATTAACCTTCCAGTCGCCAATATTGGTCTTTAAAATAGTTTCTTCAATTGCAGTAACCGTATAAAATGAATCGTTTATAGCAACTACCGTAAGGCAGATTCCGTTGTGCGAAACACTTTGGTCAATCTTTAATTCGTTTGTAATAGAGGAGTCGACAGTTACATGTAAGTTGTTTTTGTCTTTTTGTATTTCGTGAATCCTTCCTAGGGTTTCTATAATTCCTGTGAACATTGTGGTTTTATTTTACTAAATTTGCACATCAAAATTAGTAATAAATAAGCTGAGCTCATGAATAAAAAAGCAGAAAATATAATTGTTGGAATTTCAGTTGGAGATTTAAACGGTATTGGAAGCGAAGTTATACTAAAAACATTTGAGGATTCTCGAATGCTTGAATTGTGTACACCGGTTATTTTTGCAAATGCTAAAATTCTATCCTTTGTTAAAAAAAGTTTTACTTCGACTGTTCAGTTTCATGGAATAGATAAATTAGATCAGATTGTTCCAGGAAAAGTAAACGTGTTTAATCTTTGGAGAGAAGGAGTTGATATTAACTTAGGAACTAATGATGAAAAAATAGGAGAGTATGCTATAAAATCATTTGTAGCAGCAACAAAAGCTTTAAAAGAAGGTTTGGTTGATGTACTCGTTACGGCTCCTATAAATAAATACAATATTCAATCTGAAGAATTTAAATTCCCAGGTCATACCGATTATCTAGACCAAGAGTTAGAAGGTAATGCTTTAATGATGATGGTTCAGGATAATTTAAGAGTAGGTTTGTTGACAGATCATGTGCCTATAAGTGAAGTTTCTTCTCATTTAACAGAAGAATTAATCACAAGAAAGATTGAAACAATCAGAAAATCTTTAATTCAAGACTTTAGTATAGTAAAGCCAAAAATTGCAGTTTTAGGATTAAATCCGCATTGCGGCGACGGCGGAGTGATTGGAAAAGAAGATGATTTAGTTTTGAAACCGGTTTTGAAAAAAATATTCGATTCTGGAACTATGGTTTTCGGACCATTTTCTGCCGATGGATTTTTTGGAAGCGGTCAATATGAGAAATATGATGCCGTTGTAGCGACTTATCACGATCAAGGATTAATTCCGTTCAAAACATTATCTTTTGGTAAAGGGGTTAACTATACAGCAGGTTTAAATAAAATTAGAACATCGCCGGATCATGGAACTGGTTATGATATTGCTGGAAAAGACATGGCAGATTTCAACTCGTTTAAAGAGGCCGTTTATCTTGCGCTTGATATTTTTCGCTCGCGTAATCAGTATGAGGAGATTAGCCAAAAACCTCTTAAAATAAAAGAAAAACAGTTATAAACAAAAAAAGGTGAATAAGATTATTAGATTTATAATAATTTTATATCTTTGCACCCCAATTCAGATATGTAGTTTTATATTCGGATTGTACAAATTGATGTTGAAATGAGCAAAACAAAAGAATTTTTAATTCCTTTTATAGGGTTAAAGCTGGGAAAACACCATTTTGAGTATCAAATAAATAACACGTTCTTTAAAGACTTTGACTATGAAGAGTTTCAAAGTTCTGAAATTAAAGTGAGTTTGGTTTTCGAAAAGAAAAGCAACATGTTAGAGTTAGAATTCAAACATAAAGGGACTGTAAATGTACCTTGTGATCTAACAAGTGAAGATTTTGATCTTCCTTTAAAAGGGAAAATGAAATTGATTGTTCGCTTTGGAGATGAATTCAATGATGATAATGAAGAGTTGTTGATTTTACCGCATGGAGAGCATGAAGTGAATGTAGCACAATACATTTATGAAATGATAGCGCTTTCAGTGCCTCAAAAACGAATTCATCCAGGCGTTAAAGATGGGACTTTACAGACCGAAGCTTTAACAAAGTTGAATGAATTAAGTGTAAAAGAACAAAAGGAAGAGAGTAAACAAGAAGAAGATATTGACCCGCGTTGGGAAAAATTAAAGAAACTATTAACGGATAAATAATATAGTAAAATGGCACATCCTAAGAGAAAGACCTCGAAAACAAGAAGAGATAAGAGAAGAACACATTATAAAGCTACTGTAGCTCAAATCGCTACATGTCCTATTACTGGAGAAGCACATTTATACCACAGAGCTTACTGGCATGAAGGTAAAATGTACTACAGAGGGCAAGTTGTTATCGATAAATCTGAAGCGGTTGCTTAATACGTTTTTGTAAATTATACTAGAACTCTCACATAGTGAGAGTTTTTTTTGTTGGTTATAATTTTCGTTTTTTAAGAAAATACAGGCAAATTCGTTTTGATTTTTTTTGTAATTTTCAAGTCTTTTAAAAATTTTTCAAATAACAATATTTGAAAGGAAATAATAGAATATAATGAATACAATCACAGCCGCAATTACCGCTGTTGGAGGATACGTTCCAGACTTTGTGCTTTCTAACAAAGTGTTGGAAACAATGGTAGAAACCAATGACGAATGGATCACCACTCGTACCGGAATTAAAGAAAGAAGAATTCTTAAAGATGCTGACAAAGGGACATCTTATCTTGCTATACAAGCAGCAAAGGATTTAATAGCAAAAGCAAATATCGATCCTTTAGAAATTGATATGGTTATTATGGCAACAGCAACACCAGATATGATGGTGGCTTCTACAGGAGTTTATGTTGCAACAGAAATTGGAGCAACTAATGCATTTGCTTATGATTTGCAAGCAGCTTGTTCAAGTTTCTTGTACGGAATGTCAACTGCTGCGGCTTATGTACAATCTGGAAGATATAAAAAAGTACTATTAATTGGTGCAGATAAAATGTCATCAATTGTAGATTATACAGACAGAGCCACTTGCATTATTTTTGGTGATGGAGGCGGTGCTGTTTTATTTGAGCCAAATTATGAAGGTTTAGGTTTACAAGATGAGTATTTAAGAAGCGATGGAGTAGGTCGTGATTTTCTTAAAATACCAGCTGGAGGATCTTTAATCCCAGCTTCAGAAGATACTGTAAAAAACAGACAACACAATATTATGCAAGATGGTAAAACAGTATTTAAATATGCTGTAACCAATATGGCAGACGCTAGCGAGCTGATCTTGAAAAGAAACAATCTAACAAATCAAGATGTTGATTGGTTAGTGCCGCATCAAGCAAACAAACGCATCATTGATGCAACTGCAGGAAGACTTGAACTAGAAGAGTCTAAAGTATTAGTTAATATTGAAAAATATGGTAATACAACTTCAGGAACATTACCTTTGGTACTTTATGATTTTGAGAAACAACTCAAAAAAGGAGACAATATTATTTTAGCTGCATTTGGCGGTGGATTCACTTGGGGATCTATTTACCTAAAATGGGCTTACGATAAAAAATAAATCAAAACTAAAAACGAGTCATTATGGATTTAAAAGAAATTCAAAACCTAATCAAATTTGTAGCAAATTCGGGAGTTGCAGAAGTGAAGTTAGAAATGGATGATGTAAAAATCACGATCAGAACAACTTTAGAAGGAAATGTAACAGAAACTACTTATGTACAGCAATTGCCAGCTCAGGCAGCATTACCACAAGCAGCTGCACCGCAAGTAACAGCGCCAGTAGTTGTAAATGTAGCGGCTGAGCCACAAGCTCCAGCTGAAAATTCTAAATTCATAACGATAAAATCTCCAATTATTGGAACATTTTATAGAAAACCATCTCCAGACAAACCAGTTTTTACTGAAGTAGGAAGCACTATCGCAAAAGGAGATGTTCTTTGTGTAATTGAAGCAATGAAATTATTCAACGAAATCGAATCAGAAGTTTCAGGAAAAATTGTTAAGATTCTTGTTGACGATATGTCTCCAGTTGAATTTGATCAACCTTTATTCTTAGTAGATCCATCATAAATAAATTTAGATTTTAGATTTTAGATTTTAGATTGATCTGACAGAATTAATACAGACATCTAAAATTATCTAATTATCAAATTGTCTAATTATCTAATTAAAATAAGATGTTTAAAAAAATATTAATTGCGAATAGAGGAGAAATTGCACTTCGTGTAATTCGTACTTGCAAGGAAATGGGAATCAAAACTGTTGCAGTTTACTCTACAGCAGATGCAGAAAGCTTGCACGTTAAATTTGCTGATGAAGCGGTTTGTATTGGACCTCCTCCAAGTAACTTATCGTATTTAAAAATGTCAAATATTATTGCTGCTGCAGAAATTACAAATGCAGATGCAATACACCCAGGATACGGTTTTCTTTCTGAGAATGCTAAATTCTCAAAAATTTGTCAAGAGCACGGAATCAAATTTATTGGTGCAGCTCCTGAAATGATCGACAGAATGGGAGATAAAGCTTCTGCAAAAGCTACAATGAAAGCGGCAGGAGTACCATGTGTGCCAGGTTCAGATGGATTATTAGAATCTTACGAACATGCACTAAAAATAGCTAAAGAAATTGGTTATCCAGTTATGATGAAAGCTACTGCTGGTGGTGGTGGAAAAGGAATGCGTGCTATCTGGAAAGAAGATGAGCTTTTAAAAGCTTGGGAAAGTGCACGTCAAGAAGCTGCTGCAGCTTTTGGAAATGACGGAATGTACATGGAAAAACTTATTGAAGAGCCACGTCATATCGAGATTCAAGTTGTTGGAGATTCTTACGGAAAAGCGTGTCACCTTTCTGAAAGAGATTGTTCTGTACAACGTCGTCACCAAAAACTTACTGAAGAAACACCTTCGCCTTTCATGACAGACGAATTACGTGCTGCAATGGGAGAAGCTGCTGTAAAAGCTGCTGAATTCATTAAATACGAAGGAGCTGGAACTGTAGAATTTTTGGTTGACAAACACAGAAATTTCTATTTCATGGAAATGAATACACGTATTCAGGTAGAGCATCCAATTACGGAACAAGTAATTGATTACGATTTGATTCGTGAGCAAATTATGGTTGCTGCCGGAATTCCAATTTCAGGAAAAAACTATTTACCACAATTACACGCTATTGAATGTCGTATTAATGCCGAAGATCCTTATAATGATTTTCGTCCTTCACCAGGAAAAATTACTACGCTTCATATGCCAGGAGGACACGGAGTTCGTCTAGATACTCACGTTTATTCAGGTTATAGCATTCCGCCAAATTACGATTCAATGATTGCTAAGTTAATTACAACTGCACAATCTCGTGAAGAGGCGATCAGTAAAATGAGAAGAGCTTTGGACGAATTTGTTATTGAAGGTGTAAAAACTACAATACCTTTCCATAGACAATTGATGGATGATCCTAAATATATTGCAGGAGATTATACAACTGCTTTTATGGATACTTTCAAAATGAATCCAATTCAAGAATAAATAGTAAAGCTGTCGATTTCGACAGCTTTTTTTTAATCTATGTCATAAACCCGATAAGTTTACTTATCGGGTTTTGTTGTGTTATAGGGTTAAGTAAACACAAAAAGTGTTTACTTTTTACACACTATATAATTGATTTACACACTATTCGTATTTTTTGTATTTTTGTGTATTCAGTGTTAACCTGTTGATAATAAGTGGTTTTGCTGCTTTGGGGTTTGGTATTTGGTTTACGGCACGATAGTTTCTTTATCTAAAGTGTAAAACAACTATTAATTACTAAATATATACATTATGAAAAATCTATTTTTATCAGCCGCAATTGTTTTAGGAAGTTTAACTTCATTTGCTTCAACTAGTCCAGTTACAAACACTATTGTAAAAGTTATTTCGATTGAAGACGAATACACAGAGATTAAACTAGAAGAGCTTCCAGCTCCTATTACTGAAGCTTTGAAAAAAGCATATCCAGATGCAGTAATTACAAAAGCATACAAAAACGAGAAATCTGAATACAAATTAGACGTTACAGTTGGAGAAAAAGTAGGGAATCTTTTCGCTAACGCTGACGGAACTTGGATTAAAAAATAATCCCTAAAGAGTGTTCTCTTGAAAATTCGAATTAGTAATACTAAGATTAAATTAACAATATTAAAATATCACTACCATGAAAAATTTATTTTTATCAGCCGCAATCGTTTTGGGAGGTTTAACATCATTTGCTTCAACTTCGCCAATTTCAAATACAATCGTAAAAACAATTTCAATTCAAGACGAATACACTGAAATTAAAATTGAGGAAGTTCCATCTGCAATAACAGACGCTCTTAAAAAAGCGTATCCAGATGCAATACTTTCGAAAGCTTTTAAAAACGCAAAATCAGAGTATAAATTAGATGTGACTGTGGGAGACAAAGTAGGTTCTCTTTATGCTAACGCTGATGGATCTTGGATCAAAAAATAAGTCAAGTCAACTTTAAAAAAATATAATTATGAAAAAGTTAATCTTATCGGCAGCTATCCTTTTAGGAAGTTTGTCAATTCAGGCAGAAAATACTGTTGCAGCAAAATCAGTTGTAAATACAGTAAATTATCAAGATGAGTATAAAGAAATTGATGCCGTTCCGGCAGCAATCAAAACATCTTTAGACGAAGCTTATCCAGGTGTAAAATTGGAGAAAGCATTTGTAAACGACAAAAAAGAGTACAAAATTGAAATCACTGTTAGAGGTGAAAAATCAACTGTGTACACAGATGCGACAGGAAAAATTATTAAAAAGTAACCATAAAAACTAAGCATTATGAAAAAGTTAATCTTATCTGCAGCACTTATTTTAGGAGGTTTGACATCTCAGGCGGCAATTTCGAATCAGTCAGTTTCTGTTATTGCAACAGTAAACATTCAAGATGGATACACTGAAGTTACAGCAGATGCTGTTCCGGCAGCAGTGAAGTCAACAATCGAGAAATCTTTTCCAGGTACTAAACTTGAAAAAGCGTACAAAAACGATAAAAATGAGTACAAGCTTGAAATTTCAAAAGAGGGTAAGAAATATACTTTTTTCACTGATGCTTCAGGAAATATCATTAAGAAATAATTAAAAACAGAGCACTATGAAAAAGTCAGCCCTTGCAGTAACTATTATTTTAGCGAGTTTGTCACTTCCTGCTTTAGCAGAGACAACTTCAAATAAAGTACAAATGTCTATTTCGGTACAAACAGAATATACCGAGATTACTTCAGATGCTGTTCCGGCAGCTGTAAAAACCGCTCTGCAAACCGCTTATCCAAATGCAAAACTGGAGAAAGCTTTTGTTAATGATAAAAAAGAATACAAACTAGAAATATCGGTTGGTGACCAGAAGGCTACTGTTTTTTCAGATGTCAATGGCAACTGGTTGAAAATATAATTAGGTGAAATTAGATTTATGTTTTTGGTGAAAAGAGATTGCAGCGTGCAATCTCTTTTTTTTTGCATAACTTTGTGAAAATACAATTTTAATAGTCTTATTTTAGCAAAAAAGTCCCTAAAAACAAATGCCAAAGATTTTATTGATAGAAGATGATATTTCGTTTTGTAAACTGCTGGAGAAATTTCTAGTAAAAAAACAATACGAAGTAACTATAGCATTCTCTGCTGCAGAAGCAAGATCAGCAATTAAAACTGAATCGTTTGATTTAATTTTGACAGATCTTCGCCTGCCTGATTCTGACGGCATAGGGCTTATGTCTGAATTTAAAAATTCTCATCCTCAAATTCCAGTTGTATTAATGACTGGATATTCTGATGTAAATACAGCTGTAAAAGCGATAAAGAATGGTGCTGCCGATTATATCTCAAAACCATTTAATCCAGATGAGGTTCTCCTTGTCATTACAAATGCGCTGCAGGTTCCTGAATCAGAATTTGAAGATGAAGCACCGGTTAAAGAAAAAAAGCGAGTAAAAAGGACAGTATCAACTGAAAACGAATTTGTAAAAGGAATTTCGGTTGCTTCAAAAAAACTATTGGATCACATTCAATTAGTAAGTCCTACAGATATGTCTGTTTTAATTATCGGCGAAAGCGGTACTGGAAAAGAAATTATTGCCAAAAGTATTCACCAGCAAAGTCATCGAAAGAATAATAATTTTATTGCAGTAGATTGCGGAGCTATTCCGAAAGAGTTAGCGGCGAGTGAATTTTTTGGGCATTTAAAAGGATCTTTTACGGGAGCAATTAGTGATAAAATGGGGTATTTTGAAGCCGCAAACGGAGGTACACTTTTCTTGGATGAAATAGGAAATCTTTCTTATGAAAATCAAATTCAATTATTACGTGCGCTTCAAGAGCGAAAGATAAAACCTGTTGGAAGCAACAAAGAAATAAATGTCGATATCCGAATTATTACTGCTACAAATGAAGATTTACGTGAGGCAGTAAAAAACGGCGATTTTAGAGAAGATTTATACCATAGAATCAATGAATTCTCGATTCAGTCTCCCTCTTTAAAAGATCGTGATGAAGATTTAATGGTTTTTGCGGATTATTTTCTTGAAAAAGCAAATCAGCAGTTAAATAAAGATATTATAGGATTTTCTCCAGAAGTTGTTACTATATTTCAAAATTACAACTGGCCGGGTAATTTACGCGAATTACAAAATTGCGTTAAACGGGCTACACTTTTGTCTCAGGGCGATTTTATAAAAAGTGATGTATTGCCGGCTGAATTCTTTCAGACTCAAAAGCAGCAAAACACTGGAGGTTCTTTTTCATTATCTGATAACGAAAAAGAAGCCATTATTCAGGCGCTGAATAGAACTCAAAACAATAAATCAGAAGCAGCAAAACTGCTTAAAATTACTAGAAAAACTCTTTACAATAAATTAAAACAATACAATATAGATTAGATTATTTCTTGTTGTAAAGCGTTAAACAGCAAATCTCTTTTGATTTTTAGATCCTGATAAATGTCTTTTACTTGTTCAATTTCAAGATCATTTTGTTCCAGTATTTTTAGAATAGCTCCAATTTCTCGTGCTTCAATCTGTTTGAACATAGGCGCAATTCGATGAGCGATTGCTCGAATATCTGCAATGTTTTCTTTTGCAATAGCATTTTCAAGAGCCGTAAAATTCTCGTTACTGCTAGCCATGAAAGCTTTTAAAATGTCTTTTAAAGCATCATTATCTTGACCCAAAAACTCTTTCAATGTTTTTAAGGAATACAACTGTGCAGCTGTTTCTTCAGCTTCTTGCTCATTTATCACTGTATTTGGGAGTCTGTCATCGGCCAAGATAGACTGAATTGTTTCTATTAGTACTTTTGGCGAATATGGTTTCTTTATTACCGTTGTAAAACCAGCTTCGGTGTAAACAGATGGTTCTAAATCAGTTCTTCCAGTCAAAGCGATTACAGGTTGGTTTTTGTATAATCCTTTCTCAGAAGTCTGAAGTTTGTTTAAAAACATAAAACCATCCATCTCAGGCATCTGAATGTCGGTAATAATAAAATCAAAAGGCGTATTTTGAATAGTTTCCAATGCTTTTACGGCGCTGTTAAAGGATAAAACTTCATGCTTTTCTTGTCGAAGCACACCGCTGGTTAAATTCAAAAGATTAGTGTCGTCATCAATTACAATAAAAGTTAGTTTTTGCGTAAAACCAAGTTTTGGCTTTTCATTTTGTTCAATAGTATTAGTACTGCTGTCAAACTGCAGAGGAAGTTTGATTTTAAATGTGCTTCCTTTTCCAAACGTACTTTCGAGTTTTAAACTTCCACCAAGAATTGCAATTATTTTTTGGCAGATTGATAGACCTAATCCTGTACCGCCGTATTTCTTTTCAATGTTTTCATTAGCCTGTGCAAACTCTTCAAAAACTAATTTTTGATTGCCTTTTTCGATTCCAATACCAGTGTCTTCAATTGTAATTGCAAAAGAGTTTTTATCATCAGTACAATATGCGCTGATCTTAATAAAACCTTCTTCGGTAAATTTAAAGGCATTACCAATAATATTAGTTAAAATCTGTTTTAATCGAAACGGATCGCCAACGATTCTTGTTTTTAATTTTTCGTCAACATTTATAATTAAATCAATGTTTTTTTGTTCGTAAACAGATTGAATGCTTTTGGCAGTATCTTCAATAATTTCAGTTAAAGAAAAAGGAACCTTTTCGATAGTAATTTTTCCAGCTTCAATTTTAGAGAAATCTAATAAGTCCTGAACCAGTTGTGTAATATATTCCGAAGAATTTTTGATGTTCTTAATAAAGTAAGATTGTTTTGTGCTGACATCAGAATTCCCCAAAAGCTCAGAATAACCCACAATGGTGCTCAAAGGAGTTTTTAAATCATGGCTTACTGTCGAAATTAACTGCTCTCGGCTTTTTAATAAATTTTTAGTTTTAAAATTCGCAATTTCAAGCTGTTTCTTATACAATTGCGATTTCGAGTAATCGCTCACAATTAAAATCGAAAAGAAAATAGTCAGTATTAATCCTATAATAGCGGAAGCAGTCACAATTTCATTGACTTTGCGTAATGATTTTTCTTTGAGCGAATTGTTTTTTATCGAATTAATAATGATCTCTCTCTCGATAATTCGAAGAACCTTTCTAAGTTGCTCAGAAATGGCAATTTCGTTTTTTAGTAACTTGTTTTCCTCAAAATTTAAGGATTCCTTTTTCTTTTCAGCCTTCAATTTTACATTACTCAGCAATTTCTTCGAATTGGCTAAAATAGAATCAGAAGCTTGTTTGCTCAAAGTATTAGTGCTGTCATCAGGAATATTTTGGTTCAGATAATCTACGTACTTTTGAAGTACATTTCGCTGATAACTCCCTAATTGATTTGGGTTTTTACTAAAATCCTGAAGCTCCAGTTTTCTGAGCTTAAACTCCATTTTAGTGATTTCATCAATTGCGGTATTTACAGAAACTTCATCATCAGCTTTGTTTTTTATAGTTTTTAGCTTGCGGATGTTTTCTGTTTTTTCAGACAATAAATAAGTAACGCTGTCTAATAGAACTTTTTGATATTCAGTAGTAACAATTTGTTTTAAAGTGTCAATTCTTGCTCTTAAAGAATCTGTTTCGATAAGATAATTTTTAAAATCACTTTCAGAGTTGGTTTGAATTGTTTTTCGGGCTAAACTTTCTGTTTTATAAACGTTTGAAAATAGTTTACTGACTCTTAAAATTTTAGTTTTTTCAAAAGCAATTTTATCTTCCAATTTATTGTAGACTACATTTTCAGAGTATAAAAACCATCCAACAGTAACGACCAAAGCCAGTAATGCAACATAACTGAACAAGACTTTGAGTGCTGTGTAACTTTTTTTACTCTCCATAAATATTTAGGTGTAGATTGAGGAAGTGTTTGAGATATTGGAATTATCTGCAATTTATTCAAAATTTTGATCTCAAAAAAACAAAAACAATCCAAATGTTTATATAATTAAACAGTCTTAAAAAGAAATCAGCCTCAGATTATATAAATATCTGAGGCTGATTTTTTGTTTTTATTTTGAGATTAAAGAGTTTCGTTTAACCATTTAAAGAATTCACCTTGCCAAACTTGAGCGTTTTGAGGTTGTAAAACCCAGTGATTTTCTTCAGGGAAATAAACAAATCGGCTTTTAATTCCTCGCAATTGTGCCGCTTGAAAAGCCTCTTGTCCTTGTCCGATTGGCACACGGAAATCTTTCCCGCCTTGGAAAATCAAGATAGGTTTATTCCATTTTTCAACCATAGTGGCAGGGTTAAAAGTCGTATATGCTTTTTGTGCAACAGCATTGTCTTTTTCCCAATAAGCACCGCCAAAATCCCAGTTGTTAAAGAAAACTTCCTCAGTAGTTCCCAACATACTTACCGTATTGAAAACACCATCATGAGCGATGAAAGTTTTAAAACGGTTTTTGTGAATTCCTGCTAAATAAAATACTGAATATCCACCGTAGCTTGCACCAACACATCCTAAACGGCTTTTGTCGACATAGCTTTCTTTGGCAACATCATCAATTGCAGAAAGATAGTCGTCCATAACCTGTCCGCCCCAGTCTTTACTAATCTGCTCGTTCCATTCAACACCATGACCAGGCATTCCGCGACGATTTGGCGCCACAACAACATAACCTTTCGCTGCCATTAATGAGAAATTCCAACGGAAAGAATACGATTGTGTCAATGCACTTTGAGGTCCGCCTTGACAAAATAATAAAGTTGGATATTTTTTTGAAGCATCAAAATTTGGAGGCAAAATTACCCAAACCAACATTTTTTTACCGTCAGTTGTAGTAACATAACGTTTTTCAGTTTTGCTTAAAGTAAGTGTTTTGTAAGTGTCAGTATTTACATTTGAAAGTTGCTTCCAAGTGTTTTTCTTCAAGTTAAAAGAAAAAATCTCTGGTGCGTGATTCATGTCATTTCTAGTTACAATAATATCATCACCAGCAAATCCTACTAAATCATTTACATCAAAATCACCTTTTGTTATTTGGCGAACAGTAATTGCAATTCTTGTTAATCCAGGAAAATTAACGCTGAAAAGTTGTTTTGTACCATCAACAGGCGCAACAAAAAATACATTTTTCCCGTCTTTACTCCAGATAAAATTATCTACAGTTCCATCCCAGTTTGCCGTTAGATTAGTTTTGATTCCTTTAAACTCAACAATAATGTCGTTTTTATCAGCCTCATAACCATCACGTTTCATTTGCAACCAAGTTAAATTTCCTGTTGGAGAAAATTGCGGTGCAGTGTCATAACCTAAGTTGCCTTCAGTTCTGTTAGTTGTTTTTTGAGTTTCTAAATTGTACTCATAAATATCGGTATTCGTAGAAACCGCATAATCAGTTCCTGCTTTTTTCTTGCACACATATAAAATGCTTTTTCCATCAGGAGACCAGATATAATCTTCGTCACCGCCAAAAGGTTTTTGCGGAGAATCAAAAGTTTCCCCTTTCAAAATGTCAATACCTTTAGCGCCGTCTTTGTTTTCCTTATAAAAAACGTGGTTAAATTTACCTACATTCCAAGTATCCCAATGACGATAATCTAAACCATCATAAATTTGTGCGTCAGATTTATCAAGTTTTGGATAAAAATCTTTACCTAAAACCTTGTCAATTTTTACTTCTTCATTGTACACCAAAAATTTTCCGTCAGGCGAAATGTTTTTGTCGGCCAAAATCGCTTTTGTATCCGTAACTTCAGTTGCATTACCACCGCCTACAGGGATAGTGTAAAATTTAGAATGCGATTTGTTTTCTTCTACAGAAGGAGTAGAAACCTTGAAAACAACATTTTTTTCATCTTTCGAAAGACCAAGTGCACTCACTCTTCCTAATTTCCATAACAATTCAGGCGACATTACATTTTGTCCGATAGCGTTTAAACTCATCATTATTAAGGTTGTAAATAATACTTTTTTCATAATAAAAATTCTATTTTTTGTGGGGCTAAAAATACGAATTTAAAATTCCAAAATTTGTTAAAGTTTATCATCCATTGTCACCCTGAGCGAAGCCAAGGGGCTTTTGTGTTAAAAAGAGGCTTTGACTTCGCTCAGCCTGACATTGAGGAAAAATTCAAAACTAATTGAAGAGGTTTCGCCACGAATTCACGAATTTTTTATTCTCAAAGACTAACAAAAAAATAATTCGTGAATTCGTGGCGAATAAAAAAACATTATTTTTATAAAAACTCTGAAGATGGAACTAAGTTATTGGGAATTAAAGAACTGGTTTACAAATATTGATTACACAATTGTAGGCAGCGGAATCGTTGGTCTGCATGCTGCTTTGCGCTTACGCGAAAGATTTCCTGCTTCAAAAATTCTAGTTATAGAAAGAGGAATGCTGCCGCAAGGTGCGAGTACAAAAAATGCGGGTTTTGCTTGTTTTGGAAGTCTTTCGGAAATTATGGATGACTTAAAAACAAATTCAGAAGAAGAGGTTGTGGGTTTGATCGAAAAACGTTGGAAAGGACTGCAATTACTCCGAAAAAGATTAGGAGATTCTGCAATTGATTTTAAACCTCACGGCGGATATGAATTGTTTTTGAAGGAAGATGAAACTGGTTTTAATGAATGTATTTCGAAAATGCCTTTTATTAATGAAATTTTAAAACCCCTTTTTAAAGCAGATGTTTTTTCTAAAGAAACGGATCGATTTGGATTTGAAAATACTCAGGATTATTTGGTGTTTAATCCATTTGAAGCACAGATAGATACTGGAAATATGATGCAGGAATTGTTGAAACAAGCTGTTTCTGCTGGTATTTTAATTTTAAATCAGCAAACAGTAACCTCGTATTTTGATGCAGGAAATTATGTTGAGCTTGTTCTAAATGATTTTAGTTTTAGATCTAGTAAAGTACTTTTTGCTACAAATGGTTTTGCAGGTTCTTTGACAAAAGGAGAAGTAAAGCCAGCGAGAGCACAGGTTTTAATTACTGAACCCATAAAAAATCTGGACATAAAAGGAACGTTTCATTTAGATCGTGGTTATTATTATTTCAGAAATATAGACGATCGCATTTTGTTAGGCGGAGGTCGAAATCTCGATTTTGAAGGTGAAACGACAACGGAATTTGGGCAGACGAAAATTATTCAAAATAAATTGGAGGAGTTGTTGAAAAATGTAATTTTACCGAATCAGGATTTCAAGATTGCACACCGTTGGAGTGGGATTATGGGAGTCGGAAATAGTAAAAGTTCTGTTGTTGCTCAACTTTCTGAAAACGTGTTCTGTGGAGTGCGTTTAGGAGGAATGGGAGTGGCGATAGGCAGTTTAATAGGAACAGAATTAGCAGATTTAATATAATGGCAATCAAAAAAGCAGAACCCAAAAAAACAACCGCAAGCAAACCTAAACCTAAAACAGCTTCTAAGAAGACAAATCGTTCTTTTGGAGAAAAAGTAAAATGGTTTTTTATTAAACTATGTCTGTGGTTTTTTGGAATCTCGATTGCATCGGTTGTGCTTTTTAAATATGTGCCGGTGCCTTTTACACCTTTAATGGTCATTCGAGCAATCGAAAATAAAATGGCAGGAAAAGAAGTTTACTTTGATCACGATTGGGAGCCAATTGAAAAAATTTCAATGAATTTACAAAAAGCGGTTATCGCCAGCGAAGATGGAACTTTTTTAAGCCACAATGGTTTTGATTTTAAGGCACTTCAAAAGGCTTATAAAAGCAATGAACGCGGACGCCGAATTCGAGGGGGAAGTACAATTTCGCAGCAAACTGCAAAAAATGTTTTTTTATGGCAGGGAAAAAGCTACTTCCGTAAAGGACTTGAAGCTTATTTTACTGTTTTAATCGAATTAATTTGGGGCAAAGAGCGTATCATGGAAGTATACTTAAATAGTATCGAAATGGGAGATGGGGTTTATGGTGCTTACGCCGCAACTGAACATTGGTACCGTCGCGATGCTTCAAGTTTAACGCCTATGCAGGCAGCCGGAATTGCCGCAATTTTGCCAAACCCAAGAAAATTTAAGGCTACAGGTTCTTCAAGTTATATAAACCGCAGAAAAGAAAGAATTGTGCGCGAAATGCGTGCCGTTGGAAAAATTAATTATAATGGGAAGTAAAAACATAATTTTTGCATTTCTCATTTTAACGGCAGCTTTGACTTTTGGTCAAGAAAAAAAAACAGAAATTGGTTTCATATCTGATAACGATTTATACACATCATCAAAAAATGATATGTATTATACTAATGGTTTAGAGCTTTTTTATCGATTTCTGTCTAAAAATGACAATGAAAAAATCAACAAAAAAATTACTGAATTTAGAATCGGACAATATATTTATAATCCGAGATTTATAAACAAAGAGGCAGTTAATGTAAATGACCGTCCGTTTACGGCATATCTTTTTGCCGAAGCAGGAAAAAGTTTTTTTTACCAAAGCGAGTCCGTTTTAAAGACTGATTTTCAGCTGGGTTTTATGGGGCCAAATGCTTTAGGCAGAGAAACTCAGGAAGGATTTCATAAAATTATTGGATATAAAAAAGTGTATGGCTGGGAAAATCAGCTTCATAATGCTTTTGCAGTACAGGCTCATGTAATGTATTCAAAGAAACTATTTCCATCAAAACATAATGATTTTGCAGATCTTCATTGGCAGTCCGATGCCAATTTAGGAACTATTTTTACAGGTGTTTCAACAGGTTTTATGACTAGAATTGGTTTTAAAAAACTGCTTCCGCTTTACGATTCAAATATGCATGATGCTTCGGTAAGTGCAAATGCACAGCCCAATATTAGGGAGTTTTATTTTTACGCTATGCCAAGTGTCAATTATCAGTTTTATGATGCCACAATCGAAGGCAGTATGTTTAATGATACAAGTCCTATAACTTTCGATTTGGTACCGCTTCGCTTCAATGCCGAATTTGGGTTGAAATACCGCCATAATAATTTCAATATGTCGTATTCATTTATTTATCGAGGTCGTGAATTAGAAGGCGATGTTAATGATACCAATAGAGGATATTTTTATGGTTCGATTAGAATGGGGTTTTTGTTACGATAGTTTCTGTTCGAAGATGTCGAGACACAAAGTTTTTAAGGTTATAGTTATATTGCGTGTGGGTTATTAGAAAAATTAATCTTATTTGATAGATCATTATAAAATAATTTATTAGCGGCTGTAAATTATTTCTATATTAGCTTTTGTGAAAGTTTGATAAAACACAAAGTGGGGATAGCTTCAGTTGTAATGATTTTTAATTTTTAAAAGACACAGTGAATATAAATAAACTCATATCACATTTTAATCATTATCTTCCTCTTGACAGTACGGAAAAGCAAGAGCTGAGTAATCGTATTGTCGAAAAAAATATCAAACGAAGACAATTTATCCTTCAGGAAAATGATGTTTGTAAACACTACACTTTTGTCATTTCCGGGCTCTTTAAAATGTATGCTGTCGATCAAAGCGGTACAGAACATAACATCCAGTTTGCTTTAGAAAATGAGTGGATTACTAATATTGGTAGTTTTCATTCTGAACAGCCGAGTCGTCTTTACATTGAAGCTATGGAGCCATCGGTTGTACTGCAGATAGAAAAAACAAACCTTTTATATCTCTATACTTATTTTCCAAAATTTGATCGAAATTTCAGAGTTATTATTGAAAACAAATTCATTGAACTTGAAAATAGAGTGCTGCAAAATATTAGTTCTACAGCCGAAGAGCGATATCAAACATTTTTGACCCAGTATCCTAAACTTTCCAACAGGCTTCCTAATACTCAAATAGCTTCGTATCTTGGTATAACACCCGAATTTTTGAGCAAAATCCGTAAAAATGCTTCTAAAAAATAATTTACTCTTAATATAGTTTAAGGGTATTTCTTAAACTTGTTTATAAGTACTACACTTTTGTTTGTTTCAACTTTGTAATGTAATTAAAACATTATAAAATGAAAAAAATAGCGCTGCCAATTTTTTTGCTGTTAATGATGGCAAGTTGGAAAAATCAAGCACAAAATAAATCAGTAACAAACAATTTAAAACAAGTAGAAATGAATACAACAACAGACAAAACAGCTATAGAAAAATTGCTTTTTTCTTATCGAGATGCCTTAAACTCATCAAATGTATCAACCGTTATGTCATTATATACACAAGACGGTGTATTTATGCCCGCAAATGCCCCAACAGCAAAAGGCCAGCAGCAATTGAAAAATTCGTATGAGTTTGTGTTTAAAGCGATACAATTGAATATTGAGTTTTTTATTGAAGAAATAGAGGTAAGCGGAAAAAATGCTTATGCAATAACCAATTCAAAAGGTACAACATTAATTCATGCCAACGGACAAACTGTTCCAGAGGAAAACAGAGAGGTATTTGTGCTGGTAAAAGAAAATGAAAAATGGAAGATTGCCCGTTATATGTTTAATAAATCAAAATAATGAATTGAATTGTCTTAGAATAAATTGCGTACCGCACGAATCTTTTCGTGTGGTACGCAATTTATTTATAACTTCTACTCATTTACAGCACATTAATTTTCATAAAGTAAACCAGAATCTTACCAACATATCACCATACGAAAGGATTCGTGTGGGAGCGGAGTGTTTTTGTTGAAGTAATTTTTTTTGCTCATAAAGATGTAATGCTAAGAAGTTTAAATACCTCGCATAAATGGACAGCGGTCAAAGCGCTGCTTGAATAGGTCTTGAAAAGTACATTTTTAGAGTTCTATCCCTCTTCGCATTTTGTAATGGTCAAGTCCTTCGCCAAAGCCATTTTTAGATACACTTTCGGTTTTAAAACCATATCTGTTAAAACTTTTCTCCATTACTTGTGTTGTATTAATTACAATATCGTAATTCAAATTTTCACTTTCAATGTTTTGCATTAAATGGTTGAAAAACATATCGGCTGTTTTGAAAAACAATCTATGACCAAGTACATAACGTTTAAACATGACCCAGCATATTCCAAAACACTCATCAGAATCTTTTATGTAATAGCCACCGCAGCCAATAATTTTGTCATCTGAGATTAATACTTTAAAGTTTTTATCAGCATAGTTATCTAAAAAATCTAAAAGAGAAGCATGGTCGTTTTTGTCGAAGTACTTTGGGCAATTAGAAAAGAATATATCTGAAATATCTTCTTTGTCAGAAGCATTATAAGGTCTTATATTTATTGACATGATTTTTATTTTGGAACGACCTAAATTAGGTCTTAGCTTTACAAATATGTGATTTATATTTACAAGTCAAAGGATTTTCCTCATTGCATTCTAGTGTTGAGCTTTGATATAACACAAATTATAATCCATATCAGCAAAGAAAATTAATTTTTCTATCTTTCTTTTGATGGACATTTTTTGAAAAAATCTTAATGACGATTATCGCATTGAATATTTATTTCTTCATTTGATTTGTCGATTATAGAAATACTTGGACAGCCAAAAGAAAGATACTCGAAACCAAAAACAACTTCAGGTTTGTTTTTAAAAAGTTTACCAGTCCATTGCTCAATAGAATCTTCTCCATTTTCATAATTTAGCGGAGCAGGTGATGTGCCTTCGCTTTGGCTGAAAAGTTTTTCGATTATAACTTCTTTGGTTTTTGAATCAACGACTAACAAACGTCTGCCATAAATTATTTTATTGCTGTCTAGATATTCTTGTAAAAAATACTCATAGCTGTCAGTTTTGTAAAAATAAGTATTGCCCATTATTGTACTCTTCAGCAAAGCACGGTCGTTATTTTTCAGTGCTTTAGACGGGTAGTCTTTTTTTGCCATTTTTTTCCACGAAATTGGCTTCAAGCGTTCTTTCGAAAACGGATTTTCTTTACCTATATATACCAAAGCATCTCTGTAATACTCGCTGAATCCGTTTAAATGTTTTTTGTTGATTTCGAAACCAATCATATAATCATAATTACGATACGGTCCGGCATCTCCAATAGAATATACATTTAGCATCGCAGCAGTTTTTAGATTTTTTACTAAAAAAGAGACAAGTTTGTTTTTGGCATAATCGTAAACAAACAATGAATCGGTTTCAGAAATATTGGTTTTAGATAAAAATCTTTTTCTGTAGTTTTTGGCAAAGGTGAAATATTGGGCATCGGCATCTGCCATTTTTTCAAGGTTGGGTAAAGTCAGAGTATCTTTTTCGTTGTCAATAGGATAAATATCCGAAAGAGAAACAAAAGCAACATCGCTGCTGTCTTTTTGCATAAGGTTAAATAGATAAATGCTTTCTTTTTTTGAAGTTTCTTCAGTTTGAGGAGTATCGGTTTCAGCTGCCGTCTGTTCTGTTGCTTTAGGAAGTGTACTTGTAGTGTTTTCTTTTTTGTTACAGGCAGATAGTAAAATTAAAAAAGCGCTTGATAAAAAGAACAATCTTGTTGTCATTGTTTAAATATGATTTTGAGTTTCGATGTGTACGAAAGTACTTTATTTTAATTTCAAATAGAAACTTATAACGTAGTCAAATTCTAATTTTTAGGAATAAGTTATATTCTTTTACGTTGATTTATTTATCCCGAATGATCAACATACAAATACCAAACACCGTTTATTTTTCGCATTATTCCTGAAAATTGTCCAGAACTGTTTTTGCCATTCGGAGCTTCGACACTAAATTTTGCGCTTACAAAAGCATCTTTTTTTGAAAGAGGTTCAATAACAAAATCGGTCATGGTCAATTTTCCCATTCTTTCTTTTGGCCAATATTTTTTGAAAAAATCTGTGATATTGTTTTTTCCATATACCACGCCGCCGCTGTAAATCATACGAACTGAATCTACGGGAGCATAAAAGTCAAGGTAAGCTTCGAGATCACCATTATTCCAGCAGGTTTGCTGTGCTTTTAAACGTTCTAGTATCTGTTGTGAAATTTTATCTTGGCAAATGCCTTTAAAAGAAAACATTAGCAAAAATCCGAGAAGTAAAAATTTTAAGTTACGCATATTGATAGTTTTTTAAGTAAAATTGTAAAAACGAGCTAAAAAAAATGTTGGTAGAAGTTTTAAATGTTTATAGTCTTTATTTTTTCATTTGTTATGCTCCTATTTTTTGAGATATAATTTAAGATAAATACCATAACAATTGATAGAACCAAAATAGGAAAAAAGGACAAGGTAAGAGTATACATTAATTCTTCTTTAAAAAGATAAGTACTCCATGAAGATTCACGATCAACAAAAATGCTGTAATTCCAGAAAAACCATGTTGAAATTATAATCAGTAATTGGGCTGTTATTTTTAGGTGTATTTTTTTTATGAATGCAAGGAACATAAAAATAATTATCAGAAAAACGGTTGTAAATACAGATATTAAATAAGCATCATCAAAAAAATGACTGTCTGGATTTCCGTTGGATATTCGTTCAGAAAGACTTTGCATTGACCAATATATTTCTACGAAAGTGAAAACGAAAAGTAAGAACGCAATTGTAATGAGTTTTTTTAAGAATAAAAGCATTTTAGACTTTAAATTTTGATTCATTTTAAAAGATTTGTGTTTTGAAATTTTATAAACATTCACTTTTTTAAGATTCTTGATATACAAAAGTAATCATATCATTTAGTGAGATGTCTTTCAAAAGGTATAATTCTGTCAAAATAAGTTTTTGTAGAATATAATACTTAACTTTTTGATAATACAGTATTTAGTTATAGTTTCTTACTTTTAATTAAAAATTAAAGCTATGGAAATTAATTGGGTTGTAATGGCGGTTGTTGCAGTACTAGTAGTTATTCTAGTTGTACTTACAATCAGAAAAAATCAAAAAGAGAAAAAGAAACTAACAGATTTATTGAATAATGATTTCAAAAAAGCTGTAAAAAATAGAATAGATGCCGATGATTCGGCAAATGAGAAATAAGAAGCGGGTAAAAACAAAAGAGTTCTTGATTATTTAATTCAAGAACTCTTTTTTAGTATTGTACTGTTAGGTTTATTTGTGACCTAAAGAATATCCATTACCAGTTAATTTTTTTATAATGTTCATAGCAGTAACATCTTGGCTCATTTTATAACCAATAAAATTTCCTCCGTTATTAAATTCTACTTTAAAAACTTTACCATCGTAAGTATAAATTTCTTGATTTAAAGCTTTACCATAGCCTTGAACCATTCCAAATTTACCATACCAAGTTCCGATTACTTTGTTATCTAAATTCGTTACTTCGTATTTTTCAACTGCACCGCTGGTAGTTCCATTGTTTGTAATCATTCTGATGTAACCTATTTTTTCTTTTTTACTAAAAACATTTCCGCTATCATCAATTGTTAAGGCCAATGCGTCTGTTATTGCTTTTTCTGCACTTTGTTGTTTACATCCGTATTTTTCGCCTAAACCAGTTGGTTCGCCATTTACAAATGTGTTTACTTGTTCTAATTGAATTCCGTTTTCTGTAATCATACCTTTTGCAAACAAGGTTTGAATAATGCTTCGGTCAACGTTGAAAGGTGAATATTTTGCAAAATCAAGATCGTTTGCTTTCTTTTCTTCATTAGCAATTTCAATATAAGCTTTTCCAGGTGCAGGATTTTCACAGACTCTCATGTATGCTGTAATTGTATTTGTTCCGTCTAGATTTGAAATTTCATATTGACGAAGTACTTTAGCTGACATTTTAGCAATAGGTTTACCATCTAGTAAAACTTCACCTTTTTTAACTTTGAACTCTTGTGCAAAAGAGCTTGCGCCAGCTAGAGTAAGTAATGCGATCAGAATGCTTTTTTTCATGGGGTTTTGTGTTGGTTTAAAGTTGATTGTGTTTAAAATAAATCATAAAAAAAAACTGTATTTCAATTAAGCAATACAGTTTTTGTGGAGAATATCGGATTCGAACCGATCGCCTCTACGCTGCCAGCGTAGCGCTCTAGCCAAATGAGCTAATCCCCCAAAGTCATAGCAAATAAAGTCAATTAATTTTCAATAAACAAATTTAGAATCCTATCTAAGTAAAAATAGTTGTCAAAACCGTAACTTTACATTTAAAATTATTTTTATGAGTTTAGAAACAACAAAAGGATCGCTGTCGACTTCTTTTCAAGATACAATTGCAACCGTGCAGTTTGGGCATCCTGCAAGTAATTCTTTCCCGCGAGAATTATTAAATAAACTTACATTAGAAATTAATTCATTGAGCCGAAACGACGCTGTTTCACTTATTGTTTTGAAAAGTGAAGGCGAAAAAGCTTTTTGTTCCGGCGCTTCGTTTGATGAACTTCTGCAGGTAGAAAATGAAGAACAGGGAACAGAGTTTTTTTCTGGTTTTGCACATTTGTTAAATGCTATGCGCAGTTGCAGCAAGCTCATAATTGGACGAGTTCAAGGAAAAGCAGTTGGCGGAGGAGTAGGAATAATTGCGGCTTGCGACTATGTTTTTGCAACTCCTCAAAGCGATATTAAATTATCTGAACTTGCAATTGGTATTGGTCCGTTTGTAATTGAACCAGCTGTATCTCGTAAAATTGGAAAAACAGCAATGACAGCAATGACATTGGCCGCACACGAATGGAAATCGGCAGATTGGGCCTTTCAAAAAGGGCTATATTCTGTTTTAGTTGATTCAGAAAATCTAGATAAAGAAGTTGAAAATTTTGCTCAAAAATTAAGTTCATACAATCCAGAAGCATTGCACGAAATGAAAAAGATCATTTGGGAAAACACAGAAAACTGGGAATCGCTGCTTTTTGAACGTGCCGCTATTACAGGTAAATTGGTTTTGTCTGATTTTAGCAGAAATGCTTTGATGCAGTTTAAAAAATAGGCATGACATAAGTCATTGATTTTATACAAACAGTAACATAGTTTTGAAAAAGGATTTAAAACCAATTTTTCACTATATAAATTATTGAATATGACTATTATTTCTTTATTCCAAAAGGTCGATGTTGCAGAGAAAATTAAAAACGCTCCAGACAGCGGATATCAAATAGGTGTTATTATAGGATCGTTTATTCCTTTTGTCGTTTTAGTAGGAATTGCCTATTGGATGTATAACCGTGCTAAAAAAAGAGACGAAAACGGTTATTAATTTGTAAATTTGCAAGCTTAAATTAAAAATCGATGAGTAATATTAGAATTACAAAACAATTTAGTTTCGAAACCGGACATGCATTGTACGGTTACGACGGAAAATGCAAGAACGTTCACGGACACAGTTATAAATTATCGGTAACTGTTATTGGTTCGCCAATTACAGATCGATCGAATGTGAAATTCGGAATGGTAATTGACTTTTCTGATTTAAAGAAAATTGTAAAAGAAGAAATCGTCGATCAATTTGACCATGCGACTGTATTCAATCAAACAACGCCGCATATCGAATTAGCAAATGAATTAAAAAACCGCGGACATCACGTAATATTGGTCGATTATCAGCCAACAAGTGAGAATATGGTAGTTGATTTTGCGGATAGAATCATAGCAAGACTGCCAAAAGGAATTTCGCTGTTCTCTCTTAAACTTCAAGAAACAGAATCTTCGTTTGCAGAGTGGTACGCAAGTGATAACATTTAATATTCAAAAAAGAAATTCCAAATTCCAAACTCTTCGACTTCGCTCAGAGAGACAAAAGTCTAAAATTCTAAGAAGTCCAGTAATCTAAAAATCTAAATGAAAAAAGTATATTTTGCTTCAGATCAGCATTTTGGTGCGCCGACTCCTGAATTGAGTCTGCCGCGCGAAAAGAAATTTGTGGCTTGGTTAGATGAGGTTAAAGAAGATGCCGAAGCAATTTTTTTACTGGGTGATTTATTTGATTTTTGGTTTGAATATAAAACAGTTGTGCCAAAAGGTTTTGTTCGAATTTTAGGTAAATTGGCCGAAATTCGCGACAGCGGTATTCCAATCTACTTTTTTGTTGGAAATCATGATCTTTGGATGAATGATTATTTTGAAACCGAATTGAATATTCCGGTTTACCATGATAACAAAGAATTTACTTTTAACGGAAAAACCTTTTTAATTGGTCACGGAGACGGAAAAGGCCCCGGCGATAAAGGTTATAAAAGAATGAAAAAGGTGTTTACAAATCCGTTTTCAAAATGGCTTTTTAGATGGCTTCATCCAGATGTAGGCGTAAGTTTGGCGCAGTATTTATCTGTTAAAAATAAACTGATTTCTGGTGACGAAGATGTAAAGTTTCTTGGTGAAGAAAACGAATGGCTCGTGTTGTACGCCAAACGCAAACTTGAAACCAAACATTATAATTACTTTATTTTTGGACATCGCCATTTACCAATGATTATTCCTGTTGGTGAAGATTCAAATTATGTAAATCTAGGCGATTGGATTGGTTATTTTACCTACGGAGTTTTCGACGGAGAGACTTTTGAACTTAAAAAATTCGAAAAATAATTACCATTTACTTAGCAGGATAGATTCCTATTTTGTGCGTTCTCAAAATATATTCTGAAAGTTGCTTGCTGTTAGAAAGTTGAAATTTAATTGCACCTGATGCTTTTTTCGGCATATGGCATTCCACACAATTAGCAGCTAATAATTTTTCAGGCATAGTTTTTAAAGTAGTTGCATTGTGTTTTAAACCTTGATGACAACTCATACAGATTTTAGAATACGATGCCATATTCTTAGAAGCATTTTCATGCGGATTATGGCAAGTTATACAATCCATTTTATCACTTTTTATAAAACACTTGCTTTGCGCCATTAAACGAAATTGGTTTCCATGAACATCAAATTTCGTTGTATCAGTTACACTTCTTGTCTCTCTATAAAAATCTGAAAGATTATCGCCGGGTTTAAAGTCAAAACGAGATTTCATTTTCATTCCGTCATTTCCGGCGTGGCAAAGCGCACAGGCATCTAACTTTTGTTGTCTGTTAAGCGTTTTAAAACTTGTAATACTATTGGCGACTTTGATGTTAGGGTTTTTTAGATGAAAATCAACATGCTTTTTTGCTGGCCCGTGACAGCGTTCGCAATCAATTCCGTAAACAATTGTTTTTTTATCAATAACATCTTCAACCTCCATCGATAAAAAGTTCTTATCTGTAGAATTCTGATTAACATTTCTGCTGCTGATATTTGAGCTGTGGCAAGAATAACAGTCTTTTACAACCATACGGTCAAAATACGGTTTGTCTGCCGGAAAACCTGGGCTTGTAGCCCAATTGTTTATAGAATTATAGTAAGAAACTGGTAATTCATATGTATTGCGATCTCGCCAGTATACCGAAGTTTGTGCATGTTTAATTCCAAAAACAATCTCGAAACGATGTGCTTCAACCTCTTTTCCATTTTTATATAAAACCTGATACAAGCTGTCGTTGCGTTTTTCCATGACAATTTTGGTGTTTTTGTCATAGATAAAAGTATGATTTGCTTTGTCAAAATCACCTAAAATATTTGCCGAAATTGCTGGAGCAGTTGCTTTAAAGTGAGCGCTTTTTGCTGCCATGTCATATTGAGTTTGATGACATTGAATACAGCTTTCAGAGCCTGCATAATCAGTGCCTCGCGGATCAATATACTCTTCAGAAGCGTCTTTGCAGTTTGTAAAGAAGAGCGCTAGAATAGTAAAGGCAATAAGAATGCTTATTTTTTTCATTGCCGTAAATATACTTTTTTTTGAATAAAATCAAAATATATTTCAATAATGAAAAAATGTTGTTAAAATATTTAGAATGTTTCTTAGTTTAGCCCTGGACCATAAACATATTCGTCTAATTCGATTTTAAACAAAGAACCTTCAACTAAGTCTTTAATAGATTTTAGTTCTGTCATTGAAACCGCTAAATCTATTGATGAACAAGGAGTTTTTAGTAAAAATTTATGACAAGAATATTTTAACTCACAAGCTTCGCAACAAGCATTTTCGATAATGCTGTCTTCAATTAAATCGCAAAACATATTCAATTCTGAAACTGTAAAATAGAAGCCTGTTTCTTTAAAAACCAACTGTACTTTGTCGAGAATTGTCTGGCTGTTTTGTTTCCAGTAAAAGGCTATGCCGAAGCTGTTGTGATATATTTGTTGTATTTCTCTCATTGTAAATCCTTTTATTCCAGCAAATATAAATATTATTTATATTAATTCTAAATAAAAAAATCATAAAAATTTGAAAAATGTTTTATCATATAAGTAATATAAAGTTCATAGTAAAGGCTTTTTTGTTTTGCTTGATGCAAAAATAAAAAGACCTCCATTTTATTGGAGGTCTCTATATTTAAGATCCATTCTTTAAATGAACTATATGGTTTAAAAACTAATTACTCTTGATTATGATGCTCTTCCATATCTTTATGAAGATCTAAATCTCTAAAAGTTGGAGATATAAAGCCAAAACCTAAAACGGTTAAAAGTGTAATGCTTCCGCCAAAGACAACTGATGTCACAGCTCCCATTAATTTGGCAGTTGCACCGCTCTCAAACGCACCTAATTCATTTGAAGAGCCAACAAAAATCGAATTTACAGCACCAACACGCCCGCGCATATGATCAGGAGTTTTAAGCTGCAAAATGGTCTGGCGAATTACTACCGAAATTCCGTCAGCAAGTCCGCTCAAGAATAAAGCAAAAACAGAAAGCCAGAATGACGTAGAAAGTCCAAATAAGATGATCGACAATCCAAAAACAAATATGGCACCTAAAAGTTTTTTTCCAGCGTTTTTATATAAAGGGATATACGCCGAAACAATCATCGTAATAAAAGCGCCCACAGCAGGCGCAGCTCTTAATATACCAAAACCTTCAGAACCTACTTTTAAAATATCTTGTGCAAAAACGGGTAATAATGCAACTGCACCTCCAAAAAGTACTGCAATCATATCAAGTGACAAAGCGCCTAAAACAATCTGGTTTTTAAATACAAAAGTCAAACCTTCTGTAAGACTGTCTTTTATTGATTCTCCAATCTTCGGATTTATGATTGGTTTTTTACTGATTTGTGATAAGGCAATTAAGGAAAGAATTGAGAATCCGAAAACGAGACACATTGACCAGTGAACACCAATCCAATTAATTGAAAATCCTGCAAGTGCAGGCCCCATAACCGCACCAATCTGCCAAACCGAACTGCTCCACGTAGCGGCATTTGGATATGCTTTTTTAGGAATAATAAGTGATAGTAATGAGAAAATAGTAGGGCCGAGAAAAGCACGAACTAATCCGCCAAGAAATACTAAAAAGTAAATGGCATATAAGATAGACTCAGTCGACCAGCCGCTGACAATTTTTGGCCAAGTCAATAAAAATAATCCAAAACTAATAACTGAAAATCCTAGAATACATTTTACCAATAATCCTTTCTTTTCTCTTTGATCTACAATATGTCCTGCAAACAATGCCATTGAAACCGCTGGAATTACTTCCATTAAACCTATGATTCCTAACGAAAGCGGATTTTTAGTTAAACTGTAAACCTCCCATTCAATCACAATAAACTGCATCGACCAAGCAAAAACCATCGCAAAGCGCAGTAGTAAAAATATATTAAACTCTCTATAGCGAAGCGCTTGATACGGATCTGGTTTTGTTGATTTAGTTGTCATTTGTTCTAATGTCTTTCAGCATAAGCTGTGTTGAAATAGTTCCGTTCCATTCATTTTCAGCCAAAGAATAAGCCAGTTGAAACAGATTCTGATTTTGTGCTATGCTTAATTTTTTTCCGAGTCCAAAGCCAATTGCAGCAATTCCATCAGAATTAGATTGTTTTACAAAAAGCCTTAGATGTTCTTCTTCAGAACCTAAAGTTTTGGCATAACCAGTGTCTTTTATGTCTTTAGTCATGAAAACTGGCGTCATGTTCTGCGGGCCAAAAGGTTCAAATTGTTTTAAAATACGGATGAGTTTTGGAGTGATATCAGAGAAATTAATTTCGGCATCAATTTCAATTTCTGGAGTTCGCATTTCAGGTAAAATAGTTGATGAAACCTGTTTTTCAAAAGCGTCTTTAAAAATCTGATAATTTTCGGCTTTCAAAGTCATTCCCGCTGCATACATATGACCTCCAAATTGTTCCAAATGTTCTGCGCAGGCATCTAACGCATTGTAAACATCGAATCCTTTTACAGATCGGGCAGAAGCCGCATATTTATCTCCGCTTTTAGTAAAAACCAAAGTTGGCCGATAATAAGTTTCGATCAATCTAGAAGCGACAATTCCAATAACGCCTTTGTGCCAGTCTTCCTGAAAAACAACAGTCGAAAACCGATCTTGCTCTTCATTTTGTATAATTTGCTGAAAAGCTTCTTTAGTAATTTGTTTGTCTAGATCTTTTCGATCAGAGTTATATTGTTCGATTTCAGAAGCGAATTGCTGCGCTTGTTCAAAATTAAATTCAGTTAAAAGTTCTACTGCATGATTTCCGTGTTTGATTCTTCCTGCCGCGTTTATTCTTGGTGAAATAATAAAAACGACATCAGTAATATCTAAAACTTTCTTTTTAACCTGATGTACCAAAGCTTTAATTCCTGGGCGTGGGTCGCTATTGATAACCTGTAATCCGAAATAAGCTAAAACACGATTTTCTCCCGTAATAGGAACAATATCTGCAGCAATTGCCGTAGCAACCAAATCTAGATACGGAACTAGATCCTCAATCGTTTCATTTCGGTTTTGACCTAAAGCCTGAATCAGTTTAAAACCAACTCCACAGCCGCATAACTCATCATACGGATAAGTGCAGTCTTCTCTTTTTGGATCAAGAATCGCAACCGCGTCTGGGAGAAACTCACCAGGTCTATGGTGATCGCAGACAATAAAATCGATGTTTTTTGCTTTCGCGTAAGCGATATGATCTATGGATTTTATTCCGCAATCGAGTGCAATAATTAAGGAAAATCCGTTATCGTCTGCATAATCAATTCCTTTAAAAGAAATTCCGTAACCTTCATCATAACGATCTGGAATATAAGTTGCAATATTTGGATAATGTGATTTTAAATACGATGAAACCAAAGAAACCGCCGTTGTTCCGTCAACATCATAATCACCAAAAACTAAAATGTTTTCCTGATTTTCAATTGCCAATTCTATTCTCGCAACTGCCTTCTCCATATCTTTCATCAGATAAGGATCATGAAGATGTTCTAAAGAGGGACGAAAGAAATTTTTAGCATCTTCAAAAGTTTCAATGCCGCGCTGAATCAAAAGCGTTGCAACAAAATCTTCTACATTTAAGGCTTGCGCTAAATGTTTGATTTTATCTTGAGAAGGTTTTGGTTTTATGGTCCAACGCATGGGTTGATTTTAGGTTTTAGAGTATTGGTTTTTAGACTGTAGATTTTTGAAATCGTTTAATCTGATTGCGATTTTTTTTTTGCCACAGATTAAAAGGATTTAAAAGATTTTTTGCCACGAATTGCGTCAATTTCCACTAATTTAATTCGTGCTAATTGGTGTAATTCGTGGCAACCTTCATATTAATCTGTGTTAATCTTTTTAATCTGTGGCAGAATATATTTTGTTTTATTTCGCTTCTAAAGCATTTCCTTCAAACTGTATTCCGTCCCAGCCTAAATTGATGAAATTTCTAATGTTTTGGTGATTTGTTCCGTTTGGATCTCCTAAAACTTCTTCAAAATAAAAAGCGCCAAAACAAGCTAAAGTTTCTTCTTTGCTTAAGTTTTGCAGTTTTGCGAAAGAAAATAATTTACAAGAACCAGAGTTTTCTCCGGCAGCATTATGCTGTGTTCCGTTTTGAAAAGCTGTTGGCGTAAAATTGTAGTTTTCCTCGATTACAGCAATAGTTTCAGGAAATGTTATTTGTGTTGGAGTTTGTTTTACTTTTTCTAAAAAGGGTTGAATGCTCATGATTGTTATGTGTTGATTTTTTTTGCCACTCCCGATAGCTATCGGGATAAAAAGATTTAAAAGGATTATTTTTTTGCCACGAATTTCACGAATTTACACAAATTCAATTCGTGTAAATTCGTGAAATTCGTGGCGAAATTTTTAATTAATCAGTGTTAATCATTTTTAATCTGTGGCTGAAATAATTATTTATTCTTCATCATCCTTAGAAAACTTACTTTTCTTAGGTTCTTTTGTTACAGTTTTTCCAGCAACCACAACTACGATTTCGCCGCGTGGTGCAGTTTTTTCAAAATGTGTTAAAACTTCTTTTGCGGTTCCGCGTACATTTTCTTCGTGTAATTTTGATAATTCTCTTGAAACACAAACTTGGCGGTCTTCTCCAAAATACTGAATAAATTCTGCTAATGTTTTAACGAGTTTATGCGGAGAAACGTATAAAATCATTGTTCTGGTTTCTTCGGCTAAAGCCAAAAAACGAGTTTGACGTCCTTTTTTATCAGGAAGAAAACCTTCAAAAACGAATTTGTCATTTGGTAAACCACTGTTAACTAATGCTGGAACAAAAGCTGTAGCACCTGGAAGACATTCAACTTCAATTTTATTTTCGACACAAGCGCGCGTCAGTAAGAATCCTGGATCTGAAATTGCCGGCGTTCCTGCGTCAGAAATTAAAGCGATGTTTTCGCCGGCTTTTAAACGGGCAATTAAATTTTCGGTGGTTTTGTGTTCGTTGTGCATATGATGGCTGTGCATGTGTGTGCCAATTTCAAAATGCTTCAACAATTTCCCGCTCGTTCTAGTGTCTTCGGCCAAAATCAAATCGACTTCTTTCAAAACTCTAATAGCTCTGAAAGTCATGTCTTCAAGATTACCAATTGGCGTTGGAACGATATATAATTTTGACATAGTTGTTTTTAATAGTTAAACACAGATTACACGAATTAACACGAATAATTAAAGTGTTGAAATTTCACGAATATAAATTAGTGTAAATCTGTGACTCGAGTGATAACGAACAGGCGAAGCAAATTCGTTTTTATGCGAATTTCTTCTCAATAATTCCAAGGAAACGTTCTGCGTAATCATCTTTTCCGTCCCAATTGTTATAATCAGGTTTTACCATGTCGTCAATAAATTCTTTAGCTTCTGCATAAGAATCAAAGGTTAAAAGCTGATTTAAAACACGACTGTAATCTTCAGAACTGTTTCCAAAAAGGTTTTTCGTGAATGCAATTCGGTCATTCAAATCAACGTGGAAACCTTTTGCAAGTTTTTCGTTTAATGTAACAGTTTTAGGTTCTGCTGGAGTTTCTAAAACGGCTGTTTCGACAGCTTTTTTCTCTTTAGATTCCGTGTTTGTTGTATTTGCTGAAACATTCTCAAAACTATCAACTTTTACAAATTGAGCATCAGCATAATTTACGCCTAAAAGCTCTTCTAAAGTCATATGAACTGCTTGAGACTTTGTCTCAGTTTCTATTTTTGGCTCTTCTTTGATTTCTGCAACTATTTCTTCCGTTTCTAATTCGAAAGCCGGAATGAAATCAGGAATTGGTTTTAAATCGCTGATAGTAGTAAACGAAAGTTCGTCAGCAGCTGCGATATCTTTTTTGGCTTCAAAAATTGGCTCTTCAATTTCTTCGGCTTCAGGTTCTTCATTTATTTCTGCAACAGTTTCAGGAATAGTCTCAATTTCAGTTTCTAAAATGACTTCTTCAGAGATTTCTGCAATAATTTCAGGTACAGTTTCTTCTATAACTTCTTCAGTTTTTGTTTCTTCTGCAATTATGGTTTCAGTTACCGTTTCTTCAACTGCAATTGGTTCTTCGATTTTAACTTCTGCAGGAACAATTTCTTCTTTTTTAAAAATAGTTTCGATTTCAGAAGTAATTTCGCTGTGGTTTATAGTAGGTTTTAGACTGTCGAAATTTTCATCAACAAATTTTAATACGGCTAGTTTCTCATATAATTTCTGAGTTTCAAGATACAATTGATTGATATCGGATTTGTTTTTAAGTTTTAAAATTCGATGTGCAATGCTGATTAAGTCGGCTTCCAATTTTTTTTTCATAACTGTTGAAATTATAGTGAATAGGGTATTTTATTATGTTTTGTATCTGAATGTCTTTATTCTGGGAGAAAATCAACGAGATAATTTTTTATTTCTGTTAATAAGCGATTGCGAATCTCCGTTTTGATAAAAATTTTCTACTTTTGAAAAACCGAAAAACAGCAGTTTTTTGCGTCAATTTATTACCAGTACAAAGTAATAAAAACTATTCATTTTTAAAGGTAGAAAAATACAAAATGTTTCTCGAAAATACAGTAAATCACAAAGAACAATTTGGTTGGATTGAAGTTATTTGTGGATCAATGTTTTCGGGTAAGACCGAGGAGTTAATCCGCAGATTAAAACGCGCCCAATTTGCCAAACAAAGAGTCGAAATTTTTAAACCCGCAATCGATACTCGCTATCATGACGAAATGGTGGTGTCTCACGATGCCAACGAAATACGTTCAACGCCGGTGCCTGCTGCGGCCAATATCTTAATTTTAGCACAAGGCTGCGATGTTATTGGTATTGACGAAGCCCAGTTTTTTGATGATGAAATTATTACGGTTTGTAATGATCTTGCCAATCAGGGAATTCGTGTAATTGTTGCTGGACTTGATATGGATTTTAAAGGAAATCCTTTTGGTCCTATGCCGGGACTTATGGCAACTGCAGAATATGTTACTAAAGTTCATGCAGTTTGTACGAGAACAGGAAATCTTGCTAATTATAGTTTTCGTAAAACAGATAATGACAAACTTGTAATGCTTGGAGAAACGGAAGAATATGAGCCATTAAGTCGTGCAGCTTATTTTAATGCTATGAAAAAGAGTCAAGAAAAATAGATTTTAAATTCATTTAAGCTTTATAAACATGAAGGAAAAAGAAAGTAAAAGAAAACAGAATATCATACTATTAGTTATAATTGGAATTGCGATAGCTCTGGCTGTTTATTTTCAATTTTTTCTTTCTGAAAAGGCAGATGAAGTAAATACAGAAATAACAACGTTAGTTGAAAAATACAATAAAAACTGCCCGCTGAAAATTCAAGAAGGGATTCGTCTCGACAGCGTAAGTTTACCTGAAGAAAGAGTTGTTCAGTATAATTTGACACTGTTGAATGTAGAAAAAGTAACTGCTGAAGTTGATGTGATACAAGTAGAAATGGAAAAAAGTCTCTTAAGTACCGCAAAAGCAAATACGGGACTACAAGTTTTTAGAGACAATGATTATACTTTGATTTACAGTTATTGCGATAAAAAGAAGACGTTCTTATTTAACGTGAAAATATTACCAGATCAATATAAATAAATTAATGTTCTCTGAGACATTGTTAAAATGTTTGTCACCCTGAGCGAAGTCGAAGGCTCGGCTAACACAAAAGGGCTTCGACTTCGCTCAGCCTGACAAAATTAATCTTACAGATTAAAAAAAAAATTATAAAACAAAACCCGACAGTTTTAAAAAATGTCGGGTTTGTTGTTTTAAATGAACTTATTTAAATAAAAGAATTAAATTTTCTTTCTCATTCTTGCTACAGGAATATCTAATTGTTCGCGGTATTTTGCAATTGTTCTTCTTGCGATTGGATATCCTTTTTCTTTTAAAATTTCAGCCAATTGATCGTCTGGAAGTGGTTTCTTTTTGTCTTCTTCTTCAATAGTATTCTTAAGAATCTTTTTGATCTCTAAAGTTGAAACATCTTCTCCTTGGTCATTTTTCATGGCTTCAGAAAAGAATTCTTTAATCAGTTTTGTTCCGTAAGGTGTTTCAACATATTTACTGTTGGCAACACGTGAAATTGTCGAAATATCTAAACCAACCATATCAGCAATGTCTTTTAAGATCATTGGTTTTAGTTTGGTTTCGTCGCCGTCTAAGAAATATTCTTCCTGATAATGCATAATTGCATTCATGGTTACAAAAAGCGTTTCCTGACGTTGTCTGATTGCGTCGATAAACCATTTAGCCGAATCCAGTTTTTGTTTGATAAACTGAACCGCATCTTTCTGCGCAGATGATTTATCACGAGAATCTTTATACGTCTGCATCATTTCCTGATAATCTTTAGAAACGTGCAGGGAAGGAGCATTTCTTCCGTTTAAAGTCAATTCTAATTCGCCGTCAACAATTCTGATCGCGAAATCGGGAACTACATTTTCGGTTACTTTATTATTTCCTGTAAAAGATCCGCCCGGTTTTGGGTTTAGTCTTTCAATTTCGTGAATTGCTTTTTTAAGCTGTTCGTTCGAAACGCTGTATTTCTGTAAAAGTTTGTCGTAATGTTTCTTCGTAAAAGCATCAAACTGATTTTCGATAATATCGATTGCCAAATCAACGTATTCTGTCGGTGTTTTGTGCTTTAATTGCAATAATAAACATTCCTGCAAATCGCGCGCTCCAACTCCCGAAGGTTCAAGTTCGTGAATTACAGTCAGCATTTTTTCGACCATCGCTTCATCAGTATAAATTCCCTGAGTAAAAGCCATGTCGTCTACAATATCCGGAACGCTTCTGCGGATGTAACCCATATCATCAATACTTCCAACAAGGAATTCGGCGATTTCGCGTTCTTCATCGTTCAAAATAAAAGTATTCAGCTGATTGATTAAATCCTGATGAAAACTAATTGGAGACGCAAAAGGTGTTTCGCGCTCTTCGTCGTCACTATAATTATTAACTTGAGTTTTATAATCAGGCGTATCGTCGTCGCTTAAATATTCGTCAATATTAATGTCGTCTGCTTCGATTCTGTCCGATTCTGCATCATCATAATCGTCGTAGTCTTCATTAGCGAATTCATCTGCTTCGTATTCGTCTTCTTTACCAGCTTCAAGAGCTGGATTTTCGTTCATTTCTTCTAATAAACGCTGTTCAAAAGCTTGCGTAGGCAATTGAATTAACTTCATCAGCTGTATTTGCTGTGGAGATAATTTTTGGGATAATTTTAAATTTAAAAATTGCTTTAGCATATAAAAAGGTGCTAAGATGCTAAGGTACTAAGGTACTGAGCATCTTATGTTGACGAATTAAACTCGCATTTGATTTATTTTTATTTCTGTTTAAAAAACTTAGAACCTTAGTATCTCAGTACCTTAGAACCTCAGATTAAAATTCAGCGCTACCAGGAGTTCTTGGGAAAGGAATTACGTCTCTAATGTTTGTCATTCCAGTTACAAACAATACCAAACGCTCAAATCCTAAACCGAAACCTGCGTGAGTTGCCGATCCAAATCTTCTTGTATCTAAATACCAGTATAATTCTTCTTCATCGATTTCTAAAGCTTTCATTTTTTCAATTAAAACATCGTAACGCTCTTCTCTTTCAGAACCGCCCACGATTTCTCCAATTCCAGGGAAAAGAATATCCATTGCACGAACTGTTTCTCTTCCTGGTTCTGTGTTGTCGTTCAAACGCATATAAAATGCTTTGATATTTGCCGGGTAATCAAATAAAATTACCGGACATTTAAAGTGTTTTTCTACTAAATAACGCTCGTGTTCTGATTGTAAATCAGCGCCCCATTCGTTGATGATATATTGGAATTTCTTCTTTTTATTTGGAGTTGAATCTCTTAAAATGTCAATTGCTTCTGTATAAGAAACACGTTTGAAGTTGTTTTCTAAAACGAAGTTCAATTTCTCTAATAAAGCCATTTCGTTTCTTTCAGCTTGTGGTTTTGATTTTTCTTCTTCAAGAAGTCTTCCTTCTAAGAATTTCAAATCATCTCCACAATTGTCTAAAGCATATTTAATTACATACTGAATAAAATCTTCAGCCAAATCCATGTTGTCATCAAGGTTGTTGAAAGCAACTTCTGGCTCAATCATCCAGAATTCTGCCAAGTGACGAGAAGTGTTTGAGTTTTCTGCTCTAAACGTTGGTCCAAAAGTATAAATCTGACCCAAAGCCATTGCAAATGTTTCACCTTCTAATTGCCCAGAAACCGTTAAGTTCGTATGTTTTCCGAAGAAATCTTTTTTGAAATCAATGTTTCCTTCTTCTGTTTTTGGAAGATTATCCAAAGGCAAAGATGTTACTTGAAACATTTCACCAGCACCTTCAGCGTCAGCCCCAGTGATAATTGGCGTGTTTACATACACAAAACCTTTTTCCTGAAAATATTTGTGAACCGCGAATGACAATACCGAACGCACACGCATAATCGCACCAAAAGCATTCGTACGTACGCGTAAGTGAGCGTTTTCGCGTAAAAACTCCAAAGAGTGTTTTTTAGGCTGCATTGGGAATTTCTCAGCATCAGAATCTCCAAGAATTTCAATTTTTGAAACCTGAATTTCATATTTTTGACCTGCGCCTTTACTTTCAACCAAAGTTCCAATTACAGAAACCGCAGCTCCAGTCGTGATTCTTTTTAAAGTCTCTTCCGGCGTATTTTCAAAATCAACAACACATTGAATATTATTAATTGTAGAACCGTCATTAAGCGCGATGAACTGATTATTTCTAAAAGTTCTCACCCATCCTTTTGCATTCACTTCCTGTAGCGTCGTCGTACTGTTTAATAAGTCTTTAACCTTTGTGTGTTTCATTTTTATTTTAGATTTTAGATTGCTGATTTTAGACTAAAATAAAATCAGTGTTTTTTATATCGAATTGCAAATATAAACGATAATAATTAATTTTTGAAGCTATTTCCCGCTCTCCGCTGTATCTTTTTCTTGCTAAAGGAGCAAGAAAAAGGATACCGCTCCTATCGGGGCTAGGGCACTCGTTTTCAGGAGAACCGTTTTATAAATTTAGTTTTTCTCTCATTTTTGTCATTTCGACGAAGGAGAAATCTTCGTAAGAAACTCGACAAAGTTAGGAATTGCAGTGCGGAGCTACTTGCGGAGATTTCTCCTTCGTCGAAATGACAATATTGTGGTAAATAGTTATTTTAAAAAGTCGTACAATCTTAAAATAAACAACAACGCACCAGCAATTATAAGAAATAACCAATATTTTTTTAGAGATTTTAAATCTTCTCTATTTGTCGACTTTAAAATTATTCCAAAAACAATTGAGATTACAGCTGTAAATAGACCTAACATATTTAATGTTTATTTATCCAAATTCTCCAATTCCTCTTTCTTAGTTTTTTTCTTCTCAAAAGTCAAAACTAACGAAGGCAATACAACTAAATTTGCAAACATTGCAAAAGCCAAAGTACAAGAAATTAATCCTCCAAGTGCAATAGTTCCGCTAAAGCTTGATAATGTAAAAGTCGCAAAACCTAGAATCAAAACTACTGATGTATAGAAAGTACTGATTCCAGTTTCTCTTAAAGCACTGAAAACTGATTTTTTAACCTTTCCGCCGCTTTGAAGCAAGTCATGTTTGTATTTTGCCATAAACTGAATCGCATTATCTACCGAAATTCCAAATGCAATACTGAACACTAAAATTGTGGACGGTTTTAGCGGAATTCCGAAATAACCCATCAATCCAGATGTAATGCAAAGCGGTAAAATATTTGTAATTACAGACGCCATTACCATTTTGAAAGATCTAAACAAATACAGCATTAAAATCGCAATAACCGCGATTGCAAAAATCAGTGATTCGATTAAATTATCTACTAAATACGATGTTCCTTTTTGGAAAACCAATGCTTTTCCAGTAACGGTAACTTCATAACGGTCTTTTGGAAAAATTTCATCTATTTTATTGTGAAGTTTTTTCTCCACTTTTGCCATTTCGTCCGTACCAATATCTTTCATGAAAGTCGTGATTCGGGCATATTGTCCAGTCGAATCAACATAAGCCTTCATTAGGTTTTCTTTGCTGTTTTTGGTCGCGTTTTTGGCGTAGCTCAAAATAAAAGCCTGTTCTTGCGAAGTTGGTAATTGATAATATTCTGGATTTCCGTTGTAGAAAGCCTGTTTTGAATATTTAACTAAATTCACAATCGAAACTGGTTTTGCTAATTCTGGAATTTCTGCAATTGTAGTTTGCAATTCATCCATTTTGCGAATAGTCGAAGCCTTCATAACACCTTTTTTCTTTTTGGTGTCAATCATAATTTCAAGCGGCATTACACCGTTGAATTCTTTTTCGTAGAATAAAATGTCTTTAAAGAAAGAGGCACTTTTTGGCATTTCACCAATTAAACTTCCTGAAACTTTCATCTGCGAAACTCCAATTACACTGAAAACCAAAAGTAAGCCATAAACGATATATACAATTTTACGTTTTGTTTTAACCAGATTTTCGACAACATTTAAAAGTGTCGAAATATATGTTTTAGTTAAATGATATAAGTGTTTTTCTTTTGGCAGCGGCATAAAACTGTATATAATCGGCACAATAAAAAGTGTCAATAAATACACAGAAATTACGTTGATTGAAGTTACTAGACCAAACTCAAAAAGCAAATCATTTCCAGTAATCATAAAGGTTGCGAAACCAATTGCTGTTGTTAAATTCGTCATTAAAGTCGAAACTCCAATTTTTGAAATTACACGCTGTAATGCTTTTGCCTGATTGTTATGTAATTTGATTTCCTGCTGGTATTTGTTGATTAGGAAAATACAGTTTGTAATACCAATTACGATAATTAACGGCGGAATAATGGCTGTTAAAATCGTGATTTTATAACCAAATAATCCCAGCGTTCCAAAAGACCAGATTACACCAACAATTAAAATACAAATTGAAATGAATGTTGCTCTGAACGAACGGAAAAAGAAAAAGAATATTAAAGAAACAGTAAGTAAAGCTGCACCGATAAAAAGACCAATTTCACCTTTCATATTGTCCGCATTGATCGTTCTGATATACGGCATTCCAGAAACACGAAGATCAATTCCGGTAGTTTTTTCAAATTTATCGATTTTCGGAACTAAATTTTCTAGGATAAAAGTCTTTCTTTCAGCAGTATTTACTAATGCTTTATTGATATAAATTGCAGAACGAACACTGCCGCTTTCTTTATTGAATAAAAGTCCTTCGTAAAAAGGTAAATTATGAAATAAATCATACTGAACCGTTTTTAAATAAGCTGGATCTAAAGCTTTACTTTGGTCAATAAACGGTGATAAAACAAATTTTTCGTTAACGGTATCTTTTTCAAGTTTCTTTAAATCATTTAATGAAACCACTAAATCAACTTCCTTAGATTTTTTTAAACCTGTCATTAACTCATTCCAAGCAGCATAATTTTTTGGAGTAAAAAATTTAGGATCTTTAAAACCAATTACTACAAGATTTCCTTCCTCGCCAAATTTGTCCAGGAATTTTTGATAATCTTTATTTGCAACGTGTTCTTTAGGAAGCAGATTTGCTTCGGTATAAGTCATTGAAAGATTCTTCCATTGCAAAGCAAGGAAAATGGTTAAAGCAGAAAGTACAATTAGAATTGTTATTCTGTTTTTAAGTATAATTCGGGCCAGTTTCTCCCAAAATCCAACTTGGATAGTGTTTTTCATAAATTCTTTAAAAATGGATGCAAATGTAGTGAAAAGTGCTCAAAATCATAAACAATAGATTGTATTTTACTTAATGTTAACACAAATATTCATATCGTTTTTTGTGATAAATTTCTTTCTTTACACTGTTTAATCATCAGCTTTTCTCATATTTGCAATTAATTTAAAAGGAAAAGAAAATGAGTTGGATTTTATTAATTATTGCAGGACTTTTTGAAGTTGGCTTTGCATCATGCCTTGGAAAAGCAAAAGAAACAGCAGGAATGGTATCTACTTACTGGATGATTGGTTTTTTTGTATGCCTTTCGATCAGTATGATTTTATTGTATAAAGCGACACAGGTACTGCCAATTGGAACGGCTTATGCGGTTTGGACAGGGATTGGAGCTGTTGGAACTGTTCTGGTTGGGATTTTAATTTTTAAGGAACCAGCTACTTTTTGGAGAATATTTTTCCTTTCAACATTAATTGCCTCAATTATTGGATTGAAATTTGTTTCTAGTCATTAAAAAATGATGACTGCCTACGGGATAAACGAATCAAATGGATTTACGGAGATAGATTTACTTTAATTTCGTAGTCTGTAATGAAAAACTTTTTATAAATGATGGATTCAAAACAAATTAAATTTTTAACTATAGGATTGAGTTTATTGATTTTTGGTATTTCATTAACTCAGAATGCTTTGGTTGTAAATTATAATAATGAAATAAGAGTATCTTCATCTTTAGATTATCTTTTAATGGGGGCTATTGCTTTTTTGGGAGGAGGATTGTTAGAACAAATTATCTGGCTGGCGAACCCATTATCATTTTTTGCAATTAGATTTTTAATTAAGAATGATAAAAGAGCAATTTTGTTGAGTTTAATAGCATCTGGTTTAGCGATACTTTTTTCATTTTGGACTCAAATATTGGGAGCAGAAAGTGGGGCTATGGCGAAGATAGTTTCTTTTGAATTAGGTTATTATCTTTGGCTTGCCAGTATTTTAATTTTAACAATTGGAATTTTAATTAATCATAAAGTATTATTAAAAACAACTCTACAACCTTAACCAATGCAAGAAAACAATACCACAACATTTATTTTTTTAGCGATTCTTTTACTTCTTATAATCATAATTTGTTTTATGATTTACCAATTAATGCAGGCGAAGAAGGCAAAAGATGATGCCGAAAGGAGTTTTTATGCGCTTGAAGTAAAGGTGAATGATTTACAGTTAGAGACATTAGAGTCCAAACTGAATCCGCATTTGTTTAAGAATATTCTAAATTCAATTCAGTCGCACGCTTATCAAACCTATTTTGCTTTAGATAAACTGGCGAATGTTTTGGACTATATTTTATACGAAAGCAAAAAGAAATTTGTTACCGCAAAAGAAGAAATTGATTTTGCATTGAATTTGATCGAAATCAATAAAATCAAGATTAGTCCGCTTTTCGAATTAAAGGTAAAAACCAACATTAATAAGGAAGATAAATTGTACGATCAGCCTTTGCTGGCGCCGTTAATTTCGATTGACTTAATTGAGAATGCTTTTAAACATGCTGATTTGCAAAGTGCAGATGCTTTTATATCGGTTGTCTTTGAGTTTCGCGATAATGCTTTTTTTATGACGGTTTCGAATAAAATCTCAGATAAAAAAGTACTTAAAAAAGAACGAAGCGGTTTTGGTCATGCTACGCTCGAACATCGTTTACGAATTATTTATAAAAATAATTTCAAATTGGACAGGTTTGTAGAAAACGATATTTATATTGCTCATCTAAAAATTGATCTCCTTGAATACAAAACTGAAATGCTTGCTGCTGGACGATGAGCTTCCCGGATTAACGTACTTAAAAATGCTTTGTGAACAAATTCATGAAGTCGAAATTGTAAAAACGTATAATAATCCAGAGAAACTTTTGTCAGATATTCCGAATCTCGATTTTGATTTATTAATATCAGATATCGAAATGCCTGGAATGGATGGACTTCATCTGGCGGAAATGCTCAGTGATAAAATGGTTATTTTCTGCACGGCTTACAAAGAGTATGCAGCCGACGCTTTTAATATTGATGCGATAGATTATATTACAAAACCTGTAAAATTAGAACGTCTGCAAAAAGCGATTACAAAAGCTGTAGAACGTTTCGAAAAGCCTGATGCAGCTAAAAAATTTATTCAGCTAAATACAGATAAAGGCAAAACACTGCTTTATTTTAATCAAATACAATATATAAAAACAGCCTCAAGCGACAGTCGCGATAAAACGGTTTTGCTTGCAGATGGAAGTTTCTTGAATTTGAAGAATGTTAAATTCGCTACACTTTTAGAGGAGCTGCCTGATGCCGATTTTTGCCGCGCAAACAAAAAAGAAATTGTGGCTGTAAAAGCAATAAAATTCTTTAATCATAATGAAATTGTATTGCATCGTACGGATGAAAACAATAAAAATATAACTGTAATTTTAAGTGAAACCTATCGTTCTGATTTTTTGAAAAAAGTAAAACTATAGCCATTTGTAACAAATTATTTTCTAATAGGCTGAGCGTAGTCGAAGCCCGATGAAGACTGTTAAGCCTTCGACTTCGCTCAGGATGACAATCATTTTTATAACTTATTACAAAGTTTTTCCCACTTGTTACATACATTGAAAATTAGCTGTAATTTTCCTTTTTCGCTTAAAACTCAGTTCTGATATTTGCTGCAATAAATCAAAAGAACGAGTTATGAATAATATTAAAAACTCTTTATTTTACGTTACAATTATCGGAGGTTTTACAGCGCTGATATATTGGGTAATTTCAAAAGGCGCAGCGCTGGAAGTGGGGCGTAATATCGTTAAGAAAAAGATCGAAAGTAATCATTGGAATGATTTCTTGCATTCAATGGTCGAAAACCTGCAGCATCCATTAGCTATATTATTAGCACAGATCGTTACTATTATTTTAGCAGCACGTTTGTTTGGATGGGTTTTTAGAAAAATAGGACAGCCATCTGTAATTGGCGAAATGATTGCGGGTATTGTTTTAGGGCCGTCATTGGTAGGAATGTATTTTCCAGAGTTTTCGGCAGCTTTATTTCCAAAAGAATCTTTAGGTAATTTACAATTTTTAAGTCAGATTGGTTTAATCCTTTTCATGTTTGTTATTGGTATGGAACTTGATTTGAAGGTTCTAAAAAACAAAGCTCATGACGCCGTTGTTATCAGCCACGCAAGTATTGTAATTCCGTTTGCCTTAGGACTAAGTTTAGCGTATTACATTTACCATACGTTTGCACCAGTTGGTGTTGAGTTCGCTTCTTTTGGACTTTTTATGGGAATTGCCATGAGTATTACTGCGTTTCCGGTTCTAGCTAGAATTGTGCAAGAACGCGGAATGCAGAAAACAAAACTAGGAACCATTGCCATAACTTGTGCTGCGGCAGATGATATTACGGCTTGGTGTATTTTGGCAGTTGTAATTGCGATTGTAAAAGCAGGTTCTTTTACTAGTGCTTTATATGTTATTGGACTGGCTATTTTGTATGTAGTTATAATGTTGAAAATTGTTCGCCCGTTCCTAAAACGTGTTGGAGATTTAAATTCAACAAGAGAAAGTTTAAATAAACCCGTAGTTGCTATTTTCTTTATTACCCTTCTTATTTCTGCGTATGCATCGGAGTTAATTGGTATTCATGCTTTATTTGGTGCTTTTTTAGCAGGAGCTATTATGCCGGAAAATAATAAGTTCAGAAATATATTTATTGAGAAAGTTGAAGACGTTTCTATAATTGTATTATTGCCGCTATTTTTTGTGTTTACAGGCTTGCGTACTCAAATTGGGTTGTTGAACGATCCTGCTTTATGGAAAATTACAGGGTTGATTATTGCGGTTGCAGTTGTTGGAAAATTCTTTGGAAGTGCATTGGCTGCAAAGTTCGTAGGTCAAAACTGGAAAGATAGTTTGGCTATTGGAGCTTTAATGAATACTCGTGGCTTAATGGAATTGGTCGTGTTAAACATTGGTTACGATCTTGGCGTTTTATCTACAGAGATTTTTACCATGATGGTAATTATGGCTCTAGTAACAACTTTTATGACTGGTCCGGCTTTAGATTTTATCGGATTTATATTTAAAGATAAAGAAACAATCGTACCGCAGGAAATTGGAAATAAAAGCAAATACAAGATTTTATTGTCGTTCGCAACTCCTGAAAGAGGGAAAAAACTGTTGAAGATCGCAAATAGTTTGGTTAAAAAACAAGGCGACAATTCGATTGTAACAGCAATGCATTTATCGTTGAGTACAGAAATACATTCGTTTGATATAAAAGATCATGAACGTAAAATGTTAGTGCCGGTAGTTGAAGAATCTCAGCGTTTGAATCAGAATATGGTAAGTGTATTTAAAGTTACCAATGATATTGATGCCGAGATTATTGATTCGGCAAACCAAGGTGAATATGATTTGTTGTTAGTTGGTTTAGGACAGTCTATTTTTGAAGGTACATTGCTGGGGAAAATACTTGGTTTTACCACTCGAATAGTAAATCCAGACCGCTTAATAGATAAATTTACAGGAAAAGAAGGATTGTTTGAAAATTCTCCTTTTGATGAAAGAACGCGTCATATTATTGCCAAAACTAAAATGCCGGTTGGTATACTTATCGATAAAGATTTAGAAGAGGTAAACCAGATTTTTATGCCTGTTTTTAGTAAAGAAGATGCTTTTTTAATTGAATATGCTAAGAAATTAATCAATAATAATGGTTCACAGATTACAGTTTTGGATGCCAGCGGTGATGTAAAAAATACTCGCGAGATTCAAGAAACAATTCGATCTATTGAACAAATTGCCCCAAATCATATTATGATTATGCATGACAGAACAATTAAAAAAGAGTTTATTGAAAGCCAGAATTTAATGATTATTAGTTTAGACAGCTGGAAAAAACTAATAGAATCTCAAAGTACTTGGCTTAATAACACGCCTTCAGTTTTGATTTTGAAGCCATAATTTTTTTAGAAATTACAATTTAGAAATCCCAAACTCCAATTTTACGATTGGAGTTTGGGATTTTTTTCTGTTTTGTCATTTCGACTGAAAGGAGAAATCACACTCGTAACTCAATAAAGATTGGCGATTTTCTTTGCGGAATTTCTAGTGTGATTTCTCCCTTCGGTCGAAATGATAAATAATAGGTGAAATTGAAATCTTATAATCCCAAATCAATCACATAAGAAATCTTAACGGCAATATTATCTTCAAACTTCATAAGTTGATTTGGACCGTAACGATAGAATCCGCCTAAACCAAAACCTTTGAAAATTTTATTTAACTCAATTCCCGATTCAAAAAAGCCTTTGTCTAATGTTTTGTAAGTTGGTCCTACGTGCTGTTCAGGATTTTCCATATTTCCCCAAGCCATTCGCGTCACTAAAACCAAAGAAGGGCGTACTTTTTTCATAATCTTGATTCGATCAAAACCATGCTTAACTTGAAAAAACACATATTGACTAGAGAAAAACTCATTAAAAAACATGGTTTCAAAACTGTTTCGACCTGCAAAAGTAATACGCTGAATTACGGTTTCTTTAGTTAAGTTATTCGGCATCGTGTTGTATAAATGCGTAATCGGAACATCGCCAATTGCATAACCTCCCTGCAGTAAAACGCTGGTTTTTTGACCGTTTAAATATTGTTTTTCGTACTCCGTTTTAAAATCTATTTTTCCAAAAGTAAAATCATTATCTAAAACATTTGGCAAGGATTGCGTGAATTGAAAAGTAAATCTTGGAAACTTTTTATTAGATTCATTTCTTCCCGTCGGTGTTTGCATAAAATTGCTGAATGGAGCCCAAACAATCGAGAGCATTGCTGTTGTCATTACATAACTCGAGTACAGCTGACCGTTGTAATTAAAGAGATAATCAAATTTGGGTTCAACAAAACTTCTTGATAATTCAAATACAGCTTCTGTTTTAGGAATAATTTTAGTTTGGACGTTTGCTTTCCAGCTGTCGTATTTATAAAATGTACTAATGTTGATTGGTCTTGGATCGTAGATTTTAAATACTCGTTTATCAACGGCAAAAAAGGTACTCGCAATTTCCCTGACATCATCTGTATAAGATCCGTTTAGCCACGTATTGGTGCTTTTATCCAATAAAACGCCAACTCCTAAATTGTATTTAAGAGCACCGTCTTTCGTACCGTAAGCCGTGTATCCTTCAATTCTGAAGTTTTTAGAAAAACGATCGTTTGTTATACCGCCAAGTCCAAGTCGGAAACCCTCGTAGTTATTGTAACTGATTATTTTTTTTAAATCAAGATCAATTGGCCCGATTGGCAGATAACCATTTATGATTTTTCGTCCAAGTCCCAAACGTTTTTCAATTCTCTTGCTTACAGATAAACTATCGAGTAATTGATATGTTTTTTGACCTTTTAGATCTAAACTGTCTTTTCTGTATTCATTCCAGAAACTTTCAGGTTTTTTATTAGCATCATCTTTAATTTCAATATAAAGCGAAGGATTTTTTATAGAGGAATTTGTGTTGTAATGAATGTCAAAATTATTGCTCTCAGAAAGCAAATACGTAAAATCTGAAGCTGTTTTTTTTCGCGGTTCGTAATTGTCTGCAACATCTCCGTCAAACTGAATCGTTCCGCCCAGAATCTTGATGTCATCATCATTTTTCCCTTTTACAATTTTAAAAGTGGTGTTGCTCTGAAACCATATTTTCTCGTTTGGAACATATTCAAATTCATGAATTCCACTAATGTCCAGAACGCCTTTTATACGCATAACAGCTTTGGCAATACCAAAGTTTTCTGCGTCAATGTATAATACACCTTCTAATCCAGAAGCTCTTCGTTTTTGCTTGTTTTTAAAATAAATCATAAAAGTTTCTCTGCCTTTTATATTTACTGTGTCAAGCAGTTTGTAATTGTAATTTGAAGGTGCCGATCTCGAAATAGGATTTTCATATTTGGTTTCAAACAGCTCGTATTTATTGTCGTAAATAGATATAGACTGCAGGTTGAAAGCAAGAACTTCGTAAATGGGGTTTTTAAAACCTGCAATTTTAGTTCCCAGAACAGTTTCTTTCAGCTTGTTTTCTCCAAATTGATATTGTGATACCTTTTCAGTTTGAAACAAATGCTGTTTGCTTATGATTTCTTTAAACTTATAATCAGATGAATCGATGTTGATCTTCTTTTTATTAAAGTCTTTATAAACGGCAGAAGAATCGATTCTTCCGTCGATAGAATCAGGATTTGCGGTAACGAGCAGTTTGTTGTAGGTTTTGTATTCAAAACTGCTGAGCTTTTTCTGTGGATCGTTTTTGTCTTTATTGGCGATTACTTTTCTAATGATCGTTAAAGCAGGATTTTCATTTGAAACAATTACTTCTTGTAAAGCATCCGTTTTTTGAGATAACGAAATGGGATAGAATTTTTTATTTTCTGTAATACTTATGATTTTAGTTTGAAAACCAATGTATGAAACAGCAAAACTTCCCGTTTTTGAGTCAATGTTAAAAATAAATTTTCCATCTACATCCGTAATTGTATTACTGCTGTTTGAAGTAGTTATCGTAGCAAACGGAAGTGCTTTGTTGTTTGAGTCAGTTACAATACCGCTTATTTGAACTTGCGCCTGTATGCTAAGCGTAAAAAGTAAAGTCAATAAGCAAAATAGCCTCATAGAGAATAATATAGATTCAAAAACGAAAAATATGTCATTTAAGTATGCAAAAATAAGAATAAAAAAATCCGTTTGGTAAAATTTAACCAAACGGATTTTATTTTGTTATGAAATACAATTACACTTTCATGATTTCAGCTTCTTTTTCAGCCAATAATTCATCAATTTTTTTAATGTATGTATTTGTTAGATTTTGAACTTCTTCTTCAGCAGATTTACAAATGTCTTCTGATGTTCCGTCTTTTTCTAATTTTTTAATTTCGTTATTAGCGTCTTTACGTACGTTACGAACACCAATTTTAGCATCTTCAGCTTCTGATTTTGCTTGTTTTGCTAAATCACGACGACGCTCTTCAGTCAAAGGCGGTACGCTTATGATAATTACATCTCCGTTATTCATTGGGTTAAAACCAATATTAGCAACCATGATCGCTTTTTCAATAACTTGCAGCATGTTTTTTTCAAACGGCTGTAAAGTAATTGTTCTTGCATCAGGAACACTGATTTTTGAAACTTGAGAAAGTGGAGTTGCTGAACCATAATAATCTACAAAAACACTTCCCAACATTGCTGGAGAAGCTTTTCCTGCACGAATGTTTAGAAATTCTTTTTCTAAGTGTGCAATAGAACCGTTCATTGATTCTTCAGTACTTTCTAATATAAAATCGATTTCTTCAGTCATTTTTTTATTTTTTTAGATTTTTAAACGATAGGAGTTTAGATTAAAAACAGATCATTTAATTTACTAACTAATATAATTTTATTTTTTTGTTTTTGAAGATTATTAGAATTTCAATCTAACAATCTAAAGCAGCTTAAACGTTTACTACAGTTCCAATGTTTTCGCCTTCACAGATTTTCAATAGGTTTCCTATTTTGTTCATATCAAAAACAACAATTGGTAATTTATTTTCCTGGCTTAATGTAAAAGCTGTTGTATCCATTACATTTAAACCTTTTTTAAGGACATCATCAAACGAAATCATATCAAATTTTACAGCTGATGCATTTTTTTCTGGATCAGAATCGTATACACCATCAACACGAGTTCCTTTTAGGATAACATCTGCATTAATTTCAATTCCTCTTAAAACAGCTGCTGTATCAGTTGTAAAATATGGATTTCCAGTTCCGGCACCAAAAATTACAATTCTTCCTTTTTCAAGATGACGGTCAGCTCTTCTTTTAATATAAGGTTCTGCAATAGATTCCATTTTCAAAGCCGTTTGTAAACGCGTCTTCATTCCTTTGTCTTCAAGTGCACCTTGCAAAGCCATTCCGTTAATTACAGTAGCAAGCATTCCCATATAATCGCCCTGCACTCTGTCCATTCCTGCACTTGCACCAGCAACGCCTCTAAAAATATTTCCTCCTCCAATAACGATAGCAATTTCTACTCCTTTTGCGTGAATCTGCTTAATTTCGTCTGCATATTCGCCTAATCTTTTAGGGTCAATTCCGTATTGTAAATCACCCATTAAGGCCTCGCCGCTAAGTTTTAGAAGAATTCTTTTATATTTCATGTTTGTGTTGCGTTAATTTGTGCAAATATAGACATATTCTGATTTTTAAAAATAATGTTTGCAAAAAATTAATTGCTCTTTTGTTTTAATTTATGCGGGTTTTGATTTTTTTCTATGGAATGTGATAAAAGTCATTTCTGTATCTTCTTAAAATCCGTATTTTTATAGTAATCAAATAATTATTTATGAAAAACTTTATAGCAAAAGCATTATTCAATAGCCATTCCTATGCCGAATATCGAAAAATAGTCACTGATTTGTTGTATGAAGGAAAGTCAACGGGCAACGAACAGTCTGAAAGTTTGACCAACTATTCAAAGTTAAACGAGGCTAGAATGAATCGACTGGATAAAACAGTCAAGATTTCTGAAGAAGTGATTTCGAAGCTTCAAAATTTAGATAATCATTATTTTTGGCTGGTTATTTCTGAAGGCTGGTGTGGTGATGCGGCTCAGATTCTTCCAATTTTAAATAAAATGGCGCATGATTCGAATAAAAAAATAGATCTTCGAATTGTCTTTCGTGATGAGAATACCGAATTGATGGATCATTATTTAACAAATGGAGGAAGAGCGATACCAAAAGTAATTATTGTTTGTAAAGAAGCTGGAATTGTTCGCGCAGACTGGGGACCAAGACCAAAAGGAGCATCTGAATTGATGGAAAACTATAAAAAAGAGTTTGGTGTAATCGACGAAAAAATTAAAACAGATCTTCAGTTGTGGTATTTGGCTGATAAAGGAATTTCTGTTCAAGAAGAATTGGTTCAGATTATGGAGAATATCAAATATGACAGACTTTAATTTTTAATGTTTTTAAAACGAAATCTTAAACTAATTGTTTGTAACTTATTGATAGCAAATGTTATAATGCTCTTAAAAACGTGGTTGTATTCTTTTTTTTAGCATTATTTTTGTATCTTAGTAAAGCAATCCCACTTCTATTATTTACTTTTTGATTTACTCTTTTTATTGGTGTTTATTTAATGTCTAACAATTAAAAAATGCACTATTATGAAAAAGTTATTCGAAAGGTTTTACGATTTTTTTTCGACCTTTTTATTTGGAGGAAAGAATGTTCATCATTATTAACTCCAAAAGGAATCGCGTATGAAATAACACTACTTTAATTAAAGAGGTGGCACATTACGGTTTGATTTGTAATGTGCTTTTTTATTCAGCTGTTTGAAATTCGATTAAATACGGTTTTAATCTAACTCCGTTTTGCTTTCTGAAATTACTTGTAATTAAGATTTGATATTTTTTGTTTGGCAGCAAATCGGCTTTGAAAGTCCATGTTTTTTTGTCGGAAGACCAATTTCTTTCAGGACTTAACTTTGGAGTAAATTCTTTGCCAAGAGGACCAAAATCAATACCTGTATTACGGCCGTTTAACGGTTCTGAAAAAGTAATTGTAATATCTCTTAATCCTGATTTTACTTTTTTACTTCCGTTTTTAAAACCAGATATTGTTAGTACAGTTGGTCGTTGTTTTTCATAATCTTGATTTAATTTCTTTACACTTTTTGGAAATAATTTTGAGGCATCAACGATTTGCTCCATTTCTTTTTCGTTATGATAATCGAGTTCAATAAGCGTTTTTATGGCTTTTGCTTTGTCTTTCGATGAATTGTAATAACGTTCAGAAATTTCATAACCAATATAATAGCCAAGATCTCTAATTTTTAAATCATTTCTGTTTTCACCCCACAACCAATTATAATTATTGCTCATGATATACAAATCGGCAATAAACTGATTGATTACTTTTTCTTGATTGTTTTTTCCAAATTCTATTGCAGGACTGCTAGATTTTTTGCCAGTTACTTTGCAGGAAATAAATTCTGCAACACCTTCATACAAACACATAGAAAGCAAGTTTTCTACTAACTCTTTTTGCTGCGTATGCACATACTCGTGCGTGCATAATAAAGCAATATTTTTTCTTGGCTCGTATTCTTTATAAAAAGGCTGTCTCCATTCAGGAAGTTCATCGATAACAGTAGTTTCATCTGCTAATGATAGTTCGCTTCCAATTAAAATTCGATCATTTTGTATCGTTCCGTTTGTTCTAAAAGCACCAATTGAAAAGTAAATAGTTGATGGTTTTAATTCTGGATAGGCTTCTTTTAGTTTACGAATGTCAGTTTCAATTTCAGGATAAAGATTACTGACATTTGTGGTATTTGCTTTTAATGAATTCCAGAATTTTGGATATTTTGTAATTGAGTTAAGAAACTCTTTTGGAGTGTAATTACGAACTTCAATAAGGCTTTTTAAACCAAGCGAGGCTTTGTCAAGATAAAACTCATTTAAATATTGGTATTGTTTTAAACTATCAGAAGTAGAAGTAACCTTTTCGTATGCTTTCCAAAAATTCTCAATATCAGTCGATACAAATTTTTGGCCGGCAGTTTGACTAAAAGAAACTTTTGCAGAGATTAAAAATAACGCTAAGAAGAAATTTTTCATTTTGTAAATTTTAAAGCAAACGACTAAATTACAAAAATCAAAAAAATAAAATGTTATAGATTTTCCTCAAAAAGTGTAATGTCAATTGCATTTTTTACATCGTAATCGCCAATCTTAGTTCGGCGTAAAACAGTTAAATGCGATCCTGAATTCATGGCTTTTCCAAAATCGTAAGCAAGAGAGCGAATGTAAGTTCCTTTACTGCAAACTACTCTAAAATCAATTTCAGGCAAAGCTATTCGGGTAATTTCAAATTCGTGAATTGTAGTTTTTCTGCTTGCAATTTCGACAGTTTCACCAGCACGTGCATGCTCGTATAAACGAACTCCGTCTTTTTTAATAGCAGAAAATATTGGCGGTTTTTGATCGATTTCGCCTAAAAACTGTTTAACCGTTTCATGAATAAGTGCTTCATCGATATGTTCCGTTGGAAAAGTCTGATCAATTTCAGTCTCTAAATCGTAAGATGGAGTAGTAGCTCCAATGTAAAATGTTCCAGTGTATTCTTTGGCTTGACCTTGAAGCTCAGAAATTCTCTTAGTAAATTTTCCAGTACAAATTAATAAAAGTCCAGTAGCCAAAGGATCTAAGGTTCCAGCATGACCAATTTTAAACTTTTTGGGCAGGCCGACTTTATTAATTAAAAGATATTTTAATTTATTGACAGCTTGAAACGAACTCCATTTTAAAGGTTTGTCTATCAGTAAAACTTGTCCGTCTAAATATTCTTCAGGTGTCATTATATAATGGTAAGCGGGTGAATGAAAAAGTGAATCAATAATAAAATGATTCCGGCAATAATTCGGTAATAACCAAAAACTTTGAATCCATTTTTAGTTAAAAATCCAATAAAGGTTTTAATAGCAAGAAGCGCCACAATAAAAGCGACAATGTTTCCTATTATCAATAAGTTGATTTGATCGTGTGATAATTCGAATCCTGCTTTATAGTAATCGTAACATTTTTTTACCGTTGCGCCCAACATTGTCGGTACAGCAAGAAAAAATGAAAATTCAGCGGCAGTAGTTCTTGATAATTTTTGAGACATTCCGCCCACGATACTTGCACCGCTGCGAGAAACGCCGGGAATCATGGCAAGACATTGAAATAAACCAATTTTGAAAGCTTGTAAATAGCTGATTTCTTGTGAAGTTTCGGTACTGTTTGGTGTATTAAACCATTCGTCGACTTTTAATAAAATTAAACCTCCGATTAAAAGAGAAATTGCTACCGTAACGGGATTTTCTAATAAACCATCAATAAAATCGCTTAATAATAAACCTAAAACAACGGCTGGAATAAAAGCAACTAAAAGTTTAAAGTAAAAATCAAGTGTTTGAAAGAAACGTTTGAAATATAGAATTACAACCGAAAGAATTGCTCCAAGTTGAATAACAATAGTAAAAAGTTTAGTGAAATCGTCGTGTGCAATTCCAAAAAAAGAAGAGGCAATAATCATGTGTCCAGTTGAAGAAACAGGTAAAAATTCTGTGATTCCTTCAATAATGGCAAGAACGATAGCTTGTAATGTATTCATTTATTAGATTGTTAGATTATTAGAATGTTAGAGTTCTTAAATTTTTTTAGAAAAGAATATTCTAAAGATCTAAGTTGTCTAAGATGTCTAAGTTGTCTATTTTGATTTTTTGAAAATAGAATAAATCGTAATTCCAAAACCAATTAAAACGGTAGTTGGAGCTAAACGAATACGTCTGAAATTAAAAATATCTTCATTAAAAACATTTGGATCATGACTTCCTCCGCCTGACATTAAAATAAAACCTAAAGCGATAACAGCAATTCCTATCAATAAGATTTTGTAATTAATGCTGTCAAAAAGGAATTCGTGTTTTGGAGTTTCTTCTGTATTATTGTTTTTCATTTTTATTTTTTTTGAACCTTTAAGTAATTAGAGGCTTGTTTATTTTGTTATTCTGAACTAAGTTTATGAAAGTCTTTTTTTCTGAAAATTAGTAAAGATCATCAGTTCTTAAATTCAAGAAACGTTGCGTTGCAAAATGTGTACTTACCCACGTAATTAAAACTCCTAATCCAAAAACGGCTAATAAAACCAATCCAATTAAAGCTTTATCTTCTAAAATTCCTAAACCAGGAAAATTAGTTTCAACGTAGAATAAAAGTCCAATTAAGGCAATAATTGCTAATCCAGCACCCAGCATTCCTAGTTTTACACTGCGCATTACAAAAGGTTTACGAATAAACGATTTGGTTGCACCAACCATTTGCATGGTTTTAATAATAAAACGGTTTGAGTGAATAGAAAGACGCAATGAACTGTTGATTAATAAAACCGCAATTACCGCTAGGAAACCGCTGATAATCAAAATCCACATACTTACTTTTTTGATATTATCATTTACCAGATTTACCAATTGTTTGTCATAAACAATATCTTCGATCATGGTATTTTTACGTAAACTGCTTTCGATTTGCAGAATGCTGTCTCTTTCAACATAATCTGCTTTTAAGTGAATGTCGTATGAATTCAATAAAGGATTTTCTCCTAAAAATGTCAGGAAATCTTCTCCAATAATATCAGTATGTTCTTTTGCTGCTTTTTCTTTAGAAACGTAAGCATAAGATCTTGCAAAAGGCGCTCTTTTTAATTCTGTATTGAATGCTTTGATAACGCTGTCATTTGCTTCATTTTTAAAGAAAACTGTCATAGCAATTTTTTCTTTAAAATCGTTTGCCAGTTTTTTAGAATTAATAATAAACAATCCTAATACTCCCAAAAGGAATAATACTAGAAATACACTTAATACTACCGAAAAATAAGAGGAAATTAACCTGCGTTTTTGAAATTTATCAAAGTTAGAACTCATAGTTTGCTTAAATTATGTGGTAAAAATAATAAAGAATTTCTTTATTTAAAGTTATTAACGAACTTTTATACCATAAATGTACAATTCCATATTGAATAAAAGTTTATTTAACAGCAAAGTGCATAAAATTTTTGTTGATTTAAGTAAAAGTGCATTATGGTTTACTTTAATGATAACAAAAAATTCGCAAAGCTTTTTTAGATCAGCTTTGCGACTAAATACTAGAAAAAAACTTTCAGCCTCAGAATCTTAGTAACTTAGTATCTCAGAACCTTATTTAACTCTATAAACCTCAATACTTTTAAGCCAGTAAACATGACGAGGCCCAGTTTTAATATCATTTTTGCAAATAGCAATCATTTCGCCGCTTTTCAGTGGTTTTCCATTTTCCTCAAAAAGAACGAAAGCATTTTCTCCGGTTGGATTGTTGAAAATTTCTGCCCATGAAAAAGTGGCCTTGTAATCATCAGAAGCTCGAGCCACAATATAAAAATTGCGATCCTTATGCCCATCTTGTTTGATTTTTGCCTTCTCTAAAATATCTTTCAAAAGCACGCCTTTGCAGACTTTGTTGTCTTTTTTAACTTCGCCGCTTTGGCAGACAACTTTAAAATTATCAATAGTTACCACCTTCATCTTTTTTAAAGAATCGACACTTAATTGAAGCGGGAATTCGACATCGCCTTTTACTTCAATAGTGTGATTTACCATTTTTAAACTGTCAGCCGGCGTAAGAACAGCATGTTTATCATTGTCTGTTTTAGACACTTTTTCTGCAGTAATCGAATCTTCTTTTTCCTTTTTAGACGAATTGCACATTGCGCATGAAAATGCAATAAGAAGTACGAGAATATAATTTTGAGTTTTCATATAAAATTATTTTTTAGGTTTAGTTATTGAAAAAACGAAGTGTTACAAAAAAGTTGCGGCCTTCTTCAGGGTAACCTTCAACAAGACAATAGTTTTTATCGAAGATATTATTAATTCCTGCATCGATGCTGAAATTTTTGGCTATTTTACCCGAAGCGTAAAAATTCAAAAGTGTGTAATCTGGAACTCTTGCTCCATAGCTTGTACTGAAACGAGATGAATTAAATTCAGAATTAGCAATTAAACGCAATATTTTAATCGGTTTATATTCTAAAGTTCCCATAACTTTTGTGTTTGGAACATCGGTAAAATGAATATTCGGATTTGTAATATTGTTTCGTTCAATATAAGTGTAGTTCACATTAAGCGACAAATTAGACAAGATTTCATAGTTTATTTGAGCCTCAACACCAAGATATTCTGCTTCGCCAAAATTTTGCATTTGAGATTTTCCAGGTTGAACATTGCTTACATTTAAGATCGCATCAGAAAGTTTGCTGTAGAAAAGCGCCGTCTGAAAAGTAACTTTATTAAAAAGTCCCGCCGTATAATTCAATTCGTAATTTACAGCTTTTTCAGGTTTTAAGTCTGGATTTGGTATTGCAGTTCCCATTCTATACGAATAACGATCTTTGATTGTTGCAAATCTTGTTTTCTGCGAAACTGTTGCGCCCAATTTCTGGACTTCATTCAACTGATAAAAAAATCCAATTTGAGCATTAAAAGCATCACTCGCACCAGCAGATGGATAATCGGAAATCACTTTTGTAGTACTGTTGTAATCTTCTGCTTCAGTATTTTTTCGAAGGTTGTAGCTCACGCCCGGAATTACAGTAAATTTTGGAGTAACTTTATAAATATCTTCAATTCCTACCAAAACTGTATTGTCTATAAAATGACGAACTGGTTCACCAAGATTGTTTTCGCGGTGTACATCTTCTTTAAAATGAAAAGCAATTTTTAAATCATTTTTTGGAATAAATTTCGTGTTGTATTCTAGATTTCCACCGTAAGTGTAATCATTGTAAATACTTTGAAAAGCATACGGTTTAGTTTGTTTCGTATAAGTTGCATCATCATAACTGTCAAGAGTATTTTTGAAACGGTCAAAATATAACCTTGTTTTTAAGCTGTTTTTGTCATCAAAATTTGAATTTGAGATGAAATAAAAACTCTCTTTATCCCAGTTTGGCCATTGCCAGTAGCGAGGTTTTAGTAAAAGAGAGTTTAAAGGATCGCTTCCTGTATAAACTGGATTTCCTTTTTCGCCCTGTTGATTGATGTAACCAATCGCATATTCGCTTTTTTCAGTTGGAGTCCATCCAATTTTAAAGCTGATTTTTTGATCCGTGCGATATGAATTGTCTCTTTGTCCTCCGTTTTCATTTGCTGTTGGAACAAAATTAGATGACATTCTAGTTGAATTTCTATCTAAATAAGAAAATCCGCCCTGAAAATAAAACTTTCCAATGTTAGAACCAATGTTGAGGTTTCCTTTATAGCCATTTTCGTTAATCATTCCAAGCGAGCCGTCATATTCTAATTTTTGAGAAGGTTTTCTGGAAACTAAATTTATAGCACCGCCAAGTGAGTTTGGTCCGTAAAGTACAGACGAAAATCCTTTTGAAACATCTATCGCGGCCAAATCGAAAGTGGTAAATCTTGCAAGGTCAACATAACCATCATACGGAACATAAACAGGAATACCGTCCATATAAACTGGAACCTGTCTTAAATCGAAACCGCGTACAGAAACCATAGATTCGTTTCGCGGTCCAGAAGCCGTTAATGTAATTCCAGGCAGCATATTTAAAGCTCTTGAAACATCCATTTTGTTTTGAGAAACCATTGTTTTTGAAGTTACTCTGTTTAAAGTGTCTTTGTTTTGATGATTGGTAACAATTACTTCGCCCAGCATAAAAATATTTGATGGTTTTATGGAATCAGTTGGAGTTGAATTGTTTTGCTGTGAAAATCCGATTAGCGGAAAGAGTAAAAAGGCAATAATTTTTAGTTTCATAAGGATACGATTTTTCAGTATGTTTTAAAATGAATACTGATGATTAAAAAAATTGTTTTGGTTTGTATGTTTTTTAAAATAAAAATTCAGTGTGTTTTTTCAGGAATACTGATTTGCATGACAAAAAAAGCAATTTCTACACATTTAAATTATGACCAAAATCATATTTGTAAATTTCAATGAAAACGATCTATGAAATTGAAGCTGTTTAAAACTTCAAATTTTGAGTTTCCTTTTCAGCAAAATCTTTGATGCGTTTTTCTACTTCATAAAAAACTGCAATTGCCTTTTCTCCGGCATCAGTCAATTTTGCACCGCCGCCGCCTTTTCCGCCTAATAATTTTTCGACTAACGGACTTTGAGCACGCTGATTCATTTCTTCAACCAGCTGCCAAGCCTGTCTGTATGCCATTTTCATCTCCTTAGCCGCATTTGTTATAGAGCCAGTTTTGCGAATATTTTCTAAAAGCCAGATTTTTCCAATACCTAAAAATGGGCCTTCAGCCTCTTCAATCCAAAGTCTTACTTCAATAGAATATTTTTTATCGTTACTCATCTCATTCTTAATATATCCTTGTAAAAATAATTGTTTTTACTGTAATAGTATTCTTCTATTATTAAAAAATAAACAATTAAAAACGCCTTAACTAAGTACTTGAATTACAAACATAAGTATTTTTACTTAATTTGAAATAAGTATTTTGTTATTTTATTTGTTTGTCAGTGAAATAGCTTTGGTACAAACAACAATAAATGTAAATTTGCGCCTAATAATTAATTTAGTGAAAAGCCTTAGAACCTTAGTAACTTAGAATCTTAGTCACTTAGAAATGAAGTACAATCCAAACGAAATTGACGCCAAATGGCAAAAATATTGGGCAGAAAATCAAACTTTTGCAGCAAAAAACAACTCTGAAAAACCTAAGCATTATGTACTCGATATGTTTCCTTATCCATCAGGAGCAGGACTGCACGTTGGGCATCCGCTTGGTTATATAGCTTCAGATGTATATTCTCGTTTCAAAAGACACCAAGGTTTCAATGTTTTGCATCCAATGGGTTATGATAGTTTCGGATTGCCGGCTGAACAATACGCGATTCAGACAGGACAGCGTCCAGAAGATACAACGCGTGTAAATATTGATGGCGGTGTAGACAAAGATGGAAAACAAATTGCAGGATATAGAAAACAATTAGATAAAATTGGTTTCTCATTTGATTGGGCGCGTGAAGTGCGAACTTCAAATCCTGATTATTACAAACATACGCAATGGATTTTTATCCAATTGTTCAATTCTTGGTATTGCAAAAAACAAGGGAAAGCTTTTGAAATTTCAGAGCTTGTAAAAGTTTTTGAAGAAAGCGGAAATGCATTGGTTGAAGCAGTTTGTGATGACAACGTAGCGATTTTCACTGCTGACGAATGGAACTCTTATTCTGAAGATCAAAAAGAAAAAATCTTGTTGCAATACAGAATGACCTATTTGGCTGAAACCGAAGTAAACTGGTGTCCTGGTTTAGGAACTGTTTTGGCAAATGACGAAATTGTAAACGGTGTTTCGGAACGTGGAGGCTTTCCTGTTATAAGAAAAAAAATGACACAATGGAGTATGCGAATTTCTGCTTATGCCGAACGCTTACTTCAAGGTCTAAATGATATCGATTGGAGCGAGTCTATTAAAGAGTCTCAAAGAAACTGGATCGGAAAATCGGTTGGGGCTTTGGTGACTTTTAATGTGAAGAATCACGATGAAGTTATCGAAGTATTTACTACTCGTCCTGATACTATTTTTGGAGTAACATTTATGACTTTGGCGCCAGAACATGATTTGGTTGCCAAAATTACAACTCCAGAACAAAAAGCAGCAATTGAAGCTTATATCGAAAAAACATCAAAACGTTCTGAGCGTGAGCGTATGGCTGATGTAAAAACAATTTCAGGAGTATTTACAGGAGCTTATGCAGAACATCCATTTACAAAAGAAGCCATTCCGGTTTGGATTGGTGATTATGTTTTGGCAGGTTACGGAACTGGTGCTGTAATGGCGGTTCCTTGCGGAGACGAAAGAGATTATGCTTTTGCGAACTTCTTTAAAGGTCAAAACGGAATGCAGGAAATTAAAAACATTTTTGCAAATGTTGATATTTCTGAAACGGCTTACGGATCAAAAGATAACGTTGAAATCGCTAATTCTGATTTCTTAAACGGATTAAATTATAAAGAGGCAACTCAAAAAGCAATCGCTGAATTAGAAAAATTAGGACAAGGAAAAGGAAAAACAAATTACCGTTTGCGTGATGCTGTTTTCTCTCGTCAGCGTTATTGGGGAGAACCATTTCCAGTTTATTATGTAAATGGATTGCCTAAAATGATCGATGCGCAGCATTTGCCAATTATTTTGCCAGAAGTAGAAAAATATTTACCAACAGAAGATGGTCTGCCTCCATTAGGAAATGCAGCAGTTTGGGCTTGGGATACAAAACAAAATAAAGTTGTTAATACTGATTTAGTTGACAATGTTTCGATTTTTCCTCTAGAATTAAATACAATGCCAGGTTGGGCAGGAAGTTCATGGTACTGGATGCGTTATATGGATGCACACAATGAAAGTGAATTTGCAAGCAAAGAAGCATTAGCGTATTGGGAAAGCGTAGATTTATATATTGGAGGAAGCGAGCACGCAACTGGTCACTTATTGTATTCTCGTTTCTGGAACAAATTCTTAAAAGATAAAGGTTTTGCTCCAACCGAAGAGCCATTCAAAAAACTGATTAATCAGGGAATGATTTTAGGAACGACGGCTTATGTTTACAGATTAGAAGGAACAAATACTTTTGTGTCTAAAAATAAAATTGAAGGTCAGAATGTACAGCCAATTCGTGTTGATGTTAATTTCGTTAATTCTTCTGATGAATTGAATATCGAAAAATTCAAAGCTTGGAGAGAAGATTTCAATACAGCTGAATTTATTTTTGACGAAAACGGAAAATACATTGTTGGTCGTGAAGTCGAAAAAATGTCGAAATCATACTATAATGTTGTAACTCCAGATGATATTTGTAATGAATATGGAGCAGATACATTACGTTTATACGAAATGTTCTTAGGGCCATTAGAGCAGGCAAAACCTTGGAATACTGCTGGAATTTCGGGAGTTTTTGGTTTCTTGAAAAAATTATGGAGATTGTATTTTGATGACAACGGTTTAATCGTAAACAACGACGAGCCGACAAAAGACAACTTAAAATCATTGCATAAAACGATCAAAAAAGTGGCAGAAGATATCGAGAGTTTCTCTTTCAATACTTCGGTTTCTCAATTTATGATTTGTGTAAATGAATTGTCTACTCAAAACTGTCATTCGAGAGCGATTTTAGAACCGTTAGCGATATTGGTTTCGCCTTATGCACCGCATATTGCCGAAGAATTATGGTCGCAGTTAGGACATACAGCTTCAATTTCTGAAGCATCGTTCCCAATTTTTGAAGGAAGTCATTTAGTTGAAACAAATAAAGAATATCCAGTTTCGTTCAACGGAAAAATGCGTTTTACCATCGAATTGCCTTTGGATTTAACCAAAGAACAAATTGAAGAAATCGTTATGAAAGACGAAAGAACACAAAAACAATTAGATGGCAGAACACCAAATAAAGTGATTATCGTTCCAGGGAAAATTATCAATTTGGTAGGATAACCAAATAAATTCCAATATAAAAATCCCAAATTCCAATTTTACGATTGGGGTTTGGGATTTTTTTTGTGCTTATTTTTCTGCCACGAATTTTACAAATTTTACAAATTTTCACAAATTTAACTCGAAATGACAAACTATGTGTTTTTCGAAATAAAAATTAGTGAAAATTCGTGTAATTCGTGGCGGAAAACCTAGCGTTCTTTGTGCAAATCTTTGCGCTCTTTGCGGTTAAAAACCCACACCAACATTGGGGTTTAGAATTATCTCATTAAAAAATTAAAAACTTTTGTAACATTTTAATAGTTCTCGTATCCAAAAGGCGGATCCGATTAAATTAACAACTTAAAACTATTAAAAATGAAAAAGTATATCATCTTATTTATCGCATTCTTATTCTCAGCATTATGTCTAAATGTTTTTGCACAAACAAAATTATATCCTTTAGAAGTTATTAAAACCGGAAAAGGAAAACAATCTATAATTTTCATTCCCGGATTTGCTTCTTCTGGAGATGTTTGGAATGAAACCAAAACTGCTTTCGAAAAAGAGTATACTTGTTATACGCTTACAATGGCAGGATTTGCTGGAGTAAAACCACAACAGAATCCATCATTCGAAAATTGGAAAGCGGAAATTGCAAATTATATTAAAGACAATAAAATTGAAAAGCCAATTTTAATTGGTCACAGTATGGGCGGTGGACTTGCGCTTGCAATCGCTGCAGATTATCCAGAATTAATTGGGAAAATTATAGTTGTAGATGCGCTTCCGTGTTTGGCAGCATTAATGGATCCTTCTTTTAAATCAAAAGAAAATAATGATTGTTCAGCAATGGTAAGCCAAATGACTGGTATGACAGATGCTCAGTTTCTTGAAATGCAGAAAAAAACAATGCCGAGACTTTTGGCTGATGCTTCAAAAATGGATACAGTTGTAGATTGGAGTGTAAAATCAGACCGAAAAACATTTGCTCAAATGTATTGTGATTTTTCAAATACCGATTTGAGAAATAAAATTGCTGCTATAAAATGTCCATCATTAATTTTATTAGAATCTTATTTTATAAATTTAAAACCAGCAATCGAGGAACAATATAAAAATTTAAAAACAGCTGATTTTAAGTATGCGAGCAAAGGTCTGCATTTTATTATGTATGACGATACGGCGTGGTATTTAGCGCAATTAAACACTTTTGTAAAATCGTAAGAATGGAATTTGAAGAAATCTATAAGACTTATTGGGATAGAATATTCAGGCTTTGCATGGGTTTCGTAAATGATTATGATGCTGCGCAGGATTTGGCTCAGGAAACCTTTATAATTGTCTGGCAAAAATTAGAAACTTTTCGAAACGAATCGGCTATTGGAACTTGGATTTTCAGAATTGCATCTAACAATTGTTTAAGGCAGATTGAAAAAGAAAAGCGTTTCCCGAAATCTGATTTGCCAATTCATCTTTCTGAAGAGAAACAAACTTCGATAGAGCCGCAAATTCAGTTTTTGTATAAATGCATAGCCGAATTACCTGAAACGGAACGTATCATTATTTCGTTGGAATTAGAAGAAGTTAAGCAGTCAGAAATTGCAAAAATCGTTGGACTTTCTGATGCCAATGTTAGAGTGAAAATTCACAGAATAAAAGAAAAACTGACCGAAAAATTTAAAGAAAATGGACAACGATAACAATATAGATTTTAAAGATTTATGGAAAAAACAAACCGTAAATCAGCCAGATATGAAAGATTTGCTGTCGAGAGTGAGTAAATTTAAAAAAGCAGGTTTAAGAAGTTTATGGATAACAAATGTTTTGCTTTTTTTGACAACCGCATTTATTGTTTTTATATGGATATATTATCAACCGGAGTTTATTTCGACTAAAATCGGGATTGTTTTAACGATTTTGGCGATGGTTATTTATGTATTTGCTTTTAATAAATTGTTGACTCCTTTTAGAAATATCGATGCGACACAAACGAATCAGGAATATTTACACAAACTGATTTTGATTAAAAAGAAACAACAGTTTATGCAGACAAAAATGATGAGTTTGTACTTTCTGCTGCTTACAACTGGAATTTGCTTATACATGTATGAATATGCCAGTAGAATGAGCGCTTTGGGTGCGAGTTTGTGTTATGGAATAACATTACTTTGGATGGCGTTTAATTGGTTTTATATTCGTCCAAAACAAATTAAAAAACAGCAGCTAAGAATAAATGCCCTGATTGAGAAGTTTGAAGAAGTAAATAATCAGCTGCTTTAAGGGATAATTTTACGGCCATATTGTATAGACGCACCGAAGTGCGTCTTTTTTTTGTTAAATTTTTTAATATTTCTACTGCCGTAATTACTGTTTTGGATGTCAAAATGTCATTTTTAGAGTTTGGTTCAGAAATTGTGATTTGTTTTGTAACTTTAAAAATCAATCAAAAAAAGATAAAAATATGGGAAGTGGATATTTAATTATTGCCGGAGCTATAATGTTATTCAGCTGGCTGGTAAGTTCAAGACTAAAAAGTAAATTCGAATTATATTCTAAACTGCAATTACGAAACGGAATGAGCGGTGCGGAAATTGCTGAAAAAATGCTTGCTGATAATGGTATTACGGATGTTCGTGTTATTTCGACTCCAGGGCAGTTAACAGATCATTATAATCCTGCAGATAAAACAGTTAATTTAAGTGAAGCGGTTTACAATCATCGTAATGCGGCGGCGGCTGCTGTTGCGGCACACGAATGCGGGCACGCGGTTCAGCATGCTATTGGTTATGAATGGTTAACAATGCGTTCTAAATTAGTGCCTATTGTAAGTGTGGCTTCAAATTATGTACAGTGGATTTTGCTTGCGGGAATCTTAATGATTAGAACTTTTCCTCAATTATTGCTAATTGGGATTGTTATTTTTGCAGCAACTACATTGTTTACGATTATAACGCTGCCGGTAGAATATGATGCAAGTAATAGAGCATTAGCTTGGTTAGAAAATAAACATATGCTGACTCAACAAGAACAGGCAGGTGCAAAAGATGCCTTAAAATGGGCGGCAAGAACTTATGTCGTAGCGGCTATAGGTTCAATCGCAACGCTGTTGTACTATATCTCGATTTACTCAGGAAGCAGAAGGAACTAATTTCGTAATTGAGATAATTAGTCAATTAGATAATTTATAGTAAAAACGGACAGATTTTTAAAATTTGTCCGTTTTTTTTTATTTTATCACATTTAGAAAATTATCTAATTATCAAATTTTTTCATTGACACATTTATAATTGAATCTGTCTGTCAATCTGCTGATCTAATGAAATAAAGGTTTCGGTTCTTGAAACACCTTCAATTGCTTGAATTTTGGTATTTAAAAGCTGCATTAAATGTTCGTTATCTCGACAGATAATTTTAATTAGTACCGACCAGTTCCCTGTGGTATAATGACATTCCAGTACTTCGGGAATTTTTCTAAGGTCTTTTACGGCTTCGGAGTTTCTGGAGGCTTTGTCTAGATAAACACCTACAAAGGCCATAGTGTTATAGCCTAGAACTTTTGGGTTTACTGTAAATTTAGATCCTGAAATAACGCCGGATTGTTCCAGTTTTTTTAAACGCTGATGAATTGCAGCTCCAGAGATGCCTATTTTATTAGCGATTTGCAGAATAGGTTTTCGGGCATCGTCCATTAAATATCGAAGAATTTCTTTGTCGATACCGTCAATCTCAATTAATAAGGAGTTGATTTTCATAACTTGTAATTTGAAACTAATTCTTTTAATTTGGTTTAGAATAGAAATCAAATATAGTTAAAAGGAAGGAAAAATAAAATTCCAATTTTTTAAATCCCAAATTCCAAAAATAGAATCCGTGGTTTCAACCATAGGAAACGAAAGGGTGTAAAACAAAAATTCCAAATCCCAAGTGATTAAGTTGGAATTTGGAATTTTAAATATTTTATATTCTTAAGGTTTATTTTCCTTTGTTTGCTTCGGCGATGTATTTTTCAAGAGCCATTGTCATAGAAGGGGTTTCAGGTGTTGGAGCAAGAATGTCGATTCTTAAACCGTGATCTAAAGCTTCTTTTTGAGTTGTACTTCCAAATACAGCGATTCTGGTATTGTTTTGTTTAAAGTCTGGGAAGTTTTTAAACAATGATTTAATTCCTGTTGGGCTGAAAAATGCTAAAACATCATAATAAACATCGGCAAGATCAGATAAGTCGCTCATTACAGTTCTGTAAAAAACGGCTTGTGCCCAATCTACTTTTAGACTATTTAATGTTATTGGAGCGTCTGCATTTAATTGGTCAGATGCTGGAAGTAAAAACTTCTCGTCTTTGTATTTTTTAATTAGAGGCGATAAATCAGCAAAATCTTTAGCTCCAACGTAAATTTTACGTTTTCTGTATACTACATACTTTTGCAGATAAAATGCAACTGCTTCAGATTGACAAAAATATTTCAATCCTTCAGGAACTTTGTAGCGCATTTCATCAGCCACTCTAAAAAAATGATCTACAGCATTTCGACTTGTTAAAATGATAGCAGTATAGTGATTAAGGTCGATTTTTTGTAATCGAATCTCTTTTGCACTAACCCCTTCCACATGAATAAATGGTCTGAAATCAATTTTTATTTTGTGTTTTTGTTGGAGCTCAAAGTAAGGAGAATTCTCCACTTTAGGTTCAGGCTGTGACACCAAAATTGTTTTCACTTTCATATTATAAACATTTACTAAGCACTCCCTTTTGTCATCCAATAATAGAGAAAATAATAAGGGGCTATTTCAAGAGCGCAAAGATATAAAATAAAATAAAACAACTTGTCGATAATTACGTTTTGATACGTTTTAATTGAAATAAAATATGAGTATAAGCTGATACACAGCGAAATACCTATGATCGCAAACGGAACAATTATTGGAATATTGTTGTAATAGAATAAAATAGCATTAATAGGAAGTATTAAAACGCCAATGTAAGTCCTGTAGGTTACTTTTTGTAAGTTAAAAAGTTCCATAAAATCATCAATATTGAACGAAGCTGCTACAATTTTTTCGATCAAATATTTTGCAAGAATAAAATAAAGAAGAAAAGTTGCAATTCGGATGAACAATAAATAATCTGTTTTTGATGCCGTTCCATAAATGCTCATCGTAAGTTGAATAAAAAAAGCAAATGAAATAATCTGCACAAAAAACAAGCCAACAGTAAAGCTGCTGTTTATATGATTATTGTCGCGATAAATTTTAGCATATTTGTCTGAGAAAATCAGCCTGCTGAACTCAGAAAAGCGAGTTTCATATGCTGATTTTGTTATAGCAACAATCGCAAAGGTCAGGATGAATAAAACAGTTGCCCAATCTTTGTTTTCAATAATTCGAGGATGAAGTTGTTCAATCATAGCGCACAAAATTAGTAATTTTTTGCATCAATACTTTTATTATGTATTTATTATGAACCAAATGCTATAAAAAGTTTACTTTTGCGGTGAAATTACCAAGAAAAATGAGTGATAGTATTGTCATAATTCCAACTTATAACGAAATTGAAAATATTGAAAGTATTGTGAGAGCGGTACTTTCACAGCATAAACCTTTTCATCTTTTAATAATTGATGATAATTCTCCTGATCATACTGCTGATAAAGTGATTGCTTTGCAAGAAGAGTTTTCTGGAAGATTGTTTCTTGAAAAAAGAGCTAAAAAAGCGGGTTTAGGAACAGCTTATGTTCATGGTTTTAAGTGGGCTTTGGAGCGTAAATACGATTTCATTTTTGAAATGGACGCTGACTTTTCGCATAACCCAAATGATTTAGAGAAATTATATGATGCTTGTCATTTTGGTGGAGCTGATTTGGCTATTGGTTCCCGTTACGTAAAAGGTGTAAATGTGGTAAATTGGCCTTTAAGCCGTGTTTTGATGTCATACTTCGCTTCAGTATACGTGAAGTTTATTACCGGTATGAAAATTCACGATGCAACGGCTGGTTTCGTTTGTTATAAAAGAGAAGTTTTAGAGAAAATTAATCTTAACAAAATAAAGTTTGTGGGATACGCGTTTCAAATCGAAATGAAGTACAGAACTTATTGTGCTCAATTTGAAATTAAAGAAGTGCCAATTATTTTTACAGATAGAACAAAAGGAGTTTCGAAAATGAGTAACGCCATTATCAAAGAAGCAATTCTTGGAGTGATTTCGTTAAGATTAAAAAAATTAGTCAATACATTATAAAGATAGAACATGAATAGGATTTTAATTAAAAATGCAAAAATTGTAAACGAAGGGTCTATTTTTGATGGAGATGTTTTTATAGAAAACGACTTGATTGTTGAAGTCGCTGATAGTATCAGTTTAAAATCATCTGATTGTATTGTTGTCGATGCCGAAGGAAGTTATTTAATCCCAGGCGCAATCGATGATCAAGTTCATTTTAGAGAACCTGGTTTAACGCATAAAGGTGATATTGAATCAGAATCAAGAGCTGCGGTTGCGGGAGGAATTACTTCTTTTATCGAACAGCCAAATACGGTTCCAAATGCTGTTACACAAGAAATATTAGAAGATAAATATCAAATCGCTGCCCAAAAATCATTTGCGAACTATTCGTTTATGATGGGGGCTACTAATGATAACTTAGAAGAAGTTCTAAAAACGAATCCTAAAAATGTTGCTGGAATTAAGATATTTCTAGGTTCTTCAACTGGAAATATGCTTGTTGACAAAGAAGAGACTTTAGAAAAAATTTTCTCAAGCACACCAATGTTAATCGCTGTACATTGCGAAGATGAGACTACTATTCAAAATAATTTAGCAGAGTTCAAAGAAAAATACGGTGAAGATGTTCCGGTAACAGCGCATAATTTAATTAGAAGTGCTGAGGCTTGTTATATTTCGTCTTCAAAAGCAGTGGCTTTGGCAAAAAGAACAGGAGCGCGTTTGCATATTTTTCACTTATCGACTGCAAAAGAAATGGAATTGTTTACAAACAAAATTCCATTAGAAGATAAAAAAATTACCGCTGAGGTTTGTGTGCATCATCTTTGGTTTACCGATGAAGATTATAAAACAAAAGGAAATTTTATTAAATGGAATCCTGCTGTAAAAACGGAAAGTGATAGAAAAGCACTTTGGGAAGCTTTGAATGACGGTAGAATTGATGTTATTGCAACAGATCATGCGCCGCATACAAAAGAAGAAAAATTACAATCTTACTTAAAAGCACCTTCAGGAGGTCCGCTTGTACAGCATGCCGTTGTTGCAATGTTCGAAGCGCATCATCAAGGTAAAATAAGTGTAGAGAAAATTGTAGAGAAAATGTGTCATAATCCGGCTAAAATCTTTAAAATTGAAAAAAGAGGTTTTATTAAGGAAGGTTATTATGCTGACTTGGTAATTGTAAATCCAAGTTTGCCTTGGAGTGTAAATCAAGATAACATTTTATACAAATGCGGTTGGTCTCCGTTTGAAGGGACAGCTTTTAAATCGAGAATTACGCACACTTTTGTAAATGGTGAAATGGTTTACAATAACTTTAAAGTAAAAGATATCCGTGCTGGAAAACGTTTATTGTTTGATAGATAAAAAAGCGAAATGAAAAATTGTTTTGTAATAGTATTAGTTATATTTCTTTCTGTAAGTTGTAAAAGAGAGGTTGTGAAACAGCCCGCTAAACTTATTGAGAAAGATAAAATGATTGATATTATGTATGATTTGTCTCTTCTAGAAGCAATGAAATATCAAAATCCAATTTCGTTAGATTCTACAGAAACAAATCCAACGAAGTTTATTTTAAAGAAATACAAAGTAGATAGTCTTCAATTTGCTCAAAATAATATGTATTATGCTGCAGATTATGAGAACTACAAAGAGATGTTTGATGAGGTTGGAAAACGATTAGCAAAAAATCAAAGAGACACAGATTCGATCGTTAAAATTGAAGAGAAAAAGGCGATGAAAGCGGTGAATCTTAAGGATAAAGAAAAGCCGAAAGATTCGATTAAAAAGACAAAGAGTCAAATAAATCTTGATTCTATAAGACGACAAATGAAACCGCAGCCAAAAAAATAATTCTATAATTTAGAAATATCTTTAACATATTGATGTACATCTGTAAAAACCGTTCCTAGAGCGGTTTTTATTTTTTCATTTGAATACAGATTTTTAGAATAAGAAGCTTTTGCAGTTGCTTTTGTAAGGCGTCTTTTTTGAAAAAATAAAGTTGAAAATATTCCGTCAGCCATCCATAGGAAATTCATAAATAAAGGTTTTGCATGACGGCTTGGTTTTTTTACTTTTAAAACCTCGGCAATTGTATCAAGAATATCTTTAAAAACAATATTGTCGGCAATTAAAGTAAAACGCTCATTTTTAATTTCACTATGCATTAATTGGCTAGAAATTTTTACAACATCATCAACGGTAATAAAACCAGTACTTCCAAGAGTGTAAAACGAAAGACCGTTGGCAACTTTTAAATACAATTCAGCGCTTCCCTGCTGTTTGTTTTTTGTTTTCGGAATTGGTCCTAAAATTACGCCGGGATTTACAATTATAACATCTAAACCTTCTTGATGAGCGCGCCATACTTCCATTTCAGAACCGTATTTAGAAATAGCATAATCGCTGTGTGGTTTTTCGGGATTCCAGTCTGTTTCTTCAGTAATGTAAGTTTCGTGCGATGCCAAATCGCCAAGTGCGGCAATAGAACTTACAAAGCAAAATTTCTTTACACCTAATGCAATCGAAAAATTAACCATATTAGCAGTTCCTTCGATGTTTATTTTTCGAAGTGCTTCTTCATCTTTTGGGTCGAATGAAATTAAAGCGGCGCAGTGGTAAACGTAATCAACATTAATAAAGGCAGTTTCTAAAGAAGGAACGTCTAAGATATCGGCTTCAAGCCATTCTATTTTTTCAAATAAAGCTTCTTTCTTGTAAAGTTCAAAAACTGATTTTGCTTTTTGAATGTTATTTTTGGTTCTGTAAATTGCCCGAACGTTTTCTCCATTTTCGATTAAATGAAGCAATAAATGTGAGCCTACTAAACCTGTTCCGCCAGTTACTAATACCATTTTGTAAATATAAGTTTTTGTTGGAAAGGTGCAAAGAAGCAGAGAGACAAAGTTGCAAAGGTTTTTTGCAAAGGTTCAAAGTTGCAGAGGAACAAAGTTGCAAAGGTTTTTTGGTTTTTGTCACAAAGGCGCTAATGCGCAAAGTTTTGATTTTTTTAAAATAATATTTGTGCCTTAACGCCTTAGTGGCATAAGTTTTTGCCATTGCCATTACCATTGATTATATTTGCGCAAAATATTTTAAAAATGAAGAATCTAGTTGAAGAATTAAAGTGGCGCGGTTTGTACCATGATAGCATGCCAGGAACGGAAGAACAATTGCTAAAAGAGGTAACTTCGGCATATATTGGTTTTGATCCAACAGCAGATTCGCTGCATATTGGCAGTATGGTTCAGATTATTTTATTGGTTCATTTAAAGAATTTTGGTCATCAGCCAATCGCTCTTGTGGGCGGCGCGACTGGAATGATTGGTGATCCTTCTGGAAAATCTGACGAAAGAAATTTGTTGAACGAAGAAGCTTTGGCTAAAAACGTTGCCGGAATTAAAAGTGTTCTGTCTCGTTTCCTAGACTTTAATTCAAAAGAAGCAAATGCTCCAGTAATGGTAAATAACTATGACTGGATGAAAGAATTCTCGTTTATTGATTTTGCTCGTGAAGTTGGAAAACGTATCACAGTAAATTATATGATGGCGAAGGATTCTGTTAAAAAAAGATTTAGCGGAGAAGGTGAAGGAATGTCTTTTACGGAATTTACATATCAATTAATTCAAGGGTACGACTTTTATCATTTGTATAAAAACAATAATTGTATTTTGCAAATGGGAGGTTCTGACCAATGGGGAAATATTACTACAGGTACAGAATTAGTGCGTAGAATGGGTGGAGAAGGAGCAAAGGCTTTTGCTTTGACAACGCCTTTGATTACAAAAGCAGACGGGTCTAAATTTGGAAAATCTGAAGGTGGAAATGTTTGGCTGGATGCTGATAAAACTTCTGTGTACAAGTTTTACCAATTTTGGGTAAATTCAACAGATGTTGATGCAGAGAAATACATTAAAATCTTTACATTCTTGGACAAAGAAACTATTGAGTCTTTAATTGCTGAGCATCAAACAGCACCGCATTTAAGAATCTTACAAAAGAAATTGGCTGAAGAAATTACGATTTTTGTTCATAGTAAAGAAGAATTAGAAAAAGCGATTCAGGCTTCGAATATCTTGTTTGGAAATTCTACTGCTGATGATTTGAAAAAATTAGATGAAGTGACTTTCTTAGAAGTTTTTGATGGAGTTCCGCAAGCTGAAATTGCAAAGGCTGATTTAGAAAACGGATTAGATATTGTAACGGTTTTAAACGAGAAAACGGGTTTCTTTAAATCAAACGGAGAAGCTAGACGCGCGTTGACTGCTAACTCTATTTCTGTAAACAGAGAAAAAATAAAAGAAGATTTTGTATTAACTGCAAATGATTTGATTAACAATCAATTTGTGTTATTACAAAGCGGAAAGAAAAACTATTTTGTGATTCGTGTTGTTTAACTGTTTAATCGGGTAATTGTTTAATCGAGCGTTGAGCCGATTAAACGATTTGACAAATCAACGATTAAACTATAACACCATCAAATTACACCCACGAATGTCAGAATTATCAAAACGTCCCAATACCTCGAAAGAGTTGTTGGGATTTTTTTTGCCTAAATCCTGGGTGGCAATAAATGAACAGGAATTTATATTGGCTAAATCAATAACGTTGATTCCGCCGGTTTTTCCATCTTTTATATAGGTTAAAGCATCTTCTGGATCACGAACTAAAATATGCATCCAAGAAGGACATTCAAATACACCTTCGCCTAAAGAATAAGCTTGCGCTAAAAGTTCTGTCATTCCGTATTCTGAATGAATTGCATTTACACCAAATCCTTTGCAAAGTTGTTCGTGGAGTTCTTCACGTATCATTTCTTTGCGTTTTCCTTTCATTCCTCCAGTTTCCATAATAATGGTATTTTGAAGGTTGAATTGGTGTTTTTCGATTAAATCTAACAAAGCATACGTAACGCCAATTAAAATTACGTTTTGACCCGATTCGTCAAGTTCAGTCAGTTTTTTAATTAAGTCGTCGTGATTGTGTAAATAAAACCCACTTTCAGGCTGATTAGATAGTTTTATTAAGTCTTCGACCATGTAAATAAGTGAAGATCCCTCACGCTCTAAATAGGACGGTAAAAGGGCTAAAACAACATAGTCTTCGATATTGCCGTAGAATTGAGAAAATCCTTTTCGGTAACTTTCTTCGTAAAGAGAAACATTGGTTACCAAATGCCTGCTTGTAATCATTCCGGTCGTGCCGCTGCTGGTAAAAGTAACTTGGGCAGGATTGGTGTTTGATACTACGTCATGGCTTTTAAAAAACTGAATAGGTAAAAATGGAATTTGTGCCAATGTTTTTACCTGCTGCACATTTGTTTTAAGGAAATCGCAAAAATCACGATATACTAGATTGTTCTCATATTGAAAGCGAAACACTTTTAGTGCTGTTTTTTCAAATTGCTTATGGCTGGAAATCGTAAATATATCGCTGGCTGTAATCAAAACTTTTTTTGTGCAAAGATATTTATTTTTTAGCGTTCAGTGTTGCCTTTTTTAGTTTCAGTATTCTTAAGTATCAAATTTCGTAAGCTATAATGAGATTGAATACTAAAAAGCAACACTGTAAACTAAAAAAAGCTCCTGATGGAGCTTTTTTTGTGTTTTATCGAATAATGAGCTTTCGGGTTGCCGTAGCATTTTGCTCGCTTATTTTTATAATGTAAACGCCGGGAACAAGATCTGAAACGTTTAGTTCTTTTGAGCTTAGATGCACTTGTAATACTCTTTTTCCTAAGATGTCAAAAATGATGATTTCTTTTTCTAAATCATTTTTTGAGGTAATATATACTTTTCCATTGACCACTGGGTTAGGGTACAAGCTGAGACCCTCAATTCCTACGGACTCTTGAGTTTTTGGTAATTGCTTACTGTCTTGTGCTGAAACACTTACAGTAAAGAAAAAAGCCAATAAAAAAATAATATAAAAGTAGTTTTTTGCCATCGCATTTATTTGGATGAGTAAATATACAAAAAAAATTACAAAAACTAAGCCAAAAAAAAACATCCTAAATTATTAGGATGTTTTTAACATTTTATGTTTTAATTGATTAGAAACCTACTGACCATCCAGCAGCCCATGTTGGTTTAGCAATACCGTTTCCAGCTCCAGTTGCAGTTGCTGATTCAGTAATTACACCAGTAACGCTAGCAGAAGTTCCATCTGTTTTCTTTCCTTTAGTTTTTGTTGGTACATCAGCAAGGAATAATATGTTTGATACTTTTAAATCTGTACCAACGAAAGCGATAGTTTCATCATTTTCAACATCAACACCAGTTGCCCAAGCACTAACTACTACGTTAGAGATTTTAGCTTTAGTTCCTCTTCTTAATTTGATAGCTTGGTTTTCTTGAAAGTTTGCTGTAGATGCAGTACTTCCAGGTCCAACAAGAGTTAAGTTTGTGATTGATGGGTTAGAGATTGGAGCAAATGCATATCCAAATTCGAAGTTATCTGCTTCAATTCCTCTGTTTCCTTTTCCGAAATCTAATTTACCATACCAGTTTTCGTTTGTTCCACTCCAACCTTCAGTCCAGTCAAATTGGTCATCCTCGTTACCGATAGAGATTAAGTTTTTTGTATTTACAGTTCCTCCGAAGAATTCAAATCCGTCGTCAGCTCCGTAATAAGCTTGTACATTTTCAACAATCGTACCTGAACCAACTCCGAAGAATGAAAGTCCGTTGAATTCTTTTTCAGTATTGAAAGCAGCACCAGCGTACTCAATTCTTAGATATTTAATAGAACCTGAATTATCATTAGCAACAGTTCCACCATAAGTTAAATCAGCAACCTCAGATGTTGCAGTAGGAGTTTTACCATTGTCACGGTTGATAGGTGCTTTTCCACAAATTACTAAACCACCCCATTTACCAGCAGCTTTAACTGAAGCAGTCATTACAACTGGTTTATCAGCAGTACCGTTTACGTTAATTTTTGCACCTTGTGCAACAGAGATATAAGATGAAGTTCCGCCTGTTCCTTCAATTACTGTTCCTGCAGGAATTGTCAAAGTAGCACCATTTTCTACTTTAATAGCTCCAGTTAATTTGTACGTTTTAGTAGCATCAAGAATTACTTCGCCATCAGTGATTTTTCCTTGAAAGTTAGCAGGATCCGCCGTAAACGAAGAAGTTGGTTTTTTTTCATCATCATTAGAAGAACAGCTTGTAAGCAAAACTCCTGATAAAGCAAAAACTGTAACGAAATTTAAAATTGATTTTTTCATAATCGTTTTAATAATTTTTTTTGTGTGTTTAATTTCTGTTGCAAAGATGGGTTAGAAATCCTTCGTAGATGTTAAGCTACTGTAATTGTTAGTTTAATAAAAAGGCTCTTCTATATTAAGTCAATGTTAACTTGTTAAGGGAATATTTTGGGTTAAAAGGGCATAAAAAAAGACAGCTGTTTGAGCTGTCTTTTTTTACTAATTCAAATATCTTTTAAGGCTTAGAACTCGTAGCTAAATTGTAAGCTTAAGTTTAATCCTTTTTTGTAGCTCAAAACACTTACATCACCTGATTTGTTTTCCTGAACTCTGTTTACAGTTGGATCAAGTATGTTTTTTACTAAGAAACCAAGGCTGTAGTTTTTGTTTAGTTTTGATTTTGCAATGAAGTCTAATGAACCAACAGCTTTGTCAACCAAATCTCCTTTTTCTAAAGTACCAATTGCATTAACGCGGTCAGAGAAATATGTATAAGCTAAAGTTGTAGTTAAGTTGCTTTTTTTGTCATTCCATTCATTGAAGAAAGATAAGTCAGCATTTAGTAACAAAGGAGAAGCTCCTGTAAATTTACCAGTAGTGTTGGTAAAAGTGGTTGGACGAGTTCCTTGTGTTTCTTCTTGAACTTTTTCGTTGTTTAATTCTTGTTTGCTATACAAATATGATACGTTGATTCCTCCGGTTAATTTTTTAGTGTTTTCACTGTCAAAATTAAAAAGTGTTTTCTTGTATTCTAATTCAGCACCTGCTACATAACCATAATCTCCAGAGTTTACGTAAGAGATATCATTTGTAGAAGAGTTGATAACCACTTCGTTGATTGGGTTTAAGATGTATTTTCCAAAACCTGTTACAGAAAGAACTTCGTCGCTGTTTGGGAAAATTTCCCATTTTAAGTCAAAGTTGTAATCATCTGAAGCGTATAAAAATGGGTTACCAATTTTTGCTTGTAAAAACTCCTCATAGATAAAAGGAGATCTTTCCTTGAATTGTGGAAGCGTATAAGTTTTACTGAATCCAAAACGTAAATTTTGTTTTTCGTTAAGTTCGTATTTTAATACCAAACTTGGTAAGAAAGCTGTTTTTTCTAATTTATCGCTTCCTCCGGCAGGATCCAACTGTGTACTCCAGTCAACATTTTGTGTAATAACTTCAGCTCTTAATCCTAAAACTGCAGTTAATTTGTTGAATTTGTATTCAGTATTTAAATAACCGCCATTGATAGTCAAATCTCCACTGTATGTTTGTGGGTCAAGTGCATTTGGAACTTCTGGTCCTCCACGGAAAGTTGAAATCGTAAAGAAGTTGTTGTCTAGATTTTGTTGGTTATAGAATAAATCCAGGTTGTTAGGATCTACGATGTCACCTGTGTGTGAAACAGGGAATGTTGTAGTTTTAAAGTTGAATTGAGTTGCTTCGAAATCTCTATTTTTGAATCTTCCGTTGTAACCTGCCGTAAATTTTCCTCTATAATCTCCATCATCATTTTTGCTGAATTTGTAGTTTACAGATAAATTTGCTGCCAATTCATTTTCTTTTAAAGTTTGGAAATAACGGTGGTTATTTGGAGCAGATTGAGAGTTAATTACATAACCGCCTTCAACAAGGTTCATTGTATTGTATGTTCTGTCTGGGATGTCTTGTTTTACAGTATTAAAAGAACCGCCCCAGTTAAGAGTACTTCTTTCGCTCAATTTATGTTCTCCCAACAATTGGTTTACCCATAAAGCTGATTTCTCATATTCATTTCTTCGGATGTAACCGTTTCCTTCGTTTGCTAAGTCAACAATATATCCTCTAGATTCTTCTTTTTTTTGTGAAGAGGTATTGATATATAAACTATTGAAGTTGATTTTGTTTCTGTTGTTGATTTTGTAACCAACATTAAACATTCCAGTAGTATTGGTGTTGTATGAAAGATAGTTGTAATCTAGGTCTTTTCCGGCAACACCTGCCGCATTAACGCTTCCTCTTGCAATACCTTGTGTTCTTGAAGCATATTCATTTGTGAAAGATGCAGTTCCAAAAATGTTGATTTTTCCAGCTTCACCAACATTGTAAGAATCACCACCCGAAATTCCGAAAGAACCTCCAATTGGTGTTTTTTTGTCGAATTGCAAAGTACCGTAATTGTATTGCGTTAAAGGATTGTTTGGAATTTCAGCTTTACTGAATCCAAAAGCGTTTGGTCCTTTTTGCAAATTAAAATTGTTTTCTCCAAGAGCATTTGTATTAACTTTAGACTCAAAATCAATTTTGAAAAATCCGTTTCCTTTGTAATCTTTTGAAACGATATCAACATTTCCTCCAGCGAAATCTCCAAAGAATTTTCCGTTGTATACTTTGTCGATAGAAACGTACTCGATAATGTCTGTTGAGAAAATATCTAAGTTGATGTTTTTCTTTTCTGGATCGTTTGAAGGAATTGGAAGTCCATTCATTGTTGTAGAGTTGTAACGGTCTCCCAAACCTCTCACAAAAATGTTATTCGTTCCTTCTTGTTTTGTAATACCAGTGGTTTTTACAACTGCATTTGCAACATCACTTACTCCTTTTTTAGAAAGTTCTTGTGCACCAATTGCTTGTTTAATGTCGACCGCATTTTTTTGTTCCAGCAAAAGAGCAGTTTCTTTTTGTCTGTTTACTGCAGCCGATTTTACCACTACATCTTTAAGAGTGAAACTTCCCGAAGAAAGTGCTTGATTTACCACTACAGTTTCGTTTGCTTTTACTGCAACTGGAGCTTCTTTAGATTCATATCCTAAAAAACTATAAATAACGATATAATTTCCTGGATTTACGCTTAACGAATATTTTCCGTCAACGTCAGTATTTACGCTAATGTTTGTACCTTTAATTAAAACATTTGCAAAAGGCAAGGCTTCGTTGTTCATTTCTTTGTCGGTTAAAACGCCAGAAATCGTACCTTTGTTTTGTGCGATTGAAATCGTACAGATAAATAATGCAATAAATAGAAATTTTAAATTGAATTTCATTTCAGTGTTGTGTTTGATTTATTTTTGTGCAAAGAAATAACTGAGCTGTGAAGTCGATGTTACGAACTTGTTATGTTTTTGTGTACTAAAGATTATCAAATTGTTACCAGATTAAATTACCGTTAACAGCAATTTTTAACGATTCATTTATTACTATATTTACCCTGTGAAATAAAAAACATCGGATATATATTAAAGAGAATTTGATGTAAAAATCTCAATTTTTGCTATTTATGAAAAAAACACAAACCAAGATTTTATTAGTTGACGACGAACCAGATATCTTAGAAATCGTTGGCTATAACCTTGCTCAAGAAGGCTATCAGATTGTTACAGCTTCTAACGGAAAAGATGCTATAGCAAAAGCTCAGAAAGAATTGCCAGAATTAATTATTATGGACGTGATGATGGCTGAAATGGACGGAATGGAAGCTTGTGAGCACATCAGAAAAATCCCTGAATTAAATAATGTTATCATAACATTTCTTACTGCAAGAAGTGAAGATTATTCGCAAGTAGCTGGTTTTGATGCTGGTGCTGATGATTATATTACTAAGCCAATAAAACCAAAATTATTGGTCTCAAAAGTAAAGGCTCTGTTAAGAAGGTTAAAAGAACAAGAAGTAGTTAGTGATACTATAAATGTTGGAGGAATCGAGATTAACCGCGAAGAGTATAAAATTATTAAAGGCAATGTAGAAATTGCGCTTCCAAGAAAAGAATTTGAATTGTTTTATTTATTAGCTTCAAAACCAGGTAAAGTTTTTAAAAGAGATGAAATTCTTGATAAAGTCTGGGGGAACGAAGTGGTAGTAGGAGGAAGAACAATTGATGTTCATATTAGAAAACTACGCGAAAAAATAGGCGAAGACCTTTTTAAAACTATAAAAGGAGTAGGCTACAAATTTGAAGTTTAAGGATTTAATATTAAGGAAACCCATATTGATGATATAAGTTCATTTAATTTGTGGTTTACCTACATTCACAATAATTATCTTTGTCAAAGTTCTGAACTTTGACAAAGATTTGCTTTTTTTGGTTCTTATGTAAATGCACACCATTAAGTTTTACTTTTAAATAAACTTATATCACTTACATGGTGAAAAAATAATCTGTTAATGGTTTAATATTTTCAATGAAAATTAATTTTAAAAAAACATACAAGTTTGCTGTAAAATCGGCATTATATATAAGTCTATTTGCAACAGGATTTGTACTCATATTGATGTCTTTATTTTATAAAGGTCAATTGAAACACCAAATTGCATTTGGCATAATTTTTTTAATCTCAATTTACATCTTCTCATTTCTGGTTTTGCAATATCGTGTAGAACGTTTTATATATAGAAGAGTAAAAAAAATATACGATGAGGTTTCGCTGTTAGAATCAACAACACTTATCAATCAGCCAATAACAACTGATATGGAAACGCTGTCGCGAGAAGTAAAAAAGTTTGCTACAGATAAAAAGCTGGAAATCGAAATGCTCGAAATTCGAGAGCAATACCGCAGAGAATTTCTAGGAAATGTTTCGCACGAATTAAAAACACCATTATTTACCGTTCAAGGTTACGTTTCGACTTTGCTTGATGGAGCAATGGATGATAAAAATATCCGAAAAAAATATTTAAAACGTGCCGAAAAAGGAGTTGAACGATTAATTTACATTGTTGAAGATTTAGATATGATTACCAAATTGGAATCTGGTGATTTAAATTTGATGATTACAGATTTTGATATTGTAGAGCTCATTCATAATGTTTTCGATTTGTTAGAAATGAAAGCAGACAAAAAGAAAATTAAATTGGCTTTTGAAAGTAAAAATGTACAATCCGTAATTATTCGAGGTGATAAAGACAGGATTCAACAAGTTTTAGAAAATCTAATTGTAAACTCGATCAAATACGGAAAAGAAGGCGGTTTAACAGAAGTTGGTGTTGTCAATTTAACCAAGAGAAAAGTTTTAATACGTATCAGTGATAACGGAGAAGGAGTTGAGAAACAAAATATTCCGCGACTTTTTGAACGTTTCTATAGAGTTGATAAAAGCGGTACTCGATCAGAAGGAGGTTCTGGTTTAGGTTTGGCGATCGTAAAGCATATTATTGAGGCGCATAAAGAGAAAGTTTATGTAGAAAGTGAGTTCGGAATTGGTTCAGAATTCTCTTTTACGCTCGAAAAAGCGCTTAAAAATCAAAAAGCTGACGTTAAAAAATTGTAATTGAGTTTTTGTCAAACGTCCTAAAACAAAGGTGTTTAACAATAAATCAACATTCGGATTTAGTCCATAACAATAAATTTTTATTATAGTAACATCTGGTTAATGATTTCTTAACATAGGTGATACATCTTTGCATTCTGAAATTAAGGGATTTAAGAAAGAATGATAAAAAGAAAAATAATTGCAGTTTTATTACTGTTGACTTGGGCATCAAATGCACAAGATTTGAACAAGCAAGAAGTAAAAAACGAAGTAATTCGTATTTTAGACTCTATCAATAAAGCGAAACTGCCAGATACTAAATCGGGAGTCAGCGGTGAGGAACATTGGTACGACAGAATTTCTTTAAGAGGTTATGCGCAAATTAGATACAATGGATTGTTCTCTACAAACGATAAAGTTTCCTGCGAACAATGTGATAAATCTTGGGGAACAACTTCTACAGCTCCAGACGCAAAATCAAACAACGGACTTTTTATTCGTCGTGCACGTTTAGTGTTTTCAGGACAGGTCCATCCTAATGTATTCTTTTATTTTCAACCCGATTTTGCGAGTTCTCCAAGTACTGGAATTCAGAATTTTGTGCAAATTCGTGACTTGTATTTTGATCTTTCCTTTGATAAGAAAAAAGAATATCGCGTTCGTGTTGGACAGAGTAAAATTCCATACGGTTTCGAAAATATGCAGTCAAGTTCGCAGCGTTTAGCCTTAGATCGTAACGATGCGATGAATAGTGCCATTTTGAATGAGCGTGATTTAGGTTTGTTTTTTTATTGGGCACCTGCCGAAATTAGAAAACGTTTTGAAATGCTTGTAAAAGACGGATTTAAAGGATCAGGTGATTATGGAGTTTTTGCTTTTGGAGTTTACAATGGGCAAATAGCAAATAAACTAGACGGCAACAGAGATTTAAATGTCGTGGCCAGGGTTACTTATCCTTTTGTGATTGGAAGTCAAATTATAGAGCCAGGAATCCAAGCATACACAGGTAAATGGGCTTTTACAGGTGAAATTTCACAGGGAGTAAAAGTTAATGATCCACAATATGTGAAAGATCAAAGAGTAGGAGCAACTTTTGTTTTATATCCAAGACCTTTCGGGATTCAGGCAGAATATAATGTAGGAACAGGACCTCGTTACAATACCTTAACCAATACTGTTGATGAAACTGACTTAAATGGAGGTTATGTTTTATTGAGTTATAAACTCGATTTTAAAAAACAGCATCTTTATCCTTTTGCAAAATTTCAATATTATGACGGAGGTAAAAAATATGAAAAAGACGCCAGAAGTTATGTCGTAAGAGATTACGAAATAGGTATCGAATGGCAGCCAATCAAAGCATTAGAATTAACTGCCGAGTATGTAATTGCCGATAGAACTTTTGAGGACAGTGCGCTTCCAATAAACAGACAACAAGGAAATTTACTGCGATTGCAAGCTCAGTTCAATTTCTAAAAAAATTAGTCTTCAAAAACTGTAAATAGCGCGTCCCAGTCTATTTCATCATTAAATTGAGACAAACCTTTAAACGACTTTACCTTTGATAAATCATCAATCGTAAAGTCGTCTTGCATTGCATAAGGTACAAGATTTTCTTCCTGAAGTTTTACCGCCAGATATTCCTGTTCATATTGTCCCGGAGTTGGAATAAAAAAAGCTTTTTTACCCAGTTTAGCCAAATCCATAACAGTTGTATAACCAGAACGACATAAAACAAAATCACTTTCATTAAAAGTCTGTTCTAATTGTTTAGAATTCATAAAGTTGTAATAAGTAACATTTCCAGCCTGCCATTTGGTTTGTGTTTTTTCCACAATTCCCTGAACAAAAACCACTTTTCCTTTGTAACCCGCTATTTCTTTTTGAAGTTTTTCATCCAAAAAAGTACGCTGCGGTTCTGGTCCTGATAAAATAATCATCAAATCGTATATCTTAGGCGTTTCCTTTTTACGCATTCTGCTCAAAGGGCCAATGTATTTAAGATTTAAAGCATTGCTTTTAAGATGACCTAAATCGCCGGTAAGATTTGTTTTTTCATTTGAATCCGGAACCCAGCACTGCGAATATTTTTTTATAAAATGCTGATGACATTTACTCGTAAACCAAGTAGTGTTTCCTGTCATCACATTCAACTGATGCGTCATAAAAACAGAAGGCACTTTTTTACTAAAAACCCCCAATCTATTATCAGAAATTATTCCGTCAATACCATGTTTTTTAATCCAGCCGTTCACCATTTTTTTCTCATCTAAAATAGCAGCAATCATTTTTGGAAGGTTTTTAATTAACTTCCATTTAAAATTTTTACCATTTTTAGCATATTCAATGTGGTAAGAAGGCAGTTCCAGTGTTTGTATATAGGGAAATTCTTTTCGCAGCAAAGCCAGTGCAACACCATCTGACGCAATAATAGGAATAAAATTGTTTTCCTGAAGCGCCTTAATAATTGGGATGCATCTTGTGGCGTGGCCAAGTCCCCAGTTTAATGGAGCAACTAAAATTGTTTTGTTAGCAGAATAGTCAATGCTCATAGTTTAACGCTTTTTGCAAACGAAGATAAAGAAATATGTTTTTTATGTTATTTCGCACATATTACTAAATTATTAACTCAATATTTTATTTAAGGTTCTAAGAGGCTGAGGTACTAAGGTTCTAAGAATTTATTGCTTAAAAATAAAAAAGCCGAACATAAGTTCGGCTTCAAAGTCTCATATCTTAGTATCTTAGTCCCTCAGAACCTCAGTACCTTTTTCTTAATCCTGAATATAGGTTTTATTACCATTTTTGTTGATATAGTATTTACCACCTCTTGGCCCAGTATATACTTTTTTACCATTGTATTCACCAGTAACCTTATCAGCTACTTTTGGTGCTTTTTCATTCGTTTCTTTTAAAGTTTTTGTCGCAGTCTTTTTAGCTGCAGTTGCATCTTTTGTCGCTGTTTTAGCTGCGGCATCAGCTTTTGCAGTCGTTTTCTTTACATCAGCTTTTGTACTTTCAGCTTTAGCGGTTGTTTTTTTAGCAGCGCTTGCTGTTTCCTTTTTTGCTTTAGCAGTTTCTTTGTCTGCTGTTTTTTTTGCAGCTGCAGTAGTTTCTTTTTTCGCTTTAGCGGTTTCTTTTTCTGCAGTGGTTTTAGTTTTCGCAGCCTTATCAGCTGTTTTCTTAGCATCAGCAGTAGTTTTATCAGCTTTCGCTTTAGTCTTTTTAGCAGCCGTTTCGGTTTTGCTTTTAGCCGCTTTAGTTACTGTTTCCTGAGCGTAAAAATTAGTAGATAAAACTACTATGAAACAGAGCAATAATAATTTTTTCATAAGATTTTAGTTTAAATAGTATTATAAAATTAAGCAATTAATTCTTATGTTTTTTGTTAACCGCTAAAAATATGCTCTAAGCTGCACGTTGCCTGTATGCACAGTAGATCCAGCCTCACTTTTACGTCCTTGATAGTTTAAATTTACATCTAAAAACTGTGTAATATTCTTTTGCAGAAGCAGTTTCCAAACTAAATTTTGTCCCGCCTGCAAGCCTTCAAGCATTTGAAATCCTACCGATGAAAACTCATTCCCGGTAAATTTATTTTCATAAAAAGAAAACTCACCATTTAAAGTTACTTTTTTCTCTCCAGCAAAAGAAAATGAAGTTCCCAGACGGTTTTGCATTAATGTTTCAAAATTGCCAATCTGATTTTCCTTGTTTTGAAATTCATAGAAAAAATCTAAACTAGTATTTCTTGAAAATAAATAACTGATTTTTGGCGCAAGCTGATATCCTTTTAAATCATAGTTTTTTTCGACAAAATCTGCAGAGATCAAATTAGTGCTTATTGTTTTTGTAAAGAAATTAAACAACCAGCTTTTTTGATACAAATGCGTGTATTGCAATTGATGCGAATTGTTTTTGACATTCTGTGAGCCAATTGAAAGTAAACTTTTTCCGTTATTGATAAGATACGAATACGTAACAGAATGTTTTTGTTTGCCTCGATTGTAGAATAAACTGTTTCTAAAACTCGAATTCAAACCCAGAATATTTTCATCTGAAGAATAAAAAGGATTTAACTCCAGATCACCTTCACTTTTCACTTTTCGATCCATGATAAAAGAAGTTTGATTGTAGAAATAGGATATGATTTTCTTAAATCCTTTTTCATTTTGCCATTGCAGCGGATTCAGTACAACAGATTGTGAAAATTTATTTTGATTGGTTTTGATGTAAACACGATTCGGTAAAAAGATTCGAATAAACTTTGCCTGATCTGGAAAAGCCGCAATTTCAAATTCTTCCAATTCCTGAATCCCATTACCATTATAATCATTCCAAGTATAAACGCCTTGCCCGGCAGGAACTTCAATATAAGTGAATTCTTGTTGAGCGATGGTTCCAGAACTGGTTTCATAAGCACTGCTTATTTGCATAAATTGGTTAAAGAATCGATCGTTATAAAGAATCCTAGAGTTTAAAGATGGCTCATTTTTTCGGTTAGAATCTGTAAAATCAAGATTTCGATAACTAGCATAAACCGCCAAATCAGTTTTTTTATTTTGAATTAGCTTCGATTTTAAATAGTAAGTCTGCGAGTTATTTACATGCTGTAAAACCCCGTTTTGCAAACTGTCATTTCTTCGTTGTAAATATCCTAGTTCAACAAAAACCTTTGTACTATCTCCGCGTCCGACAAAAGCACCATATTCAGAAAATCGCTGGCTTATCGCCGAGAACTGATTAGTAATTTTATCTTTTTCCTGATTATCTTCAAGCTGCATACTTGCTCCAATCCAGTTTTTGCCAAAATGATATTTAGTTCTAGTTTGATTTCTAATAAACTTTGAAGTCGATGCCGTTGCATCACTATTTAAAAAACTGCCTTGATTCTCGATTGTCCAATTTTTAAATTTGAATAAAGCGGTCGTGGTATGGCGAGCTCCCGAATAACTTTCGGTAAAATCCAATTTCTCAAATTGATAAGTAAATAATCCAATATTAGAAGTCTCTTTTTTGGCAAACAAATCAAAGTTTAAGCCCGTAACCAGTAAACTTTGATTTCCTAAAAGTGCTGTGTTTAAGTTCCAATCCCTATTAAATTCGATGTTGTACAAGCGTTCTACAGATCTAAAATCTTTTTGAACAAATTGATAATCAGCAAAACCATCTAAAGTCCAATTTCTTGTAAAAAGACGTTTTTTAATATTCGTTTTAAAAGCAATGCCTTCGTTATCAGAATCGTCAATTGAAGAAAATAAATTTTTGTCGTTATTGCTCATGGCAATTTCAAAATCAACCAATGTTTTTTCGTTAGGATTGTATTTTCCTAAAAAAGTCGCCACCTGAATTTTTATTGGAGCGACCAATTGTACAATAGGTTCATAGTTTCCTTGCGGAGTGCCATTTATAGGCGGAACATATTCATAAATTCGTTCAACAGAAGTATTATTTTGAATGATATAATTTCCTAGATTATTACCCACAAGACTAAATTTTACATTGTATAAAACATCCGCTGGATTTTTTGAGTACTCATAATATTCTACAGAATTGACACTGTTTTTTTTGTATAATATTTTATTGTCAGCATAAGCATCTTCATATGCCGATGGAGCTTTCATTAAGTTTTGATTATCGCCCGCCTGCGCCAAAACCTGTACTTGTTCTGTAGAAAGATTTTGCTGTAACGGCTGGTTTTTCATGTCATTTTCAGAATACAAATAACCGCCAAAACTCCAGCTTTTGTTTTCATGCGTTGCGCCTGCATAAGTCACTAATCGGTTGTAATTGCGCTCAGAATATTGATATTCAACATTGATACGCATTTCTGAAGTTATCGTAAAAAGAGAAGTAAAAACAATTTCACCTGCATTATAGTCAATTACATAATCGTTGTTTTCACCTCTTTTAAGCAAAACACCATTTACATAAACGCGCTCTGAACCTGAAATTACCAAAACATACAATTCGCCATTCTGACCCTTAAGTTTATACGGTCCTTGATTTCCTTCCTGACCTGTAAAAGTACTTTTAGCATATTGGCCTTTTACAAACGAAACCGACGCAAAAACATTAGTCTTACTTTTTTCAGTATCAAAATCGAAACTGGCAGAAAGTCCTTGAACTTTTTTGTTGAAACTCAAGAATTGTGTTTTCCGATTTTCTAGAAAAACATCACCCGCCCGAATGTTCCAGTCATCCGTAAAAAGTTCCATAAAAATATTGTCAAACTGATCTAGTTTTTGAGAATAACCGCCATCTTGAAGTGGAATATTATTGTCTTGCAGCGAGGCACGCAAACTAACTTTGTCGGATATTTTTCCGGTAATTTGTAAATCTAAATTAGAGTTTAAAACCGTATTTTGATTATTCCCAATTGTTACACCTCGAGTAATACTCCCAGAAGTATTTAAACCGTCAAATGGAGTGGTTTTTTTAATATTGGAATTGTCAATTTTGTATAATTTTTCAGAATCAATATCATTGCTTACCACTTGACTGTCTTTGTAGAAACCATATTCTTTTGTTAGGAAATCAGGATAATTGAGATAATTGACAATTAAAGTATCTGAAGCAGAAGTGAATTTTTCATTTAAAAGTAATGTCCCTTTTTGAAAATCTATTTTATAAAAAACAGTATCTATAGGTTGGTTTTTGGAGTTTAAAAGCTCAAAAAAACTGGAGTTTATGCTGAAAGGTTCGAGATGAATAGTGTCTTTTGCAGCAACGACTTTTTTTGTTTTGTACAGTGATTCAGTTTCCTGAGCCTGAAGCCCAGAATACCAAAACAATATCACAAAAAACACTAGTTTTTTCAGCATAAACACTTTGACTCTCAAAAATCAAAAGTAGTATTTATAATCGGGAATTATTACTTCGAATATTACAGTTTGAAGTGAATTAATTAAGGTAGCGACCTAAGGTAATAAGAACAGCCATTATCGCTAATAATACAAAAACAGAATTAGGATTTGCAAAATTGGTGGTCCAGCCAAACTCTTTAATTTTCTTTGGAGGAAAGATTCTTTTGTCTTCTGGGTTATAATAAAAAATACCCCAAATCCAATTATTAGGATCTTTGATCCATCTTTCTTTTGTTTCTTCTGAAGGTTCGTTGTTGTTTTCCATGATTTTGGAATATTTGATCTTGTTTGATGTTTTTCTGTTAGAGTTATAAAATTAGTTAAATATTTTCAGCTATAAGAATAATCGCATTTCCTATTATAATTAAAAAAGAAAGAAACCGAAATCATTTTTTTTTAGCTTTGTCAGAATAAACAAATTTGAATAATGGATACTGGTAAAGAACTTTTATTTTTTTTTAGTGCATTGGGAGCTTTCAATGGAATTATTTTGAGTATTTATTTTTTCTTTTTCACGAAGAAAAAATATTTGACAAATTACTTCTTAGGAATGCTTTTGTTTGCATTAAGCGTAAGAATAGCAAAGTCGGTATTTGTTTATTTCCATCCAGAACTGCCAAAATTGTATTTACAGTTAGGACTTACGGCTTGTTTTTTTATTGGACCCTGTTTGTATTATTTTCTAAAATCTGCCGTTGATGAAGTTACGATTTTACCCAAATCTTGGAAATTGACACTTTTGTTTTGGGGAATTTTAATTGCAGTCGTTGGAATAGTATATCCATACAAAACGTATCCAGAACTTTGGGGTACTTATTTTATCAGAACTATTTATTTTCAATGGTTTGTTTATATCCTTTTTTCTGCTTTTACCATTAGAAATATTTTAAAGAAAATCATCAATATAAAAGAAAAAACAACTCCGGCGGAAATATGGTTTGGAATGCTTTTTCTGGCGAATTTTTTACTGTTCCTTTTTTATTTTTTAGCAATTATGGGAGCCAGAGCAGCAGTTTATATTGGCGGAGCAGTTGTGTTTTCGTTTATTTTGTATTTGATAATTTCGATTCTTCTCTATCGAAAAAGAACAGATGATTTATTCTTATTGTACGGACAAAAAGCTTCGGGAAAGAAAATGGAAGAATCTGAAGCCGCCCTTTTACTTGAGAAACTCCAGAACAAAATGATTGAGAAAAGTTTGTATAAAAATGCAAATTTGAGCTTACAGGATTTATCAAAAGAATTAAATGTGACGCCGCATCAATTGTCTCAGTTTTTGAATAATAATCTGGGAAAGAATTTTACAAGTTATGTAAATGAATTGAGAATAAATGAAGCTTGTATAATAATAAGGTCAAATGATAAATTGACTTTAGAATCTGTTGGTTATGATGTGGGTTTTAATTCGAAATCGACATTCTTTGCCGTCTTTAAAAAACATACAGGAACTACACCTTTAAACTATCAGCTTCAAACTTTACAGGCTTAACAGAAGTATTAATTTATAAATTCGTACTCCTGATTTCGCTTTCGCTTACCTCTTTTCGTGGTTTAGAGCTGACTTTTGTCTCTGCAAAAAGTCAAATCTTAATCATTAAATTTTATGAGGTTTTTAATTCTGGTTCTCGTTTACCTATATTGTTTTCTTTTTAATAGTGCATTTTTAAAGGCACAATCTATTCGAAAAATTTCTGGAAAAGTGGTCAATCGTAATAACGAATTGATGATGGGAACAGCTGTTGTTTTGTCTGTTCGTGATTCCTTGATTATAAAACAGCAGGATTTTTTAGACGGAGTTTTTCAATTATCTGATATTAATCAAAAAGAAGTAATTTTAAAATTGACTTCAGCAGAATTTACAGATAAGCATATGAACATAAATTATTCAAATGCCGAAAATATCGATTTGAGCTCGATTATAGTTTTAGAAAGCAACAATCAGTTAAACGAAGTAGTCGTAAAAAGTCAGCCGTCATTGCTTAAATACGGTGCAAACGGAACAATCGATGTTAATGTAGCAGGAACTGTTCTGGCAGCGAGCAGTTCTGTAAATGAATTGTTAGGGCGAGTTCCAAATGTTGTAGTTGCCGAAGGACAAATAAGCGTTTTGGGCAAAGGTGAAGCAATTATTTATCTCAACGGAATCTTGATAAATTATGAACGTTTTGCAGCGATTCCAGTTTCGCAGATTGCAAAAATTGAAGTAATTTCAAATCCATCAGCAAAGTACGATGCCGAAGGAAAAGCAGTTGTCAATATTATTACAAAACAAAACATCGAAAATGGTATAATGGGAACGGCAAGCCAGCATGTTACCGTTTCTAAATTTGCAGGAACAAGCACCAATACCCTTTTAGATTTTAATTATACGAAAGGTAAATTTTCTTTTATAACCAATTACGGATTGCAATTGGGCAAAGGTCGAGAATTGTTGTATACCACCAGAACGCGTCCAAATCCAGATGTTTTTATGAAGTCTGCTCTAACTACAGATTGGCAAAGGCAATTTAATAATTACTCAAATTTTGGAGCTGGAATTCAATATACTTTTTCGAGGAATAGTTATATTTCGCTTGCTTATAGTGGTAATATTGAAGATTTAGGCGGAGCAGTAAAAAGCAGAAATTCAATAACGAATAATTCTGGGAATAGTTTTTATGCTACAGATATTGCCAAAAATGATGTGCTGCTGAATCAGTTTATTAATTTGAATTATAATCTGATAACAGACCCCAAAGGATCGTCATTGTTTATAGGAACACAATATTCGAATTACAACGGAACGGTAAGAGATTTTATTGAAGAAAATAGTGTTGTTGAGGAAAAAGATGGAAAAAGATTTCTAAAAAATGATGTTGGAAGCACCATTAACATTGTAATGTCACAAGCCGATTATTCGAAAAAAATTAGTGATAAAACCAAACTTGAACTTGGAGCCAAATTTAGTTATGCTGCTATAAAGTCTGGAACTGATTTTTTTATTGCTAATACCGATGATTTTGAATTAGACGACACTCTTTCGAGTGATTTTACATACAAGGAAAAGATTAGCGCGGCTTATTTTAATTTTGGAAGTATGCTGGGTGAAAAAGTAAATTTTTCTATTGGAGCAAGGGTAGAAAGCACAAGTTATGATTTGTATACAAATGCAAATGGGGTTCAGAAATTTGGTAAAGATTATGAGAATTTTTTTCCAAACCTACTTTTGAATTTTAATTTATCAGAAGACTGGAAAGCACATTTTTCGTATGTTTCCAGAATTACAAGACCTCGTTACCAAGCTTTAAATCCTTATGTTATTTATCAAGATCCATTTACGACAATAGAAGGAAACCCGAATTTGCTTCCTGAAAAAACGCATGCTTTTGAAATTGGTACGATGTATAAAAAGTTTGATTTTAAAATTGGGTACACATACAAAATTGATCCAATTTCGGGCGCTGCATTACGGGGCGACACGCCGAATAGTTATATTTTAAGGTCTTTAAATATCGAAAAAGAACATACTTTTTTTACGTCGATTTCGAGGTCTTTCAATGTGAAATGGTGGAATTCTACAAATACGGTAAGTATGAATTTAAGCAAATCAGTCGATAATTTTTATGAATATGCCATGGGTCCCGTTAAACCTCAAATTTATTTGTATTCAAATAATACTTTTACGATTCCTGATCTTTTCAAAATTCAATTATTAGCTTGGTATCTTGGCGATAAAAGTTATGGATTGCGAAGTGAAAATCCGCGTTCAACCGTTACGCTGGGTATCGAAAGAAACTTTTTTAAAGAGGCGCTAAGACTAAATTTTACGGCGAATGATATCTTTCATAAGTTTATGGTTTCTGGTGATTACGAAGTGGGGCAGACTCAAATTTATTACCACAGAACCTATACTACAAATTATTTTAAACTAATAGCGACTTATAGTTTCGGGAATTCAAAAAAGACAACTTACAAGAAATCTGAAATTGAGCAGACAGAGAATAATAGGGCGAGATAGAGTTTATTTAATATGGTTTATTAGAAAAGGTTAAGCTTTTACTTATCCAAATCATATTCACTACTATTATAACCATGTAGTATTCACTATTTTTTATTATTCTGCTTTTTGTTATATCTAAGAAAAAGAAGAAAAGCTACCGCCATTATTGCTGCGACATATAGTTTTGGTTCATATCGGGCATCAATTATTTTTTGAATCGAAAATGGTTCTCCTTTAAAGAAAAATATCCAAAACATTCCTAATAGAACTGTAGGACTATAAAGATACTTATTGAAAAAAATAACTGCTTTTTGAATTTTAAATTTCATTTTAAAAAATAAATTAAAAACCGTTGCTTTAGTTTGATATTGCATTTAGTTTTTTTTCAGTTTTATATATGACGATTCCAAAACTTACCACTAAACAGGAAACTATAGATAAATCTATTGTTGTAGTACTTCCATAAATAAAATATAACAAGACTTGGAATAAAAGTAACAGAGTCAATAAAATTATTAAAAGATGTGCGCTGTATTTTTGCGCGAAATTCCAATTTGATTTGTTTTTTATAGAACTCATTGTTCTGTATCCATAAAAAGAGTTTATTTTTTTTGGAGGAAACAATTTAAATAAAATTATTATAATTAATGAAATGAGAACTACAGGGTTTTTAATTATCAGAGTTATAATTTCCATATTTTTATTTAATGTTTTTTGAGAGCTTCATTTTCAAATGTATAAAAAACAGAGAAAACTGACAAACTTTAAATCTCTATAGAAAACGTATCAAATATTTAAATAGAGCCAGGAACTTAAAAAGGCTTCACTTTATTGGTGAAGCCTTTCTAAAAATATATTTGAATTGAAATAATTACCTTTTACAAAGTATTAATTTAGTTCTTTAGTTACAATTTGCATGGTTTCGCGGCTGACTTGTTTTAGTAAAACTTCTTTGTTTGTTTCAACAGTCTGTGCAGCATCTTCTGTAAAGTGACGGATCGTATATAAAGTTACATTTTCGCTGTAATCTACTTTGAATTTTTTCGAAAGAATAGCGTTCAAATCACCGAAATTTCCAAATTTATCTTCCACACAAACAGAGAAACTAATCGCAGAATTCTGAATCAAGTTTACTTTGATTTTGAATTCATGGAATAACCCAAAAATCTCACTGATGTTTTCTTCCATAATAAATGAAAAATCAATCGAAGAAAGAGAAATTAAAAGTTGCTCTCTTTTTACGATAAAACAAGGATATTGCGGTTCAAGATCAACACCTTTAGAAACACAAGTTCCTTTTAATAATGGGTTGATAAATGATTTTACGTATAAAGGAATTTCTTTTTTCTGTAATGGTTGCAACGTTTTTGGGTGAATAACCGTCGCGCCGTAAAAAGCCAATTCGATTGCCTCGCGATACGAAATTTGGTTCAACAAACTTGCATTTTCAAAATAACGCGGGTCAGCATTCATAACTCCTGGTACATCTTTCCAGATCGTTACACTTTCGGCGTTTAAGCAATAAGCAAAAATTCCTGCCGTATAATCAGAACCCTCACGACCTAGAGTCGTAGTGAAATTATTTTCATCAGCACCTAAAAATCCTTGCGTGATGTTTAAGATTTTTCGAGGTACATTTTTGCTGATAAGCTGCTGTGTTGCTTCCCAATCTACTTCAGCATCTCTGTAGTTTGCATTTGTTTTAATGAAATTACGAACGTCCAGCCATTGCGTTTGAATGCCCATGAAATTCATAAAATGACTTAAAATAGTAGTCGAGATTAATTCTCCAAAACTTACAATTTGATCGTAAACAAAATTATAATTTGGAGATTTATTATGCGCTAAGAAATATTCTAATTCTGAGAATTGCGCATTCACAGCCGTAAAAACCTCGTGTTTTTCATCTTCAAACAAATCCAATAAGATTTGGTTGTGGTATTTTTTTATTTCTTGTACAGATGAATTCAGCTCTGCCGATTTATCAAAATAATTCTTGATAACAACCTCAAGAGCATTTGTTGTTTTTCCCATTGCCGAAACAACCAAAATCACATCTTCATAACCTACTTTTTGTAAAACGTCGTATACGTTTTTTATTCCTTCGGCATCTTTTACAGATGCACCACCAAATTTAAATACTCTCATTTTTAATTTTAGATTTTTAATTTTTTTTTCGCCACGAATTCACGAATTATTTTTTTCTAATTTTTGCGAATAAAAATTCGTGAATTCGTGGCGATCTGTCACAGATTTTAAAATCCTTATAATCTGTGGCTAAGTATTTTTTATAATTTTTCTAAGAACGTATTAATTCCTAACTCATCCATTTGAACAACCTGCCAGCCGTCGAGAATTTTTGCACCTGAATTCTCGTAAAATTTTACAGCAGGAGTATTCCAATCGAGAACATTCCATTCAACCCTTCTCACATTGTCCCTTTTGCCTTGTCTCATTATTTCGGCATACAATGCAGAACCAAGACCAGTACCCCGCATTTTCTCTTTTACAACTAAATCTTCTAAGTGGATTGTTTTTCCCTTCCAAGTCGAATAGCGATAATAGTACAATGCAATTCCAACTATTTCCTTTTCATTTAAATCATTTGTAATCTCAGCTACAAACACATGAAAAAGCGGTTTTTCTCCAAATCCATCACGTATTAAATCCTCTTCAGTTATAATAACCGCATCAGGTTCATTTTCGAATATTGCCAGTTCCTGTATTAATCCCAAAACATATTTCATGTCTTCAGGATTCCCTTTTCTAATATTCATAACTATCCTAATTTTATTCTTTTACCGCTCCTATATAATATTGTGTCTTTGTCAAGATCAATTTCATATATTCTTATTATTAACTGTTTATTAGCTAAAAAAGCATTTTTTTATAGGCTGCTTTCTGCTATTAATTAGCAAATATACAATAGTAGTAAACTAACAAAATAATTTTTAAATCATTCTCACAAAATAAGCGATATTTGTGACTTAAAATTAAAAACTATAACGATATAGCAATGGAAGAACGCAATAAAACACTGGGAGAGTTTATTATTGAGAACCAAAAAGCATTTCAGTATTCGTCGGGGGAGCTTTCCCGAATTATCAACTCTATACGTTTGGCGGCGAAAGTCGTAAACTATAAAGTAAACAAAGCAGGTTTAGTAGATATTATTGGCGCAGCAGGCGAGCAAAATATCCAAGGCGAAGACCAGCAAAAATTAGATGTCTATGCAAACGAAGTATTTATCCAGACGTTAATAAACCGTGAGATTGTCTGTGGTATTGCTTCAGAAGAAAACGACGATTTTATAACTGTTCAGGGGAGCGACAACAGTCATAATAATAAGTACGTTATCTTGATGGATCCGCTTGACGGATCATCGAATATTGATGTAAATGTTTCTTTAGGAACTATCTTTTCTGTTTTTAGAAGAGTTACTCCAATAGGAACTCCGGTAACAAGCGAGGATTTTTTACAACCGGGAATCAATCAAGTTGCAGCAGGATATGTAATTTATGGAACTTCGACTATGTTAGTGTATACAACTGGACATGGTGTAAACGGATTTACACTAAACCCGGCAATTGGTACATTTTACCTTTCACATCCCAATATGAAATTTCCAGAAAACGGAAATATCTATTCCGTAAACGAAGGGAATTATGTTCATTTTCCGCAAGGTGTAAAAAACTACATCAAATATTGTCAGCGTGAAGAAGAAGACAGACCTTATACGTCAAGATATATTGGAAGTTTAGTTTCAGATTTTCATCGAAATATGATTAAAGGCGGAATTTATATTTATCCAACAAGTTCAAAAGCACCAAAAGGGAAATTGCGTTTATTGTACGAATGCAACCCAATGGCGTTTATTGCAGAACAAGCCGGAGGAAAAGCAACAGACGGTTTTGGAAGAATTATGGAAATCCAGCCAACAGAACTGCATCAAAGAGTTCCATTTTTCTGCGGAAGCTATAAAATGGTAGAAAAGGCTGAGGAGTTTATGAAAGAAGCACAATAGTAAACTGTTTTTTTGGGGCGACGCAACCTTTTTGCATTTTCAACATCTTTTAAATAAAAGACTTATGAAAAAACTATCCATTTTGTTAATCTTGACCGTAGCTTTATTTGGCTGTTCTAATGATAATGATTCCTCTGGAGTAAAAATTAGATTGTCGAATGCGAGTAAATTTAATTTTAAAAATATTACAGTAAATACTTCAACCGGAAATGTGAATTTCGAGGATGTAAGTTCAGGACAGAAAACAAGTTACAAAGTATTTGAGTACGCGTATAGCTATGCATTTGTTGAGTTACAAATTGATGGTAAAACATATACATTGCAGCCTATTGATTATGTTGGAGAAACAACTCTTGAAAAAGGGAATTATACATATGAGATTACTGCAAATGAAAGTCAAGAACGACAAGAAAAATTGGGGTTGAAATTAATTAAGGATTAATGCGCCATTCTGTTTTATGAAATAGAATTGTTTAAACAATAATTGATATTTTATAATTCACAAATCTGAATATAGTACAAACAAAATAAACCCGACTAGATTTTAAATCTTGTCGGGTTTATTTTTGAGTTTTATTTAGGTTTCAATTTTTAGGTCAGCATATAAACTGAAGGCTAAAATCAGAACACTAAATACTAAATATTATTTATTCATATTTTCCATTTCAAAAACAAAAGTATCTAAATCTACTTTTTTGTCTACTAAAGACAATGCTTTTGAAATAATGTAATTTACGTTTCCTGGAGTAAATCCTAAAGCTAATCCCATACGAGTCAACATAACTTCTTGTTGGTCTCCTAAATGATGATCAACATGAACCATTCTCGCCAAATCAAACAAACGCTCTAAACGTTGTGCATATAAATACGGCGGGTTTATTGGATGTTTCCAAGGATCAACTAAGATTTCACTGTATTCTTCTTCCGAGATTTCTAATCTTGAAGCTAATTTGTCCAAAAAGTCTTTCTCCTCAGGACTTACTTTACCGTCAGCAAATGCTACACGCACAATTGCAGAGAAATGACCTCTGTTTCTTTGTTTGAATTCGTTATCAAATAATTCTGAAAATGGCATAATTAAAAAGTGTTTTATTTCGCAAAGATAAATCTTATTTTAATTTAACAATTTTAAATTCCTCATAAATTTAACTTATTTTTATTCATTGTTTTAAGAACTGTATTTACTGAATCTTCAAAATAAATCGTATGTTTACAACCCCTAATCATTAAAATATTATTAGTTCTTATGTCAGAATTTTGGATTTACTTTCAAATAGGTTTAAAGCATGTTTTAGATATCAACGCTTACGATCATGTTCTTTTTTTAATCGCATTAACAGTTCCATATACTTTTAAAGACTGGAAACGTATTTTGCTTTTAGTTTCTTTGTTTACAATTGGTCATACCGTAGCGTTAGTACTCTCTGTTTTTGGAATAATTGCAGTAAAAGTAAATCTTGTAGAGTTTTTAATTCCAATAACAATTTTAATTACAGCTTTATATCATCTTTTTACAGCAGGAAAAGCAACTAAAAATGACGGCATAAATTTAATATTTTTTGTAACGCTGTTTTTTGGAATTATACACGGACTAGGATTTTCGAATTATTTTAAAACTATTTTAGGAGGTTCGCCAAGTTCAAAATTGTTACCTTTAGGAGAATTTGCTTTAGGTATCGAAGCAGCGCAGTTAGTAGTGGTTTTTGTGGTTTTGGTAATCTCATATATTGTACAGACGGTATTTCGTTTTTCAAAACGCGACTGGGCACTTGTGATGTCGGCTTTTATTATTGGAGTAGTAATTCCGATGATTATCGAAAGCCCAATTTGGAACAGATAAAATAAATGGAAGTAAAAAAGCTTAATAAATACGATAAAGCCTATTTGAGAATCGCTAAAGAATGGAGTTTACTCTCTTATTGCAAGCGTAAACAAGTGGGTGCTATCATCGTAAAAGACAGAATGATTATTTCTGACGGCTATAATGGAACGCCTTCAGGATTTGAAAATTGCTGTGAAGACGAAGATGGTTTAACACGCTGGGATGTTTTACATGCCGAAGCAAATGCGATCTTAAAAGTAGCGCGATCAACACAGTCTTGTGAAGGTGCAACTTTGTATATCACGCTTTCGCCATGTAAAGAATGCAGTAAATTAATACATCAATCAGGCATAAAAAGAGTAGTTTATCATAACGGATATCGTGATGACTCTGGAATTCAATTTTTAATAAAAGCGGGTGTCGAAGTAGAACATATTCCTGTTTTAGAAGAATAATGAAATTTAATCCCAAATATCTGCCCATTGTTATTGGAGCCACTTTTGCTCTAGGAACAGTACTCGGAAGTTTAATGCACACTTCTGCAGATGATCAGTTTTTGGCTAAAAATTACTCCAAAACTAAACTCAATAAACTTATCGATTTTATCAATAATGAATATGTTGACAGCATCAACACCGATTCAATTGTTAATCTTACCGTTGATAATATACTCTCAAAATTAGATCCACATTCCGTTTATATTCCGCCAAGCGAACAGGCTGAAGTAGCCGAAAGTATGAAAGGTGATTTTGTTGGAATCGGCATCAATTTTTATATGTATAAAGATTCTGTTGCCATTATAAAACCTGTTGAAAACGGGCCTTCTGCAAAAGCAGGATTAAAATCTGGCGACCGAATTTTATTCGCAGGAAAAACTAAATTATACGGACGAAAACTGCCATCAGACAGTTTGTTTTCTAAACTAAAAGGAGCTAAAGGTTCAGAAATTGAATTGACTGTTTTTAGAAAATCTGAACAAAAGAAACTAAAGTTTAAAATCAAAAGAGACATTATTCCAATTAAAAGTGTCGATGCTTCTTTGTTGATTGGGAATAACGTAGGTTACATCAAAATAAATCGTTTTGCCGAAACTACTTTTAACGAGTTTAAAACAGGTTTGACACGATTAAAAGAAAAAGGAATTCAGTCGCTCGTAATTGATCTTCGTGATAATGGAGGCGGTTATATGGAAGAAGCGATTGCAATTGCAGATGAATTCTTAAAAGACAAACAGTTGATTGTTTTTACCAAAAATAAAAACGGAACAACAGAAAAAACGTATGCTACAAAAGCAGGAAGTTTTGAAGCTGGGAAAGTATATGTGTTAATCAATGAAAACAGTGCTTCGGCAAGCGAAATTCTGGCGGGAGCAATTCAGGATAATGATCGTGGGACTATCGTTGGGCGTCGTTCTTTTGGAAAAGGTTTGGTACAGCGTGAAATGGATTTCAACGATGGGTCGGCAGTTCGTCTTACCGTGGCAAGATATTATACGCCAACTGGAAGGTCAATTCAAAAACCGTATAAAAAAGGAAATGAAGCGTATTTTAAAGAATCAGAGTCACGTGTTACAACAGGCGAATTGTATGCAAAAGACAGCATAAAAGTAGCAGATTCTTTAAAGTTTAAAACGCCAAAAGGTAAAATCGTGTACGGCGGCGGCGGAATTGTCCCGGATGTTTTTGTGCCGATGGAAGCGGAACACGGAAATGAAAATGTTGCTTATTTGCTTCAAACTGGAATAGTAGGGCATTTTGTTTTTGAAGAATTGGATAAAAACCGAAGCGCTTTTAAAGATGCTCATTTTAATGAGTTTCTGGCGCAGATGAAAAATTCTGACGACTACTTTAAGAAGTTTAAAAAATACATTTCATTAACCGGTTTAGATCTAAAGTTGGATAAAACCAAAGCATTGGTAAATAGATATATTACTGCAGAATTTGCCAGACAATTGTATGGAGAAATGTATTATTATGATGTTATTTTGAAAGATGACGCCATGGTAAAAACAATTTTAAATCCGAAAAAGTAACCATAAACCTTTTTAATATGGAAGTAGTAACTGTTGTAAATGCCGAAATCGAACTGTTGACTGCGATTAAAAATGCCGATGTTTTAGCATTAGAAAAAATGCTTCATGACGATTTGTTGTTCAATTTGCCAGATGGCAATACAATCACAAAGCAATTTGATCTTGATTCCTATCGTTCGGGTAAAATGAAAATTGATATGATTGAAGCTTCTGATCAAATTATTAATTTAATTGGCGATTCGGCTGTCGTTGTTGTTACAGTTTCATTAAAAGGAAAATTTGATAATAACCCGATTGATGGTGTTTTGAGATACATTCGTGTTTGGAAACAGTTTGGCGAAGATCTAAAAGTGATCGCTGGAAGCTGCACACAGTTAGCGTAAATTTTCAAAACAAAACTTTGCTTACTTTTCTTAATTATTAGCTCTCAAGATTGCGGATAAATCACAAAATATGAAAAATCTAAAAAAGATAAGTTTCCTTTTACCTCTAATAGCTTTTGCAATTTCTTGTGCAAGTATGAAGGATAAAAATACAATTTCGGGAAAAGTTCAATCCATTGAATTTGGAAAGGATGGTTATACAGCTAAAATTAATACTGCTAAAAACGAAGTTTATTTTGCTACAATCAGCATTGTAAATGTTGGCGGTCCAGAAAACTACAAGAAATTAAAAGAAGGCGATGAGGTTTCTGTAAAAGGTGAGATCTGGAAAACGGATACTGAGAAACATATCAAAGTAAAAGAAATCGTTTCGGTAAAATAACAGAAACGGTTTAAAATTTTATCGAATACTATCATGTGCGTGAGTTTGTACGCCGTTATTCCATAAAGTAAGAATATCTGTAGCAACTGCCGCGCCGCTTCCTGCTGCAATGGCCAATTGGCTTCTCCAGCCTGCCAAAGTTCCAATTACATAAATGCCTTCGGCTACTTTATGATCGTCGTTTTTAAGCTGAATACGTTGTTTTTCGGGAAGCGCTTTTTTATGAGGTTCAATATACTGCATCAAACCTTCAATATCAAAAGTATTTGCGGAACCAATTCCAATAACAATGTTTTTTGTTTGGTAGGAATTTTTATTGGTAATTACAGTAAATTCAGGATAAGTTCCTTCTACTTTAATTACTTTTTCATTTGCGATTTGAGTAATATGCGGATAAGAAGCTGCTAAATCTTGTGTGCTTTCTGTTAGTAATTCAGAGCCTAATTTTCCAGGCGAAATACCATAAGCATTGTAAAAAATAGCTTCTTGTAAAGAAGAATTCTTTTGATGTGTAAAGATTCCAATTTTTTTATCGGTAACAAAAGCTTTGTTTTTGGCAGAACCTAAAACAAGGGCACAAGAAATCCCTGAGACTCCTCCACCGACAATTAAAACGTCAAACATATATTATCGACCGTTTGTTTTTTCTTCAATTCTTTTTGAAATTCTAAAAATCAAAAGAATCAATACCGCGCAGAAAGAAGCTGCGATTCCAATAAAAGCTACCATACTATCACCTTGAAAAGGATTTTTAAAGTCTAATAACGTAATATTAAAAACAATTAGAGCTAATGCTAGAAGCACTAAGATTGAAGTAAAGATTTTCATATGCTTATTTATTTGTCTAAAATAGTAAAAAGGAACTTTAAGTTAAAAAAAGTCTTAAAGTTCTGTTTTAGAAATTTTATGAGGTAAAAGTATAAAAATAAATCTTAGACAAACAAACCTTTAACATTAGCAGCAAATAATTTAACAGCAATTGCTAAAAGTATGACTCCAAATGTCTTGCGAACCACGCCAAGTCCGTTTTCTCCTAATAAATTTTCGATTTTTTTAGACGATTTCAAAACAATATAAACTAAGACGATGTTTAGTATGATTGCAATGATAATATTAACCGTATGAAATTGAGATCGAAGCGAGAGTAAAGTAGTCATTGTACCTGCTCCGGCTATCAATGGAAAGGCAAGCGGGACAATTGAAGCTGATCCTGGTTCTTCGTCACGGTAAATTCTAATTCCTAAGATCATTTCTAAAGCAAGAAAAAATAGTACAAACGAACCTGCAACGGCAAATGAATGTACATCAATACCAATCAGACCTAAAAAACCTTCGCCGACAAATAGAAAAACGATCATGATGGCACCGGCTACTATAGAAGCTTTTTCAGATTCGATGTGGCCTACTTTAGCTCTTAAATTTACTATAATAGGAATAGAGCCTACAATATCGATTACGGCAAAAAGGACCATTCCAACAGTAATAATTTCTTTAAAGTCGATTTCTAGCATATGGTTCTGATTTTAAGCGATTAATAATTTGCTGCAAAAGTAGGTAATAAAGTTAGTTGATTTTTTGTTACACTGTATTTTTGTTATAAAAACACACATTCAATATGTAAAATGTGATATTTATAACATTGTGATATTTTGATTGTTGATTTGTAGAAAAAGAGACAGTTTATTTTTGAACTTAATTTTTTTCAGCTTGTTTTTAAAAAAGCGAATAAAATCAAACGTTAAAAATTATAACTTACTGAAAATCAATTAGTAAATTTGTTTGTAATTTTAAGTTTATTGATCATGGAAAGAATGCGGTTGGTTGTAGTACTCTTGGTTCTGTTGTTTTCATTCAATAGTTCGCAAGCTCAAATTTGGCAGCAAATTAAAAAAGCTGCAGAAGATAAGGCTGGTAAAAAAGGCCAAAGCGACAGTGGTAAAGCTGTTGATCAAAATGTAAATATGAATGATGCGATCTTGAATTATGGAAAAAATAAAGTAGATCCGTCAGTTGTGCCAAATTCCTATAATTTTAGCTGGAAATATGTTATGGAAATTAAAACCGGCGAAGGAAAGGCAATGAATGCTGATTATTTTTTAGAACCTAATGCAGCTTATTTTGCAATGAATATCGATCAAGGGAAAGGGCAAAGTATGTTGATGATTATGGATTCTAAGAATAATATAACGGTGACAGGTTTTGGTAACGGTAAAGAAAAAATGGCTTCGGCTTCAAAAATGCCGGATTATTCAGAAATGGCAAAAAAAGAAAGTGAGAAGACTAAATTTACCATAAAGACATTGCCTAACAAAACTTTTTTAGGATACAATTGCAAAGGAATTCAAATGACAAATGATGAGCATGATATTATTTGCTATTACACAAGCGAAGCTAAAGTGAGTTTTGGTGACATGTTTAAAAATCAAAAAGGCTGGAAAATGCCCGAGGCTTTTACAAATTATTTTAAACCAGAAGATAAAACTTTATTGATGGATATGACGATGAAGGATTTGAAGAATAAAGGAAAAGTGACTACAATGAAATGTGTAAGTTTAGAAAAAAGCGCTTACGTATTTAATAAGGCTGACTACAAATTTATGTAGATAAAATAGTAACATTCTAAATTAGTTTGGTTTAAGAACATAAGTGTGGGAGTGATTTTTATTTCCTGAATCTTTAGTTACCTTTGCAAAATGTTTCAACTAGGAAAAACCATCGTATCAGAGGATATACTCGAAAAAGAATTTGTTTGTAATTTATCAGCATGCAAAGGGGCTTGCTGCGTCGACGGCGATGCAGGTGCACCTTTAAGTGAAGCTGAAACTAAGATTTTAGAAGAAATTTATCCTAAAGTAAAACCTTTTTTAAGAAAAGAGGGAATCGACGCAATCGAAGCGCAAGGTACTTGGGTAAAAGGAACTGACGGAGATCTGGAGACGACTTTGATTGATAATAAGGATTGTGCTTATGTTATTTTTGACGGGAAAACGGCACTTTGCGGAATTGAGCAAGCTTATAATCAAGGAATCGTAGATTGGAAAAAACCAGTTTCTTGCCATTTATACCCAATTCGTGTAAAAGACTTCACAGAGTTTGCTGCTGTCAATTATGATAAGTGGGATATTTGTGATGATGCGTGTTCTTTGGGTAAAGAATTAGAAGTTCCCGTGTATAAATTTGTCAAAGAAGCATTGATTCGCCGCTTTGGAGAAGATTGGTATTTGGAGCTTGAAAAAGTAGCAGAAGAACTTAAAAATTCGTAAAAATTCGGCAAGGCTTATCGTTGTTGAAAAGTGATTCGTTTTCACTCAGAAAAAGGAAAGCCGAGCCTCAAAAAAAAACTTTAAAAACATTTTAGAATTCCTTGCTTTTTATTTCAAAAATTCTATATTTTACAGGGCTTCAAGATGTGTATTCAGTATTTAAATCATTCATTTACAGAGAATTGATTGTTGTATGAAAAACATTTCAATTTTTCATCGTTGTTAAAAACTACGCCCGATTGTGAATAAGTTTGGCTTTTATTTTTGGCAGCAATTAACAATCTTTGTAGTGTATTGAATTAGAAAAAATTCAGTAAAAATTATTAAAAAAATTGTCATGTCACAAGTCGAACCAATACTACAAGAAAATAAAAATCGTTTCGTTATTTTTCCTATCAAACATCATGATATTTGGGAATGGTATAAGAAAATGGAGGCTAGTTTCTGGACTGCAGAAGAAATCGATTTGCACCAAGACTTGACAGATTGGAATAACAAGTTAAGTGATGATGAAAGATATTTCATCAAACATATTTTGGCATTCTTTGCAGCTTCTGACGGAATCGTAAATGAGAATCTTGCTGAGAATTTTGTAAACGAAGTTCAATATGCTGAGGCTAAGTTTTTCTATGGTTTTCAAATCATGATGGAAAATATTCATAGTGAAACGTATTCTTTATTAATTGATACTTATGTAAAAGACGAAGCAGAAAAAGCAGAATTGTTTAATGCTTTGGAAGTTTTTCCTGCAATTGGTAAAAAAGCAGAATGGGCTTTAAAATGGATCGAATCTGATTCATTTGCTGAAAGACTTATTGCTTTTGCTGCTGTTGAAGGTATTTTCTTCTCTGGTGCTTTCTGTTCTATTTATTGGTTGAAAAAACGTGGTTTAATGCCAGGTTTAACTTTCTCTAATGAATTGATTTCTCGTGACGAAGGCGTACATTGTGATTTTGCAGTTCACCTGCACAATCATCACTTAGTAAATAAAGTTCCAAAAGACAGAATTAAAGAAATCATTGTTGATGCTTTAAATATTGAAAGAGAATTTGTAACAGAATCTCTTCCGGTAAGTTTAATTGGAATGAACGCTACTTTAATGACGCAATATCTAGAATTTGTTGCTGACAGATTATTAGTAGAATTAGGCTGTGAGCGTGTTTATGGATCGGCGAATCCGTTTGACTTCATGGACATGATCTCTCTTCAAGGAAAAACCAATTTCTTTGAAAAACGTGTTGCAGAGTATCAAAAATCGGGTGTGATGAACACAGACAGTGATGCTCAGAAAATTTCATTTGATGCAGATTTTTAGACAACAAAAATAATTTCAGTGTTATTTAAACCCTGAAAAGAATAGAACTTTTACAAGTATTTTTTTAGATTGAATCTCTTTCCCCAATCGAAGATTCAATGACATTTTTTAATGCCTTTTCGGTTTGTTTTTCAGACTGGAAACAGATAACTATTGAGAATCCTACAATTCTCAAAAAAAAGATAATTTTTAAAACACACAATGTTTAAGTGCTGAGATTTATTTTTCAGTGTCTTTCATTTTTTCAATAACTAAAATAGTAAGCTTATGTATGTAGTAAAAAGAGATGGTCACAGAGAGCCGGTAATGTTTGATAAGATTACAGAAAGAATCAAAAAATTGTGCTACGGCTTAAATGAGCTTGTAGATCCCGTTAAGGTAGCGATGAGAGTTATCGAAGGATTGTATGATGGAGTTTCGACTTCAGAATTGGATAATCTTGCGGCAGAAACTGCTGCGTCTATGACTATTGCACACCCAGATTATGCACAATTAGCAGCTCGTGTGGCAATTTCAAACCTGCATTCAAATACAAAAAAATCGTTCTCTGAAACGATGAAAGATATGTACAATTACGTAAATCCAAGAAATGGTCAAGATGCACCGTTACTTTCGGATGAAGTATTTAAAGTAATTCAGGAAAACTCTGCTTTCCTTGATTCGCATATCATTTACACTAGAGATTTTAATTACGATTACTTTGGTTTCAAAACTTTAGAGCGTTCTTATCTTCTTAAAATAAACGGAAAAATCGTTGAGCGTCCGCAGCACATGTTAATGCGTGTTTCTGTTGGTATTCACTTAGACGATTTAAAATCGGTAATTGAAACTTACGACTTAATGTCTAAAAAGTTCTTTACGCACGCAACACCAACGTTGTTTAATGCAGGAACTCCAAAACCGCAAATGTCTTCTTGTTTCCTTTTGGCAATGCAGGATGATAGTATTGATGGTATTTACGATACATTAAAACAAACAGCAAAAATCTCGCAATCAGCTGGAGGAATTGGACTTTCTATTCATAACGTTCGTGCGACAGGATCTTACATTCGCGGGACAAACGGAACTTCAAACGGAATTGTTCCAATGTTGAGAGTTTTCAATGATACAGCTCGTTACGTAGATCAAGGAGGTGGAAAACGTAAAGGAAGTTTTGCGATTTACATCGAAACTTGGCATGCTGATATCTTTGAATTCTTAGATTTAAAGAAAAATACTGGAAAAGAAGAAATGCGTGCAAGAGATTTGTTCTTCGCAATGTGGACTTCAGATTTGTTCATGAAACGTGTTCAGGAAGATACAACTTGGACTTTAATGTGTCCTAACGAATGTCCAGGATTATACGATGTTTACGGAGAAGAATTCGAAGCAATGTATACGGATTATGAATTTAGAGGAAAAGGAAGAAAAACAATCCGTGCTCGTGAATTATGGGAGAAAATCCTAGAATCGCAAATCGAGACTGGAACACCATATATGTTGTACAAAGATGCAGCAAACCGTAAATCGAACCATAAGAATTTAGGAACAATTCGTTCTTCAAACTTGTGTACAGAGATTATGGAGTACACTTCTAAAGATGAAATTGCAGTTTGTAATTTAGCTTCAATCTCATTGCCGATGTTTATTGAGAACGGAAAATTCGATCACGAAGCGCTTTACAATGTTACAAAACGTGTAACTCGTAACTTGAACAAAGTAATTGACAGAAATTACTATCCTGTAAAAGAAGCAGAAAACTCAAACATGCGTCACCGTCCAGTAGGATTAGGAGTGCAAGGTTTAGCAGATGCTTTTATTATGCTTCGTTTGCCGTTTACAAGTGATGAAGCAAAAGTTCTAAATCAAGAAATTTTCGAAACATTATACTTCGCAGCTGTAACCGCTTCTATGGAAATGGCAAAAGAAGAAGGACCATATTCAACTTTTGAAGGTTCGCCAATGTCACAAGGAGAATTCCAACACAATATGTGGGGAATGAAAGATGAGGAATTATCTGGTCGTTGGGACTGGGCTTCATTAAGAAAAGAAGTAGTGGAACACGGAGTTCGTAACTCATTATTGGTTGCGCCAATGCCAACAGCTTCAACTTCTCAAATTCTAGGAAACAACGAAGCTTTCGAACCATATACATCAAACATTTACACACGTCGTGTATTGTCTGGAGAATTTATCGTAGTAAACAAACATTTACTAGAAGATTTAGTAAAACTAGGTTTATGGAACGAAGACTTGAAACAAGAAATTATGCGTCATAACGGATCAGTTCAAAATATTGATGTTATCCCGCAAGACTTAAAAGATCTTTACAAAACAGTTTGGGAAATGTCGATGAAAGATATTATCGATATGTCACGTCAAAGAGGATATTTTATTGACCAATCTCAATCGTTGAACTTGTTTATGCAAGATGCCAACTATTCTAAACTTACGTCAATGCATTTCTATGCGTGGCAGTCAGGTTTAAAAACAGGAATGTATTACCTAAGAACAAAATCGGCAGTAGATGCGATTAAGTTTACTCTAAACAACGATAAGAAAGAAGAAACTCCAACGGCAGCAGCTGTAGAAACTGAATCTATCAGCGTTGAAGATTACAAAGCAATGTTGCTAAAAGCACAAGCTGGAGATCCTGAAGATTGTGAAATGTGTGGGTCTTAATTCTTTTTAGAGGAAAGAGAATAGAATAAAGATTTATATCTTTAATTTATAGAAAGCAGTTATTGTAATGATAACTGCTTTTTTTTTCAATTTAACGGACTTTTAAAATACTAAAATATAAATGATGAAGAAGATAATTTTATTGAATGTGTTTATTTTTGGCATCTTGAGTTGTAATAATAAATCTGTAGATTCTTTAGATAATCAAAAATATATTGAGGCTAAAAGTAGCTTTAACAGAAAGCTTGTTGATCACTTTCCTAAAAAGGTGACATCGTATCCATTTCAAACTGTTAATAGCAAGAACATATCAAAGAGTGATGTTCGTTTTATGTTATATGAACATGAGAAAGATCTAAAAAATGTAGATTCAGTTGTTAGAAGTTTGGAAAAGAAATCATTGGCTAAGTATAGTTCGAATGATTCGTGTTTGTTAATTGTCAATCGTTTTGAAACACTTAAAACTTACGAAAATGTTGAAGATGTTGCTATTACTGATAGTGCTAAAATAAATCAAGATTGTTTTAGGAATTTGTATCCAATACCTAATTTTATAGAGAATGAATTTTCTAAGGGAAAGAATGGAATTTATTTAGAGAATAATTTTGATATTTATGTTTTAGAGGCTAAAAAAGGGAATTGGTTTAAAGAATTTAAAATGATACCAAATCCCCAAATGCCAGCAAATTGGAAGAATGGATACTCAAAAGGAATAGCTGTTAACAGAGGGAAAAAAACGTTGATTTATTGGGGTGTTATCTGGTAGTATTTTGAAAGTATTATTGTTATTCGGCTTTTTTAGAAGCTATTTTCTCTTTAATCAGGGCTGTTTAATTTCTTGAACTTATAAATAACTTTCCGCAGTGATAAATCATATTATAGGGGTGGATTTTAATACATTCTTCGCAATAATCATCGGTTTTATTATTGACAATATCGTGATAAATTCCCCGTTTTAATTATTACCAAAAACTTTTTCAAAACTTAGCACCTTAGCATCTAAGAATCTCAGAACCTTTCTCTAAATTAAACCTTTAGGAGAAAGTCGAGTCTTATTTCTAAACAAATTCCTGTGTTATGAAAAAAAGCAATCTTTGGTCGTTACGGTTGGGTTTTTCTGGAAAAGAATCCGCTGCAATAGAAAAATTAGGATTAGAAAAATTTCTAAAACATTCCTATGATTCAAAATTCGATATACAACTTCCCGCTTTTTTAAACGATGATCCTAAAACACTACTAGAGCTCAAAGAACTTCGAGAATCTATAAAAACCGCTGATTCAGAAGAGAAAAAGAAAGCTCTTAAAAAAGAAATCTACTCTGCAGTTGAATTAAAAAAATGGTGGATTGGTAAAATGCGTAATGACGAATTTCCATTACGCGAAAACATGGTTTGTTTTTGGCACAATCATTTTGTTTCCACTTCTCAAAAAGTAAAGGTCAATTACTGGATTTACCAACACAATATGATTTTACGCGAACATGCGTTCGGGAATTTCAAAGAGCTGACCAAGCAAATCATAAAATCGAATGCAATGGTAAAATACCTTGATAATGTCGATAATAAAAAAGGAAAATATAATGAAAATCTAAGTCGTGAATTACTTGAATTGTTCACGATCGGAATTGGAAATTATACCGAAAGCGACATTAAAAATGGAGCAAGAGCTTTAGCAGGATTAAATTACGGAGACGATGGTGCAGTTTACAGGCGTTTTGCTGAAGATAATAGTGATAAAACTTACTTTGGGAAAACTGGAAACTGGAAAGCAGATGATTTGGTTGATATCATTTTTGAGCAGAAAAACATACCATATCTCATCACTCGAAAAATACTAGAATGGTTTATTTATGATAATCCGTCAGAGGATTTGGTGATTTATTATGGCGATTACTTTAGAAAAGTAAAGTTTGAAATTCAACCTTTATTAACTAAAATTTTTACTGAAGAATACAAAAAGGAAAATTCAGGAACAAAGATCAAAGATCCTCTGGTTTATATTTTGCAGCTTTTGGATGAGTTACATATCGATGATCTGGACGATGCTATGATTCTGTTTTTTATTAAGCAGCAAGGAATGGATTTGTACAATCAAGTAAATGTAAAAGGATGGGACGGTGGGAATTCCTGGCTGACTTCGCAAATTTATTTACAACGCAACAATACATCCGATTTGCTTTGCAGCGGAAGAAGTATTACTAGAAAAGTATTAAATACGATGAATTCTGATACAGAAAAACCAAAATTAGAATTTGAAAAGCTCAACATAAAGATAGATTTTGATTCTAATGGAAATAACAAAACGATTATTGCTGAATTGTCGAAAAGATTGTTATTTAATGTAAACGATGCCACGCAAAAAGATATGGAGAGTTTGCTGAAATATGATTTTGATCCAAAAGAAACGCACGCCAATTTCGCTGTAATAAGACTCTTTGATTACATTACAAAACTACCCGAATATCAATTAATTTAGAAAACTGCAGCTATGAACAGAAGAAATTTTCTAACGCTTACAGGAACTTTTACAGGCGGAATGCTGGTGCTTCCTGATTTTTTACACGCTTTTGGCTCGCAGAATAATTTGGTAATCGGTGAGCAATGTATAGTGTTTGTGCAATTGAATGGCGGGAACGACGGATTGAATACCTTTATTCCTTACGATAATCCGTTGTATTATGATCTGAGAACAAAAATAGCTTTAAGTAAAGATGCAGTTATTGGTAAAAATAAAGGAATGGCGTTTCATCCATCCCTAAAAGATTTTGCTCAAATGCAGCAAAACGGAGATTTAACCGTAATTCAGAATGTTGGATACCCTGAGCCTATTCGTTCTCATTTTCGCAGTCAGGAAATTTGGCAAACCGCAGCAGACTCAGATAAATATATTAACGAAGGCTGGTTAGGACGTTATCTAGACTTGCAGTGTAACGGACATCAAGCAACTGCGGGAATAAATTTGGATTCGATCGATAATCTGGCTTTAAAAGGATTAGAACCTAATTCGATCACGGTAAAAGATCCAAACCGATTTAAAGTAAAATCAGATAAAGAAGAAAATGTAACCTTGTCAGACAATCCGCAATTGGATTTTGTTCGGAAAATCGCCAATTCCGTTACCGAAGGTTCAGATGAAATTCAGAAAGCATTAGCAAAATCAAAATCTGAAATTAGTTATCCAAAAACAGAATTATCCAAAAATCTAGAATGGATTGGACGATTAATAAAAGGGAATCTAAATTCAAAAGTATATTACACTTCGCTTGGCGGATTTGATACACACGATAATCAACTCGCCATTCATGAGAAAAAATTAACCGATTTAAATGATTCGTTATATAGTTTTTATCAAGATTTGAAACAAGCACAGTTATTGCAAAATGTTACAATAGTTGTTTTTTCAGAATTTGGACGACGAGTAAAAGACAATGGAAACGGAACAGATCACGGAACTGCTGCGCCAATGTTTATAATTGGAGGTAATAATAAAGGAACAGTTTTAGGGAATAATCCTGATTTATCTAATTTGGAAAATGGTGATTTAAAATATGAGATTGACTTTAGAAGTGTGTACGCTTCATTATTACAACAAAAAATGAATTTTGATTATTCTAAAATTGGGATTTTGAATAAACCAGTTTCTGGATTGTTTTGAGAATAGTTTGCCATGAATTACACAAATTTTCACGAATTTTTATTTTGTTTTTTCTGTATAATAAATTTATAAGTTAGATTTTAAAAGGTATGATTTGTGGAAATTTGTGTAATTCGTAGCAAAAAAACTTAGCGTCTCAGCATCTCAGAACCTTAGAACCTCAATTTAATATTCTCATTTTAAACGGATATTTTTATATTATCATACAAATCATCCTAAATTTGTTAAGAAATCCCTTTTTGTTTCATAAAATGCAATCTTTTTTTTGGTGCAGTAAAAATAATTTATACATTCGCAGAGAATTTATTTAAAAACACAAACAAAATGGCAAGTAACCGTTTTTATTTTAGCAACTCTTTTTATTTCTTCTTTAGTAGAAGTGAGGATTGTGCTATGGTTATTTGAGAAAATTTTAAGACAAATAAAACTAATATACAATCCTGATGCAAATCAGGATTTTTTTTTGAATATATGACAACGAAAATTGCAATACAAGGTATCAAAGGTTCTTTTCATCATCAGGTTGTAAAGGAGTATTTCTCTGAAAATGTGGAAATTGATGAGTGTTTGTCTTTTGAAGAATTGATTGACAGCCTGCTTTCTGGAAAATCTGATCAGGCTGTAATGGCGATCGAAAATTCAATTGCAGGGCCAATTATTCCGAATTATGCTTTGATCGACAAGAATAATTTACACATAATTGGAGAGCATTATTTAAATATTCAGCAGAATTTAATGGCTTTAAGAGGCCAGAAAATGGATGATATAAAAGAAGTTCATTCGCACCCGATGGCACTTTTGCAGTGTATGGATTTCCTGAAACAATATCCAAATATTAAATTGGTTGAGGATAAAGATACAGCCGAAACAGCAAGAAGAATTCAGGAAAAGCAATTAACTGGAATTGCAGCAATTGCAAGTGTAACCGCTTCTGAAATGTATGATTTGGATATTATCGCCTCATCGATTCAAACGATCAAAAATAATATGACACGTTTTGTAATCATTAAAAAGCAAAATTCATTTTTGCCAGAAAGCGAAATCAACAGAGCTTCTGTAAAATTTGAATTGGATCATAAAAGAGGAAGTTTAGCAGCAGTTTTAAATGTAATGAGCGATTGCAAACTGAATTTGACAAAAATTCAGTCGCTTCCAAAAATCGAAACACCTTGGAAATATTCATTTTTCGTAGATGTAACATTCGAGAAATACGAAGATTTTGCAAAAGCCAAAGCGTTATTAAATATAATGGCAGAATATTTTAAAGTATTAGGAGAATATAAGAATACAAGACCGTAAGGAAGTTAAGAGTTAAAAGTTAGAAGTTAAAAAAGAAAGCCTAAAGCTTACAGCTTAAAGCCTAAAGCAGAAAAAAATGATTACAACAGCAAAACGATTAGACACAGTTGAAGAATACTACTTCTCATCAAAATTAAGAGAAGTTCGTCAGTTGATGTCTGAAGGAAAATCGATCATCAATATGGGAATTGGAAGCCCTGATTTGAGTCCGTCAAAAGCAGTAATTGAAGCAGTAGCTGCAGCAATTCAAGACGAAAACGGGCATGGTTATCAAAGCTATCAGGGATTACCAGAAATGAGGCAGGCGATGGCAGATTTTTATCGTGATCAGTTTGGTGTTGAAGTGAATCCGAATAATGAGATTTTACCTCTTATGGGTTCAAAAGAAGGAATTATGCACATTTCGTTAGCCTTTTTAAATGAAGGCGATCATGTTTTAATTCCGAATCCAGGTTATCCAACTTATACTTCGGTAACTAATTTGGTTGGAGCGATTCCGGTTTATTATGATTTGAAAGAAGAAAACGGCTGGGAACCTGATTTCGAAGCTTTGGAAAAATTGGATCTTTCGAAAGTAAAAATTATGTGGCTTGGTTATCCTCACATGCCGACAGGAGCGAGAGGAAGTTTAGCGTTATTTGAAAAATTGGTTGCTTTTGCTAAAAAACACAATATATTATTGATCAACGACAATCCGTATAGTTTTGTTTTGAATGATAATCCGATGAGTTTATTGCAGGTTGAAGGCGCGAAAGAGGTGGTTTTAGAGTTGAATTCATTGAGTAAAACTTTCAACATGGCCGGCTGGAGAGTCGGGATGGTTTTAGGAAATCCTGAAATTATCGATGCGGTTCTAAAAGTAAAAAGCAATATGGACAGCGGGATGTTTTACGGAATCCAGAAAGGTGCAATCGCAGCGTTAAAATGTGATAAATCTTGGTTCGAAGACCAAAACAAAATTTACAGACGCCGTAGAGAATTAACGGAAAAACTAGCAGAGAAATTAGGCTGTAAAGTGTATAAAGAAGGAGTTGGGCTTTTTGTTTGGGCAAAACTTCCGGAAGGAATCGAATCAGCAGAGAAGTTCATTGACGAAATATTATATGAGAAACATATTTTCATTACACCGGGAACCATTTTTGGAAGCAACGGTGAAGGTTATATCAGATTCTCATTGTGTGTGAAAGAAGAAAAAGTACAAGAAGCGATTGATCGATTTTAGTATTAAGATTTTAGAATCAAGAACCAAGACTTTTTAACTATTGTCAGGCTGAGCGAAGTCGAAGCCCACGTTCCAATTGGAGCGCCCTTCGACTTCGCTCAGGGTGACAGAAAAATAAAAGGTCTTGAAAAAAACGAGAAGTCCTAGCCCTGATAGAAGTGGAAATCCTTTTACGCCGGGGTTCGGCGGAAAAGATTGAAACGGATAGCAGGAAATAGCTTCTAATAAAAAGAAATATGAAAGTATACGTAATAGGAATAGGATTAATAGGCGGTTCGATGGTGCTGGACATCAAAGACCAACATCCTGATTCGACGATTTTTGGAATCGACAGCAACGAAAAACATTTGCAGGAAGCCATTGATTTAGGAGTTATCGACGAAGCAGGAAGTTTTGAAGATTTGGCTGAAGCCGATTTTGTAATCGTTTCGGTTCCGGTGGATGTGGCGCTGACTGTTTTGCCAAAAGTGCTGGATTCGGTTGGAGATAAAACGATTGTTTTTGAGGTTGGCTCAACTAAAAAACCAATTTGTGATGCCGTTGCCAATCATCCGAAAAGAAGAAATTTTATTGCCACGCATCCGATAGCAGGAACGGAATTTTCAGGACCTTCGGCGGCGATAAAAGGTTTGTTTAAAGGAAAGACAAACATTATTTGCGAAGTGGAAAAAACCACTTTTAAATTGCAGGAAAAGGCGTTAAAGCTTTTTAGCGAAATAGGAATGAGGATTCGATATATGGATCCGACTTCACACGACAAACACATTGCTTACGTTTCGCATTTGTCGCACATCAGTTCGTTTATGCTCGGTAAAACGGTAATGAATAAGGAAAAAGACGAACAGGATATTTTTGATATGGCGGGAAGCGGATTTGAAAGCACGGTTCGTTTAGCAAAAAGTTCGCCGGCAATGTGGACGCCAATTTTTAAGCAGAATAAAGAACACGTTCTGGAAACATTAGAAGAATATATTTCAAATCTCAGTCGGTTTAGAGATTTGTTGAAAGACGAAAATTACAACGCCATTTTTGAAGAAATGGAAAGCACAAATAAAATAAAAGAAATACTAAACGGATTAACAACAACTAAAAAGTAAATTAGAATTAAGATGGAAAATAAGAAAGAAATGAGAAAGTGGTTAGAAGATTTCAATTTGAATCACCCACTTGTGATAGCTGGACCATGTAGTGCAGAAACTGAAGATCAAGTATTGAAAATTGCTCATGAATTGAAAGATTCAAAAGTAAGTGTTTTCAGAGCAGGAATCTGGAAACCAAGAACTCGTCCAGGAGGATTTGAAGGTGTTGGAGAAATTGGATTAAAATGGTTGCAAAAAGCTAAAGCTGAAACTGGTTTATTAATGGGAACTGAAGTTGCGACTGCAGCGCACTGTAAACTAGCTTTAGAACATGATATTGACGTTTTATGGGTTGGTGCGCGTACAACTGCAAACCCTTTCGCTGTTCAGGAAATTGCTGATACTTTAAAAGGAACTGATAAAATCGTTTTGGTTAAAAACCCTGTAAACCCGGATTTAGCTTTGTGGTTAGGTGGTGTTGAGCGTTTACACATGGCTGGAATCGAGAAATTAGGAGTTATCCACAGAGGTTTCTCTACTTACGAAAAAACAAAATACAGAAACATTCCAGAATGGCAGATTGCTATCGAATTGCAAAATAAATTCCCTGATTTACCATTAATCATCGATCCATCTCACATTACTGGAGATCGTAAAATGATTTTCGAAGTAACTCAAGAGGCTTTAGATTTGAATTACGACGGTATGATTATCGAAACACACATCGATCCAGACAACGCTTGGTCTGATGCTGCACAGCAAGTTACTCCAGATGTTTTGAAACAAATCATTAAAGATTTGACGATCAGAAAAACGGATGATACTACAGATGAGTACAGCCAAAAAATGACTAAACTAAGAGCTAACATCGACGTTCTTGATGCTAACTTATTAGAATTGTTAGGAAAACGTATGAAAGTGGCTGACGAAATTGGTCAAGTGAAAAAAGATGCAAACGTAGCGATTCTTCAAAACAATCGTTGGAATGAAATCTTAGGAAAAATGATTTTGGAAGGTGAGAAAAAAGGTCTTACTGAAGAATTCGTTTTAAGAATGTTCAAAGCGATTCACCAGGAAAGTATTGGTCACCAAGAGAAAATTTTCAACGCATAATTTTCTTTAAAATACATAAGTGATATAAGTTAATTTAAGTTTTCTTATATCACAATTTTAAAAATAGATTGTTTTTTTATATTAAATCCCCATTGCTTTCGAGCTTTGGGGATTTTTTTGTGCTTCTTTAAATGGAAAATAAATCTGCGAGAAAATCGGATCATTAAGATGATACGATTTAAGAGTTCTCATATTGTACTGATTAATTCAAATCGAATGCGGTATGTTTGATGTACTTTCTATCATAAGTATATAAAACATGTACTTTTTTATCAGTAGTCTGGATGATTGCCGGGTAACTGAATTCGCCTTTTTCCTGTTTTTCGAGATCAAATAATTTTTTCCAATTCAGACCATCTTTTGAATATTCTACGTCCAAAATATTTCTTCCGTTAAACCAGTCTTTTCCTTGTGGTAATGGATTATTTACCAATAAAAAAAGGTTTTTATTTATGGTTAAAGCATCTATTCCTGAATTGGAATTGATTACATTGATTGTATTGGTTCTTATCCAGCTTTTCCCGTTATCTCCAGACCAGCTTGAAACTATTTTATTGTGTCTGCTTCGGGATAACATCTGAATATCAGTCGCACTATGAATTAAAAATGTCGGCTGGATGACATTAAAGTTCTGTCGGTTTTCTACCGCTATTTTCTTCCAAGAATCAGTCGCTTCTGTATATTCTTCAACATGGATTCTCCATTCGTCGGTATTAACACTTTCTGTACTGCTCCCACATAAAATTATTCCTGGAATAGTTTCAATAGGTTTGTTACGAATTGGTCCGTAAATTCCGTCTGGAAGGTATTTTGGTTCTCCCCAAGTTGTTCCGTTATCTTTGGAAATAATCATAGCGCCAAACCATTCTCTTGGATTTTTTCCTACTTTGTAAAACAAATACAAATTCTGGCTTTTAGCTTTAAAAAGAACCGGATTCCAGCAAGGCAGTGTATCTGCACCTTTTATTAAGGGCTGAATCAATTCTTTTGGTGCCGACCATTTTTTATCTTTATAAGCTGAAATATAAATTCCGACATCTTTTGATCCTTCATATTTTCCTCCAAACCAAGCAGCTAAAATCTCATTTGGCTTGTATTCTACCAAAGTTGATGCATGGCTGTTTGTCGTCACGGGTGGATCTGCAATATAACTGCTTTCTATATTAATTGCTTTTGTCTGTGCTTTCAATCCGTTAGAAACAAGAAAGGTTACCAATAAAGCTGTTATAGCACATTTTGTTTTCAATATCATTTTATTCTTTTTTTGAGATGTAATAGAAAAATGAAGCAGATTTTTAAATCCATCATTTAACATTTTACTATTATTTACTCGTTTACTCGCTGAATATAATTAAATAAATTGATATGATTTACAATGTCACTAAAGATAAACTTATTGCTATATTGAATTCGTGTTAAACAGATAAAAATAAAATAATTATCTTCCCAACTTTTTGTTGTTTTTTGTTCTCTATAACAATATGAACCTTAATTTTTCTATCATGAAATTAAAATTGTTTTTGTCTGCGTCGGGCATTTTTCAAATGAATTTGAATGTATTTCTTTTCTTTCTTGTTTTTGTTGGAACAAAAACTTTTGCACAAAGTCCTGAACTTACTGTTAAAGGTGAAGAAGCCGAAAAAGTGAGAATGAATAAGCTTTTCGTCAATGTAAAAGTGGTGGGCAATATTGCTTACACGACTGCCGAAATGCATTTTTTTAATTCAGGAACTCGTCAAATGGAAGCAGAACTTATTTTTCCGCTGCCAGAAAATGTTTCGGTTTCCAGATATGCGATTGACATAAACGGGAAATTGCGCGAAGCTGTTCCGGTGAATAAAAATAAAGGAAAACAAGTTTTTGAGGCAATCGAACATCGTCGTGTTGATCCAGGATTATTAGAAAAAGTCGATGGAAATAATTTTAAAACAAGAATTTATCCATTGCTGCCAAATGGCGAACGAATTGTTGTTATTGGTTATGAAGAAGAACTTTCGGCTTTTGATAAAGATAATTTAGCGTATCAATTGGTAAGCCGATTTCCAAAGAAATTAGATCAGTTCGAAATTAATGTTTCGGTTTTGGGAGCTGAAATGGCACCAATTGTTACTGAGAATTCAGGAAACGAAATTACTTTTTCAAAATGGAATCAGGCTTTTCAGGCTTCACTAAAAAAAGAAAATTATCAGCCACAAGAAAAAATAGTTCTTAAAATTCCAATTCAGCAAAATATCCCAAGTGTTGTGATGCAGGATGCTGGCGGTCAATATTATTTTTATGGAAATACTTTTATAGAGGGAAACAAAATCGCTAAAAAAACTCCTGCTTCAATTGGTTTGATTTGGGATAATTCATTGAGCTGTAAAAACCGAGATTTAAAGAAAGAATTGGATTTGCTGGATGCTTATTTCCAAAAGATAAAAAACACAAAAGTGACTTTGTACTTTTTAAATTACACTTTTGAAAAGCAAAAAGAATTTGTGATTTCTAATGGAAATTGGAGTGAATTAAAGACCATTTTAGAAAATACAAAATACGATGGAGGAACGCGTTATTCTCAGATTAGTTTTGAAAATCAAGATGAATTTTTATTCTTCTCCGATGGATTATCTTCTTTGAGCGAAAATTTTATGCCAAAAACTAAAAAACCTGTTTACGCGATTACCTCTTCAGTTTCTGCAGATTTTGCTTTTCTGAATTTTTCTTCAGCAAAAACCGGCGGGAATTTCATCAATTTAAACCAGATAAATTCAGAAACGGCTTTGGATAAAATGACAAATTCAAGTTTGAAGTTTCTTGGCATAAAAGAGAATTTGACTGTGACTGATTTATTTCCGATGGAAGGAACTTCAGTTTCGGGAAATTTTAGTTTTTCAGGAATTTCTTTAAATCCAAAAAACGAAATCACTTTATTATTCGGCTATAATAATGAAGCTGTTTTAGAAAAGAAAATTATGCTTGATGCATCTGTTCAAAGTGCTATTGATGTAAATATTGAAAAACTTTGGGCGCAGAAAAAAATTGCCAACCTTGAACTGCAATACGCTAAAAACGCAGATGAAATAGAATTTCTTGGAAAGAAATTTGGCATTGTAACCAAAAATACTTCATTGATTGTTCTGGAAAATGTGAGAGATTATATTATGTACGATATTATTCCCCCAGCAGAATTACGTGCTGAATTTGACAGAATTAAAAAACAAGAACATGATACTACTCTGGCTCAGCAAAAAAGTAATTGGGACAATATAGAAAGTTATTTTAAGGGATTAGATGTTTGGTGGAAAAAGAATCTTAAGTATAATGGGCAAAAAATAGCATCTAAGTACAAACACAAAAGACAAGTTCCGCCACCGCCGCCGTCAAGTGCTGAAAGCAGAAATGGGGATTTAAGAATTGGAACTGACACTATAATTGGAACTGAGACTATAAAAGGAGATCCTGATGCTGCTGTAACAATAGACGAACCTGTTGGAGCAGGATCAGTTTCAACTGTTATTGTTGAAGATAATGCTGTGTATAATACCCCTCCTCCGTCATCTCCGCCAAAAATTGATCAGGTAAAATTTGTTGCACCTGTAGTTGCAAAAGCACAAGAAGTTACTGAAGATATACCATTAATTGTGGAATTAAAGGATAAGAAAGTTGGAAGTGAAGTAATTAGGGAAGATTCAAATTCTACTAAATTACAAGAAACAGTTGTAGTGGGATACGGTACTCAAAAAAAATCAGATTTAGTGGGTTATCTTCCGGAAAATGCTTCAAAAAACAAAGACCTTTCACAAGATTTAAATTTCAGTAGAGGTTATTTAGCTGGAGATTCAAAAAAGCCTTTAATTATAGTTGATGGTCAGTTTTATGAGGGTGAATTGACTGATTTAAAGTCAGATGATATTGATACAGTTGATGTTTTGAAAGATGCGTCGAGAATTTCGGCTTATGGCAGCAAAGGGGCAAATGGAGTTATTATTATAACAACGAAAAAGCAATCTTCAAATAGTGGAGTTGTGCAAACAAAAAGTTGGAATCCAGACAGATTGTATTTAAAAGCGTTGGCCTCGGCTCCAAAAGAAAAACAATACGATTTGTATTTGGATTTAAGAAAAGCACAAGAAAGAAATCCGAGTTTTTATTTTGATGTAGCTCATTTTTTCTACAATCAAGGCGATGTTAAAAAAGCACTGCTGATCCTTAGTAATATTGCTGATTTAGGTTTAGAAAATCATCAGCTTTATAAAACTTTGACTTATACGTTGCGTCAGTGGAAAGATTATAATGATGCCGTTTTTACCGCAAAACAAGTCGTAAAATGGAGAGAACATGAACCACAGAGTTTTAGAGATTATGCTTTAACACTAGAAGATGCAGGAAAATATCAAGAAGCTTTTGATGAATTAATTAAAGCCCTTGAAGTAAATTATTATGGAGAAATGAGCGGTCAGTATGAAGGTGTAGAAGATATTATTTTAATGGATATTAATCGAATGATAACAGCACATTCTGCTATAAAAACGGCTAAGCTTGATAAAAAGTACCTTGCAAAAATGCCTGTTGATATCAGAATCATTATGAACTGGAACCAAATGGATGTTGATTTGGATTTGCATGTAATTGAACCAACAAATGAAGAATGTTATTACAGCCACACTTCTACACAAATTGGAGGAAGGTTTTCTAAAGATTTTACAGAGGGTTATGGCCCAGAACAATATATAATCAGAAATGCTGTAAAAGGAAAATATCAAATTAAAACTAATTTCTTTGGAGAAACGACATTGACGGAAAATGGTCCGGCAACATTAATGGTCGAAATTTATATTACCAAAGCAGGAAAAACTTCTAGGACTTTAAAAACAATTCAGTTAGGGAAAATAAAAGAGAATCAAGCTTTAGCCGAAATTATTTGGTAAAGTCTTCTAATTAAACGGATGTCTTTTAAATTTAAAAGGCGAAATTGCGTTGTTCCATTCTAAAAACGTAATTTTGCCTTTTATTTTTTTAGGTTTATAAAGCAATCTAAAATAAGCAATCTAAAATTAAAGAATGACAGGAACCGTTTATAAGTCTACAGGAAGTTGGTATACCGTAAAATCTGAAAAAGGCGATTTTATCGAATGCCGTATGAAAGGGAAGTTTAGGATGAAAGGAATTAAAAGTACCAATCCTATTGCTGTAGGCGATATTGTCGATTATGAATTAGAGGAAACTTCGGATGCTTTAACGGGAACAATTCATAATATTCACGAAAGAAAAAACTACATCGTTCGTAAATCGGTTAATTTATCCAAGCAGATTCATATTATAGCTTCGAATATCGATCAGGTATTTTTGTTGGTTACAATTGATAATCCACCAACAACAACAAGTTTTATCGACCGCTTTTTGGTTACTGCCGAAGCATATGGAATTGAAGCTGTTCTAATTTTTAATAAAATTGATACGCTGAATGAACAGACTTTAGACGATCAGCTTTATTTACAACATATTTATACCGAAATAGGATATAAATGCCTAAGAATTTCTTCAACAGAAAATAAAGGAGTTGATAAATTGAAAGAAATGATGGTTGGAAAAGTAAGTATGTTCTCAGGACATTCTGGAGTTGGAAAATCAACTTTGGTGAATGCGATGGAACCAAGCCTTCATTTAAAAACTACCGTAATTTCAGAACAAAGTAAACAGGGACAGCATACAACAACTTTTGCTGAAATGTATGATCTGTCTTTTGATGCCCGAATTATTGACACACCAGGAATTAAAGGTTTCGGAATTGTTGATATGGAACCAACAGAAATCAGTGGTTATTTTCCAGAATTTTTTAAGCTTAAAGATCAATGTAAGTTCAATAACTGTTTGCATAAAGAAGAACCGCATTGCGCCATAAAAGCTGCTTTAGAAAAAGATGAAATCGCCTGGTCGCGCTACAACAGTTATCTTAAGATATTAGAAGGCGATGAGGAACATTACCGAACTGATATTTATGGTGATGATCGTGCAGCAAGTGATGAAACGAGAAAGTAATTAAAATTCCAAATTCCAAAACAGAATACAAAAGTGATTTTATTGTAGAGATGTACCGAAGTGTATCTAACATATTGATTTTGAAATCTTTTTAATCCTTTTAATCTGTGGCTAAAAATAAAAGCAAAGAATGAGAGTAGTTGTCCAAAGAGTTTCCGAAGCATCTGTAACAGTCGATGGTCAAAAAACAGCCGACATAAAAAAAGGGTTATTGATTTTAATTGGAATTGAAGATGCCGATACTCAGGAAGATATTGACTGGCTTGCTGGAAAAATAGTAAAAATGAGAATTTTTGGAGACGAAAATGACGTTATGAACTGCTCGGTTCAAGACATCGACGGCGATATAATTGTCGTTAGTCAATTTACACTTCACGCTTCTACAAAAAAAGGAAACCGACCATCTTACATAAAAGCCGCAAAACCTGAATTTGCGATTCCCATGTATGAGAACTTTGTAAAATCTTTAGAAAAAGAGTTCGATAAAAAAGTACAAACTGGAATTTTTGGCGCTGATATGAAGGTAAGTCTGATAAATGATGGACCTGTTACTATTTTAATAGACAGTAAAAACAGAGATTAAAAAATCATTAGACAAATGTTAAGGATTTCTAAAAATAATATATATTTGGCGAAATTACTTACTAATGAAAACTGCTTTTATTACGTTATTTTTTCTCGCATTTTTCTCCACTTCTTTTGCCCAAAAGAACGAATATTCTGTTTTAACGATCGCAGATAGCTTAAAAGAGAATGCAAATGCCGTTGTTCGTTTAGATCAAACTGATATTATTATTGCTTCGCAGCGAAGCATGAATATTAAAAAACAAAGAGTCGTATCTGTTTTAAATGATAAAGGATTAAATGATATTGATGCTTTTGAACATTATAATAAAACAACTTCAATAAAAAGTATCGAAGCAATTGTTTATGATGCATTTGGAAACGAAATAAAAAAAATAAAACGAAAAGATTTTATTGACCAAAGTGCAGTTAGCGGTGGAACGCTTTTTTCTGAAAATAGAGTGCTGTATCTAAACTATATTCCAGTGTCTTATCCGTTTACAGTTGTATATAATAGTGAAATTGAAACTAGTACAACTGCTTTTATTCCTAGTTGGTATCCCCTTGAAAGTTATTTTCTTAGTGTCGAAAAAAGTGTATTGAATGTTACTTTTCCTAATGCGCTTGGATTCAGGAAAAAAGAGTTTCAATTCTCGGTTTTTAAGATCAAAAAAGAAAAAGAGACTGATACTCAGATTTCCTATACAGCAGCCAATATTTTTGCTCAAAGACCAGAAGATTACAGTCCTGCTTTTAGAGATTTATATCCACGAGTAACGATGGGGTTAGAGTATTTTAATTTAGAAGGAGTTGATGGAAATGCTAAAACCTGGTCTGAGTATGGAAAATGGTTTTCGGATAAAATTTTAAATGGAACTACAATTTTACCAGAAGAAACTAAAACAAAAATTAAAACACTTGTCGGCAATGAAACGGATCCTATAAAAAAAGCAAAAATCATTTATCAATATGTACAGGAGAAATCCAGATATGTGAGTATTCAATTAGGTATTGGAGGTTTTAAACCTATGCTGGCAACAGATGTTGATCGTTTAGGATACGGAGACTGTAAAGCATTATCTAATTATACAAGAGCGCTTTTAGATGTTGTAGGAGTTCCGTCATATTATACTGAATTATATGGTGATCGTGATCTAAAAGATATTGATGAGGATTTCTTTTCGATAGAAGGAAATCATGCAATTTTATGTATACCAAATAATGATAAATATGTTTTTTTAGAATGTACAAGTCAAAGTGATCCTTTTGGATATCAAGCAAATTTTACGGATAATCGAAAAGTTATCGTAATTAAACCAGAAGGAGGCGAAATAATAAGAACAAAAATTTATGAATCAAAAGATAATACTCAATTCAGTAAAGGAAGCTATTCTTTAGACGAAAATGGTATTTTTTCAGGTAAAGTAAATATTATTTCAGCAGGTTCTCAATATGGAATTAAGCAACAAATTGAAAAACTTCAGCCTACAGAAAAAGAAGCACATTATAAAAAATACTGGGATAATATTAATAACATCAAACTTGGTAAAATAACATTTGAAAACGATAAAGAAAATATTCGTTTCGCTGAAGATATACAATTAACAGCAGCTAGTTATGGCGCTATCACAGGAAATAAAATGATTTTTACTGTTGATGCTTTCAATCAAAACTCAAATAATGTTAAACGAATAAGAAACCGTAAAAATCCATTTCAAATTCAACGCGGTTATTTAGATACAGATGAAATTGAAATAAATCTTCCTACAGGTTTTAGTATCGAATTTCTTCCTCAAAATTACGAGCTTAAAGGAAAATTCGGAGAATATAAAACAGAGATAATTAAAAAAGAAAATAATAAGCTAACCTATAAAAGGTCTATGTATTTAAATCACGGAAAGTATTCTAGTAAAGAATATGATGAGTATAGACTTTTTATGGAGCAAGTTTCGCGAAACGATAACGCAAAAATTATATTAACCAAAAACTAACCCAAATAAACCATAACCAAAATGAAATTTAGTAAACCATTATGTTTATCAATTCTGTTGTTGTTTGTTTCAAAAATAAACGCGCAGGAATTTAAATTAGGAAAAGTGTCAATTGCAGAACTGGAACAAAAAGTTCATCCTAAAGACTCATCGGCCGTCGCAGCGATCTTATACAAAAAAGGAAAAACAAGAATTGAATATGACGCAAACGACGGGTTTATTACTTTGACAGACGTTGAAACCAGAATTAAAATTTACAAAAAAGAAGGATACGAGTGGGCAAACCAAAAAGTTTGGTATTATAATAACGGTAGTTTTAAAGAAAAAGTTAGTTTTTCTGATGCAGTGACTTATAATCTGGTAGACGGTAAAATTGAAAAAACAAAGCTAAAAAGCGATGGAGCTTTTGATGAAGTTGTAAACAAATTTAGAGGACAAAAGAAGATTACGATGCCTAATGTAAAAGAAGGGTCAGTTATCGAATTTAGTTATTCGGTAAGAAGTCCTAGTGCTCAGTCAATTAGGGAGTGGGATTTTCAGAGCAGCATTCCAGTGAATTATTCAGAGTTTAAAACGTACGTTCCTGAGTATTATGTTTTTAATACAAAACAAAGAGGATACGTTTATCCAAAAATTACAACTGAGAAGAACTCAAAAGATATTATCTTCACTAGTAAAGAGCGATCTGATGGTGTTTCTCGAACTAGTTTTTCGCAAGATAAAGTAGCTTATCAAGAAACGCAAACTACTTACGTTGCTACGGATTTTCCAGCAATGAAAGAGGAAGCGTATGTTAATAATATTGATAATTACACATCAAGCATCGCACACGAATTATCGATGACCAGATTTCCAAATTCACCACTAAAGACTTTTTCAACAGATTGGAATTCTGTAACAAAAACAATTTATGATTATGATGATTTTGGTCCGGAATTAAATAAAACTGGCTATTTCGAGGAAGATTTGAAGAAAATATTAGCTGATAAAAATACTATGGAAGAAAAAATTTCAGCAATTTTTAATCATGTTAAAGAAAATATAAAATGGAATGATTACTACGGATATGGCTGTGATAATGGAGTAAAAAAAGCGTATAAAGAAAAAACAGGAAACATTGCCGATATCAACTTGATGTTAACGGCTATGCTGCGCAATGCAGGATTAACCGCAAATCCAGTTTTAGTAAGTACACGTTCTAATGGAATTTCAGTTTTTCCAAATAGAACCGCTTTCAATTATGTAATTGCTGCTGTTGAAACACCAAATGGAAATATTTTATTAGACGCTTCGGATAAATTTGCAACTCCAAATGTTTTACCATTTAGAGCGTTAAACTGGTTAGGAAGATTAATTAGAAAAGACGGCAGTTCTGAAGAGGTGGATTTAATGCCTAAAAAGGCTTCAAATGATATTGTTTTTATAAATTACAGTATTGATCCAGAAGGTAAAGTTACAGGAAAAACAAGAAGGCAGTGTACAGATTATAATGCGATGATTACCAGAAAGAATATTTTTAGTTTAAAAGAAGAAGAATATTTAGAAAAACTAGAGAATGAGAATAATAAAATAGAAATTTCTGATTACTCAAAAACAAACGAAAAAGATCTCTTAATGCCAATTACAGAATCATATTCGTTTGCAGGGAATAATTTATGCGAAGTTATAGGAGGTAAAATATACGTTAGCCCAATGTTGTTTTTTACAAACGAAAAAAATCCATTTAAACAAGAAGTAAGAGAATATCCAGTAGATTTTGGGTATCCGTTTTTAGATAAATATAATATTATTATTAGGATTCCAGAAGGTTTTGCAGTTGAGACTCTTCCAAAACCTGCCATTATTAATATGGAGGATAATTTAGGAAGCTTTAAATTTAATATTGCTTCAGATGGCAGTACATTGCAATTAAATATTCAGCATCAGATAAATGAAGCAATTGTTTCAACGGATCAATACGATATGCTGAAAGAATATTATAAAGGAATGATTGCTAAAGAAACAGAGAAAATAGTTTTAAAAAGAATTTAATATGAACTTTAAAACCTTAGTATTAATTGCTTTTTTAATCTTTGGAATTGTGAAAACCAACGCTCAAAATTATGAGCTTGGAAAAGTTACTGTTGATGAATTGCAGGAAAAAATACATCCTGCAGATTCTTCAGCTGCAGCCGCAGTTTTATTTAAAAAAGGGAAAACGGTCTTTACTTATAATGATAAAACCGGTTTTTCAGCAATTCATACTTATGAATTTAAAATCAAAATATACAAAAAAGATGGTCTCAAATGGGCCAATCAGAAGGTACAATATTATGTTGGATATCAGAATTTAAATGACGACTTGTTGACATTTTCAAATGCGGTAACCTACAATCTTGAAAATGGTAAAATTGAAAAAACAAAGCTTGAAAATCAAGCACAATTCAAGAAGAAAATTAATGAATACTGGAATGAAAAATCAATTACATTTCCAAATGTAAAAGTTGGGTCTATAATAGAATATAAATATATTTTAAAGACTGAAAACATTGTTCAATTTCCCGATTTTGATTTTCAATATAGTATTCCTTTAAATTATTTTGAATATAAAACAGAGTTTCCAGAATATTATGTCTATAAAACTCTTTTAGTAGGTAATCATGTCTTAGAAAATAATTCTAAAATAGTTACTGGAAGTCAGGGTTTTACAGATAAATACGGTCAAAGTCTTACGATGACTTACAAGCAGATTAATGCATTTTATTCGGGGAAAAATATCTCTGCGCTAAAAGAAGAACCTTATGTCAATAATATAGAGAATTACCGAGGCTCTATTAAACATGAATTAGAACGTGTTCGAATGCCGGATCAGCCTGTGAAGGATTATACAATAACATGGGAAGGTGTAGCTTCTACTATTTTTAAAGATGATCATTTTGGGAAAGAGCTCAATAATAATAGTTTTTTGTTGGAAGACGTAAAAAAGATAGTTGCAAATGTTCCGTCTCAAAAAGATAGAATGAATGTTATTTTTCAGTTCGTTCAGAATAAAATGAACTGGAATGAAATTAATAGTTTATACACAGATAAAGGAATTGAAAAAGCATATAAAGATCAAACTGGAAATATTGTAGAAATCAATTTCATACTGTTAATTATGTTGAAATGGGCAGGAATAGAAGCAAATCCCGTTTTGGTGAGTACAATTGAAAATGGAATTCCAATTTATCCTACAAGAACCGGGTTTAATTATGTAATTGCAGCAGTTGAAATTGATGGAAAGCAAATTTTATTAGATGCATCTAGAAAACTTACATCACCAGATATACTTCCTTTAAATGTTTTAAATTGGAAAGGAAGATTAATTAAGAGTGACGGAACTTCTAAAGAAATTGATTTAGTTCCGCTACAACCTTCAAGAGAAAATGTTAATATAAGCTTTAGAATTAATGAAGAGGGAAAAATCGATGGAAAAATTAGAATTCAAAGAACAGATTATAAAGCTTATAGATTTAGAGTCGAAAACGGAAAACAAAACCAAGAGAATTATCTCGAAAAATTGGAGCAGCAGCTTGGCGATCTAAAGATTTCTGATTATTTAGTAACTAATAAAATTTCCAATATTTCCGATCCGCTTGTAGAAACTTTTACTTTTGAAACTGATAATTTTGTGGAAAGGATAGGAGGGAAATTGTATGTAAGTCCTATGTTGTTTTATACGCAGTCAAAAAATCCTTTTGTACAGGAAGATAGACAAATGGGAGTTTATTTTGGATATCCTACACAAGAGAAAGTTTTTGCAATTTTGGAAATTCCACAAGGTTATATTGTAGAAATGCTTCCAAAATCAACCAGACTTTCGCTCGAAGATAAGTCTATAAGTTTATCATTAAATATTTTAAGCGAAGGAAACAAAATTCAATTTAGCTTTTCAAAAGACATTAACAATAGTATTTTTGCAGCTGAAGACTACAATGCATTGAAAACTTTGTTTCAAAAAATGATTGCTAGTCAAAATGAAAAAATTGTTCTAAAAAAAGCTTAAAGATGGATTTGAAAAATGCACAGTTAGATGTTGATACTTGGATAAAAGAACACGGCGTTCGTTATTTTAACGAATTAACAAATATGGCTCAGCTTACAGAAGAAGTAGGCGAAGTGGCTAGAATTATTGCTCGTCGTTATGGTGAACAATCTGAAAAAGAAAGTGATAAAAATAAAGATTTAGGCGAAGAATTAGCCGATGTTGTTTTCGTTGTTTTATGTTTGGCGAATCAAACAGGAATCGATTTACAAGCCGCTTTTGATAAAAAAATGGACTTAAAATCAGTTAGAGATAAAGATCGTCACAAAAACAACGATAAATTGAAATAATTGTGAAATTTTAACTCAGATTTTGATTTACGGGCGAGGAGTGGTAAATTGCGCACTCGAATTATGTCACTCACAATTCGCAACACATAACTAAAATCATGAATTTAAAATTAAGCACGAATTCACAATTTACGATTGATAATTCGCAACTAAATATCACGGGTTCTAAAAGCGAAACAAATCGCTTATTATTACTAAAAGCTTTATTTCCAAATATTACATTAGCCAATACTTCTAACTCTGATGACAGCGAAGTAATGCAGAAAGCTCTAGCTGGAAATGACGAAATTGTTGACATTCATCATGCAGGAACAGCAATGCGTTTCTTAACAGCATATTTTGCAGTTAATGAAGGCAGAGAAGTGGTAATGACAGGTTCGAGCAGAATGCAAGAGCGTCCGATTAAAATTTTAGTTGAAGCTTTGGCACAATTAGGAGTTGAAATTTCATATGAAAAAGAAGTTGGTTATCCGCCAATTCGAATCAAAGGAAAAAAAGTAACTGCTTCAAAAGTTACTTTAGCAGCGAATGTTAGCAGCCAATATATTTCGGCGTTATTGTTAGTAGCGGCAAAATTAGAGAATGGTTTAGAGTTGACTTTAGAAGGAGAAATTACTTCGATTCCGTATATCAAAATGACTTTGGCTCTGTTAAAAGATTTGGATATTCAAACTAGTTTTGAGGGAAATGTAATAAAAGTTTATCCTAAAGAATCTGTTGAATCGAAAGAAATGGTTGTAGAATCTGATTGGAGTTCTGCGTCGTATTTCTTCAGCCTCGTGGCTTTGGCCGATGCTGCAAAAATAACTTTAAGCAGCTATAAAGAAAACAGCTTGCAAGGAGATTCAGAATTAGTTTCTCTTTATGAAAAAATGGGTGTAAAAACTACCTTCCAAAATAATCAAATGACTTTGGAAAAACAGGCAGGTTTTGCATATGAAGATGTAAATTTTGAATTGAATAATACACCAGATATTGCACAAACAATCGTAGTAACTTGTTTAGGTTTAGGAATAGGATGCTATTTAACAGGTCTTCATACTTTAAAAATTAAAGAAACGGATAGACTTGAAGCTTTAAGAATCGAGCTTACAAAATTAGGAGCCAATATTTCTGTAACTAATGATAGCTTGACTTTATTGCGATCAGGAGAAATTAATCACGATGTTCATATTGCAACTTACAACGATCACCGTATGGCAATGGCATTTGCACCGCTTGCAATCAAAGTGCCAATTATTATTGATGATGCCGAAGTGGTTTCTAAATCATACCCAGATTTCTGGAACGATTTAAAAGCGTTAAACTTTCAAGTTTCAGAATTGTAAATTTTTTTGAACCATATAAGAAATATAAGNNCTTATATTTCTTATATGGTTAAAAGAAGTATTTTTAGTGGTTGGCAAACCTCACTAAATCAAGGGCTTTTGAAAATAAACGTCAAAACACTTGACAACGCCTATCTCACAATCGTATATTTGCAAGCGATTTAAAATTTTAGATAAAAAAGTCTAAGATTGATATTTTAAAATCTAACTTCAAATATGAAATTATCACACTTCAATTTCAATTTACCGAAAGAACTTTTGGCTGAATTTCCAGCAGAAAATAGAGATGAATCTCGTTTAATGGTAATTGACCGTCAAAAACAAACAATAGAGCACAAAATGTTTAAAGATGTTATCAATTATTTTGATGACGGAGACGTTTTAATTCTTAACAATACAAAAGTTTTCCCTGCGCGTTTGTACGGAAACAAAGAAAAAACAGGTGCAAGAATTGAGGTTTTCTTATTAAGAGAATTAAATTCTGAGCAGCGTTTATGGGATGTTTTAGTTGATCCAGCTAGAAAAATCCGTATTGGAAATAAACTTTATTTTGGCGATGACGATTCATTAGTTGCCGAAGTAATTGATAATACAACTTCTCGTGGTAGAACATTACGTTTTTTATATGACGGTTCTTACGAAGAATTTAGAAACAAATTGACAGAACTTGGAGAAACTCCAATTCCTAAATATATCAGCAGAGAGGTTACTGCCGAAGATGCTGAAAGATACCAAACCATTTATGCAAAAGAAGAAGGAGCTGTAGCGGCACCAACTGCTGGTTTACACTTCTCAAAACACCTTTTGAAAAAATTAGAAATCAAAGGGGTAAACTTTGCTGAGGTTACACTTCACGTAGGTTTAGGGACTTTTAATCCAGTTGAGGTTGAAGATTTATCTAAACACAAAATGGATTCAGAAGAATTAATTATCAGACAAGAAGCTTGTGACATTGTAAATGAAGCAAAAGCAAAGAAAAAACGTATTTGTGCTGTAGGAACAACTTCTATGCGTGCAATCGAAAGTTCTGTTTCTTCTGCGAATACTTTAAATCCTTATGAAGGATGGACAAATAAATTTATTTTCCCTCCTCACGATTTTAGTATTGCAAACTGTATGATTACTAATTTCCACACACCAAAATCAACATTATTAATGATGATTTCTGCTTTCTGTGGTCATGACTTAATGAAAAAAGCATACGACGAAGCAATCAAAGAAGGATACAAATTCTATTCTTACGGAGATGCAATGTTAATTCTTTAATTAGAATTTATCTTATAAAGAGACCCGACAAGTTTTTAGAACCTGTCGGGTTTTCTGTTTTTAATGGTTTCAAGTTTCAAGTTTGACGTTCGTTATGCGATTTAAGCGCAAAGTTCGCAAAGCTTTGTGTTCTTATGCATTTGGCAAACACAAACGGAACAAAAAATCTTGCGAACTTTGCGGTTAAAGACTAGGAAGCATATCAACTTGAAACAAAATAAACAATTTTTGTTATTTTAGCATTCAAAACAAAAACACAATGACTTTTCAAAATACACGCGAATTCGCGAAACAATTAGATGCTCAAGATTCATTGAATCACTATCAAGACCAATTTATTTTTCCAAAAGTAAATGATAAACGAGTAATTTATTTTACTGGAAACTCTTTAGGATTGCAGCCAAAACGCACAAAAGCTTATATAGATGAGGTAATGAATGACTGGGCAGAATTAGCTGTCGAAGGTCATTTTTATGCAGATAAACCTTGGTGGGATTATCAGGAAAGATTTGCTGAACCATTGAGTAAAATTGTGGGAGCGCTTCCTTCAGAAGTTACCGTTATGAATACTTTAACCGTAAATCTTCATTTATTGATGGTTTCTTTTTATCAGCCAAAAGGAAAGCGTTATAAAATTATCTGCGAAGAAAAAGCATTTCCATCAGATCAATATATGTTTCAAAGTCAAGTGAATTTTCATGGCTATAAACCAGAAGATGCCATTGTAGAAATCAAACGCCGCGAAGGAGAGCATAATATTCGTCTTGAAGATGTCTTAGCGAAAATTGAAGAAGTTGGCGACGAATTGGCTTTAGTTTTAATTGGAGGCGTAAATTATTATACCGGACAGGTTTTCGATATAAAAACTATTACCGCAGCCGGACAAAAAGCAGGAGCAAAAGTAGGCTGGGATTTAGCACACGCTGCTGGAAATATCAAATTAGAACTTCACGATTGGAATGTAGATTTTGCTGCTTGGTGCAGTTATAAATATATGAATTCGGGACCAGGAAATGCTTCTGGAGTTTTTGTTCACGAAAGACATCACAATGATCCAGATTTACCACGTTTCGCTGGCTGGTGGGGACACAATAAAGAACGTCGTTTTAAAATGGAACCAAACTTTGATCCTGTTCAAGGTGCAGGAGGATGGCAGATTAGTAATCTTCCAGTTCTGTCTTTAGCACCCTATTTAGCTTCTGTAGAAATGTTTGCTGAGGTTGGAATGGATGCTTTAATCGCAAAACGTGATCATATAACATCTTATTTAGAATTTATTTTGCACGAAATTGATAAGGAGGTTGAAAGTACTTTTGAAATTATTACACCTGTAAATCCAGAAGAAAGAGCCTCGCAATTGTCTGTTTTTCTACATGGAGAAGGAAGAAGCTTGTTCGATTATTTAATGAAAAATGGAGTTATTACAGATTGGCGTGAACCAAACGTAATTCGTCTGGCGCCAGTTCCATTATATTGCTCTTACGAGGATATGTATGACTTTGGACAAATTTTGAAAAAAGGAATTTTAGGGAAGTAGAAAGAAGAATCTCGCAAAGTTGCAGAGGCGCAAAGTTTCTATGCAGTTTGTCATTTCGAGGAACGAGAAATCGCACTAGTTGCTCCACAAAGTATGTCACCAACTTTGTCGAATTTCTAGTGCGATTTCTCGTTCCTCGAAATGACATAAAATTGCCAATAAAGTCTATAATCTTCAAATCATATAAACTTTCCAAAAAATTCTGTAATAAAGATTATAGCAGATATTCTTTATTTTGTAGTGTATAATTATTAAAAACTACAATCATGAAAGGCTTATATATTTTATTAGCGGTAATATTTTTAACTTCTTGTCAGAATCAAAATAAAGAGGATATAAATAAAGCCAAACAAGCCAGTATTGATTCAATGAAAGTTGAGATTAACAAGCAGCGAGTTATCGATTCAATGAAGACTGAAATGGCTAAGATTAAAGAAGAACAAAAAATTGAATCTGAAAAAGAAAAAGTTGTTGTTGTACATCAGCAAGCAAATGGAACTGCTGCAGCGACAACAGCAGCAGCACCAGCTAAAAAGAAAGGTTGGAGTTCTGCAGCTAAAGGCGCGGTAATTGGTGCAGGAGTTGGTGCAGCAACTGGAGCAATTGTCAGTAAGAAAAAAGGACAAGGTGCAATTATAGGCGGATTAGCGGGAGCAGGAGTTGGAGCCGGAACAGGTGCTATTATTGATAGTAAAAAGAAAAAAGAATAACTGCTTTTTCTGTTTAAATAAATAACCCCGATTAAGAAATCTTGATCGGGGTTTTGTTTTAAGCTAATTGCAAAGTTGGTAATGAAATTGCGTTTAATTCGGATTTATAAAAATCGAATTGTTTTTTGATTTTTTCTTCTTCAGCTTTAAAGTAAAAAGTAGATGAAAATAGATTTTGATAATATTCAATTCCGTCTAAAATATTTGTTTTAAAAGAATTCCATTTTTTAAGCTGATTTGCGCTTACTTCACCAGAAATTGTTTCAATTTCATTTCTAAAATAATCAACATACATTTTCAATTCTTTCACAAATAAATTAGGGCGGTCATTTGTTCTTAAAATTGTTTTTCCTTGATAAATATGCTGTAACATTTGTTTTAATGAAACTTCATGGTCAAAATAAGCCATATTTGGTCCTGGACAAATTACAACGCCTTGCGCTTGACCTTTTATTTTAATGTCATTTTCAAGATAAGAAGCATTTGCTAAACCAACACATAAACATGATTTTTCTGTGATTTTGATTTTGCTTTTTTCAAATGCATCAGCAGATAAAGTATCTTTTACGCTTTCTAATTCTGCCAATTTTATATCCTGATATTTTTTTGAAGCCGTACAAATTCCGTGAGGATCATATTCCTTACTTAACGCTAAAAATTTCTTCGGGCATGAACTTCCCGCTTTGTTTTCATGAATACGTTTTTGCTTTAAGATTTCGTTTGAAGTGCCGCGCAGAGTATTAAATGGAACTCCCAAAGGTGAAATATGACTTAAATACAAATCATCTTCTTTGGCTTTCATTAATAAATTTCGTGTTTCCTGATCTACAGAAGTAGCTTCTGGAACTAATAAAAATGGAGTTCCCCAGCCCACAGAATCAACTTTGTATTGGTTTAATAAAAATTCATGCTCCTCAGCAGTTCCAACACCGCCTTGAACCGTAATTTTTAACTCTAAAGGATTTTCTGGAAAAGCTTGATTTTTTAGCTGTAGCGCCTTAATCATTAAATCGTGAGCAGATTGTACCAATTGCTCTTTTTTCTGTCTGAATTCCTCTAAAATAGTCCCTAATAATAGTCCGTCAGTTGCAAAAGCGTGACCGCCGCAGTTTAATCCAGATTCAATTCGGTATTCAGAAACCCAAAGTCCCTTTTTAGCAAGGAAATTACCCTGAATCATAGCCGATCTAAAATCACTCACTTTTAGAATGATTTTCTTTTTCAGTTCGTTTTTTTCATTTGGAAAAAAATCTTTGAAGTTTTCAAAGTAGCTGTACAATCTCGGATTCATTCCTGCAGAAAGTACAACAGACGATTCTAGATTACTATTTGCAAAACCTCTTAAAGCTGCGTGAGCGTCATTAAATTCAATTGGAAGCTGTTCATTTTTAATAAAATTATCTTTGTCCAATTTTGTCATAATGTTAACGTCAATTTCTCCTGGAAAAAGATGTGATTCAATATAGCTTTGAATGTTTTCTTTAAAAGAAATACCATCATCCAATAAATTCTGGAAACCTTTTTTGATATCAGAAGTATTAGGCAGCATCGACATGAAATTTTCAAGAGCTGTTTTGCTTTCTGCTAATTCAGTTTTAAAAGTTTCAAATTTTTCTTTTACAATTTTGTCAACTAAATTTAAGTAGGAAGTAATTCTTTCAGCGCGATAATCGTGAAATTTCTGACTTATTTCTTCGTATGGAATGTTGAATTTAGTGCTGTAGAAATTACGCATCTTTTCAATTAGATCGTCATCAGCGATTGAAACCACAGACGAAATCCCGTATTGAGCCACTCTTATTGGGCTGTCTATCGTATAGGCAAGTCCCATTACCGGAATATGGAAAGTATGCAAAGGTGTTTTTGTCATTTGTTTTCAGGTTAAAATAAAAGCAAATGAAAAAAAAAATATTTTTTAAAAACCTGATAATTATCAGGTTTGTAGATTGTTTGCCACAAGTTATGCGAATTCGCGCCATTTTTTTTTCAATCAAGTTCTATGATTAACTCATGAACATTTGTGTAATTCGCGGCGGAAAAAGTTTGAGAAACTAAATCAAAATCTTCTTCAAAGACTCTGCAATACTTCGCCATAAAAAATTGTAAAATGATTTTTCCTGAATCCGTTCAATTTCGATATCAGCGGTTTTTGCTTTGTCTTTTGAATCGTTTTTGACCAATAAATTGGCAATGGCAGATTTGAGTTTAGCTTCTTTTTCGGGTTTTTCCTTTTTGTATAATTTCACTTTTAAATCATCATAATCTAGAGATGCATTTCCTTTTGAGATATTGTCATTTCCATAGAAATTAAAACGATATTTATTAAAGTTTCCTGTAAAGGAAGCGTTCATATGAGGTTTACTGAATTGTCCCATGGCGGCAACATCAAAGTTTGAAATAACGCCTTGAATATGAAAACTATCTTTTTTATCTAAAACATTAAAACTCCAATCAACATCCAGCGGGGAGTTTTTCATGAAAATACATTTCACTTTAATTTTGACATCATCGGTTTTTTTTAATCCAAAACCACTTTGCAGGTTGGTTGCCTGCAAATTAAATTTGTCGAAATTTAAAACTCCAGGACCTTTGGCAAAATCAATTTCTTCTTCATAAACCAATTTTGATTTCAGAACCTGTAAAGTATCAATTTGAAGTGGGAATTTAATATTTCGCAATAAATGATTGTAAAGATATTTCTTGCTCAGATCATCTTTTGGCATTTTTCCGCGATAGATATTGGCATCAAAATGATTGATTACAATTGAATTTGCTTTGAAGAAAAAGCGATCGTTTTTAAAACCCCAATTCATTTTTTGCACTTGTGCCGAATCGAATTTTAAGGTATAAATATCTTTTTCTTTATCTAATCGTTTAATAAACTCTCGTCGATTAAATTGCGGAAGGTGAGAGAAGTTGTTGATTTTTAAAAAGTTCTTCTCGGTACTTATTTTACCAATATTGATATGATAAAAAGCGCTTGATCTATAAAACAAGCTGTCAATAACTAATGTATACGTTTTATATTGCAGTGGAATTTTTTGTCTTAAAGTAGCATCTGTAAGCAGTATTCCTTCTAATTTTAGAATAATTTTTTTGATGCTGAAAATTGGTTTTTCAGTATCTAAAGAGACAACATCCACCGTTCCATTGTTTAGATAAATATTTGAAACAGCGATTATTTTTCGAAAAGGTTCAATGATTTCGGTTTTGATACTTTTGTTGTTATTCAATAGTTTCTCGCCTTTTTTGTATAAAATAATTCGGGGTTTATTGATGATGATACTTTCAGCCTGGATGATATCTCTAAATGCCAAATCCCAAATATTAAAATGTTTAATGGTGATGGATTCAATTTTAGAAAAAAGCCCATTTTTACTGTCTTTTGGTTCGTTTTTCGGGCTTACTAATAATGTTTGGGCATAGATATTTCGAGAAAAAAGAGAAACTTCAATTTTTTCGTAATTGATGTTGTAAGCTGTTTTGTTCTTCTCGTGAATAATTATTGGAAGCTGTTTTTTGATCCAGTAATTCAGACCAATGTTGATCAGAATTACAAGAATAAAAAGAGAAATTACTCCAATAGCTATTTTTTTATAGACAGACATTTATAGTATTGATTTTAAATACATAAATTTAGACTTTAAAAGAGAATGTATTTTACATTATTCTGTTTTTTGGTTACATCATTTTACAAACCCTATTTATTTATACTTTTTGCAAAATATGAGAAGATTTAAAAAATTTCTGCTGGTTTTATTAGTACTTGTTGTTGTAATTGGAATAGGTTTATGTGCCTATATTTTTCATTTAAAACCCAAATATGAAGGAGAATTGCAATTGAAAAACCTTCAAAAAGAAACGACTGTTTATTTTGACGAATACGGCGTTCCTCATATTTATGCCGATTCTGAAAAAGATGCTATGACTGCTCTTGGATATGTTCATGCTCAGGAAAGATTGTGGCAGATGGAATTGCTTCGCAGAATTGCTCCGGGCAGGTTGTCAGAAATTTTCGGATCTGTTGCGCTTAAAAATGATAAGTTTTTCTCCGGAATTGGAATTGAAGAAGCTTCGGCGAAAGCCATTTCAAAATTAGACAAGAATAGTGTGAGTTATAAACTAACGGAGGCTTATTTAGACGGAATTAATCAATATTTAGATGAGGGAACTACGCCAATTGAATTTACTCTTGTTGGTGTTAAAAAGCAAAAATTCACTATAAATGATGTCTATAATATTTTTGGATATATGTCTTTTAGTTTTGCAATGGCTCAAAAAACAGATCCATTACTAACAGATATTCGAAATAGATACGGCGCCGCTTATTTGAAAGATTTAGGAATTGAAGGCGAATTTAATACTACGCAGATTAAAAGCTCAAAAGAGAGTATTGAAGAGTATACAGCGATTTCAAAATCGATAACAGCTTTATTAGACAAATCGCCAATTCCGCCATTTATAGGAAGTAACAGCTGGGTTGCTGGTCCAAACAAAACGAAGAGCGGAAAAGTGATTTTTGCGAATGATCCGCATATTGGGTTTTCACAGCCTGCAACTTGGTACGAAGCGCATATTGTAACGCCTGAACATGAATTGTATGGTTGTTATTTGGCAGGAACTCCGTTTCCGTTATTGGCACACAATCGAGAATATGCATATGGTTTAACCATGTTTGAAAATGATGATATCGATTTTTATCAAGAAAAGAACAAAACGGGAGATTTAAATCAATATCAAACTCCAACTGGTTTTGCAACTTATGAAGTTAGAAAAAAGACTATTAAGGTAAAAGATACTTCGGATGTTGTTCTAACGATTAAATCAAGCCGACACGGACCAATTATGAATGATTTACTGGATCATTTAGATAAGAAAAATCCAATTGCAATGTTGTGGACGTATACGCAGCAGCCTATTCAGATTCTGGATGCTGTTTATGGGCTTTCGCACGCAAAAAATAAAGAGGAGTTTAGAAAAGCGACTCAGTTAGTTGCTGCGCCGGGATTAAATGTGATGTACGGCGATGCTAAAGGAAATGTGGCTTGGTGGGCAACTGGAAAATTGTATAAACATAATAAAGGTGTGAATACGCATTTAATTTTAGACGGCTCAACAGGAAAGGAGGATATTGTAGAATATTTAGATTTTTCAAAGAATCCATCTGCCGAAAATCCAAAATGGGGATATGTTTATTCTGCCAATAATCAGCCCGAAGCAATCGATGGTTATTTGTATCCAGGATATTATCTGCCAGAAGACCGCGCCAAAAGAATTTCGGGGTTAATGGATGCAAAATCAGATTGGGATAAAGAAGCAATCAGCAAAATGATTTACGACAACACTTCTGATGTTGCGATCGAAACGGTGAAAAATCTAATTTCAAATATAGATCTAAATACTATTTCAGCAGAAGAAAAGGAAGCTGTAAATGTTTTAAAGTCATGGAAGGGAACAACAAATCTTGAAGATGTTGCACCAACGATTTATAATAAATGGGTGTATTTGTATTTAAAGAATACTTTTGAAGATGAGATGGGAGAAGACAATTTTAATTTGTTTTTAGGAATTTCGATAGGAAAACAAGTTATAGCCAATCAAATTAAAAATGAAAATTCAGTTTGGTGGGATAATGTCAAAACTAAAAATGTAAAAGAAACCAGAAAGGATATTGTTGTAAAATCATTTCATGAGACTGTTACAGCGCTTCAAAAACAATTAGGAAATACTGTTGCTGATTGGAAATGGGAGAAAGTGCATACGGTTGAACACGAACATCCGCTTGGAAAAGTTGCTGCGCTTCGAGGCTTATTTAATGTGGGGCCTTTTGGATCTCCGGGATCAAATGAAGTAATTAATAACTTATTTTTTGGTCTAAACAATGAAGGGAAGTATTATGTAAAAGGCGGCCCATCAACCAGACGAATTGTTGATTTTTCGGATATTGAAAACAGCTGGAGTATTTTGCCAACAGGACAATCTGGAAATCCATTTAGTAAACATTACAGCGATCAGGCAGAAATGTACAATGAAGGAAAGTTTAGAAAAATGAAATTAAATAAAGAAGAGATTATAAAAACATCGACAAAACTGATTTTGAAACCGGAATAAAAATAGTTTCAGGGTTCAAGTTGTAAGCTTTAAAAACCTTTGTTCCTTTGCCTCTATGCATCTTTGATCCTAAAAAAAAACTTCCCATAAAAAACAGTTTTTATGGGAAGATCTTTTTATAATTCTATTTTTTTAAAAGATCTGCTAAGATCTTTTTTCCGTTTTCGTTTGTTGGATCAAGCTCTACCGCTTTTTTATAATTAGCAATAGCTGCTTTTTTATCGCCATCGGCTAAATAAGCTTCGCCTAAACTATCATAAGTATTTCCTGATTTTGGAAAAGTTTCTGCGTTGATTTTAAAAACTTCTATCGCTTCTTTCTTTTTTCCAGATTGCAACAATTCATATCCAACTTGGTTCATATCGCCTTCTTTAACAGCATACGAAGGATCATTTTTTAGCTTTTTATAAGTTTCAGTTCCATTCGCAGCTCCCTTTTCATTATAAATATCTAATAAATCAAGCGCCAGTGATTTTTTAGGCTGATTAAAGGACTGATTGTATAGAATAGCACGAATAGCTTTATTCATTTCACCCAAAGCAGTTCCACCCGTATTATTCAATAAAACAACTAAATTTTTATCTGCAGGAATTCGCGAAATAATAGTGTTAAATCCGTTAATTCCGCCGCCATGCTCAATAATGCTTAATTTACTGTTTTCTCCATTTGGCACTTCATAAGTAGACCATCCGTATCCGTAAAAACCATTCCAAGCTTTAATATAAGGTTTAAATAAAGATTCCATGCTTTTTTGGGTAAGCAGTTTATTTGTATAAAGAGCCTGATCCCATAAAAATAAATCTTCTACAGTTGAGTACAGCGACCCGGCAGCGTACGGAAGACTCATATCAATATAAGGTGCATTTCTAATTGCTTTTCCTTGCTTTTCATAACCAGCCGCCCTGTTTTTTAAAATAATATCACTGTGATCGTAACCAGAATTAACCATTTTTAAGGGTGTAAAAATGATTTCTTGTAAATATTGCTCGTATGTTTTTCCTGAAATTTTCTCGATAATATAACCCAATAAAAAATAGCCGGAATTACTGTAATTGAATTTTTCGCCAGGAGTAAAATCAAGCGGAAGACTAGAAAACGTTTTTACAAACTCTTCAGGTGTATAAGGATTTCGGCTTTTATCTTTAAAGAAATTTGGAGCCGATGTATAATTAGGGATTCCAGAAGTGTGCGTAAGCAAATGATGAATCGTTATTTTGTCGCCATTTGCTTTTGGATAATCTGACAAATAGGTTGTAATAGGAACATCTAGTTTTATTTTTCCCTCTTCAGCCAGTTTTACAATTAAAAGCGCCGTAAATTGTTTACTGATAGAACCTAGTCTAAATTTAGTGTCGGTTTGATTTGGAATATTCCATTCCATATTCGCAGAACCAAAACCTTTCTTGAAGATTACTTTCCCGTTTTCAGCTAACCGTTAAATTGCCCGTATTCATTATATTTTGCTAAAAGCTGCTCGATTTGCTGTGCTTTATTCTGAGCAAAAAGGCTTACTGTAAAAAGAAGCAGCAAAGCAAAGACTGCAATTGATTTGATTGATTGTTTCATGATTAATGATAAGGATTAAGATTAATGAATAATTCGTTTTTGATTGATGATTGAAACTTTGTAACGTATTTTATTTTAGTAAGTTGTGTTTTTATTGCAACGTTTTTCCAAAAAAAAAGAGACCGTTAAAAGGTTAGACGATTGATTTAGATTTTGGTTTCAACATCAATCATTTTTTTTCATTTTATTTCAAATCAAGACGAATTTTGAGCATAAACATAAAGATGCTATTAGAGGTTTATGCTCGTAACTAACAATTCGTTTTACCTACCATTAATTATTTTGAACTTATTTAAATTGATATGTTGAGTGTAATTAATTTTAACACATAGAAATATAGATTTTGGTTTCTCATAAAAGGCGTTTCAATTAATTGAAATGAACATAACATGCTTATGTGAAAGAAATGTATTCCTTTTTGTATTCTTTTTCTAGGCAGAAAATCTATGCTTCTATGCGTTTAAAAAAACATTTAGAATCAGACGAGAGTAATTACATCCAAAGGGTTTTAATTATATGATTTTGCTTATCAGCAGTACTATAAGAATAAGTAGTTTGATCATAATATTTTAGAATTAAAGCATTACTTCGTTTCTATATCAATTATTTTTTGACCATTTTCGCCCAAATAATGATTTACTATTTTCTCATAAACTTTGTAACCATCATCAACATTAGTAAAAATGATTAAACCCTGTTTTGTTTTTGGAAGCAAAATAAAAATAGTCTGAACACCTTTGTCAGCGCCGCCATGTGATAAAGCATAATCATTATTTCCTAAATCGTAGATTTCAAAACCAAGTCCGAAGTATTTGTTTTTCTTCGTTTCAACCTGATGTGAAGTCATGTCGTCAAAGACCTTTTTACTCAAACCTTCACTATTCATTACACTGCATAAAAATTTACCATAATCTTCAATAGTCGTTAATAAATCATCGGCAGCGTTTGCTGTTTTGTTTTTGGTTAGTTCGTAAGCATTTCCTTTATTATCATAGCCAATCGCATATCTAGAAAGATCTACTTTATCATTCCAAACCAATTGAGTGTCTATCATTTTTAGAGGCTTAAATAGTAATTCATCCGCTAACTGATCTAGTGTTTTGTGAAACTTTTTTTCGAGAGCTTTTCGTAAATATTCTAATCCTTCACCAGAATATTGGTATTTAGTTCCAGGCTTAAATTTAAAATCCAACTTACCAGATTCGTTCATAAATCTCCAATTCGGAAAACCCGTTTGGTGGCTTAAGATAATTCTTGTAGTTAAAAGTTTTGTGTTCGGATCTTTTGCAATATCAGGATCAGTCCAATATTTATAAAGCGGTTCATCTAAATCCCATTTGCCAGAACTTACTAATTTTAGCGTTACAATTGCAGTTATAGGTTTAGTTAAGGAGGCAACATTCCAAATAGTATTATAAGGTGCCGAAATGTCTTTTTTAAGTTCGCCAAAAACCTTAATCTGCTTCAGTTTTCCATCCGTAATAACTCCAATTCCTAAAGCTGGAATATTATTTTCTTTAAGCCATTTTTCTGTTTCTTGTTCACTATCAAAAAGATTTGTTTTACCTGCTGTAGAGCTCGTCATTTGATGGTTATAACTCAATGATCTTGCTAGTTTCCATTCTTTATTTTTTAACAGCCAAAGATGTGTGAATTTTGCAAAACTACCTGCTTGCTCTGGTTTTCCAGCAGTATATTCATAAAAGCGATGCGTTCCCATTTGTATGGCACCATATAAAATGCCATTTTTATACAACGGATAAACTTCAGTACTTCCATCAATTAATTCTCTTCGATAGTTGTATTTTCTTGTTGGGGAACAGATTCCATTTTTAAAAGTTTTTAAAAAACGAGCCTTATCCGAAATGCTGTCTTTGTCATGATAAAACTCAAAATCTTCAGTATAAAGATTTTCAAACTGTTTTACATCGCAAGTATTAAAACCAACATTAAACAAAAGACTGTCTTTTGACATAATAGTTTTGTACAAGGCTGAGGTTTTATCTTCTTGTGAAAGTCCAATTTGGGTTTGAAAAAGTAAAATTCCAATTAACAGAATTTTTAATTGAAATAAAGTGCGTTTGATTTTCATTTTGTGATTGATTGATGATTAATGATTTGGCAAAAATAATTCAAACTCTAGTTCACAAAATTGTACAAATGCGAAAACTTATCTTTTTTGTGATAAAAAATAAGAATCGGGCTTAAACATTTTTGGAGTTGTTTTAGTTACATCCTTAAATTTTTTTATAAAATGCGACTGATCAAAATACTTATTATAAAGTGCAACTTCTGTTAAACTCAGTTTCTCTACATCGGTATTTATCATTTGATCTACTGATTTCCGGAACTTCAAAATCTGAATGTATTTTTTAATAGTAAGCCCTGTCGCAGTTTTAAACTTAATTTGTAATAAACGCTGCGAAGATTTTAACTCTTCACTAATTTCCGAAACCGAAATATCTTCTTCTTTGCTTTTTACAAATTCGCATATTTTTTCAATTGCATTTTTGTCAGGATTCAAAGCATTTAATTCTTCAAAATAAAGATTTAAAATTTTTAAAAATTCGTCAATATCAAAATTTGCTTTAACGTTAAAAGGCAATTCTTCAGCATTAATCTTGACAATAGAATCGGCAGAATCAGTTAAATCATATTTTGGAAACATCGATAATGCCCAAGTATGAAGCTGAACAATGGTAACTTTTGTTTTGGGCTGAATGTGAACCAAAACTTTGTTGGTCATTTGCGAGCAAAAGTAAATTCCTTCGCTCATTTCGTATTTGTTTTTACTAGTGTGAACCTCAATTACACTTCCAGTTACAAATGCAAGATTAAAACAGCCGTTTGGTAAAACAAGTTTGTTCTCAATCAGGCTTTCGCCGATGCTGTTATCCAAGCACCAAATTTTATTGACAAACCTTTCCGCTTTTTGACTTACGTAATGTTCTGAGTATAATTGCATTTTAGGATTTGTCTATTTGGTATTTATTATCTTAAAAATCGCAGACTAAAATAAGATTTTTTCTATTACCATAATATTTTAAATAAACTCCCCAAAATAATCTCGTTTAGTATTTTTCCATTCCTCCAAAATTATACTGTAATAAACATCGTCTTTGCTGTTTCCTTCAGAATCTATATAATTATTTCTAAATAAACCTTCTTTTAAAGCGCCTAGTTTTTCAATCGCTCTTTGCGACTTTTTGTTTTCTAGATCTGCGCTGAATTGTATTCTTTTAAATTGAATTTTTTCAAAGCCAAAATTTAGTAGTTCATATTTGCAGGCTTTGTTTAAACCAGTTCCCTGAAAAGCTGCTCCGTACCAAGTCCAGCCAATTTCACATTTTTTGCTCGCATAGTTTAAATAACCATAACGTGTACTTCCGGCAACTCGATTTGTTGCTTTATCTATAATTAGGAATGGATAACAAATTCCGTCAGCTTTTTGTTTTAATGTATTTTGAATGTAACTCTCGAAATCTTGATCATTTCGAACATACATTCCCATGTATTTCCATATTTCATCATTAAAAATAATCTCTTTCAGTTCGGTGTTTCTCTTATTCTCAAACGGAATTAATAATACTCTTTCGTTTTCTAGAATAATTTCTGATTGTAAAATTTCGCTGTTCATGATTTTAATTTAAAGATTGATGTTAAAAAGCAATAGCTAAAGTAATTGTTTAATTTTTTTTAATAAATCAAGTAAAATAACATTTTGTTATATTTTTAAAAACCATCAGAGATGAGGTTTTTATAATGATATAATTAAATGGATAGATTCGCTTTTAAAAATAAAAGATTATAAAAGCTCTGTGAAGTAGTGCAAGAGCAAATAATTCATTTATTTTAAAGCTTATGTACAATTATTACTTATTTTTACGGCCTTATATATTAGATTTTCCCTGATGCAAACTTCACTAAAAATTGCTGTTGTAGGTTCTGGACTTGTAGGATCGCTGTTGGCAATTTATCTTAAAAAAGCCGGTCACACCGTTCATGTCTATGATCGAAGCCCTGACATTCGCAAAATAAATTTCTCTGGCCGTTCTATTAATCTGGCAATGTCTAACCGCGGTTGGAAAGCGCTGGATGCAGTTGGAGTTGGTGATGCAGTTCGAGAAATTGCAATTCCGATGGACAAACGTGCAATTCATTTGGTTGATAAACTTAATTTTCAGAATTACGGTCAAGAAGGTGAATCAATTTATTCGATCTCAAGAGGGAAACTAAATCGCGAAATGATTGATTTGGCCGAAAATGCTGGAGCTGAATTTCATTTTGAGCAAAAAATATGGGATGTTACGCTGAGTGATGCAACTTTGCATATTGGTGAAAGCGAAAGAGGCGAGTGGGAAGAGCGAAAATATGATATGGTTTTTGGTGCCGATGGTGCTTTTTCGAGAATCCGCCACAGAATGCAGCGTCAGAGCATGTTTAATTATTCGCAGGAATTTTTAAATATGGGTTATAAAGAATTGAATATTCCAGCAAATGCTGATGGAACACATAAGTTAGATAAAAATTCTTTTCATATTTGGCCGCGAGGCGAGTATATGTTAATCGCGCTTCCTAATCTTGACGGAAGTTTTACCTGTACATTATTTATGCCTTTTGAAGGCGAAAACTCATTTGCATCATTAACAGATCGCAAAATGGTAGAAGATTTTTTTGAGAAAAACTTTCCAGATTCAATCGAAGTAATTCCAGAACTGGCAAATGATTTCTTTAAAAATCCAACCAGTACTTTGGTGACGATGAAATGTTTTCCGTGGACATACGAAGATAAAATCGCTTTGATTGGAGATGCCTGTCACGCGATCGTTCCGTTTTACGGACAAGGAATGAATGCCGGTTTTGAAGATATTACGGTTTTGAATGAAATGATGGAAAAATTTGGAGACGACTGGAAAAAGATTTTCTCAGAATATCAAATTTCAAGAAAACCAAATGCAGATGCCATTGCCGAACTTTCATACCGAAATTTCATGGAGATGAGTACCAAAACGGCAGATGAAAAATTCTTGTTGCAAAAGAAGATTGAAAAAGTCTTTTCAGATAAACATCCAGAAAAATGGATTCCGCTTTACAGCCGAGTTACTTTTAGTGATCGTCCTTATGCTGAAGCTTTGGCAATAGGAGATTTCCAAAACGGAATTATGGAAGAAGTTTTAAAACTTGATAATATCGAAAATATCTGGAACACTCCTGAGGTTGAGAATAAAATTCTGGAGCTGTTGCAAAACGAATAATTCTTTAAACCTTATAAGTTATATAAGTCTATATAAAATGCTTTTCGCATAAATTTAAATGAACTTATATAACTTATATGGTTTTGTTTTTTTCTACTTTTTAAAGATTTTACTCAAAACTCCAAAAACACCTCTTATAAAGGTAGCGCTTGTTACAACTTTCAAAACTGATTTTGTAACTACTTCTGTAGTGCTTGGTCCTACTTTTGAAGATTTTGTTGGTGTTTGCTCTTCTTGCTCGGCAGAAGCTTGAGTTGCGTCTTCAATTTTTTTGGTTAGAATTTCATAAGCACTTTCGCGGTCAATTTCTTCACTATATTTTTTAACGAGTTTAGATTTGCCGTTTATTTCTTCGATTTCCTCTGCAGATAATATATCCATTCGGCTCATTGGTGCACGCATCATAGTTGCAACAAGCGGCGTCGGAATACCTTTTTCGTTCAAAGCGGTAACTAAAGCCTCCCCAATTCCTAAACTTGTCAATAATTCATCTGTTTTATAATAATCCGAAGTTGGATAATTGTCAGCAGTCTTTTTTATTGCTTGACGATCATTTGCTGTAAAAGCTCTAAGGGCATGCTGAATTTTTAAACCTAATTGTGCCAAAACACCGCTTGGAACATCCATTGGGTTTTGCGTAACAAAGTAAACACCAACACCTTTAGAACGAATTAACTTTACAATAGTTTCAATTTGTTCTAGAAGCGCTTTGCTTGCTTCATTGAAAATTAAATGTGCTTCATCAATAAAAATGACTAATTCAGGTTGTCCTGAATCTCCTTTTTCTGGCATTTTTTGATAAATTTCGGCTAAAAGACTTAACATGAAAGTCGAGAATAATTTTGGTTTATCCTGAATATCTGTTAAACGTATAATGTTTACGTAGCCTTTACCATTTTCGTCAATTCGCATTAAATCGTCAGTCTCAAATGACAATTCTCCAAAAAACAAATCACCGCCTTGTTGTTCCAGTTCAATTATCTTGCGTAGAATTGTTCCAGTTGTTGCCGTTGAAATCTTGCCATAGTTTGCTGCGATTTCATCTTTACCCTCTTCCGTAATATAATTGATTACTTTTTTGATGTCCTTTAAATCCAATAAAGGCATTTGGTTATCATCGCAATACTTAAAGATTACTGCAACAACTCCAGCCTGAGTATCATTTAAATCTAAAATCCTTGAGAATAAAACAGGTCCAAATTCAGAAACCGTAGCACGTAAACGAACTCCGTCTTGTTTAGATAATGACATTAATTCAACAGGAAATGCCGCTACATTATAAGGTACATTTATTTTGGCATGGCGCTCGGTAATAAAACCTTCTTCTTTTCCTTCTTTAGCAATACCGCTGAAATCACCTTTAATATCCATCATTAAAACAGGTATTCCAGCATTTGATAACTGTTCGGAGAAAACCTGGATTGTTTTAGTTTTTCCTGTTCCGGTTGCACCTGCGATAAGTCCGTGGCGATTTAAAGTCTTTAAGGGAATTTTGACATGAGCTTCCGCTATGGCTTCTCCGTCTAAAATGGCGCCGCCTAGTGTGATTGTATCGCCTTTTGCTGAATAACCGGTATTTATTTCTTGAATGAAATTATCTTTTTTATTCATGTTTTTATTTGTAATTTAGATGATTATAAAGGTTTTGTTTGTGTTTTAACAGTTTAAACGCTGTTTTTTTAGTAGGAAAAAGCGGTTTTTGATTGAAAAGTACATAAAAAATAATTTCGCAGTTTTTTAAGAAGATTTTAAAGGAATGTTTGAATATTTACTAAAACGTTGTAATTTTTTTATAATTCGCCCTTTTTTTTGTTTTATCATAAAAACAACGCCTGCAAATTAATGCGATATTTTTTGTTTTGACGTTAAATTTGCTTCAATAAAATTAAAAAAAGTTTTTTTATTTAAACTAAAAATATAAATTTGCTCCTCTACAAGTTAAATATAACTAAAAAATAAAAATTATTTAAAACTATTAAAATTAAAAAAAATGGCAAACGTTAAAGTTAAAAAAGAAAGCACTTCAAACGGAGGAGGAATGATTACTGGAATCATTATTGTAGCGTGTATTTTAGTTGGGGTGTTTATTTGGAAAGTAATCATGGGTAGCCCAGCTAACTTCGAGGGAGGTAACCCAGAGACAGGTCACCCAATCAATACTCTAGGTATGGTATACAAAGGAGGTTTCATTGTACCAGTATTATTAGGTATGCTTTTAATGGTTGTTGTTTTTTCTATTGAAAGATTCATTGTTATCGGTAAAGCAGCTGGAAAAGCTAACTTAGATAAATTTATGAAAAGCGTTCAAGGAAGTATTAAAGAAGGAAACATCGAGGCTGCTATCGCTTCATGTGACAAACAACAAGGTTCAGTTGCAAATGCAATTAAATCTGCTTTGATTAAATATCAAGATGTTAAAAAAGAAGGATTTAACAGTGAAGAAGCTTCAGAAGTAATCCACAAAGAAATCGAAGAGGCAACTTCATTAGAAATGCCAATGTTAGAGAAAAACATGACTATCATCTCTACTTTAGTATCATTAGGAACTTTAGGAGGATTATTAGGAACAGTATCAGGTATGATTAAAGCGTTTGGTGCGTTAGCTTCTGCTGGAACTCCAGATCAAGCTGCTCTTGCAACAGGTATCTCTGAGGCACTTATCAACACTGCAACAGGTATCTCGACTTCTATCTTTGCAATTGTTTCTTACAACTTCTTTACAGCTAAAATTGACGATTTAACTTACTCTATCGATGAGGCAGGTACTACAATCGTAAACACTTACAGAAAATTCAGAGGAAGCTTGAAGCAATAATTAGTTTTTAATTATTACTATAATTACAATTAATTATTTCACAATAAAATAAAAGAGAATGGCTAAAATAAAAATGAAAAAAAAGTCATCATCGACAGATATGACTGCCATGTGTGATGTTGCGTTCCTTTTGCTTACGTTCTTTATTTTGACCGCTACTGCTAAGGTGCCTGAAGCATTGCCTGTTGATATGCCTTCTTCTACTGTACAAAGTAAATTACCAGATTCTGATTTGGCAATTATTACCATTGGTAAAGGAGCAGACGGAAAGAGCAAAGTGTTCTTTGATATCAAAGGAAGAGAGCTTCGTAAAAGAAGTCTTGAAGGTATGGGTGCAAAATTAGGCGTGACTTTTTCAGAAGATGATAAAGAGAAATTTGCTTTAATGGATGACTTTGGTGTTCCTTTAGCAAGTTTAAAGCAAATCATCGACATGAAAGCTGCTGATAGAACTAAAGCAAATCAACCTGGAATTCCAATCGATTCTTTGGATAATCAATTAAAAGAGTGGCTTCTTGTTTCAAGAAGAGCTGCAATCGACCTTGATGATAAAGAATTGCAGATTGCAATTAAAGGAGATGCAAAAGAAGAGTATCCTAAAATCAAAAAGATTATGGATATTTTACAAGATCAAAAAATCAATTCCTTTAACTTAGTTACAGGTATGAGAGGAAAAGACTTTTAATTAAAAAAGATACACTAAAATGGCTGAATTAAATACCGGCGACGGTGGTGGCGGAAAAGGTGGTAAAGTAAGAAGTAAAAAGCAGAATTCAAAAGTCGATTTAACGGCAATGGTGGATTTGGCATTCTTATTGATCACATTCTTTATGTTAACCACATCGTTGTCAAAACCTCAATCGATGGATTTGTCTCTGCCAGATAAAGATCCGGATGATAAAACACCTCCTGTTAAAGTAGATGAAAATCGTACGATGACTGTAATGTTAGGTGAGAACAATAAAATGGTTTATTATATGGGTTTATTGGCAACTCCTAAAGTTGGTCCAAAAGATATCGCATATGGTAAAGACGGTATTCGTAGAGAATTATTAAAGCAAAAGAAAGAAGTTTTGGCTTATTCTGCAGCTTTAGGAAAACCTAAGAATGGAATTATAGTAATCATCAAACCAACTAAAAAATCAAATTATCGTAATTTGGTTGATATGTTAGATGAGATGGCTATTACAGGAGTTGATACTTATGCTATTGTTCCAGAGTTTACGCCAGAGGAAACAAAATTGATAGATAAACAATAATTGTTGTCTTGTTTGAACATCCTAATAATCAAGAAAAATGAAATTAGATATTATAAAAAATCAGTGGCTTGATATCGTATTCGAAGGACGTAATAAGATATATGGTGCATATGAGCTAAGAAAAGCAAACGGTAAAACTACGGTAAAAGCACTTATCATAGGTTCTGTTATTTTCAGTTTAGCTGTTGCTGCTCCTCTTATTGCTAGCTTTTTGCCAGATTCTAGTACAGAAGATGCGAATACAGATATTAAAATTGCAACAGTAAAATTACCTCCTAAGAAAAAAGAAGAGGTAAAACCAAATGAACCGCCACCACCACCACCACCACCAAAAGTGGATCAGGTTAAGTTTGTGAAGCCGGTTGTTGCTAAAGCGAATGAAGTAACTGAAGATCCTCCAAAAATTGAGGAACTTAAGGACAAAAAAGTTGGTGCAGAAACTATCAAAGGAGATCCAGATGCAGTTTTAACTGTTGATGAGCCGGTAGGTAAAGGACCAGTTTCTCAGGTAGTAGAAGAAGATAACAGTGTATATAATACAGCTGGTATCGAAGTAAAACCTGATTTCCCTGGAGGGATGGAGAAATTCTACAAGTTCGTAGGAAACAATTATAAAACTCCAGAAGAAGAAGGTTTAAAAGGTAAAGTTTACGTTACTTTTGTAGTTGAAAAAGACGGTTCATTAACCGACATTAAAGTTTTAAGGGATATCGGTTACGGTACAGGAGCAGAAGCAATTCGTGTTCTTAAAAAATGTCCAAAATGGACTCCTGGCGAGCAAAATGGTAAAAAAGTTAGGGTTCTTTACTCTCTGCCTATTACTATTCAATCTGCAGAATAATGTTAAAAGATATGCTTAATAATATTCAGAAGAAATCGCTCAAAGAGCGATTTCTTCTTGTTTTAGGAATACTGTTTTTTTTAATATATCTTGTGCTTGGTTTAATGATCATGTTTTGGGAAAAACTTCCGTTAGACATGGAACCAAAATACAGATATGCTTTTGGCGGATTGCTTATTGTTTATTCGGCAATACGTTTTTTAAGATTAATTAATTCAAACGCAGAATAATTATGCTGAAATATAGTAAGTTTTTAGGTCTGGTGGTTTTTGTTTTTTTGTTTGCCATGTGTAACCAAAAAAGTAAGAATGAGTCTGGTAAAGAAACAATTTTGAAAGGGTCGTTAGATATTGCGGTTGACGAAACGGTGAAGCCGATCGTTGATGATCAGGTGGCTGTTTTTGAAGGTACTTATTATGGCGCTAAAATTAATGTTAAGCCAGAATCTGAAGCAGAGGTAATAAATGATTTGTTAAATCAGAAAACTAAAGTGGCAGTAACGGCAAGAAATTTGTCTCAAGAAGAACTTGCAAGGTTTGAAAAAAGTAAAATAAAGCCGCGTGTAACTCCTTTTGCAACTGATGCAATTGCTTTTATTAAGAGCAAAAACAATAATGATACATTAATTGCGTTGAAAACGGTAATTGATTTTATGCAGGGTAATTCTAATACGGGGATTAAAGGTCTTGTATTTGACAACCCAAATTCTAGTACAGTTCGATTTATGAAAGAATTGGCTAAAGTTAAAAATGTTCCTTCACAAAACGTTTTTTCATTCAAAACAAATGAAGAAGTAATTAAGTTTGTTTCTGAAAATGACGGAATGATTGGTGTAGTGGGAGTTAATTGGTTGTCACAGCCGTCTCCAAGTATGGTTGACATTGTGAAAAAAATTAATGTTTTAAGTGTAAAAGGATTAAACAGTAATGAGTATTACAGTCCAACACAAAATGATCTTGCTGAAGTAAAGTATCCTTTGGCACGTGAATTGTTTATTATAAACTGTCAAGGATATAATGGTTTAGGAATGGGCTTTGGTTCGTTTATTGCCGGAGATATTGGACAACGAATAGTTTTAAAATCAGGGTTATTACCGATAAAAACACCTGCTAGAAAACTTCAAATAAGAAATGAACTTTTAAAAGATAACGAATAAATTAATTACACTAAAGATGAATAAATTTAAAATTTTCAGTCTTGCATTTGTTGCATCAGCTTCTGTTGTAAAAGCGCAAGATGTTAAAGAAGCTAAGAAGGCAGTTGATGCTGAGCAATTTCAAAAAGCAAAATCATTGCTTAAATCAATTATCAAAGATAAACCGTCTGATGGTGAAGCAGATTTCATTTTAGGAAACTTATACTTAAATCAAGGAGTTGCTGATTCAGCTAAAATTTATTATTCAAAAGGAATTGAAGCATCAGATAAGAAAAACTTAAATTATATTGGTTTAGGACAATTAGAACTAGATAATAAAAATACTGCTGGAGCTCAAGCTAATTTTACTTTGGCTACTAAAGATATGAAACGTAAGGATGTAGATGAATTTATCTACATTGGTAAAGCATATACTAATTCAGTTAATCCTGATTATACAAATGCTGTTGCTAGTTTGAAAAAAGCATTGTTGATCGATCCTCAAAATGCAAGTGCACTTTTGGCTATTGGTGATGCTTATTATGGAGCAAATAATCAAAATGAAGCTTACAAAGCTTACCGTGATGCTTTTACAGCAGATCCTACACTTTTGAGAGCTAAAATGCAATTAGGAGTTTTATTAAAAGGTGCAAAATCATACGATGAAGCGATTAAATCTTTTAATGAAGTTATCGCTTTGAATCCAAATTATGGTCCTGTTTATAGAGAGTTAGCAGAGACTTACTACAAATGGGGAAGAAATAAACCTTCTACAGCAAAAGTTAACTTACAGCATGCAATCACAAACTACGAGAAATACTTAAGCTTAACAGATTATTCTTTAGATTCTAAAATGCGTCACGCAGATTTCTTAATCTTGGTAAAAGATTATAAAAGCTTAGAAACTGTCGCTAATAAAATGATCGCAGAAGACAAAGTTAATCCTAGAATTTTTAGATATTTAGGTTATGCAGCTTACGAGAACGGTAATGTTGAAGTAGCAATTAAATCTCTAGAAGACTACGTTAAAGTTCCTACTAATAAAGTTATTGGAAGTGATTATATGTATTTAGGTTTGTCTAAAATTAAAAAAGGGACAAATGCTGAAGGTGCTGTAGATCAAGCTTCATTTGATGCTGGTATTGCTGATATTAAAAAAGCAGTTGAATTAGAGCCATTAGTAGTTGAAGAACTTAATGAGTTAGGAAAAGGATTGTTTGGTAAAAAACAATTTGCACAAGCAGCAGCTATTTTTGAATTTGGTGCTCTTAATAAAGAATCTAAAAATTATTTAGATGATAATGTGTACTATGGTATTTCAGTTTACTATGCAAACGCAAATAAAACTAATGGGGCAGCTGATGCAGCTCAATTAGCTAAAGCGGAAGAAGCTTTTGATAGAATTTTAGTGGCTTCTCCAACTTATGATGAAGCTTATCTATATAAAGGTAGAATCAACAACTTGTTAGAGAAAGATGATTTAATTATCAAAAACTACGAAGAATATATCACAAGAACTACTGCAAAAGGAGCTGAAGAATTGGCTAAACCTGCTACAGTGAAAAAAATGATTGAAGCTTACAACAGTATTGGTGCAAGTTATGCTAATACTGATAAAGTAAAAGCAGTTGAATATTTCAATAAAACTTTAGTTTTAGATCCAGCAAACGCTTACGCTTCGCAATCAGTGAAAGCTTTAAAATAATATAGCTTTAAAGTAATTTATAAAACCCGATAGTTCAAAGTGAACTATCGGGTTTTTTTGTTCCGTATTTAATTGACTATCTTTGCACTTTAAATTAGAATAATGTTATCAAAAGAAATACAATTAGAAGTAAATAAAGGAGCAATGCTGCCTTTGATGGAAGAATTTTATACCATTCAAGGAGAAGGATTTCATACTGGTACTGCTGCTTACTTCATTAGAATTGGAGGTTGCGATGTTGGGTGTCATTGGTGTGATGTAAAAGAAAGTTGGAATGCAGAATTACATCCTCCAACAGGTATTGATGTAATTGTTAATAATGCTGCGACATATGCGAACACTGTTGTTGTGACAGGTGGAGAGCCTTTGACTTGGGATATGACATTGTTGACGAATAAACTAAAAGAGAAAAATCTTAGAGTTCATATTGAAACTTCTGGAGCTTATCCGTTATCAGGAACTTGGGATTGGATTTGTCTTTCGCCTAAAAAGAATAAGCTGCCAACTCAAGATGTTTATGAAAATGCCCATGAGTTAAAGGTGATTATTTATAACAAGCATGATTTTATTTTTGCAGAAGAACAAGCTGAGTTGGTAAATGATAATGCAATCCTGTTTTTACAGCCAGAGTGGAGTAAGAAAGAAGAAATGACGCCTCTTATTGTAGATTATGTTATGAATAATCCAAAATGGAGAGTTTCATTACAGACGCATAAATATCTAAATATACCATAAATAAAAAAATCTCTTCGTTCGAAGAGATTTTTTTGCTTTAGAGTGATTATTATATCCGCTATTGAGAAAGTAAATGATTACTTAATTCCAGTTTTTGTGTTTTTTCAATGCTATGATATGGTTTAAATGATGGTTTCCGTGCCAGGCATACATTCCAATAATTTGCTTGATTCTATATTCAGAATTGTTTTCAGGATGAATGAAGGATTTTTCAAGATCAAGTACCGATAAGTTTTTCATGATATAGGTCAATCTATAGTGTAATGCCTGCAGTAGATTTAATGATGGTTTGATAGGCATCGTTTTGCTGTCGGGCAGATCAGACCACAGCGTTTCGTCATAAGCTTTTATAACAGGATTATTTTCTGTTAAAGCCCATTTGATTCTAATATAGCAATTCATGTGGCTTTCCGCGCAATGATGAATTACTTGACGAACAGTCCATCCGTCAGGTCGATATGGTGTGTCCAGCTGTTCGTCGTTTAGATGAATCGTTTCTTGTTTTAATCTTTCGGGAAAAGTTGCAATTTCCTCAATTTTATGAGTGATATATTCAGGGGTATAAGTGTCGGGAATTGTAAATTTACCTATAGGATATTTTAATTTTTCTAGATCTAAATTTTCCATTGGTCAAAATCTTTTAAGTTATAGAGTAAGTTTAGCTAAATAGTCATAATGATCTCCTTCCAAAACCAATTCGCATTTTAGTCCATTCGCATTGGCGGCATTTTGAAGTGTGTTGTAATCTAAGTACAGCCAATCAAAAGTATCTTCTTTTTCTCCTTTGTAGGATATATTAAAAGTCAGTTCTCCATAATAATCATTATTTGAAGGGATCCATTTTCCTCCGTCCTCATCTTCGTCAAACATATATATAATGTCTGAACTATCAAGTAAAATCTGTCCAAATGGATTTAAGAGAGATTTTAACTTTTTTAAATACTTGTTACAGTTTTCTAATTTTCCAAAAATACCGGTTCCATTCATCAATAAAATAATCGTGTCAAATTTTTCTCCATCAAAATCTAATATATTTTGAATGTGAGCATTTTTTAATCCGCGTAATTTGCAAGTCTCAATTGCTTTTTCCGAAATATCAATGGATGTAACATTTAAATTGCGATCATTTTGTAAGGACAAACTATGACTTCCAGCGCCGCATCCTACGTCTAATGTTTTTCCATAAGCTAATTGCAATGCTTTCTGTTCTAATTTTGGCATTTCGTTATAAGAACGGAATAAATATTCAATGCTCATTTCGTCTTCTTCAGAAATTGAAGTTTCAGTTATAATATCTTCTGGAGAATTATTGGTTTGGAAATCGTAGATCGCTTTCCCAAAAAGATCTTTCATTGTATTTTAGTTCAAAGTTTGAGGTTTCAAGTTTAAAGTTGTTTAATTTTGCCGATCAACTTTAAATTTTAAACTTGAAACAAATTTTAAATAACTTAAATAAGTTAGCCAAAGATAAGCATATCGAAAACAAAAAGTATTTCGATAAGCTTAAAAAGAAGCAGCCAAAGAATTTAGATTATGTAATGCAGGATTTGCATGATGCAGAGTTTAAAAAAACGGACTGTTTACAGTGTGCTAATTGTTGCAAAACAACGGGGCCATTGTTTACTTTGGCTGATATTGAAAGAATCTCAAAATCATTTAGACAAAAACCGCAGCAATTCATAGATCAATATCTTCGAATTGATGAAGATAAAGACTATGTTTTGAAAAGTGTTCCCTGTACTTTTTTGGATAATGAAAATTATTGTATGATATATGATGTTCGACCAAAAGCATGCAGAGAATTTCCGCATACAGATCGTAAAAAGTTTCATCAAATCTCAGATCTTACATTAAAAAATGTTGCGATTTGTCCTGCTGCCTATAATATTGTAGAGGAAATGAAGAAAAAACTTCCGCTGTAAAGAGTAGGAAGTTGTTTTAGTGTTTTTGAATTATTCATTTTCGTTTTTTTAAACGTATTTTTGAATAATTAGAATAAGAAAAAAAATTAAACGTTTAAATACGAACTGATAAATTGAATTTAGAATATTTTATAGCCAAAAGACTTATAACTGCTAAAGATTATAAAAGCAGTATATCGGCACCTATTATTAAGATTGCTATTTCTGCTATTGCAATTGGAATGATCATGATGATTATTTCTGTCGCAACAGGAATTGGTTTGCAGCAAAAGATACGTGAAAAAGTTTCAATGTTTAATGGGCAGATAATAATTTCTAATTTAGATAATAATAACTCTGAAGCAACTTTAACTCCAATTTTAAAGACTCAGAGTTTTTATCCAAGTTTTAAATCGATTCCAGAGGTTAGTCATATTCAAGCCGTGGCTAGTAAAGCTGGGATTATTAGAACGGAAAATGCTTTTGAAGGAATTATTTTTAAAGGTGTTGGAGCTGATTATAAATGGGAAAATCTAAAAGAATATTTAGTTGAAGGACATTTGCCGGATTTTTCAAAAAAGATAAATGAAGATGTTATTATTTCGAAGTTTTTGGCTAATAGGCTTAATTTAAAATTAGGAGATAGTTTCAATACCTTTTTTATAAAAGAAGAAGAGGGGAAACTGCCAAATAGTCGCCGATTCAAAATTGTGGGGGTATTTACTTCGGGATTTCAGGATTTTGACGCTACTTATATATTAGGAGATATTCGACATATTCAGCGAATTAATAAATGGACGCCTGACCAAATAGGAGCATTTGAAGTTTTTGTAAAAGATTTTAGTAAAATTAAAGAAACCGGTAATCAAATCTATGAACAAATACCGCCAAATTTAGATGCGAAGACAATAACAGATAAATACAGTTACATTTTTGATTGGCTTCAGTTGTTCGATTTTAATATAGTTGTCATTCTTGGTATAATGATTTTGGTCGCGACTATAAACATGGTCGTAGCATTGTTAGTTCTTATTTTGGAGCGTACACAAATGATTGGGATTTTAAAAGCTTTAGGTGCTAATAATTGGGTCGTTCGAAGAGTTTTTCTGTATAACGCATTTTACTTAATAGTGCGAGGATTGTTTTGGGGTAATTTAATTGGAGTTGCTCTGTTGTTAATTCAGCAGCAGTTCGGGGTCGTTCAGCTTAATCCTGAGAACTATTATGTGAATCAGGCACCGGTATATTTAAATTGGGGGTATATTGTGTTGTTGAACTTGTTGACGATTTCAGTTTGTTTTTTAGTCTTAATAGTGCCTTCATATTTGATTACAAAGATTTCTCCTGTAAAAGCTATTCGTTATGACTAGCTTCTAAGTGGCTTTGAAAAACAAACCCGACAAATTCTTAGAATTTGCCGGGTTTGTTTTTATACATATATAAGTATAAAAACATACTATAATATATAAGAGCAAAGGTTTGTTTATATTAGGGGGAGCTGAAATACTTTCAGGATTAATATTTATAAGCAGCTTTTTCCTCTTTCGGTTTCAATCTTTTATTTTGACCCCCGAAATAAAAGGATTTTTTCCTTTTATGGGGGCTGGGGTATGAGTTATTAAAGGAAATAACAGAAAAAAAGAAGAGTTAAGTTCTTTTAAAGGTCAAATACGCTTTAAAAAGGGCTTCTAAATCTTAGATTCTTCATGACAAAAGAGGGAAATCGCTAGAAATTCATCAAAATAGGAGTTAGAAAA
>NZ_MUHA01000012.1 GCF_002217355.1 Flavobacterium oncorhynchi | reverse complement strand
ATAACTCGTGTTTTACAATTCCTCTTTTTTAAAATCCTTGTGCGGTTTTTCCTCGTTTCACTGCTGTTTTGCTATTTTAAACCTTTTTTGCCATTCCCTTTTTATCGAGTTTTTAGCTTTTTATATTGTTTTCTGAAGAGATTCTAAGTTATTAAAAGCCGCTTCCCGCCGTTTTTAATCCCGCAGAGGCGCAAAGGCACTGAGTTTTTCCCTTTTTATTCTGATTGCATTACGGAACTGTCTTTTCATTCAATGAATTTCTTCCGAAAACAGCTCCCCTAGCCCAAATAGAAGCGAAAATCCTTTTTGCGGCAGGGTTCACCGTAAAAAGATTGAAGCGGACAGCAGAAATGACTTCTTATAAAAAGTAAATTCCAAACTCTAAAAAGCTTCGACTTCGATCAGCCAGACAAAACTTACTCGTATATATTATAGTAGAACTTTCCATTTACATAATACAACACTACATCCTTCTTATTACATAATAGCAATCTTATACATATATATATTGTATGTATTTTTGTAATCACTTATATTTGCATTCACAAAATTATAAACAATGATCAAGATTACTTTACCCGATGGGTCAATTAGAGAGTTCGCTCAAGGCGTAACTCCAATGGAGGTCGCTAAAAACATTAGCGAAGGTTTTGCACGAAATGTTATTTCTGCATCTTTTAATGGTACAACTATTGAAACCGAGACTCCATTAACGACCGATGGTAATCTTATATTATATACTTGGAATGATGCTGAGGGTAAAAAAGCTTTCTGGCATTCGACTTCTCACGTAATGGCACAGGCTCTTGAAGAATTGTACCCAGGAATTAAATTAACTCTTGGACCTGCAATTGCTAATGGCTTTTATTATGATGTTGATTTTGAAGACCAAAAGATTTCTGAGGCTGATTTTAAAAAGATCGAAGATCGTGTTCTTGAAATTTCAAGAGGAAAGCACGAGTTTAAAATGCGTCCGGTTAGCAAAGCTGATGCATTAGAGATGTACAAAGACAACGTTTACAAGACTGAATTGATTTCTAATCTTGAAGATGGTACTATAACTTTTTGTGATCACTCTACTTTTACTGATTTATGTCGTGGTGGACATATTCCGAATACTGGAATCATCAAAGCAATGAAAGTAATGAGTGTCGCTGGTGCTTATTGGAGAGGTGATGAGAAAAATAAACAGTTAACTCGTGTTTACGGAACTTCTTTCCCTAAACAAAAAGACTTAACTGAGTATCTTGAACTTCTTGAAGAAGCTAAACGCCGTGACCACCGTAAATTAGGAAAAGAATTAGAATTGTTTGCTTTCTCTCAAAAAGTGGGTCAAGGCTTACCTTTATGGTTACCTAAGGGCGCGGCACTTAGAGAACGTTTAGAACAATTTTTAAAGAAAGCTCAAAAGAAAGCAGGTTACGAACAAGTTGTGAGCCCGCATATTGGGCAAAAAGAGCTGTATGTTACTTCTGGTCACTATGCTAAATATGGTGCAGATAGCTTTCAGCCAATACATACTCCTGCCGAAGGTGAAGAGTTTTTGCTAAAGCCAATGAACTGCCCTCACCACTGTGAGATCTACAATGTAAGACCTTGGTCATATAAAGACCTACCTAAGCGTTATGCTGAATTTGGTACTGTATATAGATACGAGCAGTCTGGTGAATTACACGGTTTAACTCGTGTACGTGGTTTTACTCAAGATGACGCACATATTTTTTGTACTCCAGAGCAATTAGACGAAGAATTCAAAAAGGTAATAGACTTAGTATTATATGTATTTGGTTCATTAGGTTTTGAAAACTTTACTGCTCAAATCTCATTACGAGACCAAGAAGATAGAGAAAAATATATTGGTACTGATGAAAACTGGGAGAAAGCTGAAAACGCTATCATCAATGCAGCTGCTGATAAAGGCTTAAATACTGTTGTTGAATATGGCGAAGCTGCATTCTACGGACCTAAGCTTGACTTTATGGTTAAAGACGCCTTAGGAAGACAATGGCAACTAGGAACTATTCAGGTTGATTACAACCTACCTGAGCGTTTTGATTTAACATACAAAGGTGCTGACAATGAATTACATCGTCCAGTTATGATTCACAGAGCTCCTTTTGGATCTATGGAACGTTTTATAGCAATTTTACTAGAACACACTGCAGGAAATTTCCCGCTTTGGCTTATGCCAGAACAGGCTATTATCTTGTCTTTGAGCGAGAAATACGAAAATTATGCTAAAAAAGTTTTAGATTTGCTAGAAAATCACGAAATTCGCGCCCTAATTGACAACCGAAACGAAACTATCGGTAAGAAAATTAGAGATGCCGAAATGCAAAAAATCCCGTTTATGCTGATTGTAGGCGAGGAAGAAGAGAAAAACGGCACAATTTCTATACGCCGCCATGGACAAGAAGGAAAAGGCAACATCACAGTTTCTATCGAAGAATTTGCTTCGATTGTAGACGAAGAAATAAAAAAGACATTAAAAGTATTTACAGTTTAACTTAAATTAGAAAGTCATAGCAATAAAAAGTAACAGAGGTTTTCAACCTCGAGTAGAAAAAAAAGATGCACACAGAATAAACAACAATATTCGTGGTGTACAAGAAGTGAGGTTAGTAGGCGAGAACATCGAACCAGGTGTATTTAAGCTTGCAGAAGCTTTGCGTCTAGCAGATCAGTTTGAATTAGACTTGGTTGAAATTTCACCAAATGCTGAGCCGCCGGTTTGTAAAATCATGGATTACAAGAAATTTGTTTACGAACAAAAGAAACGTGATAAAGCATTAAAAGCTAAGTCTTCACAAGTTGTTGTAAAAGAGATTCGTTTTGGTCCTCAAACAGATGAGCATGATTATGAATTTAAAAGAAAAAATGCTGAGAAATTCTTAAAAGAAGGTTCTAAGTTAAAAGCATTTGTTTTCTTTAAAGGACGTTCAATCATCTATAAAGATCAAGGACAAATTTTATTATTGCGTTTGGCTACAGATCTAGAAGAACATGGTAAAGTTGAAGCTATGCCTGTTCTTGAAGGAAAGAGAATGATTATGTTCATTGCTCCTAAGAAAAAGAAATAAGTCTTAAAGTCGAAAGTCTTAAAGTCGAAAGTCACAAACTGACTTTTAACTTTTGACTTTTAAACTTTCAGACCAAAATATAAGTAAGTAAGAATAAATTAAAACACTAGGAAAAATGCCTAAAATGAAAACTAAATCTAGCGCTAAGAAACGTTTTAAAGTTACTGGTTCTGGAAAGATTAAAAGAAAGCATGCTTTTAAAAGTCACATCTTGACTAAAAAATCTAAAAAACGTAAATTAGCTTTGACTCACTCAGCGCTAGTTCACTCAACAGATATGAAAAGCATCAAACAACAATTAAGAATTATATAATTGTTAATCGTTAAAAGTTATTTGTTATGAGTAAAACTCTAACCTCTAACTTCTAACCTCTAACTTTTTTATTCTTTAGGTTAAAAAATTATTTATATAACCTTGGAGTATGGCTTTTAAGTTCCTTTGATTTAATTCAGGACGCCTGCTACAAAAACACATTAAAATTATGCCAAGATCGGTAAATTCAGTTGCTAAAAGAGCAAGAAGAAAAAAAATAATGAAGCAAGCCAAAGGTTTCTTTGGTAGACGTAAAAACGTTTGGACAGTTGCTAAGAATGCAGTAGAGAAAGCAATGTGCTACGCTTACCGCGATAGAAAACAAAACAAAAGAAATTTCCGTGCTTTATGGATTCAACGTATCAACGCTGGAGCTAGATTAGAAGGAATGTCTTATTCTCAATTCATGGGGAAAGTAAAAGCTAACGGAATCGAATTGAACCGTAAAGTTCTTGCAGATTTAGCTATGAACCACCCTGAAGCTTTCAAAGCAATACTTAATAAAGTAAAATAAACGTTTTATAAACTCAATTTAGATTACTTACTTATCATAAAAAAACCATTCGTTAATTCGGATGGTTTTTTGTTTTTACAACAATCTGCTTTACCTTTAAGACTCTTTAAAAAAACAACCACAAAATGTTTACTCCTCTTTTTGACCATATCCAGAAATTTGTAACACTTGAGCCTTCAGAAATTGATACACTTGAATCATGTTTAAAGCTCACGAAAATAAAAAAGAAAGAACATCTATTACAAGAAGGACAAGTTTGTAATACATTGTATTTTATTATAAAAGGCTGTGCAAGGCAATATATAATTAACTCAAAAGGAACGGAACAAACTTTGCAATTTGCGATTGAAAATTGGTGGATTACTGATTATTTAAGTTATCACAATACTACTCCATCACATTTCTACATTCAGACAGTTGAAAACAGTGAACTAATTGCTATCGAAAAAAACACTCTAGAATCTCTATTAATCGAAATTCCGAAGTTAGAACGATACTTCAGAATCGTTTCTCAAAAATCATTTGGAGCCGCTCAAATGAGAATTAAATTTCTATTTACAATGTCGGCAGAAGAGAGATATCATCACTTCAACAATCTAAACCCCGATTTTGTACAACGCGTTCCTCAGTATATGCTTGCTTCTTACTTAGATTTTTCAGCTGAATTTATGAGTAAAATCAGGGCTGGAAAAGTATAAGCTATATTTCTTGAAGTAGTTCAAGTTTTTTAAAGCATTCATTACTGACCTTTGTATTGAACTTTTAAAACATATAAAAATGAAATCAAGAATCGTTATTCCAGAAGTTGCCCCGCAAGCATATCAAGCATTAATGAATTTAGAAAAATACATCTCGACAACTTCATTAACATCAACTCATAAAGAACTAATTAAAATTCGTGCTTCACAAATAAATGGCTGTGCTTTTTGTATTAATATGCATACCGCAGATGCTAGAAAACAAGGCGAAACAGAGCAACGCATTTATTTAACCAGTGCTTGGCGCGAAGCTGATGTTTATACTGAAGAGGAAAAAGCAATTTTGGCTTTAACTGAAGCTGTAACCTTAATTGGAAATCATGTTTCTGATGAAGTTTATCAAAATGCTGCAAACTTATTTGATGAAAAATATTTAGCAGAAATCATCCTTGCAATCATCACAATTAACTCTTGGAATAGATTAGCAATTACAACAGGACTGAGAGCTGTTTAATTTTTTATAAAGATAAATTTTACAAGCTTACAAAATTCACAAGCCCTCTATCTAGAGGGCTTTTTCGTATCTGATTGCAAATGAGAAATAGAAAAAATAGTTTTATTCTAAGTTTTAAAAATACCGTATATATACTCTTTCAAGGGGATTTATTTTTTTTACTTTTGGCGCATGAAACAAAAACACAAGATAATATCCCTATACATAATTCTAATATTTATTATTTTGTTTTCATGTCAAAAAGAGGAATCTTCTAAAGTCGCTGCAAGTGATACAAAAGAAAAAGCAGAAAAACTGATCGCAATAGGAGATCGCTTTTATGATGATCAAAATTTTGACAGTGCTTTTTTTTACTACAACAAGGCAAAGTTTATTTGCAACCCAAAAACAGAAACAGAAAACTTTGTCAGCACATTAAATGCGATGGCTGAAATCCAAAGATATCAAAGAGATTATACTGGCAGTGAGTCAACTCTTACCGAAGCTTTGCCTCACCTTAAACACATAAAAAATCCCAAACATATTTGGAACACTTATATAGAATTGGGCAACAACTACCTCTTTACATATGATTACAATAATGCATTATCCTACTATAAAAAAGCATTAAGTTTAAATACAAGTGAATGGAGAAAACTAAGTACGACAAACAATATAGCGTTCGTTTTATTAGAACAGGGCAAATACAACGAAGCTTTAGACATTTTCACTGCTTTGATTGAGAAAAAAGAAATTCTTGAAACCCCAGAAAGCTATGTCAAAGTACTAGACAATATAGGTTTTTGCTATTTTAAAATTAAGGATCCGCGAGCACTTTCATACTTTAAAAAAGCATTAAAAGTAGCAGCCGAAACAAAAGATTATCTTTCGACTTCTAAAATTTATCTGCATTTGGCTGAATTTTACCAACCAAAAAATCCTTCGCTATCAAAAAAATATGCGCAGCTTAGTTATGAAAACGCAGCTCACATAAACTACTCTGAAGGTAAAATATCTGCTCTAAAGTTATTAATAAACTGCTCTGCAAGCAGTGAGCTAAAAAAATACTCTCTCATATACATTAAACTTAATGATAGTCTAACCGAAATACGGCAGAAAGCAAAAAATCAATTTGCTCGAATTAAGTATGACTCAAAAAAAGAGAGAAATGAAAACCTAAAACTGAAAACCGATAAAATTGAAAACGAACTTCAATTAGAAAGACAAAAAAATCGAAATATAATTTCTTATATCATTATTATATTAAGTTTAAGCTTAATATTAGCGCTGTACTTTCATTTAACATCTAAAGCTAATAAAGAAAAAATTGAAGCAACTTACAAAAGCGAAACACGAATTGCTAAAAAACTGCATGATGAATTAGCTAATGACATTTACCATACGATGGCTTTTGCTGAAAATAAGAACCTTTCTGTATCTGAAAATAAAGAGCAATTAATAAAAAATCTAGATGTAATATATTCTCGAACTAGAGACATATCAAAAGAAAACAGTCCAATTATAACATCTGAAAAATACATCTTATTTTTAAAAGAAATGATTGCAGGATTCAATACTCCCGATATTAATCTTCTACTAAATGGTATTGAAAACATACCTTGGAATGAACTTGAAAAAAACAAAAAAATAACCACTTACAGGGTACTACAAGAATTACTCGTAAACATGAAAAAACATAGTAACGCTACACTAGTTGGCATTAATTTTAAAAAAAACAATAAAAACATTACGGTCACTTATACGGACAATGGAAAAGGCATCAATTTAAATTCTATGACTTTTAAAAATGGTCTTTACAATGTAGAGAACAGAATTAACTCAGTAAAAGGAGAAATTAAATTTGATTCCACTCCTAGTAATGGGTTTAAGGTTATCTTTAAATTCTCAATTTGATTACAAAAGCAATGACGTTTATTAAGAATAGATTTTTCTTAAAGTACTTTTTAATATTCTTAACAATATTAATAGTTGGGGCAATATTTCTATTACAATCTAAGAGAAACAAAAATGCTGAATCTCAGCAAAAGACAAAGGATAACGCTGCAGAAATTAAAAGTCTAATAGATAAAGCAGATCTCTACTTTGACGATGACAATAGAGAACTGGCAATTCTAACCTATAATAAGGCAATAAAACTCTGTGACCCAGAAATTAATACAACAGATTATGTATATTCACTGTATTGTATCGCAGATTTACACTACTCAAGCTCTGATTATATTTCCAGCGAAATTGCAGCTACAAAAGCATTACCGTATTTAAAATTAATTAAGAACCCCAGATATTCTTGGCTTATTTACAATGTACAAGGACAAAATTACTTAAGTACTTATGACTTTACTAACGCGGAACTTTATTTTAAAAAAGCACTAAGACTAAAAACAAGTTTATGGAGAAAACGTGTTGCTCTAAATAATATCGCGGCTATTTATAAAAACAAAAATGAATATGACAAAGCAATAGAGATTTATCAAATTCTTGCTTCTAATGTCCACGCTTCTAAGCATAAACATTTAGACGATAGCAATTATGCTTTTGTACTAGACAATATGGGATATTGCTATTATCAAAAAGGAAATTATGATGAAGCTTTAAAATGCTATTACAAAGCTCTAGAAATTCGTCTGCAGCCACAAAGCAGCGAAGGTTTAGTAAACAGTTACCGCCATCTTTCTACATATTTTCAAAAAAGGGATCCTAGATTAGCAAAAAAATATGGGGCAGAAGCACTAAAAACAGCTGAAAAATTGAAATCTGTAACAGAAATTATTCTCAGCCTTTATGTCGTGATCGAATCTAGTGAAGGAAATGAACTAAAAAAACATACAGAAAGGTACATTCATCTTACCGACAGTATTGCAAAAGCAGGAAAAATGAATAAGAATCAATTTTCTACAATGCGATACGAGTCTAAGATAGATAAAGACCAAAATTTACAGCTCAAAGCAGAAAAGACAGAAAATGAACTGCAACTAGAACGACATAAAAATCGAAATATCATTTCATATATTATAATCGTTTTCATAATTGGTTTTTTTATAATTCTATTATTTTACTTATCTCTAAAGGGAAAAAAAGAAAAAAAAGAAGCTGTATTTGAAAGTGAAAAAAGAATTTCAGGAAAATTACATAATGAACTTACTCTTCAAGTATACAATTCTTTGTCTTTTGTTAAAAGAAACGATCTAGAAACTGTCGAAAATAAAACTGAACTATTAAATAATCTTGAAAAAATTTATTCTCAAACACGTACTATTTCAAGAGAAAACAGCAGTATTGAAACAAATGAAAGATATGAAACTGGTCTTAAAGAAATGATTTCAGGTTTTAAAACAGCACAAATAAGCATTCTAACAAACGGCCTGAATGATATTCAATGGAATAAAATAGATAAAAATAAAAAAATAATTGTCTATCGAGTGCTGCAAGAATTATTTCAAATTATGAAAAACGCCAGCAATGCTTCTCTAGTAATAGTTTCTTTTAAAATAGTTCAAAAAAATATCACTGTGACCTATAGTGATAACAGGGTTGGAACCGAAAACAAAAAAACATTTTTAAAAAATACGATGCAAAATGTGGAAAACCGTATTAAAACAATAAATGGAACTATTAATTTTGACCATAATTCAGAAAAAGGTTTCAAGATAAATTTCACTTTCCCTTTATAAAGTAAAGTATTATGTTTAAAAAAGTTTTAGTAGCAGAAGATCTAGATAGTATAAGCATAGCGGTTATTCAAGCGCTTGAAGACTTACAAATACCTATAATTCATCATGTAAAATACTGCGATGACGGATTATTAAGAATAAAAAAAGGTTTAAAAGATAAAGAACCATATGATTTACTAATTACAGATTTATCTTTTAAAATAGATCATCGCGAAACTATTCTAGAAAGTGGAGATGATCTGATAGAGGCAATTAATGCAATACAACCGAACATAAAAAAAATTGTATTCTCAATAGAAGATAAACCTTATCGAATTAAAACGCTTTTTAATGATTTAGGAATTAATGCTTACGTTTCGAAAGGTAGAAATAGTATTCAAGAATTAAGAAATGCAATTGAGAAAACCTATAACGAAGAGGAGAAAATACTATCGTCAGATTTAAATTTTAGTTTTAATGATAAATCGCTGATAGAAATTGAGTCTTATGACATTTCAATTCTAAAACTTCTAGCTCAAGGTCATATATTAGAAAGTATCTCAAATGAGTTTAAAGTAAATGCAATAACTCCTAATGGAACGAGCAGTATAGAAAAACGAATAAATAAATTAAAAATCTACTTCAAAGCGAACAACAATGTGCATTTAATTGCTATTGCAAAGGATTTTGGACTGGTTTAATTTTTCTATTCTTTTACGGATTCCCGTAAGGAAATGCACATTTATAGACATAAGTTTGCTATAACCTACGAATCTACCTAATGAAATTAAAATACAAATTCAATTTATTTGCAAAAATAAATACAACCAATAATAAAATTATTATGAAAACTATGATCTTGTGCCTATTTCTTTCCCTGACTTTTGCTCTAGTATCTGAGAAAACGGGATGGCTTGAAGTTGATTGGAAAATTGTTTTTATTCCTGCTCTTCTCGTTTTACAAATTATTATTATTGGAACAGCATTAAAAAATAGATATAAAAAACACTAAGCAGATTAGAACAAAATAATATCTAAAATGAATTTATAAAAAGAAAGAGAAAAACCCAATTGCTTATCTTTGATTTTTTTATAAGCAGATGAAAAACACTATAATTTACGTTCTCTTACTATTTACAGCTCATTCATTTTCTCAAACCAAATTTCTTTCTTGGAATTTGGAAAATTTTGGCAAATCAAAAACTCAATCCAGCTTAAATTTTATCGCTGCTACCGTTAAAGATTATGATATTGTTGCAATACAAGAAATTGTAGCAGGATATGGCGGCGCGCAAACTGTTGCAAAACTTTCACAATTATTAAATGAAAAAGGATCAAAATGGGATTATACCATTAGTGAACCAACCAGCGGCACAAGCTACAAAACAGAACGTTATGCTTTTCTTTGGAAAACCAGCAAAGCTAAACTAAAAGGCAATGCTTGGCTTGAAAAAAAGTATTTATTAGAAATTGACCGAGAACCTTATTTTGCAACATTTGAAATTGATAAAAAAACGGTAACTCTAGTTAATTTTCACGCTATTACAAAAAAGAAACAGCCTGAAACTGAAATTAAGTATTTTAAATTTCTTCCTCAAGAATATCCAAATTTAAATTTAGTTTTCGCAGGTGATTTTAATTGCCCAGAATCACATACCGTTTTCAATCCTTTAAAAAAGGCTGGGTATATCCCTATTTTACAAAAACAAAAAACCACTTTAAAACAAAAATGCAAACATGACGAATGTTTGGCGTCTGAATTTGACAATATTTTCTACCATACTGCTAAGTTTAAAAATACTCGATCTGGAGTAATTTTATTTTACAAAAAATTTGATTCTCTTCAAGAGGCTAGAAAAATATCAGATCATATCCCAATTTGGTTTGAATTTTCACTCAATTAAGTTTTCAGTTTTTTCTTTTTTGCAGCAGGAAATAAAACATTATTTAAAATTAAACGATAACCCGGAGAATTTGGATGTAAATCTAAAACAGTAGGCGGATCACCAACTTGATGCTGATAATCTTCAGGATCGTGACCTCCAAAAAAAGTAAACATTCCTTTCCCTTTTTCACCATGAATGTATCTCGCTTCGCCATTTATTTCGCAAGTTCCCATTACAAGAACATTTGATTTTACCAAAGTTTCATTAAACGAAGTTGTCTGTCCCATAAATCCTTTTACCAATTGAGTATGATTCTGACATAACATACTTGGAATTGGATCCCACTTTGCAGAAAATTCCATTAAAGTAAAATAATCTTTATCCATAGGAACTCGACGTATAGATGTCATATCAATATCTGAAAACTCATAAACTTCTGGTCTTCGCTCTAAAATGAAGTTTTTAAATGCAAATGAATTTCCATAATTCAATTTTGATTGATAATTAGATTCACTTGGGTCTCCATCAAACATAGTTTCACAAATATCAACGCCGTCAGCGGCAAGAGCAATATCAAAACTATCAGTAGCTGAACACATTGCAAACATGAAGCCGCCGCCAACTACAAAATCTCTAATTTTTTTGGCAACTGCTCCTTTCTCTATTGAAACTTTAGGATAACCAAGTTTCACAGCTAAAGCTTCGGCATCTTTCTTTTGTTCAATATACCATGGTGTATTTTTATAAGCGGTATAAAATTTTCCATATTGCCCGGTAAAATCTTCATGATGTAAATGAAGCCAATCATAAAGCAACAATTGATCACTTAAAACCTCCTCGTCATAAATTGGTGTAAATGGAATTTCGGCATAAGTCAAAACCAGCGTCACAGCATCATCCCATGGCTGTTTTCCTTTTGGAGTATAAACTGCAATTTTTGGTGCTTTTTCAAGAATAACAGATTCCATATTTTGTGACGGACTGGAAATATCATTTAATAAAGAAGCTTCTTCACTATCAGAAAGTATCTCAAAACTTACTCCTCTAATTTTACATTCTTTGCGAATTTCCTCAGCATCAGGCAATAAAAATGAACCGCCGCGATAATTAAGCAGCCAGCTTGCTTTATAATCTCTACTTAAACACCAATATGTTATTCCGTATGCCTTCAAATGATTCTGCTGAGTGGTCTCATCCATTGGAAGCAGTATAAATGAAGCTTTAGCTTGAAATGACAGCAGTACAATGAATATATATAGGAAGTTTTTTTTCATCAGAAAATTATTTCAGTAAAGATATAAGGATACGTGGAAAAACACAAAAGATATAAATGTTTTATAATTAAATAAAACGTTAAAAGTCAATACACATAAATGAATCACAGTAATAGAAAAACACGTATAAACACGTACTCTTTAAATGAAAAAACTACTTACATTTGAAATCCCAAATCATCAAACTAATCAATGTAAAACCATAGCCATGAAGTTTAATGATAGTAACAACCAACCAAAAGGTCTTAATGTAATACAAAAAATAGGTCTTTGTTTACTTGTATTTACGATAATACTGTATTATGTATTATCTATTCATTTTTTAACCAGCTAAATTTATAGAGTCAAAACTGCGATTTCATTTTGAATAGCATATACTACTAAACCAGCAATATTTCTAGATTCTGTTTTTAGAAGTAAATTATTGCGATGCCCTTCTACCGTTCTCGGACTTAAAAAAAGATGCTCTGCAATTTCTGTAGTTGTTTTTTGCTGACAAATAAGCTGAAGAATTTCAATTTCACGAGGCGAAAGAAAACTAGTTTCTAAACTTCCTTTAGAGTTTTTCGAAGAAACAATTGTTTCTTGAATTGTTTTTAGAACACTTTCATTATAATAAAATCCTTTTGTGTAAACTTCATTAATGGTTTTAATTAAATCTTTTGGAGTTGTATTTTTAATTAAATAAGCAACAGCTCCAACCTGAATCATATTTGCAATAAATGATTTAGAATCGTAACTAGTAAGTGCAATAATTTTTATTTGAGGGAAAGATTTTCGAATAATTTTTGTTGCTTCAACACCATTTAAAACAGGCATTTTCAAATCCATGATAATAATATCTGGTGTATTATCCTTTTCTTGCAGCTTTGAAACTAATTCTTCGCCATTTGAGGATTCAAAAACAATTTCAATATTAGCTTCTCTTTGCAATAAAAAAGCTATTCCTTTTCGAAACAATACTTCGTCATCGACTAAAGCAATTTTTATAACGGGATTCATTTTTTCTGTTTTTGGTCATTTGGTTTCCCGAAATTACGAAATTTGAACCAAAAAAAGCTCGAAACTCCTGTTAAATTGGTTAAAATCTAGTTTTTAAATACTATACTCTGCTAAAAAGTAAAAACAACAGCAAGTCCTTTGCCAATTTCAGACTTTAACTTAATTGTTCCATTCAAGAAAGATATTCGAGAATCAATATTTTTCCAACCAAGTCCTTTTTGATTTTCGGCATTTTTGCTGTCAAACCCTACTCCATTATCTTCATAATAACAAGTTGGAATTTGATCCACCAACTTAAAACTGATCCAAATTTCAGCAGCTTTTCCGTGGCGAACAGAATTATTCATCAACTCTTGAAGAATTCTAAAAACATGCAAATGACGATCAATATCATTCTCGTCAAAATCAAGTTCATTTTCATAATGTGTCTGCACTGATTTTCCACTTTCAAATTCTTCACACAACTCTTCAATTCCTGCATTAAGTCCAAATTTTTCAAAAACTGGCGGCAACAAATTATGTGCAATTTTTCTTGAATTCTCAAGTGCTTTTGCAGTAAGTGAAATAATATTTTCGGTTATTTCGCTTATCTCCTGTTCAGTTAAATTAGGAGAAGTAAGCAAATGACTATTTAGTGAAACTATATTCAGCTTAGAACTAATATCGTCATGTAAATCCTGAGCAATTCGTTTTCGCTCTTCTTCTTGAGTAACAATTATAGCATGAAGCTGATCTTTTTGATGTTGAATTTCAAGGTTTTTATTCTCAATTTCCTTTTGAATTATTTTCTTCCTAGAGAAGTAAAAGAATATAATCAACACAACTGCAACAATTATAAAGAAAAGTGAAATATATAAAATTATGGCAACAAGTTCTTTTTCAGGAATTGAGTTCGTTCTCATATTAAATTAATCTTTATCGCAAATTTTTCAATTAAACTAATGAACCTTTTTTTGGATTGCTTTTAATCCAATCGTATAAAATAAAAAGCTGATACACTACGATTAAAAAAGCATTCAACATCCACGTTACATATTTTAGGTCAGCACTTAATTCGGGCGAAAGATTACCAACTAAAAACAGCACTGTACTGGTTAGCAAATAAAAGACAATCCCAATGCTTATATAATAATATTCTTTATTTTCTGTAAGCATATTATAGAAATGAATTAGAGCAAAAACAACAATCAGCAAGGATGTTAATGTAATTTCAAATAAATTAAATTTAAAAAATTGATTTGGATCCATAATAAATTGCGCTCCTAAAACCATTAAAGCAATTATCACACTGGTTTTTACAAATAGTTTTTGGCCTTTTATGTGCATTAATGAATTATAGAACAACCCTAATAATAGCATTTGTCCTACAAAGAATATATTAATAGCCAGCAAATTATTCCCTCTTAGGAAATAAATAATCTCCATGTAGATTTGCAGCAAAAATGAAAAAGCTAAGTAAGAAACAAAAAAAACATTAGCTTTTTCCTTTCGGAAAAAGCTATATGAATATAATATAAGATTTAATAATAAAATCAAATAAGCTGAATAAATTAAAAAATCATCCACTTTGTATTTTTTTTAAATCAATATGGAGGACAAGGACGAGCACCATCATAAGCATCTTCATCTTCACCTGGACCTGAATCTTCAGTATTTTTTGGCTGAACAGGCGGCCCATAAACATCTACATAAGTATCTGTTTCTTTATCATATCTTGCTCCAACAAAAATTAACGTCTTTTCGTTTTGATCATTAATTCCAATATGTGCACGAACAGCAACAGTATTAAGTTTTAATACCATTTCTAAACTTTCTCTTGGTATTAAAAAAGCTTTTACTTTTTTATCACTATCCTCAATTGTGGTATCTTTTTGATATTTTTCCTCCCATTTTTCAGCAGTCGCTTTTGTAATTTTAATAGGTCCTGGAAAGTCTTCTTCTTTCATGGTTTTTGATTTAAATTGGTTAATAGTATTTAATTTGTTAATTGGATTTGCTAAACTACCGAATTAATTTTATATAAGAAATATTATTACGCAAAATTGCAGATAGTTAAGGAACTGCTGAATAAAAAAAAATCTTCGTAAGTATTTAACTTACAAAGATTTATTTATTTCATTATCTCTTTTTTCAATTAAAAAGGAACATCACTATCATCATCATCGTCATTCAAATTACTGCCAAAAGCTTCATTTGCCGAAGGTAGATTTTTAGTAATAAACGGATTATCATCGTGGTTCATTTTTGATGGTAAATCATCATAGCCACCTGAGAAATCATCAAGATTATCAAATTTTCCTAAGTGTCCTATAAATTTCAATCGAATGTTTTCAATACCACCATTACGGTGTTTCGCGATCATAATTTCAGCCTGACCTGCTGTTGGCGAAGCTTCATCATCATCCCATTCTTCGATTTTGTAATATTCTGGTCGGTATAAAAACGAAACAATATCAGCATCCTGCTCAATAGCTCCAGATTCACGAAGATCCGACAGTAACGGACGCTTACTTGATCCACGCGTTTCAACAGCACGCGACAACTGCGAAAGTGCAATTACTGGAACATTTAACTCTTTTGCTAAGGCTTTTAAGTTTCGGGAAATTGTCGAAATTTCCTGCTCACGATTTCCTCCTCCTTTATTATTTCCTCCTGCAGTCATCAACTGCAAATAATCAATGATTATAATTTTGATACTATGCTGTGAAACTAAACGACGGCATTTTGCACGTAAATCGAATATTGAAAGCGATGGTGTATCGTCAATAAACAATGGGGCTTTTTCTAAATCTTTTACTTTAGTACTCAGCTGCTCCCATTCGTGTTTTTCTAATTTTCCTGTTCTCAATTTTTCAGAAGACAATCCTGTTTCAGAAGAAATAAGCCTCGTAATCAACTGAACTGATGCCATCTCTAGAGAGAACAAAGCTACCCCATGTCCATATTGAATCGCGATATTTCTTGCCATTGAAAGTACAAAGGCTGTTTTTCCCATCGCAGGTCTCGCTGCAATAATAATTAAATCGCTGGGCTGCCATCCAGAAGTTAATTTATCTAGATTATGAAAACCAGTTTCAACACCACTCAAACCTTCTTTACCCGCAATTTCCTCAATTTTTTTCTTAGCTTGTAAAACTAAACTCTGAGCAGTTTCAGAACTACGTTTGATATTTCCTTGTGTAACTTCGTATAATTTTGACTCGGCTTTATCCAGCAAATCAAATACGTCTGTACTTTCATCATATGATTCTTCGATAATCTCAGATGAAATTCGGATCAAACTTCTTTGAATGAATTTTTGAAGAATAATACGAGAGTGAAATTCGATATGGGCAGAAGACGCAATCTTTTGAGTAAGCTGAATTAAATAAAAATCTCCGCCTGCTATTTCTAATTTTCCATTTTTCTTTAATTGACTTGAAACCGTCAACAAATCTATTGGCTGCGTTTCTGTAAAAAGCTGTAAAATTGCTTCAAAAATATGCTTGTGCGATTCTTTGTAAAAAGCATCAGGCTGCAAAATATCAATTACATCATCAACCCCTTTTTTATCGATCATCATTGCCCCAAGAACAGCCTCTTCCATCTCTATTACTTGTGGAGGTAATTTACCTTTCTCCAGATTAATAATAGTGGTTTTATCGACTTTTATAGGGTTTACGTTTTTGAAATTTTCCATATAGCGAAAGTAACAAAATTTAAAAAAAAATTGTTATCGAGTTATAACTATTGTGTGTTTATAAATAAGTTTTTTTTGTTGATAACCAAAAAAAAATCCGAAACCGCAGGGCTTCGGATTTAAAATAATATTTTATGAATTTACTCTTTAAACTCGCCCATATTGCTGTATTTGTCCATTCTTTGGGCAATTAGCTCAGCTGTTGATAAGTCTTTCAATTCGTTATATCCTTTGGTAATATATTCCGCAACGGTTTTAAAAGTAGTTTCTCTGTCGTAGTGTGCGCCGCCAAGTGGTTCAGGAATAACATCATCAACTAATTTTTGTTTTTTCATATCAGATGAAGTCAATTTCAAAGCTTCAGCAGCACGTTCTTTGTACTCCCAGCTTTTCCATAAAATAGAAGAACATGATTCTGGTGAAATTACAGAATACCACGTATTTTCTAACATATAAACTTTGTCTCCAACACCAATTCCTAAAGCACCTCCAGAAGCACCTTCACCAACAATAATTGTGATAATTGGCACTTGTAAACGAACCATTTCGAAAATGTTTCTAGCGATAGCTTCTCCTTGCCCGCGTTCTTCAGCTTCAAGTCCTGGATAAGCACCCGGAGTATCTACTAAAGTTACAACTGGAATTCCAAATTTCTCTGCCATTTTCATTAAACGCAAAGCTTTACGGTATCCTTCAGGATTTGCCATACCAAAATTACGATACTGACGTGTTTTAGTATTTGTTCCTTTTTGCTGACCAATGATCATATATGACTGTCCGTTTATTTTACCAAGACCGCCAACCATTGCTTTATCATCTTTAAAGTTTCTGTCTCCATGAAGCTCTAAAAAAGTATCACCGCAAATTGCTCTGATATAATCTAAAGTGTAAGGCCTATTTGGATGTCTTGACAATTGTACACGCTGCCAAGCCGTAAGGTTTTTGTATATTTCTTTCTTAGTCTCTACTAATTTCTTGTTGATTTCTTTACAAGTAGGCGTAACATCAACATCAGATTCTTTTCCAATTATAACGCACTTTTCTAACTGTTCTTCAAGTTCTTTTATTGGAAGCTCAAAATCTAAATATTCCATGGATTTTTGAATTTTGTTTTTAAATCGAACCGCAAATATAAAAATATTATATCATTGGCGTAGTTAATTGTTATTAAAGTATCAAATTGTAATTTAAAAATAAGTAAAACTTTACAGTTTTTTCTTGTTTTGGTAATGTTTAAAAACGCCGTTTAAAATAACTGTAATTACAATTATCAAAGCGCCAATATAAAATTCTGTACTCATTTTTTCTTTTCCGCCAAGAATAAAATAAGCCAGCATAATTCCGTAAACAGGTTCTAAATTAGTCGTTAACATTACTGTATAAGGCGTTAATCGCTGCATCACTTTCACCGAAGCTGTAAATGCATAAGCCGTGCAAACAGAAGCTAAAACCAATAACAAAACCCAATTGTTTAATGACATCACAAAAAAATCGGCGTTGAATTTTCCTAAAACCAAAAAATAAATTGTGATAAAAAAAACTCCAGCACCAAATTCATAAAATGTAATTAAAGATGGTTCATGATCTGATATAAGTTTACCATTCATTAAAGTGAATAAAACTCCTAGAATTATTGATATTAAAGCATAATAAACTCCTGTCAAGTACTTTATTTCTACTTGAAGTATCAAGGCTAAACCTGCGATAATAACTAATCCAAAGAAAACCTCATACCACAGAATTTTGCGCCCGTAAAAAAGCGGCTCTAATAAAGAAGCAAAAAAAGCTCCCAGCGAAAAAATAGAAAGGGTTATTGAAACATTTGAGACGTGAATCGCTTTAAAGAAAAAAATCCAGTGAAGCGCTATCAATAATCCAACAAAAATGAGTTTAGCAAAAGATTGTGCAGATATAGCAAAAGACTGTTTTTTGTAGACAATAAATCCACCCAGAAAAATTCCCGCTATCAACATTCTAAACCAAACTAAATTTTCGGCGTCAATCGTAATTAAAGCACCCAAAATAGCCGTAAAACCCCAGATAAAAACAATTAAATGAAGATTTAAGTAACTTTTTAAATTATCGTTTCGCATTACGTAATAAGTACACTGCTAAAATTCCAAAAACAATATTTGGAAACCAAACAGCTAAAAATGGTGAGAAAGTAGATTTTTCGGCAAGTGTACCAAATATTTTATCAAAAAACACAAATGAAAAGGCAATCGCAATTCCGATTGCTAAATTTGTTCCCATACCACCTCGACGTTTCATAGAAGAAACCGCAACCGCAATAATGGTTAAGATAAAAGCCGAAACCGGCACACTGTATTTTTTATAAAGAACTACTAAATAGGTATTAATATTACCTGAACCTCTCTTTTTCTCTTTATCGATAAAATCAATTAACTTGCCTAAAGTAAGCGTTTCCGCTATGTATACAACAGGAGTTAAATCTGCAAGTTCAAATTTAAACTTGACATTCTTTTCAGGAACCTTTTCTATTACATCATTCAATTCGCCTAAAGTTCTTTTTGTATAATCATACAAAATATACGTTTTCAGTTTAGGATCCCACTTAATACGACTTGCAGTAATTTTATAGGTTAACTTCTCTTTTTCAAAGTGTTCTAATGTAAAATTAAATGCTGTTTTTGTTTCCTCATTAAAACTATTTACAAAAATAAAATCATGATCATTTATCTGTCTGTAAACATTTGTGTTTTCACCCCGCATAAGTTCTTTACCATTTCCTTTAAGATAAGTATATCTAAAATTATTATAGCCTTCACTCGCCGCCGGAACAATGAAAAACCCCATTAATAAAACAAAAATAGAAACAATTGTAGCACCAATAATATAAGGACGTAAGAATCTCGTATACGAAATACCCGAACTTAAAATCGCAATAATTTCTGTATTATTTGCCAGTTTTGATGTAAACCAAATTACTGACAAAAACAGGAATATCGGAAATAAGGAGTTTATAAAATAAATAGTAAAATTGTAATAATAGAGCGCAATATCCATAAATGGAATCTTGTTTTCCAGCATCTTATTAACTTTCTCAGATACATCAATTACGATTCCTATTGGCGCAAACAAAAGCAGCATTACAGAAAAAGTTCCAAGGTATCTTTTTAAGATGTATTTATCTATTATTGTTAACATAGTAAGATTTAATCGTTTATCTGTTTAATCGTTTAACCGAATAAACGATTAAACAAATAAACATATTTTAAAGTCTTTGACTCATATTTTTAACCATCATTTCTTTCCATGGTCTAAAATCGCCAGCTAAGATATGTTTTCTAGCTTCACGAACCAACCACATATAAAAACCAAGATTATGAATCGTTGCAATTTGTTTTCCTAAATACTCGTTGGCTGCAAATAAGTGACGTAAATATGCTTTTGAGTATTCTGTATCTACAAAAGTATGTCCCATTTCGTCGATAGGAGAAAAATCAGCCTCCCACTTTTTATTTTTAATATTGATTGTTCCATTTGCAGTAAACAACATTCCGTTTCTTGCATTACGCGTAGGCATTACACAGTCGAACATATCAATTCCTAACGCAATATTTTCCAAAATATTTATAGGAGTTCCAACTCCCATTAAATAACGAGGCTTATCTTCTGGAAGAATTTCGCAAACAACTTCCGTCATTGCGTACATTTCCTCGGCAGGTTCTCCAACTGACAATCCGCCAATTGCATTTCCTTGCTGTCCTGCGTTTGCAATATATTCAGCTGACTGACGACGTAAATCTTTATATGTACTTCCTTGCACAATAGGAAAAAACGTTTGTTCGTAACCGTATTTGTAAGGAACTTTTTCTAAATGATTGATACAACGATCTAACCAACGATGCGTCATGTGCATAGAACGCTGTGCATATCTGTAATCACAAGGATATGGCGTACACTCGTCAAAAGCCATAATAATATCGGCTCCAATTGTACGCTGAATTTCCATTACATTTTCTGGCGTAAAAAAGTGATACGAACCATCTATATGCGATTTAAACTTTACTCCTTCTTCCTTAATTTTTCTATTTGAAGAAAGAGAATACACTTGATATCCTCCAGAATCCGTTAAAATATTACGATCCCAATTCATGAATTTATGCAATCCACCAGCTTTTTCAAGAATTTCTGTCTGCGGACGCAAATACAAATGATATGTATTTCCAAGAATAATATCTGGATTAATATCATCTTTCAATTCACGCTGATGCACTCCTTTTACAGAAGCCACCGTTCCAACAGGCATAAAAATAGGCGTTTCTATTACGCCGTGATCAGTAGTTATACTTCCCGCTCTTGCTTTAGACTGCGGATCTTTTTGTAATAAATCGAACTTCATTTGTTTCTTTTTTCAGTCGGCAAAGATAAGCTAATTTCAGGGAAATTTAATTAATTCGATAATTTGTCAATTATAAAATTGAGTTAATTCCAAAACAATATAAAACCTAAACTCCAGAAATTTTTAAATTTGAATAAAATCAATAAAATGAACTTAGCTCAAAAACTTGGATATCCTGAAAACACCAAACTATTAATTATTCACGCCGATGATGCCGGATTATCACATTCAGAAAATCAAGCAACGATAAAAGCTCTCCAAAACGGATCCGTAAACTCTTATAGCATAATGGTTCCTTGTCCGTGGTTTTTTGAAATGGCAGCTTTCGCTAAAGAAAATCCAAATTATGACTGTGGAATTCATTTGACTTTGACTTGCGAATGGGAAAATTACAAATTCGGTCCAGTTCTTCCTGTATCTGAAGTTCCAAGCTTAGTCGATCAAAACGGTTATTTCTACAAAACAAGAAAAGATTTCAAGAACAATGCAAAACCTTCTGAAATTAAAAAGGAACTTACCGCCCAAATTGAAAGAGCTTTATATTTTGGCATTCAACCAACGCATCTCGATTCACATATGTGCAGTATTGGTGTAACTCCTGAAATTTTAGAAATTTATAAAGAACTAGGAAGAACCTACAATTTACCTGTTTTCATTAATAAAGATTTTGTCGAATCCATTAGCCTGTCTGATGAAAAATATGATTTCGCAAATACTCTTTTAGCCGACAATCTTCTAATTGGATATTACACCGATTTCGAAAAAGGAGAACTTCGAAAATCATACGAAGAAGCTTTAGACAATGTAATTCCAGGATTCAATGTTTTCTTGCTTCACCCGGCTTTTGATGATTTTGAAATGCAGGGCATTACAATTAATCATCCCAATTTTGGATCAGAATGGCGCCAAATTGACTTTGATTTTTTTACCAGCGATGAATGCAAATTTAAGCTTAAAGAAAACAATATTCAATTAGTCACATGGAAAGAGATTAGCAAAACCATATAGTTTATCAACTTCTACTTATTATAAAAACATTTCAATCTGCATTGATAATTTGATGCAATATCTGCAGGAATTTTCTATTTCATACAATATCTGGAGAAAAGCGGTATAATTTAACAATTGCGACAAACTAAAGCAAAAAATCATTTGTCAGCCCGCAAAATAAAAATTACTTTTGCTCCAGTTTAACTTTTACATATAAAATGAAGCCTAACACACAACAATTAAGCGATTTAACGATCCAAGTAAGAAGAGACATTCTTAGAATGGTACATGCTGTCAACTCAGGTCACCCAGGTGGTTCATTAGGTTGTACTGAATTTTTGGTAACTCTATACCAAAACATTATGGATCGTAAAGAAGGTTTTGACATGGATGGAATTGGAGAAGACATCTTCTTTTTATCAAACGGTCACATTTCGCCAGTATTTTACAGCGTTTTAGCTCGAAGCGGTTATTTCCCTGTTTCAGAACTTGCTACTTTCAGATTATTAAACTCTCGTTTACAAGGACACCCAACAACTCACGAAGGATTACCTGGAGTACGTATGGCTTCTGGATCATTAGGACAAGGTTTATCTGTAGCTCTTGGTGCTGCTCAGGCTAAAAAATTAAATAACGACAATCATTTAATCTATACTCTTCACGGAGACGGAGAATTACAAGAAGGTCAAAACTGGGAAGCTATCATGTATGCTTCTGCTAAAAAAGTAGACAACCTTATTGCAACAATCGACGTTAACGGAAAACAAATTGACGGAACAACGGATGAAGTTCTAGCAATGGGAAGTCTTCGTGCTAAATTCGAAGCTTTTGACTGGGACGTTCTTGAAATCAAAGAAGGAAACAATATTGACGCAATTATCGCTGGTTTAACTGATGCTAAATCTAGAACAGGAAAAGGAAAACCAGTTTGTATTTTATTACATACAGAAATGGGTAACGGAGTTGACTTTATGATGCATACGCATGCATGGCATGGAAAAGCACCAAACAATGATCAATTGGCAAGTGCTTTAGCTCAAAACATTTCAACTTTAGCAGACTATTAAAAAAAGCTTTAAGCTTTAAGCAGTAAGCTTTACGCCTATTGCCTATTGCCTATTGCGTACAGCAAAAAAACAAAAATGAAAAAATACGAAAATACAGGAAGTAAAGATACTCGTTCTGGTTTTGGAGCGGGAATGACTGAATTAGGTCAGAAAAACGAGAACGTTGTGGCATTATGTGCCGATTTAATTGGATCATTAAAATTTGATGATTTCAAGAAAAATCACCCTGAGCGTTTTTTCCAAATTGGAATCGCAGAAGCTAACATGATCGGAATCGCTGCTGGTTTAACAATTGGAGGTAAAATTCCATTTACAGGAACTTTCGCTAACTTCTCAACAGGAAGAGTTTACGATCAAATTCGTCAATCTGTTGCTTACTCTGATAAAAATGTAAAAATCTGTGCATCTCATGCTGGTTTAACATTAGGAGAAGACGGTGCAACTCACCAAATTTTGGAAGATATTGGATTAATGAAAATGCTGCCAGGAATGACTGTAATCAATACTTGCGATTACAATCAAACTAAAGCCGCTACTATTGCATTAGCAGATCACCACGGCCCAGCTTACTTACGTTTCGGTCGCCCAGTTGTAGCTAACTTTACTCCTGCTGACGAACCATTCGTAATTGGAAAAGCAATTTTATTAAACGAAGGAACTGATGTAACAATTGTTGCAACAGGACACTTAGTTTGGGAAGCTCTTATTGCTGCTGAAGCTTTAGAAGCAAAAGGAATCTCTGCAGAAGTAATCAACATCCATACAATCAAACCTCTTGACGAAGAAGCAATTCTTAAATCGGTTGCTAAAACGAAATGTATAGTTACTGCCGAAGAGCACAACTACCTTGGAGGTCTTGGAGAAAGCATTTCAGGAGTATTAGCTTTAAACAATCCTACTCCGCAAGAATTTGTAGCAGTACAAGATAGTTTTGGTGAATCTGGAACTCCAGAACAATTAATGGAAAAATACAAACTAAACAATCAAGCAATTGTTGAAGCTGTAGAAAGAGTTATCAAAAGAAAATAATTTTCAATTTTCTTACTTTATAAAAAAACCTCGAAATTTACATTTCGAGGTTTTTTTTTCTTACAACTCCAACTAATACCAAGATATATCTACAGAAACCTCAGGTGTTGGAAACGGAATATCTAGACTACAGGTTATTGGACCAGAGATCACAAAATTAGAATTTGAATGGGTAGGAATTTTAAAAGTCCAGTGCCCTACGTGATAGGTCTGCGTACCCGTCACTGTAGAAGAGGTGTAAATATTCCCCACAGTCCAAACACCTTCTGTATCTCCACCAATAAAATTACTTCTTAAATATCGAGGATTAAAAGCTTCTTTCCACTTGCAACCACCTAAAGTAGAACATGACCTATATTGCAATGTCGATCTTAGAAACATTTCACTAGTCAAAATCGATCCATTCAAAAGAATTGTTTCATTATACAAATCAACAACATGCCTAAGCCTACTACCTGACACATTCATTTCTGCACTTGCAAATGTCTTTACTCTATTTTCATTTGGCAAAACCATTCTACCCGTTAAACTCTTAGAAGCACCTGAAATACTCAATAACTCACCGAATTTTTCTAATTCAGATTTGCGCTCAACAAGCTCTTTTACACTTAAAATAGTTTCATTTTCTGATAACAAATAAAAACTGCGTTCATTAAGCCAAAGGACTTTACCCGCAATTTTTAACTTTGATTCCGCATTTAAAATTGATTCTAATGCTGCAGAATAAACCACTCTTGATTCAGAAATAACATCTTCTTCAATACCTAACGAATTATCTGTGGTATTCAACAGCGACACCACTCCTTTAGAAGAAATCCACTTTTGAAGTTCATCTTTATTCAATGTCGCCAAATAGGAATATTCCCTAACAAAAGATTCTTCACTTTGAAATGATAATACCTTACCATCTAAAACCGATTCAGAAGCTCCTTTTAAAGAATTCGCTTTCTCACTCTCTTGATCCTCACTACTGCATGACAAAATAGTAAGCCCTAAAAACAATGTAAGTAATTTTTTCATTTTGCAAAATTTAAATATTAATCCTACAAACATACTTTTATATTTAAGACATAGTTTACGCTAAACCGTAAAAACGAAAGTTTTTTCCTAAACAAAAACAAAACTATCGAATAATCAGCAAATTAACCATTGCTCAACTTCAACATTTTAACATAATTAAATCTTTTCAACGACTAAAGAGACCTAAAAATGATACAAAAAAAACCTCGAAATATAAATTTCGAGGTTTTTCCTTTGCAACTTGTACAAAGTTAATTCTTTTGATAAGGATATGTTTTATCTAAATAAATTCTTAATCTTGGATTTGCTTTATAATCGTCTTCAATAAACTTTCTCGGATTATTAATTGATTCCGGTTTCGAAGGGTCAGTAAGCGCTCCGGTTGGCCTCCTAGGAATACCATAAGTCTCCGTCTCATCTATATTTGGAGTAGCAGGATTATCCCCAATTGGATTCCAAGGATAATACTTACTTATACCTGTATTAGGAGCATCAGCCGGTTTTGTAACTTCAAATCTAGTACTAAAACCATCACCATCATCATCAAAATCCAAAAAGTCTGCAATTCCATCACCATCCGTATCATCAATTAAGTTAGCTGGCGGACTTGGATACTTAGTGGTATTTCTAAAATCATAAAGATATCCATCACCATTAACATCTTCTAAATAATCTGGAACACCGTCTCCCATAAACACTCGCGCTCCCGTACTAGAATTAAAAGTATACTCATTATCCATTCTCTGAAGATCATACAACTTAATAGTAAACACTAAAGGAGAATATGACGGAATATCATTTTTCACCTGTTCATAATACCCTAATCCAGACGGCAAAAATATAACCCCAGCTCCAAAATCTTGATAAGTTACACTTCCATCTGGTGCCGTTGTCGAAACACCCGTTTTAAACTTTGGAAACATTTCCGACCACCCCTCAATCACAGTAACCTCATCTGCAGTTGAAATAGCATATGGAAACAATAAAAATTTTCTCCCAACCCCATAAGACTGGTCAAAAACCTTCCCATTTAACAAATTACCTTTATAAGCTGCTACAATTTTATCAGTATTAGTAGGTGCTTGTCCCGATCCTTTTCTTAAAGTTAAATAATACACATTATAGGTTATATTATTACTATAGACATTTCTAGTCTCTAACGGATATACCTTTTGATCCCAAATAGAAGTTTCAGTTCCTCCTGCTGGAATTTTCTCAATAACAACATCAAAATTAGGAGTTACTTCCTTGATATAATTAGTCTTTAAATATTTAATAATCGAATCATTATCCGCTTTATACTGCTCAGCATAATCTCTTACCGGCACCACCACCACATCCTCATCATCATCCTTTTTAGAACAGGAAACCAAAGAAATACCTGCAAGCAATAAAATAAAATAATATTTAAATTTGTTCATTATTGTCCTTTTTTTAGGTGCGCAAGATACAATATTGATTTATTTTTGTAAAGAATTTAACTTTGATTTTAGAAAAATTATGCGAATAGATAAATACCTGTGGTGTGTTCGGTATTACAAAACCAGAAATATGGTAACCGAAGCCTGCAAAAAGAACCATATTACTGTAAATGGGCAGATTGCAAAGCCTTCTAAAGAGGTTTTCCCTACTGACCGAATTACCTTTAGAAAAGATCAAATTACTCAAATTATAACCGTACTTGATATTCCCGAAAATCGTGTTGGAGCAAAACTTGTCGATATATATCGCAAAAACGAAACTCCGCCCGAAGCTTATGCTCATCTTGAATTATTAAAGCTTTCGAAAGAGCATTATCGAAAAAGCGGCACAGGAAGACCAACCAAAAAAGACCGAAGAGATATTGACGAATATGGAAATGACATTATTGATGAAGACGATGAAAATTAAATTCTAAATCATCAAAAAATCAAAACCTCAACATTGGAATTTAAAATTTGTAATTTAGCCAAAAAATTAAATCATGAGCAACAACATCATCTTAACCAATCAGGAAATCGAACACAAAATAAAACGTATCGCTTATCAAATCTACGAGACATTTGTTGATGAGAACGAAGTTGTTATTGCCGGCATCGCATCAAACGGATCTATTTTTGCTCAAAAAATTGCTTCAGCTTTAAGTGAAATTTCAACACTAAAAGTTTCTCTTTGCGAAGTTAAGATCAATAAACAAAATCCGCAATTACCTATTCATACGTCTTTACCAAAAGAAGATTACGAAAACAAAGGATTAGTATTAGTTGATGATGTTTTAAATTCAGGCACAACTTTAATCTATGCTGTTCGCCACTTCTTAGACGTTCCATTAAAAAAATTCAAAACAGCGGTCCTAGTTGATCGTAATCATAAAAAATATCCTGTAAAAGCGGACTTCAAAGGTATATCACTATCTACTTCTTTATTAGAGCACGTTCAGGTTGTTTTTGACGAAAGCAATGGCGATTCAGCTTTTTTAAGCTAGAATCTTCAAAATATCCTCAACAGTTTCTTCGACAGTTTTATCATCAACCACAACCTTAAATTGCGCGTGGTTGTAGTAAAAACTTCTGTCGAACAAATGTTTTGCGATAAACTCTTTCATTTCCTCCTCATTCATATCAGCTATCAAAGGGCGTTTACTTTTATTATGTACTAATCTATTATATAAAGTATCAATAGACGCCTTTAAATAAACTGAAACAAGATCCTCATTTTGCAATAATAAATGATTATTAGCATAACAAGGAGTTCCTCCACCCAAACCTATAATATAATTTTCTGGAGATTGCAGCAATTCTAAGAACATTTCATGCTCTAATTTTCGAAAATAAATTTCTCCATGCTGCTCAAAAATGTCTTTTATAGACAAATTTGCTTTTTTTTCGATGCAAACATCTAAATCTAAAAACGGAATTTCAGTAATTTTTGATAAGTTTTGGGCAATTGTTGACTTTCCGCAACCCATATATCCTAATAATACAATCTTTTTCATTTTAATAATAACCTATAAATTAAGGCGTTGTAAATTTTGATTAAAAAAAGACAAATTTATAATAAAAATGCTTGCAAATAATAAAATAAACTCCTTATATTTGCACCCGCATTCAAGGAAAGAATATGACTCGATAGCTCAGTCGGTAGAGCACATCACTTTTAATGATGGGGTCCTGGGTTCGAGCCCCAGTCGGGTCACAAATTTTGTGATTTAACAAACACTTTCCTTGATAGCAATGACTCGATAGCTCAGTCGGTAGAGCACATCACTTTTAATGATGGGGTCCTGGGTTCGAGCCCCAGTCGGGTCACAAAAAAGGTCGAGTATTAATTTACTCGACCTTTTTTTATTTTAGGCCATGTGGAGAAACGGTAGACTCGCCATCTTGAGGGGGTGGTGCTCGCAAGGGCGTGAGGGTTCAAATCCCTCCATGGTCACAAAAAGACAAGGAACATCAAAATTTATTTTGTCCTTTTTTTGTTTACACAGCCTGCTTTAATTATTTATTAAATTTACTTACGAAAAGGTATTGCTATATCAAAAATAACTTCTTATATTTGCACCCGCGTTCAAGGAATGCAATGACTCGATAGCTCAGTCGGTAGAGCACATCACTTTTAATGATGGGGTCCTGGGTTCGAGCCCCAGTCGGGTCACAAAAAGGTCGAGTATTAATTTACTTGACCTTTTTTCATTTTAGGCCATGTGGAGAAACGGTAGACTCGCCATCTTGAGGGGGTGGTGCTCGCAAGGGCGTGAGGGTTCAAATCCCTCCATGGTCACTAAACAAGGAAAAGTATATTTTTATGTTTTTCCTTTTTTTATGCTTTATATTTTTCCTTGTTAACCATTTCTGTACGTACTAAGAGTAATTATAATTCGTTTTACAACTCAATGAAAGCATATTTTTCTTTTTTACTTCTTTTAGCGATTCCTTATTTCTGCAAAGCACAGATTGACACAACATATATTAAACCTTTTGACAATAAACTTTCCCTGAGAACTTATTTATCTATGAAGTTTATATCAATGGAACAAGAAGTAGATGGTGAGATTAAAAAATTTATGCCAAATAGCCCCATGAGTTTAGGTGCAGGAGTTTCTATAAACAACACGATAATCAATCTAAGTTATGGTTATGGGTTAAACTTCATGAAAGACGACAAAAAAGGAAGAACGAAAGCACTAGACTTTCAAATTCATAACTATGGAAGAAAATTCATAATAGATCTTTTTGTCCAAAAGTATCATGGCTTTTACACTTCTGACAATGCAGATAAAAATATACAGTTGTATCCCGATTTAAAAATTCAGCAATATGGTGCTTTCGGACAATACGTTTTTAACAACAAGAAATTCTCTTATAAGGCCGCTTTTAATCAAAATGAAAAACAATTAAAATCAGCAGGAAGCTTTTTAGCAGGCGGAGGAATTTACTTCTCAAAAATAAACTCAGACAGTTCCTTTGTACACAAATCAAAAAATTCACTGCGTAATTTTCAATTTGGATTCAGCGGCGGTTACGCTTATACTTGGGCAATCAATAAAAGATGGTTCGCCAGCGGTTCAGCAACAACGGGAGTTAACTTTGGCACTGAAAGAATAAATGATTTTGGCAAACAAAAAATAGAAATCTACCCTACATTTTTCCCGCGAATATCCGTTGGATACAACAAAGAGAAATGGTCACTTGGATTATCATATGTTAATAATTTTATTTTTTCTTCTTTCTCAGACAATAACAACAGTAACATTGGCTTATCTTCAGGAAATTTTCAAATTGGATACATATGGAGATTAGATACAAATCCTTTCTTCACGAAAAAATTAGAACAAAACAAGTAACTGCTTTTTTACTTCTTAAGAAGATATTTTGCAACAGCATCATAAGCAGGCAGAGAATAGGGATCGTTTGCTGCATTTCCCGCTACAGGATTTGATGCAAAACGCACAATAACCATATCTGCTTTTGGATCAACGTAAATTACCTGCCCATGTACACCTCGAGCACAAAACGCACCGTGATCATTATTGGTTATCCACCACATATTTCTATAACTCCAACCTTTCAAGAGTGAATACCCTGCTTTTTCAAATGCTTTTTTATCACCGCCCTTTTTAATATCATCAATAGCAGCTTTAGGAATAATTTGCTCCTGCCCCACTTTACCGTCATTTAAAATCAACTGTCCAAAGCGAGCCATATCTCGTAAACCAAGATTAAAACCACCACCCGCAAAAGGTGTCCCTATTGCATCTACCGAAAAATACCCGTCTTGTTCAGCCCCAATTTTTCTCCATATTCGCTCAGATAAAACCTCAGCAACAGATTTACCAGTCACTCGAGCTATAATCCAGCCCAAAACATCTGAATTAACCGTTTTATAACCAAAAGCATCTCCGTGAATACCATTTTTCTTCACTGTAGGCAAATATTCATAATAGGTTCTTGGCCCATCATAATCCTTAGGCTTTGGAAGCGGATTCCCTGCCGCAGAGAATTTCCAAATTTCGGCATTAGGATCTGCGTAGTCTTCACTAAACTGCAGCGCCGTTGTCATATCCATAACCTGTCTTACTGTTGCATCTCCAAAAGCAGAATTTTTAAGCTCTGGAACATAAAAAGAAACCATTTTTTCAGTATCTATCAAACCCTCTTTAGCCAATATAATTCCAAGAGTTCCTGTAAACGATTTGGTAACCGACATTGCTGCATGCTGTCCGTCAATCGTCAAAGCACCAAAATACTTTTCATAAACAATTTTTCCGTGATGCATAATAATCACTCCATCTGCATAAATCTTTTCCAGCGACTCTTCCCATGTCATCTGCTTTGTTTCTCCAAGAGGCACAAATTTTACTTTATCAATATCTCTGTCAAAATTTGTTGTTATAGGAATTGAAGCTCCTAATCCGCGAGAAACATTTACAGTCGGCATAAACTGGCGCATATGCGCAACGCTCCACCTAAGTGCCGGAAACTGAAAAAAACTTCCATCATCAAATCGAGGAATACGGTCAGCCGGCGGCGGCGAACCAATCATCCATCCCATTCCTGCAGGATCACTTTGCAGCGCATCTAAATATTTCGTTTTTTCTTGAGCTGTTGAAATACTCATACAGAAAAACATCAAAACGAAAAACAATAACTGAGAACAAAAATGAATTGGTTTCATATTTTATAATTTATTAAGAATGAGCACTAAAAGATTAAAAATGAGGAGATAATAAATTCTTATCAATACTAATTATAAGAATTTACGCTAAGTTAAGAACTTAATTTCAAACACTTTACCGTGTACCCTATAATACTTCTGCTAAAAAGAAAAATAATCGTTATTTAATAAAAAGAACTTCTCTTGCAAAACAAAACTTTCTTAAATTCGTTTCAAAATAATTAACCGCTAATCCCAAATTAGTTTATGAAAAACCTATTAGTATTATTCTTTATTATGATTACCTGCTCATTATCGGCACAATCAGCAACCAGTTATTTTGACAAAGCCATTAAAAAAGCCGAAGCCGGTAACACAAAAGGTGCGATCGCTGACTACACTAAAGCAATCAGCATGAATTCGAAATTTACTGAAGCTTACCAAAACCGAGGCGTAGCAAAACTCAAACTTAATGACCTAAAAGGAGCGCTTGCCGATTTTAGCAAAACAATTGAACTTGACAGCATGAATGCAGATGCTTTTACCGGCAGAGCAAACGTAAACTACAAGTTAATGAATTTTAAAGGCACAATCGAAGACTGCTCCACATCTCTTGGTCTAAACCCAAAAGATTACATTGCATACAATCTGCGAGGTTTGGCTTATAATAAAATTGACGATAAAAAAAATGCTTGTAAAGATTTCTCAAAAGCCATAGAACTTGGAAGTCAAAGTGCTATAAAAAATAAAGCTACATTTTGTAAATAAAAAACAAGCTTTGAAAAGCAAAAAAGCAATCTGTAAAAAAATATTTACAGATTGCTTTTTTATTTAGACAAAAACACACGTAAAGCACTAATAATCTATGATTTTCATTATCAGCTAAGAGATTTTCTAAGATTTTCTTCTATTTTTGTTTATCTAATTGTAAAAAATGGTAAACAACATAAAAACTGTTTTCAGTATTAAAGATCTAGAGAATTTATCTGGAATAAAAGCGCATACGATTCGTATTTGGGAAAAGAGATACAATATCCTAGAACCAATGCGTACAGATACTAATATAAGGTTTTACAATCTGCAGAATCTGCAAAAACTATTAAACATAACTTTACTGCATGAGTATGGTTATAAAATTTCTAAAATTGCAACTTATCCTGAAGAAAGGATACCAGAACTAGTTCGCGAAATCATATCGAAGAAAAATTCTCAAAACTATGCCATAACTTCTTTTAAAATGGCTATGATGAATTTTGATCAGGAATTATTCTTCAATACTTTCGATTGGCTTATTGCCGAAAAAACATTCAAGGAAGTTTTCAAAGAACATTTTCTTCCTTTACTGAAAGAACTAGGATTATTGTGGCAGTCAGAAACCATCACGCCGGCAAATGAACATTTTATGAGTCATTTGATCAAGCAGAAAATATTGATATATACAGAAAGTCTTCAAATTCGAAAACCAACAAAAACAGATAGAATCTTTGTGCTTTCGCTGCCTTTAAATGAAGTGCACAACATAGGATTACTTTATCTTCAGTACGAAATTTTATCAAAAGGATATAAAACCATTTATCTTGGCGAAAGTATGCCGATAGAAAACCTGCAGGATTTAACCAAACATTTTGAAAACATCACTTTTGTATCAATGATGACCATTCAGCCAGATCGCAGCGTTATCAATCAATATGTAAAGTCTATGGGACAAAAACTATTGCTGAAAAACAATGAAATATGGTTGATAGGCAATATGGTTGAGTATATTGATAAAAAACTTTTACCCGAAAGAATTCAAATTTTCGATTCGATGCAAGAAACAATCGAAAGAATTTAATTCTATTGTTTAACTTTTCTGTACATTTGTTAAACAAATGAAGAAAACAATAACAATCATAGGATCAGGATTTTCTTCCTTGGCTGCTTCATGTTATTTGGCTCAGCAGGGAAATCAAGTTACTGTATACGAAAAAAATCATTCTATAGGCGGTCGGGCACGACAGTTTAAAAAAGATGGTTTTACTTTCGATATGGGACCAAGCTGGTATTGGATGCCAGATGTTTTTGAACGTTTTTTTCAGGATTTCAATAAAAAACCATCGGATTATTATGAGCTCATAAAACTAAATCCTGCTTATCGGGTTTATTTTGGAGTTAACGATTTTATTGCTATTTGCGATAATTTAGAAGAAATAAAAAACGCTTTTGAAAACATTGAAAAAGGCAGTTCAAAGAAACTAGAAAACTTTATTGACCAAGCCAAAAGTAATTATGACATTGCCATAAAAGAGTTGGTTTATCGCCCGGGAGTTTCTCCTCTTGAACTAATTACTGCCAAAACTGCTTTAAAACTTAATCAGTTCTTTGGTTCTATAAGTATTGACATTCGTAAAGAATTTAAAAACGAAAGGCTAATTCAAATTTTAGAATTTCCTGTTTTATTTCTTGGAGCAAAACCAACGAAAACGCCTTCTTTCTATAATTTTATGAATTATGCTGATTTTGGTCTTGGAACCTGGCATCCTAAAACGGGAATGTTTGATGTAGTTCGAAGTCTCGAAAGTCTTGCTCTAGAACTTGGAGTAATAATTAAAACAAATGCTTCTGTTGAGAAAATAATCGTTGAAGACAAAACTGCAGCAGGAATTGTGATTAACGGAGAATTTATAAAATCTGATGTTGTATTGAGCGGTGCCGATTATCAGCATACTGAAACTTTGCTCGAAAAAGAGCATCGCGCTTATTCTGACACGTATTGGGAAAACCGAATTTTCGCTCCTTCTTCACTCCTGTTTTTTGTTGGTTTTAATAAAAAAATAGAAAACATCTCACATCATGCTTTATTTTTTGATGTTGATTTCGATAAACATGCAAATGCTATTTACGATACTCCAAATTGGCCCGAAGAACCTTTATTCTATGCCAATTTTCCATCTAAAACAGATCTAACAGCGGCTCCTGATGGAATGGAAAGCGGTTTTTTCTTAATTCCGCTTGCACCCGGAATTGAAGACAGTCAGGCATTAAGAGAAGAATATTTCGAAAAAATAATCAGCCGTTTTGAAAATCTTACACAGCAAGAGATCAGAAATAACATTATATTTAAAAGATCATTTTGCAAAAATGATTTTGTTGCAGATTATAATGCGTACAAAGGAAATGCTTACGGAATGGCTAATACGTTATTGCAAACAGCTTTCCTGCGTCCAAAATTGAAAAGTAAGAAAGTTAAAAATTTATATTTCACAGGACAACTAACAGTTCCTGGCCCAGGAGTTCCGCCTGCTTTAATATCAGGAAAACTAGCAGCTGAATTAATTCAAAAATCTTTTAGATCGTAAAAAAATGAAATCACTATTCGACGACGTTTCTTTCAAGTGCAGTAAACTGGTTACTAAAAACTACAGTTCTTCTTTTTCGATAGCTGTAAAAATGCTCTCGCCGAGTATTCGTGATGCGATATACAGCATTTATGGCTTTGTTCGTTTTGCCGATGAAATTGTCGATTCTTTTCATGATTTTGAAAAAGAAAGTCTTATTAACGATTTTGAAAAAGAATATTATAAAGCTGTTAATCTGGGAATAAGCCTTAACCCAATTCTAAACTCTTTCCAACATACTGTAAAAGAATATAATATTACCGACGATTTAGTTCAGGCATTCTTAAAAAGCATGAAACAAGACCTCACAAAATCAAGTTATAACACACAGACTGAATATGCCGACTATATTTTCGGTTCTGCTGATGTTGTTGGCTTAATGTGCTTAAAGGTTTTTACAAAAGGAAATAATACAAAATACGAACAGCTTAAAAATGAAGCAATGCGACTAGGATCGGCTTTTCAGAAGGTAAATTTCCTCAGAGATTTAAAAGATGATAATTTGATTTTAAACAGAACTTATTTTCCTGGCATCAATTTGAATAATTTTACTGAAGCTGCAAAAACACAAATTATCAGCGAAATCGAAGACGATTTCAATATTGCTTATCAAGGAATTGTAAAATTGCCAATTGAAGCAAAATTTGGGGTTTACACTGCTTATGTTTATTACAAAAAACTACTTACTAAATTAAAAAATACACCTTATCATGAAATTGGAAACTCAAGGATTCGTGTTTCTAATTATACAAAAGCAGGACTTTTGGCCCAGTCATTTGTAACATATAAACTGAAACTAGTATAATTTCGTTCCGTTTGTCATTTCGAACGAAAGGAGAAATGACAAGAACAAGTAAATGATAAAATCAAACAATTATTAAAACAAATTCAAAACACAAAAAATGGTTTCCTTTTTAATCTTTTTAGGCGTTTTTTTATTCATGGAATGTATTACATGGCTTACTCACAAATATGTGATGCACGGTTTCATGTGGTATTTTCATGCAGATCATCATCAGCCAAAATACGAGCATCCTTTTGAGCGCAATGATATTTTCTTTGTTCTGTTTGCAATACCAAGTATTCTATTATTTTATTTTGGCGTTCAGGGCGGTTTCAATTATTTGTTTTTCATTGCCTGCGGCGTCACGCTTTATGGAGCTTGTTACTTTTTAATTCACGACGTTTTAATTCATCAGCGTTTTAAATGGTTTAAAAACACTAAAAACAAATACCTCATCGGATTACGAAAGGCGCATAAAATACACCATAAACACTTAAACAAAGAAAAAGGAGAATGTTTCGGAATGTTGTTTGTTCCGTTTAAATATTACAAAATGTAAAACCCTTTTAAAGCATCAAAATAGATTCTCTCTACAATGACAAAACAAAAAGTTTCTTTTTTCTGGTTCAGACGTGATTTACGTCTGGAAGACAGTATAGGTTTGTTTCATGCTTTGCAATCAAATTTTCCTGTAGTTCCGTTATTTATTTTTGATGACGATATATTGGATAACCTTCCCGCAAATGATGCCAGAGTAAGTTTTATTTATGATTCACTACAAAAGATAAATTCAGAATTAAATACTTTAGATTCTTCACTATTAGTCAAAAAAGGTAAAACTACCGAAGTTTGGAAATTACTTTTAGAAGAGTTTGACATTCAAAGCCTTTTCTTTAATAAAGATTATGAGCCTTTTGCGATCAAACGTGATATTGCTATTTGCTCTTTATTGAAGGAAAACAGTATTGAGTGTTTTCCATACAAAGATCATGTAATTTTTGAAGAGAAAGAAATCACAAAATCTGATGGGCTTCCGTATACCATTTACACTCCTTATAAAAATAAATGGCTCGAAAAATATCATTTTTCAGGAGCTGCGATTGAATATGATTCCAGTTCATTTCAATCTAATTTTATAAAAAGCCAATTTACATTTCCAGAATTATCCGAAATTGGTTTTGACCGAAGTCCTATAAAAGTGCTTCCGCATAACTTAACTCAAATTGCCAATTATAAAGAAACTAGAGATTATCCTGCTCTGGACAGTACTTCTTACCTTTCGCCGCATTTACGATTTGGTACAGTAAGTATTCGTAAATTAGTGAATTGGGCAAATAGAAAGAATCAAACCTTCTTAAGCGAATTAATTTGGCGCGAATTCTTCATTCAAATTCTGTTTAGTTTTCCTAATTGTGTAAGCAGCAATTTCAAATCAGCTTACGACGGAATTCAATGGCGCAATAACGAAGACGACTTTAAGCGTTGGTGCTCTGGAACAACGGGTTACCCAATGGTCGATGCAGGAATGCGTCAGCTAAACGAAACAGGATATATGCACAATCGTGTTCGCATGGTTGTGGCGAGTTTTTTATGCAAACATTTATTAATCAACTGGCAGTGGGGAGAAGCTTATTTTGCCGAAAAACTTCTAGATTTCGAATTAGCTTCAAATGTAGGAAACTGGCAATGGGCAGCAGGAACCGGCTGTGATGCTGCGCCTTATTTTAGAGTATTCAATCCTGAAATTCAACAAAAGAAATTTGATGCTAAAGGTGAATACATTCGCAAATGGATTCCCGAATTTGATTTTGCTTATACTGAACCAATGATAGATCACGCCTTTGCAAGAGATCGAGCGATTGCAACTTATAAGGCTGGAATTTTGAAATAAATTCCAATTATGCGCAATCTTTTCATCCTGAGGCACGAAGGAACGCACAAGAAACTCTGCAAGGTATGTCACCAATCTTTGTCTATCATCGAGTGTGATTCTTCGTGCCTCAGGATGACATACTTTGTCGTAAAAAAAAACCTTTGTCAAAGTTTTAGAACTTTGACAAAGGTTTATATATATATTAATTGGAATTTGGGTTTTTATATATTGGAATTTCCCTCTTCTAGTATTTCAAATAATTCTCAACAACAATTTTCGCTTTCAAATCAAACATTAAATTGTACAAACCAAAGAAAGTACGGTTCATATAAATAAAGTGTTTAGAACCACGATTTCCGTTCATTTTTTTGAGATTTGTATCTTCAGAAAAACGTTTCCCTAATTCAGCAATGGCGTTAAAGAAAGTTTCATCGGCAAAATCGAAAGTTTCATTTTGAAATGGTTTGGTGAAAAGCGACAATAGATCATGAAACATACTTGTAAAATATTCAACTTCTGCTGGTGTATCATCTTGACGAAGAATTTCTAATTCAAACAACTTTTTATTAAACAGCGCTTGATCTGTAATCACATTTTTATTAATCAACTCAAAATAAGGCATATAAAATTCTTCTGGAATTTGTTTCATACAACCAAAGTCTAGAGCAATTAACTGATTTTGATCGTCAACCAAAAAGTTTCCAGGATGAGGATCTGCGTGTACTTTTCTTAAAACATGAATTTGATACATATAAAAATCCCAAAGCGCCTGCCCTATTTCATCACCAACTTTTTGGTCTTTATTTTTCGCGGTAAATTCTGAAAGATGAATTCCCGTCATCCAATCCATCGTGATAATTTTCTCTGACGAGAACTCTGGATAGTAATTAGGAAAAATAATATTTTCGATTTTACTGCACGCCTCTACAACTTCTTGACTTTGTTTTAATTCTAACAAATAGTTTGTTTCTTCGATAAGTTTATCTTCAACCTCTTTAAAATATTTATCTGAATCTTTTCCCTGCAGATTAAACATTCTTATAGCAATAGGTTTAACCAAAGCCAAATCCGAAGAAATACTATTGGCTACTCCTGGATATTGAATTTTAACTGCCAGTTTTTTATCGTTCTTTTTAGCCAAATGCACTTGACCAATACTTGCTGCATTTACAGAATTTGCATTAAATTCATCAAAAATCTCGTAAGGCGTTTTGCCAAAATTACTTTTGAATGTTTTTAATACTAATGGTGCTGAAAGCGGCGGAACTGAAAATTGCGATAATGAAAATTTCTCTACGTAAGCTTGAGGCAAAAAATTCTTGTCCATACTTAACATTTGAGCCACTTTTAGCGCACTGCCTTTTAAGCTTTTTAATCCGTCATAAATATCTTCGGCATTATTCTCGTTCAGTTTATCTCGGGTTAAATCAGGATTAACCATTTTCTCGGCATAATGCTTAACGTAGTTTACACCAATTTTTGCTCCAGTTTGAACCAATTTTCCGGCTCTTTCTATTTTCGAAGTTGGAATATAATCGATCGTTTTCATTGTTTGCTGTATATTTTTTCTTTGAATAGAAATTTTCCAAAATCGATCAGATGGTTCATTGGCGCAACATTCATCAATTCAAATGATGCATTAACTGATTTTTCGATAAAAATATCTGTTTTCTCAAAAGCAGCAGATTCATCTTCCATCCAGAATTTTATGGTCAGCATCAATTGCAGCCAAGCGGATTCTTGAATTGCCTTTTCTTGAAATTTTTGCAGTTTTTCTTGTTCAAGTCTATAATCATCAGTTAAGATTTCTGAAACATAACTTCTAAAATTATCTCTAAGCAAAGTGAGCTGTACTAAATTTTTGAGCGGGTTTTTATCCATTTTAAGTACTTGCAGTACATAACTTCTATTTGCAGTCAAAATTTCGAAAAATGTAAAATAGAAACTCAACATTTTATTCTTCATGTTGTACTCAAGATAGTCTCCATTTTTATGCAGTAAGCTGACTGTATTCTCAAAAAACAGTCGAAATATTTCCTTTTCTAAACCTTCTAACGTTCCAAAAAAAGAATAAAATTCAGCTTCTGTAAAATCATTTTCTTTGGTAAAATGATAAACTGATTTTGGTTTTGTTCCTTTTTCTAAAACTTCATTCATATATTTTGAAACGATATCCTCTTTCGTGATAGTCTTTTTTTTAGTCGCCATTTCATTAAATTTAGAATTTGCCTTAAAGGTAAGCATTGTTTAAGTACCTTTACATGTCCCTAAACAGAATGCGCTGTTAAATATATGATAAACTATCATGGTTGAAAATGTTCTAATAACAGGTGGAAGCGGATTCATTGGCAGGCATTTGACAAATGCTCTAATTGAAGCTGGCTTTACTGTGTCTGTTTTAAGCCGTACCGACAAAGAAAATACTCCTGAAATCACTTACTATAAATGGAATTTAAACAGCAATTATATTGATGAAAATGCTGTTTTAAATGCGGATTACATTATTCATCTTGCCGGCGAAGGAATTGTTGAAAAAAGATGGACGCGCAGAAGAAAAAGAAAACTTCTGGAAAGTAGGGTTAAACCAATTGATTTGATATTTTCTATTTTAGAAAAAAACGATAAAAAATTAAATGCTTTTGTTTCGGCTTCAGCAATTGGAATTTATGGTGCTGTTACAAGTCATAAAATTTGTACTGAAACTACTGAGCCTGCAAACGACTTTTTAGGTACTATTTGTCAGAAATGGGAAAATGCATCAAACAAACTGGAGGTTTTAGGCATTAGAACCGTAAAAATTAGAACTGGAATTGTACTAGGTAAAGATGAAGGTTTTTTAAAAAAACTTGGACCTACTTTTAAATCTGGTTTTGGTGCGGTTATAGGAACTGGAAAACAATATTTACCCTGGATTCATATTGACGATTTGTGTCAGATTTACTTAAAAGCTCTTCTAGACGAACATATGCATGGCCCGTACAATGCTGCTGTTACTGACAATACTACAAACTTGAGATTCTCTAAAATACTAGCTGCATTATACGGATATGCAATATGGCTTCCTAAAATTCCATCTTTTATTCTTAAAATAAGTTTAGGAAAAATGAGCGAAGCTATCTTAAAAGGGCAAAGGGTGTCATCTGAAAAAATACAAAAAACTGGATTTGAATTTCAATTTACCGATTTAGAAAAAGCACTAATCAGCACTTCGAATTAAACATTACTTCATTATTCCGCTTAAATCTGTCTGAACCGTTTTTGAAATTTTATTGGCCACAACATAAGGAATTTCTATATTAAAGTCAGAAATTGATATTGGAAAAGCAGAAACAATTTGAATACCTTCCGGAACTCTTTTTAACAACGCTTTTACCGTAATCATTTTCCATTTCCCGTGAATATATAATTTTCCCTTAACATCATATTCTCTTGAGGTTTGATCAATTTGTGCGATGTCAAATTTTTGTATTTTGCCTTTAAAATAAGCTTTAGGATAACGATGACTTTCGATATAATTGTCGTTAAAATGTTCTTCCATTAAATCCATTTTAAAACGAAAATCTTTTATTATTACAGTACAAATTAAAGTACTTGTTTGAGGTTCAAGAACAATAGTTCCGAGCTTATTTACCGCTTTTACCTCTTCGAAGAATGGAACTGAAGCTTCAAAATTTATAACCGCCGAAGTGGTTTTAAATTTTTCCTGAGCTGTTATCGAAAATGCGGTAAAAAGTAAAAATAATAATGTAGTTCTTTTCATAATCGTCAGCAATTAAACAATTATGTCATTTCATTTTTTAAAATAAAGAAAAACAAACTTACGGTAAGTTAAAAAAATGAATGGCAGTACCCCGTGAAAAAATCGCAACTAACTTTCTATTTTAAAGTTACGAAATTTTCCGTCGTATGGTTCTGGAACTAATGCTAAATATTTGTGAATATTTTTTCTTTTTAAAATGTAGTAATTGCTAAAAACAGCTTCTCATTTACATTTCGACTGGTGTACAAATTTCAAGTAAAAAACCATCTAAATCTCTTATATAAGCGACAACTTGTCCCCAAGGTTTTTCTTTTGGATTTGTTTCTAAAACGGCTCCAAAAGAAATTGCTTTCTCAACCAATTCGGCAACATTATCTGTTATGAAACCAAGTTCAAAAGCAAAAGGTTTATTATTTAAATCGCTCTCGATAAAACCTTCTTTTAAATTTTGAACCGCAAGTTTTTTTGAAGCAAATGAGATCGTAGTCTCTCCCGTAAGCAATTCTCCGTAATCATTTTCTGGACTTACAAATTTTCTCGAAAAACCAAATGCATTTTCATAAAACGTAATTGCTTTTTCTACATTCTCGACATATAAAATTGTGTAACCAAACTTTACCATTTTCTCTTATTTTTAACCTTAATAAAAAAACTAACTAATTTCTAAAAGTACATTATACTTTTCTAAACTGGCCAAATCTTCAATAGAACTTACCGTAGTAACTTTTTCATGTTCTTCGATCTCTTTTTTCACTTCGATATGTTTAATCGCTTTTCTAAAACGTCGAACTTCTTCTAAATTAGACAAAATAAGTCCTGGAACCTGAACACTCTTTCCATCTTTATCTTTGGCTACCATGGTAAAATACGAAGAGTTGCAATGTTTTACAACGCCTGTTTGAATATGTTCTGCTTCAACGCGAATGCCAACAACCATTGAACTTCGCCCAACATAATTTACAGAGGCTTTCATTGTAACAAGTTCACCAACTTCAATTGGTTTTAAAAAATTGACAGTATCAACAGAAGCTGTTACGCAATAATTACCGCAAAACTTTGATGCAGCTGCAAAAGCAATTTGATCTAGTAATTGCAATATATATCCTCCATGAATTTTACCACTAAAATTGGTATGTGATGGAAGCATTAATTCTGAAATACTAATTTTTGATGAAGAAACGGGTTTAAAATCTGCAGTCATGTTTTTATGTTTGTGGTATTATTGGTTAGTTTTAATTTAGTAACTCACTCTCATCTGTATTTGTAGCTCTGGCTACAATATTATCTGGAAGTGATTTTTTTGCTTTAGCGCCCATTTTTTTTAATCTTTCAACACTCGAAATCAAATTTCCTTTGCCGTCGACTAGTTTATTCATGGCACTTTCGTATTCCGTTTTCGTATCTTTTATTTTATTCCCTATTCGGACTAAATCAGTTACAAAACCTTCAAATTTATCATACAGCGCTCCTGCCTGCCTAGCAATTTCAAACGCATTTTCCTGTTGTTTTTGATTTGTCCACATACTGTCAATAGTTCGCAATGTTGCTAACAATGTTGTTGGTGTAACAATTACAATATTTTTATCAAAAGCTTTATTGTATAATGTTGAATCTTCGTTTAAGGCAATTGCAAAAGCAGGTTCTATCGGAATAAAAAGCAATACAAAATCAGGACTTTCTATTTGATACAGTTCGTGATAATTTTTGTTACCAAGCTGTTCAACGTGCCTTTTTATCGAATTTAAATGCTCTTTTAAATATTCGTTTTTAAGAATGTCTGATTCTTCATTAATGAACTTTTCATAAGCTGATAAAGACACTTTAGAATCGACAATCATTTTTTTACCATCGGGCAGATTTATTACCACATCAGGAAAAACACGATTGCCTTCGCTGGTTACAAAACTTTGTTGCACTTCGTACTCGCGGCCTTTTTCTAATCCTGATTTTTCCAGCACACGTTCTAAAACCAATTCGCCCCAATTTCCCTGCATTTTACTATCGCCTTTTAAAGCTTTAGTAAGATTTAGGGTTTCTTTGCTCATTTGAACATTCATTTCGCTTAGTCCAATAATCTGCTGACGAAGTGCTGCATGATAGTCGATACTTTCTTTATGGGTTTGTTCTACCTTTTTCTCAAATCCTTGAATCTTATCTTGCAGCGGCAGCAAGATATTTTTCATATTCACATTGTTCTGTTCTGTAAATTTAACCGATTTTTCTTCGAGAATCTTATTTGCTAAATTTTCAAACTCCTTTGTAAATTTATCCTGCAGCTCCGTTATTTCATTTTTTTGCTCTTTATGACGTTCCCATAAATTCTCAAAATCGACTTCTTTTTTAGAAAGCTGAATCGCAAGACTGTCTTTTTCAGTTCGAATACTCTCTTTTTCCTGATAGCTTAATTGAAGTTGTTTTTGAAAAGCAAGTTTTTCATTTTCCTGCTGTTCTTTTTGTGTTTGCAGCTGATTTGTATTTGCATGCAGCCTTTCTTCTAAACCAACTTTTTCTGACTGAAATTTAGCCGAAGACAGTACTTTACCTAAGTATATACCTAGAAATAAAGCAATAACAAAAGCCAATAAATACGGAAGAAAATCAAACATGTCCAATTTTTTTTTAAGTAAAAGTACGCAATAATACGTAGTACTAAGGTTTATAAAGTAAAATTTCACGAATTAGTATTCATTCGCAAATAAAAATACAATTTGAAATTAATTTCTATTTCTTATGTAAAAAAAATAAAAAAAAGACGCAACCATTTTTAAACACGTGCATCTATGAAAATATAACCTATATTAAAATTTATCATGAAAAAAATAATGCTGAGCTTATTTGTAGCTTTTGGATTGAGTGCCTGCTCATTAGGAAATGAAGATATAACGGTAGATTGCGGACCAGTTCAAGAACTTCCTTTTACAGGATTTCCACTTTTATGTTCTTATAGTGTAAAAACCCTGCCTAACAACCCTACTGCACTTGTTTTAAATTCTCAAGAGAAATTAGAAGCTTACTTCGAAAAACGCGAAAACACATGTCCAGTTGCCAATGACCCTAATATTGATTTTACAAAAGACTTTTTGGTTGGGATTTTTGCTGGAGCTAAACCTACAAGCGGCTATGACATAAAAATAACAACTATTGTAGAAAACAAATGCCAGATTATTATTAATTTTTATGAAAAAGGTCCTTTAGCTGGTGAAACTATTGCACAGACTCCAACTTATCCATCAGATTTTATATTGATTCCAAAAACAACAAAAACAATTTTGTTTAACAGAACAAACGAAAGCTCTGATAATATTGTTATGGGAGATTTTGGTCTTTTAAGTCATCATAATTTCTTTCAATTAAACGATTTTAACATTTTGAAATTCTCAAATGTTGAGGAGGGAAAATATGATTTTGAGCAATACAAATACACTGCAAAAACGAAAAAAAGTGAATATACTGAATTCTTAAAGAATGTTCCAGCAGAAATTCTTGCACTTAAAGGCGGAACAAAAACTTACGGAACTCCAAATCCAGGAGATAAAGGCGGAGTTTACTTTCAGTTAACTCAAGGAACTGTTACTACGAAAGTTTATATTGACAACAATGATACTCCAGATCAAAACACTGAAATAATATTGTTTAAAAAAGCTATTCAACAAAAAATCATCAGTTTAAACTAAATCCAGTTAAATGAAAAAACATTTTCTATTTTTTGCTGTATTGTGTATTTTCTCTTCGGCTTATTCGCTAGAATCGATGGTCGTAAACACGGGTTCTATAGTAAACACCTGGATTTGGGAAAAGTCAATTGGAGGAGCAGATAATCCTTATACAGCGACGCCAAAAACCATTGGGTTTACAAAAAAAATAGTTTTCACTTCAAATGGAAGAGTGATCACTTATAAGAACAATGTAGAGATTAGAAACAGTACATATCAAATAGAAAAAGGGATTGGCTATTTCGATTCGGCAGAGCACGATCTTATTACTTTTGAAGGCAAGACATATATCATAGAAAAGCTTGACAGTCAAAACCTAACAATTGTAAGTAATAACAAAGATGCTTCCCGATCTATCTTTAAAAGATAGTTTTATAAGCTTTTAAAAACTATTTTTGCAAAACCAAACAACACCACTTTTTTTGAAAGACGATTTAGAAAAATATATTAAGAAATGTATTAAAAATGACAGAGAGGCACAACTGAAAATTTATCAGTTGTTCTCTCCTGTTTTATATGGTATCTGTCTTAAATATATGAAAAATGAAGATGATGCAAAAGATGTTTTTCAGGAAGCATTTGTCATTGTTTTTCAAAAAATGAACCAATATAAATTTGAAGGAAGTTTCGAAGGCTGGCTGAAACGAATTTTTATCAATAAGCTGATCGAGACTTTAAACAAGAAGAAAAAAGAGAGTTTCTTTCTAGATGTTTTTGATCCTGACACTGATTTTGTCGAAGAAGAGGATTTAGACATTCAACCCATAGAACAAGAGAAACTGCTGGAATATATTAGAGATTTGCCAGATCAATATCGAACAGTTTTTAATCTCTACGTCTTTGAGAAACTAAAACACCGAGAAATTGCCGACTTACTAAATATTTCTGAAGGTACATCAAAATCAAATTTAAACCGGGCAAAGCACATTTTGCAAAAAAGAATACTGAGCATAAAAAATTTTAAAATAGCATGAAAAAGCAGGATATAGAAGATATTTTTTCATCAATGGAAGACTTTTCTAGTGTTCCGCCTCCTGAATTGTGGGGACAAATTGAAGAAAAACTTGATAAACCTAAAAAGAAGAAAAAAGTAATTCTTTGGTGGTCGGCGGCAGCATGCTTATTATTAGGCTTATTGCTCCCTTCTGTTTTGAATTTTACTTCTAACTCTGGAATCAAAACTATCGATAATGATGCTTTAGAAAATAACAAAGTTGTACTTGAGCCAAAAGGCAATAAAAATACCAACGACAAAGAAAACGGTACAGAGAACAAATCAATAAACAATCAAATTTCATCATCAGAAAACGAACATAATCAATCCAACCAAAATCAAGAATCAGTAAATACGAGAGCAAATACACAATATAACTACGATAAAAATGAGCCAGCAACAAAAACAAATGCCTCAAAAAATACGTTAAACAATGTTGCTGTTCAGGAAAATTATGTTCCTGCAAAAGCAAACAGCTTGAATGCGTCCTCAAAAAATCAAATATCAGATATTGAAAAAAGAAAAGCTGATAAGGTTTTAGCTGAAAAAACCTTTACTTCGGGTAAAAGAAATCAATTCAATACAGGTTTAAATAAAGCACTTGCAAGTTCTATTTTCGAAGGAAATTCGCCTTCAAAAACACAAAGCAAAACAGCTTTCGTTCTTTCTGGAACTGCCGTAAACGATACTGAATACAAGCAAAAAACAGACAAAGTAATTCAAGAAAACAGATCTGTTGCAAACATTCAAAATGATAATTTGAAAAACAATTCGAATATCAAAAATGGATTGTCTAAAAAAGATTCTCTACAACTTAAAGAGCTTCAGAATTTAGAAAAAGGTGTTGTTGCAGCTGAAACTAAAAAAGAAAAAGAGGACAAACTGCTTTCAAAACAAGACAAATGGGCGCTTCAGCTTTTTGCAGGTGTGGGCAGCTCTGAAAACTATAAAAACAATAAAACTTTAGGAAACGTAAACGACTCTAAACAAAGTAATTCGTACGGAGTAAAAACGCAATATAAAATCAATAAAAAATGGGCAGTCGCTTCTGGAGTTAAAATTAATGAGCTTGGTCAGAGCGTTGCAAATGTTTCTTATTTAAGTGCCAAAAACAATGCGTTTTTTAGCGCAAGCGACTATTTTGCTCAAAATGCATCAGCTCCTCATATTGCAAGTGATGCAAGTTATGTACTTGTTTCAAACAGTACAAAAGAGGCTATGAAAAGCGAGAATATACAAACTGGAAATTTAGATCAAAATCTGCGCTATGTCGAAATGCCGTTAGAAGTTTCTTATTCTATTTTCAGTAAAAACAAAGCAAGTATTAATTTAAATACTGGTGGATTTGTTGGTAAATTGATCTCAAATAGTGTTTCTATTGATGGAAGTTCTATGGGGGAAAATGTAAATGCAAATGATTATGTATATGGTTCTACTTTGAGCAGTACAATTCAATATCGTGTTTACAAAAAAACAAATGTTTTTGTTGAGCCGGCTGTGAATTATTATGTAAATCCATTAAACAGTCAGTCTTTCAATCAGTTTCAATGGGGATTAAATTTCGGACTTAATGTTTCTTTTTAATTACTTTACTTTGTTGTAATTTCACACAAAAAAGAAATTAATGTCTTTAAATAAGAAGCTCGAAGATTCTATTTTTCTTCCTAAAAATTTAAGTATTGCCAAAGAATTAATTTATGATATCTGCGGCTTTACCTTTTCTGAACTTCAACCAGAAATTGAGAGTAAAGATTATGAAGCTTTCGATTTTAAAATCAATAATCGGATTATTAAATTTAGATCGGCTAAAATTACTCCAACTAAAACAGGTCAGTTTGTAACTTTATGGAAGCGTAATAAATCAGGTATAATTGAACCTTTTGATTATTCTGATACTATTGATTTTGTAATTGTAAGCGTTCAAAAAGAAAATCTTTTAGGACAATTTGTTTTCCCTAAAGATGTTCTCCTTAAAAAAGGAATATTTACTACTGAAACTAAAGAAGGAATAAGAGCCACGAGAGTTTACCCGCCTTGGGATGAAACTATCAGTAAACAAGCCCAAAAAACACAGCAATGGCAATTGAAATATTTCTATGAAATAAGCCCAAATGCTGATTTAGACACTTTTAAAAAGCTTTTTATACAATAAGGCTTAATCTTGTTTCGAGTTCTTAAAGTCTTTTTTTTTATAACTTTAGACAATAAGCAATAAGATGCTGTTTCTAAACTATTAATTTAAAAGAAACTAAATGAACTTTTTCAAAATCAAAACCTGCTGGTCAAATGCTGAATTCATTGTCTTGAAACTTTGCATTGCCTCGGCTTATATTTTAATAGGCACATATTTTCATGATTTCTTCAGCAATTACTACACTCCTTTAATTCTCTTATTTGGCATTACGGTAATTTGGTCTGTTTATTTATGGCTGAGTAAAATGAAAAACAGAAACAAGGAGCAAGGATAAACTCGAAATACTTGTAAAAACAAAGCTATCTTTGCAAAAAAATAAAACATGCATCGACACTTCATTCTTTTTAAACCTTATGGTTATTTAAGTCAATTTATCTATGAACTGAAAAGAAAGAAAAAACTTTTAGGCGAACTGCATGATTTTCCAGAAGGAACTATGGCAATTGGAAGACTTGATGAAGATTCTGAAGGTTTATTGTTACTAACAACAGATGGGAAAGTAAGTGATCAGATAAGAAGTAAAAAAGTCGATAAAGAATATTATGTCCAAGTCGACGGCATTATTACGCCAGAAGCAATCGAACAATTACAGAAAGGTGTAGAAATAGGTTTTGATGGCGGAAAATACAAAACAAAACCCTGCTCTGCTTTTATTGTAACTGAAATTCCTGATTTTGGACCTCGAGCAAAAAAAATCCGACATGAACGCCACGGACCAACTTCTTGGGCATCAATTACCGTGAATGAAGGAAAATTTCGTCAGGTTAGAAAAATGACTGCTGCTGTCGGATTTCCTACTTTACGTTTAGTTCGCGTTAGAATAGGAAATGTATATTTGCAAAACTTAAAAGCTGGAGAAGTTCTCGAAGTTGATAACTTTAATTAGAAAATGAGTCAATTTAAAAATCAGATAATTCTCAAATTAACGATTAACCGAATAAACAAATAAACGATAATGCTAAACGTAGTTCTTGTAGAACCAGAAATACCAAATAACACTGGAAATATTGGAAGATTGTGTGTAGGAACAGAAAGCCGACTGCACTTAATTCATCCTTTCGGATTTGTAATAAACGATAAAAATCTAAAACGCTCTGGTTTGGATTATTGGGTTCATCTTGATGTAACTGAATACCAAAATATAGAGGAATGGATCAAGCAGATTCCAGATCAATCGCGTGTTTTTTTGATGAGTTCCCATGCTGATAAATCGTATTTAGAAACAGATTTTCAAGATGGAGATTGGCTGGTTTTTGGCAAAGAAAGCGTTGGATTAAGCAAAGAAGTTTTGGCTCGTTTCGAAAACCACTTAACGATTCCAATGTCAAAACTAATTCGCAGCTTTAACATCGCAAATTCTGTTGCTTTTGTTGTTGGTGAAGCTAAAAGACAGATTGGATTGAAAGTTTAAATTAATTAAATATTTTCATCATAAGCTCCAGAGGAGCGTAATATTTATAACCTATAATTAAACCATCATGGAAGCTCCAGCGGAGCGATATATTTCGCCCCTATGGGGCTCGTTCTACTAAATGTGATTAATATTTCTATAAATATAACGTCCCGCTGGGACTTGAATTTCGTACAACAAAACTTCTAAAAATATCTCTAAGTCACAATAAACTTCCCTTTTTCGGCATCAAAGACAATATGCTCATCTTTAAACAAAGTGGCAAAATTTCCGTTTGAAATTAAATTACATGGTTCACCCTGAACAACACTTTCTGGAGTCATAATAATCATTTCGTCACTTAATTGAATTGCTAAATCAATATCGTGAGTAGAGAATAAAATGCATTTTTGAGTTTCCTCCGTTAGTTTTTTCAGCAATTTAAATAAAGAAACTTTGTGCAATAAATCAAGATGTGTTGTAGGTTCATCTAAAATAATCAGCGCCGTATCTTGCGCCAAAGCTCTGGCGATTAAAACCTTTTGCAATTGACCATCGCTTATTTCAAAGTGTTTTTTTTGAGCCAAATGCTCGATTTGTGTCAGCGCCATTGCTTCTTTAATCTTTTCAATATCTGTTTGAGTTAAAGAATCAACCCAATTAGTATAGGGCTGGCGGCCTAATGCAACCAATTCAAAAACCGTGAGATTACTTGGCGGCAGTTTTTCGGTTAAAACCAAACTTAGATTTTGAGCCAAGTCCAAAGGTTTATAAGTATTGATATTTTTATCATTCAAAAAAACAGTTCCCGATAAAGGCTGCTGAATACCTGTAATAGTTCGCAGCAAAGTCGATTTCCCAATTCCGTTTGCACCAATCAACGAAATGAGTTTCCCAGAAGTTAAATTCAAATTTAAATTTTCAGCAATAGTCACAACTGCCTTCTTGGCTTTATATCCAATACTTAAATTTGACGTATTTAAAATTGATTTCATCTATTTTAAGGTTCTGAGTTGCTAAGGTTCTAAGTATCTAAGTTTTTTCTTTGTCTAAAGATTAATTTATTTTAACAGCAGGAGATAATCCATATAATCTGTGGCTAATACAATTTACTGAAAATTTCTTTTTCGCATTAGCAGCCAAATTACAACCGGCGCACCAATAATTGATGTTATTGCATTAATCGGTAATGTAACATCTAATCCCGGCATCTGCGATGCCATATCGCAGAACAGCATAATTATGCCACCAAAAAAAAACGTACTCCAATATAAAACAGTGTGATTACTAGTTTGAAATGTCAGTTTTGCAATATGCGGAACAGCCAAACCTATAAAGGCAATAGGTCCTGCAAAAGCGGTAACACTTCCTGCTAAAATACTTGTTGCCAGAATAATTACTAATCGTGCTCTCTTATAATTTAAACCCATACTTTTAGCATAATTCTCTCCTAAAAGCAGGGCATTTAAAGGCTTGATGCTGCCTGCACTTAAGAGCAAACCAAAACTTATACAAACCGCCAGAATAAAAATCGATGTCCAAGAAAGATTTCCGAGACTTCCTAAAGACCAAAAGGTAAACTTCTGCAGTTGTTCAGCTGAACTAAAATAAGTTAAAACCCCAACAATGGCACTTGTAAAACTGGCAAACATAAGTCCAACAATTAAAATCGCCATTGTATTTCGCAATCTTTGTGCAACCAGCAAAACTAAAAGCAAAACTGAAATACTTCCTAAAGTAGATGCCAACACGATTCCATATGAAGACAATAAAACTGAGCTTAAAAAAGTTGGTAATATCCCAGCTCCCAAAATTACAATTGCGACTGCCAAAATTGCTCCAGAACTCAACCCTAATACATCCGGGCCTGCTAACGGATTTCTAAATAATGTCTGCATCAGCAAACCGCTTATAGACAAACCTACTCCAACCAAAATAGCTGTAATTGCTTTTGGCAGACGGTAATTAATAATAATATATTCCCAAGTTGATTTACTTGCCTGTCCTCCTGTTAAACTGCTGCAGACTTCTTTGAACGGAATTGTAACAGATCCTAAACTAATATCAAGGAAAAACATAAACAAAAGTGCTAAACCAAGTATGGAAAACAGAGTTATATTTCGCGTTTTATTTATCAATTGATCTTAGTTTAATTTAGATGCAAAAGTAAACTCGTAACTTGGCAATAAATCAGGATGAAAAATTTTGATATAGTCTTTTAAGACTAAATCTGGACGACTTGGAGCCAATTCATAATAAACAGTACCTCCTGTTGCTCCAAATTTACCTTCAAATGTATACACCTTTTTATTTTTAAAAGCATCAAACTGACTGTAATGTGGATTTGTTTTTGCTATTTCATCTAAGCTTTTAAAAGATCCTGAAGCGATCCAAAAATCAGCAGTTTTAGCTTTTACTAATATTTTCTCAAAAGACAACCCTTCGCTTCCGGTTCCTTTTAGATCTGACCATAAATAATTGGCATGAGCATCTTTCATAAATTGGGCAACCCAGCTGTTTCCTTTGGCCACATACCAAACATCCTCGTACATCGAACCATACAAAACTGTTGAAGATGCAGGTTTATCTGCCACCAATTTTTTAGCTTGATTATAACTCTCTACAATTTTATCAAACAATTCTTTGGCTTTTTCTTCTTTACCGAATAAAGCTCCGTACAGCTTAATCCATTCTGCTTTTCCAAGCGGAGACTGTTCCATCCAATCCGCTTGAATAAAAACATTTAGACCGCTTTTCTTTAAATTATCCAACATCGGATTATTGTTGTCTACTCCAAACGTTACAATCAAATCTGGTGCTAATTCAATTAACTGTTCAATATTTAATTTTTCATTCTGACCTACATTTTTTACTGAACCTTTATCGATTAAAGCTCTTGTTTTTTCTGATGAAACATAATCTGTATGTGGAAAACCAACCAGTTTATTTTCGACTTCAAGCATTTCTAAAAATGGTACATTAGTGGTTGAAGTAACCACAATGGACTCTAAAGGCACTTTTATAGTTGTGTAAGTTGCCAAACTATCTGGAACCTTTACATCTTTTTCTTTTAAAATGTATTTGAAATTTTTATTGGCATTAGGCCACGGTTCCATAACTGTAACAACCGAATATCCATCATATTTAACAATCGAAAGACCTGAAGCAAACTCAATACTATTTTTTGCACTTTCAGATTTTGCAACCTCAACTGTTTCAGCCTTCTTACATCCTGTTAGAATAAAAAAAGAGAAAATAAAAATTAACTTAGGGAATAAATATTTCATGTTTTACGTTTTGGATAGGGACAAAGGTAAACCATTTTCTATTTTTTTTGTTTATTTTTATTCCTACAAAATTCAACAAACTGTATCTTTACACTATGAATACCACAAAAACAAAAGTTTGCTCGAGCTGTGAAACTCAATTCAGCTGTGGAGATATTTCGGTTGAAAACAAATGCTGGTGCAATGATTTTCCGCCTATTTTTAACCTTTCTGAAGGAGGCGATTGTTTATGCCCAGTTTGTTTTAAAGAAGCTTGCGAAGACAAAATCGACGCTTACATAGAAACACTTACTCCCGAAAAAGCACTTAAAAATAAAGCCGCATCCCTTCCTAAAACAGAAAACTTAATTGAAGGCATCGATTATTATATTGAAAATGGCAATTATGTTTTCAAGTCTTGGTTTCATCTCAAAAGAGGAAGCTGTTGCGGAAACGACTGCAGACATTGCCCTTATTAAAAGTTTTGAATTATGAATTGCTAATAACTTGCAACCATAACTCACAACTCATAACTCCTAACTAACAAAAAATGATTTACTTGATAACCGGCGGCGAACGCTCAGGAAAAAGCGGATATGCCCAATCTCTGGCTTTACAACTTACAGACAATCCAATTTATGTAGCTACTGCCCGAAAATGGGATTCTGATTTTCAAAATCGGATAGACCGTCATCAAAAAGATCGTGACGAACGATGGACTAATATTGAAGAAGAAAAATACTTAAGTAAAATTGATTTTTCAGGCAAAGTTGCTCTAATCGACTGCGTAACACTTTGGCTGACTAACTTTTTTATAGATCATAAAAACGATGTCAATTTAAGTTTGGAAGAAGCTAAAAAAGAGTTTCTTTTGTTGGCCGAAAAAGAAAATACAGTACTTATTATTGTGACAAACGAGATCGGAATGGGCGTTCATGCTTCTACCGAAATTGGACGAAAATTTACTGAACTGCAAGGCTGGATGAATCAATTTTTAGCATCAAAAGCTGATGAAGTTGTTTTAATGGTTTCTGGGATTCCTGTCAAAATCAAAGGATAAAATTCTAATCTTTAAAAGGAAATTCTAAAATTAAAATTCCAAATTCCAACACTATGCCCTACCTTTACTTACATATTCAAATTTCAGTTGCATTGAAATTTGGAGTTAAAAAATTGGAATTAAAAAATGAGTTATTTAGATGATATTTTAAAGTCACGTCGTGACACAAGGCATTTTACGACAGACGAAGTTCCCGATGAAGTAATTCAGAAAGCTTTGCAAGCTGGACATTGGGCACCTTCTGTTGGACTGACTGATGCAACAAGATATTATATCATTAAATCTAAAGAAGTTAAAACCGCAGTAAAAGAACTTTTTTTAGATTATAACAAAAAAGCCGAAGAACTAACCGATAATCCAGAGCAAAAAGAACTTTACAGATCCTTAAAACTAGAAGCAATTGAAGAAGCTCCTTTAGGACTTATTATTGCTTATGATCGTTCTGTTCTTAATCAATTTACGATTGGAACAATTGGAAGTAACGAAGCTGTAAAATTCAGTTCAGTTTGTGCTGCCCAGAACATTTGGCTTTCGCTTACTGAACAAGGTTATGGAATGGGCTGGGTTTCAATTATCAATTATTATCAATTTAAAAAAATCCTTGATTTACCAGAGAATATAGAACCGCTTGGGTATTTCTGCATCGGCAAACCAGCAACAAATTATAACAATCAGCCAATGTTACAGCAATTACATTGGAAACAAAAATCTGAAACCCCGTTTTGTACTGAAATAGATAAAATACAGAAATCAAATTTTATTGATTTAGATTTAAAACAACAAAATGATACTGAGATTAACACGGATTTCAGTACACTCCTTCAAGATAAAATAGATTCAAAAACAAAACCTATTGGCGCTTTAGGGACTTTAGAAACCTTAGCTTTTCAAATGGCAACTGTTTTCGAAACTTTAAATCCAAAAATAACAAATCCTGCTATAGTGGTTTTTGCAGCTGATCACGGCATTGCAAATCATGGTGTCAGCGCTTATCCGCAAGATGTTACTCGCCAAATGGTTACCAATTTTCTGGAAGGCGGAGCCGCAATCAATGTTTTCTGTAGTCAAAATAATATTGATTTGTCTATTGTAGATTCAGGTGTAAACTATGATTTTCCCACAAATGCAAAATTGATAAATGCTAAAATTGCAAAAGGAACACAATCTTTTCTTCATGTTCCAGCAATGAGTGAAACCGAACTACAATTGTGTCTTGAAAAAGGAAAATCGATTGTTGATACGATTGCCAAAACAGGTACAAATTGTATAGGTTTTGGTGAAATGGGAATTGGAAATACTTCGACTGCATCTGTATTAATGAGCCTTTTAACTAATTTACCTATTGAAGATTGTGTTGGAAAAGGAACTGGTGTTGAAGACGAAAAGTTAATTCAAAAACAAAACTTGCTCAAAAGCGCCATTCAAAATTATTCTGGTCAAACCGATTTAAAACAGCAGCTGGCTTATTTTGGCGGTTTTGAAATTTTACAAATTGCCGGCGGAATGCTCGCAGCTTATGAAAACAAAATGCTTATTCTGGTTGATGGCTTTATTTGCAGCACAGCTTTTTTGATTGCTTCAAAAATAAATCCTGACATCAAACACAATGCTATTTTCTGCCACTGCTCTGCCGAAAAAGCACATATAAAATTACTCGATTACCTAAATGCAAAACCTATTTTAAATCTAGATTTGTGCTTGGGCGAAGGAACCGGCTGCGCTGTTGCTTTTCCGATTTTAAAATCGGCGGAAGCATTTTTAAATGAAATGGCTAGTTTTGAAAGTGCAGGAGTCAGCCGCAAGTAAGCTCCAATTAAAAATTTATTTTAAATGAAAAAAGAATTACATATTTTCTTTACCTGTTTAATGTTTTATACTAGAATTCCTTGTCCAAAAAACATCAATCATGATCCAGATTATTTAAACAAAGCAACTCGATATTTTCCATTTATCGGTTGGATTGTAGGAACAATTTCATTTACTGCTTTCTATATTTTTTCTCTTTTTCTATCAACAGAAACGGCAGTTATTTTTGCTATCATAACTTCTGTACTGACAACTGGAGCCTTTCATGAAGATGGATTTGCCGATGTCTGCGACGGATTTGGCGGAGGATGGACGAAAGAAAAAATACTCATGATTATGAAAGACAGCGCAATTGGAGCCTATGGAGCAATTGGGTTAGTTTTGCTTTTTTTAGCAAAATTTAAGTTGCTGACAGAATCAATTTCGCTTTTTACAAACAGCAATTCTTATTTATTAGTTTTTCTGTTATTTATTTCTGCTCATTCTGTAAGTCGTTTGGCTGCGATTAGTATTATTTTCACGCATGAATATTCTCGAGACGATGCTTCAAGCAAAAGTAAACCGATTGCAAAAAATCATAGCTGGAAAGAAATTTTCGGGTCTTTTTTCTTCGGATTGCTTCCTTTATTGATATTCTCCTGTTTCAACTTTAAATTTCTGCTTGCCTTAATTCCTGTTTTTATTATGCGTTATTTTCTTGCGAGATATTTCCAAAAATGGATAGATGGCTATACAGGAGATTGTCTTGGCGCAACGCAGCAAGTTTGTGAAGTTGTTTATTACTTAAGCTTTCTTTTGATATGGAAATTTATTTAGTTCGCCATACTGAAACGGTCTGCGAAAAAGGAATTTGCTACGGGCAATCTGATGTAGATATTGCAGCACCTTTTGAAACAGTATTCGAAAACGTTGTTTCACAATTACCCTCAGAAGCTCTGATTTTTACAAGTCCACTAAAACGCTGTGTTACTTTAGCAAAATACATTCAAACAAAAATCAACGCCATTTCATATCAAGAAGATGAGCGTTTAATGGAAATGAATTTTGGTGATTGGGAATTGAAAAACTGGAATGAAATTCCACCAGAACAACTAAATCCCTGGATGGAAGATTTTGTAAACGTTAAAGCTCAAAATGGCGAGTCATTTACAGGATTACATAAAAGAGTTGGAGATTTTATAGTCACACTTACATCGAAAAAAATAAATTCTCCAATTGTTATTACAGCACATGCCGGCGTAATTAGAAGTATCTTATGCCATCAGACTTCACTGCCGCTAAAGGATGCTTTTCAAAACAAAGTTGACTTTGGAGAGGTTATAAAAATCGAATTTTAAAGTCCTTTTGTTTGCAGTTTACCTTGAAAACTAAAACAAATTTGAATTATCATTATTTTTAACTTTATATTTGCAGCAAATTAAGGTTGTGTTTTTATTCTAACACATTAAAAGGGAATCAAGTAAAAATTCTTGAGCTGTACCCGCAACTGTAAGCTTTGTTCTAAAAAGAATGCTTGTTGTAAACTACAAAACCACTGCTCGCCCCGGCGAATGGGAAGGTAAACAACAAGACGCAAGCCAGGAGACCTGCCTTTATAACAAAATATCGAGCTCTCGGGAAAAAGAGTGTAGAAATTATGACTTTAAAAATACGTTTTGCTTGCCTTTTCTTATTGTTGTGTCAAAGTATTTTGGCGCAAAAAGATTCTATTAACAACCTGAAAGAGGTTCTGGTTTCTGATGCTAATCTAAAAAAATACTCCAACTCCCAATCGGTTTTAAAACTTAATGATTCCATTATAAGTAAAAATGAAGCTTTACTTACTGATTTATTAAATTTTAATTCTACTCTTTATTTTAAAGAATATGGACGTGGAATGCTTTCTACGGTTTCTTTTCGAGGAACTACTTCTTCGCAGACTGCAGTAATCTGGAACGGAATTAATATTAATTCTCAAATGAACGGAAGTACTGATTTCAACACCATTTCAGGTTCCGATTATAATTCTGTCAGCGTAAAAGCAGGCGGAGGAAGTGTTATTTATGGCAGCGGCGCAATTGGAGGAACGGTGCATTTAAATAATGACATGAGTTTTTATAAGCGTTTTGAAAATAATCTAAGACTAGATTATGGAAGCTTCAACACGATTGGAATCAATTATAAAACTAATATTTCTAATGAAAAATGGAGCTCTCAAATTGGTTTTTCTAAAAACAGCTCGACAAACGATTATAAATATTTAAATCGATATACTTGGAGAGGTGAACAGCGCTGGAACCAAAACGGACAATACGACGTTATTACAATGAATGCTAATGTGGGATATAAAATTAATGCTAAAAACAGCTTAAAATTATATACTCAAACTTCAAATACAGATCGAAATACTTCTTTAATTACTGAAACGGAAACTAAAAGCAAGTATGTAAATGGTTTCAATAGAAACTTATTAGAATACGACGGTAATTTTGGAAAACTAACTGCAAATTTCAAAACGGCGTATATTTTTGAAAACTATCAGTATTATGCTGATAATTCAAAAAATCAATATACGTACGGAAAAACGGAAAGTTTTATTTCTAAAGCCGATATAGGTTACACTTTATTTAAATCAACTCAGATAAACGGAATCGTAGATTATAACAGAACAAAAGGTTACGGAAGCGGTTTTGGAGATAACACTAGAGAAATTGGTTCGGCTGCTTTACTTATAAAGCAAGATTTTTCGACTGACTGGAAGAATGAATTTGGTATTCGAAAAGAATTTACAGACAATTACAAATCTCCTGTTTTATTCAATTTTGGTTCTACTTATCAGTTTAGCAAATTATATCAATTAAAACTAAACTTATCTCGAAACTTCAGAATCCCAACTTTCAATGATTTATATTGGGAAGAAGGCGGAAATCCCGATTTAAAACCAGAAAGCTCTTATCAGGCAGAAATTGGAAACGTTTTTACTTTTAAAAACATTTCGTTGACACAGACTTTTTATTACATCAAAATTAAAGATTTACTGCAATGGGTTCCAGGTTCAAACGGCATTTGGACACCTCAAAATAGAGACAAGGTTAATAGTTATGGTGCCGAAACTCTGCTGAGCTGGAAAAAACAGTATGGCAAAAATATTTTTGGTGCAAATGCATCTTATGCTTACACTGCTTCTAAAGACGAAGAAACCAAAAAACAGCTTTTCTTTGTTCCGTTTAATAAAGTTACAGCTTCCGTTTCTTATTCTAGAAATAGAATTTCTGCTTATTATCAATTTTTATATAATGGATTTGTTTATACCAGAGCAGATAACAATCCAGACGAAATCATAAAAGATTATACGCTATCAAATATCGGAATCGATTATGATTTTAAATTTCTTGACTCCTTTAAACTTGGCATTCAAGTATTAAACATCTTCAACGAAAATTATGAAAGTCTTGAGGACAGACCTATGCCGGGTCGAAATTTCAACATGTATTTAACTCTAAAATTTTAATATTTATGAAACTTAGCAAATTACTTTTAATAGCACTAAGTGTATCCTTATTTGTGTCTTGTTCTAATGACGATGATGACCAGCCAAAAGGAGAATACGACAACGGATTTTTCATTTTAAATGAAGGAAGTACAGGACAAGGAACTGTTTCTTTTTCTAGCGATAATTTTAGCCTTTTTACAAAAGACGCTTATACTGCAGCAAACGGATCAGATTTACTTGGAAAATATGCTCAAAACATTTTCTTTAACGGAGACAGAGCTTACATCATTGCTGGTGGTTCAAATGTTATAAATGTAGTAAACAGATATACTTTTAAATTGATCGCTAAAATCGACAGCGGACTTGCTAATCCAAGATATGGTGTTGTAAAAGACGGAAAGGCTTATGTTACTAATGCAAACACTTACTCGTACATTAATCCAGCTACTGGTGATACTGACGATTATGTTGCTGTAATTGATTTAGCAACAAATAAGGTAGAATCAAAAATTGAATTGAATGCCACTGCAAACAGGCTTATTCTTGAAAATGGCAAATTGTACATTACAGAACCTGATGCAAGCGACAAACTTTTGATTGTTAATATTGCTACTAAAACTGTAGAAGCTCCAATAATAATTGGAACAAGCGCTGATTCAATTGAAGAGGAAAATGGTATTCTGTACATCTTAAGAGCACCTTGGGGTGGAGCAAGCAGCGAAATTGTAAAAGTAAAATTAGCAGACAAATCTGTTACTAAACTTCCATTTCCTGCAAGCTTAGAAAAAGCTGGATATTTAGATATTTCTGACGACAAAATTTATTATACTGTAAAAAGCTCAGTTTATGTTATAAACACTTCTGCAACTGCAGTTTCTTCAACTCCAATTTTCAATGCTCCTTCAGTTGCTAACTTATACGGTTTTGCAGTTAAAGACGGTAAAGTTTACTTGGCAGACAGCGGTAACTACAAAGTAGACAGTAAAGCATACATCTATAACTTGAGTGGAAATCTACTAAAAGAATTAACAGTTGGTATTGCTCCAAATGGTTTCTATTTTAATGATTAATTCTTTTAGAATTTGTTATTAGTTTTTGGAAAAAAAATAGGCTTTCATCTCTGAAAGCCTATTTTTTTTATTTCTATTTTAAAGTTCTCATAAATTCTTTTGGAACATTCTCTAAATACATTTCATTTCGCAATCCATTTATTTTTCTAGAATCGCTTATATAAGGTAAATCGAAACTTTCGTCGGTTTGAATCTTTTTAGCTGTTGCTCCTGTTATTTTAGAAATCACTAGATCTAACAATGGCTCCTTTTTATCTCCTAATATCCCCAAATGAGTACCTGGTTCATCCTTTATAATAACCTTTTCATTTAAAGGAAAGGTCGGTGTTAATCCTTGTGTATAATCTCCAAAATCAGCAGCGTTTGCAATTTTAAAAACCAAAGGCTGCATCGCGTATCTATGATTTGGGTTCACTTTGGCTTTTGTTAAAGTTGGTGAATCATAAACTGTAAACGAACCTACATTTTTACCTATAGTAGTTTCGCCAACCTGAATAACTTCAATATAGGGTTTTAGTCCGTTTATAACCAATTCACTTGCAGATGCTGTGTTTGCAGTAGTGATAATAAATACTCTCGCCAAGTTTAAACTATTTATTGTCGCACCATCAATGCTTTTAACAAATCTTTCATTCAACAGCTCTAAATCATCGGCTGTCATTCCAGCCATCAACTTAAAATTATATTGTCTTTTCGAAAATATTTTCCCTTCAAACTGTCCAGTAATCATACTAGCCAAACGCGTAGACGATTTTACAGAACCACCTCCGTTATATCTTAAATCTAAAACCAGATCCGTAATCCCTTTTAAATCGCCAAAAGCCTGATTTAACTTGGCATCATACCCTGCATAAAAACCATTATACATTAAATATCCAATTTTGTGCTCTCCAGATTCAATCACCTTATTAATAAGAATAGGATTTTCTTCTAAAGTAGTCTTAGATAAGGAAACCGTTTTTCCGTTCAATACAAATGCAGTTCCATTAAAATCAGCAAGATCTAAAGTATAATTATCAGTATTTAATAAAGATTGATAATTTGAAATTGTAAGTTTTGTTCCGTTTATACTCGTAAACAAATCTCCTCTTTTAATATCTTTAGTCGATGCGTTAGAATTAGGAATAACATAACGAACATAACCAACTAAATCATTAGATCCTTGAGCAATTCTAGTAAGCTTAAAATCTAAACCATTATTTTTTGAAATCCCATTAAGCTCCTGTTCTAAAACAGTATAATCATCAACAATCCAGCTAAAACGATCTATTGCATTACCATTTGGGTATTTGCTGATTGGTTTATTCAGCAAATCCTGAAATAAATCTTCAGGTCTTGAATACCCCGCTAAATAATTCTCTAAGTCTGCTTTTGCAGCAAAACGGTCATCAGCTAAATTTGGAACATCAGCCTGCCATAAATAAACTTCATTCAGTCCTCTCCATACAAAATCATTAACTTGTAAATGAGATGGAGACATAACATCGTCCTGATCTTCACAAGACTGTAAAGAAAATGTTAACATACACAAGAAAAGTGCTGACCTTAGAATTGTTTTCATAAATTTTGGTTTCGGCATCATTATAGAATACTAACGTAAAAATACTATCTTTAGTTTTAAGTCGTATTCTTTTTTTATAAAAAAAAATACAAAGTCTTTGTAACAAAAATAATTGTGTCTCGTCTTGATTATATAAGCTAACGAATAACCTTTAATTTATGAACCAGAATGTGTTTATAGAATTAGTAAATCCTTTTAAAGACAAAGTTTTTCGTCTGGCAAAACGATTGCTTACCAGCACCGAAGAAGCAGAAGATGCTGCTCAGGAGGTAATGGTTAAATTATGGAATAAAAAAGACGATTTAAGTGCTTATAATAATGTTGAAGCGCTGGCTATGACAATGACTAAAAATTATTGTCTTGATCAGTTAAAATCAAAAAGAGCTGGAAATCTAAAAATTGTTCATAATAATTTTACCGATCGTGAGCCGCAATTGGATAAAAAACTGGAAGATTCAGACAGTTTAGAATGGGTTGAAAAAATAGTAAATCAACTCCCTGAACAATTGCAAATACTAATTCAATTGCGAGACGTCGAACAATATGAATTTGAAGAAATTGCAAAAATTGTCAACATGAATGAAACGGCGATTCGGGTAGCACTTTCAAGAGCAAGAAAAAAAATTAGAGAAGAAATGATTAACACACACAGTTATGGAATCAGATAAAATAGAACATATATTAGAAAAATACTTCGAGGGAGAGACAACTATTGCCGAAGAAAATCAGTTAAAAGAATACTTTTCATCATCAAATGTTGCGCAGCATTTGGAGCAATACAAACCACTTTTTGGTTATTTCTCTCAGGTAAAACAGCAAAAATCGACACAAGAGATTCCACTACAAACTAAGAAACGAAATGTAGCGTGGTTATCGATTGCTGCTTCAGCTGTTGTTTTACTCGGAATTGGAACCTATTTTTTTGTAAGTGAAAACAATGCAGCTCCAGTAGTTGCAGCACAATCAGAATTAGGAACCTATGATAATCCGGAAGAAGCGCTGAAAGCAACTCAAAAAGCTTTGGCACTATTATCAAACAATGTTAATGTAGGTATCGAAAGCGTACAATACATTAACGAATACGAACAATCAAAAAACAAAATTTTTAAACAGTAATTAAATTCAATCAAAAATGAAAAATCTTATCATAACACTAGTATTCGCCTTTGTAACAAATGTATTTTATGCTCAAGGCGCCTTTGACAAATTTGATGGTCAGGACGATGTAACTTCAGTAATTGTAAACAAAAAAATGTTCGATTTAATGAGCAAAGTAAAAGTTGACGCTACTGACAAAGAAACACAGCAATACATTAATCTGATTAAAAAATTAGATTATTTGAAAGTGTTTACAACAAAAAATCCTAAAATCGAGGCCGATATGAAAGCTTCTGCTGATAAATACATTAAAACAGCAGGTCTTGAAGAACTTATGAGAGTAAACGACAGCGGAAAAAATGTACGCATAATGGTAAAATCAGGTGCAAGCGATACACAAATTAGAGAATTACTTATGTTTGTTGACGGCGCAAAAAATGATGAAACCGTTTTACTTTCTTTAACTGGAAATTTTGATTTAAACGAAATTTCAGTACTTACAGACAAAATGCAGCTTCCAGGCGGTTCAGACTTAAAAAAAGCCTCTAAAGGCAAAAAATAATCATGAAAACAAACGTTTTTACCTCAGCCCTTTTAGTATTATTAACTTTAGTAAGTTGTAATTCTGAACCTTCATTGCAAAAGTATTTTGTACAAAATACAGACAATAAAGATTTTATCGCTCTTGATGTTTCTCCTACTATTTTAAATTTAGAAAAAGCAAAATTATCCGCCGAGCAAAATGAAGCTTTAAAGTCATTTGACAAGATGAATATTCTAGCTTTTAAAGCAAACGACAAAAATCAAGCTCAATTTGAAACAGAAAGAGCAAAAGTCAAAGCTATTTTAAAAAACCCAAAATATCAACAGCTAATGACGTTTGGCTCAGGTAAAGACGGCGCTTCTATAAGCTATGTTGGCACAGATGAAAACATCGAAGAATTCGTTGTTTTCGCTAACCGAAAAGAAAATGGTTTTGCAGTAGTTCGTGTTTTAGGAAAAAACATGAATCCAAATAACATCATGACTTTAATGACTGTTTTAAAACAATCAAATATCGATATGGAACAGTTAAAACCTTTACAGCAGCTAGTTAAATAATAAATATATCTTACTTAAATTGAAAAAGCTCCTAATGGAGCTTTTTTTTATTTTTAACAATTAAGAAGATAAAACTGAATAATCTTTATAAGTGTTTTCGCATATATCATACGAATTTAATTACATTTGCCTCTAACCAATACATTTAATAAATTAAAACAAACATGGTACAAAAAACATCGAATGCCTTTATAGCGGCATCTTGGGTAGCTCTTGGAGCTGGAATGATTGGATATATTGTTGGACTAGCAAGAGCAGAAATGCTGCTAAACGAAAAAGGCTATTATTTTACAGTTCTAATGTTTGGTCTTTTTGCTGTTGTTTCATTACAAAAAAGTGTTAGAGACAGACTTGAAAAACTTCCTGTAACCGATATCTATTATGGAATCTGCTGGTTTGGAACTCTTTTATCAATCGTTCTTTTAGCCGTTGGTTTATGGAACGCGACAATTTTACCAAGCGAAAAAGGTTTCTATGCATTTGCCTTCTTATTAGCATTGTTTGGAGCAATCTCTGTTCAAAAAAACACTCGTGACAATATGAGTTTTAGCGAAAATGAATAAACTTAGACCTAACTAAAAGCAAAAAGCTCCAATTTTCATTGGAGCTTTTTTTTATATTAGAATTTGAGATTATTTACTCAAATACATTTTTCTTCTAGAGTACAATTCGTAGAATTGATCGTCTTTTAAGTCATCAATAAACAAGATGCTTTCTCCTGTTGATTTCATTTCTGGTCCTAATGCTTTGTTTACATTATGGAATTTACTGAAAGAGAAAACTGGCTGTTTGATCGCAAACCCGTTTAACTGCGGATTGAAATCAAAATCTGTTACTTTACTATGTCCTAACATTACTTTTGTAGCGTAGTTCACATAAGGCTCACCGTATGCTTTTGCAATAAACGGCACCGTTCTAGAAGCTCTTGGATTTGCTTCGATAATGTAAACCGTATCGTCTTTTATAGCAAACTGAATATTGATTAAACCAACAGTTTTCAATGCTCTTGCAATTTTTTCTGTATGATCTTTTATTTGCTGCATCACAAACTCTCCTAAGTTAAAAGGAGGTAAAGTAGCATTACTATCTCCAGAGTGAACTCCGCAAGGTTCGATATGCTCCATAATTCCTATGATGTACACGTTTCCGTCAGCATCACAAATTGCATCCGCTTCAGCTTCAATTGCTCCAGCTAAATAGTGATCTAGAAGCAATTTATTTCCTGGAATCGTTTTCAACAAGTTGATTACGTGCTCTTCTAATTCTTTTTTGTTGATTACAATTTTCATTCCCTGACCTCCTAATACATAAGAAGGACGAATCAATAATGGGAAATCTAAAGTATCTGCAAGTGCAGAAGCTTCATCGGCTGTTTCAGCGATTCCAAATTGTGGGAAAGGAATGTGTAATTCTCTTAGTAAATCTGAGAAACGTCCTCTATCTTCTGCTAAGTCAAGTGCATCAAAACTAGTTCCGATGATTTTCACTCCGTATTTAGATAATTTTTCAGCTAATTTCAAAGCTGTTTGCCCGCCTAACTGAACAATTACACCTTCTGGTTTTTCATGTTGAATGATATCATAAATATGCTCCCAGAAAACTGGCTCGAAGTATAATTTGTCAGCTGTATCAAAGTCAGTCGAAACCGTTTCAGGATTACAGTTAATCATGATCGTTTCGTAACCACATTCTTTTGCTGCCAAAACTCCGTGTACACAAGAATAATCAAACTCGATTCCTTGTCCAATTCTGTTTGGTCCAGAACCTAAAACGATGATCTTCTTTCTATCCGTTACAATGCTTTCGTTATCTACGTAGCGCTCGCCGTTTGCTTTTTCGATTTCAGCCTCAAAAGTAGAGTAGTAATAAGGCGTTTTTGCTTTAAACTCAGCCGCACAAGTATCTACTAACTTAAACACACGGTTGATGTTTTGATCCATACGTAAAGTATGAATTTCACTTTCTAAGCAATTTACCATGTGAGCAATTTGTCTGTCGGCAAAACCTTTTTGTTTCGCTTCAAGCAAAAGCTCTTTTGGAAGATTCGATACTTTATAGTTCGAAATTTCTTTCTCTAAAGTATAAAGCTCTTCGTATTGTTTCAAGAACCACATATCAATTTTTGTGATTTCATGAATACGACTCAACGGAATTCCCATTGCAATCGCATCATAAATTACAAAAACACGATCCCAACTTGCAAAAGTCAGTTTCTCGATAATTTGTTCGTAGTTTTTATATCCTTTTCCGTCAGCACCTAAACCATTTCTTTTAATTTCTAAAGATTGAGTTGCTTTGTGTAATGCTTCTTGGAAAGAACGCCCAATTCCCATTACTTCACCAACAGATTTCATTTGAAGCCCTAATGTTCTGTCAGCACCTTCGAATTTATCGAAGTTCCAACGTGGTATTTTCACGATTACATAATCCAAAGTTGGTTCGAAAAGAGCCGAAGTTGATTTTGTAATTTGGTTTTGCAATTCATCTAAATTATATCCTAAAGCTAATTTAGAAGCGATTTTTGCAATTGGATATCCAGTTGCTTTTGATGCTAAAGCAGAAGAACGAGATACACGAGGATTAATTTCAATTGCTACGATATCTTCTTTTTCGTCAGGTGAAACTGCAAATTGCACGTTACATCCTCCAGCAAAATTTCCGATACTTCTCATCATTAAGATCGCATAGTCACGTAATTTTTGGAAAGTTGTATCTGATAATGTCATCGCTGGTGCCACTGTAATCGAATCTCCAGTATGAATTCCCATTGGATCCATATTTTCGATCGAACAGATAATTACAACATTATCATTTTTATCTCTTAAAAGTTCTAACTCATATTCTTTCCATCCCATCAAAGCTTTGTCAATTAAAACTTCATGAATTGGAGAAGCTTCAAGACCTCTTGTTAAAAGCTCATCAAAATCTTCTTTTTTGTAAACAACTGCTGCTCCAGTTCCACCAAGTGTAAACGAAGGGCGAATTACAAGCGGAAAACCAAACTCTTGAGCAATTTCTTTTCCTTCTAAATATGAAGTAGCTGTTTTCGCAGGTGCAGTTGGCACATTAATTCTTTCTAAAAGCTGTTTAAACTGCTCTCTGTCTTCGGTAATGTTAATTGCATTTACATCTACCCCGATTAATCTTACGCCGAAATCCTGCCAAATTCCTTTTTCTTCAGCTTCCAAACACAAGTTCAAAGCCGTTTGTCCTCCCATAGTTGGCAAAACAGCGTCAATTTGTGGATGTTCCTTTAGAATTTCAATAATCGATTTTGTAGTTAGTGGTTTCAAATAAACATGATCGGCCATGGTTGGGTCGGTCATAATCGTCGCTGGATTTGAGTTTATCAAGATAACTTCAATTCCTTCTTCACGAATCGAGCGTGCAGATTGAGATCCTGCATAATCGAATTCGCAAGCTTGACCAATAACAATAGGTCCTGAACCTATTATTAAAACTGATTTTATTGATGTGTCTTTAGGCATTTTGTATGTATTGTGTAGTTATTATAATGTATTCAAAAAACATTCACAGTGCTTTAGAAACTAGAATGTTACAAATTTATTACCGACAAGGTATAAAAAAAGGCGATACTAAAAAAGTAATCGCCTTATGTATGTTTATACAAACATTATTTTTTGTGTCTAGGCTCGCTAGAAACAGTTAATTTATGTCTTCCTTTTGCTCTTCTACGCGCTAGAACTTTTCTTCCATTCGCAGAAGCCATTCTGTCCATAAATCCGTGCTTATTTCTTCTTTTTCTTTTCGATGGTTGAAATGTTCTTTTGCTCATTGCTTTGTATCTTTAAATGGTATCTAATATCTCTTTTTCTGTTTTGGAGATCCTTATTCCAAAACCGAGTGCAAATATACAAAGACTTTTTTTTCTGGCAAGTACTTTAATAAAAATATTTTTAATTCATTTTACTATATTTGCAATCACAAATATACATCAATTATGTTTAATAAAATTATCAAACTTATTTTAGCTGGATTACTTGTAGTAGCTGGCATCTGGCAATTTACAGAAAGCAATATAGGTAACGGAATATTCCTTTTATTACTAACTGCAATTCCAATTTTTCTTTACTTTAAAAATGAATTTATCCTTTTAGCCTTCCTTAAATTAAGAAAACAAGACTTTGAAGGAGCAAAAAAATGGTTATCTTATATTAAAAACCCTGAAACTGCATTAGTAAGAAAGCAACAAGGTTATTTTAATTATCTTCACGGAATTATGTTATCTCAAACAAATCTTATTCAAGCTGAGAAACATTTCAAAAAAGCAATCGAGCTTGGATTATCAATGGATATGGATTTAGCCGTTGCAAAATTAAACCTTGCAGGAGTTGCAATGTCACGCAGAAGAAAACTTGAAGCGACAAATTTACTAGCTGAAGCTAAGAAATTAGACAAACAAGGAATGCTGAAAGAGCAAATCTCAATGATGAAAGAACAAATGAAGAAAATCTAATTTTCTAAATTATATCCCGATAGCTATCGGGATTGAAGTCCCAAATTCAAATTAATTGTGAATTTGGGATTTTTTTATTTTAAATTTTCTTTCTAACACAAGGCCAACGCTTAGTTTGTCATTTCGAAGAAGGAAAAATCTTCACGAGTAACTCTATAATCAAAATCGATAATCTTTGTCGAGCTACTTGCAGAGATTTCTCCTTCGTCGAAATGACAAGATTGCGCAAGAAACTTCAAAGAATTGGAATTTGGATTTTAATTCCGATAGCTATCGGGATGGAATTTAATTCTCCAATATAATAGAAGGCAGATTCTCATTCAGCCATTTGTATTTATTGAGAATCATAATATGAGTTCCGCCTTTTACAACAATACAGCTGTTAATGTACTTTATAGGAAAAACATCATCTTGATCTCCGTGAATATGAATCACTTTTTCATCGATTTGATTTCTATCCCATAAAATAACCGATTCTACTGCCCATTGTAAATAATTAAGATCTCGAACAGCTAAAAACTTCTCATACAACTTAATGCGCTTATTGACTTTTTCGCCAAAAGAATATTTTGCAAGATTCTCAATGTTTAAAATTAATTTCATTGGAATCAATTTGTAGGCTTTTGTTGTTTTTCCAATTTTCATTCTTCTAGGAAACTCAACATTACTCCTAACACTTGAAATAATAATTACTTTTCTGGCTTGAATGTGTTTCGCTATCTCCTGAACCAAAATTCCTCCAAAAGAAACTCCTATTAAAACTGGATTTTCATGTTTTATATTTTTGCTGATTCGCAGTGCATAATCAGACAATGATTCTTTTGGTTTTGGAATTTCCCATTCCAATAAACACATTTTAAAAATAGTTTCATCTAGTTTGATTCTTTCAAAAATGGCAGGACTTGCTGCTAAACCGGGCATAAAATATACAGGAATTTTGCTCATTAGTTTGAAAACGTATTACAATTACGACTATAATTTCAAGTTAAAAGTACTTTTTTTAGTTGTATCCACAGCAAATCTTGCACCATAATTAAAACTCTAAAAAAATAAAACAAAAAAAACAACTGCTTCCATACCCAAAATAGAGATTTCAAAAAATAATCTAATATTGAAAATCAAATGATTACCTTTGTAGTCCGACATTTTTTAAAATTTCCAAAAAGAATTCTACATGAGATTGTTCCACCCCCATTCTCTATTACATATTAACAACTAATAAAAAACATGACAAATTATGGAATCTATTGAAATTACTATGGAAATCAAAGACAATACTTTTGCAAGACAATTTGAAACCACAGTTCCAGAAGGATTATTAAGCATTGAATATTCATTTCAGGAAAAGAAAATTTTCCTAACAAAAATCAACACTCCAGAAAACTACGAAAATCAACCTGTAATCGACACATTACTTAAAAACATAATGGAGTTGAGCACAGAAAAAAAATTGAGAGTAGTTCCAATCCATCCAAAAATTGTTTCTTTTTTCAAGAAAAACCCAAAATACAAAGAATTGCTTCCTCCGGGAATTAGAATCTAAAAATCGCCTATCAGCTTAAGCCACATACCGCCGATTACCATATAAATAAAGAGCATTACAAGTCCGGTTATTAAACCTTTGACCCACCAGCTTTTTAAATCTACGTAGCCGCTCCCGAAAAAAACAGGTGCCGGCCCGTGACCATAATGCGTTAAAGTTCCATAAATTGACCCCACAAAACCAAGCATAAAAGCCAAAAGCAATCCAGGAACTCCTAACGAAACTCCTACTCCTAAAAGCGCCGCATACATAGCTGCAACGTGAGCTGTTGCGCTGGCAAAAAGATAATGACTAAAAAAGTACACCAACACAATAATAGGAAACGCCATCTGCCAGCTTAAACCTCCTATTTCTGCTTTTATTACATTACTAAACCAGTTTATAAAACCTAGTTCATTTAACGAACTGGCCATCATAACTAAAACTGAAAACCAAACAATTGTGTCCCAAGCTCCTTTTTCTGCTTTTACATCATCCCAAGTCAGCACCGAAGTTAAAAGCAAGATCACTAAACCAATAAAAGCTGTTGTTGTAGCATCAATAGAAAACAAATCACCTGTCATCCAAAGAAACAACAAAATAAAAAACGTCAAGAGCATCATCCACTCGTTACGGGTAATCGGCCCCATATCTTTCAATTTCTGAGCAGCAATTTGCGGTGCATCTCCCGTTTTTTTAAGTTCAGGCGGGTAAATTTTATATAATACAAAAGGAATTACAAAAAAGGCACACAAACCTGGAACTATAGCCGCTGCCGCCCACGACATCCAAGAAATTTTTATTCCTAAATTAAGCGCAAACTTTTGACACATAGGGTTACTTGCTGTTCCCGTCAAAAACATAGAGGACGCAATTAAATTTGCATTATAACTGCTCAAGGTAAGATATGATCCTAATTTTCGATGTGTTTCGGGTTGATCCGGCATAGAACCAAAACTCATTGACATCGATTTCATAATAGGATAAATAATTCCTCCGCCTCGAGCGGTATTACTAGGCACCGCAGGGGCTAAAACCAAATCAGCCAAGCCTAAACCATACGCCAAGCCTAATGAACTTTTTCCAAATATTCTAATAAATAAAAAAGCAATTCTATTTCCTAAACCTGTTTTTATAAATCCTCGCGCTATAAAAAATGATATTCCGATTAACCAAATCACTTTATCTCCAAAACCCTTTAAGGCTAAAGTAATTGATTTACCAGCATCTCCAGGAGCCAAAACTTGAGAAAAAGCGGTTAAAGCAATGGCAATCATACACATTGTACCCATTGGCGCAGCTTTTAGAATAATTCCTAAAATTGTGGCTACAAAAATGGCAAACAAATGCCAAGCTTCAATTACTACACCATCTGGCGCAGGAATTAACCAAATTGCGATTCCAACTGCCAGCGTAATTAAGGTTTGTGGTATTTTTACTTCTTTCATAAAATTAGGATTAAATTAGACTATAGTCTACATTGAAACTGAATTAAAAACAAATTATCATTATAAGAAGAGGTGTCTGGGATATTGCGAGCATACTTGTCAATTTCAAATCCCATTTCGATACGGCCTGTATACGCTTTTCCAAATTCAAAACTAATCATTGGCGTATAAGTCTGTCTAACATTTGAATTAATTTTATAGCTCGGATCAAAACTTTCAAAACGACAGGACAACTCTAACGAGGTTAATTTTTTGTAATTCACAGAGTATCTTAAATTAGGCAGAAAATAAATCCCGCGCATTTGATAATCAGAAACATCTGGAGTTCTCGTATCAACAGGCAAAGAAAAATATAAATTATGATTTGTTCCTTGCTTATACTCTATTTGTAAATCAAAAGTAAATTTATCTGTCAGCTTAAAATCGCTGGTAATATCAGCTCCAAAAGCAAAAACTTTTTCTTTAAAAACTTTTCCTGTACCAGCATTTAACCCAAGATTTATTTTATGTTCTTTTGATAATCCAAATACCCAGCGTGTAGAATACTGCTTACCATTATCTTTATCCATTTCCTGATTTTTTCCGTTTCCGTTTAAAACTGAAACAGCATAATTTACAGGAATTTTACCAATGTCAAAATTTCCGCTTGCCGAAGCTCCAATTTGAAAACTTGTCCATCCGTTTTTTCCAAATTCATAATATTGATTAGAGAAATCGAAAGATTTAATAATGTCCACAGGAACCAATTCTTCAATACCAAAAGCTGGACGAAACTGACCTCCTGTTACGGCTATATATTTATTAAAAGTATATTTTGCATAAGCATTTTCAAGCACCTTTCCTTTTGTATCCGATTTAAAATCGGCTAGATTCACTAAGATTACAACTTCTGTCGCTTCACTTAATTTTGTATTAAGACCAACACGCATCCTTTTAATATCGAATGAACTCTGAGTAACATCTCCTGTCGAATGATGAACCCCCAAAACATCAACATTTTTACCAAAACTTTCTAAATAACGAGCTTGAAAAAGCCCTTTAAATTGAAACTGCGGATACTTCACACCATCATCTGAATCTGTCACATTTTGAGTTGCTGCAGTTTGAGCATTTATAAAGTGTGGTATTATCAAAAGGATAAAAATAATTTTTACTAGTAAAGGTTTATTCATAAAGACTTTAAATAAAAAATTAGTATAATATTATCTCTGCTTACTTTTTATTCTCCACTCATCTTCTATCCGAACTTCGATTTGCCGGCCTTGGAGCCGCGGTATTTCTATTTGGTGCTGGACTAGGCGCAGGACGAGTTGCAGGTCTTGTTACTGGTGCTGTGGGACGAGTTGCAGGCTGCGTTGGTCGTACCGCAGGTCTTGTTGACGGGGTTACAGGACGAGTTACTGGTCTTGTTGCACCAGGGTTTGTCACACCAGGTCTAGTCGTTGGGTTTGTTGGTCGCGTTACTGGCCTTGTTGTACCAGGGTTTGCTGGTCGCGTTACTGGTCTAGTTGCTCCTCCAGGTCTGGTCGACGGATTTGTTGGTCGAGTTACAGGTCTCGTCGTATTTCCCGGTCTTGAAGGTCTTGAAGGCGTTACCGGCGCAGGTCTTTTATAATCTCTGCCATTATAAGTACCCTTATAACGTCCGTTAACTCGGTTATCTCTAACTACTACAGATGTATTTCTTCTAGTGGTATAATTATTATAATATCTAGGATTTCTTATAACGGTAGTTCTTCGGTAATAACGATTGCTGTAATAATGTCCGTGATAACCCCAATAGTCATGATAATAAACTGGACGCCAAGGACGCCAGTATGGAGGGTAATAACCCCAATACCAAGGCGATCTATAAGCAACATATATGGGAGAGAACAAAAACAATACTACTGGCCATGCACTCACACTTGTATTTACATAACTCGGACTAGTTGTGGTATTATAATTATTAGTTGTATTGTTATTTATAATTACTGTTTGATCTCCTTTATAACCGGGATTTGGTGTTCCTGCAACTGTATCTGCAGGTTCAACTATATAGTTTTTCCCGTATAGATCCTCGTCTCCAATTGCCTGAACGTGAACATTATTCTTTTTGTCTTTATCGACTTCAATAACTGCAACATCTTGAGTTTCCTTACTATTTACAGCTACCTGAAGCACAATTACATGTGTATTTCCTTCTTTATGACTTTCGATTTCAATATAATCGATTTCTCCATCATTATTCAAATCTAAATTATTAACCTTAGTTTCTGGATCGTTTAATGCTTTTTCAAAATCTTCTAAAGTTTTTGATTTTTGAAATATATCTAATACTGCATACAAATTAAGATTATCCCCAGGCAAACCTAAAGCTACAGGTTCATCATTTGTTTGAGAAAACAAGGAATTAAACAAACTACTCATTAAAATCACAAAAAATAGAATACTTTTTTTCATATTAATAGTCAGTTGATTAAGATTTGCAGTGACTAAGGTATGAAAAAACAGACAAAGTTTTAACATAACATTATAACTTTCTGTTTTATACTATAAAATTTAAACAAAACGGCTTTTTGACCTAATTTACTTCTCAAAAAGCCAATAATGTAAGACTTATATTCTTATATTTGTAAATAAGCGTTCTTTCTGAACATCTTCTCCTTTGTAATGTCTTACAAAATCTGTTTTACGATTTGTCAAATTATAGAAACTAAATTGCGATGAAAAAACATATACTTATTTTTTTCTTTTTCCTTTCAATTACCTGTGGATATGGCCAAATAGAGGTCTCATCAACTTTGGATGATGCGATCCAGAAGGCTATTGAAAAAAGTGCTTCTTTAAAAAACAAAGATTTAGACATTGAAAAATTGAATCTTCAAGAAAAAAGTGTTTGGAATAAATACATCCCAATAGTTGAAGCGAGTGCTCTTTATACCTATTTTGACAACAAACTTACTGTAGATCTTCCTACGGCAACTATTCCAATTGTGAACTATCCTTTATTTGATGGCAAAACTGCTTTTAAAAATTACGGCAACATCTTTAACGGAAGTGTAATGGCAAAAACCGTACTATTCAGCGGTATGCAAATTCCGAACGGCGCAAAAGCTATTGGAGAAAAAACCAAAGGAACAATGTTCCTGAAAGAATCTGAAAAGGATCAAATTACAAAAGAAGTCATCAACACTTTTGATCAACTGGAATTGTTAAAAGAAATAGACAAACTATTAAAAGAAAGCGAAAACCGACTAGAAACAGAAACAAAACGCGTTACAAAAGCTATCGAACAAGGACTGGCAATTCCGTATGATCGAGACAAAATTAAGCTAGCTTCATTAGAACTGGCTTCAAAAAAAATTGAACTTGACGGGAAAAGAAAATTAGTTTATAAAAAAATTAAGTACTTAACAGGTTATTCTATTACTGAAATAGAAAATGTTCATTACGACTTAAACCCCTATTTAATAACGGATGAAAAATTAAGCACACAAAATAAACAAGAAATAAAAGCATTGGAATCGTTTAAATCTGCTTATGAATATTTATTAAAGAAAGAGAAAGGAACTTATCTGCCAACTTTAGGAGCATTTGGAGGCGTTTCGTACTCCAGTCTTTTTGATGCAAATGCTACTACTCCAATAATTACTGGAATTAATCAAGCTTTATACTTAGGTTTAAATGAAGCTACAATAAGCAACAACTGGGTTGTAGGAGCCGCTATGAAATGGGAAGTTTTTTCTGGTTTTGAAAGAAAACACAAAGTACATGAAGCCAAAATAAATATTGAGCAGGTTCAAAACCAAATTGACGATACTAAAGAAAAACTCGAACTTCTGCTGGAAAAAAATCTTGTTGATTATAGTGTGCTGACTCAAAAAATAGACATTACACAGCAGCAGGAAAAAGTGGCAAACAATAATTTAAATCTTGCGATAAAACAGTATAAAGAAGGCTTAATCAACATATCAGAACGTCTTGAAGCAGAAAACGACTCTTATAAAGCATCCGTAAACAAAACAACTACTTTGATCGAACAAAGACTTGCTGCTATTGAAACTATAATTGCTACTGGCGATTTATCAAAAAAAATATCTAAATAAAAGTTCTATTTTATGAAAAAAATAATAGTAACCGCTGTCGTAATTCTCCTTTTAATAAGCTGTCAAAAAGCAAAAAAAGAGGATACAATTCAAGGAAAAATAGAAAAAGAACAAATTGCAGTTGTCAGCAAAATTCCTGGCAAGATTCTAAAAATCTTTGTCAAAGAGGGAGATATTGTTCAAAAAGGAGATACATTGGCAATTTTAGATATTCCAGAAGTAGATGCTAAGAAAAGTCAAGCCGAAGGTGCAGTAATCTCAGCACAAGCACAATATAAAATGGCAGTAAAAGGCGCTACTGAAAACCAAATTAAACAGCTTGAAGCTAAAAAAATGGGGTTAAAAGAACAATATGAGTTTGCTCAAAAATCGATCAAACGATTGACAAATATGCTCAAAGATTCTTTGATTTCTCAACAAACTTACGACGAAACTTTTGCAAAATATCAAGGAGCGCAAGCACAATACAATGCTGTTATAGCTGAACTTGATGATGCAAAAAAAGGAGCTCGAATCGAACAGCAAACAATGGCTTTAGGACAACAAGACAGAGCGCTTGGCGCATTGCAGGAAGTAGAAACCGCAAACAAGGAACGCTATATAATTGCTCCCCAAAATATGAGTATTGAGACTATTACTTTAAATCTTGGCGAACTTGCATTGCCGGGTTACACTTTGTTTAATGGTTATATTGCCGACAGTACTTATTTTCGTTTTACAATACCTGAAAAACAATTGGATAAGTTTAAAAAAGGGCAAGAAATAACGGTACAGGTTCCATATAAAAAAGAAAATATTAAAGGAACAATTACCACCATAAAACAATTGGGAGCTTACGGAAATATTGCTACCGCTTATCCAGATTATGAAATGCAGGAAAGCTTATTTGAAATAAAAATAACGCCTTCAAATACGGAACAGGCCAAAGATCTTATTACAAAAACAACTGTTACTTTATCGCTTTAACTATGCAAAACTTTTTTTCATTGCTTAAACGGGAATTTCAATTATTTTGGAAAAACAAAGTGCTCCGAATATTATTCATTGGCGCACCAATACTCTATGGCGTTTTGTTAGGATATGTTTATGGCAAAGGCAAAGTAACCGATTTACCCATAATTGTGGTTGATCAGGATCGAAGCGAATTAAGCTCAAAAGCAATTCAGATGTTTGAGGATAACGAAGTTTTATCGATTGCTTCTATTTTGTATGATCAAAATAATCTTTCCAAAATTGCTATTGAAAAAGAAGCCACTTGTGTAGTTATTATTCCAAAAGATTTTGAAAAAATGACACTCACTAAAAAGTATCCTGAAATTACAACCATTGTAAATACATCTAATGTTTTAACGGCTAATTACGCTTCGACCGCAATACAAATTTGTTTAGGAACATTAAAAGCAGGCGTTCAAATTGAAACATTACGAAAACAAGGTATTCCAGAAAATTTACTCATGTCGCAATATGAACCTTTTAAAACTACTTTTATAAAAAAATACAATCGCAGCACCAACTATATGTATTTTCTTTGGCCGGGCGTTCTTGCAACGGTACTGCAGCAAGTACTTTTACTGGGATTAGCTCTTTCTTTTGCGTCTGAATTTGAAAACGGAACTTTTAAAGATTTAGTAAAAAGATGTCCGTCAATTTTCAAAATGCTTGCCGTAAAAATAATTCCATATCTCATAATGAGCTTTGGAGTCTGGCTTATTTACTGGCTTTTTACTTTATGGTTCAGACTTCCGTTTTATGAAAATTTACTACCGCTTACTTTTATTGCTGGAATATTTGTACTCTCTGTTTCTTTCATCGGAATCTTGGTAAGCGTAGTCGTTCCTAATCAATTAAAAGCGACAGAAATTTTGATGGTGATTGCAACACCAAGCTTTATCTTGAGCGGTTTTACTTGGCCTTTAAGCCAAATGCCTCAAGCTGTTCAAGCAATTGCAAATGTGATTCCATTGACTCATTTCTTAAAAGCTTTTAGAATTCTAATTATTGAAGACGGTGCTTTTTCACAAACTACAACACCAATCTGGAATATGATCATTATTGGTTTAGTCTGCTCAATTGGCGCTTACATTGCTTTGTATTTTAAAAAGAAAAGCGTTTTAAAACAAGCATAATTTTTTGACATAAAAAAAGGCATAAGAATCAACTTATGCCTTTATATTTTTCAAAGAGAGAACTACTTTTCAATCTCTCTCATAGAATCCATTTTTTTATGCGCAAGGAAACCTGCTACATCTTCAAAATGCTCTTTTACACGTTTGTTTCCAAATTCAAAAACCTTAGTTGCCAATCCGTCAAGGAAATCACGGTCGTGAGAAACCAAGATTAATGTTCCGTCAAAATCGCGCAAAGCATCTTTGATAATATCTTTTGTCTTCATATCCAAGTGATTTGAAGGCTCATCCAGAATCAATAAATTTACAGGCTCTAACAACAATTTAATCATTGCCAAACGTGTTTTTTCTCCACCAGAAAGCACTTTTACTTTCTTAGTAATATCATCACCTTGAAACATAAACGCTCCAAGAATATTTTTAATCTGTGTACGAATATCTCCAACCGCAATTGCATCAATTGTTTCAAAAATAGTTGCATTTTCATCTAATAATGAAGCCTGATTTTGAGCGAAGTATCCAATTTGTGCATTATGGCCAATTTCAACACTTCCTTCATCAACACCAATCTCTTTCATAATTGCTTTGATCATGGTCGATTTTCCTTCTCCATTTTTACCAACAAAAGCAACTTTTTGACCGCGTTCAATTACAATATTTGCATCTTTAAAAACGACATGATCTCCATAAGATTTAGACATTTCTTTTACCACAACAGGATATTGTCCAGAACGTGCTGCCGGTGGAAACTTCAAACGCAATGCAGAAGTATCTACTTCATCAACTTGAACAATTTCAAGTTTTTCAAGCATTTTTACACGTGATTGTACTGCGTCGGTTTTTGAAAACGTTCCTTTAAAACGATCAATAAAAGCTCTATTGTCAGCAATCATTTTTTGCTGCTCATCATAAGCTTTCTGCTGATGAATACGACGGTCTTTTCTAAGTTCTAAGTAATGAGAATATTTAGCTTTATAATCGTAAATTCTTCCCATTGTTACTTCGATTGTACGATTTGTAATATTATCTACAAATGCTCTATCGTGCGAAATTACCACTACCGCTTTGGCAGAAGTCAATAAAAATTCTTCCAGCCATTGAATACTTTCAATATCCATATGGTTTGTCGGCTCATCCAGTAAAATCAAATCTGGTTTTTGAAGTAAAATTTTAGCCAATTCAATACGCATTCTCCATCCTCCAGAAAATTCAGAAGTTTGACGTGTAAAATCTTCTCTTTCAAAACCTAAACCAACTAAGATCTTTTCAACTTCAGCTTCGTAATTTACTTCTTCAATTGCATAATACTTCTCGCTTAAGTCAGAAACTCGCTCGATCAATTTCATGTATGCATCACTTTCATAATCCGTACGAACCGTTAATTGCTCATTGATTTCGTCGATTTCGGCTTTCATTTTAAAAATCTCACCAAAAGCTTTAGAAGCTTCTTCCATTACAGTCGAACCGTCTTTTGTCAATAAATGCTGAGGCAGGTAAGCCACAACAGCATCTTTTGGTGTAGAAATACTTCCTGTAGAAGGTTTGCTTTGTCCTGAAATTATTTTTAGAAGTGTCGATTTTCCCGCACCATTTTTACCCATAAGGGCAATTTTATCATTTTCGTTTATAGCAAAAGAAACATCGCTAAATAATGTAGTTCCACCAAATTGAACCGAAATATCGTTAACTGTAATCATTACTTTCTGTGAATTTGTTTAATCGGTTAATCGTTTATTTGACTACCCTTTTTTTTCGTGCTGCAAAGATAGATTAATTAGAGTATTAGACAATATTATTTAGATTACAGAGCGACAGGATTTTTTAAATTACATCAATATTCCTACATATTCCCAAAATTTAATCTTATCTTGTATAAGAATTTAAAAATCAGCAAAATATGAGAACTAAATTAAACCTAACTGCCAGCCTTATTGCGGCGTTATTATTTGGACTTTCTGCACATGCGCAAAAAACAGTAATTAAAAAAGAAGCTTTGCCAGCAAATGCTCAAACTTTCTTAAAAACGCACTTTGGATCGAAAAAGCCAAGCTACATATTAGAAGACAAAGAAATTCTCTCTACAGAATACAAAGTTCAATTTGATAATAAAATTGAAATCGAATTTGATAAAAAAGGAAACTGGAAAGAAGTTGACGGTAAAGGCGCTAAACTTCCAACGTCTATCATCCCAAAAAAAATTGCCTCTTACGTAAAAGCAAATTTCCCTAAAGAAAAAGTAACCAAAATTGAACTAGGATCTTTTGGTTATGAAACAAAACTAACAAACGGTTTAGAATTAAAATTCAACACAAAGGGAGATTTCACTAAGATTGACAATTAACAGAAATCGATAAATTAGAAAATCTACTATAAAACAAAACCCGACAGATTTTTAAAATTTGTCGGGGTCAAAAAATTATCTAATTTTCAAATTGACTAATTATCCAATTAATCTTTTCTCCATTTTTTTGTTTCTTCAAAAATATGCTCTAAAATTGAAGCTTCTATTTCATCAAAAGCAATATTTCGTCTTCCCAAAACTAATTTAGCAGTTTCGAAAGCTTTTTTGGTTACATAAGTTGTAAAACCAGCTGCTCCGCCCCAAGAAAAACTCGGAACAAAGTTTCTAGGAAATCCTGAACCAAAAATATTAGCACTTACTCCAACAACAGTTCCAGTATTAAACATAGTATTGATACCACATTTGCTGTGATCTCCCATCATTAAACCACAAAACTGAAGACCTGTTTTTGCAAATCCTTCTGTTTCATAGCTCCACAATTTCACCTCTTCGTAATTATTCTTAAGGTTCGAATTATTGCTGTCTGCACCAATATTACACCATTCTCCTAAAACAGAATCTCCTAAAAATCCGTCATGACCTTTGTTTGAATTGGCAAAAAGAACAGAATTCTTAACCTCTCCTCCTATTCGAGATCCTGGACCAACAGTTGTTGCACCATAAACTTTAGCATTAAGCTTTACTGAAGCATTTTCGCATAAAGCAAAAGGACCGCGAATCACAGTTCCTTCCATGATTTCAGTATTCTTACCTATATATATAGGTCCCGTTGATGCATTTAAAGTCACAAACTCTAATTTTGCTCCTTCTTCGATAAAAACATTCTCAGGCGCTATAACATTTACACTCTTAGGAATTGCTTGCGACTTTCTATCTTCTGTCAAATAAGCAAAATCGGCACGAATCGCAGCGTCGTTTTTAGAGAAAATATCCCATGTATGTTCAACCGTTAAACAATCTTCATTGTACTGAATAATTTCGTACGAATCAAAATCAACTTCTTCTTGATTTTCTGTTGTAAAAAAAGCAATTACATCATCGCCTTTAAAGATCGCCTGATTCTCTTTTAAATCAGAAACTAATTCAGCCAGTGTATCATTTGGTAAATATGCCGCGTTGATCATTACATTTTCTTCCATTTCAACCATAGGAAATTTGGCAGACAAGTAATCCTCAGTAATTGTTGTAATAGTAGAACCTAGACGTGATTCCCATTTTTGGCGAATCGTCATAATTCCAATTAGAATATCAGCCACAGGTCTTGTAAAAGTAAAAGGCAGTAAAGCATTTCGGACCGGACCGTCAAAAAGAATATAATTCATAAATAAAATTTGTACTTGTTAAAATCTTGATTTGGTTATCAGGGTCAAAGTTACAAATATTTATTTTTTTTACTAAAATTGTTTTAGTAGTTAGCAGTTAATTCATGAATTGCTTCGCCAGTTCGCTATCGCTCGAGTCGTGGCTAATAAATTATTGTACAAAAAAAGCCTTCCGATTGGAAGGCTTTTGTATGATTGTAAACAGCTATTATTTTTTAGCGTGTTTTGCATATTTAGTTTTGAATTTATCAATACGTCCTGCAGTATCGATAAGTTTAGATTTACCAGTATAAAAAGGGTGAGATGTTCTAGAAATCTCCATTTTTACAACTGGATACTCAACTCCGTCAACTTCAATTGTTTCTTTTGTATCTGCAGTAGATTTAGTGATAAAAACTTCGTCATTTGACATGTCTTTAAATGCAACTAATCTGTAATTTTCTGGGTGAATTCCTTTTTTCATCTTTTCTTTTATTTATTGTTTTAGAGCATTTTTATTTTGAAGCTTTTCCATGGTTAGAAAAAGGTATAAACAACTCTACTCTTTTTTGTTTAAAAATTTAATTATTTTTGAGTGTGCAAATTTACAATTCTTTTTTAATAAACAAATACTTAGCCCACTTTTTTTTAGTTTATTTCGAAAAGCTTTTTTTATCTTCGATTATACTGGGAATTACTATATTTGTGGATTAATTTTAAACTTATAGAAATATGATTAATGAAGTTATTAAAAAGAATGGAGTTACTTACGGCATTACTCTGGGAATCATCCTAGCTTTGATTACTGCAACAATGTATGCTATAGATCTAAAATTATTTGTTTCGGGCTGGGTAGGCGGCCTAACATTTGTGCTTTATTTAATAATTGGCATCCTGTTACTAGTTAAAACAAAAAAGGAAATCAACGGCTTTTTTTCTTTTAAAGATGCATTTACCACTTTTTTTATAACTACTATAATTGCCTTAGCAATTTCTACCTTATTTAGTATTATATTATTTAATGTAGTCGATCCAGGCGCTAAAGACACCGTAAACGAGTTACTTATAAAATACATGGCTGAAACTTTACAAAAGTTTGGAACACCAGCTTCAGCTGTAAATGAAGCTTTAGCTAAAATGAAAGAAAACAGTCCTTTCTCAACTATAGAACAAATAAAAGCTTTAATTTTCAGTATTGTCGGCTACTCAATTTTAGGATTAATTTTAGCTGCATTTTTCAAAAGCAAATCTACACAAGAATAAAAATATAAATGAATTTATCTATACTTATACCGCTTCTAAATGAAGAGGAGTCACTTCAAGAACTCTATACATGGATTATTAAAGTGATGCAATCTAACAATTACTCTTATGAAATCATTTTTGTGGATGATGGAAGTACAGATGATTCTTGGAATATTATTGAACGTTTCTCAAACGAAAACCCAAATGTAAAAGGGATTCGCTTCATGAAAAACTTTGGGAAATCGCAGGCTTTGCATGCTGGTTTTGCAAAAGCAAAAGGTGATGTAATTATCACAATGGATGCCGATTTGCAAGATAGTCCGGATGAAATTCCTGGATTATATGAGATGATCACAGCTCAGAAATTCGATTTGGTTTCTGGTTGGAAAAAGAAACGTTACGATTCTGTGGTAGCGAAAAATCTGCCTTCAAAATTATTCAATTGGGCTGCCAGAAAAACTTCCGGCGTTGAATTGAATGATTTTAACTGCGGACTAAAAGCCTATAACAATACAGTTGTAAAAAACATTGAAGTATCTGGTGAAATGCACCGTTACATTCCTGTTTTAGCAAAGAACGCTGGTTTTAATAAAATTGGCGAAAAAGTGGTTATTCATCAAGCTCGTAAGTACGGCGAAACTAAATTTGGGATGGATCGTTTCATAAACGGTTTTCTAGATTTAATTACAATTTGGTTTTTATCAAGATTCGGAAAAAGACCAATGCACTTGTTTGGAGCGATAGGTTCGTTAATGTTCATTATCGGATTTCTATCTGCGGGATACATTGGTATTTCAAAACTATACCATATGTACAACGGAATGAAGTACAGCCTCGTAACTAGTAATCCTTGGTTTTTTATTGCGTTAACTACAATGATTCTTGGAACTCAGCTTTTTTTAGCAGGTTTTCTAGGTGAGATCATTTTAAGGACTAAAAACAACGAGGAACGTTACAAGGTTTCAAGAGAGGTTAATTTTTAATCGAAATACTTTTCCCTCTCTGACACAGCAAACAGGATCAACTCCTGAAAAAACTTATTTTTATTTAAAAAATATTAAAAAGACATTTACATGAATATAGCACCTAACATATTGAATGCTGTAAACGAATGGCTGACGCCAACATTTGACAAAGAAACCCAAGCAGCTGTTAAAGAATTAATGACTACTTCACCAAAAGAACTTGAAGAAAGTTTTTATAAAAATCTAGAATTTGGAACTGGAGGAATGCGCGGTGTTATGGGTGTTGGAAATAACAGAATCAACAAATATACACTTGGAAAAAACACTCAAGGTCTTTCTGATTATCTACACGAAGTTTTTCCAAATCAGCCTTTAAAAGTAGTTATCGCTTACGATTGTCGCCATAACAGCAACACTTTAGCAAAAGTGGTTGCCGATGTTTTCTCTGCAAACGGAATTCAGGTTTATTTGTTTTCTGACATGCGTCCAACTCCTGAATTGTCTTTTGCACTTAAATATTTAGGCTGTCAATGCGGAATCGTTCTTACTGCGTCACACAATCCTCCAGAATATAACGGATATAAAGTGTATTGGGAAGATGGAGGACAAATTGTTCCTCCGCAAGATGCTGCTATTATAAATGTGATCGAAAATTTAAGTTACGATAAAATTAAGTTCAATGCAAATGAGAGCTTAATTCAATATATCGATACTGAAATTGACAAAGCATTTGTAAAATCATCTATTGAAAACGCAAGTTTTAATACTCCGGCTGAAGCCAAAGACAATTTACATATTGTGTTTACTTCATTGCACGGAACTTCTATAAAATCTGTTCCAGATACTTTATCACAAGCTGGATACACAAACGTACACATTGTTCCAGAACAAGCTGAACCAAACGGTGATTTCCCAACAGTAAAATCTCCAAATCCAGAGGAACCAGAAGCTTTAACAATGGCTTTGGCTTTGGCAGACAAAACCAATTCAGATATTGTAATAGGAACAGATCCTGATTGCGATCGTCTAGGAGTTGCTGTAAGAAACAATGATGGTAAAATGATTTTACTTAACGGAAATCAAACCATGATTTTAATGACTTCTTTCTTATTGAAACAATGGAAAAAAGCAGGTAAACTTAACGGAAAACAATTTATAGGCTCAACAATCGTTTCAACTCCAATGATGATGGAGCTGGCTACAAGTTACGGCGTAGAATGCAAAGTTGGCTTAACAGGATTTAAATGGATCGCTAAAATGATCAAAGATTTTCCTGAACTTCAGTTTATTGGAGGTGGAGAAGAAAGCTTTGGCTTTATGGTTGGCGATGCTGTTAGAGATAAAGATGCTGTTGCCGCTACCTTATTAATATGCGAAGTTGCTGCTCAAGCAAAAGCAGCTGGAAGCTCTGTTTACAAAGAACTTTTACAACTTTATGTTGAAAATGGTTTTTACAAAGAATATTTAGTTTCATTGACCAAAAAAGGTATGGAAGGTTTAGAAGAAATTAATCAAATGATGATTAATCTACGTCAAAATCCTCTAAAAGAAGTAAATGGTCAACGTGTAATTATGGTTGAAGATTATCAATCATCGACTGCATTGAACTTATTGACAAACGAAGAGTCTTCAATGGACATTCCGAAATCAAATGTATTGATTTATTATACTGAAGACGGCTCTAAAATTTGTGCAAGACCAAGTGGAACGGAACCAAAAATTAAGTTTTACATCAGTGTAAATGCCGAATTAGAATCGGTTCAAGATTTTGACGATGCCGAAAGTTTCTTAGACGGGAAAATTCAAAACATCATTGCAGATATGCAATTGAAATAAAAATAATGAGTGACAAACTTGACACAAATGACAAACCTGAACTATTAGATTCAATAATTGGACTAATAGATCAGACTCGTCATTTTGTTGCCAAAACAGTAAATCAGGAATTAACACTCTTATATTGGAAGATTGGCAGAAGCATCAATGATGAAATTCTAAAAAACGATAGAGCAGATTATGGCAAGAAACTTATTCTAAATCTGAGCCATGAACTTTCTGAACGTTACGGAAGTGGTTTCAACAAAAGAAACCTACACAGCTTCATCAAATTAAACACTGTAATTCAAGATATTACAATTGTGCACACAGTGTGTGCACAGTTAACATGGTCTCATATTAGATCACTTATCTATATTGAAGATCATGTAAAACGTGAGTTCTACATTCAAATGAGTATTCACGAACGCTGGAGTGTACGAACCTTACAAGAACGCATTGACAGCATGCTTTTTGAAAGAACCGCCATCAGCAAAAAGCCAGAACAAACAATCCTTAACGATCTCGAGTTATTAAAAACTGAAAAGCAAATTAGTCCTGATTTAACTTTTCGAGATCCTTACTTTTTAGACTTCTTAGGTCTTCACGACACTTATTCGGAGAAAGATTTAGAAAGTTCGATCTTAGCCCAATTACAAAATTTCATTACTGAAATAGGAAGCGAATTTGCTTTTCTTGCCCGCCAAAAACGAATCACTATAGATGATGAAGATTTTTATATTGATCTTCTTTTTTATCATCGCGGCTTAAGACGTTTGGTCGCAATTGACTTAAAACTAGGAAAATTCAAAGCTTCATACAAAGGTCAAATGGAGTTATACCTTCGCTGGCTGGAGAAAAACGAACAAAAAGAAGGAGAAAACAAACCAATTGGATTAATTTTGTGCAGTGAAAAATCTCCAGAACAAATTAATTATTTAATGCTTGACAACGATGACCAAATCAAAGTTTCAGCATATCTAACCCAATTACCTGAAAAAAAATTATTGCTCGAAAAACTCGAAAGAGCCATCGCTATAGCAGAAAACAATATCCATAAAAATGAGTAATTTCAAAAAAATAGTTCCTTTTATATACCCATATAAAAAATATGCATTCTTAAACATTTTTTTTAATGTTCTGTATGCGCTTTTCAGCACGCTTTCGTTTGTTGCTTTAATACCGATGCTTCAGGTGTTATTTGACAAAACAAAAGCAAACAATGTAAAACCCGTATTTAAAGGAATTTTACAGCTTAAGGAATATGGAGAAGACTATTTAAGCTACTATATTACCACAACAAAAGGAACTCACGAATCTGGTTACGTTCTTTCCATTATGGTTGCTATAATCATCTCAATCTTTTTATTAAAAAATTTAGCCGATTATTTGGCGATGTTTTTTATCAATTTTTTGAGAAATGGTGTTTTAAAAGACATGAGAAATGCTTTGTACAAAAAAACACTAGAACTTCCTTTGGCTTTTTATTCTGAAAAAAGAAAAGGAGATGTAATTTCTAGAATTTCTGCAGATGTAAATGAAGTTCAAAACTCATTTTTAGCAATCTTAGAGCTTATCGTAAAAGAGCCTTTAACTATTATTTTTACGATAGCCACCATGCTTATCATCAGCGCCAAACTGACTTTGTTTGTATTCATTTTTATTCCAGTTTCAGGATATATAATTTCATTAATTGGAAAACAACTTAAAAAACAATCTACAAAAGCTCAAGAAGAACAAGGAAGATTCCTATCGACTATCGAAGAAACAATTGGCGGATTAAAAGTAGTAAAGGGATATAATTCTGAAAATTACTTTAATACCGTTTTTCAAAATTCGACAGAACGCTTTTTCAATTTATCAAACAGCATTGGAAACCGCCAGAACTTAGCTTCTCCTGCGAGTGAGTTCATGGGGATTACCGTTATTGCCATTTTACTTTGGTACGGCGGACAGATGGTTTTAATTGACAAAACTTTAGAAGGTGCCGCTTTTATCGCTTACATGGGATTGGCTTATAATATTCTAACTCCCGCGAAAGCCATTTCTAAAGCTTCTTATGGAGTAAAAAGAGGAAATGCCGCAGCAGAACGTGTTCTTGAAATTTTGGAACAAGAAAATACTATTGTTTCTAAAGAAAATGCGATTGAAAAATCGACTTTTGACAACAATATCGACATTCAAAATATCAACTTTAAATACGAAGAAGAAACGGTTTTAAAAGACTTTTCTCTTCAAATTAAAAAAGGACAAACTGTTGCACTTGTTGGTCAATCTGGAAGTGGAAAAAGTACTATCGCAAATTTACTAACTCGTTTTTATGATGTAAACGACGGAACAATTTCTATTGACGGCATCAACATTAAGGATATGAATCTGCAATCGCTTCGTAGCTTAATGGGACTAGTTACACAAGACAGCATTTTATTTAATGATACTATTAAGGCCAATATTTCATTAGGAAAACTAGACGCTACTGATGACGAAATAATCGAAGCTTTGAAAATTGCTAATGCATATGAGTTTGTAAAAGATCTTCCGCAGGGAATCTATACCAACATCGGAGACAGCGGAAATAAGCTTTCTGGCGGACAAAAACAACGTTTATCGATTGCAAGAGCAGTATTAAAAAATCCGCCGATTATGATTTTGGATGAAGCAACTTCCGCATTAGATACTGAAAGCGAAAAATTTGTTCAGATCGCTTTAGAAAACATGATGCAAAACAGAACTTCCATTGTAATTGCCCACCGTCTTTCGACAATTCAAAAAGCAGATATAATCGTAGTAATGCAAAAAGGAAAAATTGTTGAGCAAGGAACACATGACGAACTAATTGCTCACAACGGAACCTACAATAAACTGGTAACTATGCAGTCTTTCGAGTCTTAAGCACAAAACCAAGACTTAACAAATAAACGAACACAGATTAAAGAATTATTAAACCTGATTTTAATTTCTTTAATCTGTGTTTATTTTTATAACTTTAGGTTAGTTAAAGAATAAACTTTTTAACGCTTCTTAAAAATGTATATTAACAACCCTAATATCAAACTGCCAGACGATCCTAATACGATTGTTTGGAAATATCTTGATTTATCTAAATTTCTAGACTTATTACTTTCGAAAAAGTTATTTATGTCTCGTTCTGACAAATTTGAAGATCAATACGAAGGCACTTTTAGCGAACCTACTTACGAAGAAATAAAAAAACTTGCGGTTGACAATCCTGACTTCCTGAGTTACTACAAAACACATCGCGAAAAAGTTGCCATCAGCAGCTGGCATATAAATGAATATGAATCGTTTGCAATGTGGCAGATTTTTACTCAAAACAGCGAAGGATTGGCCATTCAGTCTACAATTGGAAGATTACAGAAAGCTTTAAAACCAGAAAACAATTTCGACCAATATATAGGCGAAGTAAATTACATTGATTACAAAAGAGAATATATTCCGTTTGACGATTTATTCTTTCCGTTTTTATTCAAAAGAAAAAGCTTTCAATACGAGCGCGAAGTCAGAATTATTACCGATACTTCCAAAAGCAATCTCAAAATAAACGATGGTTTAAGAATCAATGTTGACCTTAAATACCTTATCGAAAAAATCTATATACACCCTAAATCGGAGAACTGGTATAAAAAACTTGTTATTGATTTAGTTCATAAACTAGATCATGATTTTGACATCGAAAAATCAGATTTGGAAAGTGATATATTGATATAAAGAGGCTAAGGTTCTAAGACGCTAAGTTTTTATCCTGTCACAGATTAAAAACTTTTCTAATTGTGACTAATAAGAAAGGCGTGTAGAAAATTTTAAATTTCTACACGCCTTTCTTTATTTTATAAAGTGCAAAAAATCACCTTAATTCTTTCAATCTGTAAAAACCTCAGAATCTTAGTACCTTAGCACCTCAGAACCTCTATATAGGCTTATAATTTTTCACTTCCCATTTTTTCGAAGTCAAATCGATATAATTGTAATGCAGAACATCGTTTTTATCAAACTGTCCATTTTGGTTTGTATCTTCGATTGTTCTAAAGTATAAACGGCTTTTAGATTCAATCAAATTCCAATCTACCAACTCTTGCAAATCAGCAGAAACTTTTGTGAAGTTTTCCCCACTGATATCACTTAAATACAAGGTCTTAATATCGCTTGTATCAATTTTACCATCTTTGTTAGTATCCGAATCTGTTAAAGTATAAACCATAACTTTATTCTGCGTTTTGTCTGCAACAGTTTTTAAGTAAGTAGCGGTTAAAATTAAAACCGGTTTATCTGAAAGCGGACGAATTGAATCTGAATCTACTTTTTGAAATTTTAAATTCTGAAGATATCCCGTAATTTCATATTCTCCCAAATTAGAGATTGTAAAACTTATATCATTCACGCTCGAAGAACCGTAACGTGCTTTTGAACCCTTTTCAAAAACCCTTAAATCACCAACAGGATGAATTAAATAATTCGTTCCTTCCATCTGAATAGGCAAATCTGCAATTTCAATTTGTGTCGAATCACTCTTTGCAACAGCTCCAACTTTATTTGAACCATCATAAATTACTTTTGGCTTTTGCTGTACTTCATCTTTACAACTCATTAATGTACCGATGATTATTAAGGCTATATATTTTAAAGAATTTTTCATGCTTGCAATTATATTAGAATATCAAATATAGTATTTTTGATCGTATTATCTGTTTTTATTGAATTTTACTAAAGTAAAGATATTAAGAAACACAATTCCAAGATAACCTAAAAATATAATCCAATTTTGTTTATACAAAGATAAGTAATACTCGTACTTTCTCTTTCTCTCCTGTTCCAAGATATAATCTTTATTAGCTTCGAAATAACCACATGTAATTGGGACAATTTTTACACTTATTTGATTCTTAGGCTTTGGTATTTTCAAAACAAAAAAGTTGTTTTTATATTGCATAAACAATGTTTCTTTTTCAGCAAAGAAGATATCCAAAATTTCAATATAAACTTCATATCTCATCTTAGTACCAAAACAAACTTGAATTCCATTTATTGTATCATTTGTACGATTTAATTCTTTTAAATCTAATCGAAGTTCATTTAACTTTTTTCTTTCTAAATCCAAGGAATTATTAAAATTAAAAACTTTATAATTCCTTTTATAAGCCATAACCTTTTCTATCTCAGCAGAGTCGCTAGGGATATAAATATCGATACATCCCTCTTCTTTAAAAGCATCAACTTTATAAAAATGATAAAAGCACAATAAAGGAATAACAATTAAAGAAATCATTCCGGGAACATAATAAATCCTTCTTCTATTTTCCCGCTTCCTTATCATAACCTTGCATTCAGTTTTACATTAAAAACTCTTGAAGTCATAAAATTTGGAATCGCATATTGATTTTTAGAATAAACATCGCGAACCCAAGTATTCGTAATCGCATTTTGATTGTTGAAAATATTAAAAATCTCTAATCCAACAGATAACTCTTTAAAATTTTTAAGCCAGCCTGTTTTGGCATTCTGAGTGCTGCTGTCAACAAAAACTTTAGCAAAACCAATATCCGCTCTTCTGTAATCATTTAATCTGTTTTGATACAAATAAGGATCAGAATACGCTGGAGCGCCTCCAGGCAAACCAGTATTATAGACTAAATTAAGATACACTTTTACACTTGGAATATTTGGCATATAATCCTGAAACATCATTGCAAATTTCAAACGCTGATCTGTCGGACGTGCAATATAACCTTTGTTCTCGTAATTCTCTTCGGTTTTCAGATATCCAAAACTAACCCAAGATTCTGTTCCTGGCACAAATTCCCCATTCAATCTAAAATCTAAACCTTGCGCATATGCTTTTGCATTATTATTGGCAACATATCGAATTCGAACATTGTCTATAGAATACACATTTACATCTGAAAGTGACTTATAATAAACTTCTGTAACCCACTTAAAAGGGCGATTCCACATTTTAAAATTGTAATCGTTACTCAAAACAACATGAACTGCTTCTTGTGCTTTTACATTTGGATTCACTACACCATTCAAATCACGGAGTTCTCGATAAAAAGGCGGCTGATGATACAATCCTCCAGAAATTCTAAAAACCATGTCCATATCCCAATCTGGTTTTATTGCAAATTGCGCTCGCGGACTGAGTACAAACTGATTTTTTCCTTCAACCGCTGCGCCCGAAACATTCCAACCTTGAAAGCGAGCACCAACATGAAACCAAATTTGATTGGAACCAATTTCTGATTGTTTATTCCATTGCGTATAACCTGAAAATCTATTTATAGTATTAAAATTTGTTGCTCGAACGTTTTGATAAGGCAAAAGCGGACCTTCGTAAGGTGTGTAAGGCGGATTATTTTTTGGCAGCATAACTAAAGGCGGATTTATTGAAAATCCAGCCGAATCAATCACCTCCCACTCGACAACTCTATCTCGAATTGATTCTCTGGTATATTTTAATCCAAATTCAAGCTGACTTTCTTTCCAGTCTTTAGCACCTTTAATTTCAACATTTGCAATTAAAGCATCCAAATCATTTCTGGCGTGATTTAGTTGCGAGCCAATTCCACGAGTAAAATCAACTGCTGCCTCGTTAGTTCCATCCTCAGCTGCCGCATTTCCTAAACGATATTGCGCCAAAATATCAAAATGCTCTTTTTCTGTAGTATGAAATAATGATCCAATCAATTTTAACGTAAGCGATGGAGAAACTTTATAAGTTGTTTTTAAAGCTCCAAAGTAAGTGTCATATTGATCTTTTTCCTGACCTTCATAATACACATTAAGCGCCATTGGCTGATCAATAGTCCCAAATTTTGTTTCTCTGGTTAATGGCTGATATAAATATTTGTTCTGCGAAACATTACCTAAAAAGCTCATTTGCCATTTTTCAGAAATATCGTAATTTATGTTAGTTTGAAAATCTGCAAAAGTCGGTGTATAATTTGTCTTTGTATCTTGACTGTTTACTAATAAACTATTATTTCTGTAGCGAACTCCAGTTACTGCAGACCATTTTTTGTTTTTTGAAACGGCATCGACAGAAGCGCTTCCTCCTAAAAAACTGGCTTCTAAGGAAGCTCCAAACCGAGTTGGTTTTCTATAAGTAATATCTAAAACAGATGATAATTTATCTCCAAACTTAGCCTGAAATCCACCTGCCGAAAAATCAACATTTTGAACCAAATCTGTATTGGTAAAACTCAATCCTTCCTGTTGTCCTGACCGAATTAAAAACGGACGATAGACTTCGACTTCATTAACGTAAACTAAATTTTCGTCGTAATTACCGCCTCGAACTGCATATTGTGTACTAAGTTCATTATTTGAATTTACGCCCGGAAGTGTTTTTAAGATATTTTCTACACCTGCATTTGCACCCGGAACTTTTTTTATTGCTGTTAAATCAATTGTTGCAATTCCCTGGACACGTTTTCTGTTTTTGGAAGATACAAAAACTTCTCCCATCTGCTCTTCAGAATTATTCATTACAGGATTAAAAACAAAAAACTCATTTGGCTTTAAATTCACCGTTAAGCTTATCATTTTTAAAGAAATATGGGTAAAAATTATTGAAACCTTTTTGTTTGAAACCACATCAATTTCAAAAAAACCATTGGCATCAGATTGCGTACTGCTTTTACCAGATGTGATATTTACATTAGAAACAATATTATTTTCATCGTCAACAATAATTCCTTTAACATGTCCGCTTTGAGCAACCAAAGCACATGTAAAAAACAGAAAAAACAAGGCGAATATGAACCTATTATTATACAACTATTTGGGGTTTTATTTTTGTTGACTTCTAAGGAAACGTGTTTCAAAGATAGAAGAATTCCCTACATTATCAATTACTTCAATTTTTAAATCATTTGCTCCTTCAAGCAGCAATTGAGGATCAAAAGTATGAGTAATCTTTTTATTTTTATTTTCATATTCAAACAAAACCCATTTTCCGTTCAAATACCCGTTATAGGATTTAATTCCTGACGAAGAATCGCTGATAATAAACTCGATTTTTTTCTGATCGCTGATCCATTTGTCCTGAACCGGCTTTGTAATTTTAATAACTGGCTTTATAGTATCTAATACTAAACCATATTGTCCTAATACTTTTGATTTTGCCGTATAAACATCTCCTTTTCTAACCGTTCCATTGTAACTGCTGCTTGCTCCGCTTATTCTTCCTATAAAAACTTTGTCACGCAAGGCTTCAGAGTAAGTATTATCCTTGATGGTTATTGTAAAATTAGAATGCACAGGAACTGTATCATCATGAATATAAATTCGATTGTTTTTAACATCAAAATTTAAATTAAAGTCATCGTAAAATGTTCCTGCAGGAAAGAAAACAGACATATTGTCTTTTTCGAAATTAGAATCTTTATTGTATTTAACAAAATACTTAGATGCACTGGCTTCTGCCGGCACCAAAGGATCAGCTGAATCATATTCGATTGGAACTGTGATTGAATTTAGATTTCCATAATAATCTGAAACTTCAATTCTATAAGTTGACGCCAAATTAGGTTCTGCCGTAATTATCCCTCTAGACGCATCCGTTTTTATAATGCTTAACGCAAAAGGTGTTTTCATGAAAAGCTTCTGAATACGCTGACTTGTTTTTTTGTATCGAGAATAATCAATAAATGCATTGATGTAACGCATTTCATCAAATGAATAGGTATTAAATTGATAGTTGTAATTTTGATTTCCGTTCAAAAATGTCGAAACATTAAAAACGCCATTTTTATTAAAAGAAACATCATCAGTATCAACAGCATTAATTCCAAAACCGATTTTTCCGTTAGTTTTTACTTTTCCAGCAAGATAGGTTCCGTCTTTTTGAAGTGTCATGTTTAACAACAAAGGCTGTTTGGATTGATTAACTGAGGCATTATCTAATGGATAAACATACAAACTAGACAACGTTGGTTTCTTTGTATCTTTAATATTTTTATCAAACCCGAAGAAAATCGGATTAATTACAAACTCCGTTTTTGTATCTCTAATTTCAAAATGCAAATGCGGCCCTTCAGATGAACCTGTATTTCCAGAAAGTGCAATTAATTGTCCTTTTGTAACCGGAAGATCGCCGGGTTTCGGGAATAATTCAATTTCATAAGCCTTTTCAGCATAATGCGCTTTGGTTACATAATCTTGAATCGCTCCTTTAGTAGTTTGTAAATGTCCATAAACAGAAGTATACCCATTTGGATGCGTAATGTAAATACATTTTCCGTTTCCAAACGTCGAAATCTTTATTCTTGACACATAACCATCGGCAATTGCATAGACGTTCAATCCTTCTCTCTGATTGGTTTTCAAATCAAAACCTGCATGAAAATGATTTGGTCTTAATTCCCCAAAATTACCCGAAAGCTGCATCGGAATATCTAATGGCGGACGAAAATAATCTTTAGGATATTGTGTTTGGGCAAAAATAAAGTGGCCGCACAAAAGGGCAAATACAGAAAATCTCATAAATAACATTTTTGCTAAGATAAAAAATTAACAGGGAAAAACCGAAGATACAGCCACAAAAACACAATTGATTGAAATTCATTTATTTGTCTATTTTTAATGCAAAAAAATCGATAAAAAATTGCATTAATAAAAAGGAATATTAACTTTGTATGATTAAGTAATGAATAGGATGTATAATGAGTGTAATTGCCGAAATAATTGATACTCTTGAATATAAAATTGAAAAGCTGTTTGAGAAATCAAAAAGCTTGGAAAAGAATAATCAGGTATTACAATTAGAATTAGCCAAAGCTGCGCAAATTATTCGAAAACAATCTGAGGAGATTGAAGCTTTGAAGAAGCAGTATGACACACTTAAGATAGCCAATTCGTTGCTTGGCAGCGACGACAACAAGAGAGAGACAAAGCTTAAAATAAATTCATTAATTCGCGAAATTGATTACTGTATAGCACAACTATCAGATTAGATAACATGGACGGAAAGCTTAAAATCAAAATATCAATTGCAGACCGAGTTTACCCATTAACGGTAGATCCAGCTCAAGAAGAAGGACTTAGAAGTGCTTCAAAAAAAATTGATGCCATGATTAAGCAGTTCGAAGAAAGTTACGCAGTTCGCGATAAACAAGATGTATTAGCCATGTGCGCACTGCAATTTGCATCGCAAGTGGAACAAAAACAAATTGATAACGCAATCGATGGCAAGCAAACTATTGAAAGAATTAAAAAATTAAATTTGCTTTTAGATCAATATCTCGAAAACTAAACGTTCTTTACAGAAACTAAGATACTGCCTACATTAGTTCACAATTGGTAAACTCAACACTAACAATTTAGAATGAGCAAATCATCACTACTATAGCATGCCACGCTTTATTGCGAGGAAACTTGAACAGTGAGTTAGCTCAAAACTTGTCTTTACGAGTTTATTCAAGCAATTAATGTAGGCTTTTTTTATATATAAACCTTAACAAACATGGACATCATAACGATCATTATTGGTATAGTAGGTATTGCAGCAGGTTTTGCAATAGCTAAATTTATCGAGAAAAGTAATATTTCAAACCTAATAAAAAACGCAAAAAAAGAAGCAGCTTCTATTTTAAAAGACGCTAATTTAGAAGCCGAAAATATTAAAAAAGATAAAATTCTTCAAGCAAAAGAACGTTTTATCGAATTAAAATCAGAACACGAACAAGTTATTTTAGCACGAGATAAAAAAGTTGCTGAAGTAGAAAAAAGAGTACGTGATAAAGAATCTCAAGTTTCTAACGAGCTTTCAAAAGCCAAAAAAGTAAACGACGATTTTGAATCTAAAACAGCTGAATACAATAATAAAATTGAGGTTTTAGACAAAAAACAAGCTGAAGTTGACAAGTTACACAAAAGTCAATTACAACAGCTTGAAGTTATCTCTGGACTTTCTGCAGAAGAAGCAAAAGAACAATTAGTTGAAGGCTTAAAAGCAGAAGCTAAAAGCAAAGCAATGTCTCATATTCAAGACACAATTGAAGAGGCAAAACTTACTGCACAGCAAGAAGCTAAAAAAATCATCATCAATACAATTCAAAGAGTTGGAACAGAAGAAGCAGTTGAAAATTGCGTTTCTGTATTCAACATCGAATCTGACGATGTAAAAGGTAGAATCATTGGTCGTGAAGGTCGTAACATTAGAGCTCTTGAAGCTGCAACTGGAGTTGAAATTATCGTTGATGATACACCAGAAGCTATCATTCTTTCTTGTTTTGATCCAGTTCGTAGAGAAATTGCTCGTTTGTCATTGCACAAATTAGTAACTGACGGACGTATTCACCCAGCTAGAATTGAAGAAGTTGTTGCAAAAACAGCTAAACAAATTGATGACGAAATTATCGAAGTTGGAAAACGTACTGTTATCGACTTAGGAATTCATGGATTACATCCAGAACTGATTAAAGTTGTTGGTAGAATGAAATACCGTTCGTCTTACGGTCAAAATTTATTACAACACTCTAGAGAAGTTTCGAAACTTTGCGGTATCATGGCAGCTGAATTAGGCTTGAATGTAAAATTGGCTAAAAGAGCTGGTTTACTACACGATATTGGTAAAGTTCCAGATACAGAAAGCGATTTACCTCACGCATTATTAGGTATGCAATGGGCCGAGAAATACGGAGAAAAAGAGGAAGTTTGCAACGCTATTGGTGCTCACCACGACGAAATCGAAATGAAATCATTATTATCGCCAATTGTTCAGGTTTGTGATGCTATATCGGGAGCAAGACCAGGAGCGAGACGTCAGGTTCTAGATTCATACATTCAACGTTTGAAAGATCTTGAAGAAGTAGCTTACGGATTCAGCGGTGTGAAAAATGCTTACGCAATTCAAGCTGGTAGAGAACTTCGTGTTATTGTTGAAAGTGAAAAAGTTTCTGATGACAATGCGGCAAACTTATCATTTGAAATCTCACAAAAAATTCAAACTGAAATGACTTACCCTGGTCAAGTTAAAGTAACTGTAATTAGAGAAACTAGAGCTGTAAATATTGCAAAATAACAGCTAATCTATACATAAAAAAACAAAAAGGCAGTTCTCTACGAACTGCCTTTTTTGATTTTATCTAATTGCAAAGCTTTTAAAGATCATTAAACGTAATTTTAAAACTCGTCCCTACTCCTACTTCACTTTCTACAGAAACCGTTCCTTTCATAGCTTCTATTTGATTTCTGGTGATATACAAACCTATTCCTCTTGCCTCTTCATGTTTATGAAATGTTTTATACATCCCAAACAACAAATCACCATATACCTTCAAATCAATTCCTAAACCATTATCCGTAATCTTCAATGATTTATGTCCATCTGTTTCTAAACCATAATCAAAAACAATAACTGGATCTCGATCAGGATGCGCATACTTTATTGCATTAGTTGTAAAATTCAACAAAACACTTTCCAGATAAGCGGGATTAAAATTTATTATCAAGTACTCTGGCACATTATTTATAATTGTGACCTTTTTCTGTTTGCTGTGACCTTTTATTGTCGAAATAGTTTTTTCTATATACTCAAAAAGCTTTAACGGCCCAACTGTTATATTAATATTGCTTTGCGTTTTTACGATCTGACTTAAATTTGAAATCGTTTCATTTAAATCATTAGAAACCGTACGCAAATGTTCAAGCATTTCTGTAACTGTTTCCTTATCACCATCAGCATCAATAAAATCTAAAATTGATTTAATATTGCCCGCCTGAGTATTTAAATTATGCGAAACAATATGCGAAAAATTAAGCAGTCGGCTATTTTGATCGCTGTACAACTTCATTGTTTTCAAGAGCTCAAGCTCCTTTTCTTTCTGCAATGATATATCAGTATGCGTACCTATAACACGCAATGGCTTTCCATTTTCATCACGCTTGATAACTTTACCGCGATCTAAAATCCATTTATAATTACCACTGGAAGTCATTACGCGATGGTAATTTTCATAATAGGGAATCTTATTTTCAAAATGCTCTTTTATATCTGAATAATATTTTGGAAGATCATCAGGATGCACAATTTTATCCCAGCGCTCTGGATCATCAAAAATATCACTCGATTCTAATTCTAAGATTTTTAATGATAATGACGAATAAAAAACGTTATTAGTTACCATATCCCAATCCCAAATTCCAACTGTAGAAGCGTCTAGAGCAAACTGAAAACGCTCTTCAGAAATACGAAGTTTTTCCTCTTTATCTTTAAGTTCAGTTATATCTGAAACATGTCCAAAAAAGCTTACTTTATCACCGTCAGACAATTCAGTTTTAGCCGAAATCCTAAACCATCGAAGTCCTTTTTTGGGTAAAACTGCTCTAAACTCAATCTCCCAAGGCTTAATTTCTTTGCGCGCCTTAACCAAGGTTTGAAAAAACATATCTCGGTCTTGTGGCAAGATTCTTTCGTAGATAATCAGTTTTATATCATCTGTAAATTTATCTATCGCAAGTTCAAAAATCTCATCAACAGATCTGCTTACAAGAGGAAATGAATACTGATTATCTGCATCTATCACAAACTGAAATATCAAGTCCGGCACTTCTGCAAGCAGCTTTTTGTAAAAATTATTAACTTCTAAGCAATCTTCACTATTAAAAAAATCAAAAACCATACGCCGTCATTTAAGTAAATAATTACTTTATCAAAATCAAATTCAAAAGTCTTATTATTGCTTTTTATACTTTCTTTTTAACATTAAATCAAATACAATATATTAATTTTTGCTTAAAAACAGAGGTTTCGCGTAAAAAAATTATTTTCTTGGATGGAATGAATGCATTACTTCTTTCAAAAAACTTCGATCAAGATGTACATAAATTTCTGTTGTGGTAATAGATTCATGTCCGAGCATTAATTGAATTGACCTCAAATCGGCGCCGTTTTCTAATAAATGTGTCGCAAAAGAATGGCGTAATGTATGCGGACTAATTGTTTTACTTAATTTAATTTTTACTGCCAGATCTTTTATTATTGTAAAAATCATAGCACGAGTAAGCTGATTACCTCGACGATTTAAAAACAAAGTATCTTCAAAACCTTTTTTAATATTTAAATGCACCCGAATTTCATTTTGGTAAATCTCTATGTATTTTCGAGTCACTTTACCTATTGGAACAAAACGTTCTTTATTTCCTTTTCCTGTAATCTTCACAAAACCCTCATCAAAAAACAAATCAGATATTTTGAGCGAAACCAACTCCGAAACTCGAAGTCCGCAGCCGTACAAAGTTTCCAGCATAGCCCGGTTTCTTTCCCCTTCGTTACTGCTCAAATCTATCGCAGCAATTAAAGCATCAATTTCTTCCACAGACAATGTATCAGGTAATTTTCTACCAGTTTTAGGACTCTCAATTAACTCTAAAGGACTATCGTTTCTATAATCTTCAAAAACCAAATAATTAAAAAAGCTTTTCAAACCAGAAATAATTCTAGATTGAGATCTTGGGTTTACTTCCTTAGATACTGAATATATAAACTGCTGAATTGTTTCGTCAGTAATTTTTAAAGGCGAAACATCAATTTGATTGGTTTCTAAAAAAAGACACAAACGTTCTATATCAAAACTATAATTCTCGATTGTATTTTTAGACAATCCCCTTTCTATGCGCAAATACGACTGGTAGTCTTTTATGTAATTATTCCATTTCATACTTTACAAAGTAAAACATTTTTAACTATAAAAAAACCTTCCTAAAATCTAGGAAGGTTTTTTACAAAATATCGTTTTAAGATATTAGAATTTATAAGCTAGAGTCAATGCCAAAACACTGTTCTTCGGACTATCATAAAGCTCTTCCCAAGTTTCAGCATTATAATCTGCGATATTTGACAAACCTACAGTATAACGAAGCCCTACAGAAACATTCTCTGTAAAATTATATCCAGCTCCAAAATTAAATCCTGTATCTACAGATTTAAAACCATCTTTAGCATCGTGACCATCATTTTTAGCAGATACTAAAAACCCAATTTGTGGCCCCGCCTCTACAGTAAACTGTTTTGTAACATAAAACTTAGCCAAAACAGGTATATTAATATAGTTTAATTTGCTATCGATATCTAGATCATCAAGTTTAGCTCCCTGTGTAGAAAACAAAACCTCAGGTTGAATCGACAACCTCTCTATAACTTTAATTTCGGCAAAGCCTCCTACTTGAAAACCAACCAAAGATTTAGCATCCCAGTAATTTCCACCAGCAAAAGTTGTAAGGTTAAGACCTCCTTTAACTCCGAATCTTGTTTTTTGCGCATTCGCAAATCCAAATACCATTACTGCTATAGCAGCTAAAATAATTCTTTTCATTACAATTTGTTTTTACGTTATATACATCAAATATAAAAATATTCTTCATAATTCTACACTAGGAATTTAACAAAAAAAATAGTAGCAAAAAAACTAACCAATTAATTTAAAAGCAATTAAATCACACCACTCAACTATTATATCCATAAAAAAGCCCTCCTCAAAAGAGGAAGGCCTTTTAAAACTAACAAGATAATTTATTTAGAATTTATAGATTACTCCAAAACTTACATCTCTTAAGTCAGTACCAAAACCAAAGCTGTTACTTTTATCAGCACCATGACCTCCATTATTGTTTACACTATATTCTAAACCAGCCCAAGTTGCTTCGATAGCAAAATGATTTGATAAGAAATAACTTAAACCTAAACCTACATTTGTACCAATTTGATTAGTTTTAAAATCCCCTGATTTACTATTTGTAAAATCAAGACCAGCTTGACCAAAAACTGAGAACTGAGAAGCAGGAGTAAAATAGTATCTACCAAAAGCTCCAGCAGTAAAGGCATTAGTTTTATCATCACCCATCTTATTTGAACCAAATCCTAATTTGCCTCCAATAGCAATGTTTTCAGACACAAAATAACCTACACTAGGAACAATTGTAAAGTTGCTAGTTTTAGCATCTCCCTCTTTTGTTGATCCTACAGATAAAGCTCCAGAGATAAAAGCATCACCTTTAGCAAATCCACCAGTTTGTGCATTAGCAAATGCAAAACCAAATACTGCAATAGCAGTTAAAATAACCTTTTTCATAATTTATTTTTTTTTTAATTACAGGGAACAAAACTAAGATTACACTTACTAAAAAATGTCCACAATACGGTAATACAATATCAAAATAAGACAGAATTAGATTACAAATAAATAATTGATTTACAATAGATTAGAAGAAAACACAGCTTCAAAACCTAATAAAAACTTAAAAAAAGTGTGAATTTTAATAATTTTATAAAGCTTGATATAAAGCAATAAAATGAAAATAATGTAGTTTTGACTTAATAAATAACATATAAACACGAAACCCCTAAAAACATTTTTATGAAAAAAATACTTTTAGCCGCTGTATTGTTCTTAGCAACATCAGCAACCATTCAAGCGCAATTATTAAAATTGGGAGTAAAAGCCGGAGTTAACTTTGCAAGCCAAACAGGAGATGCAGGTCTTAATGGAGTAGCGTTTGACAAAGACGGAATTACAAGCTACCATGCTGGTCTTGTTGCAGAACTTAAATTACTAGAAAAATTCTCTATTCAACCAGAACTTTTATATTCTACACAAGGAGCAACTTATAAATTTAAGGATGCTCAGGAAGACTTTAAAAATAAATTAGCTTATTTATCGATCCCTGTAATGGCAAAAATTTACATGACAAAATCATTAAGTTTAGAGGTTGGTCCACAGGCTTCTTTTCTATTAAGTCAAAAAAATGACGTAAGATTTGACGATGCTAATACATTTGATTTTGCTCTTAATGCAGGTTTAGGTTTAAAAATTACTGAAAGTATTTTTGTTCAAGGTCGTTACAGCCTAGGATTAACGGAAGCTTCTTCAAATGCAGATGTTAAAAATTCTGTAGTTCAACTTTCAGCTGGATTTATGTTCTAAAAAGAATATCACATAGTTTTATAAAAACCGTTCAATTAATTAGAACGGTTTTTTTATTTTTACACTCTAGTGAAATATTTCAGTAAAATAAAATTACATCACTTATAAAATTAAAATCAAATTATTTATGAAAATCTGCATTATCAACGGACCAAATCTAAATCTTTTAGGAAAAAGAGAACCTGAAGTTTACGGAAGTCAAACTTTTGAAGATTATTTTGAAACGTTGAAACAGAAATATCCAAACGTTGAACTTTCATATTATCAAAGCAATATTGAAGGCGAATTGATTGGTAAAATTCAAGAATGCGGTTTTACATTTGATGGAATTATTTTGAATGCAGGAGCATACACTCACACTTCTATAGGTTTAGGTGATGCTATGAAAGCGGTTACAACACCGGTAATCGAAGTACACATTTCAAACACTTATGCCCGCGAAAGCTTTAGACATCAATCGTATTTATCTGGAAACGCAAAAGGTGTAATTTTAGGTTTTGGCCTAAAAAGTTACGATCTTGCGATTCAATCTTTCTTGTAAGTCTTTTTTTAACAATTTTTTAATAAGCTCGTTTTTAACTTATTCTATTTTTGTGAGAGAAACCACTCTCATGAAAAACTTTACCGTACTCGCCTTTTTAATTTTTTCAATTTCCAATTTTGCCCAAATCAAAGGGACAATAACTGATCTCAAAGGAAATCCACTGCCTTTTGTTTCTGTTTTTGAAGAGAATACTTATACCAGTACCACTTCAAATGAACAGGGAAAATACCAGCTTAATGTAAAAGAAATTGGCAAAAATAAAATCACCTTTCAGTATCTAGGTTTTAAAACTCAAAAACATACCGTTGCTTCTAATTCAAAAAACTTGATTTTAGATGTAAAAATGGAAGAGGAAAATTTTGAACTTAATGAGATTGTAATTAATTCAAAAGACAATCCTGCAAATGCTATTATAAAAAGTGCTATTGCTAACAAAAAAAGTAATTCTGAAAAAACGGCTCGTTATACCGCCGATTTTTATTCGAAAGGAATGTTTAAAATAAAAGATCTTCCAAAGAAAATAATGGGGATGAAAGTCGATATTGGCGATGAAATGGCTTCAAATTTAGACTCAACTGGAACAGGTATTTTATATTTATCTGAAACGATTTCTAAGATTTCTTTTGAAAAACCAGAAAAACTAAAAGAGAAAATCATTGCTTCTAAAATTTCTGGAAACAATAACGGATTCAGTTACAATACGGCGACTTTATCTACTTATGATTTCTATGATAACACATTAGAATTCAACATTAATCTTATTTCTCCTATTGCAGATAATGCTTTCAATTACTACAAATACAAACTTGAAGGAACATTTTTTGACGATAACAATCAACAAATTAACAAAATAAAGGTAACACCTAAACGTGATAAAGAACCTGTTTTTGAAGGCTACATCTATATAGTTGATGATAGTTTTGCGATTTATGCTGTAGACTTAGACATAAAAGGCTATAGAATGAAAAACGAATTTACCGAAGTAATGAATCTAAAACAGAGCTTCAGTTACAATGTCAAAAATAAAATCTGGTCAAAAAACGCTCAAACTCTTTCTTTTAATGCCGGTGCTTTTGGCGTAAAGTTCTCTGGAAAATTCAATTACGTGTATTCGAATTATGAATTTCCTGCTTCTTTTCAAAAGAAAACTTTTGGCAATGAAATTGTAGCTTTTGAAGCTGATGCAAATAAAAAAGATGACGCTTTTTGGAATCAAATACGTCCAATTCCTTTGACTATTGAGGAAAGTAATGATTACATTAAAAAAGACAGTTTACAAACCATCCGAAAATCTCAAAAATATACTGATTCTGTTGACGCTAAAAACAATAAGTTCAAAATCTTTGATGTTTTAATGGGGTATGATTATAAAAATACTTTCAAGAAATATTCTTTTGAATATAAAGGTTTATTGAATTTAAGTTCTTTAAGTTTTAACACTGTTCAAGGTTTTAATCTCGATTCGGGATTTTCTTTTAAAAAATGGAATGAAGAAAAAGGAACAAGTACTTCTATAAGTACAACCTTTAATTATGGTTTTTCTGATGAGCGTTTTCGTGTTACAGGTCAATTCAGCCATCGTTTTAACAACATAAACCATGCTGCAATCTGGGCTTCTGGAGGAACAAAAACTGCGCAATATAACAGCAGTGAACCTATTAGTAATATTGTCAATTCAATAAGTTCCTTGTTTTTCAAAGACAATTACATGAAATTGTACAACTTAGAATTTGCTCAAATTAATTACGGACAGGATGTTGCTAATGGAATAAACTTAAATGCAAAAATTGGCTACGAACAGCGAAAACCTCTTTTTAATACTACTGATTATTCTTTTTTTAAAAGAGATGATATTTACACGTCAAATAATCCGCTGGCACCAAACGATTTTATAACTCCTGCATTTGATCAGCATCATTTGTTTAAAACGGCTTTGACTGCACGTATTAACTTTGGAAATAAATACATTTCGAGACCTGACGGACGATATAACATTAAAAATGAAAAATATCCAACTGTATTTTTAGCTTTTGAAAAAGCATTTGCCGCTAGCGAGAAAAAATATGAATTTGAAAGAATCGGCGCCTCTGTTCAATATGACCTCTCTTTAAACAATAAAGGGGTTTTAGGAATGAATTTTAGAGCCGGTAAATTTTTCAATGCCGAAAATATCTCTTTTATAGATTACAGACATTTTAACGGAAATCAAACGCACATTGGAACAAGCGACCGCTATTTGAATGTTTTTAATTTAATGCCATATTACACTAACAGTACAAATGACAGTTATTTTGAAATGCACTTAGAGCACAATGACATGGGCTTTGTAACCAATAAAATTCCATTGATTAATTTATTAAAATCAACTATGAATCTAGGATTTCATACTCTGGCAATTCCCGACAGAAAACCTTATACTGAGTTTACCGTTGGTTTAGACAATTTAGGTTTTGGAAAATTCAAGATATTCAGAGTAGATTATGTACATTCCTATCAAGGAGGAATTCAGCAAAACGGAGTTGTCTTCGGGCTGAAGATTTTGAATGTGTTGGATTAAAAAAGTGGCTAAGATACTAAGGTTCTAAGATGCTAAGTTTTTTTTCTCAGCACCTTAGAACCTTAGTCCCTTTTAATCTTAAAAATCAATTATAATCATCTGGTTCAACATGAATTAATACATGTCCTAATTCAGGAATTTTTTCTCTAAGAGTATCTTTCAGCTTATGTGCCAAATCATGTCCTTCTTTAACAGATATTTTTGCTGATACGATAGCATGAAGATCAACATGATATTTCATTCCTGCTTTACGAATAAAACATTTTTCGGTTCCTAAAATCCCAACAACGGTTAATGATTTTATTCTAATTTCTTCTACCAAATCATCATTTAGATTCTCATCCATGATTTCACCTAATGCAGGTCTAAAAATTTTATAACTGTTGTAAAGTATAAAAAATGCAGCAAAAAGTGCCGCCCAGTCATCTGCAGATTCGTAACCTTTTCCCATAAACAACGCAATCGAAATCCCGACAAATGCCGCTACAGAAGTAATGGCGTCACTGCGATGATGCCAAGCATCTGCAGCTAGAGACGAACTCTTTGTTTGTTTACTTCGTTTCATAACTAATCGAAACGAATATTCTTTCCAGATAATAATGGCTCCCAAAACATACAATGTCCATGATTTAGGCAAGGCATGCGGTGTTTGGATATTAGCAATGCTTTCGTAACCAATAATAGTTGCTGATGTAATTAAAAATCCAACAACCAAAAATGTAATTAACGGTTCGGCGCGACCATGACCATATGGATGATTTTCATCTGCAGGTTTATTAGAATATTTAATTCCGAACAAAACCAAACATGACGAAAATATATCCGTTGTCGATTCGATCGCATCTGCAATCAAGGCATATGAATTGCCAAAAAAACCTGCAAGACCTTTTATAAGGGCCAGGCAGGTATTTCCAACTATACTAAAGATAGTAGCTTTTACAGCTTTTTGTTCGTTTGTCATTTAGACTATTTTTTTTTCCATGAATTCACGAATTTAAATCTTCAAAGATTATCAAAATAATTCGTGAATTGCTTCGCCAGTTCGCTTTCGCTTGTGTCGTGGCTAACTTTTATTTACGCTCTCACGATTTTTGCTCCAATTGCTCTCAAACGCTCGTCGATACGCTCGTATCCGCGATCAATTTGTTCGATATTTTGAATTGTACTTGTTCCTTTTGCAGAAAGAGCTGCTATCAACAATGAAATTCCTGCACGAATATCAGGAGACGACATTGTTGTTGCTTTTAATTGAGATTCAAAATTATGCCCCATAACCACAGCTCTGTGCGGATCACATAACATAATTTTTGCTCCCATATCGATTAATTTATCTACGAAAAACAAACGGCTTTCGAACATTTTTTGATGAATTAAAACATCTCCTTTTGCTTGTGTTGCCACTACTAAAACGATACTTAACAAATCAGGTGTAAATCCTGGCCAAGGCGCATCGGCAATTGTTAAGATTGAACCGTCGATATCCGTTTTTACTTCATATCCATCTTTGTGAGCAGGAATATAAATATCGTCATTGCGTTTTTCGATTGTAATTCCAAGTTTTCTGAATGTATTTGGAATCAAACCTAAATTTTCCCAGCTTACATTTTTTATCGTAATTTCACTTTTTGTCATAGCTGCAAGACCAATCCAAGAACCAATTTCGATCATATCTGGTAAAATTCTATGCTCGCATCCGCCAAGGCTTTCAACACCTTCGATAGTCAATAAATTAGACCCAACTCCAGTAATTTTAGCTCCCATCGAGTTCAACATTTTACACAATTGCTGTAAATATGGTTCGCATGCTGCGTTGTAAACTGTAGTTGTTCCTTTAGCTAAAACTGCAGCCATTACAATATTTGCAGTTCCCGTTACAGACGCTTCGTCTAATAACATATCAGTTCCAGTAAGACCTTCTGGAGCTTCTACTCCGTAAAAATGGTCTTCTCTGTTATATCTAAATTTTGCTCCAAGATTGATAAACCCTTCAAAGTGTGTATCTAATCTACGACGACCAATTTTATCTCCACCTGGTTTAGGAATATATCCTTTTCCGAAACGAGCTAAAAGTGGACCAACAATCATAATAGAACCACGTAAAGCTCCACCTTCTTTTTTGAAAGCTTCTGTTTCTAAATACCCAACATTAACCTCATCAGCTTGAAAAGTGATCGAACCCGGTTCGTTACGTTGAATTTTCACCCCTAAATTACCCAATAATGTGATTAATTTATTGATGTCTATAATATCAGGAATGTTATTAATTTTTACTTTCTCTCCTGTTAGAAGCACGGCACATAAAATTTGTAACGCCTCATTCTTTGCTCCTTGTGGAGTGATTTCTCCTTTTAAAGGAGTTCCTCCTTCGATTTTAAAAATTCCCATAGATTTCTTTTAGGTTCTCAGGTTCTGAGATTCTCAGGTTCTAAGCTAAAAGTTTTAGCATCTTAGTCCCTTAGCATCTTAGCCCCTTTTTTATTTCTGATTATTATTTTTTTGAAAGGTCTTTTGTTTACCTCCTTTATTGTTTTTATTGTTTTGAATTTTTGGCTGTCCAGCTGGTGTTATCTTATTTGAAACACGCTTGTTAGTACGCATTAAATCTGTTGTGTTCAACAATTCTTCTGTACTGTGAAGCAGGTTTATCTTTCCTCCTGACAATTCATACAAATGCTCAAAAATCACATCATCTTTTACAGTGTCTTTGTTCCAGCTCAAAAATGATTTTTTCATGTGGTTAGCAATTACCATAACCAATGCATTTTTCATTTCGCCATCCTCCCATTTATTGGCCACATCAATCATATATTTGATGTTGTTTCCATAAAATCTGTATTTCGGGAAGTTTTGCGGATATTGTAAAACATCTGGTTTTAACTGCAATACATCTCTTGATGGAATTGGATACGGAGATTCTACATTCAATTTAAAATCAGACATAATAAAAAGCTGATCCCATAATTTATGCTGAAAATCCGGCACATCACGCAAATGAGGGTTCAAGCTTCCCATAACCTGAATGATATATTTCGCTGCTTTGTTGCGCGTTTCATCATCTTCAATTGCAGTAGCCTGATCAATCAATTTTTGTAAATGACGACCATATTCTGGAATAATTAATCGTTGTCTTTCAGAATTGTATTCTAAATTAAAAACAACATCATTCGCGACTTCTTTTTTATATTTTTCGTTCATAAGTTATAATGAAACTATACCTTCTATTGTAGAAACTTCTTTGTATTTAACAATAACAGCATCAGAACTGTGCATCGTAACATCTACAGAAACACTGGTAAACTTACCTGTTTTAGATTTTGTTGTTTTAATAACAGCGCCCATATCATCAAAAGCTTTTTCGACACGCTCAACATTGTCTGCTACAGTTGGCACAATAAATTTATACAAATATTCCGCAGGCCAAATATTTGCATTATCAAGTTCTACTTTTAATCTTTCGTAAAATTCGGCTGTTTTTTTTTCTTTATCGTTCTCCATTTGTAATTAAAAATAAACGCAAATATACGATTTTTGAATTTAGAATTTTGAGTTTAAATTTTAGATTTTTTCTATTGAAAAGATAACTGTTTTTTCGCCCCGAATTTCACTAATTTACACTAATTATCCTTACAAATATCTGCATGAATTTTGCTAGCCTTTGATTAATTTTAAAATTAAAATTAATCAAAATTCGTAAAATTCGCAGCAAACCTTTATATTTGAAATACTTCGCAACTCTACTCCCGATAACTATCGGGATTGCGAAATTAAAACACATTGCAATGAAAAAAATCATCTTATTCCTTTTTACAATTTTCGCTTTTCATAACACTCAAGCACAAGAAATCAAAACCTTAACTTATTTTCAAAATGACACTTTAAAACTTGATTTAGATTTGTATCTCCCAAAGAAAAAAGCAAATGAAAAAACTCCTGTAATTCTGTTTGCATTTGGCGGCGGATTTTCTGGCGGCGAACGCACAAGCGAAAAAGACTTTGGAATGTTTATGGCTAAAAACGGCTACGCAGTTGCGAGCATTTCATACAGTTTATATATGAAAGGAAAAGATTTTGGCTGTAAAGGTGTTTTAACCGAAAAAATAAAAGCAATTCAAATTGGCGTAAGCGATATGTGGCAGGCAACTTCTTATTTAATTGAAAATGCCGATAAATACAATCTCGATACTTCAAAAATCTTTATTTCTGGAATTAGTGCCGGTGCCGAAATTGGTTTTCATGCTTCGTTTTGGGATTATAAACTTATGAATTTATACAAACCTAATTTGCCCGAAAACTTTAAATATGCAGGTTTCATTGGTGGTTCAGGCGCAATTCAGGATATTAATTTGATTACCAAAGAAAAAGCAATTCCGATGTTATTGGCTCATGGAAGCAATGACGACACGGTTCCTTACAACGCAGGTTCACACCGTTCGTGTCCAACAAATGCTTCGGGCTGGCTGATTTTGTTTGGATCTTACTCAGTTTACAATCATATGCAGGATTTACATAAAGATATTGAACTGATTACTTTTTGCGGCGGCGGACATGAATTCTCAGGTTACCTTTTTCATGAAGGACAGCAATATGTTTTAGATTTTGTAAATGATGTTTTGAACGGCAAAAAGTTTCAATCGCATTTGATTGTTCTTTCAAATAAAAAAGGAAAAGATTCTGGAAAGTATTTGTTTTGTGAATAAATATTTGGCTAAAGCTAAAATTCTGAACATTATAAAATCCGCTGGTTAAAACCAACGGCAATTAAAATAAAACTGCTCCAGCGGAGTAAAATATTTATAATAAATTCAATTTCTCTCTTATCAAAAGCTCCAGCGGAGCGACATATAAACTATTAAAAAACATGTCGCTCCGCTGGAGCTTTTATTTATTTCGTATATTTTTTTCTATAAATATGCTGTCCCGCTGGGACTTTCTTCTTTTTGAGAATTGATCTTTAAATTGAATTCCAAAAACAAAACCATTTCTCCTATCCAGCCCTGATGGAAGTGGAAATCCTTTTGCTTTTTTCTTTAAAAAGCAAAAGATTGAAGCGGACAGCAGGAACCCATATCTTCAAAAAATACCAAATCTTTCGCTTCGTGTAAATATTCTTTTTAATTACGAATAAGTTTAGGTAAATTTGCGCTTTATTTTTAGAATAGTGCAAAAACAAATTATAGTCCTTATTGGAGGTCCTGGTACAGGAAAATCTACACTTATAAACGAATTAGTCGCTCGCGGCTATTGCTGTTACCCCGAAATTTCTAGAGAAGTTACACTCGAAGCTCAAAAAAGAGGTATCGAACAATTGTTCTTAGAACAACCTTTGTTATTCAGCGAAATGCTCTTGGAAGGACGTGTTAAACAATACGAAAATGCAAAAAAGGAGCCTGATACTGTAGTTTTCATTGATCGCGGAATTCCTGATGTTACAGCCTATATGGACTATATTGGTGATGAATACCCTGAACATTTTGCAAAAGCTTGCGAAGATTATAAATATTCTAAAACTTTTATTTTACCGCCTTGGGAAGAAATTTATCAGAGCGACACTGAGCGTTATGAAAACTTTGAACAGGCACTAACAATTCAGAACCACTTAATCGAAACGTATAAAAAATACGGATATGATTTAATTGAAGTTCCTAAAGATACGGTTGAAAACAGAATTCTTTATATATTAGATAAAATTTAGCGGCGAGTTTAAAGTTGCAAAACTAGAAACTGATTTCTAAATTTTTAACTTTAACACTTTGGCCATGCAGGAAGCACAAGATATTCTTTTAAAATACTGGAAACACGAAAGTTTCAGACCGCTGCAAAAAGAAATTATTGATTCGGTTTTAGAAGGTCATGATACTTTTGCACTGCTGCCAACTGGAGGCGGAAAATCAATTTGTTTTCAGGTTCCAACTATGATGCGCGAAGGAATCTGCTTGGTTATTTCACCATTGATTGCTTTGATGAAAGACCAAGTAGCGAATCTTCAAAAAAGAGAAATTAAAGCGATTGCTCTTACAGGCGGAATTCATACGGAAGAAATTATTGATCTTCTAGACAACTGCCAGTTTGGAAATTACAAATTTCTTTATCTTTCGCCGGAGCGTTTACAATCAGACTGGATATTAGAACGCATCAAAAATCTTCCTATAAGTTTTATCGCCATTGATGAAGCGCACTGTGTTTCGCAATGGGGACATGATTTTAGACCGGCTTATTTAAAAATTTCTGAACTCAAAAAACACTTTCCTAAAATTCCTTTTTTAGCTCTGACTGCAACTGCAACACCAAGAGTTGTTGAAGATATTAAAACTGAATTAGGATTAAAGGACACCAAACTTTTTCAACAGTCTTTTGAAAGAAAGAATATCGCATACATGGTTTTTGAAGTCGAAGACAAACTGTATCGTGTAGAACAAATTTTAAAGAAAAACCCGCAGCCTTCTATTATATATGTACGAAATAGAAAATCGTGTTTAAACATCTCAACACAATTACAATCGCTGGGTTTTAGAGCCACTTATTATCACGGAGGACTTTCGACAAAAGAAAAAGACAAAAATATGCAGTTGTGGATGTCGGAGCAAGCACAGGTTATTGTTGCCACAAATGCATTTGGAATGGGAATTGACAAAGACAATGTAAAAACGGTCATTCATACGCAATTGCCAGAAAATCTAGAAAATTATTATCAAGAATCCGGAAGAGCAGGACGAAATGGCGAAAAAGCTTTTTCGGTTTTATTATATAACAATTCAGATGCGAACCAAACTGAACAACAGTTTTTAAGTATTCTGCCTGACAAAAAATTCCTAAAAACGATGTATGTCAAACTGTGCAACTATTTTCAAATAGCTTACGGCGAAGGCTTAGACGATACTTTCTCTTTTAAACTGAATCATTTTTGCAACAAATACGACTTCCCTACTTTAAAAACATATAATGCGTTACAGTTTTTAAATCAACAGGGAATTATCACTATGTCTCAAGAATTCTCAGAGAAGGTTACAATGCAGTTTTTAATTGAATCGAAAGAAGTTATTCGATACACAAGTTTAAATCAGAAAGACGAAGAAATTATTTTGGCAATTTTGAGAACTTATCCGGGAGTTCATGAAATGAAAACACCGATTAATCTTTCGCTGATTGCAAAAAAATCAAATCATACTGAAGAACAGGTTACTTCTCTTTTAGAAAAATTAAGAGAGAAAGAGATTATAGAGTACAAATCTAAAAATAATGATGCTACTATATTATTCAATGAAGTTCGTGAAGATGACTTGACTATAAATAGGGTTTCTAAGTATCTCGAAAAACAGAATCAACTTAAACAAGAACAGCTTTCATCTGTTCTATATTATATAAAGGAAAACAAAACCTGCAAAAACAGATTGGTTTTGGATTATTTTGGAGAAGAAACTAATTCGAATTGCGGAGTGTGCTCGTATTGTATTACGCAAAAAGGAAAAATAACTGAAGCCGATTCTATTGCTGACAAAATCCTGTCTTTATTAAAAACAGCATCTTTGACTTCGCGAGAAATTCAAAATCAGATAAAACTAGATGCATCAGATATAATACTTGTTCTTCAAGAATTATTAGAAAACAATCATATCGTTATATTAGCGAACAATAAATACACTTTAAAATCATAATGGAAAAATTACGAATTATATTTATGGGAACGCCAGAGTTTGCTGTTGGCATTCTAGATACTATTATAAAAAACAATTACGACGTTGTGGGCGTTATCACAGCCGCAGATAAACCAGCCGGCCGCGGACAAAAAATAAAATATTCGGCAGTAAAAGAATATGCATTGGCAAACAATCTTACTTTATTACAGCCAACAAATTTAAAAGACGAAAGTTTTTTAACCGAATTAAAAGCTTTAAATGCTAATTTACAAATAGTTGTTGCCTTTAGAATGCTGCCAAAAGTAGTTTGGGAAATGCCAAGTTTAGGAACTTTTAATCTTCATGCTTCCTTACTCCCAAATTATAGAGGCGCAGCACCTATTAACTGGGCAATTATTAATGGAGAAACAAAAACTGGAGTTACAACTTTCTTTATCGATGACAAGATTGATACCGGAGCTATGATTTTAAATTCGGAAATTGCTATTGAGCCAGAAGAAAATGCAGGACAATTGCACGATCGATTAATGTTACTGGGAAGCCAAACTGTAATTGACACTTTAAAAGTTATTGAAAACGGAAATGTTACCACAACAATTCAGGAAGACAATGACGAAATAAAAACAGCATACAAGCTAAATAAGGAGAATTGTAAAATTGACTGGACAAAATCTGGAGCTGAAATCAATAATTTAATTCGAGGATTAAGTCCATATCCTGCTGCGTGGTGTTTTTTGAAGGATAAAAATGAAGAATTAAGCATCAAAATATATGAAGCTAAACTAGCTGTAGAAGCACATTCATATGAAATTGGAAGCTTAATCAGCAGCAAAAAAGAAATCAAAATTGCAATTAAAGAAGGGTTCATTCAGCTTTTAAGTTTACAATTACCCGGAAAAAAGCGAATGCAAGTAGCAGAATTATTAAATGGAATAACTTTTTCTGATAGCGCAAAGGTCTATTAACATCAGTAAAACAGGGGTTTGTACCTGTTTTTGATCGATAAACAACACCCTTTATGAACAAAAAAAGCAAGTTATCAACAATTCTTGCTAAAATTAAAGAAAACACTTGCACGCAACGGATTTCCTACTAAATTTGTGTATTAACAATTTTTTTTAACCAACAATTAATAACTAATTATTATGAACAAATCAGAATTAATCGATGCTATCGCTGCTGATGCAGGAATTACAAAAGCTGCGGCTAAATTAGCTTTAGAGTCATTTTTAGGAAATGTAGGATCTACTTTGAAAAAAGGCGGAAGAATTTCATTAGTAGGTTTTGGATCTTGGTCAGTATCTGCGAGAGCTGCTAGAGACGGTAGAAATCCTCAAACAGGAAAAACTATCAAAATTGCTGCAAAAAATGTAGTAAAATTTAAAGCTGGTGCTGAATTAGAAGGAGCAGTGAACTAAATCATAAAGTTCTCTAAATCTAAAGAATATAATTAAAACCCTCCTCGTGGAGGGTTTTTTTATGCGGTTTGACGATTTTATTTGTGATTTTAATTTTTTTATGAGTAAATTTAATAAAAATTGTAGCCGTATGATTTCAGAAAAATTAAAAAAAGGACACCTGCTTATTGCCGAGCCTTCAATAATTGGAGATTTATCTTTTAACAGATCGGTAATTTTATTAGCAGACCATAACAAAGAAGGATCAATAGGATTTATCATTAATAAACCGTTAAAATACACGATTAATGATCTTATCCCAGAAATTGATGCGACCTTCAAAATATATAATGGAGGCCCAGTTGAGCAAGACAATTTGTACTTCATTCACAATATTCCTGAGTTAATCCCGAATAGTGTCGAGATTTCTAATGGAATATACTGGGGAGGTGATTTTGAATCGACCAAAGACTTAATAAACAACGGATCAATCAGCAAGAACAATATCCGTTTTTTCTTAGGCTATACTGGTTGGGATGAAAATCAGCTTGAGAATGAAATGCAGGGAAACTCCTGGATTATTGCTGATAATAATTACAAAAATAAAATTATTGGAAAGTCGACCACTCACTTTTGGAAAGAACAAATTATTGAGCTTGGAGGCGATTATCTCATTTGGTCAAATGCACCTGAAAATCCATATCTGAATTAATTTTCAGATATGGATTCATTTAGTTTTTGCACTAATAAATAAGCCAAATTACTTGTAAATTCTTTTTTTCGATATTTAGTTATCGGTTGTATTCCCGTGATTACATTTGTGAGAAATAATTCATCTGCTTTTTGAAGATCAAATGGCGAGATTATTTCCTCACTTATTTCTATGCCTTCAACTTTTTTAGCCAAAGCCAAAATTTGCTTACGCATAATTCCATTTAAACAACCTTCAGAAACTGGAGGTGTAATAAGTTTTTTACCTACAAGCATAAACAAATTTCCTTGCAGCGCCTCAACAACATTTTTAGAATCATTTAGCAATATACAATTTGCCAATCCGTTTTCATGTGCAAAAATACTTCCAGTAACATTAATCATCTTATTAGTCGTTTTAATCGACGATAACAACTGTTTTGTCACATAGAAGTCTTTATACAAATCAACTTCATATTCAGCGGTATTTAAAGCATATAAAGTGCTTTCGAGTGCAACTGCGTGAATCAAAAAAGAAACTTCATTGCTTTTTGGAAGATACAGTCCGCCATCTTTTCTAAAAACGGTAATTCGAGCTCTTGCAGATCCGGAAATATTCTTTTCTTTAAGCAGATTTAAAATTTGCTCTTCGAAATATTCCATTGTAAAGTTCATTGGAATTTCCATTCTCACCACTCGCATTGAAGCCATTAATCTAAAATAGTGATCTTCAAGAAACAAGATTTTATTATTGATTATTTTTACCGTTTCAAAAACGCCGTCTCCATATAAAAAAGCACGATTTTGCGTTAAGATATTTTCTTCTAGTGCTATGTTTCCGTTAAAATTGATCATAAAAAAACCCTGAATTTTGTTCAGGGCAAATATAAGGCATAAAATAGACTTTTACTAAACAGATCCTATAAGATGTTTCAAATCTGAGATTTGATTCTCCCACAATTGTTTAGCTTCTCCTACTTCTTCTTTTTCAGCGAAATCAACTACCATTAATGATACATCTTTAGTCAATTCATCAACTAAAATATGCAGTTCAAAAAAGTACTCAGTATCCTTACTGCTTTCATCAACCCATTTAAATTTTACTTTTTCACCTGTTTTTTTTGAAGCTAATCGCGCTTTTTCCTGCGAATCATTCCAAATGAAAGTGAAAAACTCACCTCTTGAATTAACATTATCAGCAAACCATTCTGATAAACCTGACGGCGTTGATATATATTGATACAATAATTGCGGCGAAGAATTGATCGGGAACTCGATCTCGTAACGTATTTTTGGATCCATGTGCTACTTTTAATTTTTTCGAAATATAAGAATATATGTTCAAAAACAATGCATTTTTAAAAATATTTTTTTTTCTTCATTTTATGCTTGTACGCTTTAATATTATTTCTATCTTTGCACCCGCAATCAGGAATTCATGATAGCAGTCCAGGCGAGGTAGCTCAGTTGGTTAGAGCGCAGGATTCATAACCCTGAGGTCACGGGTTCAACTCCCGTCCTCGCTACAGGTAAAAAGGCATCACTTAAAAGTGATGTCTTTTTTTTATTTACAGTGATTATTTATGGCAAAATTTGTAACTTACATTTTATAATTATCGCTAAAACAGCTTTTTAAAAACTAAGTAATTCATTAAAAATCATGGATATAGTAAAATTTAAAATCACATCAAAAACGATAAAGGTAGAAGTACGCAATTCGAATAATTATGTTTTTAATTTCAATACTGCTTTAGAAATTGAAAAAGAAGACAAAGATGTTTTATTAAAACTATACAATGCATTAGATCTTCTTTTTAAGAAAGAAGCAGTGAGCGAGGTAAAAAACTACATTTCGCCTAATCAGACGAATATACTTGACCAAATTTCTGCTGTTGATAATTTAGAGCAGGAAAAATAATCAACTCCTTTTAGATTTAAATAATTTGAGGGTTAAAGAAGTTCTTCTTTAACCCTTTTTATATTTTAAAACAAAACCTTTTCCTTTTTTCACAACCACACAACGCTCACATTCAAATAATTACACATCACTCTTTTATTAGCTGTAAAAACAAAAAACAACATTTTTAATAAAAATTTAAGTTCTTTTCTTTTACAAAATCATTAACTTGTTGTAAAATTTAAAACTACACTAGTTTTAATCTTATTTTAAGCAGGCCATTTTCCATCATTTTACCCCTAAATTCAAGCATCTGTTAACAGGATTTGCGGTCTGCCACATGCAGTTATTTTATTTTAATTAAAAAAGAATAAATCTATGCGAGTTTCTGTAATCCGAAAAAACATAAAATTTATCCCCGATTCAAAAAGAGTTGTTGCCCGCTATTTCATGAATGGCGAAGAACGAACGCAGCAAATGGTTGCTCGAATAATGACGCTTAATGAAAAGCAGGTTTTAGAAACTCTGGAACAGACTCTTCGCGAATTTGCAAGACGCCATCGAAACATCTCATCTATTTTCATTAAACATTGTGAAAAAATAAGCCCCATTATAGAAGCGATGCAAATTGACTACGAAGGAATGTCTTTGGATCGAAAAATGCTTATTGGCTCGTATTGTACAATGGAATATGCGATCGAGTCTGCAGCTATTTTCAACCCTTCTATTGTAGAAGATTTTGATCAATCCGGCTTAGAGGCAGGTGAAAAACGTGTTATCATTTCTTTTCGCGCAACTGGTGAAGGTCATATATCATCAATTGTTTTTAGAAGAGGAATATTGGACAAGCACAATAATCTGCAGATCATGAAAATTGGTCACAACATTGACAAAGCCGAAATTGAACACAAAACTTTATTTAATAAAGAACGTTTCTTGACTAAGTTGTATGAAATGCATACTAAAGACAAATACATTGTTCAAATTATGCAAGATTTACCAGATGAGTTTGAGTTTGCTATTTTAAAAAATATGCTGAATACTGCTTTAAGCGATCCATCTATTCGGGAAGAAAGAAGAACTGCACTTGAAGAAATACTCTGGCTTGCCAATTCATTTTATGATCTGCAATTTAAACACGATTCTGATATTACAGAGCGTGTTATATTTCCGATTTCTGATTCTGAGAGTCGTGGTATCGAAGATGCTCGTTTTGTTCGTTTTATTGATGACGACGATTCTGTACGCATCATGGCGACTTATACGGCTTATAATGGTCATACTATTTTACCTAAACTTATTTCTACTGAAGATTTTTACAGTTTTAGAGTAATGCCTTTGAATGGTGAAGGTGCTCAAAACAAAAATCTTGCTTTATTTCCTCGAAAAATAAAAGGAAAATTTGCAATGCTTGCCAGAATAGACGGCGTAAACAACTACATAATGTATTCTGACAGAGTAACACAATGGAACAAAACTATTCTCCTTCAAGAGCCTCGTTATACTTGGGAATTTACACAAATCGGAAATTGCGGTTCACCTTTATGGACTGAAGAAGGATGGCTTATTATTACTCACGGTGTTGGCACTATGAGACGTTACTGCATTGGCGCTTCATTGTTTGATCTTGATGATCCGTCTAAAGAAATTGGCAGGCTTGCAGAACCGTTGCTTTCTCCGCTTGAGGACGAAAGAGAAGGCTATGTTCCAAATGTTGTATACTCTTGCGGTGCAATCATTCACAACAACAGCCTTATATTACCTTATGCTGTTTCTGATTATTCTTCTACTTATGCGGTTGTTGATCTTGTTGAATTATTGAGTGCTTTAAAGAAAAGTAAACAATAATTACAGAAACAGAAATCGCATAGAATTAGAAATAAATCTAAAAATATAATTTGGAAGAAAATAATCTTAAAAAAGTTTTTCTTTATTTTGACCTGCGTAATAATAAAATGATAATCTTCATCTTTTAAATTTTAAAATAAAGTCCAATGAAATTAGACCAAATTCTGGATAACATTCTTCCTATACCAGAAACTTCAAAACGGCTTCTTCAAGATTGCATTGAAGAAAAAAGTTATCCCAAAGGACATATTTTACTAAAGGCTGATAAAATCGAAACTACTATTTATTTTATCAAAAAGGGAATCGCAAGAGCTTACTCTAATCAAAATGATAACGAAGCAACTTTTTGGTTCGGCAAAGAAGGCGATACCATTTTATCTATGAAAAGCTATGTTGTTTATCAAAAGGGATATGAAGATGTTGAGCTATTGGAAGATTGTGAACTATACGAATTGAAATCAAATAAACTGCAAAAGCTTTTTGAAATTGATATCCATATTGCAAACTGGGGCAGAAAATTTGCGGAAAAAGAACTTGTAAAAACTGAAGAACGTCTTATATCACAGCAATTTCGAAGCGCAACTGAACGGTATTTGGAGCTTTTGCAAAATAATCCGCAATTAATCCAACGTGTGCAATTAGGTTATATTGCTTCTTATCTTGGCATCTCTCAAGTCAGCTTAAGCAGGATTCGAGCTGAAATTAAATAACTTTTATTTTTTAACATTTGTTAAAATCTCCCTGACTTCCTTTTCTAATCTTTGCAAAAAAAAAGATATGAACTGGATTATTTTAATTATTGCAGGATTGTTTGAAGTTGCTTTTGCAACGTGTTTAGGAAAAGCGAAAGAATCAACTGGAAATGAAATGTATTTATGGTATACAGGCTTCCTGATTTCTCTTACAATCAGTATGGCCCTTTTAATAAAAGCTACACAAACTTTACCAATAGGTACAGCTTATGCGGTATGGACAGGCATTGGCGCGGTGGGAACTGTTTTGATTGGAATTTTAGTTTTTAAAGATCCTGCTAACTTTTGGCGACTTTTCTTTATCACTACCCTTATCGGATCAATTATTGGGTTAAAATCATTATCACATTAATAAAATGTTCCCCAACATTTTTAAGAACTGCTTACAGCTTTTTCTATTTAAAACTTAATTGTTTAGACTAAGCTGTTTGCCGTTTGTTTTCGAATTGCTTTTTCTTTTTTGACTTTTGCTACATTAAGATAAACTATAGCACCCAACATAATCGCAATGCCTACCAGCTGCAAAAGAGTGACTTTTTCTCCTAAAATAATATGCGCACAAAAAACAGCGGCAGGCAATTCTAAAGTCAATAATACAGAACTTAAACCAGCTCCAATTTTTGGCATCCCAACAGAAAAGCAAATTGGCGGAATCACAGTTCCAAAAATGGCTAAAAAAGTTCCCCATTGCAGCAATCCAAAATCTAAATGTGCACTTGTAACAATTGCTTCGCAGTTAATTAAAAAGATTATCATTGCCGACCCGCTTGTCATTAAAGCACTTTTTTCAAACATTGGCGTCTCCTTTCCTATTTTACTGGTAAAAACAATATAAAGTGTGTAAAGCAATGCTGACAATAAACTTAGCAAAATGCCAATAATTGAAATATTAGAGCTGCCCAAATCTAAAAGATTACCCGCTAAAACGGTGCCTAAAATCACAAAAACAGCACACCAAACCTCAACAACATTAGGTTTCTTCTTGAAAAACAGCCATTCTACAGCAATACTCAGCCACGTAATCTGCATTAATAAAACAATTGCCAGTGAAGCTGGAATGTAAGCTACCGAAAGATAATAAGTATAAGCAGAGGTTCCCATTGAAGTTCCTGCTAAAAGTAATTTCCAATTCGGTGTAATTTTTTTTCTTTTTTTTATGCTTTTAAAAACTACTATTGACCATAAAATTATAGTTCCCATTAAAGCCTGCGTCAATGTAACTTCTGCAGCAGTATAACCCTCTCCGTAGGCAATTTTAGCAAATGACGAAAGCATTCCAAAACTTAATGCTCCCAATGCTACAACGATTATATATTTATTCATTTTTACAACTAAAATCTATTTTTTGTCCAAACAAAAGTATACAACAGCGAACAATAATCTATATTTCTAAAATAAATATGTATTTAATTCTTAAAAAATATTAACTAATCGTTTTTTATTCTAAATTAGAATATTTTTTTATTATCTAACTGGAAAAAATCCGATGCAAGAATTAAACAAACAAGAAATTGAGTTATTGAGAATCCTACAAAAAAATGCAAAATTTGACATTACGGATCTTACTGAGAAATTAAATATGTCGAGAACTTCTGTTTATGACCGAATAAAAAAACTGGAGAACGAAGGCTATATAAAAGATTATGTTGCGATAATTGATCCTAAAAAAGTAGGATTGAATTTTACCGTAATTATAAATGTTTCACTAAATAGTCAGCGTCTTGAACTTGTAGAAGAATTTACTAAACAGGTCGCTGCTCTTGAAGAAGTGGTTGAAGGATATATTACTGGAGGAATTTTTGATTATGTTTTAAAAGTGGTTGTAAAAGATCCTGAAGCTTTTAACGATTTTATTCGAAAACTTTCGGTAATTCCGAACATCAGTAAAGTGCAGAGTTCCTTTGTAATGAGTTATATTAAACAATCTACAACTTTGCATTTTTAGTCTCTTCAATTATAAATTTAAGAAGTTTTGAATTAATGCAAGTCCGTCGCTTTTCGACAGACTTTTTGCTCTTCATAAAAAACTTACAACACTCTAAAAAATGAGTTAAAATAAACTCTTAACATCAATTTTTATTGATAAAAAAATATATTTGTCTAAAACATTATTGACCCTTTTTTAGAACTAGAAAAACATTAGTATGGATAATGAAAAATTTATTTTCTGCCTTGAGGGCGTTCAGGATGTAGATAACATTACAGCTACTGATGTGGTCAAAAATCTTGAAGAAATTGCTTTTGACCAAGGTATTGCCAGCATATACAAAACCTGCGATACAATAGAAAGTCTAGAAGAAAGCCTAAATACATTACTGTATGATGATCATAATTTTAAGGATTATGAAATTATTTATCTGGTAATGCCTGGTCAGGAAAATAATATCTGTCTTCATGATTATTACTACAGCTTAGAAGAAATAGCGGAACTTTTTGAAGGGAAAATGAAGGGAAAAATTATTCATTTTGCCAATAAAAAAAGATTGGATCTTAATGATGATGAAGCGCAATATTTTCTTGATATTACTGGTGCTCGCGCCATTTCCGGTTATGGTTCATCTTATAATAAAATTGCCAGCTGCAGCACTATTGATAAAGCTTTTTTCAGTTTATATCAAGAAAACGACGATCTTACTGAAGTGGTCGAAGATTTATACCAAAAACACTATGCACTTTGCAAATTACTAGATTTTAGATTGTATTATTAAGTATGAAAACAAAGGCAGGTGAAAATGTAAAAACATACGAAGCAAAGGGGTTTAGAGAGAAATTTTTAGGCGAGGACAATCCGATGCATGTTCTTTTCAGATCAAACTCGGATCATTTTTTCTGTTTAAAAATGGAAGAAATGATGCGTTTGCGATATCCTGTTCCTCCTTCCAAACACAGCTGTCATACTTTAATTTTTGTAAGCTCAGGTTCACATATTATGAAGTCGGGATACGAAGAGTACCAAACGGTTTCTAATGAAATTATTGTTGTTCCTGCGGGTCAAGTTTTTTCAATAAAAAACATCAACAATGCGCATAATGGCTATATCTGTCAATTTCATCCTGATATTTTAATTGGTAAATACGGCAATCGGGAAATGCTGAATGATTTTGATTTTTTGAAAATTTCCGGCAACCCTAAAGTTACTTTGACTCCAGAGGATGTACCTAATGTCGTGACCATTTTAAACCGACTTCAAAAAGAATATTCTGAAACGACAACCGCAAATTTAAATATTGTACAGTCCTATTTAATTGCCTTGTTTCATGAAATGAACAAAAATTCGATTAAAGTTTCCAAAAACATTTCGGCTGCTGAGATTATTACAAATAAGTTCAAGGAACTCATTCATCAAAACATTAAAACACAGCATTTGGTTCATTATTATGCATCACTGCTAAATGTTACTCCAAACCATTTAAACAAATCAGTAAAAACCGTTACAGGCAAATCTGCCGCCAAATGGATTGATGAAACCATATTGCTTGAGGCTAAATATCTGCTTTTTCAAACGACACTTTCTGTAAGTGAAATCGCTATACAAGTAGGTCACGAAGACCAATCGTACTTTAGTCGTTTCTTTAAAAAACATGAAGGAATTACACCTATTCAATACCGAAAAATGATTGATAAGTCCTAATTATTGATTATTGAATCCTATTAAACACGATTGCTTTTTTCAGAAATTTGCCTCTTCAAAAAATGCAAATTATGATTTATGTATTTAAAACTTCTGTAGACAGCGCTTCAAAATTTGAGTCGGCTTCTGCATTGCTTCACGAATTGCTGCCCAATACTTTATGGAATTTTGACCTCGAAGACTGTGATAATATTTTGAGAATTGAGAGCGAACTAGACATTCCTAATTTGATTCTTAATAATGCTGTTTTTGACTGCACTGAACTAGAATAAAACTTAAATATTTACAACATCTTCACTTACTTTATGGAATCTAAATTATACCAAAACCGAACTTTTGACACTGTCGATTACTCTGATCAAAGTTTATCGAATACTGAATTTGTAAATTGCGAATTCATCAATTGCAACTTTTCTAAAAGCGATTTAAGTCATAATGATTTTCTGGATTCTACTTTTAAAAACTGTAATCTTTCACTGGCGATTCTTAAAAATACGGGATTAAAAAACATCAATTTCATTGGCTGTAAATTAATGGGATTGGATTTTAGCGCCAGCAACAGCTTTTTGTTTTCAATGAATTTTCAAGATTGTCTTTTAGATTATTCGACTTTCATTTACAAAAAACTAAAGAAAACTAATTTCGTTGACTGCTCTATAAAAGATGTCGATTTCTCGAATACCGATTTGTCTTTGTCTCTTTTTAAAAATTGTGATCTAGCCAATGCTACTTTTCAGGATTGCATTTTAGAAAAAACAGATTTCAGAACGTCTAAGAATTATGCTTTTGATCCATCTGAAAATAAGATCAAAAAAACTAAAGTTTCGCACGCCGCGCTTGCCGGATTATTAGAAAAATTTGATTTGGAAATTGAATAATTTTTCGTCTATTTCAAAAATATTTTTAGCTTTAAAATAAAAGGGATGCAAAATTAAATGCATCCCTTCTAAAATTAAAATTACTATACAATTATTGTCTCCAACGCGGATCTCCAACACTTCTATCAATTAAAGTTTGATTTTTAATTGTAAAATTCCCTCCTGCTGCATTTACAAACTGTGGATCTAAAGCAGTTCCGGATGTATCTGGTCTGTTATTCCCAAGCGGAATAGGATTCGCATTTAAATTTGGCGAATTAAAATAATTATTATTTGTAAATGTAGGATTTGGAGTTGCTGCTTCTCTTGTATATGGTGCCGGTGTATTGGCAAACAATGTATTACGAACAACTATTACAGTAGTAGCAAAACGTGTATACAAAATTGAATTGGCATTTGTTGCAAGCATATTTGGATTCAATATAGTACAACTATCAATTAATACATTTGAAGTTAAACCTGTAAGCCCGGCATCCATACGGATAAAATGTCTTGCTCCGGTAGTTGACACTGTACAATTGTTAAAAGTACTGTTTTTAAGCGTAAGTTGCCCCACTTGAGAACCTCTAACATCTATAAATTCTCCTCCATTTGTTAATACATTTGTAAAAACAGTATTGTCAACGATTATAGAAGTAATTTTAGCAGCAGTTAAATTTGCACTGATCAATGATACTCCATAATCATGTATATTGCAACCACTTATTGATAGTGTACCATAAGTAACAGTATTATCATTGTATTTAACAACTGAAACTGCAGCTCCTGCAGCTCCTTTATCTCCTTTTAGATCTAAATCTATCAAACTCACATTACCCGATCCGGTACCTAATACAAAATTCACATGAAGTTTTGGCGTATTAGCAGGACGTAACCCTCTTAATGTAATTGGCTTATTCAAAGTAATTACTCCAGTTTGATTATCAGCGGTATAGTCTCCAGGTTCTAAAACTAGTATAGCTCCTGATGCTGCATCTGCAATTTTTTGCATTAAATCATCTGTTGCCTTAACCAAAATTCCAGTACCAATATCAATTCCAGTAGTAAATGTCACTACACCTCTCTTTTTAGCACCATTTAACAAAGTAGCTGTATAAGCTGTTTCACTTGTAAGACCTATTATCGTTGCAACCCCAGCAGTTTTTTCGGCTGCTGTTATCGCATGAGTAACATTACCCGGCATAAGAGTAATTTGCGTTACAGTACTATTTGGCGTCCATCTCAAAACAACTTGTTTAGCATCAATATCTGCAGCCTGAACAGGAAAGAAAAGCTGTTCAGAAAGTGTTGTGGCACTTGTAACTGTCCATTTAGAATCTGCCACTCCTGCTGAACTTACAGCTTTCACTCTAATAGAATAAACTGTTTCTCCTTCTAATGCGACCTGAACAGGCAGTTCTTTTGGTGCTACATTTACGGTTTTATAAATTGTAGTGAAGTTAACATCATCTGCACTAAATTCAACTACATAATGATCTGCATCCTCTTTTACCGTCCAATTCAATTCGACTGTAGTTTGATTTCTAATTGTTGTTGTAAGTCCTACCGGAGAAAATGCTCTATCAGCTCCGATGTCCTGCAAGACTGCTTCATTGTAACTTTCGCAGCCGGCGCTTAGTACTGCTAATAAAAACATAGTCAGCAAGCCCTTAAATATATATTTTGCTTTCATAATTATATTACTATAAATTAATTATTATTAATTTCCAAAAACCCAGTCATTTACTAATTTCCCATTGCTTCCATCAATAAATGTCTGCCAGATTGGCCAAAATTGTCTTTTATCTGGATTTACTCCGGCTTTATATAAAGTGGTTATTTTATTATCCTCCAGCTTATCCCAACTTTTTGACGTATAACCTACCGGGGCTTGAGTTTCGCCACGATTTAAACCATAAATATCCAATGTAAATCCATCATCTTGATATTTGTAATACAATGTTTTAGGCACATCTTGATACTTACCAGTACGCGCTTTCAGATCTGCCATTTTAACTTTAGCTTCGTCTAATTTTGTTTTTAGCAAATTCCAACGGATCAATGCATATTTACGTTCCAATTCTCCTGTAAATTCTAATTTATTTTCCTCAATAATAGCATTCATCATTGCATCTTTACTTGTCAATGCATCTACATAAGCATCTACTTTTACAGCCTGATTTGCTGGTGCAAATGCTCTGCGGCGAATTTCTTTTAGGTAAACTGCAGCAGATCCTGCTCCTTCTAACTCATTAGCCGCTTCAGCTGCAATTAAAAGTACTTCTGCATAACGCATATAAATTTTGTTTACACCATCGTCATTTGGCGCGCTGGCAATACGTTTCATCCATTCAAAACGATATTTACCAAAATACCAAGTCTGTAAATCTGTAAGTTCTTGTTTTGATTTACCATTTACGGCAGCTCCCCATTTATAAGGAACACAAGTTACATCTCTTCTAGTATCAGCTTGATCATAGTCATAAAAAACAAATGGCAATGGTCCGTTAACTCCTCCTTTATTTGCTCCCATAGCTTGAAATTGATCAACAGCATCGTGTCGAACCGCAAAAGTAAACAGCATTCTTCCTCTAGAATCAGCAAAAGGAATTTCCCAAAGAGATTCTCCTCCAGCAGTTGTATTTTCTTGATTATATTTTCTCCAAAGCCCCTCAAAAGTTGGCTCTAAACGTGCAGTTCCACTTGTAATAACCGAACGACATTCCTCTAATGCTAACCTGTACATTGCAGCTACTGAAAGTTCTGGATCATTACTTCTTCTAACTCCGTCAGGATATTGCTGATAACCGCTTGCCATCATAGCCAATCGAGCTCTAAATCCTTTTACAAAAGCCTTATTTACACGTTCTGTACTAGCAGTTGCAGAAGTCGCATTAGGCCAAGCTACCAAAGTTGAAGCTTCTCCTAAATCAGCGATCAATTGCTTATAAATTTCATCACGACCCGTTTTAGGGATATAAATAGTATTAGTAGAAACAGGCTCGAAACGTACAGGAACATCTCCCCAGTTTCTAACTAAATCTGCATAGTAAATAGCACGTAACGTTAATGCTTCGCCCAACAACTGCGCCATTTCAGCATTTGTAGAAGGATTACCATAGGTACGAATTCCTCTGATACATAAATTGGCACGCTCAATTCCTTCATACATCATTGCCCATGCATTTTTTGGCGAATTCATTTCTGTATTATCAGCCTTAGCGTCATAAACCACTAAATCAGATTTAGCATTATCACTTGAAGATGCTAAAAGCCACTCACTATCTGTATTTAATCCTTGATAAGCTAAAAGTCTTCCTCTATAAGATTGCTCCTCTCCAAACGACACTTTTATTCCATCAACTGCTCCTTGTGCCAATCCTGGTGTAGAAAAAATAAGCTGCTCATCTAATGTTGACTGTGCAGGAGTATCAAAAAAATCATCGGCAGAATCCTGACAAGACGTCAATAAACCTGAGATAATTAAACCTGCTATTATTATTTTATGTTTCATTTTGATAAATTTTAAAATTAGAAATTAAGGTTTAAACCAAAAACCAATTGTCTGCTTCTCGGGTATGCTGAATAATCAACTCCCGGTGTTAGTGGTGTTTTTCTTTTTGTTGACACCTCAGGATCTGGACCAGAATAATTTGTAATTATAAAAACATTTGTTGCTGTAAAATAAAATCTTAATTTACTCACTCCAAGTTTAGATGTGAACGATTCTGGAGTGCTGTATCCTAAAGTCAGCGTATTCAATCTAAAGAAAGAACCATCTTCTACCGCCCAATCCGTAAACATAAATTTCTGCATATAAGGAGACCACATTGTTGTATTAGCATTAAGCGCTTCTAATTGTGCAGGATCTGTAACCAATTGTCCTGAAGCTGGATCTAAGTTTGTCCATCTAGCACCATCAGCCATTTCAGTGCTTAAGTTTTTATATTGCCCGTTTCTGTTTGATGTAGAAAACTCAGCTTTATTAGCGTTATAAATATCATTTCCAATTGTCCAGTTAAAAGCAGCGGAAAGATCAAAACCATAAGCATTTGCGTTAATTACCAAACCTCCTGTACTTTTTGGATTAGAATTACCAATAATAGTTTGATCTGATGCTGTAACTTTATTATCAGCAGAACCATCAGTATTTTTCAACTTCATCATTCCCGGTTGTAAAGCCCCTAGAACACTAGTAGCATCAGCAACACCTGATTTTAAAGTGTATTTTCCTCCAACATAATCAAAATCTGAAACTTCATAGCGTCCAGCACTTTGATAACCATACATTAATCCCATTGGCGAACCTACATTTACAGCATAATCATTACCTATATCTGTAGATGCCCAGCCGGTATTTACTCCAAAATTGTCCATTACGCCAAGAGAGTTAATTCTATTTTTGTTAACCCCAACGTTTACAGAAAAGTTTAAGCCATAATTTTTCTTTTCAATTGCTATGAAGTTTACTGTAGCTTCAAAACCTGTATTTTGTGTTTCCCCCATATTTCTGTACTGCGTTTTATACCCTGTACCTCCTACTGGAAACTCGATTAATAGATCTTTAGTTACGTTTTTGTACACATCGAAAGTACCGTTTAGACGATTTTTGAAAAATCCGAAATCTAGACCGATATTTTGCGTAACAGTAGTTTCCCATTTCAAGTCTGGATTTGCCAAAACACTTGATGGCGCCCAATAGCTATCAAAACCATTTATATAAGAGTTTGTGTTAGATTGATAACTTTGAACTGTTTGCCCTACAGGAATATTGTTATTTCCTGCTTCACCATAACTCAGTCTTAATTTAAGAAGACTTAACCAAGAAGCATTTTTCAAGAAATCTTCTTCAGAAATTTTCCAAGCTGCTGCTGCTGCTGGAAAATACCCCCAACGGTTGCTGTTTAAAAATCGGCTAGAACCATCTGCACGGAAAGAAGCGGTCAATAAATAACGATCTTTATAATCATAATTTAAACGTCCAAAAAACGAAAGTAATTTATCATCAGGGCTATAAAAATTATCAACTGAAAAAGGCGTTCCTTGAGTTGTTAATTTTTTTGCTTGATCTAAATTAAAGAATTTAGGATAGTTTAGAATTGTTGTAGTTACTGTATTTGAAGTAGTAGTAATCATTTCTTCTCCTAAAAGCGCTGTCAAATGGTGGTTTGCTCCTAAGATGTTTTTAAAGTCATAATTTAATGTATTCGCATTTCTAAAACGAACATCTTTACGATCGCTCATCACCATTCCTGGTTTTCCTGCCCCAACTTTAGCAGTACTTGAAAAATAAGTAGAAGAACCGTAAAAACGATAATCTGTATTATTAAAATTGTCTAATCCTAAATCACTTTGAAATTTTAGATTTTGAGCAAGCTTCCAACCAAAGCTTCCTAATAAATTATAGTTTTTTCTAAATTGTTGACGGTTATTATCTGAGATCGCTAAAAATGGATTCACTAAATAACTGTTAACACTTTGATCATCATTATCTGTAGTTAGTCCCGGCATTGGAATTGGTGAATATCCAACACTATGACGCAAACGGCTGTCAAGAGATGAAACTTCGTTTTGCTCATTAGCTCCTCCTCCATTTATTTTTGTATCAGAATAACGTACTGTAAAACCAAGATCGATTTTATCACTTGCTTTATTCTTTAATGCTAGCGATAAGTTGTTTCTTTTATAATCAGAGCCAACCATAATGGCTTTCTCATCGTAATATGCATAGTTAAAATTATAACTCAATTTTTCAGTACCTCCGCGAATTCCTAAATCACGACTGTTTACTTCGCCGCGACGACCATAAATTTGCTTTTGCCAGTCTGTTCCTTTTACTCCGTTATATAAATCGCGATCCTCCCAGTTTCCAAAATACTTAGTATAAGATGTTGGATTACTTAAAATAGTTTTATCTTTTTGCTCAAGTAAAGCATATTCATACTGCCATTTTACAAAATCTTCTGTAGGCAGTACATCAATGTCATTAGCCATTGTTTTCATACCATAAAACATATTGTAGCTTACTGCCATTTTTCCGTCCTTACCAGTTTTAGTAGTTACAATAATAACACCATTTGCTCCTCTCGACCCATAAATTGCTGTAGAAGAAGCATCTTTCAATACGGTCATCGACTCAACATTTGAAGCTGCAATGTCACTCATACTGTTTACAGGAAAACCGTCAACAATTATTAAAGGCGAAGCATCTTGCGTTAAAGATCCGCCTCCACGCACTCTAATTTTAATATCTGCATCTGGCGAACCTTCAGTTGAAACAACCTGAACCCCGGCAATTCGTCCTGTTAAAGCTTCTGCAATATTAGAAACAGGTACCTTTTTCAATTCATTTCCTGAAATTGAAGCAACTGCACCTGTTAAGTCAGATTTTTTTGCAGTACCGTAACCTATCACCACAACTTCATTTAAATTATTTGCATCTTCAACTAACGATACATCAACTTTAGTCTTACCTGCCGCCGAAACTTCTTTAGTTACAAATCCTATGAAAGAAAAAGTCAAAACTGCTTTCGGATTTGTTAATTTAATTTTGTAGTGTCCATCAAAATCTGTCGAAGTTCCATTCTTTGTCCCTTTTTCAAGAACATTAACTCCCGGCAGAGAAAGTCCTGCCGCATCCTTAACAGTTCCTTCTAATGTCACAGTCTGAGCATGCGCTCGATTGCCCATCAGTAAGCACAATAAGAAAACAACAGCAAAGCAACGATTTGTTCCTTTGTTTAATAAATCATTAAAATTCATGGTTGATTGTTTAAGTTATTAATTGTTTTAAAAGTGGTTTTTTGTGGTTTTTTTTTAATTTACAATTACAGCTTTTGCAAACGTTTTTTCTTTTTCTTTCAATAAAATCAGAGGTTTTATCCATTTTATTGCTATTAAAAACCAAAGTATTTTTAACAGTTTGAAAAAATTGTAATCGATTGCACAAACATAGATATTTTTTTTATACAAAAAATTAAAATTCATAAAAATTTCATAATAAAAATTATATAAGCAAAATAAAATCGACTTTTTATACAATATGTGTAATTTAATCGATGTATAAATATTAAATATATTATTGTAATTTTAGAATTCATTGCGATTTTCCAAAAAAAACAATCGATTACATGTTTACAATTTAAGATATTTTTAAGTGTGTTTTTAACATTTAAAAAACAAAAAGCACAAAACCAAACTTTATATCGCCCTCCATTTTTTACAAAGTTTTTCTTTACAAAAAGACAGCAGTAAAATACTCGAGATAAACTTTTAAAACATTAAACACTTTTAGACCTCAACAAATAATATAAAGCCATAAAAAAAACCCTTAGAAAACATCTAAGGGTTTAAATAGTATTAAATAGGAAATAATTAGATTCTTTGAAGTTTCAAATTGTTCCTATGTGCTCTAATTAAAGTAATCGTTATAAGCATTCCCATAATAGACATTCCTACTCCTATTAAATTTGGTGAAGCATAACTATAACCGGCTGTTAAAGGCAGTCCACCTAAAAACGCTCCCAAAGCATTCCCGATATTAAAACTTCCTTGAAGCGCAGCAGAAGCAATCATCTCAGCACCTTTCGCAGTTCGTATCATAAGCATTTGAATTGGCGCTATTACCGAAAAAGAAATACATCCAGTTAAAAATGTCAAAAACAACGACACGTATTGATTTGAAGAGAAAAAGTAAACCAAAATCAAATCGATTGACATAACAAACAGTAAAGCCAATGTGGTTGGCGCGGGTGAAAATTTATCAGCCAGTTTACCACCTGCAAAATTCCCGACCACCATTCCAAGCCCCGCCAAAACTAAAATAGAGGAAACATCACCTTCAGAGAATTTAGAAACATTAATTAACAAGGGAGCAATATAACTAATCCAAGCAAACAATCCTCCAAAACCAATTGCCGTAATTCCAATAATCAGCCAAGCTTCGGTTTTCTTGAAAAACTCCAATTGTTTTTTCATATTAACAGTCTCTCCTTTTTCTAAACTCGGCATCCACAAATAAATGAATAGAAAAGTGAGCAGTCCAACAATTGCAATCAATACAAAAGTATAACGCCATAAAAAGTGATGTCCTATATAAGTTCCTATTGGAACTCCAATTAAATTAGCCAAAGTTAAACCCGAAAACATAATAGCAATTGCCTGAGCTTCTTTTCCTTTATCTGCCAAACGACTTGCTACTACAGCACCAACACCAAAAAAGGCACCGTGCGGTAAACCAGACAAAAATCGCGAAGCAAACAAAAAGTTATAGGTTGGAGCAATAATTGAAAGCGCATTAAAAACAGTTAACATTAATGCCAAAATTAAGAGCATTTTTTTGGGCGGAAAGTTTCTTCCAAGGATTACTAATAATGGTGCTCCAATAACAACACCAAGTGCATATGCCGAAATAAGATATCCAGCAACTGGAATCGACACTTTCATATTTGAAGCAATATCTGGAAGCAGACCCATCATTACAAATTCTGTAATACCAATAGTTAAGCCTCCAAATGAGAGCGCAATAAGACTTTTTTTCATTTGTTTTTATAAGAAAGGAATAGATTTTCTATACTGCAAATTTAACACTATATGTCTGAATGAAAATTGTACATTTGCGATATAAACTTGTAAATTTAAGTTATGCCAAAATTAAATCAATTCAAAACTTTGGTTATTGATGAATTTGAAGATGACAAATTTCACCTGCCTCCGCACACGCATACGTATTACGAAATCATTTATATCAAAAAAGGAAACGGAGTTCATCATTTGAACAATAACCTGCTTCCCTATAAATCAGGTGATCTATTTGTAATTTCGCCCGAAGACAAGCATTACTTTGATATAAAAAAAACAACTCGATTTGTTTATATCAAGTTTACCGATAATTATTTCAACTCAAATAAAAATCTTTTTTGCGATGATTTGCTTCTACATACGCCGGAGGATTTTATGCGGGATAAACTCCTAAAAGAAACTGTTTTAAAATTAGATGATCCTTGCAAAACGATTCTAAAAAATACAGTCGAAAACATTACGGCTTACAACTGCAAGATAGATGTTACTACTTCGCCTATTGTCTTTTATCAAATTCTTTCCATATTTGGTTTGATTAAAGAAACAATCAGAGGAATGAACTTGCAAATGAAATCGGCTCATATCGACAATGAACAAATAGCAACTTATATACATCAAAATATTTACCAGCCAAAACTTGTTCAAATTAAAGTTATAGCCGATCATTTTAATATAGCGCAAACCTATTTCAGTGCTTATTTTAAAAGAACTTTTTCTATCAGTTACAGAGATTATATACATAATCTGAGAACTACTTTAATAGAAAAAAGAATTCACAATAATCAATTACCTATTAAACAAATTGCCTACGAATTCGGTTTTACAGATGAAAGTCATTTATCGAATTATTTCAAAAAGAGAAAAAACATGAATCCCACAGATTTTAAAAAAACGTAACATTCAAAATCTTAAATATATAGGTGCTCTTAAAAAAAATCTTTAAATTTGTACTTATAAAACAATTCTAATTGACGAAAAAAATCCACATATTATATCTATTTTTAACTCTTGGTGTCTTTTTGATGTCAGCTGAGAGTTATGCTTGTGGACGCTCTTCTGAAAAAACTTCGCATGAAAAAAGCACTTCTTCAAAAAAGGAAAACCTTGACACTTGCAAGAAAGAGTGCTGTAAAAAAGATCAAAGTCCTAAAAAAGATCAACATGGCTGTAACGGAAAATGTGATCACTCTGGATGCACACCAACTGCTTTATCGTTTAGTTTGATCGCTTTGAATGAATTTGAATTTGACACTAATTTGTTTAATTTCTCTACCGAGAAATCAATCTCGTTTCACAAAACCGCTGCTATTTCAGACGGTTTTACTTCTATTTGGCTTCTGCCCAAAATAAAATAATTGTATTTGCGACAGCCATAATTGGATCTAAACCAACCTCCAACATATGGTTTTTCATACAAAAGACGCAAATAACTTAACATCGAGACTTTAAAAAAACATATTAAACTTAAAAAGGAAAATTAAAATCCTTTTTATCAAATTTAGAAAAAATGAAAAATTTCACATCTACAATAGCACTAGCAATCGCATTATTATTTTCTGTAAATTTTGCGCAAGCCAATTCGATCGCAACAGAATCAACTACAACAGAAATTGCTGATTCTAATCAATTACAATCTGTTTATGACGCTTATTTTGCAGTAAAAGACGCTTTAATAAAAAGTGATGCCAAATTAACTTCGGCGAAAGCTAAAGATTTATTGGCTGCTATTACAGAAGTTAAAATGGACAAACTAAAAAATGAAGAACATAATGTTTGGATGAAAGCAGTAAAAAAAATGACTGCTGATGCAAAAAGCATTTCTACAACCAGCGACCTTAAAAAACAACGTGAAACTTTTAAATCGTTGACTAAAAACACTTATGATTTAATCAAAGTTTCAAAATCTAATGAAGTTGTTTACAAACAACATTGCCCAATGGCTGACGCTGATTGGTTAAGCAAAGAAAAAGCGGTTAAAAACCCATATTATGGTTCTTCAATGCTAACTTGCGGAAACGTAGTAGAAACTATCAAATAAATATGACGCTCTACATCAAAAACATGGTGTGCGCTCGTTGTAATATGGTTGTGAAGTCTGAGCTTGAAAAACTTGGACTTCAAACTATTTCTGTAGAATTAGGCGAAGTCAAATTACAGGACGTCATTACTGAAAATCAAAAAGAAATTTTACTTAAGAATCTTCAATCTTTAGGTTTCGATTTAATCGATGATAAAAAAAGTAAAACAATAGAGAAGATTAAGAATCTTATTATTGATTTAGTTCATCACAAAAATGTAGAACTCAAAACTAATTTATCTGATTATTTAGCAGAGAATCTAAATCAGGATTATAATTCATTGAGCAATTTATTTTCAGAAATTGAAAACACCACGATTGAAAAATATTTTATCTGTCAAAAAATAGAAAAGGTAAAGGAGTTATTGATTTACAATGAACTTTCGCTAAGCGAAATTGCTGATATGCTAAACTACAGTAATGTAGCGCATTTGAGCAATCAGTTCAAGAAAGTAACAAGCTACACGCCTACCAATTTTAAACAATTGAAAGATAAAAAGCGCATTCATATTGAGAATTTGTAATTTTTTAAAACCGTAAAACATGCAAAGAAACATGTTGTTTTTTTAATAAGTGAACATCTCGTTTGTCATCTTGAGAAACGGAAAATCAAACAAAAAATGATACTCTTTACGTCCTTTGCAGTTAAATACTTTTTCCTAAATATTACAAATCATTCTTATAATTATACAATCCGAAATAAACCTTACTTCGGACATTTGCATTGTAATAACTAAAAAAAGATAAAACAATGACTTATCAATATATTACCTCAAGAATGTCAAGCAATGATTATCGTAAAAAGTCGGAAAACCTTAAACATTATTGAAGGAATTCAGACCGCTTCAGCAATGAGTTTAAGTTCGATTTCTGCAATCGTACAACATTTACGATTACGAAATCTTAATCTTTAAAAAATCAATATGAAACTATATACTATTATAATTACTTTTTTGATCGCCTTTAGTGCCCAAGCACAAAAAGTAGTTCGGTACGATTTACACGTTCGCGACACGATCGTAAATTTCTCAGGAAAAGAAAAACGTGCACTTACTGTAAATGGAAAAATCCCAATGCCGACTTTGACTTTTACCGAAGGTGATATTGCCGAAATTTATGTGCACAATGATTTAAAAAAGGAAAACACAGCAATGCACTGGCACGGTTTATTTTTGCCAAATAAAGAAGACGGTGTTCCTTATTTAACACAAATGCCTATAAAACCGGGAACAACTCATAAATATACTTTTCCTATAATCCAGAACGGAACTTATTGGTATCACAGCCATTCAGGTTTACAGGAACAAATAGGTCTATATGGTCTTTTTATTATCAACAAAAAGAAAGACGATCCTACTTTTAGAAAAGGCATTGATGATTTACCCACTATTCCAGTAATTTTAAGCGAGTGGACTGATTTAAAACCAGAGAATGTGCAAAGAATGCTGCACAATGCCAACGATTGGTTTGCTATAAAAAAAGGAACTACACAAAGTTATGCCGAGGCGATTCAAAAAGGGAAATTCTCGACAAAAGTCACCAACGAATGGAAACGCATGAATGCCATGGATGTGAGTGATGTTTATTATGAAAAGTTTTTGATTAACGGAAAAAACGAAGATCAGCTTTCGCAATTTAAAGCAGGCGATAAAGTGAGACTGCGAATTGCAAACGGAGGTGCTTCAAGTTATTTCTGGCTGACGTATGGCGGCGGAAAAATAACGGTTGTAGCCAGCGATGGTAATGATGTTGAACCTGTAGAAGTCGATCGATTGATTATTGCTGTTTCTGAAACTTATGATGTAGTTGTAACAATTCCTGAAAACAACAAATCTTTTGCTTTTTTGGCTACAGCCGAAGACAGAACTGGATCAGCTTCTTTATTTTTAGGTGCAGGAACTAAACAACCTGTTTCACATCTTCCAAAATTGAAATATTTTGAGGGTATGCAAATGATGAATGACATGATGAAAATGAACGGCGAAATGAATGATATGGGTATGAAAATGTCTCTCAACAAAATGGACATGAATGCTGTGATGTATCCTGAAATTTCTGGAGAAGAGGAATCAATGAAAAAAGTAGATCATTCGAAACATGATATGAGCGACATGAAAATGTCAAGTGATACGACTGAAACTGCCGAGATCACAACTTTAAATTACGGAATGCTAAAATCTCCAACAATAACAACGCTGCCCAAAGATGCTCCTGTAAAAGAATTACGTTTTGAGTTATCTGGAAATATGAATCGCTATGTTTGGAGTTTAGATAATAAAGTAATCTCTGAAACAGATAAAATCTTAATCAAAAAAGGCGAAAATGTACGTATTGTATTGTACAACGGATCAATGATGCGCCACCCAATGCACTTACACGGACACGATTTTAGGATTTTGAATGAACATGGCGATTATTCTCCGCTGAAAAATGTTATCGACATTATGCCAATGGAAACAGACACAATCGAATTTCAGGCAAATGCTGATGGCGATTGGTTTTTTCATTGTCACATTTTGTATCATATGATGGCAGGAATGGGACGTATTTTTACTTATGAAAATTCAGCTCCAAATCCGTTGATTCATGATCCTAAAATGGCAGACAAAATGCTAAAAATGGACGATCGTATGTTTCATTTTATGGCCGAAAATGATTTTGCTTCAAATGGAAACGATGGAGAAGCTATGCTTGGCAACACAAGATGGAGCATTGGCACAGAATGGAGATTAGGTTATAATGACAAACATGGATATGAAACCGAAACACACATTGGCCGATACATTGGAAAAATGCAATGGTTTATGCCTTTTATAGGTTTTGACTGGCGATACCGAAAAATGGGAATGGATGAACAGGAACAAAATATGTTTGGTCAAAAGAATACCAAAGACAATCGTTCGGTTCTTAGCGCTGGTATCGAATATACTTTACCAATGCTTGTAAAAGCACAAGTTGAGGTTTATACTGATGGTAATGTGAGAATACAATTTGAACGAAAAGATATTCCGCTTTCTAGACGCTTGCGAATGAATCTAATGTGGAATACAGACAAGGAATACATGGCGGGTTTAAAATATGTAGCGGGCAGAAACTTTGGAATCACAACGCACTATGACAGCGATATGGGAATTGGCTTTGGAGTAAGTTTGAATTATTAACACTAATTTTAATGCTTTTTTTCTCTCATTAACTTATTGTTGACAATTTTCAAAACTAAATCGTGTTATATTTGGCTTAACATTTTTCAATCAAAAAAAGAATATTACCTAACAATTAAATTACACAAAAAATGAAAAAATTATTTACCGTTTTAGCAATCGCATTATTTACAATTGGTGCACAAGCACAAGACACAAAACCAGCTCCGAAAAAAGAAAAAGCTAAAAAAGAATCTTGTTCTAAAAAAACAGATGATAAAAAAGACAAAAAATGCTGCTCTAAAAAATAATCGCTGCATTTATTAAAAGCAAAAGGCCTCAAATATTTGAGGCCTTTTTTTATGTTTTTTTTTCGTCGCGAATTTCACGAATTGACATTAATTTAAAGTACGCTTAAATTGTCACAAAGTAATTCGTGAAATTCGCGGCGAGAAAACTCGTAACCAACTTTGACAAAGAAATCCTTTTAATCTTTTAATCTGTGGCAAAAAAACTTCAAAAACTATTTTACCGTTGCCACATTTCCTGTTCGTGTGAGAACTCCCCAGCTTTGACTTTCGCCTTTTATGGCTCGTCGTAAGGCTTTAAATAAAATTACATACATCAATTGTCTGTACACAAATCGCTGTGGAATTAACCATATTAATTTAGTCAGTTTTTCTTTCTCAAATATAAAAGCTATTACACTAACCAGCATATCAACCAACATAAATGCTATATAGTAAATTAGTATTTTATGAAGACTGTCTGGATCATTATAATTCCAAAATAAACTTAAAATAAGAACTAAATCTGCCAAAGGTGCAAAAATTGGCAGTACAATTTGAAAAAGCAGAATATTAGGCAAAGCGACCATTCCTAATCCTTTATATCTTGGATTAAAACAAGCCTCTCTATTTTTCCAAAAAGCCTGCATAATACCATAGCTCCAGCGAAAACGCTGTTTCATAAACTCCTTCAAACTTTCGGGAGCTTCTGTTACCGCTACCGCTTCAATACAATTTATAATATGGTAGTCGTTTCTTAAAATACGAATCGTTAAATCGCAGTCTTCTGCAAGTGTATCAGTTGTAAATCCTCCCGCTTTTTCTATTGCCTCTTTTTTAAACGCGCCAATTGCTCCGGGAACAACCGTAATTCCGTTGATTAAATCAAAAGCTCTTCTATCAAAATTTTGTGCCGTTGTATATTCAATACTCTGCCATTTCGTAAGCATTGTATTTTCATTTCCCACTTTTACATTTCCTGCAATAGCGCCAATTTCTTCATTGTTTTTTAACTGAATTCTAAATCCTTTCATTAATTGCGAAACAGCATCCGTTTTTAGTTGTGTATCAGCATCAATACAAATTACATAATCATTTTGGGTCAACGCAATTCCGTAATTTAATGCCGATGCTTTTCCTCCGTTTGGTTTCGTATGTACTTTTACTTTCGGGTTATTAGCAAAAGCTTCATTGATCATTGCAAAAGTTTTGTCTTTAGAACCATCATCAACAAAAACAATATCAAAGAAAGGATAATCCTGACCCAATAAATTTTCGATTGTTTTTACGGCATTTATTTCCTCATTATAGGCAGGAACAATAATGCTTACCTTTGGAAGCTCACCTTCAAAGTCTTTATAAACTGGCGGATATTTGTGATCCTTCCATTTTTTTATAAAAGCCATTACAGCCATTAACGCAATTCTTAAGAACCCCATAAAAATGGCAACCCAAAATGTCGCTGTAATAAAATGTCCAAACCAATATCCAAAATCGAAAATAAAATTATCCAATGAGATAAACGGCCCCTTTGCTTCCGGCATAATCTCCTCTTTAGTTTTACCCAGCAAATGAGAAACTGTTGTAAACTGAATATTTCTGTCTTTAAAATATTTAATGATTCGCGGCAAAGCAGCAACAGTAGCCTCTCTGTTTCCGCCGGCGTCATGAAGCAAAATAATACCTTTATCAGGATTTGCCTCATATTGCGATATTGTTCTCTTATAAATAGAATCAGCACTTACACCTTTTTCCCAATCGTTAGGATCTATACTTTCGCCGACTGTATAATAATTTTGAGCTTTACTTAAAGCAATTGGTTTGAGTTCAGCTTCTGTGGTTGGCTCAGCATCTGCATTATAAGGCGCTCTAAAAAGAACCGTACTTCTTCCGGTAACTGCTTCGATTAATAATCGTGTTGTTTCCATTTCTTTAGCCGCCCTTTCCGGGCTTACCAAAGCAATATTGGGATGAGTAAAAGTATGATTCCCTATTTCGTGACCCTCTTTGTAAATTCTTTGCAGTAACGGAATATTATTTTCTCCTTGAATACCAATAACAAAAAAAACAGCCGGTACTTTTTCTCTCTTTAAAATATCTAGAATCTCTGGTGTATAAATAGGATCAGGTCCGTCATCAAAAGTTAAAATAACTTGTTTGTTTACATTTCCAAATTTGCTGATTACGTATTTAGTTGGTAATTCTACATATCTCTGTTCGGTAATGATTGTTTCCTCTTTATCGATTTCCAATTCAATTTTTCCTGGTGCAGGATCAGCAATAACATTTAGTATTTCTCCATCGCCAATATAGGCAGGACTTTCTATTCGCGTATTGACACGTTTCATCACTTTAAAATCAAAAGGCTTATTCTTAAGACTTTCGTTTGTTAAACTTCGATGATAATAAGTCCATAAACGTTGATCTTCGCTGCCTAAACGCCATAAAGCAGTTCCTGCCAAACCGTATTCATCACTAAACCTGATCGTGTTAAAATTGGTTGCTGCGTCTTCAAAATTTACTTCATGTTTTTTCCCATTGCTGTCTGCATACTTAAAAGAGTTATTGTAGCTGTTATTATCAAACTTTATTGTCGCATTATATTGTTTCGCAACAGCAATTGCTTGATCGTAGGTAATGGTTTGACCTTCCTGTTTTTCCTGCCAATCGTAGCCGTAACCGGCAAAACAGAGAATAATTTTGTCTGACGGAATTTCTTTGGCTGTTTTGTCTACAATTCTTTCTATCCATTTTTGACTGCTTATTTCTCCAGGAATACTGCCGGCATAATGCTCATCATAAGCCATAAGAAACATATAATCATTGTATTTTGACAATGCTTTTATATTAAAATCCTCATCGTTTGCCATAATATCCTGCGTAACTAAATAGCCCAACGGATGCAGTTTTTCATATAATGATTTTTGAAAAGCAATTATTGGCTCATCTGCATTTTCCTTAAATTCTTCAAAATCGATATTTATTCCTTGCAAATCATATTTTTTCAAGGCTTTTACGATGTCATTAATAAGTCTTTCTCTTTTGTTTGTATCATGAAGAATGCGATGAATAAGATCCCCGTCAAATTCACCTTCACCTAAAGATTCATTTATGTTATTAATTAGAGGAAGAATTTTAACCTTCCCTTTTTTCATTACTTTTAATGCTGCTGTATCAATTTCTGTTCGCAGTAAATCTGTTTTAGGATCAATAAAAAACCATTCAGGAATTACCATATTGAGTTTGTCAATATTTTTTTGAAGCGAAAATAAACTTTGCGGATCCCAGTCTACATAAAAAGCTGCCCTGACTTCTGAAGCTGTTTTTGCAACAGCAGGCTGCTTTTTTAATTTATCTATTTTGTTTTTTGCTCTTAAGAAATAATCAAAACCTTTAAATTTTTTAAGTTCTTTATCTGTCAGATTTTTGGGTGTAACAGGATTTTCTAAACTATGTCCTGCTCGACTGCTATTGGCTAAAAGCGGCAATGGCGGCTTTAATCCTCTTTTTAAAGTGATAAAAAAGATGGGAACCATTAAAATAAGAATAAACAAAATAAGCCGACTTGACCATTGAAAAGTTTTCCAGCGTTTTTGAGTAACAGTCTGAAATACTTGCTTTTTACCATCCATAAACTTTTCTTTTTAGATAAATGCTATTAAAAAATTAATCTGAAATCTTTAAAGCCTTCAACAACATCAATAAAATCCGATATCTTATTATAAATGAGACGCTTACTATGTAAAGATAATTCTTTAAATTGTAAAATTATTATTACTAAATGAAGATCGCATTAATAAACTAATTTTATATACAGCAGTAATTTCGAATAAAATTACAAAAGTAAATTCTGCAAAAAACAAACTAAAACAATAAAATTCAGCATTTTACAAAACATTACGCAAAAAAATGACCTGTTTAAAACAGGTCATATATACTATTTCTTTATTGCTATTTTATTTAAGTCGAACACTCCATTCAAAATCCATTTCCGAAACCTGAACTCCATCTTCATTTGTTCCTATAGATTTCATCCAAAACGTTTGTCCCTCACCTGTTTTTATTGTTCTTTGAATTGCATCGGCAATTAAGTGCCCGTCATTACAAACAAAAGTAATTCGGCCAGTTGCTTTTTTGGTGAAGTTCCCTTTATTATTAGCAACAAGCATTGATATTTTTTTACCGCTTTCTTGTATCTGCGAAATAACCAAAGCTCCTGTAGTTAATTCGGCAGCCATTGCTTGAACCGCAAAATACATTGAATTGAAAGGATTTTGATTTATCCAACGGTGTTTAACACTTACTATACATCTGTCTTTGTCGATTGCCTTTACACGTACACCACATATGTATGCCGATGGTAATTTGAATAATACAAATTTGTTGAGTTTGGAAACTGATACAGCCATAGAATTTATTTTTTTGTAAAAATACGAAAAAACTATGCACGCACAATAAATTGCTTTTACTTTCCTAAATCAGCAGTAAAAACAGGACTTACGAATGGTTTTCAGTCTTTTATAGGTGTTTTTAAAATCTGAAACTTGTTAAAATTTTGTTAATATTTGGTACTATGCAAAACAAGATACTGTCTTTTAGCCATATATTTGTATAAGAAATTACTATATACTTTTAATCATGGAAACAACAACACCACTCATCATGGAAACAACATCAGAAAAGAACACTGCAACGTTCACACATTTAAGTACGTTAACTCAGTACATTATTCCATTTGGAAATTACATTTTTCCAATATTAATCTGGACGAGTTACAAAGACAAATCAGAATTTGTAAATCACCACGGAAAACAGACATTGAATTTTCAATTGAGTTTATTGCTTTACACTTTAGTTTTAGCTTTAATTGCAATTCCAATTTTCTTTGCCGTTATCCTGCAGAACATCCCTATGCAAGCAGTTTTTAATGACGAAAATTTTGTCATCAGAAATTTCAACTTCGAAGGAAACATTGGATTAATAAGTATTGGTTTAACAGCAGTTTTACTTTTTGGAGTTTTAAAATTTGTTGAATTCTTTTTAGTGATTTATGCTTCAATAAAAGCTTCAAACGGAGAATTATATAAATATCCGCTCACGATTCCTTTTATAAAGTAATCAACAAATTAAAAGTTATAGTCGAAACTTTACAAGCAATCAACAAGAATAGTTTCGAATTCAATCATCAATCAATCATCATCAATCAAAAAACGAATTGTTCAATCTAAAAAAAACAAAATGAAATTATGAACATTGAAAACACAAAAGCCCAGATGCGCAAAGGTGTTCTTGAGTTTTGCATCTTATCAGTATTAAAAGAAAAAGACGCATATACATCTGAAATATTAGACACTTTAAAAAACGCAAAATTACTAGTTGTTGAAGGAACTGTATATCCACTTTTAACTAGGCTGAAAAATGACGGTTTACTAAATTATCGCTGGGAAGAATCGACCTCAGGGCCGCCACGAAAATATTATGGATTAACCGAGATAGGACAAACATTTTTAAACGAACTTAGCGGCACCTGGACAGAATTATCTGATGCTGTAAATCTAATCACCAATCAAAATCAATAAGTCATGAACAAAACAGTAAATATTAACTTAGGCGGTATGTTTTTTCACATCGATGAAGATGCATATTTAAAATTGACACGCTATTTTGACGCTATAAAAAGATCTCTTAATAACTCGTCTGGTCAAGATGAAATAATCAAAGACATCGAAATGCGCGTTTCTGAATTATTAACAGAAAAACAAAAAAGCGAAAAACATGTTGTAGGGCTAAAAGATGTTGACGAAGTGATTACGGTAATGGGACAACCTGAGGACTACATCATTGAAGACGAAGAAAAATCATCTCAATCTTTTAATAATTACGGTGCAAGAAAACACAAAAAATTATACCGTGATAAAGAAAAAGGTATGATTGGCGGTGTAGCAACTGGATTAGGACATTATTTTGGAATTGATGCTGTATGGATCAAAATCTTATTCTTAGTATTTGTTTTTGCAGGTTTCGGAACTGGAATTCTAGCATACTTCGTACTTTGGGTTGTAACTCCTGAAGCGGTTACAACTTCAGAAAAATTGGAGATGACTGGTGAGCCGGTAACCATTTCAAACATCGAAAAAAAAGTACGTGAAGAAATTGATTCATTATCTGATAAATTTAAAAATGCAGATTATGACAAAATGGGAAACCAAGTAAAGTCGGGAGCTGAGAGAATAAGTAGTTCATTTGGAGACTTTATCATGACCATCTTTAAAATCTTCGCTAAGTTTTTAGGCGTAATTTTAATCATGTCTGGAATTAGTGTTTTGATTATGTTGTTGATTGGAGTTTTTACTCTTGGAACTAATGTTTTTGTTGACTTTCCTTGGCAAAACTTCGTTGACGCAGGAAACTTTACAGATTATCCTATATGGTCGTTTGGCTTATTAATGTTCTTTGCAGTTGGGATTCCGTTTTTCTTTCTGACTTTATTAGGATTCAAACTATTGTCTCCAAGTTTAAAATCAATCGGAAACATCACAAAATACACTTTGCTGGCAATTTGGATTATTGCTGTTGCAATTGCAATCAGCATTGGAATTAAACAAGCTACTGAAATTTCATACGACAATAAAACCGCAGAGAAAAAAGCACTTAACATTAGTACAAAAGATACTTTGTTTGTAAAATTCAGATACAACGATTATTATGCAAAAGATTTGAATCACCGCAGCGAATTTGAATTTGTACAAGATTCAGCAAACAATCAGTTAATCTATTCTAATGATGTTCGTTTACATGTTTTACACACTGATGAAGCTGCTCCTTATATTCAAATAGAAAAAAGCGCAAGAGGTAACTCATTTATTGCAGCAAAACAAAGAGCAGAAAAAATTGATTATAAATTTCAAGTTAAAGGAAATTCTTTAATTTTGGACAACTATTTTCTTACAGATGTAAAGAACAAATTTAGAGGCCAAGAAGTTGACGTATACTTATACTTACCTGAAGGGCAGTTATTTAAACCAGACGCATCTGTACAAGATTATGATGATTCTGAAGATGATTTTTTTAATCTGCATTTTAGCGGAAACTACAACTACAAAGTTGAAGGATCAAAAATTAAATGTTTAAACTGCCCAGCTGATGAAAATGAATATGACGATGTAGAGGAAGTAAACCAAATTGATAATGATACGGTAAAAGAAGTTTCTATTAAAATAAATGGAAAAGAAGTTCTTAACGGAAAAAAAACCAACGGAAAGCTAACCACTGATAAAAACGGAGTTGTAATTAAAATTAACTAAGCCATGATCAAAATAATCATTCATATTACAAAATTTATTGTTGCGACTATCACCGCATTATTATTTGCCTCTTGTAATTTTAACATGAAGACAATTGAAGGAAGCGGACACGTAACCACCGAAAAAAGAATTGTTCAAGGAGATTTTCAGAACGTAAAAGTCAGCAATGCTATTGACTTGGTAATCGAACAATCTGACGCTACCGAAATTGTAGTAGAAGCCGATGATAATTTACAGAAAGAAATTATTACAAAGGTTGAGAACGGAACTTTAGTTATTCACTGCAAATTCAGTTCTTTCCGAAATATTACGATGAAAAAGGTGACTGTAAAAATGCCTGTTATAAATAAATTAGAGGCTTCCAGCGCATCATCTGTAATAGGTAAAAATATCATTCAGGGAGAAAACATCGAGCTTGAAACTTCAAGTGCTGCAAATATGAATCTTAACATTGAATCTGACAATATCATTGTAAACGCAAGCAGCGGAAGTGATGTTAAGATAGAAGGAAAAGCATTGCGAGTTCAAACAAAAGCTTCGAGCGGTTCAAGCATTGACGCAAAGAAATTACTTGCAAACGAGGTGCAGGCAAAAGCCTCAAGCGGCGGAAGCATAACTGCACACCCAATCGTGAGTTTAAAAGCAGACGCATCGAGCGGAGGTGATATTGATTATGACATTGCTCCTAAAACAATCGAAAAAAATGTAAGCTCAGGTGGAAGTGTAAGCCAGCGTTAAGCTGCCCTTAACTGTTAAATATAAAAGAAATCATTCATCAAAAGTGGATGATTTTTTTATATTTGCTAAAATCAAATCTAGAATTAATGAAAAAAAATACTGCACTGCTGCTATTGCTTTTAGTTACAACATTAACGTTTGCTCAAAAAAAAGAAAAAATAAAAGGTTCTAAAATTGTTACTACATCAATTAAAGAAGTAGGAAGTTTTGATGCCATCGAAGTAGAGGACAATATCGAAGTTTACCTTGAAAAAGGAGAAAAAAACGAAATTAAAATTGAAGCTGATGATAATATTCATGATATCATTGGAACAGATTTAAAGGAAAAAACACTGCGTTTATTCACCACAAAAGAAAGTACCATTTTTAAAAAACTTGCTGTACATGTTATATACACTAATTCACTGACTAAAGTCAGTGTTAAAAATGATGCAATTATATATGCAATTCAAGAAGTTCAATTAGATGATATTACTTTTAAGAGCATAGATTTTTCAAAATTATTGCTGAATGTAAACTCAAAAAAATTCAGTTTAATTGCGGATGACAGATCAAAAACAGAACTAAATTTAAAATCAGATGAAGCTAGTTTACAATTGAGCAAATATGCCTCAATAAAAACCTTAGTTTCTGCTATGAAATTTAAATGCGATTTGTATCAAAAAGCCAATGCTGCAATTGAAGGAATTGCCGAAAAAGCAACGATTCGTTTAGACAACAATTCTGTATTTACAGGAACAAAATTTACCTTGAAAGAAGCAAATGTTACAACTGAAGGCTCTGCCATTGCTTCTATTTTAGCAGAAACGAGTATCGCAATAGCAGCTGGAGACAAATCTGAAATCTCATTATTGGGAGATCCAAAAATAGAACTTACCCGTTTTAGTGAAGAAGCAAAACTGATTAAAAAACCGGGTGCACCAAAAGCAAAAGCAACAACATTGTAAATAGCTTTCTAAACCACTAAAATTTAGAAGAAGCCAATAAACAAAAAAGTCCCATTCAATTAAGAATGGGACTTTTTTCATATTTGCATTTTTCATATTCAAAGAACATGAAAGATAATCCTTTTAGTTTATTCCTTTGAAGCCAAATATCTTTCAGCATCAAGCGCAGCCATACAACCCGTACCAGCAGCAGTAATTGCTTGACGATATACATGGTCTGCAGCATCTCCAGCAACAAAAACACCTTCAACATTTGTTTTAGATGTTCCTGGAGTATTTACAATATATCCTGTTTCATCAAGAGTAATATAATCTGCAAAAATATCTGTGTTTGGTTTATGACCAATTGCTACGAAAAATCCAGTCGCAGGAATATCAAAAACTTCACCAGTAGTTTTATTTTTAGCTTTTATCGCATGAACAACATTTTCATCACCTAAAACTTCAACTGTATCATGGTTCATTAAAATTTCGATATTTTCAGTTTTACGAACACGTTCTTCCATAATTTTTGAAGCTCTGAATTTTTCGCTTCTTACTAACATGGTAACTTTTTTACAAAGCTTAGATAAATAATGTGCTTCTTCGCAAGCAGAATCTCCTGCTCCAACAATCACAACTTCTTGATTACGGTAGAAAAATCCGTCGCAAACAGCACAAGCAGAAACTCCTCCGCCCATTTGTAAATAATGCTGTTCTGAAGGTAATCCTAAATATTTAGCAGATGCTCCTGTAGAGATAATAACCGTTTCACAGTGTAATTCGATTGTATCATTAATCCAAACTTTATGAATATCGCCTGAAAAATCAACTTTTGTAGCCCATCCATCACGGATATCAGCACCAAAACGTTTTGATTGTTCTTGTAATTGAATCATCATTTCTGGTCCCGTAACACCATCAACATAACCTGGGAAATTTTCAACTTCATTAGTGGTAGTCAACTGACCTCCAGGCTGCATTCCTTGATATAACACTGGATTCATGTTTGCTCTGGCTGCATAAATTGCTGCAGTATAACCCGCAGGACCAGAACCTATAATAAGGCATTTAATTTTTTCGATTGTATCTGACATAATGTGAATAGTTTTTTTGTGATGCAAATGTAAACTTTATTATAAAAAATAACACTCAAAATAAATCTGAAATAACTATCTCAAAATAAGTTTTATTTATTTTTCGTTTTTCCTTTTGTAAACAAAATTTATTACTATATTTGCATCCGCTTACGGGCAGTACAACAAATACATCTTCGGGGTGTAGCGTAGCCCGGTTATCGCGCCTGCTTTGGGAGCAGGAGGCCGCAGGTTCGAATCCTGCCACCCCGACAAAAGCCGAACAGAAATGTTCGGCTTTTTTGTTTTTAATTTTTTTCTATATTTTTAGTTTATATCACTTTGGAGAGTTGGGCAGCTAACTTTATAATGGATAAGTAACTTTCTAACTGTTCTCTATTTTATGAATAGAATGCTATGAGATAGCAACACTTGTTAACATTGTCGCTCATAAATCTTCCCTTTTAGGGAAGGTTTATGAGCGATTAAGAAGTAAAAATACAATGTGAGTTGAAGTAAATAAAATTATATGGCTCCTTGCCAATTTAAAATATTTTAAGAAATGAGCTAGCTACAAAAGAGCTGTATTAATCTTTTTTTAAGGTTGACATCTTTAGATTTCGTATTTTTTTAATTTTTCTTTGAGTTCTTTATTTTCTTCTTTTAAAAATTCGATATGTTCAATGACAAAATCAGGGACATTAAAATGATGACTTTTACAGGAATTATTTGCAACAACAGTTGCAACTTCATCCTCGGCCTCGTAAATATCCTCTTTTTTTACCCCCAACACTTTGGCTAATTTGATCCATTCAATATCAGATATTTTCTTTAATCCCTTTTCTCTACGGCTATAATTGGGTTGACTCATGCCTACTAAGTCAGCGATTTCTTCTTGAGACGCCCCCTTGTTCAATCTGGCTTTTAGCAATTTATTTTTCAACATTTTACAGAGTTTTTTCTTTCATTATTACAAATATATATTATTTAAGCGTTAGTTGTTAAAATATTTTAATAAGTAACCTTAATAAATAAATTTCGAATAAATTTCGCATAAAAATGCATAAGGATTATTCTACTCACTCGTTATATTTGAATTAATTATCTTACATTATTTTTAAAAGATTCCAAGTGCACATGGCAAAAGAGATAAAAGGTATAGTAAAGATTTTTACAACTATTATTTAACTTCTAAATTTTAAAAATTATGAAAAAAATTAGTTTAAAGAATATAAAAGAAACACTAACTAGAGCTGAAATGAGAGCCATTAATGGTGGATCTTCAGGTGACGAAGGTCCTATTTGTAAAAGCTCTAGGTGCGAACTATATGTTCGAGACTTAGGAAAAAAACTAGATGGAACTTGTAAAACGTTTGAGGTACCAATTGGTCCAGGAAGTGTACAATGGACATGTAAATGTGAAGCTGGCGGTTATCATAGCGATGATTATGGAACAGCTTGTATCTGGACACCATTTTAGAAAGAATGAAATAGATATTGATAATCTACTAGTTTTTACTTCAAATTTGTAGAATAATTAATATCTATTTCATATTTAAAAAGTGATTTTTAAAATTCAAAAACTCCTGAGTCTTGACCTATTTTATTTGTTCCCAAGTTAAAATAGAAAACAGATTAACTAAATATATGTGAAATTATCTTAAATATAAAACCGTCCTTGAGGAGAATGGAAACAAAAGCCAAATCCAAATTGATCTTATTTAGGCTTTATTACTTATATGCGATGAATTAATTAAAACAAAAACATAAATGTATAGATATCTTATTTTGTGTCTACTTCTTACAAGTTGTAAAGATGTTAAGAACAAATTCAACAAACCTTTTTATAGCAATATTACTATTGATTTTTCAAACACTAATATCCCTGATGATTCTGTTATCTATCTTGAAAAATATGACTTAAAAGGTCAATCAATTAAAATTGATTCTTTCAGAAAATCAGGAAACACATTTCAGATCATTCGAAAATTTAGTGAGCCTTTTCAAGCTATATTGACAAAAAAATCTAATAAAGCATATTCTGATATCTTAAGTCCTATGTTTATAGTAACTAATGATGCTATTTCAATTAAATTAGACGCCCCAAAGATAGTAGTTAGTGGTGGTGAAAATGAGTTTTACGAGAAAAATCGTTCCTATCATGATATACCACATAACCTAAATAGGCATTTAATAGAAGAGCTACTTAATAAAAACGGAACCATTGCTAAAAGCGATTCTCAATATGAGTTATGGTCCAGCTATGAAAATCACATTTATAAATGGGTTTCAGAAAATTCTAAAAAATATTACACTATCATTAAACTGTATGATAGTAGATTTTTTTTATCTGATGTAATGTTAAAAAAATGCTTAAGTGAGCTAAAAAACAATTTCGAAAAAACTAAGACTTACAACTTATTAATAAATTATTTACTAAAGAAGGAAAGTATTAGAAAAGGTAGGGTATTTCCTAACTTCCCTGTTCTTGACATAAACGGGAATGCTGTTACTTACCTAAATATTTTTGAACCTAATAAAGAAATATACATAATTGATTTTTGGGCTAGTTGGTGTGGTGGCTGTAGAATACAAGCTAGAAAATTAAAGCTTAATTATTCTTTGTTGGACACGACAAAAATTCAACTAATTTCTATAAGTATAGATAGAAATGCAGAGGATTGGAAGAAAGCCTATGAAAAAGAAAACTACCCATGGAAAAGTTATATGTTAAATAAAAACTTAGATAAGGGAAGTTTAGAATCTACAATAAACTATATACCAGCCTATTTTGTCTTAGATCGTAATAAAAAAATTACTGGCAGATACTTTTCAATAGATTCAATAAGCAGCTTAAAAACTTCAAAATAGAACTATAGTTATCAATTAAATGCAAGGTTTAATTTTTCAAAAACAATATATATATGAATGCTTTTTTTAATTTTCTTTTTCAATATTTAAAAAAAGAAGAGATACCATTGGATGAACCTGAGTTCTTATTTCAAGTACAATCACATCCAAGTTATCCTTCCTTATTGGCTATAAGCGATACTTTATCTTTTTTTAATATTGATAATGCGGCTGTACGAGTTGAGTTTTCGGAGATAGATAATTTACCAGATCGGTTTGTCACGCTTTTAAGTGAAAATTTAAGTGCATCTCAATTCCACTTTTTAGAGAAAAATAGTCACGGTTATTTTAGTTTTAAAAATAAAAAAAAAACTAAAGTTTCCAAATTATCATTAGAATCGAGATGGAACAACATGGTGTTTCTAGCTGAGAGTAGTGACGAAGGAAAAGGAAAAATAAAAAGAAAAGAAAAACAGCAATTTTACATGCTTCTTTCTTTAGTATCTTTAATATTTTTTAGTTTAATTATTTCATCCTACCATACTGATTATAAAACTTTTTTGTTTTTCTTTTTTCCAGTAATTGGGCTTTTATTTTCTGTTGCAGCTCTTAAGGATCTATTTGGAGCAAAAAGCAAGCTCATCAACAACTTTTGTAATATAACTGTATCTACTAGTTGTACCACTGTAGTGAGTTCTGATAAATGGAAAATCTTTAAAACTCTTAATTTTAGCGATTTAACTATTTACTTTTTTACAACTCAATTTCTGGGGTTGTTTATTCTAATTCTTTTAGGAGATTCAGTTGTGTTTTTTTCTATTCAAAAATGCGCACTGATACTTTCAATACCAGTCATTTTGGCTTCGTTGTATTATCAGAAATTTGTTGAAAAAAAATGGTGCCCAATTTGTTTGGTAATTATTGGCATCATAATAATTGAAATGATATATCTATTTTCATTTCAAAGCAATGATTTTAAATTAGTTTATAAACCTCTAATTGCAAATTCCGGTTATAT
>NZ_MUHA01000011.1 GCF_002217355.1 Flavobacterium oncorhynchi | reverse complement strand
CACAATGACTGGCTTGCTGTAGCCACTGCCGATGTCAAAGCAATTGTTGCATTAGAATTAACGATAACCGTCGCAGTTCCTGTCTGTGCTTGTATACAAGTAGTTAAACTGGCATCTTTTACGCTTACTAAAGTATAGGTAAATGTTCCTGCTGCAGTTGTTGAAACTGGTAGTAAAACTACACTTCCCCCAGCAGTACTAACAGTCTGATCTGCTCCACCGTTTAATTTATAGGTAAATGTGTAAGGAGATGTCCCTCCAGATCCTGTAAAAGTAATATTTGGTGATGCTTCATTTTGACATACATTATCCGTTCCAGAGATAACTGCTGTTGGCAGTTCGTTTATGGTGATTGTTGCAGAACCTGTTTGCAGTTCCTCACATCCTGTGCTGCCTTCTTTTACACTTACTAAAGTATAAACAAAACTTCCTGTTGTACCAGTTGGCTGTGCAACTGTTACTGAATTTCCTACTGTTGTAGTAACCGTTTGGTCTGCTCCGCCATTTACTTTGTAAGTGAATGTATATGGTGCTGTTCCGTTTGCTCCTGTGAAAGTTATATTTGGTGTTGCTGCATTTTGACAAACTGCAGTTGTACCGCTGATTGTTGCAGTTGGAAGTGCTTTTACTGTAATAGTAGCAGTACCTGTCTGTGTTTGTTCACAAGCTGTTGAACTTGCATCTTTTACACTCACCAAAGTATAAGCAAAAGTTCCTGTTGCATCTGTTGGAGCTTCCACTGTAACTGAATTACCACTTGTTGTGGTTACAGTATTATTTGCTCCTCCATTTATTTTATAGGTAAATGTATAAGGGGCTGTACCATTTGATCCTGTAAATGTAACCAAAGGCTCAGTTCCGTTATAACAAACCGCTGTTGTTCCAGAAATCGCTGCTGTTGGCAGCGGGTTTATTGTAACTGTTGTAAAACCATTCTGTGCCTGCGTACAAGCTGTTGTACTTGCATCTTTAACACTTACCAAAGTATAAACAAAACTTCCTGCCGTTGTAGTTGGCGCTGGAACATTTACTGAGTTTCCTGACACTGTTGTTACCGTCAAGTTACTGCCGCTGTTAATTTTATAGGTAAATGTATAAGGTGCTGTACCCCCTGCTCCTGTAAAGGTAACTACAGGTGCTGTACCGTTTTGACAAACTGGTCCTGTTGCTCCTACACTTGCCGTTGGTAAAGGATTAATGGTTACCACAACTGGTTTTACTGTAAAACAGCCATTTGCATTGGTGCCTTTTATATAATAAGTACCTGATGTTGTTACCGCTGTATAATTTGTCAGTGATATACTTGCAGCCATATCTGCAAAATAGGTTAAAGTTAAACTGGCATCACTGCCTGCCGTAACTGCGGCTAAGCCAAGATTTACTGTCGTTCCTGCACATACTGGTGCCGGATTAGTAATAATAAGTCCTGGATCAGGATTTACTGTAACATTATTAGTAATTGTACTTGTACAGCCTCCCGGATGTGTTATAGTACCTGTATACACAAAAATTGTAGATGCAGTTAATACTGGCCCCGTATAATTGAATACCGGGTTCGAAATATTTGCCGCGCTTAAATAAGTCGCTGGCGACCAGCTTACTGTTGCTCCAGTAGATGCTGGTGTTCCAATAGTAATATCTGATGCTTTACAAACATTAAAAGCTGTAACAACAGCCTCTGATACAAGAGGAATTTTTACTACTGCATCAGAACATTCCTGTACATTATCGACCACACGAATTGCAGCTGCAATGGTACAGAAACCAGATTCCGGCGCTGTAAAAGCTGCTGTGGTTTGCTCTGCAGTTGACGCTCCCGTTGCAAGATTAGCCGCAGCACCATTTATCGTTTGTGTGTATAAAATAGACTCATTTGTTGTATATATGCCGTCTCCGTTAATATCATTAAAGAAATCTACCACGATTGGTGTACTATTGGCAATAGTTCCTGAATTTGTAACCTTATATTTTACAGTTACTGTATTATTTGTTGATGAGACATATTTTGCCACAGCACTTACTGGATTAATTGTAAATGCGGTTTTGATAACATTAATATTTGATTTTACATTTCCTGTAATTACACTAACATCGCAAGGCGAAGCTCCACAGGTTACCCCCACAACAGAATAAATCGCCTCAAGTGTTATAGCATCTGCTGTTACACCACAGCTTAATGGCTGTGCATCAACAATTTTTAAACCTATGCTAAATTTAGCCGTTTCGTTTTGTTTCAGTGTTGCAGGATCAATAACCCCTGTTGGTAAAGGAAACTTTAAAATACGGTTGTTCCCTAATACGGTATTACTTAAAGGCTCACCCACATTGGTAGCTCCTGTTACACGCGTTATAGAACCCGCGACATAATCTATCGATTTTGGTACTGTAACAAATATAGCCTCCCCTGCACTTAAATCCTGCGTTCCCTGATTGGTTACCTCTATTTGATAAGCAGAACCGCTGCCATCATTTTTTAAAGTAACAACTCCCGGTGCCAAATAATAGGTATTAAGTGATGATGGTTTCATACCTAACTCCATCGCAGCTCCCGCGGCTTTGTACTCTATAATTTTACCACAGCCGCTGGTTGATCGCATGTTATAACTTACTGCTGTTCCTGAAACAAAACCACAACTGGTTTCGCCTTGATATTCAAATGCAAAACTATTAGTTCCGCTGGCAGCACCAGGTAAAAATGGCGTACCATTAAGATCTGTCGAGATATTCCACTCCCATGTTCCTCTTGTGCTGTTGTATACCGGATTGCTTAACGTTTTAGTACTACCATTGTACGTAAACTTACTTGTACCCGCTCTAGCGCTGTAACCCGCAGGGAAAACAGCTTCAAATATAAGCCCTTCTGCATTACCTACCGCAGTGTTAGCTACCGTTGCTGTATAATCAATAAGATGTTCGCCTGCAGTTGTGTTAGTACAAAACTGTACTGGATTTAACGGAGACGTTACCGTCATACTCAAAGCAATATCTTTTGGAGCAAGATTAAGATTAAATTTAGTCTGACTCGCTGTGCAGACACTTGCAGTTGCTCCTAAAGCTTCATCTGGATCAACCGGGTATCCTGTTGCACCAAAACTATAAGTAGTCTGCAGTTTATCATCTGAACAAGCATTATAAGTTGCTTTTACATCATAAGTTGCGTTTGTAGCAATATCGCCCAGTTTTACCCAGTATTTACCTGCTCCGTAACTTGATACAGGATATGTTGTACCTGTACTAATATCTTTAACTTCAGTTACTGTAATATTATTATTGGGTGCTGTAAAACTGATCCAGTTATTTGGCAGATTCGCATTTCCTCCTGCAGCAGCTATAGCAGCGGTATCAGATGTATTGGTTACCTTAAGCTGCCAGGTTACTGTACTGCCAATTCCATCAACGTTTTGCAATGTTGGTACTGCACTAGCTGTATAATTAAATATAGTAGTACTGCTTCCTCCTTGTGTGCCTGTACTTGATATATTTTCTATATTACTATTATCTGCTTCAGTTGTATATTTATCGTAATAATGTACGACAGTTACTGTAACATTACCTGGAGCAGCACAAACTGGCAGCATATAGAAAAACAAACTTGTATTTCCATTAACCCCAGTCCAGTCAGCCACAACAGGAAGATTTGCTGTTGCCAATGGCATACCATCACTTCCTAGAGCAGCATTATCAAACGTTACAATTGTATTTCCGCCGCTATAAGTAACTGAAAGTAAAGACCTGTCTATAATATATTGCCCATTAGCAGCAAGATTAGTTGTGTTGTAATAAGGTTCTTTACCTGCAGCATTATCTAAAATCCATGTACCAGGTATAGTAGCTTTAACACTTCTAAAAACTGCATAATTTCTTGTTTCCTTAGGAAAATGATCTCCTACAACGTCTGTAGGATGATTTCCATTAATAATACTCGCCTGTACGCGCATACTATTAGTTCCTACTACAGCTTGAACCCCTGCAGTATTATTCGGAACCATATAAAGTCCTTGAATAGAAAAACCAACAGGAATATGTTGACAATCAGACACTATACCGCCAGCGTCTTTAGTATACAAATCTCCTTCTAAATTTGCCAATGGACTGTAGATGTAACTTAATTTATCCTTTGAAACTTTAGTAAGCCAATTTACAGCAATTTGATCTCTAACCTGTAAGATATAATTGATATCTTTACCTGCTCCTATTTTAGCTCCTAAATTTACTTGCTGCACCTGAAGACTTGCTGCCGAATCATAGCTGAATACAATATCTCCTACTACAATGTTTCCAGTTACTGTACTGCCATCCGAGGCTTTAGTAATTGTAATTGCTCCTGCAACATCTGTTCCGTTAGCACTTAAAGGATCGAAATTTGATAGGTCTAAAGTTGCAGCATTAGAAGTATACCTTACTCTAGCCCACAGTTCAGTGAAATTAGTAGAATTCACCACCCCTTTAAAAGTAGTTTTTACTTTATCTTTAGAAACTGCTCCATGCAGGTTAATTCCTGGGGTATTTTCATTCACATATGCAGTAGGCATATAAAAGACGTTGCTGCCACTTGGTGCTGGTGCATATCCAAAAGTAGCACGGGTCATATCAAAACTAGTTGTACCCACTGTAGCACAACTGCCGCTGATAACAGAATAATTAAGTGCCTGACTGCTGCAGCCGTACGGCAGCGTAATACCACAGCCTACAAAACCAAAAGTGGCACTATATTCAAGTGTTTTATTGGTAACTGTTCCTGTACTGCTTACCACTAAAGGAATTTCAAACAAATCGTTAGAAGCATATATATTCTGAAAACTTGACGCAGGTGTTATAACCAATGTTTTAGTTGCCGCATTATAGTTTATTGCACTTACAGGAATTGTATAACCAGTAGACCCATAAAGCCATTTAGTTATTCCCGCAGCGTCAAATTCTAAACCATCAGGCAGTATAAAAGTAAACGTTTTCAATATTTTTCCTGGTTGACCAAATCCGCTTCCCAGAGACCCCCCAAAATTAGTAGTTAATTTAATTTTGTCTCCAGGATATAAAGCTGCTGTACTTAAAGAAGCTGAAAAAGAATTGTACTGCTGTGATCCTATTTGAAAAGTACTTTTGGCATAATCTGATATAGGGCCTGCTAAATAATTGATTCGATTGGTTCGTGTACCGCATTGGTCCATAAAAGAAGTACCAATAGAAAAATAATTCTCCGTTGTACTGGGTAAAGTCTGGCTGTTTAAAGAACAGGTTTTGTAAGACGAAATATCAAACCCATATTCAAAATCCAGCTGAAAACTTTGTCCTGCCAATAAATCATCAAATTTTCCGTCACCATCTAGACTCTGCAAAGAAGTTCCATAAGCACTAGTAAGGCCAGCCAAATTAATTACAACACAATTTCCTATACCTGAAACTGGAATCAAAGCTGTTCCGCCTGTTCCGTTACGGGTTAATACTAAACTGGTAACATCATTACCGTTCAGCAGTACTTTTTTAATATTAATAGCGTAAGGTTCTACTGTTGGCGCAAGACCAGAATTAGCATAGTTCATACTCCAAGGAAACTTCACATTATGCAGACTAGATTCAGCGGAGCCTGTACCTGTATTAGCAATGGTGTAAGATACTTTACCGCTGTTACAAAAATCAGGATAAGTAGTTCCTGCTAAACGTGTAATCGAAATAGCCGGATTACCTACTGGTGTTGAAATAGAAGCGCTTGAACCGTCAAAAAAGCACAAACTGCCTTTTGTATCGCCTGAACCCGCTTTCATATTAAGTGCTATAGAGCTTGTTGCAGCACAGCTCAACATTTGTTCTGTAAGCACTACGGTAATTTCTTCACCTGGATCAAAACTCGTATTTGCTGCACCTACTGCAGTTGTAATTGCATTTTGAAGTGCGGCCCCTGTTAAAGTAACGCGATAACCATTGGTTACAGCAGATACTGTTCCATTATCGGCACTCATTACTTTATAAGAGGCGTAATGCGCCGGTGTCACTACAGCACTTTCAATATAAACTGAAGTAGCCGCTATATTTCCACTATTTTTAAATTTAATGGTTCTAAGCAAATTTGTTTTTAACGCTACCAAAGGTGACTGAGGCTGCGGCACAGTAGTAAGGGCATAAGCTGGAACAGGTGTATTACCTGCAACGGCACTGGAACCTGTTGCTAATGTTGTAGATCCTGAAGAGATCACACTATAATTTATAGTGGGTGTCGAAAACCCACAATTAATACGAGCATTAAATGTAATCTGCAGTGTATTCCCCACAGGAATACTGTTTAAAGTAAAGGTAGGATTTTGCAGGTTTGCAATACTTAACTGGGTTGCCCCCCCAGCTATACTGTTTGCCACATACTCCATACCCGCAGGCAATGCCAGCGAAAATGTCGCGCCGCTGAGTGCGGCTGGATTATTATTAACAATGTCTACCGTATAAGCACCAGGGGCTCCGCCCTGATTTAAATTTACCGGCTGATAAGAGGTAGGTGTATTAATCTGCACCTGTGCAAATGCAGCCCCTCCTGTCAATGACAACAACAATAACAATAAAATTAATGTAACTTTTGTTTTCATAAATTGGTTTTTAATTAAAAAAAAATTAACACTCCATGTTCATTTTTTTAGAACTCACATGGCCTGGGATTTTATTTACTCCTAACCATTGTTTCACAACAACCTGATTATCAATAAATATTTTGAGCAAAATTCCAGTTATTCCATTTTTAATATTACCAGTAAAAGTTTTTAATATAGCAGTTTAGGACATTTCTTAACATTTCGCTGTTCAGTATGGGTGTATTGGGGTTTGTTTCGAATGAAAAACTGGGAACAAAAAAAAATGCGATTTATAGAAAAGGCTTTTAGAAGAATATGGTTATTGCTTTTTTATGTTTCTAATAAACAAAGACATAATAAAACAATATAAAAAGACAAAAAAAGAAAAGATCCAAGCTGGTTTTCTGAAAGCAGAATAAAAAAAATGAGAGAATACAAATTCTCTCATTTCTAAAAAAAAATTATTGTAGCCTATAAAACTGAGTTGCTATAAATTCCAAAAAACAACTAAATAATAACAACAGTTTCATTTACGAATGTAGCTACTAAATCATTACAAAAAATACGCTAAAAGTTTTTTATACAGCATTTTAAGTCTTTTTTTTTTTATTTTTAAAAAACTTACTGCACAGGTATACCCTTTCAATACATAGAAACATACCTTGTGAATCCAAAAAAAAGAGAAAACAATATGTTTTCTCTTTTCATCATATTACGTAAAAAGGTAAAAAATCTTACTGAGAATTTCACAGCCAGTCTGATATTTACTAATGCAAATGTAGCTTCTTGACAACTTCTACATTACCCTTAAAAGGTTTTAATATAGCATTTTAGGACAAAAAAAATAATGGTCAATGGATAATGGTTAATTGTTAGTGCTGAATGTAGAAATCTAACGATTAACAACTGCCAAATTTCAACAACCATAAACCATAAACTACAAACATTCTACATTTTACAATTATCTTTAAGTCTTTTAAGTAATGGATCTTCTGATTGTTTGATCTGGTTGATCACGATCTGTGCGATTTTTGTGGCTCCTAGCAAAGAGAGGTGCGTATCATCGGCCTTATCTTTATCGTAAAAAGGGTTCTCGCCTGCTTTAAAATGTAAATGCAGCTGCTTTGACTTTTCACGACCGTAAGATTGCTCTAACAGTTCTGTGTAATACTCTAAATCAATAAAAGGGACTTTGTATTCCTGCGCCGTCAAACGGGTTTCAAGGGGATAATCGCCATGCGTAGGTACGAGAACTCCTTTTTCATTAAAATTGCGTCGGGCAATTGAAGTTAATAAAACCGGAATTGCTCCTTTTTCTCTACTCTCTTTTACAAAACGAATCAGATTGTATCGATAGGTCGTATGTGGATTTGTATAACGTGTTGAATCTTCAATTTTTTCATCATTATGTCCAAATTCGATAAAAACATAATCTCCTTTCTTCAGCTTTTTATAGATAGAATCCCAGCGTTTTTCGTTGATAAAACTTTTGGTGCTTCGACCGTTAACGGCTTTATTTACAACTACAATATCATCTTTAAAAAAAGGCTGTAATACCTGCGCCCATCCATGTTCTGGATTTTTGTCCGGGTCTTTTTTATTTGCCATTGTCGAATCGCCAATTGTGTATAAGGTTGTTTTTTGTGCAAAACAAACTGATGTAATAAGTAGTGTTAAGAAGATGTATTTTTTCATTTTTATTTGTTTTTTTGTTTCACCCTCCCGATAGCTATTGGGATTGCTTATTTGAACTGATTTAATTTTTGCTCTTTTTTACCGCAATTTGTTGTATTCTCCCCTTGTCAGTCTGAGCGGAGTCGAAGACCTTCACAGCTCGGAAATCCTTCGACTTCGCTCAGGAGGACAATACTATGCATAGACGCATTGCAGTGTGTCTCTACAAAAAACCTTTGTTCCTAAGAGCCATCGGACGCGTCAAAAAATTTACTCTCGCAGATTTAGCAAATTTTTTTGCTCCTTTTTTACCACAATTTGTTGTATTCTCCGTTTGTCAGTCTGAGCGAAGTCGAAGATCTTCACAGCTCGGAAATCCTTCGACTTCGCTCAGAAGGATAATACTTTGCGTAGACACATTGCAGTATGTATCTACAAAAACCTTTGTCCCTTTGTCCCTTTGTTCCTCTGCCACTTTGAACCTAAAAAAATTAAGGTTTCGAAACTGCCGTAGGCACTCCTGCTCTTTTACCTATAAAAACATCTGTCATCAAAACATTCTCTGCATTTTCATTTGACAGGGCATTTTTTGCTTCCTTTATTTCGATATTGTTCAGCGATATGTTTCTGATTTTTTTGTCGGGAAAACCCTGAATAACAATTCCGGATTCTGATGCTTTGTTACAAGTGATATTAGAAAAATGAATGTTTGAAATATCCGATTGATAACCTTTTCCTTCTCCATGATAATTAGCGGTCATATACAAGCAGTCTTCAACTTGATCTAATTGTATGTTTCTAACAAAAACATTTTTAATGTAACCGCCGCGGTCTGCATTTGTTTTTAAATAAATTCCTCTTTTTAAATAACCTATCGTTTTGCAGTTCTCAACAAATACATTCTGCACTCCTGCCGACATTTCGCTGCCTATTACAACTCCGTGAAGTCCTTTAAAATTACAATTTCTAATTACAATATTCTCACTTGGTGTTGCTGTATTCGCTCTGCCTTCATGATCTCGTCCGGCTTTAATGGCAACATTGTCATCGCCGTTATTAAAGGTTACATTTTCGATCAAAACATCTTTTGCGTATTCAGGATCGATTCCGTCATTATTATGGTTTAATGATTTATAGCTGATACCTCGAACGGTAATACTTTGTGATTTTAAAAGATGCAGACACCAAAACGGCGAATTCTCTATTCTGACATTCTCAACTAGTACATTTTTACAATTTAAAAACTGAATCATCTGCGGACGTAAAAAATAACCTTCTCCAAATTTTCGGTCTTTTAACGGCACATTATTATGGTTCATGTCACGGCTTAAATCTTTGCCTGGACCTTCTTTTGCTTTAAAGCTTTTCCAAACTTTCCCGCCTTCTCCATCAATAGTTCCTTCGCCAGTCAGTGCAATATTAGTGCAGTCTGCAGCATAAATAAGCGGACTGTAATTATAAAGCATGGTGCCTTCCCAGCTGGTTAAAACCAAAGGATAATCTTGAGGATTGTCGCTGAATTTTATTTTGGCGCCTTTTTCTATTTTCAAATTTACATTGCTGACAAAATGAATAGGTCCGTTTATTTTATAAATTCCTTTTGGTACAATAATGGTTCCTCCCCCTTTCTTTTTACAAAGCGCCATTGCTTTATCAAACGCAGCTTTATTGTTTGTAATAGAGTCGCCTTTTGCTCCTATTTTTAAAATATTAACTTGATAAGCAGGAAATACAGGAAGCTGAATTCTGTTTACTATCGAATCGACTTTTGCTGTTGGAAAATCATTTTTCTGAGCAAAGGAAACGCAGGATATTAAGAGGAGAAGTAGATATTTCATTTTTTTTAAGGTTCTAAGGTTCTGAGGGACTGAGGTTCTAAGGTTTTTCTTGTAGAGACGCCGTGCTGTTCGTCTTTTTGGTTCTGAGATATTTCGTCTAAGACTTAGCATCTTAGAACCTTAGTCCCTCAGCACCTTAATTAAAGGTACCAATTAGGCACTGTATCTTTTAGAATATTTTCTATCGAATATTGCTCTGCTTCTGTTTTTGTAAGCTGATGTGACCATGTGACTCTTTTCTTTGGTTGAAATCCTTCGCCGCTGTTATTGTATTCAGCATAAAAGGCATTTTTCTCTGCATCGGGTTTTGACCAATTTTCCCAGCCTTCGGGTTTTATGTGTTTGCCTAATTCGCAGTCGATAAAAACGGTTTTGGCATAAATACGCCATGGTCTGCCCAGATAAACAGCGTTTACAGCAGGTTCTGAGGTTAGTTTACAATTTTTAAAAACAAAACCATAAGCAACACCTTCGGGAGTTGAAGCAGCTGTTACGTACGAACTTTTAATGCTGTGAATAACGCAGTTTTCGAATAAAGCTGTAGCTCCTCCAAAAATAAAATCGGTTGTACCTTCTATATAACAGTTTCTAAAATACTGCTTGGCATTTTTTCCTGATAAATATAAAGTATCTTGATTTCCTGAAATAATACAGCTGGTAATTTTAGCACGATTGCCGGTAACTGATAATGCAATCGCCTGACCTTTATCGCCCGAAGCGTTTTTAATCGTTAGGTTAAATGCTGTAAAATCGTCTGCTTCTACTAAAAGTGTTGAGGTATAAAAAGTGCTGTTTCGTCCTAAGTTGATTTTCGAAAAATTATCATCAAAAGTAATGATTGTTTTTTCCTTGCTTTCGCCAAATAAAATCAAATTGTTATTCCATTCGGGCACTCTAAGCTTTTCGTTGTATGTTCCGTTTTTAATGAGTATGGTTACTTTTTCATAAGGAAAAGAGGGGCTCGCATATATGGCATCTTGTATTTTGGTAAAGTCTCCAGAACCATCCTGTGCTACGGTAAAAAAAACAACTTTCTTTTTCTCTGATGCTGCTTCTGAAACTTTTGTACCATTTTTAATTCCCCAAGCGGTATATTTTTTCAATACTTCTTTTGGTTCATCTGTATACCAAGCATAACCATTTCTGCGCTCTGCACCAATTTCATCCAGTGATTTCTTTTTGATTCCGTCACGATCGCAAAAGAAAGGTTCGTTATTGTCCAATTCCATAAATCTTGCCCAAATTGGCGCCGCATTTTGAGTTGGAATCATCTTTTTATCAATAACTTTTCCTGCATCGTTTAAAACACGCTTTTCTTCAAGATTGGTAATTTTTGTTTTCTCAAACCACGCGTAGGCACTTTTTACAGCCGTCATAACCTCTGGTGACGGTTTTTTAATTGCCATTAAAAGCAGTACAATTTTAGCCGATTCTTTTCCGCTTAGCGAAGGCAGTTCATATGCTCTCGCTTTTGCAGGAAGCAGCGTAACTTCATCATGCTGCGCGCACCAAGCCGTTAAAACTCCATTTTGTTTGTATTGTGTTTTGATGATGCAGTCTATTCCTTTATCAAAAGCTGTTTTTGTTTTTGCAATACTTTCTTTTGAAGGTTTAATGCTGTAGAAATCTGTTTCTTCGCTTACTTCTTTCATCACCTCTAAAATACGAACCATCGAATCGTCATTGTAGGTAATATGTGTGTAATATCCCTTTTTTAAAGGATAAAATTGAGGCCAGCCGCCATTTGCATATTGCGCTTCCAGTAAATAATTTAACCCTTTTAAAAATGATTCTTTGTAACGCTCGTCTTTTACCTGAGCATACATTTTAGACATATAAAGCATTTCCTGAGTGGTTGCTCCATTGTCTGTTGTGGTTTCTTTTGTGGTCTTTTTAATGTCGAGTAAATCCTTTTTCTGCGAAGGAGTCAGCTCATTCTGCATTTGAATATTCTTTGGCCAGCCTCCAATATCTCTTTGGTAAAGCAGTACATTTTCGGCAATCTTTTTAGCTTCTTCAGTACCAAACCATGAAGCATCGTTTTTACGAATTATATCCTGCCAGTTTTTATAGGTGTTTTGTGCCTGAATACTAAAACTCAAAACAATACTAAAAAGCAATAGGATTTTTTTTAACTGAACCATTCTAAATTTTATTTTGTTACTCTAAACCAATCAACTGCCACACTTCCTGAATCGTTTGTTACTTTTTCGCTTAAAGCAAAAAGTCCCATTTTTGCACCAATCCATTTTCCTTCAATTGAAGTAAAATCACTTCCTATCGGCTTATAGTTTTTATCATCTAAGCTATAAAAGAAACTGCAAATTCCGCCTTTTTTTACTTTTACTTTCAAATAAATTGTATTGCTTGAAATTAAAATAGGTTTTGTTTCTGTTTCTGAAACGGTTTTATTAAAAGTTCCCGTTTTTTGATTTAGATATAATTTTCCGTTATCGTTTTTAAAGCACAAATAACTATAATCCAATCCCATAATAATCAGTCCTGTCGATTCTCCGTTTAATCTTGTATTAAAAGTTAATTTGGCTGTCGCCGAAAACTCTTCAGCAGGAAATTTTTGAAGCAGTAAATTTGGTGCATCAAAAATTCTTTTACTCTCCTTAATTGTCGTCATGCAAAACAAATTCAAATAACCAAGACTTGTAGGCAGTCCCCAGTTGATCTGAGAATTTGCGTGCCACTGCCATTGCAATCCTAATTTTGGTTCATTAAATTCATCTGATGTTGCTGGATTTTCTATTGGATATTTTTTGCCAACATTTGGCTTTTTATAGGTTGTAACCGGTTCTCCTATTCCATTTTTATCAAAATCCTGTCCCATAACCGGCCAGTCTTTCTCCCATTTCATAGGCTGCAAGTGCACAATTCTTCCGTAAGCACCTTTATCCTGAAAATGAATAAACCAGTCTTCGCCTGTTTGAGTCTGCACCCACGCTCCTTGATGCGGACCGTTTATTTTGGTTGATCCTTGTTCTAAAACTTTCTTCTTTTCATAAGGTCCAAAAACATTTTTAGATCTTAAAATAGTCTGCCAGCCTGTTGGTACTCCTCCTGCTGGTGCAAAAATGTAATAGTAATTGTTTCTTTTGTAGAATTTAGGACCTTCAATCGTGCCTTCGCCGTCATGTCCGTCAATCACCATTACTTCATCATTATTATCAATTGTTCCTTCGGTATTCATGCTGCACACCACAATTAAACTTTTAATCTGCGCGCGGCTTCCTGCAAATGCGTGCACTAAATAAACTTTTCCATCGTCATCCCAAAGCGGACTCGGGTCAATAAGTCCTTTTCCGGCTTTTACTAAAAGCGGTTCTGACCAAGGTCCTTCGGCTTTTTTAGCTTTTATCATATAAATCCCAAAATCAGGATCTGGATAGTAAATATAAAACTCGTTGTTATGAAAAGTAATACTTGGCGCCCAAACACCGTTTCCGTGCTGCACTTTGTCATAAGTTTCAAAAGGCGGCTGTTTTGGCAGCGCATAGCTTATAATTTTCCAGTTTACCAAATCTTTCGAATGTAAGATTGGTAATCCTGGAATACAATTAAAAGACGATGCCGTCATATAAAAATCATCTCCAACCCTTACTGCATCAGGATCTGAATAATCGGCATGAATAATTGGATTTGTATACGTTCCATCTCCATTATCTGGTGTCCATACTTGTGCTGCATTTTTCTGAAATGAAAATACGGAAAGGAGAAGAACTGCGATTTTTATACTTTTCATTTTTGTTTTGTTTTGTTTTTTTTGTCATTTCGATCGAAGGGAGACTCGAGCGATAGCGAATAGACGAAGTAAATCGCACTAGAAATTCCGTACAGAATGTCTTCAATCTTTGTCGAATTACGAGTGAGATTTCTCCCTTCGGTCGAAATGACAAGTTTTGTGTTTTAAATCCGACAAGTTTTAAAACCTATCGGGTTTGTACCTTAATTTGTAATTGGAGTTTCTGTTCGATGCTTCGACTTCGTTCAGCAAGACAAAGCAGGAAATCTTCACTAATAACTAATAGCTAATAATTCATAACTCACAATTAACAATTATAAGTTATCTATTTAATTCTAAAGCAGCTAAAATAAATGGTCCTGTTGCTTTAGGATCGTTGTCTTTTTTTCTTTCGTTTACATAATATTCATAAGAACCATCACGGTATGGAGTTCCTCCTAAACCTGCAACTTGACAGCAGTTTGTTAATGTAATACCGCCGTCTTCATCAACTTTTTTGATTAAAACAGTTGTTAATCCGTCAAAAGCTTTGTTGGCTAATTTTTTATATTTTGCAGGAAGATATCCTTTGTTTGCCCCTTTTGCAAAAGCATAAGCAAACATTGATGATCCTGAAGCTTCTAAATAGTTTCCTTTTCCTCCTGCTTTATCTGTAACCTGATACCACAATCCAGATTTATCTTGATATTTAGCCAAAGCTGCAGATACATTATTTAAATACTTAATTAACTCTGCTCTCTTTGGATGCTCTTTTGGCATATAATCTAAAACGTCAACAAGCGCCATTGCATACCAGCCTAAAGCTCTTGACCAGAAATTTGGTGAGTTTCCTGTAACTTTATTTGCCCAAGGCATTGCTTTACTTTCATCCCAACCGTGGTACAATAATCCTGTTTTAGGATCTGTTGCGTGCAATTGAATCAACTCAAATTGTTTTGCGATGTCATCAAAACTTTTTCCATTTTCAAAAGTCAATGTGTATTCTGCGTAAAATGGTTCTCCCATATACAAACCGTCTAACCACATTTGGTTTGGATAGATTTGTTTGTGCCAGAATCCGCCGCTCGCTGTACGAGGCTGTTCTGTTAATTGTTTGCGAACCAATTGCATCGCTTTTAAATATTTATCCTGTTTTGTTTCGGCATAAATAGCAAAAAGTAAACGCCCCGGAACCACCAAATCAATATTGTATTTGTCTAGTTCGTACGTTTTAATCGTACCGTCTTCCTGCACCAATTCATCTACATAACCTCTTATATAGGCTTTGTAACGCGGATCTGGATTTTTTTTGTACAATTCTTCGATAGAGTGTAATACTAAGGCATGAACATAATCCCATTTTGGTTTTTTAGAATCGTCGATCATGTAACTTTCTGGATGACGTTTCATCAAGGTTAAAGCCATTTTATCTGACCATTTCATGTCTTTCGAAATAACGATTTCCTTTTTTGCAGTTTCCTGTGAAGTTACTTTACAGCCTGTAAAAGCCATTACGCAAACTAATAAAACCGACATAAAACTGTGTTTCCTACTATTTTTCATTTCAAAATATATTTAAAAATTCTACTATTGTTCTACTTCTAATGCAGCCAAAATAAATGGCCCTAAACCGTGTGAGTTATCTATTTTTATTTTCTCTTTTATATAATATTCAAAAGAACCATCGCGGTACGGATTTCCTCCTAATCCTGCACTGGCACAAACTTGTGTAATATGAATTTCGCCATCAGCATCAACAGTAACCAATTTTTTAGTAATGGCGTCAAAACCTTTTAAAGCGAGATTTTTATACGATGCTGGTAAATATCCTTTTTTTGCTCCTTTCGCAAAAGCGTAAACAAACATTTCAGATCCCGAAGCTTCAAGATAATTTCCCTCTTTATTTCCTGCATCGGTAACCTGATACCATAATCCTGATTTGTCTTGATATTTTGCAACAGCTTTTGAAATATCATTTAAATACTGAATTAGTTCTTTTCTTTTTGGATGCTCTTTTGGCATATAATCCAGAACATCAACTAAAGCCATCATATACCAGCCAATAGAACGCGACCAGAAATTGGGTGAAGTTCCTGTTTCTTTATTTGCCCAAGGCATCGCTTTACTTTCATCCCAAGCATGAAAAAGCAATCCAGTTTTTTTATCCAGCGTATGCAGGTGAATTTGTTCGAATTGTTTGGCAACATCATCTAAATCTTTACCGTTGTCAAATTCAACCGTATAACGTGCATAGAATGGTGTTCCCATATACAAACCGTCGAGCCACATTTGGTACGGATATATTTTTTTGTGCCAAAATCCTCCTGAATTTGTTCTTGGATGCGTTTCTAACTGCTTTCTTAAAGTCTGCATAGCTGTTAGATAACGATTATCATTTGTTCTTTTGTAAAGTTCAAACAAAAACTTACCCGGATTTACATAATCGATATTATAATCTTCGAGTTTGTAATTCATAATTTCTCCCGAAGGATTAACTACTGTTTCTCCGTAAGCTTTAATGTAATCGCCATAAACAGAATTATTTGTTTTTTGATACAGTTTTTCAAAAGAAGTCATCAATAAACCCAATTTGTAATCCCATTTTGGTTTTTCGTTATTATCGACCTGCCAAGCTTTTGGAGCACGTTTGATAATAGAAAGCGCCATTCGCTCTGACCATTTTAGATCTTTTGAAATAGTATTGGAAGACTGCGCCGAAATTGTACTAACCGAAAATACAATCGCACTTATCAGTACAATTCGGGCAAAACTAAAATGACTTTTCTTTATCATAATAAATCGTTTGTTATTTATTTAATTCTACTGCACTCAGTAAAAATGCCGCTAATGCCGGCGAACTATTGTCTTTTGTCTTGCTTTTTGCATAATATTCATTTGAACCATCTCGGAAAGGTTTTCCACCCAATCCTACATTGGATGAAACATTTGAAATGGTAATCTCATTGTTCTCATTTGTTTTGACAAATTCGTTTACATATGCATCAAAAGATTTTTGCGCTGTTTTTTTATACGATGCATTCAAGTATCCTTTATCTGCTCCTTTTGCCAAAGCATAAATAATCATTGCAGAACCTGAGGATTCTAAATAATTGCCTGTCAATTCTGGTTTATCGGCAACTTGATACCACAATCCTGAAGGGCTTTGAGCCTTAACCGAATTCTTTGCTATTTCATTCAAATAACTTACTAATTCTTTTTGCTTTGGATTGCTTTTAGGAAAATAATCCAGTGTTTCTACCAATGCCATCATATACCAGCCAATTCCTCTGCTCCAAATTGTTGGCGAAGTTCCTGTTTCGGGATTTGCCCAGCCAATTTCTTTATTTTCATCCCAAGCCTGATAAGGCAATCCTGTTTTTTTGTCTAATAAATGATTGTGAACCAATTCAAATTGTTTCGCAATATCACCTAAGCTTTTACCTTTTTCGTACTTAACTGTATATTGGGCATAAAAAGGTTCTGCCATGTACAAACCGTCAATCCACATTTGATTTGGATAAATTTGTTTGTGCCAAAATCCTCCGCTTGGTGTTCTTGGCTGACTTTCGAGCTGTGTTCTCAATTGTTTGATAACCGTTAAATAGCGATTGTCTTTTGTTTCCTCATATAAATTAAACAGTAATTTTCCAGGATTTACATAATCAATATTATACTCTTTAATATCATATTTGACTATATTTCCATTGCCGTCAATTAGTTCATCCGCATAATCTTTGATATAATTGAGATATTTTTTGTCTTTTGTTTTCAAATACAATTTCTCAAAAGCAGACAAAATCAAACTCATTTTATAATCCCATTTTGGTTTCTCGGTTCCGTCGATCTGCCAGGCTTTCGGGTATTTATTCAGAATTGTCACTGCTGTTTTCTCTGACCATTTTGAATTGGCTGAAACTGCAGTTTTATTCTGATTATCATTGTTCTGAGCAGTTGTAAAAATGCTGTACAACAAGAAAAACGCAAAGACTGTTTTTTTATAATTCATTCTTATATTTTGTTTTGCCACTCCCGATAGCTATCAGGATAATGGATTATTTGGATTATTCTTTGCTTGTTTTAAACACATAGAAACATTCCCGAAAGCTATCGGGATGAAAACTTATAAAAGGCGTTTCACTTGTATTAACAAACATTAGACTTGTTTCTTTTATACTCCTTTGAAAATACAATAATTCTATGTTTATATGTTTAAATATTTTCACGCAGATTTAGCAGATCCAGCAGATTTTTTCTAATCATTTTAATCCTTATAATCTGTGGCAAAAAAAACTACATTTTTCCTTTTTTGTTCAGAATTTCTAATTGAGCGTCTAAATATTTCACGAAATCTTCTTTCGATTTTATTCCATTTTGCTCTTGTTCCCAAGCACCTAAAAGGTAAAATGAAGTCGCTTTTGTTGTTGGTTTAAAAACTAATAAATAATCTAAATCAGTATCAGCAATATTTTCGATCGTGTTTACTTCATAAAAAATAGCCATTCCTAATTTATCTGGAACTAAAGACTGTACGCCGTAAGTTGCCAAATATGCCCATTTTTTATTTTTACTTTCTTTCTTAAGAAGTTCTGTATTTTTCTGTTTTACAATTCCAGTACAAATTCCTTTAATTTCTTTTGAAGCCTGAATGGTATGTTTTGTATAAAGCTGATCTGGTTTTATCGTTAAAGTTGAAGTAAAATCAATTTTATCAGAAGCTGTTTTCCATCCATAATAATTCACTTTTACGCCAGATTCGTTGTTTTTATTTACAACAGTGGCAATTGTAGAATCTACTTCACGGAAATGCAGTTTTTCGTTGTTTAAATAACGATCAATTGATCCAATCCCAATTCCTTTTCCTGCTTTTAGAATATCCGCTCCCCAATCGCTCATTTCGTGATACGAATCAAAATTATCCTGACCTACAATTGGCAGAATCATTTTTGAAGTTTTCTTTCCAAAAATATCAATCGCATTTCTCCAGTCTAGATACAATCGGTATCCAATTCGGTTACTTTCCCATCCCGGACCTTCGTAACGAATATCAAAAGAATGATCTGTATGCTCTGGAGCTAGTTTTAGTCTGTCTACATTTTTAAAAACGGTTCCGCCTTTGTATTTTCTTCCCTCCCAATGTCCATCTGTTTTAGCAGAAATTTCGGCATATGTTTTAGCGGTTTTAATATCATACTTTTGAGCATTTACTGATGTCAAACCAATTAAAAATAAGGCTGCGACTGTGATTTTTGTTTTCATTTTATTGCAATTATTTGAATGTCTTTTTTAAAAAATTAGTTATAAAATCAACGGTTGGATTAAACCAAGGCTGAAAAAACCAAAAGGAATGAGGTGAATTTTCGATTGTATGAACTTCACTATAAATCTTATATTGATCTAGAATTTTTATCATGTCATCTCTCCCTGCATGAAACCTGTTGATACTGCTGTTTATAAACAATATTGGAGGTGTATTTTTATTGGTATGGCTTAAAGCCGATGCATTTTTCCAGTTCTCTGTTTTTTCTTCATAAGAACCTCCAAGCCAAAACGATGCCATCTCTCCTTCTGAAGATTCTGGATGCCTAAATGCCAAAATGCCGTCTACATTGATGATTGCATTTACTTTTGAAGATGATTTACTTTTATTTGAAGGATCATCAAAAGCCGAAATTCCATTTGTTGTACCAATCAAAGCTGCCATCTGCCCTCCCGAAGAACAGCCCAAAACCGCAATTTTGTTTGGATCTACATTGAATTTCTTTGCATTATCTTTTATAAATCTAATCGCATTTTTTACATCATACACGCCGTATGGATATTTTGCTTCAAGCGATAATCTGTATTCTATTGTAAAACAAGAATAACCTTTTGAAGCTATTTCTTGCGCCAAAGGATTCATTTGGTTCTTGTTTCCTGATCTCCATCCGCCGCCATGAATCATAATTACAGCCGGATTTTGTTTTTGTTTTTTATTTACAAAAGCATCTAAATGCAGTGTTCTTTCTTTTGATGTAAAATAAGTCACATCGCCAATTTTATCGACGTTTTCATTCTCTGCGATAACTGGAATCGTAATCGACGGGTATTTTTTTATCAATTTAGCATAGGTGCTTTTTACGGTGTACGAAGTGTCGACACTATAAGTCTGCTGTGCATTTGCAAAGCTTATAAACCCTAATAAAATCAATACAATTTTTCGCATTAAAATCCTTTTACTTTTTAGTTAAGAAAGGAGTTCGGCACTTTGGCCAAACTCCTTTTTAACTGCTTCAAAAAAACAATAGTCTCAAAATATTAATCAATTACTAATAACCAGGATTCTGAGGAAAATCTTTATTTTGGTTTAAATCTAAAACCGATTGTGGAATTGGTCTTAAGATTTTAAGTTTACCGCCTACTCCAACAAAGTTGGATGCTTTAATTTTATAATTGTATGCTGAAGCTCTGTCAACTAATGTTCCTGTACGCTTCAAATCGAACCATCTTTTATATTCGCCTAACAATTCTCTACCTCTTTCATCAAGAATATAATCGATAGTGAATTGTCCGATTGTTGCATTTGCAACTCCCGCTCTTCTTCTTACTTCATTTAAACGAGCTAAACCTGTTCCTGGTTGTCCTGCTTTAAAATACGCTTCTGCAGCAATTAAGTAAGTTTCTCCCAAACGAGATACGATAATATCTCTTGTACTTACTGGTCCTGTACTTGAAGGTGTAGTTGGATCTGGATCGTCAAACTTCTTCACTGGAATAGTGTAACAGTCTAAATTTTTAATTAAAGTATGAGCTGCAGAATACTCTCCCCAAGGGTGGTAAACAAACGTAGCCGCTTTTCTTGAGGCATTTGCAGTTTCCCAAGCTGTTCTGTCAGCAGGCGTAAACCATTTTGGCTCGTAAAAGTGTCTTACTTTTAATGATGCTGGATTTGAACTTCTATAGTATGGATAGTACAAAATAGTTTTAGTAACTCCATTTGTAGTTTCTGGACCTTCAAGAATTTCAGTCATGAAAGTAGCATCCCATCTTTTATCTCCTTTTTCGTATAATCCTAAAGCATAATCTGTCGGGCATAAATTGTAGCTTCTTAACGGTGCTCCAGTTTCTGCTCCACCTAAGTACGAACTAAAATAATAAAACTGATTATTCCCCAATCTTGTTGGGTCTGTACTTGTTGAAGCTTTATCATATTGTACAGAAAAAATCGTTTCAGCATTTAAATCGTTTCCAGGTTTAAATAATTGATCAAAAGCAATTGCCAAAGTTTGTCCTGCAATCGCAGCATCAGCATAAGATGCAGCCTTAGTAAAATCATCTGCTTTACCAAATGTTTCGTATCCTCTAGTTAAGTATACTTTTGCCAATAAATCATTTACGGCTCTTTTGTTTACTTTTCCTGCTGAGCTATAAGCTGCAGTTCCAACATTTGCCAATGCGAAATCTAAATCTCCTATAATTTGTGTATATACTTCTTCGGCTGAATTTCTGGTAAAAGATAAAATTGGTGTTGAAATATAATCGTTTACAACAGGAACACCACCATAAGTCTGCACCAACAAAAAGTAAGCTTGTGCTCTTAAAAATCTTGCCTCACCTACCTGAGCATTTAAAATTGAAGTCTGCTCTGTTATAGTCGAAAAATGAATTGTTTTATTTACCGCCTGAATCAACTGATAACAAGGATTGTATAAATCTGCCACATTATCTGATGAAGGTATTAAAAGTGTATATTGACTTAAACCTGCAGGTTCTGGCCCTCTTCCTTCTGCATACATATCTGTTCCTGACTCAAAAAGCCATGGATTTCCTCCATATATACCTTTTAACCAAGCGTAATTTGTATTTACCAATAATTGAAATCCAGATGCGGTTTTATAGGTTGCATCTGCGGGTACAAAAGAACGGCTTTCTTCTTCAATATAATCACTGCATGAACTTACAGATACAGCGATTATTCCTAACATTATTATTATTTTTTTCATTTGATATCTTTATTAAAATTTAACACTTAATCCCAATTGTGTAGTAACAGATGCTGGACGATTTACTCCAAATGGCGAACCTGCCCACTCTGGATCGTACCCGTCAAATTTTGTAAATACAAATGGGTCTAAAACATTTACATAAACTCTTAGATTACTGATTTTTAGTTTTTTCAACAATTCAGAATCTAGTGTATAACCTAAAGATATATTTTTAATTTTCACGTAAGAAGCATCTCTATAATATCCAAATAAAGAAGTCCAATAAGCTCCAGCTCCTGTTGCAACTGGTCCTGGTCTTGGATTTTGAGTGTTAGCGTTAGCAGGAATTCCTGTACCATTAGTTGGAATAAAATAGTCCATTGCAATTTTCTGACGTCCTCTATCGCTTACATCAGCAAAGTTTTGGTGAAAAGTACTCAAAACAGTTTGTCCTTGGCTAGTTAAAACTGAGAAATTGAAATCAAACTGTCCAACAGTTAACTTTGAATAAAAACTTCCCTGCCATTCTGGGTTTGGATTACCAATTACAGTTCTATCGTCCTGATTAAATTTACCATCATTATTTAAGTCTTTTGGTCTTGCTTGTCCAGGAGCCATTCCGTAAGTCGCTGCCTGAGCTGCTTCACTTTCCTGCCAAACTCCATCATAAACATAATTGTAGTTAGGATTCAAAGGTGCTCCAAGTATCAGTTTATTACCAATATCACTTACTTTATCTTGATTGTAAATTGACTCTAATTTGTTTACGTTTTTAGTAAATGTAAAAGTTGTTTCCCAATTTACATTTTTAGATTTAATGTTTTTTGTTGTCAATAAAACCTCAATACCTTTGTTACTTACAGATCCAACATTGGCAAATGTATTTTTCCAACCTGTTTCTGCTGGTAATTGCTGCTTGTAAATTAAATCATCTGATAATCTGTCATAAACATCAACACTACCGCTAATACGGTTTTTTAAGAATCCAAAATCAACTCCTAAATTGTATTCTCTTGTTTTTTCCCAAGTTAAATTTGGGTTGGCTAAATTTTCTGACTGCCATCCAGAAACAACATTTGCTCCTGCAGCATAAAATGTCTGCTGATTTAGTAATGCTTGAGAAGTATATGGTGCAACGTTATCATTTCCTGTATAACCTAAACTCGCACGTAATTTTAAATCAGAAACTACTGAACTGTTTTCTAAGAAAGACTCTTTGCTGATTTTCCATCCTAATGCTACAGAAGGAAAACTCTGCCATTTATTACCTTCAGATAAAACAGAAGAACCATCCCATCTTGTAGAAGCTGTAATTAAATACTTGTCTTTATAAGCATAGTTTAAACGAACTGCATAAGAGTTTAAAGTATTCTTTGCATAAGATGATTTTACTACATAACTAGTTTGTACTCCAGAACCCATGTTATCTGTTCCTACATCAAAAGGCTGATTGTTAGAATACAAAGAAGAAAACTCATCAACATTTGAGTACAAACTTTGTAATAACAATAAACTAAAATCATGTACATCGTTAAAAGTATGTTTTAAATCAATTTGATTGTCCCACGTATAATTGAAGTTATTTGAGTTTTCAAGAGTTGCAGAATTCTTTCCATTTAATGTTACACCAGCATTTGTTTGTGCAGTATAAGCCTTTGAGCCTTGTGTATCCATAATACCTGCCGCAAATGTCGTTTTGAACGAAAGCCATTTTAAAGGCTGATATTGAAAATAAGCATTACCAACTGTCTGCCATGTTTTTTCTGTTTGAGAAGAATTAGCAATCTCCATTAATGGGTTTACTGTAGACGTTTTATTAATTGCCCAAGAACCATCAGGATATGTTAATTTACCAGGTAAGAAAAATAAAGTTCCTACTTTTTCATTTCCAGCCGCATCAACAGCCCAAGGAGACATTAAAGGACTTAGTCTAAAAGCATCCTGCATAGCTAAATCACTTCCTAATTGATTGTCTAATCTAGCAATTGTAACATTTACACCTGTAGAAAACTTGTCATTAATTTTATGATTTAATCCTAATTTAAATGAGTATTTGTCTGTTGAATCATTATCGATAAGACCTCTGTCACTTTGAATACCAAATCCTAAGTTATAACTCAAACCAGAATCTGAACGACCAGAAATATTTAAGTAGTTATTCTCAGTCATTCCAGTTTTAAGTACTGCATCATACCAGTCATAATTGTAACCGCTATTGGCACGAGAAACTAATAATGGACTTTGATTTCCTGCTAATGCTGCTAATTGAGCCGGAGTCTGCGTTGCAGGAGTAGCACTCATGTAAGCAACTTGGTGAAATTTCCACCATTCTTCTCCCGTCATCATTTTTGGAAGTCTCGCTGCTGTTTTATTTCCATAAGAAGTATCAAATGTTACGCTGATACCTGCTTTTGCACTTGTACCACTTTTTGTCGTAACAATAATAACTCCATTAGATCCTCTAGAACCATAAATTGCCGCTGAAGATGCATCTTTTAAAACATCCATTCTGGCAATATCTTGTGGATTTAAGAAATCAATTCCATCCATAGGAACTCCGTCAACTACATATAGTGGAGAAGAACCAACCATACTTGGATTACTAGAATCTGCGATTAGAGAGTTATTTCCTCTAATTACAACTTTAAATCCATCACCCGCACGACCTGTACTAGATGAAATTTGAACTCCGGGAGTACTTCCCTGAATTGCTTCAAGAGGGCTGATGGTGTTTCTTTCTGTAATTGTAGCCGCATTAATTGTACTTACTGAACCGGTAAGATCTGTTTTCTTAACAGAACCGTATCCTACTACTACAACTTCATTTAATGAATTTGACTGCTCTACAAGACTAACATTTACTTTGCTTTTTCCAGCAACACTTACTTCCTGAGTTTGAAAACCCAGATAGCTTATTATTAAAACTGCTTTATTACTTGTTACATTTATCTTGAAACTTCCTTCAAAATCTGTCGAAGTTCCATTTTTGGTTCCTTTCTCGTTAATGTTTACCCCTGGCAGTGACAATCCCGACGCATCTGTAATTTTCCCTTCTATTGTGGTAGACTGCGCTTTTGCTGAAAAGCTCAAGAGGAAATTTAGGAAAAATAAAAATACAATATTGTATTTTATTTTTTTCTTTAATGATTGTTTAATGTTCATAATTTTGTTTAGTGGTTTTTTGGTTAATTGATAGTTACTCGTCGTTAATTATTTACTTTTCTTTCATTGATATAGGTATTAATAAATTTTATATTCTTAACATTTTTTAATTTATAGATCGAATCTACTTTTTGAATTTTTACGTTTTTAAGAGTTATATTTTCTACTGGAGACTCTTTATAACCTTCTGCCCAAACGCTGTATTTTCCACCATTTTTTACATTTACATTCTCAAGACTTATGTTCCTGATCGTTGGTATAAAATTTCCTGTCTGTGATCCGTAAACATTATAAAACATATTTAACTTCAATACACATTCTTTCACAGTTCCTACTTCAAGGTTTCTAACATAAACATCTTCGATTACACCGCCTCTTTTTGAATTGGTTTTGATTCGAATGGCACGATCCAAATTTGGACTGTCCATATTGCAGTTTTCTACAAAAACATTATTCACACCGGCCGATATTTCGCTTCCAATAACAACGCCTCCGTGCCCGTCGATCATTTTACAATTTTGCACAATGATATTTTTACTTGGTAATCCCACTCTTCTTCCATCAGCATCACGACCTGCTTTAATAGCTATACAGTCATCACCAGTATTGAAAGTACAGTTTCTAATTATTATGTTTTGTGAATACTCAGGATCACAGCCATCATTATTTGGTCCGTGGCTGTTTACCGTTACACCATCAATAATCATATTGTTTGTTTTGATAGGGTGTAAAATCCAAAAAGGAGCATTTATTACTGTTATATCTTTTACTAAAACGGTGTTACATTCAAAAAACTCAATAAAATTAGGTCTCAAGTATCTTCCTTCTCCAAAAACTCTTTCCGCTACCGGAACTCCCTTTTCTGCCATATCAACCAAAACTTCACGGTTGTTTGGATCATTTTGAGACGGAATACCTTTTTTCCATCCGTAGTTTTTTCCGCCAGACCAAATCCACCAATTTGTACTGTCTGCCTGTCCGTTTAGAGTTCCTTTTCCCGTTACAGCAACATTTGTTTTACCCTTAGCATAAATAAGTGGTGAATAATTCATTACTTCTGTTCCTTCCCATGAAGTATGAACAATTGGATATTCTTTAGGATTCAGACTAAAAAGAATTTCAGCATTATCTTCTAAATGCAGATTTACATTACTTTCTAAATGAATCGGGCCTGTAAGGTATTTACCATTCGGAACCAAAACTTTTCCTCCTCCATTAGATGCACAAGCTTTAATTGCTTTTTCAAAAGCTAAAGTGTTTGAAGTTTTTGCATCGGCTACTGCTCCAAAATCGTTTACATTATATGTTTTGTCTGGAAAATGAGTTTCTGGAATACTTTTTATTATCGATTCCATTCTTTTCCAAGGATCCACCTCTGTTACAGTAGTAATTTTCTTTGAACATGATATAACCATCATGATCATTATGCTATAAAAAACAACCTCTCTATACGTTATACTCTTATTTGCAATCATGTAAATGGAAATTATAGTTTAACAGGCGAAAACATCAACAATTATGTAATCGATTACACGAAATTAGAAAATATGTTCCAACGAACCAAATTTATTTAGAAAAAATTTATACTTTTAATTTTTATTAATAATTATTATTACATTTAATGCAAAAAATATTATAATTTATTATCATTGTAAAACAGAAATCGTTTGAGTAATGAATTATGGTAATCGATAACATTAAATATTACATTATATAAAAAAAATGTATTTTTGTCTATAAATTAATTTGTAAAATCTCTTTTTAATGAGCGAAAAAGTAACCATTTATGATATTGCCGAAAAATTAAATATCACTGCAGCTACTGTTTCCAGAGCACTTAATAATAATCCTAAAATAAAAGAAAGCACTCGGGAATTGGTTATTAAAACAGCTGCTTCAATGAATTACAAGCAAAACAAGCTTGCATTAGCATTAAAAAGCGGCAGAAGCAATAATATTGGCGTAATTGTACCGAGAATTGACAGTAATTTTTTTGCCTCTGTTATTAGAGGTATTGAAGAAGAACTGCATCCGCACGGTTATCAGGTAATTATCTGCCAGACTCATGAAAGCAAAAAAAGAGAAAATGAAAATCTATATACTTTAATAGATGCACAGGTCGACGGCATAATCATGTCTGTTACTGATGTTACCTCTGAAAACGACAATGCTTTTCATAACGTACTGCAAAAAAACGTTCCTTTAATCTTTTTTGATAGAAGTAAACATATCGACGGAGTAAGTTCTGTAACTATTAACGACTTTAGAGGCGGCTATTTAACCACAAAACACCTAATTAATGAAGGCTGCCGATGCATTGCCCACTTATCTGGTGATCAATCTTTAGATATATTTAAAAACAGGTTTTTAGGTTACAAACAAGCTTTACTTGATAACGGAATGATATTTAGAGAAGAATATGTAATCCCTGTAAAAAGTAGTGTTGATGCCGGAAAAGAAGCAGTTGACAAATTATTACAATTAGAAACACCTCCTGATGCTATATTCTCTTCGAGTGATTTTGCTGCTTTAGGTGCAATACAAGAGCTAAAAGAGAGAAACATCAGCATTCCAAAAGAATTTTGTGTTGCAGGATTCAGTAATGAACCATTTACCAAATTCATGGAGTTGTCTATCACTTCTGTTGATCAATCTCCGTTGGAAATGGGAAAAATGTCTGCTCGCGTTTTCTTAGAACAAGTAGACAAAACAGATACTATTAAAATCGAAAAAAAGGTGGTTCTTGCACCAGAATTACACATCCGTAAATCATCATCCAGAACTACCTTTTAGTTTTTTCTTGTCAAACCATATAAGTTATATAAGTAAATTTAAGTTTAGTTTAAAATGTAACAAAAAAAGCAGCTCCGTAAGAGCTGCTTTTTTATTGTAAGTACAATCTAGAATGAACTTATATAATTTATAGGGTTTAAAAAAATAAAGACGCACAGCAGTGCGTCTTTATACATATGCTTAAATCTCTTCTTATAAAGAAACTCCTCTTTTCCAAGGAATAAAATCGTTTTGATTTAAAATTGCTGCTTTGGTTTTAATTGTACCACTTGCAACATCAATAATGAATTCTAACATTTCATCAGCCATTTCATCAATTGATTTTTCGCCAGTAATAATGCCGCCAGTATCAATATCAATAATATCAGACATTTTAGCCGCTAATTGCGTGTTTGATGAAATCTTTACAACTGGAGCAATTGGATTTCCTGTAGGCGTTCCTAAACCTGTTGTAAACAATACCATATTTGCACCAGAACCTACCATTGCCGTAGTACATTCTACATCATTTCCTGGTGTACAAAGCAACGTAAAGCCTGGTTCGTTAATATATTCTCCATAATCGAAAACACCAGTAATTGGCGATGTTCCTCCTTTTTTAGCAGCACCAGCTGATTTCATAGCATCTGTAATCAAACCGTCTTTAATGTTACCTGGAGAAGGATTCATGTCAAATCCTGAACCTGCATCTACAACTGTTTTTTCGTACCATTGCATTAAGTCTAAGAAACGTTTTCCATCCTTATCATCTACACAACGATTTACTAATTCTTGTTCTACTCCACATAATTCAGGAAATTCAGAAAGAATTGTAGTTCCTCCCAAAGCAACTAAATGATCAGATAACACTCCCAAAGTAGGGTTTGCTGAAATTCCAGAAAATCCGTCAGATCCACCACACTCTAAACCAATTCTTAGTTTAGATAATGGAGCTGGTTCTCTCTTTATTTCATTTGCTTTTTTAATCGCTTCAAAAGTATCTTTTACAACACTGCTCAACATGGTTTCAATTGTTCCAATAGATTGCTGATCGTAAATTAAAACTGGTTTTTTACTATTTGGATTTATTGCATCTAGAGCGTCTTTAAAAATTTGAATTTGCAGATTCTGACATCCTAAACTCAAAACAGTAGCACCAGCAACATTTGGATTATTTACATAACCTGCTAATAATTTAGCTAAACTGTGAGAATCCTGACGAATTCCCCCGCAGCCGCCTTGATGTGTAATAAATTTTACTTCGATATTATTAAACAAGTTAGCATCGTTTGAAGCTGCTTCATTTCCTGCTCCACCTGTTTCCGATTTTACCAAAGAACGCAATAATAACTGGTAGTCGTTTTCCTTTGGTTTCATCAATTCTTTCTCAAAAATATCTTTTAAGATTTCGATGTTTCTGTTTTCACAAAATACTAATGGAAAAAACAACCAAACATTTTCAGTTCCAACCTGACCATCTTCTCTATGAAAACCCTGCCAAGTTCTATCTTTCCATTTATCAACATTTGGAGCTGTCCAGCCAATAGTTTCTGTTTTACCAGTAACTTTATCGCTTTCGTGCTTCACGTTTACAGTAGAAAGCAATCCTCCTTTTTCGATTCTTGCACTTGCTTTTCCTACCAAAACACCATACATAATGATTCTGTCTCCCACATTAAAAGGAACCATTGCAATCTTATGTTTCATTTTTACATCAGACTCAATAGTAATTGATTCTCCTTCGAAATCAATTACTTCGCCCGCTGTAAGATTCACCAAAGCAACCGCTACGTTGTCGGTTGGGTGAACTTTTATAAGTTTTTTTTGCGTTGCCATAATTAACCCTTGTTCTTTATTTTTTTATCTTTTTTTTATTTTATTCTTTCTTGAAACTTAGCAAAGCCAGCTTCAATACCATTTGCATCAATTTCCTCTAATGCAATTGTAATGGCTTTTGTCAATCCAGAGATTTCTGTTAAATCTTCATCCCAGAAACTTTTATTTTGTAATGTTAAACGAGCGATTTTTTCGTAATCATCCGATTTCCAAAGTCCGCTGAAGAAAGCTGTAATATCTTCACCATCTTTAACCGGTAAACTTTGACCATTCCAAGTTCCTTTGTAGAAACGAATTAAACTCGCTAATGAAAAAGTCAAATTAACAGGCAATTTTTGGTTAGCCTTATAATATCCTAATAAACTAGGCAAAACTCTTACTTTGAATTTCGATACAGAATTTAATGCAATATCAGCAAGCGCATGTTTGATAAATGGATTTTTAAATCGGTCCATTACTTCCTCAGAATAGGCCGTAATTTCATTTTTGTCCATATCAAGAGTTTCACTAATTTCACTAATAACGCTATTTACAAATTTTCCAGTAAAATCTCCGTTAACAGTTTCCATTACTAATTTATTACCATGCAAAAGTGAAAAAGGAACCATTGCCGTATGCGCACCGTTTAAAATACGAACTTTAATCATTTTAAAAGGACGTATATCATCAACGATTTTTACATTCAAATCTGTTTTATGAAAAGGCAATTTTGCTTTTAGATCATCTCCACCTTCAATAGCCCAAAGGAAAAAAGGTTCAGCCGCAACAATTAAATTGTCCTCATAATCTAATTTATTATTGTACTCTTCAATTTCAGCTCTTGGATATCCAGGAACAATTCTGTCAACCAAAGTACTATGATAGGTACAAGCATCTGATACCCAAGTTTTAAATGTATCTTCTAATTTCCATAAATCAACATATTGTAAAATATATTTTTTAAGCGTCTCAGAGTTATAATCAATTAATTCACAAGGAATTATTGTAACTCCTTTAGAAGCATCTCCATTAAAATGCTTAAATCTTTCATATAATAAAACAGTCAATTTTGCAGGAAATGACACTGGTGGCTGCATATCTGGAGTATCACTTTCAATAAATTCAATTCCAGCTTCTGTAGTATTAGAAACAATAAACTGAAGTTCTTCTTCTTTAGCTAAAGCCAAATAATTTGTAAATTCAGTATATGGGTTTATAGTTTTTACGATATTAGTAATTAACTCAATGTCTTGTATCTTTTCACCTTTTTTAATTCCGTTCATAAACAAGGTATAAAGACCGTCCTGATCATTAATCATATTTACCATACCGTCCTTCAAAGGTTGAACTATTGCAATACCAGCATTAAAATCAACTTCTTTATTTAGTTTGTAAAAAGCATAATCAACAAAGGCTCTTAAAAAGTTACCTTCTCCAAACTGAACTACCTTAATTGGCTGTAACTTTTCTAATCCTGTATTTATTCTATTTAATTTTTTCATTTTAAATTTTCTTTAATACGTTATAAATAACCATTTATAAACCCTATATCTTTATTTCTGCCTTTTAAATTGTAAATGAAACATTACACTTGAATGTAAAATAAAACCCGCTGTGAGGAGTGACAGAAATTATTTTGCAAGCGTAATGTTCAATTACAATCTCTAAAATCTAAAAAAAACGCATCTAAATAAGGATTGACATGATTACTCCTTATTTATTTTTTTATATTTTTTATAATGTCAAGAACTTGCTTCACTTTTGCAGTCAGTCCTTCGAAGTCTTTATTATCTAATATGTCTTTTGAAATCAATTGTGATCCTAAACCAACACAAGTTGCCCCAGCATTCAACCACGAGCTCAAACTTTCAACCGTTGGATAAACCCCGCCTGTAGGCATAATATTTGTCCACGGACACGGTCCTTTTATTGCTTTAATAAACTCTGGGCCATAAGTATCTGCGGGAAATAATTTTACAATTTCACAGCCTAATTCTTCTGCTCTTGCAATTTCCGACAGCGTACCACAGCCTGGCGACCACAATACTTTTCGTCGATTACAGGCAATTGCTATATCTTCTCTAAAAACTGGTGTAACAATAAAATTAGCCCCTAAACTCATGTACAATGAAGCCGATGCTGCATCTGTAATTGAACCAACTCCAAGTATCATTCCCGGAAGTTCAGCCAAAGCATATTTATTTAAAGCTCCAAAAACTTCATGAGCAAAGTCACCTCTGCTGGTAAATTCCATTAATCTAGAACCACCATCATAACATGCTTTTAAAACTTTTTTACTTAATTCGATGTCAGAATGAAAAAACAATGGAACCATTCCGTTATCTTTCATTGTCTGCGCAACCTCTATTCTTGAAAACTTTGCCATATTTCTCTTAATTATCTTGATACCAATGCAGAACCATCACCATCAATCATATTTTCAACTTCTTTTAAAGTAACCAAATTATAATCTCCTGCAATTGTATGTTTTAAACAACAAGCTGCAACTGCAAAATCTAATGCTCTTTGGTTATTATTTTGATATTCTAACAATCCGTAAATCAATCCTCCCATAAAAGCATCACCACTTCCTACTCTATCGACAACCGGAGTTACTTCTTTAACAGCCGCTTGATAAACTGCCTTTCCATCAAACAAAATCCCGCCAATTCTTTGATGAGATGCACTTACAGAATAACGTAATGTTGTCGCCGCCACTTTTAAATTTGGAATCAACTCAAACAACTTTGTATATAAAACCGGAAGCGTTTTTTCATCCTGATAATTCGGATTCACTTTAGGAATTCCTAACATAAAATATGCTGTATCGATATCGCCTAAAATAACATTGCTATATTTAAGCATTTCTGGCATAACTTCACTTGGTGTTTTACCGTACTGCCAAAGTTTTGACCTGTAATTTAAATCGCATGAAATTTTAATCCCTAGTTTATGAGCCGTTTTAATAGCTTCTAAACATGCTTCTGCAGCGCTTTGTGAAATTGCCGGCGTAATACCGCTCCAGTGAAACCATTCAACACCTTCAAGAACTTTTTCCCAGTCAATTTGTCCTTTCTCAATAGTCGACATTGCACTGTGAGCACGATCGTAAACTACATTGCTTCCTCGTGTTCCTGCACCTGTTTCAAGAAAATAAATCCCTAAACGTTCTCCTCCGTAAAGAATATTTTTAGACTCTACGTTCATTTTTCTGATTTCTTTTAATGCAGAAAAACCGATTTCATTTTCAGGCAGTCTTGTGACAAATTCAGCATTTACACCATAATTCGCCAAGGAAACACATACATTGAATTCTCCGCCACCATACGTAGCACCAAATGCTGTAGATTGTGAAAAACGTAAGTGTCTTTCTGTTGATAAACGCAGCATGATTTCTCCAAATGCAACTACTCTACTCATATTTTTTATTGTTTTTACCAGTAAAAATATTTTTTTTCACCATTAAGACATTAAGAGAATTAAGCTTTACTTTTTTAATTCTATACTTTAAAAAATTAAGTTTATTAAGCATTTCTGCTTTATTATCTTTTCATCTTAAAAATAAATTTTAAGCTCAAAACTTAATTTCCTTAATATCTTAATGGTTCAAAAAAAATTAAAATTTGAAATATTCTTTAGCATTGTTATATGAAATATCAGAAACTAATTTCCCAATCCATTCCATATCATTTGGAAGTTCTCCACGTTTAATTTCGTCTCCCAAAAGATTACATAAAATACGTCTGAAATACTCATGTCTTGGGAATGATAAGAAACTTCTTGAATCTGTAAGCATTCCAACAAAACAGCTGATTAATCCCATATTTGAAAGCGCATTTAACTGCTTTGTCATTCCGTCTTTTTGATCTAAAAACCACCATCCAGAACCAAATTGTACTTTTCCGCGAACGCTTCCATCGTTGAAATTTCCAATCATTGTTGCCATAACTTCATTATCAGCAGGATTTAAGTTGTAGATAATTGTTTTTGTCAATTTATCTTTACTGTCTAATGCATTCAAAAAGCTTGATAATTTTTGTGCCTGTGGATAATCTCCAATAGAATCCCAACCAGTATCAGGGCCTAAAATTCTGTGCATACGAGCATTATTGTTACGTAATGCCCCTAAGTGAAACTGCTGTACCCATCCGAATTCATGATAAGTTTCAGATAAGAATACTAAAACAGCACTTTGGAATTTTAGAGCTTCTTCTGGAGTTATAATTCTGTTTTCTCTTTTCTTTTTGAAAATTGAACTGATTTCAGATTCTGTAAATTCTTCAAAATAAATTTGATCTAAACCGTGATCACTCAATTTACATCCGTTTGCATTAAAGAACTCAATTCTGTTTCTTAATGCTGTTTGTAAATCAGCGTAAGTATTAATTGCAACTCCAGACACATCCCCTAATGTGTCTAGATATGCATTATAACCATCATTAGAAATTAAGATAGCTTTATCTGGTCTGAAAGCTGTACTCATCTTTGTTCCAATTGGATTTTTTGCCAATTTCTGATGAAACTCTAAAGAATCAATTGGATCTTCTGTAGTACAAACTAATTCAGCGTTTACTTTTTTAAGCAGGTTTTGTGTACTGTAAGCCTGAGAATTAATTTTCTCAGTGGTTTCGATATAAATTTTCTCTGCTGTTTTTTCATTCAACAAATCGTAAATATCAAAATAACGCGCTAATTCTAAATGCGTCCAGTGATACAAAGGATTACGCATTGTATACGGAACTGTTTTCGCCCAGTTTAAGAACTTATCTTTATCTGAACCATTTCCTGTTACAAACTGCTCATTGATTCCTAATGTACGCATTGCACGCCATTTGTAATGATCCCCGTTGATCCAAACCTGAGTTATATTGTCAAAAATTTTATCTTCGGCAATAAACTGAGGATTTAGGTGATTATGGTAATCAATTATAGGCTGATTTTTTGAGTAGTTATGGTATAACTCTTCAGCAAATTTATTTTCTAATAAAAAATTATCGTTTATGAATGTCTGATTGCTCATGTCTTTTTAAATAAAATTTGATAATTAATCTTCGTTTGAAGGTTTTCCAATTGTGGCAAGAATTCCGCCGTCAACATATAAAATATGTCCGTTTACAAAATCACTTGCTTTCGATGATAAAAATATTGCAGCTCCTGCCAAGTCACCTGGATCTCCCCATTTTGCCGCCGGTGTTCTGCTTATAATAAAATCGTTAAACGGATGTCCGTCAACTCTGATTGGTTTTGTTTGTTCCGTTGCAAAATAACCAGGTCCAATTCCGTTAATTTGTACATTATATTTTGCCCATTCTGTTGCCATGTTTTTGGTCAACATTTTCAAACCGCCTTTTGCAGCAGCATAAGCCGAAACCGTACTGCGGCCTAATTCGCTCATCATTGAACAAATGTTGATTATTTTACCTTGTCTTCTCTCAATCATTCCTTTTGCAACATGCTTAGAAACAATAAAAGGACTTACCAAATCAATATCAATAACTTCTCTAAAATCAGAAACTTCCATATCAAGTAATGGAATTCTTTTGATGATTCCAGCATTGTTAATCAAAATAGCAATTGGTCCAACTTCGCTTTCAATCTTCTCTACAGCTTCTACAACTTCCTTTTCATCTGTTACATTAAACCTGTATCCAAAAGCATTAATACCTTCATTTTTTAGCTCTTTTACAGCTTCATCAATCTTTTGTTGAGACGAATTACCATTAACAACAATTGTTGCACCGGCATTTCCTAATCCCTTTGCCATTGCCATTCCCAGTCCGTGAGTACTTCCTGTAATTAGGGCAACTTTTCCTGTTACATCAAATAGGTTTGTCATGATTCTATCTTAAGTCCGTAATTTTACAAACATCCATATCTCCATAATCTAAATTTTCACCAGCCATTCCCCAGATAAAAGTATAGTTGCTGGTTCCTGAGCCTGAGTGAATCGACCAAGGCGGAGAAATAACTGCTTGATGATTATTCATCCAAATATGTCTTGTTTCCTGCGGCTGTCCCATAAAATGACAAACAGCTTGATTTTCTGGAATGTCCAAATAAAAATAAACTTCCATTCTACGATCGTGTACGTGTGCCGGCATGGTGTTCCAAACACTTCCTGGTCTTAACTCCGTCATACCCATTTGCAATTGACAGGTTGTTACAACGCTTCCAATAATCATTTGGTTTACTGTACGGTGATTAGCCGTTTCCATCGTACCCAATTCTAATTTATTTGCTTCTGCCAAACTTACTTTTACCGTTGGGTAAGTCGTATGAGCCGGTGCAGAGTTTAGATAAAATTTTGCTGGATTTTTGCTGTCGTTACTTTTAAAAATAACTTCTTTATTTCCGCTTCCGATATACAAAGCATCTTTAAAACCTAACTCATAAGAAGTTCCTTCTACAACTACAGAACCGCTTCCTCCTACATTAATAATTCCAAGTTCTCTTCTTTCTAAGAAATACGGTGCTTTAAGCGGATCAATTGTTTCCAAAGCCAAATCACCTTTTACTGGAACCACAGAACCTGCAATGTATCTGTCGTAATGAGAGTAAACCAATACAACTTCATCCTCCTGCATTAAATCATCAATTAAGAATTCTTCTCTTAACTGCTGTGTATCATATTTTTTAACAGCTTCAGGGCTTGACGCGTATCTTGAACTATATTTTGTCATAATTTTTATTTTAATGTAATCGATTGCACAAAATTAATTTTTTATATTGAAATAGCATAATTGAAACCAACAATTATTTAACTTGAATTACATTTTTCTTTATAATTCTACCTTTTTCATCCTCGGAACCAGTATATGCATTATCAGCCAAGCCAATAAATAGGAAGCACCGCAGATACAGAACATAATAAAGTAACCTGTTTCTATTTTACCTATTTTAGTATAATAAACAAACATATTCTTCTGTACCAGCAAGGTTAATAAAATTCCGCCAAGCGCTCCAAACATCCCTCCCATTCCTGTTACCGAAGCTGTTGCTTTTTTAGGAAACATATCAGAAACAGTCGTAAAAATGTTTGCACTCCAAGCCTGATGTGCAGAAACTGCAAAACCAATAACCAAAATTGCATACCACATATTTATTGCTCCTAAGTACTGCGAAAACAAAACTGGTAAAACTGCTAAAGCATACAACAGCATACTTGCTTTTCTTGCTTTATAAGCCGGCCAATTATTATTTATTAATTTCAAAGGAAGCCAGCCGCCGCCAATACTTCCAATACTTCCAATCATATATACCAGCGCACAAGGCCATATAATTTCTGTTGCTGTCAGTTTGTATTGTTTCATCAAGAAATCTGGAAGCCAGAACAAATAAAACCACCAAACCGGATCTGTCAACAACTTACCAATTGCAAAAGCCCAAGTCTGGCGAAATGAAAGCAACTTTAACCAAGAAACTTTTCCTGTATCTTCGACTTCAGCAATTTCAGCTTGATCTGATGTGATATATTCTAACTCAGCTTGAGACAGACGTTTTTGTTTTTGTGGCACTTCATACAAAAGAAACCACAATCCTAACCAAATAAAGCCAACAATTCCGGTTAAAATAAACGCCCATTGCCATCCATAATTCTCTGCTATAAAAGGCACTGACAACGGCACAATGATAGCCCCTATATTACTCCCTGAATTAAAAATCCCAGTTGCTAATGCTCTTTCTTTTTGTGGAAACCACTCCGCTGTTGCTTTTATTGCCGCTGGAAAATTTCCTGCTTCTGTAACTCCTAAAAATACTCTAGCGATCAAAAAACCTCCAGTTCCTGTCGCAAAAGCATGTCCAATTGCGGCCAAACTCCATAAACCGGTTGCAATTGCATAACCTAGCTTAGTTCCTAATTTATCAATAATTCCACCTGCAACCAACATCCCTAAAGCATACGCGATTTTAAAAGCCAGCTCTATATTTGAATAATCTATTACCTCCTGTTCTGGCGTCCAGTGAAAAGCTTCTGCCAAAAAAGGTCGTAGGTAACTTATTACATTTCTATCCAGATAATTGACAGTTGTAGCAAAAAAAACTAAACTGCAAATAGTCCAACGGTATTTTCCTATTGCTGCATTAGCTTGGTTCATGATTAGCTTTTGGTTTAGGTTGGTTAGTTAGTTTTAAAAAATCTTTGTTAGAGATTTGTAATTGGGCTGTATTTTGGAACAAGCGATTTCATTACAATCCAGCCAGTTAAATAACAAACTGCACAAATTGAAAAGATTATAAAATACCCTGCTTCAATACCTTTAAAGCCCATAAAAACCATATTCGTTTCTTTAGCATGATCAAATAAAACTCCCGAACCTTTATTAATTAAAGTCGATCCAACCCCACCTGCTAAACCTCCAATTCCTGTAATAGTTGCAATCGCTTTTTTAGGAAACATATCTCCAACAGTCGTAAAAATATTAGCCGACCAAGATTGATGCGCCGCGCCTGCAATTCCGATAATTACAACTGGAACCCAATAGCTGATATATCCTAAAGGCTGTGCAATCAATGCTAATAGAGGAAAGAAGGCAAAAATCAACATTGCTCTCATTCTTCCTTCATAAGGGTTCATTCCTTTCTTTTCAACAAAATAAGTTGGAAGCCATCCGCCAATAATTGACAATAATGTAATCATATACAATACAAATAATGGCAATGCCGCTTCTGTAGAATCCATTCCGTAAACAGAGCTCAAATAAGCAGGCGTCCAGAACAAGAAAAACCACCAAACACCATCTGTCATAAATTTACCAAAAGCAAAAGCCCAAGTTTGTTTGTATTTAAAGCAGTCTACAAAAGAAACTTTTGAAGTTGTTTCCGGTACATAACCTTCTAATTTACTATCTGCAATATCATCTTGCTGAATATAAGCCAATTCCTCTGCACTTACTCTTGGATGTCTTTCTGGTTTATCATACATAAAAACCCAAAATCCCATCCACACAAATCCTAAAGCTCCTATGATAATAAAAGACATTTCCCAGCCAAATGATTTTGCAATAAACGGAATGGTAATGGGAGCCGCTAAAGCACCTACAGTTGCACCCGCATTAAAAATACTTGTTGAAAATGCTCGGTCTTTTTTAGGAAAATATTCTGCTGTAGTTTTAATCGCTGCAGGAAAATTTCCTGCCTCACCAACTGCTAAGACAAAGCGGGCAAAAATAAACAAAGCCACACTCACGTTGATTACAAGCGCAGTGTCATTTATTGTACTGATTATTTCTTTTGAGCCGTGAAACCCTACGAACCAATTACCAGTTATAATTCCTGAAGTTGCTATACCGCAAAATGCATGCAAACAAGCTCCTACAGACCAAATACCAATTGCCCAAAGGAATCCTTTTTTTGTATCAAGCCAATCTACAAATCGTCCTGCAAACAAAAGAGAAACAGCATAAAATATAGAAAACAATGCTGTAATATTTCCGTAATCATTATTTGTCCAGTGAAATTCAGGAGCTATAAAATCGCTCCATGTTAACGATAGAACTTGACGATCTAAATAGTTAATAGTCGTTGCAAAAAATAGCAGCGCACATATGCTCCAACGATATTTTCCTGAGGATTTGACGGTTTGATTTACGGTAACGGCATCGGTTTGATTCATGGTAACGGCTTATTATAGTTATAAAGTTTTTTGGAAAATCAACACACTATTAAGTAAAATTCGAAAGATCAAAATCAAGAATCCAAAACAAACAAACGAAAATAATGTAATCGATTGCACAAATATAGTTTTAAATCTTTATATTCCAAATAAATTATATAAAAATTTATATTTGTCGCATAAATAAACACATCACTTAAAAAAATGACTACTAAATTAAATATTAAACAATATATTTGTTAATTGCGAGCATGCAAAAATAACCTGTTTTCGGCATCAAAATTGTCCGCTGAAAAACAGAATGTTTCAATTTTGGTTTTAATTATTTAAGTTTTGATGAAATTTAACATTCTTAATCTGTCTGTTTCCTTAAAATTAATCCTAAACAACTTTATTTACCGTGAAAAGCACAAAAAAACAATACTTCAAAAAAGCTGCATTTTTTATGATTTTAATACTTGGAAACTTAGCTTCAACATCGGCACAAAATCAAACTATAAATCTTTGGGAGCAAATTCCTGACGAAATAAAATCTTCTGATTATAAAGAAAAACCAGATTTTAAAAACGGAGTTATTCAAAGTACAAGTCTAGTTTCAACACCTACTCTTACAGCCTTTTTTCCCGCTGTAAGCAATCCCGATCATACTGCTGTAATTATTCTTCCCGGCGGCGGTTATTCGCATTTGGCGATTGATAAAGAAGGAACCAAAGTAGCAGCTTGGCTCAACAGTTTAGGAATTACAGCTTTTGTTTTAAAATATCGTCTTCCTAGCGATTTGATAATGAAAAATAAAAATATAGGTCCGCTTCAAGATGCACAAGAAGCGATGCGTTATGTACGTCAAAATGCTGCCAAATGGAATATTGATCCGAAAAAAATTGGAATAATGGGCTTTTCTGCAGGCGGTCATTTGGCTTCAACATTATCAACCCACTATGATGATAAAGTATACGAATCCTCTTTTAAAACAAGTGCACGTCCTGATTTTTCACTTCTTATTTATCCTGTAATTTCAATGGAAAATCAAATAACACACAAAGGCTCACAAACAAATTTATTAGGAAATAATCCACCGCAAGCACTTATTGATACTTTCTCTAGTGACAAAAAGATCACACCTCAAACACCACCAGCTTTCTTAATTCATGCTACAGATGACAAATCAGTTCTACCAGAAAACAGCATTAATTATTATTTATCCCTTAAAAAAAATAATGTTGCAGCGGAGTTACATTTATATGAAAAAGGCGGACATGGTTTTGGATTAGGCGTACAAGACACCAGTAAATATTGGACTAAAGACTGTGCAGAATGGCTTAAAAGCAATGGACTGCTTTAATAAAAAAAGGTTTTTAGATATGATTAACTAAATAACCAAATCTAAAAACCTTAAGAAAATTATACTTTATTGTATTGTTGCAAATTTATACAATGCAGTCTACACAAATGAATGTGCTTTAATTTTCCTTTAAAAAGTTTCTCCAAAAACAGTTTAATCATAGAAAAATAAAAAAATAATCTTGGTATTTCTATAAGACAAATCTACAGCCGTCTTTTCAGATTTCATTACGGGTTTCCTCATTTTTGTACTATTTTACGTTATTTTTATGTTAACAAATCCTAGAGCATTGTGTCTCAAAATGTTGTATTTAAAAAAAAGTGCAAATTCTAAATAAAAATCACGTAATTAACTAAGATACAAGCTGATTTCTTGTCCTAGATTAAGTTACCATTGCCTTTATACTCGTAAATTTGTTATCTAAATAAAAGATTATGAAAACTCTCGAATTCTTGCTTTTGGGCAAAAACGAAGAAATTCTAGCCATTTTGCTTCGTCTTGTAAATGCCGATGAAAATTGGAATGCTATTGCTTTCAATAATGAAAAAGAGGCTCAGCAACACTTTTTAAATCACAAAATCGACATCGTTCTTTTAAGTTCTGGAATCGAAAACCATATCGAGAAAGAATTCACTTCTTTTTGCTTAAAAAAACAACCCGAAGTAGAAGTAATTGAACATTTTGGAGGAGGAAGCGGTTTATTAAAATCTGAAATTCTCCATCGATTACATTTAAAAGGAAAGCTATAAATTTGTCTAATTTAAAGCCTCAAAATGGAAAAAACATATTCAGTTGTATTCTATTCTAAATCAGTAGTTGAGCCCGTTAAAAAGCTAAAAGACTTTTTACGGAGTAAAATAGAATGGTATAACAGCTGTAATTCTGAAGCGCACATTACGATTTGCGAATTCAAAATTGATGAATCTCAATTGGATTCGATCAAACAAAAGCTTTCTAAAATTTCTGATACTTTTACGCCTTTTAAAGTATCTTTAGATCATTTTGATTCTTTCCCAAATAGCGGTGCTTTTTTTATTGGCGTAACCAAAGATTCAAAAAATAATCTTGTGCCAATCATGAAAAAAATTCATGAAACACTAAAGTCTTTAAATCTTAAGAAAAGCGATAATCCGCATCTATCAATAGGAAGAAGATTAACTCCCGAAAATCTTAAAATTGCTTCTGAGCTGTTTACAAAAATTGATCTTCAATTTGAATGCAATGAAATTGTTCTAAGAGAATTTGATCCCAAAATAAAACAGTTTTTTGTACTTGATGCTTTTCCTTTTGGAAGTAATCCAGAACCTGAGTTTGTACAGGGAAGTCTTTTTTAATTATTCAGTAATTTTTAATCTTTCCCCAATCCCGCGTGTGATTTCTCGTTCCTCGAAATGACATAAAATGCGTGTATGTTTTGCGAACCTTGCGAAAAACCTTGCGCTCTTCGCGGTTAAGTTCACGAAACTTATTTTTTGTATATTTGAATTTCGCAATTCATTACAATATGAAATCCCTAGATTCATTTTATCAGGATATTACCGAAGGTTCAAATGTGAATCCTGCTTCGCTGCTGCCAAATGATATTCAAAAAGAGATTGGACATTTTAATATTTTTGATATTAAAGAACTATTAGAACGTTTGCAGGGAAAATCGGTTATGCCTTATGACAGAAGAGCTTATTATAAAATAAGTTTGATAAAAGGGAATAACAGAGCTGAATATGCCGATAAAATAATCGAAATCGAAAAACAGGGTTTATTATTTGCAACACCCAAAATTCCATACAATTACGTTCCGCAAGACACTAATCAATCAGGACAATTCTGTGTTTTTACCAGCGAATTTCTATCTAAAAATAAAAGTGGAATTGATCTTGACGAACTTCCAATTTTTGCTTCAGACGGTTATCCTATTTTTCAGCTTTCAGATGAAGAAGTTTCAGAAGCTGAATTGATTTTCAATAAAATACAAAAAGAAATCAACTCTGATTATATCTACAAATATGATTTAATCCGAAATTATGTTGCTGAATTGATTCATTTTGGTCAAAAATTACAACCCATTTCTGCTCTTTATTCTAAACACAATTCTGCTGCGCGAGTTTCATCATTATTTGCTGAATTATTAGAAAGGCAATTTCCTATAGAATCTCCTCATCAACGATTAGAATTAAGAACTGCAAAAGACTTTGCCGCACGACTATCTGTTCATGTAAATCACTTAAATAAGGTTTTAAAAGAAAACACAGGAAAAACCACAACTGAATTAATCAGTACACGATTAACAAACGAAGCCAAAATCCTTTTAAAACAAACGGACTGGAACGTTTCTGAAATTGCCTATTCGCTTGGTTTCGAAGAATTAGCTCATTTTTCTAATTTCTTTAAAAAGCAAACTTCTTTAACGCCTTTGGCTTTTAGGTGTTAATTGTTTTGTTTCAAGTTTCAAGTTTCAAGTTTCAAGTTTCAAGTTTGGAGTTTAAAAATTAGAAAATTCATTTTTTGATTTGAATTTTGCAAACATTGATTTGATATTTACAATTCTCCAAATCTACCCCGCTCCTATCTTTGCAGTATCAATTTAAAACAAATATAAAATGGCAATAGAAACAAAAATAGCTCTGGTTACAGGCGGAAGCAGAGGTTTAGGAAAAAACATGGCAATTGCAATTGCAAAAAAAGGAATCGATGTAATTATAACTTACAACAGCAAAAAAGATGAAGCTGACTTGGTTGCAAAAGAAATCGAAAATTTAGGTCAGAAAGCAGCTTCTCTTCAACTAAACGTAGCGGATAGTGCAAGTTTTGATACTTTTTTTAAAGAAGTGCAAACCACTTTAAAAAGCACTTTTAAAACAGAAAAAATTGATTTCTTGGTAAATAATGCCGGAATTGGAATTCACAATTCATTTATTGGCACAACAGAAGCCGAATTTGATCAATTGACCAATATTCAGTTTAAAGGTCCTTTTTTCTTAACTCAAAAAGCGCTGAATATAATGAACGACGGAGGCGGAATCGTAAATATTTCAACTGGTTTAACACGATTTTCATTTCCAGGTTATGCCGCTTACGCATCTATGAAAGGAGCAATTGAAACCTTAACTAAGTATCAAGCAAAAGAATTAGGCGAAAGAAAAATTAAAGTAAATGTGGTCGCTCCCGGTGCTATTGAAACCGATTTTGGCGGCGGCGCAGTTCGTGATAATGAGCAATTGAATAAAAATATAGCGAGCGTAACAGCATTAGGAAGAGTTGGGCTGCCAGACGATATTGGCGCAGTAGTTGCTTTTTTATGCACTGAAGAAGCACGCTGGGTAAACGCACAGCGAATTGAGGTTTCCGGCGGTATGAATTTGTAGTTTAGCTCACAACTCTATAAATTAATTATAAAACTGTTCAGTCTTTTAATTAATCTAAAAAACAAAACCCGATAAGCTTTAAAATCTTATCGGGTTTGTCGTTCTAAATATAATTGAATTAGTAAGTAAACATTTTAGTTTTTTTCGATGCTCACATCAAAACCTCCGTTTTTATCAAAAACAAGATCATAAAATTTTCCCTCTTTTTCTACTCCAACTTCATAGGTTGTTATATTTTTATAATCTACAACTACCGCAATTTCTCGTATTGCTTTTGACTGATAATTTTTCTTCAGATAGTTTTGTGCCTTCAACGGCAATTGGCTTAACGGAATTTGCTGTTCAAATGCTCGTAGTATTCCTAAATTATCATAAACTGCAAGTGCTTTAATATTCTTATCCGTATTAAATTTAGCTTCATATCTTATTTCATCATCGTCATCTCCAACATAATTGAGTGACCAAACTGCTTCTTTATTTGGATATTCTTTTTGAAAAGTAAACAGCACTTTTTCTGGCGGTGTAACAATCTTGTTTTCAGACAATCCATTCTGAGCAATCAATAAACCACTGTACAAAAAGAGCATTACAAGCAAAATTTTCTTCATACTTCCTCAGTTTCAAATTAAAAAGCCATAATCTAACCGTATTAAAATTACTACTTTTTATTAAACTTTAAACAAAATATTATTAACAATTTTTACTTTTTCAAACGATCTGAAAGTTCTCTCTTATAAGTAATACCTATTGGAAGCCTTTCATTTTTAATCGTAACAAAATCCTTTTCGGTACTGTCCACTTTATCCAAAGCCACAATGTAAGATTTATGTATTCGTATAAAATTCTTTTCCGGCAGGCATTTTTCAAGTTCAGTTGTAGTGATAGAAGCTAAATAAGTTCGCTTTTGCGTATGCAGTTTTACGTAGTTTCCAAAACTCTGCGCAAACAAAAGCTGATCTAATTCTATGTCGATAAAATAACCATCAACTTTTACATTTAGAGTATCAATAACAACTTCCTCTTCTTTTCCTTTTATATTTTCTGTAGAGAAAAAGCGTTCAACTGCTTTTAGAAATCTCGGAAAGTAAATAGGCTTCAGTAAATAATCAATTACTCCATAATCATAACTTTCCAGCGCAAATTCAGAATAAGCGGTTGTTAAAATAGTTTTAGGATGATTCGGAATTATTTTGAGCAATTCCATTCCAGAAATTTCGGGCATATTGATATCTAGAAACATCAAATCGACTTTGTTTTCTCTTAAAAAGTCCATCGCTTCAATGCCGTTATAACCTTGAAAAACCAATTCTAATTGCGGATTCTGCTTAATGTAATTCGCCAAAACATAATGTGCTGCCGGCTCATCATCAACAATTATACACTTTTTTGGATCTTTCATTAGACAAACTTTTTCAGCTGCAGTTTCAAATCGACTATATACGTATTCTTTTCTTCCTGAATATCGAGTTTATAGTTTTTTCCATAAATCAAATTCAGCCTTTCGATTGTGTTTTTTAAACCAATTTTGGTTGAAACAACATCAGTTTTCTTCGTTGGAATAGAATTTACTACATGCAGATGAAGATCTCCTTTTTCGACCGTTATAAAAATTCTTACGAAACATTTTTCAATTGCGCAGGTGCCGTGTTTAAAAGCATTTTCGATAAAAGCAATTAAAAGCATTGGTGATATTTTATAGGCATTCTCGTTATCGATTTTACAATCATAAGTAACATCACAACGATAGCCTACTCGTTCTTTTTCCAGTTGCACATAACTGTTTATAAACTCCAGTTCATCTTCTAAAGATACACATTGTTTGCTGTTACTTTCTAACTGATAACGCATTAACTGCGAAACCTTCATAATCAAATCCGGCGTTCTGTCTGGAAACTCCAAACTAATTCCGTAAAGCGTATTGAAAGTATTAAACAAGAAATGTGGATTCAATTGTCCTTTTAAAGAGTTCAACTGCATTTGATTAAAAAGCAGCGCTTCATCCGTTCTTCTTTTATGAATTCTATAAAATTTGAAAACAATAATTGGACTCAAAATACAAACTAATGTTCCCAAAACGCTTGCGAGTTGATAAACATAACTTCGTTGATGCGAATTTTGATATAAACGACAATTATTAAACATATCTAAAGTTGTAATCTCATACAAAACAATTGAGAAAACGACAACTCCAAAAAGCGTTAATAATATATAAGTAACAGGACGACGGGTTTTAAATAATATCGGAAGAAGAAAGAAGCGATTAAACTGAGCGTGAAGATAAAGAATCAGGTAGAAAAAAATACCCATTAAAATGGATGCCATAGAACTAAACAACATCCAATCGTTTTTTAACGTATAAATGGTAAAAGAAAAAGCGACGACGGCAATTTCCTGCCACCATTTATTATCCACTATACTATCAAACTTCTCGTTCATTTTTAAAACTTAAATAGGATACAAAGTACGGACAAAATTTTAATTATTATTTCGTAAAAATGACCAATTGAATTTGTCATTTATAATTGCAGTACATCACTTAACCTGACTTTTATCAGTTCAAGGTAAATAAATTTGTTCTATAATTTCACACTTGAGTTTATGTATTTCAAAAAAATTACTTTATTATTTTTCTTGATTTTTGCCTCGATCGGTTACTCTCAAACCTTGTCTTTAAAAGAAGCAATAAAAACAGGGCTTGAAAACTACGGTTCGATTCGAGCAAAAAACAATTACACGAATGCTTCAAAAGAGACTTTAAAACAATCTCGTCGTGATTATCTGCCTAACTTGAATTTATCGGCTCAACAAGATTACGGAACAGTAAACGGACAAAACGGACCGCTTTATGGTTTTGGCGGACTTGGAGTTGCTTCGTCTGGACTTCCGCTTCCGCAACAAAACTGGAATTCGGCATTTGGAGCACTTTATTTGGTCAACATGAACTGGGATTTTTTCACTTTTGGAAAAACACAGGAAAAAATCAACCTGTCTAAAATTGATGTTCAGGCCAAGGAAAAAGATTTAGAACAGGAAAAATTCCAACAAGAAATCAAAATTTCTGCCGCTTATTTAAATCTATTGGCAAGCCAAAGATTGTTGATTTCTCAGCAAAAGAATTTAAGCCGTGCAGAGGTTTTCAAAAAAACAGCTGTTGCAAGGGTTAAAAACGGATTATTAGCCGGCGTAGATTCAACATTGGCAACTGCCGAAGTTTCGAAAGCTAAAATTGCTTTGAATCTTGCAAAGAATTTCGTGAAAGAACAAAACAATAAATTAGTTGATTTAATGGGCGTTGCTCCTCAGGATTTTGCTGCAGACACACTTTTTGTAACTCAAATTCCAAAAGAACTTGTAAAAGAAAACACTGCAACAGACAGTCTTCACCCTTTATTGCAATTTTATAAAACCAAAATCGATTACAGCAATCAGCAGGTAAAATTGTACAAACGCTTTTATTATCCAACTATGAGTGCTTTTGGTGTTTTGCAAACCAGAGCTTCAGGGTTTGAGAATAGTTATGCAACAGATCAACATGCTTTCAGCAGAAATTATTGGGATGGCGTAAATCCCGATCGCAGCAATTATTTAGTTGGAATTGGAATTACATGGAATTTAACTACTCCTTTTAGATCAAGCAAACAAGTGAGCGCTCAAAAATTTGTTTCGCAAGCATTACAGGAAGAATACAATCAGGCTGACAGAGAATTGAAATCGCAATTGACATTTGCCGAAGATAAGATCAAAATTACCATGGATAATTATGCTGAAACTCCTATTCAGGTTGATGCGGCAAAGAGAGCTTACATTCAAAAATCGACTTTATACAAAAATGGTTTAACGGATTTAACAGATTTGACTCAAACAATTTACACTTTAAACCGTGCCGAAATCGACCGAGATATTGTCAATAATAATGTATGGCAGTCGTATTTATTGAAAGTGGCAGCAACGGGCAATTTTGACTTATTTATAAATGAATTTTAATTATAGATCCTAATGAATTTAATACGTTTTGCACTCCGCAAACCCATCTCCATATTAGTATTGGTTGCGGGTCTATTTTTCTTCGGAATTGGTGCCATCAAAGACATTAAGGTAGACATTCTGCCAAAAATGAATTTGCCGGTTATTTATATTGCACATCCATTTGGAGGTTATACTCCAGACCAGATGGAAGCTTATTTTGCTAAGACTTATGTCAACATTCTGCCTTTTGCCAATGGTGTAAAATCAGTAGAAACCAAAAATATTCAGGGGTTAATGATTATGAAATTAACCTATTATGAAAACACAAATATGGCGCAGGCTGCAGCCGAATTAAGTTCGCTTTCGAACAGGATTCAGGCGGCATTTCCTCCAGGAACACAGCCTCCGTTTATCATTCGTTTTGATGCTTCTTCACTGCCAATTGGTCAATTGGTATTGAGCAGTAAAATCAGATCAAATAATGAATTACAGGATTTAGCTAACGTTTATGTTCGTGCTTCGTTTACTTCGATTCCTGGTCTATTATCGCCGGCACCATTCGGCGGAAGCCCAAGAACAATTGAGGTAAACGTTGATCCAGATCTATTGCGTTCGCACAATATGACACCTGATCAAATTGTAGAAGCTATTCGTGTAAACAATCAAACAGCTCCTTCTGGAAACGTGAGAATGGGTGATAAAAACTACATTACACCAACTAACAATACGATTAAAGAAGTTAAAGATTTTGAAAACATTCCGTTATTTAAAGGAAGTGTTCAAAACTTAAAATTAGGCGATGTCGCGACCGTAAAAGACGGCGCCGATATTACGCAAGGTTACGCATTAGTAAACGGAAAACGTTCAGTTTATATTAGTATAGCAAAAGCCGGAGATGCTTCGACTTGGGATGTCGTTCAGAAATTAAAAGCCGAACTGCCTAAAATTCAAAGTACATTACCCGAAGATGTAAAATTATCTTATGAATTTGACCAATCTGTTTATGTAATCAATTCTGTTAAAAGTTTAATTACCGAAGGAATTATTGGAGCTGTTTTAACGGGTTTAATGGTTTTATTATTCCTTGGAGATAAACGTGCCGCATTAATCGTAATCCTAACCATTCCTATTTCGATTATTTCGGGAGTTTTATTCTTGAAATTATTCGGACAGACTATCAACTTAATGTCTTTAAGCGGATTAGCGCTGGCAATTGGAATTTTGGTCGATGAAAGTACGGTAACAATCGAAAATATTCACCAGCATCTCGATATGGGAAAACCAAAAGCACTTGCTATTTGGGATGCCTGTCAAGAAATTGCATTACCAAAATTATTGATCTTGCTTTGTATTCTTGCCGTTTTTGCGCCTGCATTTACAATGGTTGGAATTCCGGGAGCTTTATTCTTGCCTTTGGCTTTAGCCATTGGATTTTCGATGGTTATTTCATTTTTGCTTTCGCAGACATTTGTGCCTGTAATGGCAAACTGGTTAATGAAAGCCCATCCAAAACATGAGCACACGCCAGAAATCACAGACGATGAAGCCGAATTTAATGCTTGCGGTTTAACACCAGAATCTGAAAAAGACTTAATCAGCCAGAAAAAAGTAATGGTTGAAAGAGAAGATACCAATCAAGACGGAAAAATAAGTGCTTTTGAGCGTTTCAGAGTTCGCTTTATGAGAACTCTAGATCGATTGTTTGTTCATAAAAAAGCCACGAGTATTGTCTATTTGGTTTCTGCAACAGTTTTAGCTATTGTGTTACTTACTTTTATCGGAAAAGATGTTTTTCCAAAAGTAAATTCAAGTCAGTTTCAATTAAGACTTCGTGCTCCAGATGGAACACGTTTGGAACGAACAGAGGAACAAGCCGTAATTGTTTTAAAAGAATTGAAAAAAATGGTTGGACCAGAGCATATCGGAATCTCTTCTGTTTATGTAGGACAGCACCCGTCTTTATTCTCTATCAATCCAATTTATTTATTCATGGCAGGCTCGCATGAAGCCGTTTTTCAGGTAAGTTTAAAAGATTATCACGTTGATATGGATGATTTTAAAGATGACTTTAGAGCACGACTTAAAAAAGTATTGCCAGACACTAAAGTTTCTTTTGAGCCAATCGAGTTAACGGATAAAGTATTAAGCCAAGGTTCTCCTACTCCAATTGAAATTAGAATTGCAGGAAAAGACAAAAAACGAAATGAATTATACGCCAATCAAATTGTCGATAAACTAAAAGCGATTTCGTATTTCAGAGACGTACAAATTGGTCAGCCTATTCATTACCCAGCAATGAACATTGATATTGACAGAACCCGTGCTGCTGAACTTGGAGTTGATATGAATGATATTTCTCGTTCTCTTGTGGCTTCGACTTCATCATCTCGATATACCGAAAAAAATATGTGGGTTGATGAAAGAGCCGGATTATCATACAACGTTCAGGTTCAAGTACCATTGAATCAAATGAAAAGCAAAACGGATATGGGAGAAATTCCGTTATTAAAAAATTCGCTTCGTCCTGTTTTGAGCGACGTTGCAAAAATTACACCCGGCTTTGTAAGCGGTGAAAATGACAATTTAGGGGCAATGCCATACATTACAGTTACAGCAAACATCAATCAAACCGATTTGGGGACGGCAGCGAAAGATGTTTCTGTAACAATTAAATCTTTAGGAGAACTTCCTCGTGGTTTGTTCATTAATCCTATTGGTTTAAGTAAAGTATTGGAAGAAACATTAAGCAGTTTGCAAGTAGGATTATTGGTTGCCATTTTTGTAATCTTCTTAATGTTGGCCGCTAATTTCCAGTCATTCAAAGTTTCGCTGGTTATTTTAACAACAGTTCCAGCGGTGGTTTTAGGAGCCTTAATTATGCTGACATTAACAGGCTCAACTTTAAATTTGCAGTCTTATATGGGAATTATTATGTCTGTAGGAGTTTCGATTGCAAATGCTGTTTTATTAGTTACCAATGCAGAGCAATTGCGAAAAATAAACGGCAACGCATTAGAATCAGCGCGTGAAGCCGCAGCACTGCGTCTTCGTCCAATTATTATGACATCAGTTGCGATGATTGCGGGAATGCTACCAATGGCAATTGGTCACGGCGAAGGAGGCGATCAGGTTTCTCCGTTAGGGCGAGCGGTTATCGGTGGTTTATTATTCTCGACTTTTGCCGTATTATTAATTCTGCCGCAAATATTTGCCTGGGCACAAGAAAAAGCATCGACACAATCTGTTTCTTTAGATCCTGAAGACGAAGAAAGTATCCATTATATCTCATCATTAAATAAGCCGAAAGCTGGAAAATCATAAAGCTGAAAGTCTAATCGTGGTGAAAAAACTTCAATAACTTTTATCCTTTACGCTTTTTTATAAAACAAGGCAATAATCATATAAAACCAAAAAATGAACACTAAAATTATAAAATATAGCCCGCTGTTTTTTGCAGCATTATTTTTCCTGAACAGCTGTAATTCAAAAAAAGAAGAAACCGCTGCGGCAGAAATTGAACCTAAAACAGAAACGTTTCTTTTAGAAAAAGAAAAGCTGACTACTGAACTACGCTTACCTGCTGAATTAACAGGTTTCCAGCAAGTAGATTTATACGCAAAAGTGAGCAGTTTTGTAAAAACATTAAAAGTTGATATTGGTTCTAAAGTTACAAAAGGACAGCTTTTAATTGTACTTGAAGCGCCAGAAATCAGTTCGCAATTAGCTGCTGCCGAATCGAGATTAAAATCGATGGAAGCGATTTATGCTACAAGCAAAAGCACTTACAATCGTTTGTACGAAACGAGCAAAGTGGAAGGAACGATTTCTAAAAACGATCTTGAAATGGCAAGCGGAAAAAAGAACTCTGATTATGCACAATTACAAGCGGCAATTGCAGCGCATAAAGAAGTCGCAATTATGAGAGGATATCTTGAAATTCGTGCTCCTTTTGATGGTGTTGTAGCAGCCAGAAATGTCAATTTAGGAACATTTGTCGGACCGGCAGGAAAAGGTTCAGATTTGCCACTATTAACGATTCAGGAACAAAGTAAATTGCGTTTGGCAGTTTCTGTTCCGGAATTGTATACAGGATATTTACATAACGGTGAAGAAATGAGTTTTAATGTAAAGTCTCTGCCTGATACTTTTACCGCTAAAATTACAAGAATGTCTGGTGCCTTAGATTTAAAACTACGTTCTGAGCGTGTAGAAATGGACGTTCACAACACAAAAGGAAATTTATTACCCGGAATGGTTGCCGAAGTTTTATTGCCTTTAAACGCAAAAGACAGCACATTTGTAGTGCCAAAATCAGCAGTGGTAAATGCTGCCGAAGGAGTATTTGTAATCAAAGTACTTAATCATAAAGCGACAAGAGTTAACGTAAAAAAAGGTAGAGAAATCGACGATAAAATAGAAATATTTGGCGATTTAAATGCAAAAGATAAACTGGTAAAAATTGCCAGCGAAGAAACTAAAGAAGGAGATGCTATAAACGAATAACCAGCGTTTTGTCTTCATTTTAGTGATTATCAAAAACTGTACGCATTCTTAGGAATGCAAATTTAAAAATTTGCCTAAAAAGGGCAGTTCTTCTTTTTGGAGGGACTGTCTTTTTTTTGTTTAACAAATCAGGTAAAAGTACGTGGTTGTTGAGATTGGTAAATTGATAATTTTGAAAAGAAAGATACGGAATAAACATTTGTTAATACAAGCGAATTTGAATAAATTGCCCCTACTTTGTAGCCAGTAAATAAATGTTAGGTTAATATTGCTAAAAAATCATAAACAGTCAAAAATGAATTGCGTAACAGATTATCATAGAATAACATTAATATTAATCATCATCTTTATTGGCGGGCTTGCCGGTCTTACAAATTTCTATTCATTTTACTTTCAGCAACCAGAAGAAAAACGTAAAAAAAAATTGTTATTAAATATTTACTTAGTGGAATTGGAGCTTCGATTCTTGTTCCTCTTTTACTGAATATGTTATCTAGCAATTTGATAAAGAATGACGACAAATTCGATTCAATAAATTATTTTGTTTTCGCAGGATTTTGTTTTATAGCTGGTTATTTCTCTGATAGATTTATTAATTCAATGGGCGAGAGAATCCTGAAAGATTTAAAAGACACAAAAGATAAAGCCAATCAGGCTATAGACTCGGCAAAAGCAGTGGAAGAAAAAGTAGATGTATTAGTATCAACCGAAGCAGAAATAGATTCAACAGAAACAGAAAGTAATCAATTAGAATCTCTTCAGGATCTTTTATCAAGCAAAATGATTAATTCTCGTGATCTAATTGACAAAATTATAAAATCATTTGACGATCCTAATTATAAATTTAGAACTTCTCATGGAATTGCAAAAGATACAGATTCAAATCGTCCAGTCGTAATAAAAATGCTGGAAGAATTAAGAAACCTCGGAGTCACTCAAAAAATTGTTTCCAAAGAAGATAAAACTGTTCTGTGGAGTTTAAGCAATCTCGGAAGAGAAATTTTGAAAAAAAGTAAAGAATAGCAACTGCACCCACAGGCTAAAAGTAATGTAGGCATTAGGCTTAATTTGAAATTGGTTATGTATTTGGAAACTTTGCAAAATCCGAAAAATGGCTTAATTTAGCCCAAAAAACGTTATAGTAGCGAGACGTTAGCGGTAATTTTAGAACAGATATGGAAAATATTTACAATTTTTTTAATGGAAATCCATGGTTAAATATCATTTTCTTCGTTTTAGCCATAATAAGTATAATTTTGGCCATAATATTTTATTATAAAGCTGTAAAATCAAAAAAACCTATCTATGATATTGAAACAAATAGATTAGTTAATAATGATTTATCCGGCTTAAAAAAAATTGAGATTAAATATAACAATTCGATAATTTCTAATTTATCAGTAACAAAAATTGCTCTATGGAATTCCGGAAAAGACTCGATCCGAAGAAATGATATTGCTAGTTCAGATCCAATTTTAATCTGTACTAAAAATGATATTATTCTTTACGACTTTGAAATTGTCCATAGAAAACAAGTAAATAACATAGTCGCTGAAAAAATAAGTGAAAATTCAATAAGCATTTCATTTGAATTTTTAGATTTCCATGAAGGTATCGTTTTAAATGTTTATCATAATGGAAAAAGTAACAATAGCATAGAAATAAAAGGAACATTAATTGGATCTGAAAAAATATCGAAGGCGATTACAAAAGATTATCTTAGTAATAAGTTTGAATTTTTGTCTAATCCAATAAACTTTTTGATAAACCATCAGAATAAATTTTATCAATTTATTGGTTGGTTTGTAGGGATACCGGTAGGAATTGTAGTTTTATTCCCAATCTTTTTTATAACAAGTCCAATTGATTTTGTCTTAGAAAAATTCGTATATAAAATCCCAAAAGTATTTAAATTTACCCGATAGCGCGGATTTGCAATCCGTGCCCGCAAAGTAAGGAACATATTTTATCTCTAAGAACAAAAACCTCGATCATAACAAATCGAGGTTTTTAATTTCATAATCTGTCTAGTCCTGAAAAAAAATCACATCATTTTCTTAAGAAGTCCCAGCGGGACGAAATAGTTATAGAAAACAATTCATCCTATTTCAAAAGAACCCCAGCGGGGTGAAATCTTATTTATTATATGTCGCTCCGTTGGAGCTTTTGGTACGGCACGTATTATGAATCTATAAATATTTCATTCCTCCGGAATTCTCTTTTGTAGCTTTAAAAACTACATTGTAATTTTAAAAAATCAATTGCCTCCAGTTTTAACTGGAGATATAAATAAAAGCAAGAAAATGGCTTTAGCCAAAAAACACTCATTTTGGCTAAAGCCTTATCTTTTATAAACATCATCAAATCCCCTAGTTAAAACTAGGGGCTATTCATTGCCAATCTTTGTCAATTGTCGCGTGTGATCCTTCGTTCCTCAGGATGATAAACGGCACGTAAACATTTTGTCAGGCTGAGCGATCCCGTCCGATAGCGAGGTTTTTTCCATTTTACAAACCTAATTCCTCCCTCAAATAAGAATTAAAAATCTCCCCCAATTCATTAAGCAAATACTAATTATCTTCAAAATTTGTTAATCCGATTTGGGAGGGTTTCGTGTTGTTGCATTACAAATAAAATTAAAATACAATTCTACTCTACACTACATAAAGTCTCTCAACTTTACCTTCTTTTATAAATTTCATAATCGAAACTGCTTGTTCTTTTTGACTTAAAAAAGACATATTATGACACAAAAAAGTCGTACATTAGTAAAATAACTGAAAACCGTAGTCTTAATTTTACGAGACCTACTCAAAAAACTAAAACCACTAATCATGCCGCTAACACCAAAAATAACGGAATTATTGTCAAAAAAATACAACCCCAATGTAACTATTTTTGGCAATTATGACAGCAGTAAGAGTGCTTCTATTCTAGATCACGATAACGGAACTACTTTTATAATATCAGAAAACACTTTATTTTCTTTCAAAGATCAACACCGAAATCATTGGATGACACTTGTGCAATCATTTCCTTCAAATGGAGAACAATACACTCCAAAACTCGGCGAATTATACGTCGCAAATGATGGAATAAAATACAACTTCACTACAAAAGAAGAAATTCTGGAAATGGCAGTAAAGTACTTCGAAAAACACAAGCACAATATCGAATAGTTTTACCTATTCAAGTTTGAATGCCCTAACCTAGCTCTGAGTTATGGTTAAGAACAGAATTTTACCTCAAAGTCTCCAAAATAAAACTCTAAAAAACATGAGTAAATTTAATTTCAAAAATAAAAAATTTGCACTTATTCAAAATTCAGATAATGGACAAGTAAACACAGAAACTGTTTTTAATTATAATCAGGATGGTAATCTTGTAACTGCTGACTATTTTGGTGGAACGATTAAATACGGAAAAATTATTGCGGAATTAAAAGACAACGAATTAAATATGCTTTATCAATGTTTGACTACAGACAATGAACTAAAAGCGGGTAAAGCATTGGCACAAATTAGTTTGACAGAGAATGATAAAATAAAATTGTCTTTAGATTGGGAATGGCTGACAAATGGAAGCGAAAAAGGAAACTCTGAATATATAGAAATTGAATAAGCAGAAGAAAAAAGAATGACAGCGCAAACACTAAAAATCTCGCTTATAAACACAAAATAAAGAAAAAAAACTCGACAAACTCGAGTTTTTTTTCTTTATCTAAGTCTCTGAAATACCCCCAACATCTTCTATTTGCCCATCTACAAACTTAAATTCAATGCCATGTTCAGTATCTAACTTGTACCGAATAGTTACTCTAATGGTTTTATTGTCCGAAATCCGTAGATACATTAAATCTTTAATGTAGTCGTTGTGTTTTTCAATGCTGTCAATGTTTAATGGCGGTTCGCCTGATTGCTCGCTGTTTTCATAATATTTTGCATAAACTCTTTCATATCGTTCAAATGATTTTAATTGTAAATCTGCCAAACGGTTTTCGATATTATCAATAAAAATTCGATACGTTTCTGCAAATGCTGTCAATTGTTTTTCGGTTGGAGGCGTTTCAATTTCTTCGCCCTCTTCATCGTATTCATCACCTAAAAAAACTTCTGTTTTAGGCTTGTCAAAAAACGGATATGAAAAATAAATATCAGAGGAGTAACCAGCCCAATCTTCTTCTACATTTCCCCAATATGGATGTGTTGTCATATGTATATATTTTAAAAATTATTACTGTTCATATGGCAGTAAATCAATTTCGTAGCTAACGGACTCACTAGCTTTAGTAGCTTTTATAAGGGTATTTTTCTTGATTACAAACTGTTCCTTATCATCTTTTGATAACGATTTTGGTGTAATTGTTTTTAAATCCTCTTTTTTATTAACTTTTATCTTCGATAATTGATCCGGATTATTTATTTGTGAAAGCCCTTTTAAAAGGAGTCCATACATGGCGTCTGACTGCAAAAAAACAGTTAGCTTTTGTTTGTTATTTATAGTTTCTTCTACTTGTTCTAAATATTTTGTTATTGCCGAACCAGAATAACTAAGCAGTATTTTTTCCTTTGTTTCCTGCCATCTTTTATCCATATCTTCAGGTTTTATAACATCAATTATCTTTCCGCTTGGATTGACCAAAACTGTAATTTCATCAAAAACATAAGCAACTCTTCGAATGTAGGAAACATTATTTGGACCTTCAAATTTAAAATCCATACACAAAAAAGTATACTTGATGATTTGATCTGATATATCTGACTTATAAATATTTACTTTTCGGATATAAGTATTGTCCTTGGTTTTATCTGCTCCTTTTACATAAGATGAAAAATTGTACGTTAGACTATCGGTCGCTTTTTCTTGTGAAAAAGAATATAGGCTAAAGAAAAAAATGATACAAATAATACTGTATTTGCTTTTTTGCATGAGTGTTACTTTAGTTAGAATTGGCAATAAAATGCTTTTCAACAATACTTTTATATTTTTTAGGGTTATACTTTATTACAGGCTTATTTTTACCATCAAACAAAACCATTGCTGTTCTTTTATTAAGCATCGTAATATCTATAAGGTATGTTTTTTTTGCAGTAATAAATTTTAATTCTCTGGCGTTTGTTCTGCCTACAAATCTGTTATCTGTTGCTGGACCATATTTATTATAAATAAAATCTGCCGTTTTTTTATGAATCTCAATTTCTTCTTCTGAGGCTGCAACTTTTTGATTCTCAACAAAAAATATTCCTTGTGAAGGCGAGGTCACCGTTATACCAAAGTCTGTTTTTATATCTTGATTTACCTTTTTAATGTGCTTTGAAGAACAAGCATTTAATACAACAAGAAGTAGCAGCAAACAACTAATATGAATTATAGTATTTTTTGAATTTTTCATTTAAATTAAGAATTAAATATAACAAAGATTACAACCTGAAATTTCTAACAAAAACCTGTTTTTAACCTAAAGATGAGACCTGTAAGCGCATCAAAATCTCAACAACAATACAAATAATAAAACCTCGATCTTAAAAACCGAGGTTTTATTTTGCAAATCTTATTCCTCACTCAAATAAGGATTCAAAACTTCAGCCAATTCATTGAGCCAAAAAAAGCCGTTTTCTAATTCATTTATTCTGGTTTGGAGGGTTTCGTGTTCTCGCAATACGCCCAAAGCTAAAATATAATTTACTTGTCGCAATGCTTTAGCCATATCTTCGAGATCTATAACATGGTTAAAAAAATCAATCAGCCTTGTTTCGGCTTCTTTGGAAAGTGTTTTTGTTTTCATGTCTTCCATTTAGTGAATTAAAGCCAAGTCTGGTGTGTCATTGTAATTTTAAGTACAAATCAAACCATAAAGGCAAATTTTACTTTATTTTAAATGTGAAGATTTAAGAAGTTCAAATATATAGAAAAACATTTTTAAAAAGAAAGATTTTTCATTCAAACAATGTATTTCTTTTATCAAACATGAGAAATCTATATTTCAGCAAACATTTATTACATTTTTGTCATTTCGACTGGAAGGAGAAATCACACTAGAAATTCCGCAATCTAAACCGCCAATCTTTGGTGAGTTTCTAGCGAAGATTTCTCCTTCGTCGAAATGACAAGATTGAGGTAATACTTTACGAAGTTTGAGGTAATTCTTTATGGAGTTTCTTGTATAAATATCTTTTGTTGATTCACCATCGTTTGTGCCTTCTTATGTCAAAATATCAAACTTCATGAACAAATTCAGGCCAACCTACCTCAAATCCTTTTTAATTACTAAATATTTCAAGTCTGTTTTTCCTGCATTGCTAATTCCGTGTTCGGCATTTGGCGGACAATAAAAACTGGTATTTGGGCCAGCTGTAACGGTTTTTCCGTTTAAAAAGAACTCGGCGGTTCCCTCTAAGATGTAGAAAAATTCTTCTTCGGGATGATGATGCGGCGCGTGCGTAGATTTTCCGGGTTCGACAATACTCATTTTGAGTGTGTTTTCTTGTGTAAAATTTTTATCGGCAAACCAATATTGATAACCAACTTTGGTTTTTGTGGCTTTATTTATGTCAAAATGATTGACACAATTTTCGATTGTGTATTGTGGCGGAGCAGTTTCTTTTTTACTTTCCTGAGAAAAGGTTTGCTGGAAAATTAAGATTGCAGTTGTCGTTTTTATGATGGTTGTTAGTTTCATTTCTTTTTGTTGTAATGTTACGAAAAAATTGGGTACAGGTAGTTGTATTCGAGTTTTGTCATCCTGAGGAACGAAGGATCACAATTTAACATTTCAATGAAAAGTCCCAGCGGGACGAAATATTTATAATAACAATTAATTTTATTTTAATAAAGCGCCAACGGGACGAAATATCTTTTGAATGTACAATATTTATATTTTACTCCGCTGAAGCTTTTTCTAAAATGTGTAATCAATAATCTATAAATATTTCATTCCTCTAGAATTTTGCTGAGAGAAAATTGTTCCTGCCAACTTTGACAAAGTTCTACTGAAAAAATACACGTTCTCTCCTAGCTCCGATCGAAATGGCATCTTTTTGTGGTGGGGTTCACCACAAAAAATATAATGTAGAGCGGGACAAATGGTCTTATAAAACGAAAAAGATCTGCTCCTAAAAAAAAATATTACAACCAAAAGTTCAATAAAATAAACACTTCGCAAAGAATTTTAAAAACACTTATTGTACGATAAGAAAATATTATGATAAAAATATTTTGAAATTCGAAAATCCGCCATACATTTGCCTAACAGTGTTAAACGATTTAATACTCGAATAAAATGGCTAGCAAAGATCGAATTTTAAGACAAAAAGAAGAGACAAGAAGTAACATTCTTGGCGCTGCTTATGATATCGTAAAAGAAGAAGGCTGGAATGGTTTGAGTATGCGTAAAATTGCCGACAGAATCGAATATACTGCTCCTATTATTTATGAATACTTTTCGAATAAGGAAGCAATATTAGAAGAATTGACAGGCAAAGGTTTTAACAAGCTTGCTAAAGAATTGCAAATTGCAATCGACAAGTTTGAAAAACCCGAAGATCAATTAGAAGCCATGTGGATGACTTATTGGGACTTCGCTTTTACTAATACTGAAATGTACCAGTTAATGTTTGGTGTTCAAATGACTTGCTGTGCTCAGCGATGTTCGGCTCAGGAAGCACCTTACAAATTGTTCACTGGTGTTATTGCTGAAGTTATGAAGGACAGCAATCCTAGTGAAGATATCATTAAACAAAAATATTTTACTTTCTTTTCTGTTATTCATGGTTTAATCGCCATAAACATCATTAATAAAAGTGATATTTTAGAAACCATAAATGCTCAAATTTTGAAAGATGCCATTGGCGGTATCATCAAATCAATACAATAGTTTTTTTTCATTTTTTACTTAACAGTGTAAAATAATTTAAACGGGATAACATAGAATCCTTTTTTTTATAACTTTCACTTAACACTGTTAGAAAATTTAATAGAGGTAATAAAACTCTTTTTTTAGACTTTTACTTAACGCTGTTAAATATTTTAATAGTGATTTAAAATAAATTAAAAAAGATATAAAGTATAGAAGTTTGTGCACATTTACTTAACAACGTTAGATAATTTAATTCAATTAAATATGAATCCCGAGAATGCCAGAATACCAATGAATTTAATCCGAGAAAATGTTCAACCAATTAAAACCACAATGAAAATGAAAAATGTAATTATAACCAGTTTAATTCTGGCCTTAGTATTAAGCAGTTGTGCCGATAAAAATCAGGCTCCTACTGCTCCTCCTCCACCGGTTTTACCAGTTTTGGCTATAACAAGTGCAAATACAACAACTGATGCTGAATATCCTGCTGCTATACAAGGAACCGTAGATGTTGAGATTCGCCCACAAGTAAGCGGAAACCTTGACAGAATTTTTGTTGACGAAGGTGCTTATGTAAGCAAAGGACAAACTTTGTTCAAAATAAATGAACGTCCGTTCCGTGAGCAGTTAAACAATGCTTTGGCAAGTTTACACGCTGCAGAAGCGGCTTTGATCAACGCTAATTTAGAGGTTGATAAATTAACGCCATTAGTTCAGAACAAGGTAGTTTCTGATTATCAGTTAAAAACAGCTAAAGCTTCTCAAAAAATTGCTGCTGCCAATATCGAACAAGCAAAAGCAATGGTAGGTTCTGCTAAAATTAATTTAGGATATACAAACGTAACAGCTCCAGTGAGCGGATACATTGGAAGACTGCCTAAAAAACAAGGAAGTTTAGTTTCGGCATCTGATGTTGAAGCGCTTACTACTTTATCTGATGTTCACGAAGTATTTGCTTATTTCTCTTTGAGCGAAACAGATTTCATCAACTTTAAGACTCAATATGCAGGAAGTTCACTTGGTGATAAAATCAAAAAATTACCTCCAGTTACTTTGATTTTGGCAGATAATAACGCTTATCCTCAAACGGGAAAAATCGATATGGTTGATGGTCAATTTGATAAAACTACAGGTGCGATCACGATTAGAGCAACTTTCCCAAATGCAAACGGAACGTTACGTTCTGGAAACACAGGAAGAATTCGTTTAGGATTAAATCACAACGATGCAATTTTAGTTCCGCAAGCTGCAACAGTTGAAATGCAGGACAAAGTTTTTGTTTTCACTGTTGGTAAAGACAACAAGGTGACTAAAATGCCTATCTCAATTGTAGGTAAAAGCGGTACCAATTATTTAATTAAAGAAGGTGTAAAAACGGGTGACCAAATCGTGTTAAGCGGTATTGATAAACTTCAGGATGGACAAGCGATTCAGCCAGAAAAATCAACTAAAGTTGCCGAAGTAACTAATAAAAAATAATTCTAAAAGACAATGTTCAAAATATTTATACAAAGACCTGTACTGGCAACCGTAATTTCCATTTTATTGGTAATTCTGGGAGTATTAGGTTTAACTAAACTGCCTTTACAACAGTTTCCTGATATTGCGCCGCCATCGGTTTTGGTAACAGCGGTATATCCGGGAGCCAACGCAGAAACGGTTTTACGTTCTGTGGCACCTTCTATCGAAGAATCTATAAATGGTGTAGAGAACATGACTTACATGAGTTCTACAGCCAGTAACGACGGTACTTTGGCTATTACAGTTTTCTTTAAACTTGGTACAGATGCGGATCAAGCTGCTGTAAACGTGCAAAACAGAGTTGCACAAGCAACAAGCCAGCTTCCTGCCGAGGTTGTACAACAAGGTATTATTACGGCGAAACAACAAAACAGTTTCATCATGGCGATTGGTATGTATACTGATGATGAAGCAAAATACGATCAGACGTTTGTTGCCAACTATGCGCAAATTAATATTATTCCTGAACTAAAACGTATTCCGGGTGTAGGTTCTGCTAGTATTTTTGGTGGTGTAAAAGATTACTCTATGCGTGTTTGGTTAAATCCAACACAAATGTCAACTTATAAAGTAACGCCAAATGAAGTAATGGCGGCTATTCAAGACAAAAGTTTGGAAGCTGCTCCAGGGAAATTTGGAGAGCGAAGCAAAGAAGTTTTTGAATACGTTATTAAATACAAAGGAAAACTAACCAAACCTGAAGACTATCAAAATATTGCGATACGTTCTAACGCAGATGGTTCAGTACTTCGTTTAAAAGATGTAGCTAGAGTTGAACTTGGTGCTTATTCTTACAACAGTTTAACACGTTTAAATGGTAAAAAAGGAGTTGTAATTGGAGTGATTCAATTAGCGGGATCTAACTCTAATGAAATTCAGATTGCTATCAATAAAATGATGGAAAAGGCTTCTAAAGACTTTCCAAAAGGCATAAAACACAATATTTTCTATAGTACAAAAGTATCTCTTGACCAATCTATCGAACAAGTTGAGCATACATTACTAGAAGCTTTTATACTGGTTTTTATTGTGGTATTTATCTTCTTGCAAGATTTTAGATCAACATTAATCCCGGCTATTGCTGTACCTGTAGCAATTTTAGGAACGTTCTTCTTCATGCAGTTATTCGGATTTTCGATCAACCTTTTAACACTTTTCGCATTAATTCTGGCGATTGGTATTGTGGTCGATGATGCCATTGTGGTAGTCGAAGCGGTGCATGCGAAAATGGAGCATAAACGCTTGTCTCCAAAAATCGCAACCCATGAAGCAATGCACGAAATAACGGGTGCTATTATCTCGATTACGCTGGTAATGGCTGCTGTATTCCTGCCGGTTGGTTTTATGGAAGGCTCAACAGGAGTTTTCTATCGTCAGTTTGCCTTTACAATGGCAATTGCAATTGTAATTTCGGCAGTAAATGCATTAACGTTGAGCCCTGCGCTTGCAGCATTATTCTTAAAAGATAATCACGGAGCACACGATCACGATGCGCCTTATGCAAAAAAAGGATTTAAAGAGAAATTCTTTACCGCTTTCAACAGCAGTTTCGAATCATTGACAAACCGTTATGTAGGCGGACTTAAATTCTTAATCAGAAGAAAATGGTTGAGTTTAGGCGGATTGGCTTTAATTACTATTGCAACAGTGATCATGGTAAAAACAACTCCTGCAGGATTTATCCCTACAGAAGATCAAGGATTTATTGCGATCGCAGTAAATACACCATCAGGAACATCATTAGACGGAACTCAAAAAGTAATGACGGAAGCTGAGAATACTTTAAGAGGTTTGGATGCTTCAAGATTCGTTACTGCGATTTCAGGTTTCAACTTATTGACGAATTCTACAAGTCCATCATCAGCAGTAGTTTTCGTATTGCTTAAACCTAATGAAGATCGTGGCGATGTTAAAAATATTGACGAAATCATGAATCAGGTTCGTGGTAAACTGGGCAGTATTTCTGGCGGAAGTTTCTTCGTATTTAGTTTCCCAACTGTTCCCGGATTTAGTAACGTTGAGGCTTTGGATTTAGTTCTGCAAGATAAAACAGGAGGAAAACTGGATAAATTCAGCGGTATTTCTCAAAATTTTATCGGAGAATTAATGAAACGTCCAGAGATTGCAGTTGCCTTTACCTCTTTCAAAGCTGATTATCCTCAGTTGCAATTGGAAGTTAATGATGAAAAAGCAAATCAATTAGGTGTTAATGTAAAAGACATTTTACAAACGATGCAGGCTTATTTTGGTAGCGCACAAGCATCTGATTTCAACCGATTTGGTAAATATTACCGTGTGGTTGTTCAGGCTGATATTGAAGACAGAGCAGATCCAACAGCAATTGACAGAGTTTTTGTAAAAAACAAAACAGGCGAAATGGTACCAATAAATACTTTAGTAAAACTGACTCGTATTTATGGTTCAGAAACCGCTTCACGATACAATTTATTTAACTCAATTTCTATTAATGCCATTCCGAAACCAGGATTTAGTTCGGGAGATGCCATTAAAGCAATTGAAGAAGTAGCAGCACAACAATTACCTGCAGGTTACGGGTTTGAATTCTCGGGCCAGACTCGTGAGGAGATTTCTTCCGGAGGGCAATCGGCTACAATTTTCTTACTGTGTTTGATATTCATTTATTTCCTACTTGCTGCACAGTATGAGAGTTATATCCTTCCTCTAGCGGTTATTTTATCAATCCCTGCAGGTATTTTTGGAGTATTCGTAGCTATTGGTTTAACTGGAATTGAAAACAACATTTACGTACAAGTTGCTCTTGTCATGCTTATTGGACTTCTTGCCAAAAATGCCATTCTGATCGTCGAATTTGCCGTACAGAAAAGGAAATCGGGACAAGCGTTAATTAGAGCTTCAATAGATGCTGCCAAATTACGTTTGCGACCAATTATCATGACGTCTCTTGCCTTTATTGTTGGTTTAGTGCCAATGATGAGCGCCAAAGGACCATCAGCTCAAGGTAACCACTCTATTAGTATTGGTGCCGCCGGAGGTATGATTTCAGGAGTAATTCTAGGTTTGTTTATCATCCCTGTTTTATTCATCATCTTCCAGCATTTACAAGAAAAGGTTTCTGGAAAACCAGTTGCCGTAATTCATAACGAAGAAAAATAATATATGGAAAACTATATCACAACAATCCTTGTCGCCATAATAATCGGCATTGGATATATATCGTACAGAATCTCAAAAGATCTTGAAACTAGAAAAGATACTTGTACAGAAATTTAATAAAACACTAATGAAAAATCATATAACCAAAATCGTGATGATCACCATTTTGATCACCACTTTAATATCCTGTAAAGTTTCTAAGGATATTGAAACTCCAAAAGATGCATTTCCTGAGAATTTCAGGAATGCATCGGTTTCAAACGATACAAGCAGTATTGCCGATGTGGAGTGGAAAAACTTCTTTACAGAAAAAGACATTGTTAAATTGATCGACAGCGCCGTTGTGAGAAACAACGATTTGCAGATTGCCGAAAAGAACATTGAAATTGCACATTACCGTTTTACGCAGTCAAAATGGGGAAATGTACCGCAGGTTAATTTACTAGTAAACGCAAGTACCAGCAATCCGTCTGACAATAGTTTTACAGGCAAGAATTTAGGTCAGGCATTAGGTCAAAATCATATTGATGACTTTTCTGCTGGAGCTTCACTTTCGTGGGAAGCTGATATCTGGGGAAAAATCAGAAATCAGAAAAAAGGCGCTTATGCAGAGTACTTACAATCTGCAGAAGTAAAGAAAGCATTACAAACAAATATTGTAGCCAATGTTTCAAGAGGATATTACAATCTTTTAATGCTGGATGCTCAATTGGATATTGCCAGACAAAATTTGCGTTTAAATGATAGTACAACAAATATTATCAAATTAAAATACGATGCTGGTCAAGTAACCACTTTAGCGATTCAACAATCTGAAGCACAGAAATTAAACTCAGCGCAATTAATTCCGTTATTGGAGCAAAATATTTCGATTCAGGAAAATGCATTAAGTGTGTTGACTGGTTCTTTCCCGAATTCTAAAGAAAGAACAATTCGTTTAAGCACAATTGAGGTAAAACACAATACAGCTGTTGGAATTCCATCTGCCTTAGTAAGCAGAAGACCTGATGTAAAAAGCGCTGAATTGGCTCTTAAAGCTGCCAACGCAAACGTAGGAATCACAAAAGCGGATTTATATCCAGCTTTAAGAATCACAGCTCAAGGCGGCGTAAACTCTTTTGAAGCCAGCAATTGGTTCAACATTCCTGCTTCATTATTTGGAACTGTCGCTGGAGGTTTAACACAACCGCTTTTGAATAATAAAAAATTAAAAACACAATATAATATCGCTGTAGCAGAAAGAGAAAAGGCAGTTTTAACTTTCAGACAATCGGTTTTGGTTGCCGTAAGCGAAGTTTCAGATGCTTTGGTTAAAGTAGAGAAATTACAACAGCAGGAAACTTTCTTAAAAGAAAAAGTAAAAACATTACAACAAGCGATTAAAAACGCCAACCTTTTATTCAAAAATGGTATGGCAGAATACCTTGAAGTTTTAACGGCTCAGGCCAATTTACTACAAAGCGAATTGGAACTTGCTGATCTTAAAAGACAACAGTTAACCGCTAATACTGATTTATATCGTGCTCTAGGCGGAGGCTGGAAATAATACTCGTTACAATACCCGTTAATTATTTATTTTTTGAGATGAAAACGCTGTGAGACCTTTGGGTTTCATGGCGTTTTTTGTTATTTAACCGCAAAGATCGCAATGGTTTACGCAAAGGACACAAAAGTTTTTTGGGTTTCTCGCAGATTTAAAAAAGATTCTAGCAGATTTGTGCCGATCTTTTATTTATACTTAAAAAATAAATCTGCTTAAATCTGCAGAATCTGCGTGAAACAAATACTTAAAAAATTTGCGTCTCTGCTCCCGATAACTATCGGGATTAACAAATTAAAAAGATTTTCTCTGCTTAATCTCCAAAATCTGCGAGAGTTTTTTTCTCATTTTTTGTCACGATGAAAGAGGAATATCTGCAAGAATCTCCATACAGGAAATCTTTAATAATTGCGGAACTACTTGTGAAGATTTCTCCTTCGTCGAAATGACAAAATTGCGCTTATTTCTTTATTTTTGAATAGTAAATCTAGTGTCTTAAAATAAACAATAAAAACTTTGCGCCTTAGCGTCTTTGCGGCAAAACCAAAACAATCTATGACTTTCAATCCAGAAATATACCTCAACAATCTAAAACAAACCATCGAAAGTTACTATCCGCTTTCTGATCAGTCCTGGAAACAGATTGAAAGCACTACATATTTCCAAACCTATAAAAAAGGAGAAATTCTTCTGCAAAACGGAGAAATCGCTAAAAACCTTCATTTCATTGCAAAAGGTATTCTAAGAGCTTTTATAACCGATCAACAGGGAAATTTTTATAATAAAAACCTTTTTATGGAAAATTATTTTGCTGGTTCTAAGGTTTCGTTGATGCTCCAAACTCCGTCCAATTTTACAATTGAAGCTTTGGAAGATTCCATTGTAATCAACATCAACTATAAAAAATATATGGAGCTGATTAATGAAAATGACGATCTCAAAAACTTCTATATCGCCCATTTAGAGAAAAACTGGATTATTGATAAGGAACAAAGAGAAGTCGCCTTGGTCATGCAAAACGCAACCGAAAGATATCTCAAACTTTTAGAGAAACATCCAAGTATCGCCGAACGCGTGCCTTTGTTACATATTGCATCACATTTGGGAATTACGCCAACGCAGTTAAGCCGAATTAGAAAAAGCCTGGAAAAAGATTTGTAAATCAACATATGTAAAGGTTTTTCGGGAAAGCTAATTTTATCTTTGTTTCAGATTTAAATTCGATATTCAAAATGAAAAATACAACCCTCATCAAAGACAATATTGACAACCTGACAGCGCTTTGGAGAACTGTTGCCACTCCTCTTCTTTCCTATCATAAAAACGATCCTTTTGAATTCATTCAAATTGCAAACTCCGGCTGGCCAAACCGCTTATGGTTTCGAGAAGATATTACCGAAGAAAATCTTCCGCAGATTATGGAAACAATGAGAGAAAATCCCAAATTAGTTATTCCATATTGGAACATTTTCGGAAGTAATTCAAATGAAATCTTTGAAAAAAACGGATTTTCTATTCGAATTCAATTGATGGCTATGGCTTTGAAACTGGGCGAAAAAATCCCATTTCAAAACAATCTGACATTTAAAAGAGTTTTAAATGAAGAAGATGCCAAAACCTGGTCTGATATTTATCCGCTGTCTTTTAGTTATGTTATTAGTAAAGAAACATTGATTCATAATTACGAAAATGCAGCGTTTTATCTGGTTCATTTTGAAGAAAAACCAATTGGAACACTTACACTTTTTCAAACCGAAAAAACAATGGGAATTCATGGTGTCGGCGTTATTCCAGAAATGCGCAAAAAAGGTTTTGCCGAAGAAATCATGAAATTTGCTATCAATAAAGCAATTGATGCTGACTGTGAATATGCACAATTACAAGCTTCAGCTTTAGGAAAAGGCATTTATACAAGATTGGGTTTTGAGGATTTGTTTTTGATTACGAATTACCAACTAGCGTAAATTCCAAAATTTTAAAATCCAAATTCCAATTAATCAAACAACTAAATCTCTTATAAAGAAACTAAGTTGCAAAGTTTTTTTACCTCTCTCAGATTTGGCAGATTAAGCAGATTAGACTTTTAAGTAAGAAATAAATAATCTGCTTAATCTGCCAAATCTGAGAGAAACAAATCCTTTAATCTTTTTAATCTGTGGCTTAAAAATAAAACCTTGCGACTTTGCGAAAACTATTTTTAATCTAAAATCTACCTTCAAGAATCTAAAATCACAATCTTGTCGTAAATGCCCCTAAAATAGTCGTAAATGTGTATTTTATCAGAAATATAAGATCATTACATTTGTAATACATTAACTGATAACTATTTAAAAAATACCACATGAAAAAAGCAAAAATTATTTTTTGGGTTACGACAATTATTATTTTTTTATTCGAAGGCGTTATGCCGGCTTTAACTTCTCAGACAGAACTGGCTAAGGAAGGAATCAGACATTTAGGTTATCCAGAGTATTTTGGTAGTGCATTAGTCATTTTTAAAATCTTGGGTGTTTTGGTTTTAGTGATTCCGTCAGTTCCTAAAAATGTAAAAGAATGGGCTTATGCCGGATTTGGTTTCGATTTTATATTCGCTTCAATCAGCCATTTTGCGGTTGACGGAATTGGCTTTCAAGGTTTCTTTCCATTAATCTTTTTAGTCATTTTGGCTGTTTCTTATACCTATTATCATAAAATTGAGCGTTATAAAAATATCGCTTTATAAAATCCGCTAATGATGATAGAAGTTTTCAAAACAAATGTTCAAGAAGTTGAGCAATCAGTAATGATTGTAGGAAAACTTCTTGAGCATTTTCCTAACAGCGCTATCAATTTTGATCTTGAAGATTGTGATAAAATCCTGCGAGTTAACGATTCCAAAATTTTAAATCACAAAATAATAGAGCTTGTAAACTCTTACGGTTTTCATTGCGAAGTGCTTCCTTAAATCATAATTAACTGAATTACAAAATAATACAATAAAAATTTGTAATTTTAAAATCCAAATTTTTAAAATACCGCAAAATGAATATTCCGGCAGAACATCAAACCATAATGCCCTATTTAATTTTACCGGGCGCATCAAAATTTATTGATTTTACGAAAACCGTTTTTGGAGCAACAGAAACAAATACTAAGGCACTACGCGAAGATGGAACCATTATGCATGCCGAAATTACTTTAAATGGAAGTACCATAATGTTTACCGATGAAGTCACAGACTGGCCCAAACAAACCGCAAATTTGTTTGTTTATGTCCCTAATGCTGATGAAACTTATAAAAAGGCTTTAGAAAATGGAGCCGTTTCATTAATGGGTTTAAGTAATCAGGATTATGGGAGAACTTGCGGTGTAACAGATCCGTTCGGGAATACTTGGTGGATAACATCAGTATAGTAATCACTTAAAGGTTAAAAATATGAAAGCAGCAGTTAAACAAAATATAGTTCAAACTTTTCATGATTTAAACGAAATATTTTCGTCATTCTCTGAAAATGAGGTAAATAAAACTCCATATGAAGGGAGCTGGACAGCAGGACAAACCGTACAGCATATTGTATTGGCTGGCTCTGGTTATCCCGAACTTTTTGCAGGAAAAACGGAGAAAACAACTCGAAATCCCGAAGAAAAAGTCAAGGATCTTGAAGCTCTTTTTTTAAACTTCGACATAAAAATGGATGCTCCAATATTTTTACAGCCCGAAAAAAAAGACTACGATAAAAAAGCGCTTACTGAAAAACTTCATAAAATTGAATTCGATTTATTAGATTCGGCTGAAAAATATGATTTAACTTTAACTTGTCATGATTTTCAAGTTCCTGGTTTCGACAAATTCACGATTTACGAGTGGATTAATTTTGTACTCGTTCATACAAAGCGTCACACAAATCAATTAAACAAAATTTTAAAATCGATAAAGAAAATTTAACTCATATAAAATTTATGCTATGAAATCAAAATCAAGAACTGTTTTATCTTCGGGCTTATTGGCAGGAACTTTAGATATTCTGGCAGCAATTTTAATTTATGCTGTAGTACTGCATAAAACAACAGCCGAAAAAATTCTACAATCAATTGCCAGTGGTATTTTTAAACAGGAAGCGTACATTGGCGGATCTCAAATGGCTTTATACGGCTTGCTTCTTCATTATTTTATTGCCTTTTCTTTTGCTTACTTTTTCTTTAAAATCTACCCTTATTTTCCTTTTCTACAAAAAAACTTCATGGTTTCTGGTATTTTGTATGGCATATTTGTTTGGATTGTGATGAATCTTATTGTGCTTCCAATTACATTTCCTAAACTTCCATCGAAACAGTTTGACTTTCCTTTATTGCTTTCCATATTGATTTTGATATTTTGTATTGGCATTCCGATAGCATTTATAACGAAAAAGCATTACACTTATCGCTAATTTTTCAATTCTAAAATCAAAAACTAGAAAACTGACTATCAAAAACTTACATTAAAAAAAGAATTATCAAAATTTTAGCTTTTCATTTCAAAAAAGAATCATACTTTTATTAAAACTAAAATAAAATGTTCTGTTGATTTAAAAAAAACAACAAGAAACTTCTATTTGATACACAATTTACTTTCACCGGTTCAATTGTATTATGTAAAGAAAATATAGACTTGGTTTATAATTTTTATAGGTTTTTTGAAGAATATTCAACCTTCTAATCAGCTTAAAACCTAACTTTAATTATAAAACTAGTCATCATATTTTTTCTTTATTACCATTTCTGTTAACTAACGCTTGATTCATCAAACGGTAACAAAAACAAAAACTAAGTCTAATAAGCCTGCATTGCATTATTTGAGCCAAATGCTCTTTCGAAATTAATTTCGAAACTAAACACCAATTACTAAACCTCTAGATTGCTGCGTTAAAAACACGTATGCAGACTATGTTATTTTCTGTGTTAGGAGAATTGTTTTTGACAACTCCTAAAATATTGCCGCTACTAAAATTAAAATGGATTCACTAATCCTAAAAGACTTATTAACTAAATTTAAACAGAACTCCCATGAAGACGATATCAAATAAATCAAAAATAGTTTTTCTCTCCACTTTTCCACCCACGCAATGCGGAATCGCAACTTATACTCAAGATACTATTAAAGGCATTACCGATGTTTTTGGCAAATCGATTACCTGCGAAATTTGCGAATTGGTCGATAAACCCAACACAAAACCAACACAAGCTTTTACCTTAAACACAAAAAACAAAGATGATTATGCTAAAGCTGCCAACGAAATCAATAAAGATGAAAAGATAAAGTTAGTTCATATTCAACATGAATTTGGTTTATTTGGCGGTCAATATGGAGATCATTTATTATTTTTTTTAAATACAATTAAAAAACCCATAACCTTTACTTTCCATAGTGTTATTCCAAATCCGAATGACGAATTAAGAACTTTTGTAAAATTACTTCTAAGCTATAGTAAGTCCGTTTTTGTAATGACAAATCAGTCCAAAGAAATTCTAATCAGAGAATATGATATTTCCGAAGGCATGATAACAACTGTACCCCACGGAACACATATTGTAATTTATGAAACTCCCTATCAAGCTAAAGCAAAATATGATATTCAAGACAAATTAGTTTTATCAACCTTTGGATTACTTGGTGAAGGAAAGAATATCGAAACTGGTTTACAGGCTTTGGCTAAAATCATTAAAAAAGAGCCAAATGTACTTTACTTGATAATTGGAAAAACGCATCCAAATTTAATTAAAGACGGTGTTGATGCGTACCGAAATAAACTTGAAGCACTTGTTGAAGATTTGAACTTAAAAGATAATGTTCGTTTTATCAATAAGTATTTAGATACTGATGAACTTTTAGATTATTTAAAAGCTACTGATATTTATTTGTTTACTTCAAAAGATCCAAACCAAGCGGTAAGCGGCACTTTTTCATACGCAATGAGTTGTGCCTGCCCAATGGTAGCTTCAAAAATTCCGCATACGAGAGAAGTTCTAACTTCAGATTGCGGGGTTTTGGTCGATATTGGAAATGTTGATCAGTTTGCCGAATCGACTCTTAAATTAATTTCGAATGAAAATCTAAGACACGAAATGGGAATCAATGCCTTTAGAAAAACCAGAGCCTCATCTTGGGAAAATACGGCAATAATTCACATGAACACTTACAAAAAACTAATTGAAAAACCGGCTGAAATTAAATACAGTTATCCTAAAATACAATTAAAACATATTAAAAAATTAACAACAGACCTAGGTATCATACAGTTTAGTAAAATTTCTATTCCTGATCTAGAATCTGGATATACTTTAGATGATAATTCTCGCGCCCTAATTGCATTTTGTATGCATTATAAGTTAACAGAGGATAAAAGCGACCTTCCCTACATTTTGATTTATTTGGATTTCATAGAAAGATGTCAAAAACCAAAAGGAAATTTTATTAATTATGTCGATCAGGATTACCGCGATCATATCGAACAAAATGCCGAAGTTAATTTAGAAGATTCAAATGCAAGAGCTATTTGGGCTTTAGGAACTGTTATTTCTAATGCTGCAATACTTCCTGAGAGTATTTCAAAAAAAGCCGAAAAATGCTTGCTGCATGCATTAAAATCTGCAGAAAACATTACATCTCCAAGAGCAATAGGTTTTGCCACAAAAGGACTGTATTTATACCATAATACAGTTCCAAACTTATATGTGGCTGCCATTATACATAAACTGAACTCAAAATTACTAACCAATTATGAAAGCACAGCCACTGATGAATGGAAATGGTTTGAAAATTATTTAACCTACGCTAATGGGATTCTCCCAGAATCGATGTTGTATGCTTATCAAATAACCAATAAGCCTATTTATAAAAAAATTGCAATGGATTCATTGGATTTTTTAATATCAAAAATGTTTGTCAACAAGAATTTTAAAGTAATTTCAAATCAAGGATGGTATCAAAAAGGCTCAGATCCAAAGCATTTTGGAGAACAGCCTATTGATGTGTCTTATACCATACAAACTTTAAATGCATTTTACAATGCGTTTAAGTTTCCAGAATATAAACATAAAATGAAAACTGCCTTTAATTGGTTTTTAGGAAAAAATCATTTAAACCAAATTATGTATAACCCGGTAAGCGGCGGTGGTTACGACGGTCTTGAAAAAGAAAATGTAAACTTAAATCAAGGTGCAGAATCTACCATATGTTATTTAACTGCAAGATTATTAATGGAAAATTTGGCACAATCGCAATCTAAAGTAATTCCGTTACTAAAATCTAGAACTTGGTATGCTATAAACTCTTAGTAAAACTAACCAATATTTTATTAAACCCTGAAAATCCCTTTTTAAACAAAAGGGATTTTTTGTTATATCACATTCGGCAAGATTTTATTTAATCAACTCACAATGAAAATTATATAAACTTCAGAAAGAGTTGTGTAAATAATTTTAACAAGTATCAGGGTAACTTTCCTAAATAATTACAAAAGCAGAAAAAACTGTTAAAATATTGATTTTAAATACTAAAGCAACTTTAAAACTAAACATTTTGATTCTCAGCCTAAAAAATACATTTACAGAAATTGGAGAGGCAGCTTTGTTTGCAAAGAAGTTTTTTAAAGAGGTTATAATTCCTCCTTATGAGACCAAAGAGTTCTTGAAACAATGTTATGTTATTGGTTACAAATCATTGCCTTTGGTAGCGATCACAGGTTTTATTATGGGTTTAGTGCTCACTTTACAATCTCGTCCAACATTAGTAAAATTTGGAGCCGAAAGCTGGCTTCCAGGAATGGTGGCGCTTTCCTTAATTAGAGAAATTGCACCCGTTATTACTGCTTTGATTTGTGCAGGAAAAATTTCCTCTGGAATTGGTGCTGAATTAGGTTCTATGAAAGTTACAGAACAAATTGACGCTATGGAAGTTTCGGCAATAAATCCGTACAACTATTTGGTCGTAACTAGAATTTTAGCCTGTACTTTAATGGTCCCTGTATTAGTGTTTTTTGCTGATGCAATTGGAATTATTGGCGGTTATGTTGGAATAAACATTCATGGCGACGTCAATTTTTATAGATACTTAACGCAGATCATACAGTCTTTGGAATTTTTAGATCTGATTCCTGCCACAATTAAAACTTTCTTCTTTGGCTTTTTTATTGGAATGATTGGATGTTTTAAAGGATTTAATGCCGCAAATGGAACCGAAAGTGTGGGGAAAGCTGCAAACTCTGCAGTTGTTACAGCCTCGTTAACCATATTTATTATCGATATGCTCGCAGTACAGATAACTGATTTATTTTTTTAAGATGATTAAAGAAAAAGAAAATATAGAACCACAGTCAAAAAACAGAAAGCAAAACGTAATAATCACTATAAAGGATTTACATAAAACTTTTGGCGAAGATAACGAAGTCTTAAAAGGCATCAATCTGAACTTGCATAAAGGTGAGGATTTGGTGATTCTAGGACGCTCTGGTTCAGGAAAATCAGTAACTATAAAATGTATCGTTGGATTGATTGCGCCAGACAAAGGCGAAATAACTGTTTTTGATGAAAACATACTGGAACTCAAAAAAAATGAACTTAACAAAATAAGAGCTCGAATTGGTTTTCTGTTTCAAAGCGGTGCTCTGTATGATTCGATGTCTGTACGAGAAAATCTTGTTTTTACTTTGAGCAAACATAAAAGAGATTTATCGCCAGAAGAGATTGAAAATGAAGTTATGGAAGCTCTGGAAAATGTGGGTTTAAGTGATGCTGTAGATAAAATGCCATCTGAACTTTCTGGCGGAATGAGAAAGAGAATTGGTTTAGCAAGAACATTGATTTTAAAACCTGAAATCATATTATATGATGAACCTACAACTGGATTAGACACAATTACTTCTAGAGAAATAAGCGAATTAATTCTTGAAATTAAAAAGAAACAAAAAACATCGGCTATAATAATCACGCACGATATGGCTTGCGCAAAAATGACGGCAGATCGAATTATAGTGCTGAAAGATGGAGTAATTCATGCCGAAGGAACGTATGACGAATTAGAAAAAGATGAAGACAAATGGGTTCGTTCTTTTTTTAAATAAAAAACTTTAGAAATCATGGAGAAACAATCTGGATATACTTGGAAATTAGGAATGTTTGTAACAGTTGGTTTGTTACTTTTTATAACCGCAATTTATTTTATTGGAAAGCAAAAAAATCTTTTTGGCTCAACATTTCACCTTACTTCAAAATTTAAAACGGTCAGCGGTTTAGAAGTTGGAAACAACGTACGCTTTTCAGGCATTAACATTGGTACGGTTGAAGAAATCAGGCTAATTAATGATTCCTCAGTTGTTGTGTCAATGATTATAAAAGAGGAAGTGCGAGAGTTTATAAAAACAGATGCTCGTGCCGGTATTGGTTCTGATGGATTGATGGGCGACAAGGTACTGACTATTTCTCCCGGTACTAAATCACAAAAAATTATTGAAGACAATGGCGCAATAGCTTCTATTGACGGTATCGAAATGAACGACATTATGAAAAGCGTTAAAAAAAGCGTTGATAATGTTGGCGTCATTTCTGAAGAGTTAGCCATTTTCAGCCATAGCATGAATAACGGAAACGGTGCTTTAGCAAGACTGGTAAGCGATGATAAAATGGCAAACAGCGTTTCGAATACACTTTCTAATTTAGAAACAGGAACAAAAGGTTTTAGTGATAATATGGAGGCTGCAAAAAGCAATTTCCTATTTAGAGGCTACTTCAAGAAAAAAGAGAAGGAAAAAGAAAAAAAGAAAGAAGAAATAAAGGAAAAGAAAGAGGAACAGCAAGAAAAAGCCGCTAAAGCTAAAGAAGAAAAAGCTAGTAAACCTTAACAGTAAAAACAATGAAAAATAAAAAACAGAATAGCAGTAATGCATTCGAAAAATTTGCTTCAAATGTTTCAAAAGCTGCCGGAAGCACAACTGCATTTGTCTCTGCTTTTGCCATTGTACTTGTTTGGGCAATTTGTGGACCGTTTTTTAATTATTCTGAAACCTGGCAGCTGGTTATTAATACTGGGACAACAATTATTACTTTTTTAATGGTTTTTTTAATTCAGAAAGCACAAAACAAAGATTCCCTTGCTATCCAATTAAAACTAAACGAATTAGTTGCTTCAAATGAATATTCAAGCAATAGTCTGGTTGATATTGAAAATATGACCGAGGAAGAAATGGTTATTATTCAGAAATACTATCGCCGACTTAGTGAACTTGCTAAAAAAGATGAAAGCATTAGAACTTCGCATTCTATAGCCGAAGCACATCAGCAGCACGAACAAAAAGATAAAAATAGAGGTGCTCGAAAACTAGCTCAAAAGCCAAATCAAACAGCACAAAATAAATCTAAAAAATGAAATTACGCTCGACAGAAACTTTCTGGCCTTTAAAAAATGCCATGAATATTAGTTATCCTTCTATCAATTCTGATATCAACACTGAGATTCTTATCATTGGAAGCGGAATAACTGGGGCTTTAATGGCATATAAATTAATTTCTGAAGGAAAAAAAATAGTCCTCGCAGATCGTCGTGATGTTTGCAACGGAAGTACGGCTGCAAGTACTGCTTTACTTCAATATGAAGTTGATGTGCCTTTGCATGAATTAATAAAACTTAGAGGCGAAAAATGCGCTGTAGATAGTTACAACAATGGAAAAAAAGCGATTTTTGATCTTCGAACAATAATTGACTCTATTAAAAGCGACTGTGGTTTTGAATTTAAAAAGAGTATTTATTTTACGTCACTCAAAAAAGATATTCCATTTTTAAAAAACGAATTTAAAGTTCGTAAGCAATTTGGTTTTGACGTGAGCTGGCTCAACAAGCAGGATTTAGAAAAAATAGAGTTAAATGCTCTTGCTGCATTAGAATCGAAAACGGCTGCAGTTATTGATCCTTTTAAATTGGCTGGTGACTTACTTTATTACTGTGAGCAGAATGGCATGCAGATTTTTGATCGAACCAATATCGTCAGTATTAGCAATCAAAAAGGAAGATGTATTGCTCAAACAGAAAATAAATATACCATTACAGCAGATCACGTTATACATTGTACAGGTTACGAAAGTACCGAGACTTTAAATGAGAAAATAGTCGACTTAAAAAGTACTTATGCAATTGCATCTGAATCTATTGAGGAGATTCCGCTTTGCTTAAAAAATGCTATACTGTGGGATACAGCAAATCCGTACTTTTACTATCGCGCCACTTCAGACAACCGAATTATAATGGGCGGAGGCGACGAAGAATTTAAAGATCCTAAAAAAAGAGATAATCTGCTTCCTAAAAAAGAATTGCTTTTGCTAAAACAATTTCAAAAGAGATTCCCGAATTCTGACTTTAAATTAGATTATTCTTGGGCAGGAACTTTTGGAGAAACCAAAGATGGTCTTCCGTACTTTGGGAAACCAAACGCGAAAAAAAACGAGCATTATATTTTAGGTTTCGGAGGAAATGGAATTACTTTCAGCGTGATGGGAATGAATTCTATTTTAGACTCGATCAATAACAAAAAAAATCAGGATTTAGAGTATTATCGATTTGGACGTTGAGGAAGGTTCTTAGAAACTAAGACGCTAAGGTTCTAAGCTTTTTTCTTAGAATCTTAGCTCCTTAGAACCTTATTTTACTAATTTTATAAAATGAAAAGTTTTTCCTTCCCTCCTATCAGCTCAATAAATTCGACGATATTAATTTTAGGAACAATGCCTGGAACAAAATCTTTAGAACTCAATCAGTACTACGGGCATAATCAAAATAACTTCTGGAAGTTTTTATTTACTATTTTCAGTAAAGATTTCAGCAATGATTACGAAATAAAGAAAGCTTTTTTACTTCAAAACAAAATTGCTTTATGGGATGTATTACAACATTGCGACCGAGTTGGAAGTTTAGACAGTGCTATAAAAAATGAAATTGCCAATGATTTTGAAACCTTTCTAAAACAACATCCTAACATAAAAACCATACTGTTTAACGGTCAAAAAGCGGCACATTTTTTCAAGAAATATGTTAAACTTGAAGATCCCTATCAACTTATAACACTGCCCTCAACAAGTCCTGCAAATGCAAGTAAACCACTGCAGTCAAAGCTTGAAGAATGGAAAATTATAAGAACTCTGTAATTTTTTATATTGAAATCATATAACATTTGATACTCAAGATATAACAAACAATGACTGCACATAACCTAATTTTACTAGTATAAATAAAAGTCAAAACATTGACAATTTGACACTTAATAAGACTTATAAATATATTACTAAGTAAAACTGTAAAAAGTTTTTACGATAAAGGAGACATTGGTTATGTTAGTTTATTTTTGAGAAAAAAAGCTATTCTATTCTTTTAGAGTAGCTTTATTTTTTTTATTTTCATACAAACATTCTTCATCATGAAAATTCAAACCTATTACAATCATATACGATTTTATACCCCACATCATTTTGTATTTTATCCGCTTGCAGTTCTGTTTTTTCTCAGCAGTTTGTACTTTGCTTTTACCTCAGCAGATACGCTTATTTGGTCCTTTATAAGTATTCTTTTTGGCTTACTTATTTTTCTCGCTTATATGCTGCGCCAGCATTACGCACTTACTTTACAAAACCGAATTATACGCTTAGAACTTCGCTATCGCTATTTTACACTCACTGGAAAAAGGTTTGAAGAAATTGAATATAAGTTTACCGATGATCAAATATTTGCACTTCGTTTTGCTCCAAACGACGAAGTTCTCACTTTAATAGACGATGCTCTTAAAAATAACCTCTCGGGCGATTCTATCAAAAAAGCCATTGTACATTGGCGGGCAGATTATCACAGAGTTTAAGAGAAAAAGTAGTTTCAAAATTTTAAAACTATGGGCGTGGTCTCATATAAAAAAAGCCCCAATATACATTGCGTTAATTGGGGCTTTTTCTATATGCCGCCTGGCTATTCGCACCAGCAAGTTCAGGATTGTTATTATCCCTCAAATGGGCTGTATTTAACAAAACCCTCAGAATATATAACTGATAATCAAATAATAAGGCTCTAAAATCAAAATGAATGATTTTTTTTGTTAACTTTAATTGTTAAAAATTCATCAATAAATTTAAAGATAAACCTCATGAAAAGATTATTTTATTTTTTGATAATTCCGTTCTCGTATCTTTCATCTCATGCACAAATTGTAGCAGATGCATCAACAAAAGACACTTTAACCGCCGTACAAAACAACTTCGATGACCTGCAAGATTACGCTGACGATTTGCCTTGGCATGCAAGACGATTTAAAGTAACTGCAGGAGCTTTTTTCCCAGTAAACAATACACAAATTGAGGTTGGCACTAACAATGGTAATCGAGCTACGGAAATAGATTTAGAAGATGATTTAGGTTTCTCTAAATCAAGTTCTTCCTTTATGGGAACTTTTGATTGGCGTATTTCAAGACGATCAAGATTAGGATTTGAATTTTTTTCGCTTAATAGAAGTTCTTCAAAAACCCTGCAAAAAGACATTAATTTTGGCGATCATACTTATAACGTGAATTCTAGAGTATCAGCTAATTTCGACGTACAAATTGCTCGTATCGCTTACGGATATGCATTTTTATCTAAACCTAAGTATGAAGCCGGTCTGTTGATTGGTGCTCACGTACTTTTTGCAGATTTAGGTTTACGTTTAGATGCCAACCAAGCCAGTCTTGAATACCACGACAGCTTTAATTTTACAGCTCCTTTACCTGATGTTGGAATATGGGGAGAATTTGTACTTGGAAAACGTTTTGGTTTGTATGTAAATGCCAATTACTTGGCAGTAAAAATCGATAATATCGATGGCCGAATTGTCAGTTATAATTTATCGCTTTTATATAACATATATCAAAATTTAAGCATTACCGCTGGATACACTGGTTTGAATTTTAAAGTCGATACTACAAGAGAACGCTTAAATGGCTTCTTGAAATGGGGTTATAACGGTCCAACTATCGCCGCAACATACTCTTTTGGTAATCATGTTAAACTTTACAAGCATTAGAGTTTTAAATTCCAAATTTTAGAATTAAAACAAAATAATAAACCCGATATCTTCCAAAAGATATCGGGTTTATTGCTAAAACTCAATTCAAGATAGATACAACTAAATTATTTATTGATTGGAATAAATATTAATGATCTAAAAATTAACTTAATTAAATAATGCCGCACAGGTTTTAAAATATATATCCGTTAATCGAGATGAAAAAATATGTCATAGTTATAATGAATCTCGTTGACTATTTGTTCTTTTTAATCTGCTGTCTCTAATTGTAAAATAATATTTTGATACAATTTACTAAGTGAAAACAATTGCTCTGCAAAAATCATAATTGCCAGCGGAACAAAGAAAAATATCGTTAGATTTTCTTCATACAAGAAATAAGTGGTTATCATTAAAATGCGAGCGTATTCAAGGTAATAAATCCATTTTCGCTGTTCTAAAAGTGCTCCGCAGTTAATTAATGTTATAAGTATTAACGACAGAACAAAACCTTTATCTAACACATTTAAGCGATCAAAATAATAGGTAAAAACCGTCAACAATAAAGTGCAGATTCCTAATTGAATATAAAGATAATTCCTGAAACGAAGCCTTTGATTTGGATTGCTTTTATCTTGTAAAAAACGCTTTTCTAATGTTGGACGAATATCTTGATCCATATGTGCCGGGCTTCCAAAAATGGCATTCCATTTTGCTTTATAACCTTTTGAGCGTTTCCATAGTTCAAAAATTTCAAAATAATAATGAAAGTGCTGCCACAGAAAACTATAACTTTTTAAAGGATGTGTCAAACCGTATTTTGGTTTTTCTTCTTCCTCCTGAAAAGTACCAAAAAGACGATCCCAAAACGTAAACATATCCCCGTAATTTTTGTCTAAATATTTCTCGTCAGAAGCATGATGAACACCATGAACAGACGGCGTAACAAAAACATATTCGAGCCATTTAATTTTTCCTATAAGCTGCGTATGTGTAAAAAACGAATAGGCTCCATGCACAATAAGCATTGTGATTACCATTGAGGGATGAAAACCAATAAAAGGTAGTACACACCAAAATCCTGTTCGAACTATTGCCTGAAATGTTGTAATTCTGGCAGCCGCCGTAAAATTAAACTCTTCGCTGTGATGATTTACAATATGTGCCGCCCAGAAAAAATTGACCTCGTGCCCTAATCTATGGTACCAATACCAAACAAAATCTGTAGCGAGAATTAAGGCAATCCAAACTAATACACCACTCGGAATATCAAAAATTCTATATTCATCATAAATCAAATAATACAGTTGATAAAAACTGCTGGCAATAAACAAATTAATCAATCGCTCTGCGATACCAATGCTTATATTAGAAACAGAACTTTCATAATTAAAAATTTCAGGTCTTTTTTTTCGTTGTGCCAGCTTATATTCGAGAAATAAAAAAAGAAAAAAAGCCGGCATTGCAAATGCTAGAAAATTAATGTTTTTCATTTTTAAAAATTATATGAATTGATATGAAATTAAAAAAGATATTTTCACCAATAAAAAACCCTCACTGGCTTTCTATCGATGAAAATAATCTTAGTCTTGCCTAAAATAGAATTAGTTCTGTTTGAATTTTGGCGCTTCGGCTGCCACTTCTTTTACAGATTGTGTTTCGGCTACTTTTTTCAAAGCAATAATATAGGCCGCAATTCTAGGCGTTACATTGTGTTTTGCAGCAATTCTGAACACCGTCTCAAATCCTTTTTCTAAAATATCTTCTAAACGTTTGTTTATTTGATGAATTCTCCATGATTCTAATAAAGAATTTTGAAGCCATTCAAAATAAGAAACGGTCACACCGCCTGCATTCGCCAAAATATCTGGAACTACCAAAACATTATTTTCATGCAAAATTTTATCAGCATCTGAAGAAACTGGTCCATTTGCAGCTTCAATTATAATTTTTGCACGAATGTCATGTGCGTTTTTCTGAGTGATTACATCTTCTTTGGCAGCAGGAATCAATACATCAACATCTAAAAGCAGCAAATCCTCATGTTTAATTGCAACTGAATTTGGATAACCTTTAATCGTTTTATTATTTAAATTATAATATAAAATAAGCTCTGGAATATTAATTCCCTGCGGATTATAAAATGCTTCTGACACATCACTTACTGCAACAATTTTTAGTCCTTTTTCGTATAAAAATAAAGCCGAATGCAGCCCTACGTTTCCAAAACCTTGAATTGCAGCTGTTGCTCTTGCCGGCCTGATTTTTAGTTTTTGAAGTGCCAATAAACTAATAATACTCACTCCTCTTCCTGTTGCTTCTACTCTGCCCAATGAACCTCCCGAATGCAGATGTTTTCCAGTTACAACGGCATGAATTGTTTTACCGTGAACTATTGAAAATTCATCCATTAGCCAGCCCATTTCGTCTGGGCCAGTTCCCATATCTGGTGCAGGAACATCTTTTTGCGGACCAAAAATATCCGATAATGCTTTCGTATAAGCTCTCGTAATACGTTCTAGCTCTGTTTTTGAAAGTGTTCTTGGATCGCAAATAATACCTCCTTTTGCTCCTCCGAAAGGAATTCCAGTCACTGCAGATTTCCAAGTCATCCAAGCGGCTAAAGCTTTTACTTCATCAAGGTTTACGGCATTATCATAGCGAATACCACCTTTAGACGGTCCCAAAGCTGTATTATGTATTACGCGGTAACCTTCAAAATTCTGCTCGGTTCCGTTGTCTAATGTTATCGAAAAATTTACTACAATTTGTTTTTCAGGACGCTGCAGCTTTTGCCTGATTGATTCATCTAACTTTAGAATATCTGCAGCTATATTAAAACGATCAATCATAGATTGAAAGGGATTCTGTTTTATAATTTCTGTACTCATAATATTTACTTTTAATTTTTATGATTTACTTAATTTGGGTTTACTAAATTGTTTTGTTTCTGATAAAAATCAGCAGCTGATGCATGTACAACACGGAACTTTCGTTGAGCAGTATGGCATCATAATATTGATATTTCTATTTGATCTCATTTTGTTTGTTTTTTACTAGTTCTAAAAAAAGCCTTTCATGGTGCATGAAAGGCTAAAAAAAAAAATAACTAACAAGTACTTTCTATTAACGCCATTTCATTGCATTGTTCATCATGCTGCACATCGTCAAGCTGCACATAAACGGAATGATATTTAGACTAGAGTTTTTCATTGTTAATGCAAATCTATAAAATATATTTTATAAATTCTATAGAATTAGTAGAGTTTATTTTAAAAAACTTTCAATTCAACTCAAAACTAACTGAATATTAAAGCTTTAAAAGAATGAAAAATGCACTAAAATTGTGACCTAACAATGAAAACAATAGAGATTAACGCTAAAAGAAGTCCAATTATATTAATCTTGGATAGTTTTTCTTTGAAGAAGAAAAGACCAACAAGACTTCCTAATACAATTACGCCCATATTCATTCCTGCAAAAACTGTTGACGGATTTTCAGCAAATGCCTTATGCGCTTTTAAATAAAATAGAATATTTCCGAAATTAAAAATCCCAACTAAAGCTCCGAACAAAGCATTTTTAGTACTAAATCCATTCTTTTTAAAAATAACATCGTAAAGCACTATTAACAAAGAGACTGCTAATGCAATACTAAAAACAATGAATAGTGATGTTGTATAAGGCAAAGTGGTATAAAGTGCTATTTGTTTAAAAAGTATATCAATCACTCCAAAACCTACAAAAACAGCGACAGGAAAAACCCACTTGTTTTGCTCGTTCTGCATCTGTTTTCTTAAAATGAACAAAAGCGCAATAAACCCAATTACAAGACCAATTACTTTATAAGAATTAAACTCTTCTTTAAAAATTAACCATGCCGCAAGTATGGGAATAAACAATGACAATCGTTGTGCTGCATCAGTTTTTACAATTCCCATATGTTTTATTGAAAATACCAGAAAGAGAAAAACAATAGGAAGCAAAATACCAATTGCTGTATAAATATTCCACGGAGCATCTTCATGAACTATAGTAAGATCCGGACTAAAAGTAAAAAAACAAAGTACTATTGCCGCTATATAATTGAACGCAATAATTTGAATGGGATTAGCATTGTATTTACGGGTAATTTTAAAGATTACACCAACGGTAACACTGCAAAGTATACTTAGAATTAAAAACAGCATAGAATTAAATTTTGAATGCAAAAATAGTACTTATACCTTCTTACTTTTAACTTTTACCTCTTTTATTCCTGCCTTTCTAATTTCCAGCTGCGTAACTTTTCCTTTTTTATCTTTTACAAATTCGACTGTAGTATTGTTATTGTCTGAACGAAAAAATTTGGTTTGAGATTCTGGCAATAACTCAATATCTTCATCTATATAATACAGCTTATTATCTTTCTTTAAAATTTTAATATTTTCATACTCTCCCACATACTGATCATAGATTTTTGCATCTACAGCAGTTTGAATGTGTTTGTACGGAAGTTCAACTTCTTTTCCAAAACAGATTCCGGCAAGACCATACGCAATATAATAAGACTTTGACTGGTTATTAGATAAAACAGTAATTAATATATTATCGTTTGTAAATTTATTAAATGATGTCATGGCACCAAAAAAGCCGCCGTCATGCGCAATTAACTGATGATTTTGACTGTAGAATGGATTAACCAAAAACCCAAAACCAAAATCTTGATCGTTGTATGAAGTAAACATTTTTCTCTTTGATTCTTTCGACAAAATAATCTCACTGTCAAACAAGGCTTTATTCCACAAATACAAATCATCAACAGTCGAATAAACACCATCGTGACCTATATTAAAATTCCAATTGATATAAGGATTTTTTACCAGTTTATCATTTTCGAGATAATATGATTTAGCCATTTTCTCAACTATTGTACTATTTGTTGTGATGCCTGAATTGTACATTTTGGCTTTATCAAACAATTGCTCTTTTAAAAAAGCTGCATAAGTCTGCCCTGATACTTTCTCTATAATTCTTGCTAGTAAATAATATCCTATATTACTGTAAGCCGTACTTGTGCCAGGTTCAAACAGAAATGGCTTTTTTATGATATACTGATAAACAGAATCTTTATCTAAATCTGTTTTTGATAAATACAATTCATCAAAATCCATTTGCAAACCTGAATTATGAGCCAGCAGCATTTTTATCGTTATTTTTTCTCCTTTTGGAAAATCAGTAAAATATTCATTTATAGGACCCTCTAATGAAAGTTTCTTATTTTTAGCCAATTGTAAAACTGCTGCCGCTGTAAACTGTTTTGAAACGGATGCTAAACTAAACTTTGAATCTATTGTGTTTTTTACTTTCCATTCGTAATCAGCAAAACCATAGGCTTTTTTTAATAGTATTGTATCATTTTTAGAAACTAAAACGGTACCGCTAAAATCATTAACAGCAAATTGCGCATCCATATACTTTTCTAGTTTGCTGCTCAATTCGTTTTGCGAATACCCAATAGCAAATACCGAAAACATTACTAAGATTAATTTTGATTTCATACCAATCATTTTTTACAATTACTTATTATTTTATGCAGCGTTTGATCCAATAATGTTATTTCTTTTAATGATAAACCATGCAAAGCTGTTTCTCTGTTTGATTGAATAACAGGCTCTATTAATTCAATAGTTTTCAAACCTTTTTCAGTAATTACAAGATTGAATTTTCTTCTGTCTTCTGCGTGAATTGTTCGGGTCAGGTAATCATTTTTTACCATTAATTCGATCATTCTTGTGATAGAAGCACTGTCTTTAAAAACAAGATTTGCCAATTCGTTTTGAGAAATACTCTCGTTTTGCTGGAGTATTATTAGCACCAAACATTGATCGACTGTAATATCTTTTACCACTTTGGCAATGTTTTTTTGCGCCAGTTTTCGATATTCTTTAATTGCTTTTTCTATAGAATAAAGAGCTGTTCCTGTTGGATTTTCAATTTTCATGATTCATTTATTTGATACAAATATAATTGATATATCAATATAATACACAAAATAAAACCCGACAATTAAAAATAACTATCGGGTTAGATTGTAAAATGAGTTATAAACTATAATTTGCTAATATAACTTCCGTACATATCTTTAAATTGATGACCTTGCGCAAAACGATCTTTACTTAGTTTTTTATACTCTACTAATGCCCACAAAACGAACTCTTTCATAAAATGCATATCTTGTTTGTCTAATTGAGGCTGATATTTTTTTAATAAAATATCTAATGGCGTAATTTCATCTAAAATACCTTTATATTCAGCATCTGACGCATCGTCTAATAACTCGAAACCGCTTTCTGTAAAAAACCATTCAATTAAATCTGAATAAGGTGTTTTTTCGCCTGGTTTTTCTAATTTTTCAATTTTTGGAAAATACTCTGAAAACAATGTTCTAATTGCTGAACCGATCAAATACTGTGCAACGACAGCAGCTCCCTCCTGCTCTCCTTCATAGACTAATTCGACCTTACCTGTAATCGACGGAATTATTCCCATAAAATCTGATAAACGCAAAATGGTTTTATCTGTTCCAGATTTTAAGGCACGACGTTCTGCGGTACTAATTAGATTCTCAAAAGCTGTTATGCTCATTCTGGCACTTACACCGCTTTTATTATCGATGTATTCGCTTTCTCGGGCTTCAAAACTAATTTGTTCTAAAATATCTCTGGCTAAACTTGGCACATAAACGATGTCGCTTTGATTTGCGTCCAGCTTTGCTTCTTGTTCTGTAATTGTTCTTGCGATGGCAACACTTTCAGGATAATGCGTTAAAATCTGCGAACCTATTCTATCTTTAAGCGGCGTTACAATACTTCCTCTGTTGGTATAATCTTCTGGATTTGCAGTAAATATAAACTGCATATCAAGCGGCATTCTTAATTTAAATCCGCGAATTTGAATATCGCCTTCTTGCAGAATATTAAACAAAGCAACCTGAATTCGGGCTTGCAAGTCTGGAAGTTCATTAATAACAAAAATACAGCGATTTGCTCTTGGAATCATTCCGAAATGAATTACGCGATCGTCTGCGTAAGATAATTTTAAATTTGCCGCTTTTATTGGATCAACATCTCCTATTAAATCTGCAACAGTAACATCTGGCGTTGCTAATTTTTCAAAGAAACGATCATTTCTCTGAAGCCATGAAATTGGAGTTTCATCGCCTTTCTCAGCAATTAAATCTTTAGCAAAATGCGAAATCGGATTTAATGGATCATCATTAATTTCTGAACCAGAAACATACGGAATATATTCATCTAATAATTCTACCATTTTACGCGCTAAGCGAGTTTTTGCCTGTCCGCGAAGTCCCAACAAATTAATATTATGTCGAGAAAGAATGGCACGTTCTAATTCTGGAATTACCGTATTTTCAAAACCGTGAACACCTTCAAAAACGGGTTTTCCTGATTTAATCTTCTCTCGTAGATTATTTCTTAATTCATCCTTAATACTAATACTTTTATATCCCGAGGCTTTTAACTGCCCTAATGTTTTTATAGTTGTTATTTCCATTTTATTGAAATATGTGTTTTGTTGTTTTTATTATTTTCTGTAGATAATAAGCATTGTGTCATACATTGTGCTAAACGCACTGCAGTGCGTTTCTACGATTACGTTGTCTTTAATTTTTCTCAAACCCAATTGAAGCGGCGCTTCGACTTCGCTCAGCGTGACAATTGTGGTGTTAGACACACTGCAGTGCGTCTCTACAATATAAACGCAAAGTATATTCAGGCACAAAGAAACCTTAGTATCTTAGCATCTTAGAACCTTAGCAACTTTTATTTAATCCTTTTCTTCCTATTCGTTTCATAATCTTCAAAAATCATTTCTCCTAGACCTTTTAATCCGGTATAAAATGCTTTTCCTTGATTGGCTTCGGTAAAATGATTTACAAATCGCTGCAAATAAGGATCATTTGCAATCATAAAGGTTGTTATTGGAATATGTAATTTTCTAGCTTGCTGTGCTTGTGTATAACATTTGTCAACAATATATTCATCTAGTCCGTTACTGTTCATATAATATGAGCCGTCGCGTTCGCGCACGCAGCTTGGTTTCCCATCCGTAATCATAAAAATCTGTTTGTTGGTATTTCGTTTTCGACGCAAAATATCCATTGCCAGTTGCAATCCGGCAACGGTATTGGTATGATAAGGACCAACTTGCAAATACGGCAAATCTTTAATTGGAATTGTCCAAGCATCATTTCCAAAAACTAAAATATCAAGCGTATCTTTTGGGTAACGGGTCGTTATTAATTCGGCCAAAGCCATTGCAACTTTCTTTGCCGGAGTAATTCGGTCTTCGCCGTACAAAATCATACTGTGACTGATATCAATCATCAAAACGGTACTCATTTGTGCTTTGTACTGCGCTTCCTCAACTACCAAATCATTTTCGGTCAACTGGAAACTTTCAACTCCATTATTGATTTGAGCGTTTTTGAGACTTTCCGTCAATGAAATACGTTCTAAACTGTCACCAAAATTAAACTCTCGAAATTCTCCCGTGTGCTCATCACCATTTCCTGCATATTTCGTTTTATGATTTCCATTTCCTGAACGTTTTAAATTTCCGAAAATCTGCTCTAAAGCCTGCTGACGAATTGCACGTTCTGTTTTAGCTGTAATACCAAAACCATTTGTACCATCACCTTTTACTTCGTCTTTTATGTAACCTTTCTTTTTTAAATCTTCGATAAAATCATCGATAGTGTAGTTTTCGTCGGTAAGCTTATATTCTTTATCCAGTTCCCGAAGCCAATCTATAGCTTCATCAAAATCACCCGAAGTATGGGTAATTAACTCTTTGAAAATACCAAAAAGTTTCTCAAACGGAGACTGAAATGGAGCTTCGTATGACTTAAAATAAAAACCTTTTTTAAACTCGTTTTTCATAATTCTAAAATTAAGGTTTTTTAGAATTATGAAAAACGAAACGTTTATTAATTTTTAGTTAAAGTATTATGGCACAACAACTCAAAAATTATCCAAATTATGTCAATTATTCAAACTTTCCATCGACATAAAACCACTCGTTTTCTTCCAATTTAAAAGTAGAAAATTCGTAATGTGTTTGTGGTCTATTATTCGAATCCAAAAAATAAGCTTTAAATTCGACAGTATTTTCTGTGAAACTTAAAATCTCTAATTTCTGCCATCTATTAGCGGCTGCCCATTTTAAAATTTCTGATTTAGAATAATATCCTCTTTCAGAAACATAAGTGGTTTGCAAAAGATAATCAGCATTATGAGTCGCATAAGCTGAATATCTAGAACGCATTAATGCCAAAGCTGTTGGCGCTTTTTGTTTTTTCTCAAGATACAAACCACAGCAGTTTTCAAACTGTAAACCTGTATCACAATAACATTTATGCATCGCCGTCAACTTGTTCTTCACCGTTAATTTTCACATGAAGCTGATTCAATAAAACTTGATATCTGCTGATTTCTCTAAGTTCTTCATCTTCTTCAGCGTGATCTAACATTTCGTCTAATTCATCACTTACTTCAAGCAGTTTATTATTAGCTTCTCTGTCGTTTTTTGCAGCAATCAAATCAATAATTTCTTGAACGTTTGCTTTTAGGGTTTCAAATTTTGAATTCATAATTGTTATCTTTTAGTTACCACGAATTTCACAAATTGACACTAGTTTTTATTTGATTTGAGCTCAAATCTTAAAATTTAATTCGTGCTAATTCGCGAAATTCGAGGCAAAACATATTTAATTTTCTTCTTTTTTATCTTCGTTGAATTTTTTCACAATTTCTTTCAGCTTTTCTTTACGAGCGATTTCAGCCTGCTTTTTCTTTGCTTGAGCTTTATGCAACTTGTCATTATGAGTTTTAATATTCTTTTCGTTATTCCGTCCCATTATATTTCTCTTTTAATTTCTTCTAATGTTTTCTCTGTATAGATCAATTCATCAATAATCTGCTTTCGCAAATCGGCAAGATCATCATAATCAAAATACTTCGCCCACGAAGTTAATTGCTGCAAATTTCTAATTTGTTTTAATCTTTTTGCAGTTTCAAAACTTGTTCTTAAAATTGCTTTTTTATCATATTTTGGATTATTCTTATGCTGATAAGTTGCTAAGTTTTTATCAAAGTCTGCTTCTAAATAATATAGTTTTTCCTCAGCATTATCAGGATAAAATTCGTTCCATGCTGCAAATCCAATTTTTGTTTTTGATTCCGTCTCAGGTTCACGAGCCACTAAACGCCATTTGCTGTTTGCCAGTCTTCCCCAATGGTTCGAAACGCGGTACATCCCTTCTTCTGTATAATAGTAAGAACTTCCTGCTTTGCTTTCGAACTGTTTTTTTAAACCTTCAATTTCATTTGGAAGCACTTCATGAAAAACACAAAAGGTATTTTTAAAAGAATTTGGATGTGGCTTAAAGTTTTTCTGCATGTGCAAATATACTCAGATTGTCTCGAACTCCCTAAAACAAACATAAATTGATTAACTTTGCCTCTTAAATTTAAAACAAAAAAATCATGTCTAAAGATTCGCAAGAAAGAATGCCTCAAAAAGGAGTTTATACAGGTATTATCGAAAAAGATGAAAACAATAATTATTTCTGTGGTGAATATCTTTTAGATTATAAAATAGCACATTCTAATTTTAATGTTGGTGATTGGATCACAATAAAATCAATAATCGAAAATCCAAGTGATATCAGCTATGATAAATACCCGAAGAAATCTAGGAATTTTGATAAAGCAAATCATAAACCAGAAAACAAGTAAGTTTTATTTCTAGTTTCAGAAAAATTTAACCGCAAAGTTCGCAAAGCTGTATTTTACACAAAGCTTTGCGAACTTTGCGGTTAAAATCAGTATTACTTTCTATGATTCTTTACATTTTACAGATAACTTTCTGGAATATTTTTTAGATGAAAACTGAAAAGTTAAAAAAAAGTGTACCTTTGCAAAAAATTTGTCGTTTTGAAGTAAAAACACTCATTTCGAACTAATAGACAAGAAGTTACCTTTTATTTATGAAAAAAATAGTTGAATACCGCAAGTTACTAAACGTAGACAAAACTGCTGAATTAAAAGATTTGAAAACCATTTATCGTAATGCGATGAAAGAAGCTCATCCTGATAAATTTCAAGGTGATGATGCTGGTTTAAAAGCGGCAGAAGAAAAAAGTAAAGCTATCATTGAAGCGTACCATTTCTTGGTAAGTATTAATCCTGAAACGATTAAACTAAATTTACCAGAATACACTGAAACTATCGCAACTTCATCAATTACTGATTATAAATTTGTTGAAGGTCGTTTAATTATCGATTTTTCTAACGGAAGTGTTTACGAATACATTAGTGTTCCTAAAGCAACTTATGTAAAAATGGTAAACGCAGATTCTCCTGGAAGATTTGCAAAAAGACACATTTTGAACTCTTTTACTTGGAGAAAGAAAACAAATCAAGAATAGATTTCTTAAAAAATATTCTAAAAAGCACTCTTTTACAGAGTGCTTTTTTTATGCTTAAAAATTAGAAAAAATCAAAATCACCCCTCAGAATAAATCCAAAACTAGAGTTTTAAATCAAATTAAAGCACCAAACACCTTGATTACAGGCAAATTAACCACTAAAAAACTATAACAAAATTTTAGGTTACAAAATTCTGTATGTTTTATAATTTTAGATACTTTTGTTGCACAAATCAATTAACTAATTAATTTTTTATAATGAAAAAAATACTTTTTTTACTTACAGCTTCTGCGGCTATCATTTCATGCAGTAAAGTTAAAGACGGAGAATACTTAATTACTGGTACCGCAACTGGAATTGAAAACGGAAAAACCATTATCCTTCAAGGTCTAGACCCAGCTACAAGAATGCCTTTAGCTCTTGATACAGTAAAAGTTGAAAACGGAAAATTTGAAATAAAAGGAAAAGTTGCTGAACCAGCTTTCCATACATTAATTCTTCAAGGTGCAAACGGGCCAATTCCTTTTATCTTAGAAACAGGAGAAATCAACATTGCAATTGATAAAGACAGTATCCATAAATCAAAAATTTCTGGAACTTACAGCAACGATGAGTATGTGAAATTCCAAGAAGATCTTAACAAAACTCAAAAAAGCTTAATTGATTTTCAGAAAAAAAATACTCAGAAAATGCAGCAAGCTCAACAAGCTCAAGATACAGCAACTATCAATGGCTTGATGAAACAATACATGACTATTCAAACAGAAGTACAAGAAAACAGCAAAAAGAAATATTTAGCTTATGCTGAAGGTCATCCAAAATCGTTTATCTCAGTTTTAATTGTTCAAGGTATGGCTGCTGACCCAAGCGCTGATATTAAAAAAACAGAAAGCTTATTTAATGCTTTAGATGAGTCATTAAAAAACACTGCTCCTGGTAAAGAGGTTAAAACAAAATTAGGTCAAGCGAAAATGCCTGCAGTTGGTGCTACAGCTCCAGCAGTTGGTAACGCTAAATGAAGAGCAGACTTTTCTGCGCCAAATCCAGAAGGAAAAGTAGTTTCGCTTAAAGAAAGCTTAGGTAAAGTAACTATCGTTGATTTTTGGGCTTCATGGTGCGGGCCTTGCCGACAAGAAAACCCTAATGTTGTAGCTATTTACAAAGAACTGCATTCAAAAGGATTAAACATTGTTGGAGTTTCATTAGACAAAGACAAAAGCAAGTGGACAGAAGCTATCGCAAAAGATGGTTTAACTTGGACACACGTTTCAAACCTGAAATTTTGGGACGAACCAATTGCAAAACAATATAATGTGGAATCAATTCCAGCTACTTTTATTCTTGATGCATCAGGAAAAGTAGTTGCTCAGGACTTAAGAGGCCCAGAATTGAGAGCAAAAGTATTAGAGCTTTTAGCTAAATAATACTATTCTTAAAATAGAATAAAAAAATCTCCCTAGTGGAGATTTTTTTTGTTTTACAGCATTCCCATTTAAAATTGAAATTTCATCAAGCAGAAGTTAAAATTCAATCAAAAAAAGAGTGATGCACTAATGACTTAAATTTTACCTATCAATAAAAATTTAGAATAAGCCAATTGTAAAGTACATCACTAAACAAATATTCTTCCCTTAATTTTAATTAATATATCCATAAAAGCAAGGACTGACAGCTTTATCAAGGATCAAATCAAAAGTAAAAACCGTAAATTTTGCATAAAAATATTCTTACTTTTGAAAATATTTAAAAAAAAACACATTTTAGAATATTTTTATTTTATTCAATTCCAATCAATTAAAAAATAATTTAAAAATAACTTAAAATTAAGTTCGTTTTTTGTTTGTAGATGTAGAAAACGTTCCTATATTTGCAACCGCTTAGAACAACAAAGCGCAACAATACAAAGCTTCGGGGAGATACTCAAGCGGCCAACGAGGGCAGACTGTAAATCTGCTGTGTGAACTTCGCAGGTTCGAATCCTGCTCTCCCCACGGAAAGGCCGAAAAGCCTGAAAACTTAAAGTTTTCAATCTTTTCAAAAAGCCATAAAAAATGTCTGAAGACCTGTAAATTCAACTATTTGCAGGTTTTTTTCGTTTTAGACCTTTTTCAATATTTATAAAAGCTCACAAAATTAAAGGTGCAGAATCGGTGCACTTTCAGGCACGCAGAAAAGTGCACCAGAAACCGCAAAAATCCCTTATAATACAGGGGTTAACGAGGTTAACGACTTGATTTGGCAGTAATATTATTCTACATTTATTAATTTAAAAAGTAGGATTATGTTGGAAAGCAGTTTTGGTTTGGGATTCTTTTTAAAAAGACCCAAAATAGAAAGTAAAGAATGGATCGTATATTTCAGAATCACTGTTGACGGTATCCGTAAGGAAAGTTCAACTAAAAGAAAATGGGATAATACACGATGGGATCAAAGGTTTGAAAGAGCAGTCGGGTCAAAGGAAGATGCAAAGTCGATAAACTTCTTTTTGGATTCCCTGACTTTAAAAATCAATGAAATCAAAACCGAAATGATGTACAGCGGCAAATTTATAACCGCTGAGAAAATTATGGACGAGGTTCTGGGAAGATCAGCACCTAAGATTAAGGTGCTGGAAGAATTTCAAAAGCATAATGACGAAATGGAAGCGCTGCTTGGAAGAGGCTATGCAAAAGGTACTCTTGACAGATTTACAATCACTAAAAACCATTTAACCGCTTTTATCAAATTCAAACTTAAAAAAGATGACCTTGAATTTGCGGATTTGAATCTCGAGTTTGTTAAGGATTTTGAGTTTTACCTTAGAACCGTGCGCGACTGCAGTAATAACACCACCCTTAAATACATTGCAAATTTCAAAAAGATTGTCATCCGCGCGATCGATAAGGAATTAATCACTAAAGATCCTTTTAAGAACTTTAAAGGACGTAAAACAAAACTGGTAAAAAAACCACTCACCGCTCAGGAATTGCATGAACTAGAAAGGCATTATTTCACAACGGACAGGCTCAATGTCGTAAGGGATGTTTTTGTCTTCCAGTGCTACACTGGACTGGCCTACATCGATGCTTATCAATTAAAGAAAACGGATATAAAAGAGGGCATTGACGGCAATTTATGGATTATGTCTGAAAGACAGAAAACAAATTCCACCACCAATGTACCACTTCTTCCTCAGGCACTGCAAATAGTTGAAAAATATAAAGAGCATCCGTTATGTATACAGCGCAAATCTGTATTGCCTGTCTCATCGAATCAGAAAATGAATGAGTACCTTAAAGAGGTTGCGGTCTTGTGTGGGTTTCCATTTACACTTAATACTCACATAGCCCGGCGCACATTTGGCAGTACTGTCACACTTAACAATAACGTTCCTATAAACGTAGTTAAAGAACTTCTAGGCCATGCATCAGTAAAACAGACTGAAGCATACGCGATAACAGAGCAGGCAACAATTGGACGTGAAATGTCAATTCTGAACAAGAAATTAAATAAAACTGAATCCAAAATGTCCAAGCCAGACCTAGCAGTTCTCAGCAGGCTGGAAAAAGAAATTCAGGCAATTAAAAAGAAATACAACATTCCTTCTTGATAAATAATTTCAAAGTGTATTCTAAACTAAAAGAGGCTGTCTCAAATATTCAGAGACAACCTCTTCTTACATAGTTTTACTTCACTTTTATAGCCGGGATGATAAGATGGAGTGTACTTAATGTATCCTAAATCCTGAAGCTGTTTAAAATACTTATGATAAGTCGGTAACGTGTTCACGTGCGACAACTCCATAATTTTGCTACGACTGACTTTTATCCTCTTACTCTGCCCCTGCCTATACCCTAACCCCAGTATCGCTGTCAAAATTGATAAATGCCAGACATTAAGTTGGGGATCATCAATATACATCGATAAGTAACTCATAATATTTCTTTGTTTTAATCCACTATCTTTTTTCATCTGTAAAAAGTTTTTCAAGATCCACTCTATTATAATAATACGAACCAAGCACTTTCTTAAAACGCACTTTTTGAGTAGTTCTAAGATTCTGAACCGAACCAGCTGAAATATCAAGTAATTTTCTCACTGACTTACTTTTAATCCATTCAGGATCATTTGTCTCGCTTTTTACAAAACTAGATTTCTCTAAAAGGCTTTCTATTTTATCCAATAAAAGAAGACTAAACTGTTTTAAATCTTCTTTTGTTACTACATCATCACTCATCATTTATTTTTATAATTCATTATACACTTTTACTGTATTCATATTATTTTTAATTTGAAACAGAACTTTATGATTTAGTTTCAAACAAAGGAACAAATACCTAAAAATCTCTACAAGTACAATTTTTATTGTACCCAATTGTACTCTTTAAATTTCTGTAAGAAATTTATGCGATTTATGTTGCGAATTTTAAACCCAAAATAAGAAAAAACTTTTAAGCCGCAACACTTAAGCAACTGCATTCAAGCACATTATCATTCAATTTATTTATACTCGAAAGCGCTTTTAAATCGTCCAAAAGATGGCGGTTTGTAAATTGTATCGTAGAGGTCACTACTCGGGACAAAAGAAAAATATCATCTTTTGTTCCGTTTTTTTTTGCCCGTAATCTATTGTTTACCAGATAGATACACTTGAACATTTCGTTGACCCTAGCGGTTTGGATTTTATTGTTTTGAAATGTGAAATTTTCAGGAAAAATTAAACCGATTATCTCTCTGGAATCCACTAAAGACCCGTCACCAAAGGCCTCGCCGAGTTTTATTAGGTTTTGCAGTCCTGTGTTCATTAAAGATTCAATATTGGCTCTGTCTTCATCCACATTTCCAATCTCATTTTCAAGCCTGCTGATCTCAGCATTGTATTCTGTCTTCATTAAATGATAGTCATCGGCATCTATCTTCTCGGTAACCAGCAGGTTTCTGGCAACAGCCAGTTTTTTTTCGTAAACCCCAATCTGTTCCAAGGATTTCTTTTTCTCATTTATAACTAATCCTGTATGTTCCCTGTATGCTTCAAGCAGAACTGCACTGTATAATTTTCTTACTTCGACCAAGGGCTTGAACTTATTTAAATGCCCTTTAAATACACTATTGGCCATTTCGGAATTTACCCTCCACTTGCATAATTTATCGCAGTGGTAATAGTAGTAGTCTCTGCTTCTCCCCCTGCACTTGCTGCCTCCCAATTTCTGCCCGCATTCAGGACAGACAAAAAAGCCCCTGAGCGGAAAATTCTCAATTGTCTTGATTTTTGGCCTGTAGGTCCGTGCTTTACTGTTGAGTATATCCTGAACTTTATAGAACAGATCTTGGCTGATTATTGCATCATGCTGCCCCTTAACAAGCCTTTCCTCCTCATCGCGATACTTTGGAACTACTATCATTCCGCAGTACAGCGGATTTCTTATAATCAGCCACATGTTATTCTTGGAGATTCCCATGCCCTTTTCTTTGGCAGTCTGATATATTGATTCGGTACTGAAAATATTCTTAGCAATCTGTTCATATACCCAAACTACGTTCGCAGCTTTTTCCGCCACAACTGCAATGTACTTTTTTCCATCTTCGGTTACCTTATTTGCATAACCGTAAGGCGCCATCCCCATATGCCTGCCCTCTTTTTTTCCTCTTCTTAGCCCCTGAAACGTATTTAATGCCCTGCGGTCGTTTTCAACCTCAGGCGCAGCGAGATAAAAGGCGAGCATCATTTTGTTTTCCGGAACGCTTAGATCTAACGGCTGTTCAATTGCCTGCGGTTCGACCCCTAAAACCCTTAATTGATTTATCATCTGATAAGCATCGCCCGCATTGCGGCTGAACCTGTCCCATTTCATAAAAAGAACCAGGCTTATTTTATTTTTGTGCTTTTTTATGTCGGCGAGAAATTTTTTCCATTGCGGCCTGTTGAAAGTTTTTGCCGAATGGTCTTCGTAGATCACATTGCGTATCTGAATTCTGTTAATGCTGCAGTACTTTCTAAGCATCTCTTCCTGATTGCGCTGCGAGAAGCCTTTCTCAGCCTGCTCATCGGTGCTCACTCTGATATATAAATCTGCTATCTTACTCATTCTGTTTTATTTAAATGTTTCAACACAGCGATATTAGCAATTTTTCTCAAGAAATACAAGATTTCCTCCGCCTGTTCAAAAGTAACCTCCAAGCCTTCAGATTTAAGCATTTGTAGTGCTTTTTCTGTTGTAATTTTCGATTCATTGTAACCAGTCTCATTTTCCATCTTCCTATCCGTTTAGATTATAAATACACTAGGAAGAAATTTATTTTAATAAAATGAGATGATGCCTATTGCGGCTTTCTCTGGCATAATACGGAAGTTCTTGTCTATGAACGAGAGATAGCTGTTTTTGTAATTTAAAAAAGTATATTTACAATAGAATCCAGCAGATAAACAGCCTCTTGAGTTTTGGCCAAGCTGCGGCTCATGATCAATACATAATGCAGGCCCGAATTGTTGCTTAATATCTTTAAACGATTCTAAAAACACAATAATCAGCAATTTATTTTTTTAAACGGAATAGCTATGGTATTATGAATCCGAGTTTTAATTATTTTATTGGCAAAAGCTCCGCAGCAATTTATAAAATCTGCATTGGAAAAGGCAACGCAAAGGAAAGATTAATTGAATCTGAACTTGAGATAAGGTGCGCTCTGCGCGCTCCTGTTCCAGATGAATTAATATCTTTGAAAAATAAGATAAAAAAGAATCTGCTTTACAGCGGACAAGGTGAAGGAGGCGCTGCGGAAGGTTCAATAGCCAGATCACTGCTCGGAAAGCGGAATTCAACAGCATCCAAATTCATCGCAGATATAATTAGGCTCCATCATGAAGTTGAAGCCTACATTAAATATTCCAGCCACAACTAGCTTGCTTACAGCTGATCGCTTCAGCGGTTTTGCAAATAACCAATCCCTATGAAATTTTAAAATAAATGACAAAAGAAACTTCAAACAAGAATTCCAACGATCTTTCAGTTGCCGATCTAATCACGTCTGCAACTGTCAGAATAGAAACTTTTGACCAAAATGGCGGAACCGGTACCGGTTTTTTCTTTGATTTCGATCCGCAAACTCCAGAAACACTGGACAGCCTGGCAATAGTAACCAACTGGCATGTGGTAGATGGAGTCCAGAACGGTCAGTTTACCTTAACCAAAAAAGACCAAAATGGAGATCCAATTAACACTGAACATTTGACAATTTTCCTTGAAGACTTCCAATCGCACTGGATTGCCCATCCCGACCCTGAGGTCGATTTATGCATACTGCCGATAAAATCAATCAAACACTTATTAAAAGAAGATTTTTTTTACGGAGCTTTCGACTCCAGCCATATCCCCTCTAAACAGGAAATTGAAAACTTATGCGCCATCGAAGAAATAATTATGGTAGGATATCCTGAAAACATTTGGGATGACCATAACAATAAACCCATTGTCAGAAAAGGAATTACTGCAACCAGCCCCAGACTCCCTTATCTTGGCTGTGATGAATTTTTAATTGACGCAGCGTGCTTTCCCGGTTCAAGCGGTTCGCCAATCATTATCTACAATATCGGCCAATATATGGATCGAAATGAAAACCATTATCTTCTAAAATATCGGGTAATCCTGCTTGGGATTTTATACGAGGGACCGCAATACACCGCTGAAGGAGAAATAGAAAGAGTGCCGATCAAAAAGAAAAAGATTGTAAAGACGCAGTTGCCAATTAACCTTGGAGCAGCTATAAACGGCGGCAAGATCCTGGATTTTGCCAGGCTTTTATAGTAAAGGTAATCGTCTTGCGAAGTTTTAGATTTTGAAAAATCATAAATCTGTTTAATTTACCTAAGCTTCTCCTAAAATTTCAGAAAGCAGAACCTTTCTAAATCCTTCCGGCGCCGCTTCTGATGCTAAAGCAAGATTTACAGCAGTCAGGCTTTCGCCAGTTTGCTGAACCGCTAAAGTACTCCAGTCGAAATCAAAAATCTCCTGAAAATAGAGCGCCACTGGCCTGTCTCTTATCAATAAGCTGGCGTCCCTGTTGTACATGGCTCCCGTCGTGGTTAAATTATGGCTTCCGAACAAAACCTGAGCATTGGCTTGGTCTGAAGAATCAACAATTATTGCTTTGGTATGGCATCGGCACTGTACTTTTATATTATCAGTATTAAAGCCAAATTTTTTAAGCCTTGTGAGTGTTTTAACCAGACCAGCCTGGCCTTTAGGCCCAAATTCACGCGGATCCCTGAAAATTATCCTCACCGCCACACCATTGTTCTGCTTTTCGACAACCGCCGTGTAAAAGCTTTCATAAACAGGATCGTTGTTCTCCAATAATGAAAAAGACTGGTTTTCAATGTCAATGCTAACCTTTGCACTTTTAACCATTTCTGTCGCATGATAAAGGAACATGCGCTGGCCCTCAGAATTTTTATCCGGAGTCAGCAGAGGCTGCACATCAAGTATCCGCTTAACTGTCAACGGCTTAAAATATCTTACTATCGGAGGTACTGGAGGACAGAGCCCTTTAGGGATAAAGACATAGGAATTTGCTAGCTTTTCTTTAACATCGAAAGGCACACGCAGCGCTTCCTGATAATCCCAATCTATGTACTTTCTGAAAATGGTAGCCAACGTCGCATTTTTTATTACCACATTCCACTCCCGGTTATGTTTCGCAAGCGGTCCGGGAATAGTCTGGCCCTTGCCTGCCGGATCAATATCGGCTTGGTTCGAATTCTTCCAATTTCCGCTGCTCAGCCAGAACTCCTCATCATCTCGCGCTGCTACTTTTATATGATAGTCGCTCGCAATTAATTTGCCGCTTCCTACAGATGACCAGACATGCTCAAATTTACTCCCTAGACGGCTCTTCATATTATTCACCGCTCTATCAGTGCCATCGTTTTGGGTAACCATTCTAAGGCTCCCGTTGCAGTTTTGCACAGCCTCAAAAATTGCCGAACTAATGTGCTCAGCCTCCCACTCGTACATGGTTGCAGTAAGCCTACTGCTTACTCTTTTAAGAAAATCCTTCAGATTTGGCCATCCCGAATCAGGGCTTACATGAAAAAACGCTTCCAACTACACGGGGCAGCCCAATATTTGCAGGCTCACGATAATTGCCTGGCTTTGGCGCAGCCCAAAAGCTTACATCCACACCGAGATATTCAAGCTGCTGTTCGAATCCCGCAGCCACCACATCGATTCCGTATCCCATGAACTCTGCAGGCAGAGGTTTCACCGCCAGTTCAAGCAGCGTCTTTTCATTAATTTTTTCCGCAACTTCCACAGAGATGACCTCTTCGTCCGTAATCCATCCATTTTTAAATCTAAAGCCCTGCTCAATATTTATGACGCCAGGAATACCATAAAGTTCCTGCTTAGCCATCTCAACAGCTTCCGCCAGTTCAATTTTATAATTTTCTCCCATAACAAATCAGATTAAATGACATTTAAAATTTATGATGCAACCAATACTCACCTGTAGTTTGATTCAGGTATAGAATCTCTTATGCGCCCAATTATTCATAATTCTAAATCTAGAAAAATGGTAAACACAAAACACACAATAAATATAGAGAAAACCTCAAACAGACAACAGGTACAAATACCTGTTTTTCAATAATATACAACAATTTATCTAATTGAGAATTTCATATTGCATCTTATTCCCGCTCTTATATCCAATTCACATGGCTTCCCGTTTATTTTTTGCCAACAGCCTGTATGCTTCTGTCTTATTTCACGAGCAAAGGTAACCCCGTGTTCTTAACCCAGTAGCAAGGCCGTGTCCTTCGGATTTGCTATAAAATCTCCACCCGTACGGGTCGTATTTTTTATCAAAGCCTTGCTCCTGCTAAACACTAACCTTTTTATGCTCATGAAACAAAACATAGCATACACCGGCTCTTTAAACGAATAAAAAAAATGTCAGCAATGAAAAATCAAATATTGAAAGCGGCAAATGAAACAAAACAGCACCACCTCGTCATTGCCGAATAAATAAAATTTCAAAAAAAAAATTAATCCTTAAAAATTAGAAATCATGAACATCATCGGAAGAGTGACAAAAGACGCAGAGGTACGCACCTTGTCAGGAAATAGACAGGTCGTGAATTTTTCAATAGCAGCAAATGAGAGCTACAGAAGCAAAGAGGGAGAACGAGTGGAACAGACGACCTACTTCGACTGCGCCTACTGGATTAGCCCGAAGGTAGCGGACATCCTGACCAAAGGCACGCTTGTAGAACTGTCAGGCAGGGTAAGCGCAAGAGCGTGGAAAGGAAGCGACGGGGAACTGCATGCGGGTCTGAATTTCAACACCTCGCAGATTAAACTGCACGGAGGAGTAAAAAAAGCGCAGACCGCGGAAACGACAACGCAGACCCAAAGCAGTAAACCTACGGTGCAGGAGCCTGAGGAAGACCTTCCATTTTAAGGCGCACATAGGAATTAATATCAAGTTTAACTTTAAATCAATTATCATGGCACACAATATCAATTACAACAGCAGCACAGGGAATTATTCATTTTTCAGCGTAAAGCAGAAAGCATGGCACAATCTCGGAAAGACGGTGCAGGACTATCCGACAAGCGCAGAAGCCATCAGGCACGCCCAATTGGATTACGAGGTCGCCAAAACGCCTTTATACACCAAAGCCTTGGCAAAGGAGGAAATGCAGGACGGTACTGTGACGGCACGCGCAGAACTGCACGTTCCCGATTATTTTTCCACCATCCGCACCGACAGCAATACGGTTTTGGGTGTAGTCGGCAAAGACTACCATATCGTACAGAACCGTGAAGCGTTCAGCTTCTTTGACGCCATAGTCGGCGGTGGCGAAGGCATCCTGTACGAGACCGCAGGAGCGTTGGGCAACGGGGAACGCATTTTCATAACTGCAAAGCTTCCCGATTACATAAGGGTCGGCAGCGGGGATGATGTGACAGAAAAGTATATTTTCCTGACCACCTCCCACGATGGAAGCGGAAGCATTACCGCAGCCTTCACGCCTATACGAATCGTATGCCAAAACACCCTTAACGCCTCGCTCCGCAACATGAGCAACGTGGTGCGCATCCGACACACTTCGGGAGCAAAACAGCGCCTTGATGATGCGCACAAGGTCATGGGACTGGCAAACACGCTAAGCAGTCAGCTGCAGGACATCTTCAACCATTGGGCTAAAGTAAAAGTTACGGATTCAGAGGTCAAAAAGCTGATTCAGTTGGCATTATGCCCGAACAGGGAAACTCTGGAAATGCTTAAAACTGGCGCAGATGATGCCGTCTCCGCCATTTTCAGAAACACCGTGGAAGATGCTTTTGCCTATGCCATGGCAAGCGACACCCAACAGATGGAAACCACAAAAGGCACGCTCTACGGTGCTTACAATGCCGTGACGGGATATTATCAGAACGTGCGCACCTACAAGGACGATGAAGCCAAACTGCAGTCCATCGTGATGGGCGGAACAGCACAGCTGAAATCGCAGAAAGCCTTCGAACTATGCACCTCTTTTGCCGTGGACGGCGATAAGGCGCTGATGCTGAATTAAAAAAAGATGGGCGACTGCCTGCAAAGCGGCCGCCTTACAGTTTCTCAATATGTGAAGCCGACAAAATACGGACATTAAAAATCTACAGCCATGAACAGCAATTTTTTCAATCAGATAAGACAGATGGACATTGCAGGGGATCTGCACCTGACCATCGCAAAATCGACCGACGGCATCCTTGTCGTATCGGTCATGCTTAAAAACGAAGCCTGCGGGGACAATGCTAAAGACCTCATCCCCCCGCTCAACCTGAGGGGAACAGCAGAAGAACTCGACAGCGGTTTCTTTCAGACCATCACCGCCCCGATGCAGAGCGCTTCGGGACTGATGACCGATATGGAATCCTTTATGAAACAATTGGAGCAGGCAAAAAAGCATTCTGCAAAGGAGAAGGAAAAAGCCGATGCGGAGAGAAAACAGCACCAAGCAAAAGACAAAAAGTTCAGCGATGCAATGGCAAAGGCAGAGGAACTCGAGAAGCAGGGAAGATTCCGTGAGGCATGGATGAAAGTTCCCGAAGCGGCGGAGTTTCCCGACAAAGCCGACGAGATACGCAGAAAGAGAACCTCCCTGTCCGACAGGTTCTCAACTCCAAGCCTCTTCGAGGCTGGGCAGGAAAAGCCTGAACCGCCCAAAGAGGCGCTCTATCCAGAACATGCAGAGATTCAGCCCGATGAGGAAATGTCCTTTGAGGAGCAGGAATATGAGGAAGACGAAGAAGACCAAGAGCAATACTAATACTAAAAATACAGCGATATGTTACTAGCAACACACTTACAGCGGGTTTTTATAATCATCGAAAAGGGTCAGCAGATAAGGCTGAGCGACCCCGAACCCAGATGGAGCGTCGAGGCGGTGCTGAATTTCTACGCCCCGACATACCCTATCCTGACAACCTGCAAAATTTCAGCGCCAGTCATCAAGGACGATGCGGTGGAATACAGATTCGAAACCGTAATGGGAACAAAAGGATAACCTAATTTAAAGACAATGAACCATGCTGGAAAAACCGGTCAATTT
>NZ_MUHA01000010.1 GCF_002217355.1 Flavobacterium oncorhynchi | reverse complement strand
ATATAACCGGAATTTGCAATGTAAGTCAAAAGCACAAAATTTGAATTGCTGTACTCTGCTTTGCTGTCTGGTTCGAAATCGCTGCCTCCTTTTGCTATAATTTCAAGCATTTCTTTTTCTGTTTTTGGTTGTGTGTTCCAAGTTAGATATTCATTGTCATCCGTAAAATTATGTATCCCGCTTCTATGGCTAAGCAACTGTTTTATAGATATTTTATCTGCGTTTTTTATTGTTGGAAACCATTTGTAAATAGTTTGGGTTAAGTCCAGCTTTTTTTCTTCAGTTGCTTTTAAAATCAAAACCGCTGTGAATGACTTAGAAATTGAACCAATTCTGTATTTTGAATTTTTGGTTGCTTTAATTTTTTTTTCAACGTCTGCAAATCCAATTGATTTTGTGTAAACGATCTCACCATTTTGTGAAATTGCTACACTTCCCATAAACTTGTCGTTTACTTCAAGTGCATTGAAGTAATTGTCTAATTTTGCTGTGTAATTTGTTTGAGCAAATCCGATTTGACATAATGTCAAAAGTAGTACTGTTGTTAAGATTGTCATTTTCATTATTGACTTGTTTTTATCGTTTATGGGGTGCTATGTCTGAGAAATGTCAGTATTTATTTGTTTTCAAAAATAGTTTTTTTATTTTATAAACCACCAAGCGGACTTTTATTTATTGAATACTTTTCGTATTAAAATTAATATGAATTTCGTTGCTCTTGCTACTTTGATGAATTACGGGAACTTGACTTTAACTAATAATGATATTAAATTCAAATAGCAAAATTACGCATCACCCAAAATCTTTAAATCTTCTAATAAATGGTTCTAATTCTGTACCGTCAAGGTCACTATAAAAATTATAAGCCTGAGAGTACAAATTCTCAGGCTTTTTTTATGGTTTAAAAACACTTTGAATGTTTCATTACTTACTAACAGAACCTGTGTTTGTTGATAGTTTTCGTTCAAGCTTTACCATGGATCTGCAATTTATAAATTAAGATTTTTTGTTTCAACAATGGCAGGCAATCCATGAATTAACTTTATATTCGTTTTATTAAGCATTCTATTTTCAGTTATAATAATAAGTTTATAGATAACTAGCTTGCAGCTGCGAAAAAACAAAATTATGCTATTTGGACTATTTAAAAGTTTAGACGAAAAGGTTAAAGAAGATAAAGAAAGCCTAATAACTAGGTTAAAGAGCTCTGAGTTAAAGACTTTGATTGTAGAAATGGGAAACAATAAGCCTATTTCAAATAACATAATTAAAAGGCAGAAGCGAGATCAGTCTCTTGAAAGCGAAGATTTTCCTAGTTGGCATGCTTATAGAATTTCTGATGAATTAAGTGATATAAACTTAAAACCGGAACTCATAGAATTACTCAAAGACAAAGATTTTTTTCAATATAAAAAATACGTTTTAAGATGTTTAAGCAGTTTATGTGTAAACTGTAAAGATTATGAACTTTTCGATTTTTTGATTTCAGAGCTCGAAAAAACTGATGAAGAAGAAGTAATTACAGCTGTATTAAGCAGGCTTAATGAATTGCGAAAACCAGCTAATCTGAACATTGATTATCTAAAACACTTATTATTAAAAGGTACATATCAGAATAGAATTGATGCACTTAATGCCTTAAAAAACTCTGAAGATAAAGAGTTAGAAGAAATTTTAATACTGAAATTTAAAACTAGCGATCAACATACCAAATGTATGATTTGTGCGACACTTAGATCAACAGGGACAATACAGTCAATAGAAACTTTGAAGGCAGAGCTTAAAAGAACAAGAAGCAATGATTTAAAATATTTTATTCAAAGTGCAATAGAAGAAATAAATGAGCGAGAAAATAAGTGAAGCTAACTTTTAAATTTTCACTAGAATTTTCAAATAAAAGGTTCTAGTTCTATGCCGGCAATGTCATTAAAAAATGTAACAAATTAAATTTAATCCAGTATATTTAATCTTAAACATCGATTTTATAGGATAGTTTGAGGACTCGATTTATGAGAATCAGTTTTATTAATTAAAAAAGCCCCAACAAAACATTTTTGTTGGGGCTTTGAGTTAAAAAGCATTAAGTGCCTTTGTATAATGGGTTTTGTTCTAGAGTTGGATCACTGTTTAAAGTAGGAACATCTATTGGCCATATTATTTTATGGTTTATTCCATCAATATTTTGCAGTACACCTACTAAAGGAAGGTCTATTCTAAATACTAAAGGAGTTCCCGTTGCATCTTGCATACGGCGTAAGTCGTACCAAATTTTTCCTTCGGCTACGAATTCTTTTTGTCTTTCAGTGAAAATAGTCAATTCGTTTTGTTCGAAAGAACCGTTTGCGTAAACTGGGGCAGAGCCGCCGCCGCCGGCATATGCGCGAGTTCTGATAATGTTGATTTCGGCAGAAGGATCTTGTCCTTGTTTGTTTTTTATTTCTGCCAGCATTAAATAAGCTTCAGAAAGACGGTAAACAGGAAAATCATCTGAAAAAGTACGTGCGCCATCAACAATAGTTCCGATAAATTTACGCAGATTAGTAGCGTGAACTGTTCCTTTGTTGAAGTTTAAGAAAGTAACATTTGCTCTCGTGTCGGCTGCTTCATATTTTTGATATAAGTCATATTTGTACTCATATCTTATAATGGTTCCGCCTCCATTTACCTTAAGTGGATCGTTAGAAGGAATAGCAACACCTTTATCGTCAACATAACCCGCTAATGGATCTGTAATAGCGTAAATAAATTGACCGTAGCTGTTTGTTGCTTCTCCAAAACCAAATCTCAAAGCAAAAATAATTTCATTATTTCCTTTTATTGAAGCTGTAGCGGCTGAATTAAATACATTGGAAAAGCTTGATTGTAAGCTGTATTTAGGGATAACTGCTTCTACTGCAGTTCTCGCAATCGCTAAATCAGAAGCTGTGGATGTTGGATTTGCGCCATCAATTTTTACTTTAGCCGACCATAGGTATACTTCGGCTTGAAGCATTTGTGAAGCTCCTAATGACCATTGTCCTTTTTGCATTTTAGACGTATAATCTCCAGAAAAACTTGCAATAGATTTTGTTACGTCTTCTTTGATAAAGTCTAAAGTCTCTTTTTCTGTTTTTGTACGAGGCAAATAAGCATCTTGAGCTGTTGTAGGTGTCGTGATAGCTACTTTAGGTTCTTTGGTTATAGGAAGTCTTCCATAAGTACGATACAATTGAAAATAATAAAAAGCTCTTAAGCCATAAGCCTGACCAAGATAATAACTTTTATCAGCAGCAGTCAAATATTGGGCTTTTTCTACTTGATAGATAAAATTGTTTACCTGAAATATTGGTGCATAAAGTCCTGCCCAGCCTGAAATACCAGGCGATGATTCTCTAATATCCTGACGAACTATAGATCCTGAGTTTAAAGATGCAGTTCCAGTAAAGCTGGTTCCGTCTCTTAATGTTCCTCCTCTAAGTTCTCCTAATGTAAACAATGTAAATTGATAGCTTCTTAGTTGGCTGTGTAATCCTACCATTGCTCCATCTACTTGAGAGGGAGTTTTCCAAAAGCTTTCACTAGCGTAATAATCTTCTGGAGCTAAATCCAGTTTGTCGCAGGCATTAAACGTAATTGACAACGCTAAAAATGCAATTCCTATTAATATCTTTTTCATATCTTTTTTATAAAATAATTTGAACACCAAAAACCATAGTACGAGGTAGTGGGTAACCTCCAGTAACATTTATTCCTTGATCTGTTTTCTCTGGCGAAAACAAAGTCGATTTACTTATGTAGCCTAAATTCTGCCCAGTTAAAGTAAGTTTGATTCCCTCTATTTTTAATTTAGTCATTAAGTCGGCAGGCAATGAATACGATAAACTGATTTCTCTAAAGGATAGATAATCTGCCTTATTGTAAAACATGCTCGAAGTACGCATAGTGTTGTTCTTAAACAATTGATCAGCCCAGTAATATGTTGGGTATTTAGCATTTGGGTTTTCAGGAGTCCAAGTATCAAAAACTTCTTTGGTAGTATTAAATGTTCCTTGTGCATTACTTAAAAACCAAGATCTAGGACCATCATATTGAACAAAGCCTAAAGCATAGTCAAAACGAGAGCTAAAAGAGAAACCTTTATAAGTAGTATAAAAGCCAAAACCACCAGTTACTCTAGGAACAGTTCGTCCCATGTATTCTCTATCATAACTATTGATAATACCATCTCCGTTTACATCTTTCCATTTTACATCACCTAAAGCGATAGGATAAGACAATGCTTTTTCAGAAGGGCTCATAGCATTAAAAACATCTGGATGAACTAAAACTTTGGCACCAATTAAATCTCTTAGTTTTAAAGCATAAGAATCTAAGTCGGCTTGAGTTCTAATAATGCCTTCGGCAACATAAGCATAAGCAACGTTTGGATCTTGACCTTCCTGCAGACCGCCAACCCAAATTAAATTACCATCCTTATCTGTAACCTGACTTCCGCCAACTCTATTGTTTTCTAATCCGTTGCTTGGCAGTTTTAATATTTTGTTAACGTTATAAGCTGCATTTGCATTAAAATCTAATGAGAAATCAGCTGTTTTGATGACTTTGTAATTCAGATCAACCTCCAAACCTTTGTTTTGCATATTACCTAAGTTTGTAGTAATCGACGTTATACCTGAGGTAGCAGGCAGAGTGAAGCTTGAAATTTTGTCTTGTGTTTGTCTATTATAATAAGCTAGTGAAAGATCTAATCTGTTAAATAAACGCGTGTCTAAACCAAACTCATAAGTTGCAGAACGTTCCCATAATAAATCAGGAAAAGGAAGTCCGTTAAGCTGATAACCAACAGTTCCGTCGTATTTGCTGCTCCCGTAAGATCCTTGTAACTGGTATGGACCAATAAGATTGTCGCTCACGTTTCCGTTTTGACCATAGCTCGCTCTTAGTTTTAAAGTATTGATTATTTTAGAATCGCTTAAGAAGCTTTCTTTATGTACATTCCAACCAATAGATATTCCAGGGAAATTACCCCAGCGATTGTTTAGCAGTTTAGAGTATCCGTCACGTCTGATAGTGAAAGTTGCTAAGTATTTCTCATTATAATCATATGTGACACGACCGAAGAAAGATAAAATGCGTTGACGGGTGTGGTAAGTATCAATGCTTCTTTTGTCTTTGTCTGAACTAGTGTACTGTAAATCCATAAAATCATCAGATGGTGCGCCTGAACCTGCAGCGGAAACACCATTTGAATAGATGTCATAGTATTCCGCTCCAATCATAGCATCAACATGATTTTTTCCTAAGAAATCAGTATTGTAGTTTAAAGTGCCATTATAAGTCTGGCTGAATGATCGGTCAAATTGAGCCGACGAAGAACGGGTTTTGTTGATGTTGTTAGGGCTTGATAAGAAGTCTTTATTGAACGATTCATAAAAACCTTCATTATAAAACCAGTTGGCACTAGTTCTAAAATATAGATTTTTTAATATATCAGCTTTAAAAGATTGCGTCATTGTAAATTTATCGGTTTGGTTTTTGCGGATGAACTTATCATCATTAACAGCTGGATTACCATCTGTATAATCTCTACCTACTAATAAATCCCCATTAGCATTTGTTCCTCTCATTGTTGGCGGTGCACCTAGAGAACGAGTTAAATAATTGGTTTCGCCATTTGTTTGCGGACCTCTCCATTGCGCTGTTGCGAAGTTCAAGCCAGAAGTAGAAGTAAGCCAAGACTTTATTTTATAATCACCATTAAAAACAAAAGTCAGTCTTTTGTAAAAAGTGTTAATTGGTAAGCCTTCTTCGTTATAAGAACCAATACCGGCGTAATAACTGCCTTTTTCGCTGCCGCCTGTCATCGATAAATTAATATCTTTAGTTATGCCCTGAGGTCTAAGCGCGTAATCTTTATAATTAAAATCTTTGAAAATGATTTCTTTATTAGTTCCATTTGGATCATAAGCTCCGGCAGCATTTGTACGAACAGGGTCGGTCATACTTTGCCAGCCTTGTCCCAATAACTCTTCGTTACTTGGGTTTCTAAACATTGGGCTCCATACAGCAGATGCATTTTTGTTGCCATCAAGAATATTTCCAGATGCATCTTTGTATAAATTTCCAGTACCAAATGGCCCAGTAGAATTTAACTGACTAAGACGGCTGGCGTCATAAGAACCAGAAGTTTGAATAGCTTTTCTAGACCAGTATAAATATTCTTGCGCATTAATAAAATCAAACGGTATGTTTAAAGTATTGATACCAAGATTTGTATTTATAGTGATGTTTGAAACGCCTGCTTTACCTTTTTTAGTAGTAATCAAAATTACTCCATTATTGGCTCTTGCCCCATAAATAGCAGTGGCTGAAGCATCTTTTAAAACTTCAATAGACGCAATGTCATCAGGATTGATTTCGCTGAAACTAGCTCTCAAAAAACCGTCGACCATTACTAATGGAGATCCGCTTCCGTCGTAATTAGTTCCTCCACGTAAAGTAATAACAGGAACAGCACCAGGACTTCCTGAAGCTTGCTGCACTCTTAAGCCTGGGATCGTACCAGCCAAAGCCGAAGCAGGATTAGAACGTACTCCAGTTTCTAAAACTCTATTGTCTAGTTTTGATACAGAACCAGTTATTTTAGATTTTTTCTGAGTACCATAACCCACAACAACAATCTCATTTAGTTTTTGTCCCGATTCTTTTAAGACAACCGTAATTGATGAAGCTCCAATGGTTAGTTCCTGTTGATCCATACCGATGTAAGAAACGATAAGTTTTGTAGCGCCCTCAGGAACATTTAATTCAAAGTTGCCATTGAAGTCAGTCTGAGTTGAAACCTTAGTTCCTTTAACGACAATATTTGCTCCAGGGAGTGGATTTCCAGCCTCGTCGAGTACTTTTCCTTTTATTTGCTTTTGAAAAAAAGATGATTTAATTGCTGTTCTGTCATTTGCTGCTTTTACGACTTCATTTTTTTCTGATAAAATAGTCGCTGCAGTAGATTTCGCTGCCGATACCTGTATAGTAAAAGGTATCAAAAATAAGGGTGTTAATTTGATAACGTTCCCGAATTTAGGCATAAGCCAGTAATTCTCAGGCTTGCTTTTTGGTAGTAATTTCATACTTTTGTAATGGTTTGGTTAATAATAATTTTCCTTCGTGGTCATGTTTATTTTTTCCAATCTATATTTCTTGATAAGAAGAAATCGGCCAGTAGTGTTCGCAGCATCTGCTGGCTTTTTTATGAAAAAAAAAGTATAAAAATGGGTTTCCCCGTTTTAGTCAAATTAGCTTGTTGTTTTTATATTGATATTCTTTCTTTCTAAATACTGGTTTAGTGTTCTTTTAGTACTTATAAACTTCAATCAAAAAGTTCCAGTAAAACTTCTTTTCCTTTTTGATGTGCTTATAATCAAATCAAGTCAGTTATTTCAATGTAAATAACTTTAAAGATTACTTATTGCTCAAAGAAGGGAGGATTCTTTTTTTTGCGATAGTAATTCTATGTTGGTTTTAGTTGATTATGCTAAAATATTTTAGTTCCATTTTTACTGCATAAAAGAGCAAAAGATCAAAAAAGAACTAAATGATTTTGACTAAAACGTTTTTCTAGGTTGTAAATGTATGAAATGTTTTTAATAAATCAATCTAATTATTAAAAAAATTTATTAAGTATTTTTTAACAATGAGGCAAACCGTAAAGAAATCAGCTAATAACGCTTATATTGTTGTATTGTAATTTTTTGTCTTAAAATAAAGCATTTTAAATATTTTTATTAATTCGTATTGTTTTGTTATGTGTTCGAACACATTTTTACTATTTTGCTTTTTTTCTTAAATAATAATATATACATTTGTTAAATATTAAAATATTTTATTAAATAAAGACAGGTTTTAGTTTTGTGTTTTAGCTAATAAAAGAATGTTTTTAAAAATCAGAGAGGAGGAATGATGTTTAGGAAATATTAAATTTATTGGAATGAAAAAGAAGAAAAGACGAGGTTTTGTTTGGTGAAATGAAAGAAAAAGAAAAATGAAATAAAAAGTTTTAATAATGGAGTAGCTTTAATTACGTTATGGTGATGAGAGTTTGAAGATAATCTTGCCAAAGGAGGATCGAGCAGGTTTGTTGATGTGTAATTCTCTAAATAAACAGCGTCATTGTAAAAGAATAATTAAGGGAGAAGAAGTAATTGTTACAGAATGTTTTAAAGTTAGATTTGAAGAGCGACTATTTAAAATGAGAAAATTAGAATTGAATTATGAATTATTATAAAAAATACAGCTGGTTTCATTTTGCAATGATTGTTATGCTGTGTATCACGATAAGTGCAAATTGTCAGATAAAAAAAACAGTATTGCCAGATAGTTTGTTTTCTACTTTTTATCATCAGCGCGTTTCTCATTTTAGAACACTTCCATTGACAAAAAACGACATTGTTTTTGTTGGAAACAGCATTACAAATGGCGCGGAGTGGGCTGAATTATTTGCAGATAATCGGATAAAAAACCGTGGAATAAGCAGTGATGTAAGTGCCGCAGTTTTGAATCGAATTGATGAAATAGCCATTAGAAAACCGGCAAAAGTTTTTTTACTGATCGGAGTTAATGATTTGTCAAGGAATATTTCGACCGATAGTATTTTTAAAAATATTGCAAAAATTGTTTCGTATTTAAAACAAGAATCTCCTTCGACAAAATTGTTTGTGCAAAGTGTATTACCTGTAAATGATTTCTATAAAAAATTTGAAAACCATACAGGTAAAGGAGAGCAGATAAAACGTTTAAATGCTGTTTTGAAACAAAATTCGGCTGTTTATCAGTATATTTATATTGATTTGCATACTTCCTTTTGTGATGAAGACGGAAAGTTAATAAAAGAGTTAACTAATGATGGTTTGCATCTTAAAGGAGACGGTTATTTGTTGTGGAAGCATTTAGTTTATCCTTACATTTTTGATCTAGAATCAAAACCTTCGTTACTGCCAAAGCCGCAACAATTGAATTGGAAAACAGGCGCTTTTTCGTTAACTGCAGAAACAGCAATTCTTGTAGATAATCCAGTTTTAGAGAAAGAAGCTTCGATGTTGAAAGAAGCTATGGAGCAAAAAGGATTGAGAGTAAAAGTGACAAATAAAACGGCACACAATGAAAAATATATTCAGCTCTGTTTAGGGAATGTTTCCGCTCCAAAAAATCAATCTGAGGCGTATCATTTAGAAACCACATCAGATAGAATAATCCTTACAGCCAATACTTCGCAGGGAATTTTTAATGGTATTCAAACCTTGCTGCAATTAATGCGGGACAATACCTTTGTAGATGCTTCTGATATTACAGATTGGCCTGCTTTTGCCTGGCGTGGATTTATGGTTGATGTGGGAAGAAATTACCAGTCAATTAAGCTTTTAAAACAGCAAATTGATGTAATGGCTGCTTATAAATTAAATATCTTTCATTTTCATCCTACAGAAGATATTGCATGGCGTTTGCAAAGTAAGTTATATCCGCAGTTAACAGCTCCAGAGTATATGCTTCGTGATAAAGGTGAATATTATACAGAAGCCGACTTAAAAGAACTCATTAAGTATTGCAAAGAACGATACATAACTTTAGTTCCTGAAATTGATATGCCCGGACATAGTGTAGCATTCAAAAGAGCTATGGGAGTTGATATGCAAAGTGATGCAGGTTTAGAAATTGTAAAAAATATAATCAAAGAATTTTGTGTGACTTATGATGTTCCTTATCTGCATTTAGGTGCTGATGAAGTTAAAATAACGAATCAGAAATTTTTACCCGAAGTTATTGCTTTGACTGAAAGTTTAGGTAAAAAAGTAATAGGATGGGAGCCCGGCGGAAATTTTAACGATGGTGTAATTCGTCAGCTTTGGATGGAAGGTGCGACAAGTGTTAGTAAAAATAAAAATATAAAATATTTAGATTCTAGACATCTGTATCTAAATCATATGGATCCTTTAGAAAGTGTCGTTACGATTTTTAATCGTCAAATATGTAATTTGACTGAGGGTAATGAGAATGCTTTAGGCGGGACTGTTTGTGTTTGGAACGATAGAGCTGCGGCGAATGAAGAAGATGTTATGAAAATGAATCCCGTTTATCCCGGTATGCTGGCTTTTGCAGAACGCAGCTGGCAAGGCGGCGGTTATGCAGGTTGGACAGCAGCTATTGGTCAGCCCGAAACCGAAAGAGCTAAATCATTTGCAGCCTTTGAAAATCGTTTATTAGATCAAAAAAAGCAATATTTCAAAAACTTGCCTTTTAATTACGTTAAACAGGCAGATTTAGTTTGGGATATTTATGGATCTTATGATAACAAAGGAGATTTGTCGAAAGCTTTTGCATTCGAAAAACAGACATTTAATACAGTAAAAGAAAAACCGGTTTACAAAGCTGTTGGCGGTACTCTGATTATGAGACATTGGTGGGCGCCCCAAATTTCTGGAGTAATTGAGAAACCGCAAGAAAATACAACATGGTACGCTCAAACTCAAATTTGGAGTGATGAAGATAAAGAACAGGAATTTTGGATAGGCTTTAATAATTTATCGCGTTCAATGAGTACAGATTCACCTGCTGCAGGTACTTGGAATAATTTAAATAGCGCAGTTTGGGTAAATAATATGTTAATTAATCCGCCAATTTGGAAACATCCTGATATGAAAGGTAATTCAGAAATTCCATTAATTGATGAAGGGTATGAATTTAGGGATCCAACGAAAATTGCATTGAAAAAAGGCTGGAATACCGTCAGGGTTAAGCTGCCGGTAGGGAGTTTTAAAGGTAAAGATTGGCAAAATCCCGTAAAGTGGATGTTTACTTTTGTTGAAGTAAAATAATGATTATTGTTTTCTAGAAAATAAATTTTCAACCACCCAAGCTGGGCCAATTAATAAAAACTGAAGATCTTTTAAGAAAGAAGGTTTCTTGCCTTCAATATTATGTCCGTAAAATTGCCCAATCCATGCAATTACAAACACGCCGATCGAGAAAATCCATAACGGGAAAGCCTGTCCGATATAGTAATTTGCAATTAAACAAAGAGCCGAAAAAATGGCAATTTTAACCGCCATTGCAATCGATAATCGGATGTAGAAAATTAGAACAAAAAGTAAAACGACAAATGCCCAATTCTCGATAAGCGGAGCATTTAGTTTTAGCGTATTTGCAATTAAACCGCTTGGAATACTCATTAATAAACCAACGATAGAAAAGAAAATCGCGGGCACACAAATGTAGTGTATCGCTTTGTTCTTTGGGTTTTGATGACTTACAGCATATTCAGTGAACCATTGGTCTAATGTTCTCATTCTCTTTGGATTTAGGTATTTGTAAATCTAGTAAAATTTTCTTTAGATTTTACTTATTCTGTTTTGAATGTTTCATTGAGAATGGTAATAAAAAAATAGCAGATTGAATTTATAGAACTATTATTCTTGATCTGTTTTTTTTAGGTGAGAACTTTAGTTTGCATTTTATTACGCTCATTATAATCAAAAACGCCATCCCACAATTCGTCAATCTTTATCAATGCTTCGTTTAACGGAATGACGCTCCATTTTCCGTTAGTTTCAATTCCAATTCCAATGTTTTTTAATTTGAATAAAGCATCGTTCACATCAAAATCCAATTCTGTTTTTAATTCTGAGGCAAACCAAGCTTCTATTTGTAAATCCAATTCTTCGGCGGTTAACGGATATTGGCTTCTATTTAAAAAAGAATAAGCCAAAATGGTTTCTTTCAAAGCTTCTTCTTCAGATGAATTTAAAAGCGAATAAAAAGCACCGCTGTTATTTCCTAAATTTTTGAAATACAAACTGTCAGAAAGCATTTTAGAATATCTGATTTTTTTGTTTACAAAGTTGTTGTACTGTCGAAAACAATAGGCAGATAATATTCCTAAAGCAATCAAGCCTTGATTTAGTGAGGTTTTGCTGTTAAGTAAATCAATAGCCTCTCTCGTTTCATAAGCGCCGTACATATTAATTAAAGCCGGAATTACTTTAGCACTTAATAAGGAAAGACCGCCAAAAATTCCAGGAACCCAAAGCAGTAATTTGTCTTTTAAAGACATTTTTGGAATGGCATTTGGAAAAATAGTTTCGAGGTCGTTTTTAGGAACGCGTTTAAAGATTTTTAATGCAATCGATCCTGGATCAATAGGCATTTTTCCTAACTTAACCTTCTTTTCATTCAAATAATCAGCTTCGTTGTAATTAAGAAAAATCATAACCCGATCGTAATATTCAATCTCAACTTCTTTCTTCCAGAAAATGTGTTTTGTAATTTTTTCTTTGGCTTTATGATGACCGCGAACATAAAGTTCGTAGTCCTTAAAAGCATTAAAATCGATCGATAAATCGAGTCCAATCAAGTCAGATTCTTTAAAAGCAACTTCCAGTGTTTCTTTGTCTATGCGATGATAATTGCCGCGTTCTAGAACTGTGAGTAAAGTGTTTTTGAAAACAGAAAAATCACTTTTTCCAATAAAACCCTCACGTTCTTTTTCGCTCAAATCAGGATCAAAAAGAGAATAATTTTGTTTTAAATTTCGATTTAGATTAAAAGATTCGTAATGATAGTAATGTTCTATGATGTCGAATAATTTTTTGAAATCGTCAACTTTTTTTGAGTCTTTAGCGAAAGCAGTAATTTGTTGTTCGAGTAAAAATTCCTTGTTAAAGGGAATATAATGTTCTCGTGTCATATCGATTTTTGAGGCTTTAATTTTTGAAGTATATATGTAACGCAAAAATACTGCTCCAAATTTGATTTTTTTAAGTTTTTTAGAAAGGAATAAAAATTTTGATACTCATTTAATTAAAAATAAGAATCTGCATAAAAAGACAAAAGCCATAAAGAAAACCTCTTTACGGCTTTGACTTTCTTGAGGGGTACCTTAGATATGTGCGGATCAGTTACATATCTAAAATCGTTTCTATTGCATGAATAGATTTGCATTGACCCTTCTTATAGTATTAATAGCAGAGAGTGAGGATTCTTCTGTATTTATATTATAAGCACTATTATGGAGACTAGTGTAGGGTCTGTTTTTTATATAATTTAGTTTTTATGAGTTTAAAATCGAGTAACTTTTGATGGCAGCGGTTATTTTTTTACATCTTTTAATTTACTTATTTGGCTTTCCATTAGTTTTTTATACTCATTAACAAGCTTGGAATATTCAGCTTTAATAAGGTCGCAAGTAATCCCAGTTCTATCGCCTCGAATAGATTTTCGAATATAGTCGTAAGAATATCCGTATCTATTTTTAATAATCTTTAAGACATCTTGATTGTAACTTGGTTTAGTTTTCATATTTTTGTCCATTGCTTAATTTGTATTAAAAACGAGACAAATACAGTAAGATATTTCTTAATTGCAAAATAAATAGAATATTTTCTAATAAAATAATGTATTATGTCAGAAAACACTTTACAGAGAATAAAACAATATCTTGATTACAAAGGTATTAGAATTAGTGCTTTTGAAAGAGAAATTGGTATGTCTAATGGGTCTTTTGCTAGCCAATTAAAGAGAAACAAAACAATAGGACTTGATAAGTTAGAAAATATTCTAAGAAGATATTCAGATATAAATCTCGAGTGGCTTTTAAAAGGTACAGGCAGTATGATAAAGTTGGATGCTTTTCGTGAAGAACCTGTTATATATTACAAAACGGAAAAGGCAGATAAAGAAGAAGCTGTCAATTACAAAGATCTTGCAGAAGCTAGAAAAGAGACAATTGAAAGCCTTCAAAAAGTAATTCAATATTTAGAAGCGCAAATTGCAGAAGGAGATCAGAAGTAAGAAGTTGTGTTTTTAGTTGATTCCACAACAAGAAGAAGATAAGACAGTGCGAAAACAGGTATAAATACCTAGTTTTTTATATTGTTTTATAAATAATTTTGGATTTTAATTTCTTATAAAAGTCAAAAATAGATTATGATACATTTTATTCTCTCTGTTTTAGTTTTGGTTTTAAAGCAGTTGTTCTAAGTTAAAATTTTCTTTACTGCTATCACTTTAGTATTTTTTATAGAAGAATGCTTTGTTTACTTTATGGGCATTATTTTTTACATTTGTGCTCTATGAAAAAAGCTTTTCAACTCTTCGATTTTACTCAAAAAGTCAATTACAAAAACGAAATTTTAGCGGGTTTAACCGTTGCAATGACAATGATTCCAGAATCTTTGTCATTTGCAATTTTGGCAGGATTTCCACCTTTAGTTGGGTTGTATGCCGCTTTTATAGCTGGATTAGTTACCGCAGTTTTTGGCGGAAGACCCGGAATGATTTCTGGAGGTGCCGGAGCTACAGTGATTGTTTTGATTGCTTTAATGAAATCACACGGATTAGAATATGTTTTTGCTGCGGTTGCACTTGGCGGACTGGTGCAAATAACTATTGGACTTTTTAAACTGGGAAAATTTATACGTTTAGTGCCTCAGCCTGTTATGTTTGGTTTTGTAAACGGATTGGCAGTTGTGATTTTTATGTCGCAGCTGGAGCAGTTTAAAACTATTGTAAATGGCGAAACGACTTGGCTGCAAGGAACACCGCTGTATATAATGTTAGGTTTAACCGCGCTTACAATTAGTATCGTTCTGCTTTTTCCGAAACTTACAAAAGCAGTTCCAGCTTCTTTAGTGGCAATTATGGTAGTGTTTGCCATCGTACTTTTTTTTAATATTGAGACCAAAACAGTCGAAGATATCGCCTCAGTTCAAGGCGGATTTCCTCCGTTTCATATCCCTAATATTCCTTTTACTTTTGAAACTCTTAAAGTAATATTTCCCTATTCTGTAATTGTCGCGGCCGTTGGTTTGACCGAAGGTTTGCTTACACTGAATCTTGTTGACGAGATTACAGGAACGCGAGGGAATAGTAATCGTGAATGTATTGCGCAAGGAAGTTCAAATATCTTAAACGGTTTCTTTTTCGGAATGGGCGGCTGTCCAATGATCGCACAAACTTTGGTAAATCTTGGTGCTGGTTCCAGAGCAAGACTTTCAGGGATTATTGCTGCTTTGACAATTTTACTGATTGTGCTTTTTGGAGCTCCTGTTATTGGTAAATTGCCAATGGCGGCTTTGGTTGGTGTTATGATGATGGTTGCAATTACAACATTTGAATGGTCGAGTTTCAGAATTATCAATAAAATGCCTAAACATGATATTTTCGTTGGTATTTTAGTTGCTCTTATTACAATTGTATTGCATAATCTAGCATTAGCAGTTTTAATTGGGGTAATTATTTCTGCCTTGGTTTTTGCGTGGGAAAGTGCCAAAAGAATTAGAGCTAGACAATATATAGACGAAAACGGAATAAAGCATTATGAAATTTTTGGCCCTTTATTTTTTGGTTCGATAGCTGCTTTTACAGAGAAATTCGACATCAAAAACGATCCAGATCATATTATTATAGATTTTAAAGAAAGCCGAGTTTCGGATATGTCGGCAATCGAAGCTTTAAATAATTTGACTAAAAAATACAATCAGCTAAACAAGGTTGTAGAATTACAGCATTTAAGTGCAGATTGCAGGCAATTGCTTAAAAATGCTGATGCTGTTATCAACGTAAATGTAATAGAAGATCCTACGTATAAAGTGGTTTCTTAATTAGATAATGTGTCAATTTGATAATTAGATAATTGTATTGATAATGTGTATTGTAGAGGCGCACTGCAGTGCGTCTACGTAATGTATATCAAAAAAACGAGCCCAACAGATTACTAAAATCTGTTGGGCTCGTTTTTTTTGTCAGGCTGAGCGGAGTCGAAGCTCTTGCAAATTGGAGTGCTCTTCGACTTCGCTCAGGATGACAATCAGATTATTATCTAATTATCAAATTGACACATTATCTAATTTAACGAAGCATGGATTTTACGTTGCTGAACTTTCCGTCGATTTCGCCAATTTGCAAGCCTAAAATATGTGCAATTAAAGGATAAACTGAAACGTTTTGAAAAGTTTTTACCTTTTTATCTACTTTAAATGCAGGGCCTTTTGCATAGAAAATAGCGTGCATATCTTTTTCGTTATTGTCATAACCATGAGTTCCGCCTTTTATATTTTGACTTTCTTTGCTGACTAGACTGTATCCTTTTTTTGCTTCGATAACAAAATCATGTATACGTGGATTGGTGCCATAATGAAGTCTTTTAGGAACTTCAGTTGATTTCCAAAATTTAATATGCGGTACTTTTTTTAAGACTTTTGCAATTGAATCTTGACAGCCGGTTTTTGCCTGAAGACTCATAATTGGGTTAACTACAGCTTTATATCCAAGCCATTCTGGTTTTAAATAATCTAAAACAGCCACCTTTTTATCATTGCTGATGCTCGCCATTCCGTGATCTGAAACAATAATCAAATTGATTTTTTTTCCAATTTCTAATTGATCTAACCTGCGAGACAATGCGCCCATAATCGAATCCATTTTTATTACTGCTTTTTTAGTCTCTGCCGATAATGGTCCAAAATTATGACCTGTATGATCTGGCTCGTCAAAATACAAAGTAATAAGATGAGGTCGTTGTTTTTCTGGAAGCTGAAGCCATTTCAGGACAGTGTCGATTCGAGCTCCGTACGGAATTTTACTATCGTATTTTTTAAAATAACTTGGGTTTCTTTTGTCAATGTCAGAACCCGGCCAGAAAAAAGAAGCAGTTTTTACACCTTGCTGTTCCGCGAGATTCCAAATTGGATTTCCGCCGTAATAGCGAGAATCAGTTTTGGCATCGCTTGATAATGAAAAAGATTCGTTTAAAGCGGCATCATAAAAAACATTATTAATAATTCCATGGTGATCAGGGTAAAGCCCGGTAACAATAGAATAATGATTTGGAAAAGTTTTACTTGGATAAGACGGTTTCATTGATTTTGCATGAACACCCTCAGATGCAATTTGTTTTAAATTCTGAAGTTTATATTGTTTTGCATAATCCCATCGAAAACCATCCATAGAAACTAAAACTACATAGGAATCTTTGTTGGTTTGGGCTTGTGAAAAAGTAGTAAGAAATAAGAGTGTAAAAGATAAGAGGCGAGTTGTGAATTTTCTCATTTTGTAATTTTAATAGAACTGCAAAGGTAGAGATAACAGATTTTTTAAAGAAAAAGAGAATGTTAAATATAAAAGGCTGCCACAAATTACACTAATTTCCACGAATGCTTTGCGCAAAAAAAAGTTGTCACAGATTAAAAGGATTCTCACAGATTATAATCTTTTTAATCCTTTTATCCCGATAGCTATCGGGAGTGGCTAAAAAATAATTCGTGAAAATTCGTGTAATTTGTAGCAAACAAAAAAAACGCTGGATAGAAATCCAGCGTTTTAAGTTTTAAGAAGAGAATGAATTACATCATTCCTGGCATTCCGCCTCCCATTGGCATTCCGCCAGCGTTTTCTTCTTTAATATCAATTAATGCACATTCTGTAGTAAGGATCATTCCAGAAACAGATGCAGCATTTTCAAGAGCTACACGAGTTACTTTCTTAGGATCGATAATACCAGCTTTAAGCATATCTACATATTCGTCAGTTTTTGCATTGTATCCAAAATCACCAGAACCTTCACCAACTTTTGCTACAACTACAGAGCCTTCAAGACCTGCATTTTCAACGATTGTTCTTAATGGAGATTCAACAGCGCGAGATACAATCTGGATTCCAGTTGCTTCATCAGCGTTGTCAGCTTTAAGAGAAGCTAAAGCAGCTTTTGCTCTTAATAAAGCAACACCACCACCAGCAACAATTCCTTCTTCAACAGCAGCACGAGTTGCATGTAATGCATCGTCAACTCTGTCTTTTTTCTCTTTCATTTCAACCTCAGAAGCAGCACCAACATAAAGAACAGCAACACCGCCAGCTAATTTAGCCAAACGCTCTTGTAATTTTTCTTTATCGTAATCAGATGTAGTAGTTTCCATCTGACCTTTAATTTGGTTTACTCTGTTTTTGATAATGTCAGCTTCACCAGCACCACTTACAATAGTAGTGTTGTCTTTATCGATAGAAACTCTTTTTGCAGTTCCTAACATTTCGATAGTTGTATTTTCAAGAGTATATCCTCTTTCTTCAGAAATTACAGTTCCACCAGTTAAGATTGCAATATCTTCTAACATTGCTTTTCTTCTGTCTCCAAAACCTGGAGCTTTAACAGCAGCAATTTTAAGAGCACCTCTTAATTTGTTTACTACAAGAGTAGAAAGAGCTTCTCCGTCAACATCTTCAGCAATAATTAATAAAGGTTTTCCAGATTGAGCAACTGGCTCTAAAACAGGAAGTAATTCTTTTAAAGAAGAAACTTTTTTGTCGTATAATAAGATGTATGGAGAGTCTAATTCAACTTCCATTTTTTCTGGGTTTGTTACGAAATAAGGAGAAAGGTATCCTCTGTCAAACTGCATTCCTTCAACAACATCTACAAAAGTGTCAGTTCCTTTAGCTTCTTCAACAGTGATAACACCTTCTTTTCCAACTTTAGCAAAAGCTGTAGCGATTAACTCACCAATAACTTCGTCATTGTTTGCAGAGATAGAAGCAATTTGTTTGATTTTGTCAGAATCACTTCCAACAACTTTAGCTTGAGAAGCCAAGTCAGCAACGATAGCTTCAACCGCTTTATCGATACCGCGTTTTAAATCCATTGGATTTGCACCTGCAGCAACGTTTTTCAAGCCTTCTTTTACGATAGCTTGTGCTAAAACTGTAGCAGTTGTAGTTCCGTCACCCGCTAAATCATTAGTTTTTGAAGCTACTTCTTTAACCATTTGCGCACCCATGTTTTCTAATGGGTCTTTTAATTCGATTTCTTTTGCAACAGAAACACCGTCTTTAGTAACCGTTGGTCCGCCAAATGACTTTCCGATGATTACGTTACGACCTTTTGGTCCAAGAGTTACTTTTACAGCATTTGCTAATGCATCAACACCACGTTTTAATCCGTCACGTGCTTCAATATCAAATTTTATATCTTTTGCCATTTTAATTTTTGTTTAAAGTTTGATTTGTTTCAAGTTATTGAAGTTCTTAATTCTTAAGTCTTCGGTACTTAATACAATATGTGTTTTTTAGATTATCGCTAAGATGTCGTCTTCACGCATAATCAAATAATCAGTTCCTTCTAGTTTTAATTCAGTTCCTGCGTATTTACCGTAAAGTACAGTGTCGCCAACTTTTACAGTCATTGTGTGATCTTTTGATCCATTTCCTACTGCAACTACAGTTCCTTTTTGTGGTTTCTCTTTGGCAGTATCTGGAATAAAGATTCCTGAAGCAGTTTTAGTTTCAGCTGCAACAGGCTCAATAAGTACGCGGTCTGAAAGCGGTTTTATGTTTAAAGCCATGATTTTATTATGTTATTAGGTTATACGTTTTTTAATGTTCTATAAACTTTCAGAAACTGTGCCATGCTCATAAAACTGACATTATTTCTTAAAAAAAATGCCAGCTTTGACAGGCTGGCATTTTAATTTATATCAAAATTATTATTTTGTAGCAGGTGCTGCCGGAGCAGGAGTTTGCTGTGCAGGTGCAGCTGGTGTAGTTGCAGCAGGAGCTTCTGTTTTTTCAATAATTTTAGATCCAGTATCGTTTAATGATCCTGTAAAGCTTAAGCTTGAAAGTAAAATTAAAACAATCAAAATAGTTGCTAATGTCCAAGTACTTTTATCTAAAAAGTCAGTTGTTTTTTGAACACCGCCTAACATTTGAGTTCCGCTGATAGTAGAAGATAATCCTCCTCCTTTAGGGTTTTGAACCATGATTACTACGATCAATAGAAAACAAACTATTGTGATTAAAACTAAAAAAATTGAAAATGTGCTCATTGCTTAATTGTTATTGTTATTTTGTTGTAAAATCTTTATATCCGAAATGCGGTCTGCAAAGAAAGTAATTTTTTCTGGATATTTCAAAATTAATATTTCATATGCTTGTATCGCTTTGGTATATTTTTTTTGTTCTAAATATACTCTGGCTAAAGTCTCTGTCATTAAGTAAGAATTATCTTCTTTATTGATGTCGAATTGTACTGCAGGGGTTATTGCAGTCTGCTTTATTGGAGATATTTTAGGATTTGTTTCAATAAACTTATCGATTATTTCTGACTTTTTCTTTTTTTCTTCCTCAATTCTATCAATCTCTTCAGTTGTTTTGGCTTCATTATTATTTGCTGTGTCCTCAGTTCGGTCAATAGGTTCAGTTTTTGCCAATTGCAGCCATTCTTGAAAAGAATGCTTTTCGTTATCAGAGAAATCTAATGGTTTTCCTATTTCAAGATTTTTTTCGGCATTTTTTACAGGTTCAGAGCTCTCCGTTTCTTTTGGTTCTTCTTCTGTTTTTACCTTATCAAAAACAACTGTTGATGCCTCTTTTATTGAGCTTAAAATTGATTCTTCGATTGGAGAAACTCTTACTTCTTCGATTTCGTCGTCTACAATTTCTTCGAAGAAAGTTGGAATTGCTCCTTTTATTGGTGTAACTGCTTTCTGTTCGGTAACCGGTTCAATTGTTTTTTCTTCTGATTTTGTCACTTCTTCAAAAGTATTTAATATTTCTTCTTCAGTAGGACTTATAATAGAGGACTCAATAATAGTTTCTGTTGGAGTGTCCTCTGTTTTTTCAGCCTCTTTAAAAGTGTTTAAAATTTCTTCTTCGCTAGGGCTTGCAATTATTGATTCGCTAACAAGAGTTGCTGGTTCTTCTGTTTTTACTTTTTCTTCAAAAGTATTTGCTGCAGCTTCTTTTATCGAACTTAAGATTGATTTTTCAATAATAGGATCAATAGGTTTTTCTATAATTTTTGCAGGTTCTTCAAATACTACATTTGAAGCTTCTTTAATCGAGTTTAAAATAGACTGTTCAATAGGGTCAATTTTTGTAAATGTAACTTTATCGATTGGTTTAGGCGAGACAATTTCGCTGTCAACAACAGTTATTTCTAGTAAATCGTGAAGTTTACGATCGTAATATTCGCCTTGAATTGTAGTAAAATTTTCTGAGGTAATAAAATCAAATAATACTGAACGATCAGCTGTATGAGCAGCAGTAACTTTTAAGGCGTAGTTATACTTAAAGCTGTTTTGGTTGTAAAGTCCTTTTAATCGTAGTGCTCTGGCACTTTGAAAATACGGAAATTCATTCAAAACACTTCCTAATGCTTCTGCCTGCTGTTCTGTAATAGCATCGGGTTTGTTCATTAAGTAAGTATAATCAGTTACATTCATTTCTCTTTTTTTTAATCGTCTAATTATTATTGTTTTGATTTGAAAGGTTTGTCTATTGAATCATTTTATCGATTTTACGAATAAACGTTTTAATAGTTAAACTAAAACTACCATTTTGCTAATGATTCATTAAAGACATCCTGTGTAATTCTCTCAAAAATAGTTTGAATTGCTGTGTTTAAAACACTTCCTGTTGGTAATTCATTTCCAGGGAAATCGAAGTAAAATTCAAATGTTCTTTCAAAATCATCTGTTTCTTTCTTTTTGTTTGTGAAGCGAACATTTATTCGAATCGTCAAACGGTTTTGTGCTGCTCCCACGTCACCTGTTGATGTAACAGCAGTTGCTGTCATTGGCGTGATTCTGTAATCTACAATTTCTCCTTCATATGTTAATTCTCCACCAGTACTTACCAAGTTTAAATTGGTTTGATTTTGAATTAAATCTTGCAATGCCAATGTAAATTGTCTGTCTATTCCGGGTTCAATCAAATCAGCGTTGTTTTGGAAAAAGTTAACTTGAAAAGTTTTTGCGTCAATTGTTCCAGTTCCCGTAAAATTGTAAACACCGCAACCGCTGAAAGTGGTTGCTATTAATAGAATAAAAAGATATTTTAAGTTTTTCATTTTTTATTTTAAGTATTACTTCGCCAGTTTACTGACGCTTGGATCAAAGGTATTCATTTTTGGTTTAAAATGTTTTGGTGTTTTTTCGACTTTGCACTAAAACTATAAATCAAATTGTTTAATTTTTCGGTATAAAGTTCTTTCAGAAATACCTAATTCATCAGCAGCAGCTTTACGTTTTCCTTTGTTTTTTTCTAATGATTTTTTGATCATTTCGATTTCTTTTTGTTCTAAACGTAAAATCTCTTCTTCTTCAATAGTTTCGGCAAACAAATAATTATCCTCGGGCATTTGATAATTTTCTTCGCGGCCTGCAGGAGTCATAACAGCAGTTCTTGGTTCTTCTTCAAAATCAATCTCGCTTTCATTTTCCTGTGAACCGTATATTTTCTGAATTAAATTCGGATTAATATCCTGAACTTTAGAAGTGCCGTTCTTCATTAACTCTAAAGTCAATTTTTTAAGATCATTCAGATCACTTTTCATATCAAAAAGGACTTTGTACAAAATATCTCTTTCTGTGCTAAAATCACTTTCTTTTTTACTGTCGCTTATTACAGATGGCAGATTGCTTCCTTCGGCAGGAAGATACGATTGTAAAGTGGCTGCCGAAATATCGCGATTGGTTTCTAAAACCGAAATTTGTTCAGCTACATTTCGAAGCTGACGGATATTTCCGTTCCATCTAAATTTTTGCAATACATTTACAGCATCGTCATCTAATTTTAAAGGAGGCATTTTGTATTTATGAGCAAAATCTGCCACAAATTTTCTAAACAATAAATGAATATCGTCATTTCGTTCACGCAATGGAGGTAATGTAATTTCGACTGTACTTAAACGATAGTACAAGTCTTCACGAAATTTTCCTTTTTCGATGGCATTAAACAAGTTCACATTTGTAGCAGCAACAATACGAACGTTGGTTTTTTGAACCTGAGACGAACCTACTTTTATAAATTCTCCATTTTCCAAAACACGAAGTAAACGCACTTGTGTTGTCAGTGGTAATTCTCCAACTTCATCCAAGAAGATTGTTCCGCCGTCGGCAACTTCAAAATAACCTTCACGTGTGCTTGTGGCTCCTGTAAAAGCTCCTTTTTCGTGTCCAAAAAGTTCACTGTCAATTGTTCCTTCCGGAATCGCTCCACAGTTTACCGCAATATATTTTCCGTGCTTTCTGTGCGAAAGCGAGTGTATAATTCTAGGAATGTTTTCTTTACCAACACCACTTTCTCCAGTCACCATTACCGAAATATCAGTAGGAGCAACCTGAATGGCTTTTTCGATAGCACGATTTAATTTTGGGTCATTACCAATAATCTCAAATCGTTGTTTTATTGCTTGAACTGTTTCCATGTATTTATTTTTTTGCCACAGATTAAACTGATTAACACAGATTTTTATACTTAAATGACATATCTCTTGTATTGAAGTGATTTGGTTTGAAAATTAACCAAAAGACCTACTTCTGAATTTGATAATTTTATGTAATTCAAAATCTGAGCAATATGTTCAGTTGAAAATTCTTTAATCGCTTTTACTTCTAAAATTATATTTTCATTAATAACAAAATCAGCATAAAATTTATGAGGCAGAATTTTACCTTTATATTCAATTGAATATTCCTTTTCTCTTTCAAAAGGAATGTTGTTTTCTTTAAATTCAACTTCCAGAGCATCTTTGTAGATTACTTCTAGTAAGCCTGGTCCAAGATTGCGATGTACTTCCATACAGATGCCAATAATCTTGTAAGTTTCATTTTCTCTATAATGCATAAATATTTTAATCGCTAAATTAAAAGTAAGAAAAATAATAAAAAAATCATTCTAATCCTTTTAATCTGTGGCAAAAAAAAATTAATTCATGCTGCTTAATCCTACAGCTTCACCTTTTAAGGTTCCTGAAGTACAGCTTGTGATTTTTACGTTTACGAAATCTCCAATTTTGTAACTTTCTTTCGGGAAAACTACTGTTATACTTTGAGAATTTCTTCCAGAGAATTCTTCTTTTGATTTTTTAGAAACTTTTTCTACTAGAACTTCAACAACTTGTCCAACAAATTCTTCACTTCTAAACCAAGCGTGTTTTTGCTGTAAATCGACGATTTCCTGTAATCTTCTAGCTTTAGTTTCTTCTTCAACATCATCTTCCATTTTTCTTCCAGCTAAAGTTCCTGGGCGTTCAGAATACGAATACATATAACCGAAATTATATTTTACATATTCCATTAAACTCATAGTATCTTGGTGATCTTGCTCTGTTTCTGTTGGGAAACCAGCGATCATATCTTGTGAAATCGAAGCATTTGGAATAATCGCTCTAATTTTGTCAATCAAAGTCATGTATTCTTCACGAGTATGCAGACGATTCATTTCTTTTAAAATTCGGTTACTTCCAGATTGAACTGGTAAGTGAATGTGTTTACAGATATTTGGATACTTCGCAATAACATGCAAGATACTCTCATGCATATCCTGCGGATTCGAGGTTGAAAAACGGATACGCATTTTAGGAAAACCAACCGCAACCATTTCAAGTAATTGATCAAAATCGACAGCAGTTGCTTTTTGCATTTCAGAAGCATTTACAAAATCTTTCTTCAAACCGCCGCCGTACCAAAGGTAACTATCAACGTTTTGTCCTAAAAGCGTAATTTCTTTAAAACCTTTATTCCATAAATCCTGAATTTCAGCCATGATACTTTGCGGTTCACGACTGCGTTCACGTCCGCGTGTAAAAGGCACAACGCAGAATGTACACATGTTATCGCATCCACGAGTGATCGAAACCAAAGCGGTGATTCCGTTGCTCATTAAACGAACCGGCGAAATATCCCCGTAAGTTTCTTCTTTTGATAAAATTACATTGATAGCGTCACGACCTTCTTCAACTTCCGCTAATAAATTCGGAAGATCTTTGTAAGCGTCAGGGCCGACAACAAGATCGACTATTTTTTCTTCTTCTAAAAATTGACTTTTTAAACGCTCAGCCATACAGCCTAAAACTCCCACTTTCATTTTAGGATTAGTACGTTTTACTGCATTGTATTTTTCTAGACGTTTACGAATCGTCTGTTCGGCTTTGTCACGAATAGAACAAGTGTTTACCAAAACCAAATCAGCCTCTTCAAGAACTGAAGTAGTGTTGTATCCGCCATCAGACAAAATGGAAGCTACAACCTCACTGTCTGAAAAATTCATCGCACAGCCGTAACTTTCTATAAAAAGTTTTTTAGTATTCTCAGGTTTATTTTCTAAGACAAGACTTTCGCCTTGTTTGCTTTCTTCAATAATCTTTTCCATTGTAAAAATTCAAAGTGCAAAGATAGCGTAAATACAGTCAATATGACAAGATGGCAGGGAAAGAATTAACAAATTTAATTTTCAAAGATTATAGTACTATTTCTAGATTAGAAAAGCAATATAGATGGTTGTCTAAACTCATAAATAAAAAGCATATTTCTCGGTTATCGAATAGTAAAATTTACACCTATATATATAATAAAGAATAGTTCAGATAAATCTTCAATTTTAAGAAACATAATACTAAAATAACTCAAAAATGAATTGACGAGGTTAATATTTAAAAAAAATAAATACTTTTGTTGCAGAAAAATAGAGCAATGGCAAAGAATTTAGTAATAGTGGAGTCACCTGCAAAGGCGAAAACAATCGAGAAATTTCTAGGGAACGATTTTCAGGTGGAGTCAAGTTATGGTCACATAGCCGACTTACCATCAAAGGAAATAGGAGTAGATGTAGAGAATGGTTTTAAGCCAAAATATGAAGTTTCTTCGGATAAAAAAGCTTTGGTAAGTAAACTTAAAACACTATCTAAGAATGCCGAAACGGTTTGGTTAGCAAGCGATGAGGACCGCGAGGGGGAGGCTATTTCTTGGCACCTGGCGGAAGAATTGAAACTTGATAAAAAGAAGACGAAACGTATTGTTTTTCATGAGATTACAAAATCGGCGATTCTTAAAGCAATCGATAATCCAAGAGAAATTGATTATAATTTAGTAAACGCACAACAAGCACGTCGTGTTCTGGATCGTTTAGTAGGTTACGAATTATCTCCGGTTTTATGGAGAAAAATTAAAGGCGGACTTTCAGCAGGTCGTGTACAATCAGTTTCTGTACGTTTGATTGTGGAGAGAGAGCGCGAAATTCAAAACTTTAATGCAGTTGCAACGTATTCAATTGTTGCCGAGTTTGTAAACGAAGCTGGAAAAGCTTTTAAAGCAAAACTGCCAAAAAACTTCAATACTAAAAAAGAAGCCGAAGATTTCTTAAATCAAAATATCGGTTCTAAATATAAGGTTGCTGATTTAGAAACTAAACCTACCAAAAAATCTCCAACAGCACCTTTTACAACTTCAACGCTGCAACAAGAAGCAGCAAGAAAATTGTATTTACCTGTTGGAATTACAATGCAATTAGCACAACGTTTGTACGAAGCCGGACTTATTACTTATATGAGAACGGACTCGGTAAATCTTTCAAAAGAAGCAATGGATGCCGCTGAAGCTGAAATTATAAAATCGTACGGAAAAGAATTTTCGAAACCGAGAGTTTTTGCAAACAAGAATAAAGGGGCACAAGAAGCTCACGAGGCAATTCGTCCGACTGATATGTCTCGTCACACGGTAAACATTGATCGTGATCAGGCTCGTTTGTACGATTTGATCTGGAAAAGAACTTTGGCTTCACAAATGAGTGATGCGCAGTTGGAAAGAACAAACGTAAAAATCGAAGCAGATAATCACAGTGAAATTTTTACAGCTTCTGGAGAAGTTTTGCTTTTTGAAGGTTTCTTAAAAGTGTACTTAGAAGGTCACGATGATGATGAAGAGGAGCAAGAAGGAATGCTTCCTGCATTAAAAGTAAACGAAAAACTAGCGAATAATTATATTACAGCTACAGAACGATATTCAAGACCGCCGGCACGTTATACTGAGGCATCTTTGGTGAAGAAACTAGAGGAACTTGGAATTGGACGTCCGTCTACTTATGCGCCAACTATTTCAACTATTATCAATAGAAATTATGTTGAAAAAGGAACTCTTGAAGGTCAGGAACGTAATTATACACAGCTTACTTTGCAAAACAGTAAAGTAGGAGAGAAGCTTTTAAAAGAAAATACAGGTTCTGATAAAGGAAAATTGGTTCCAACGGATATCGGAACTATCGTAACAGATTTCTTGGTTAAAAACTTCGGAAATATTTTAGATTATAACTTTACTGCAAAAGTTGAGCAGGATTTTGATGAAATTGCCGAGGGAAATATTGACTGGGCAAAAATGATGCAGGATTTCTACAATAAATTTCACCCAAATGTAAAAGAAGTTGAGGCAAATGCTGAACGTGAAAGCGGTGAAAGAATCCTAGGAAAAGATGCTGACGGAAGACAAGTTTCTGTTCGTTTAGGAAAATTTGGACCAATGGCTCAAATTGGAGAAGCAGACGACGAAGATAAAAAGTTTGCCAGCTTAATGGCAGATCAAAACATTGGAAATATCACGCTTGAAGAAGCTCTGAATTTGTTTTTGCTTCCTAAAAATTTAGGAGAATATAAAGGAGAGGAAGTAGAAGTCAGTAACGGTCGATATGGTCCGTATGTTCGTCACGGAAGTGTATTTATTTCATTACCTCGCGGTGAAGATCCTTTAGGGGTTTCAAAAGAAAGAGCACAGGAGTTAATTGACGAAAAAGCACTTGCTGATGCGCCAATTGCAATGTACAAAGGAGAACCTGTTCAGAAAGGTGTGGGGCGTTTTGGTCCATTCATCAAATGGAATGGTCTTTTTGTAAATGTGAGCAAAAAATACAATTTTGATAATCTATCTCAGGCTGATGTTGAAGAACTGATTGAAGATAAATTGCAAAAAAATATAGATAAAGTACTTCACAATTGGGAAGACGAAGGGATTTTGGTAGAGAAAGCGCGTTGGGGGCGTTCAGTGATTACAAAAGGTAAAATCAAAATTGAATTGAGTAAAGATGTTGATGCGACAAAATTAACATTGGCAGAAGTTCAAGAAATGATTGCTAAGAAAACTCCAGCAAAAAAAGCGCCAGCGAAAAAAGCGGCAACAACTAAAAAAACTCCAGCTAAAAAACCAGCTGCTAAAAAGAAATAATAAATGGAATTTGATTTTCTACAACCGCTAAATGAAGGTATGGTAAACTTCATTAGTTCATTGTCTTCGCAAGAACTCGGCAGTAAAATTGTGTTGCATACACAAGATCAATTTCCTGATATTGATAAAATTAATATTGCTATTGTCGGCGTTCTTGAAGATCGCCGAAATATCAATATGATAAATGAAGTAAACCTTACAGCGGTTCGTAAAAAACTGTATGGAATGTTTCCTGGTAATTGGGATGCGTCTATAGCTGACCTTGGGGATATTCTTGCAGGTGATTCAGTAGAGGATACTTATTTTGCAGTAAAAAAAGTTACTTCGACTTTAATTAAGAATAAAGTGATTCCTATAGTCCTTGGAGGTTCACAAGATTTGACCTATGCTTTGTATCGTGCTTACGATGATTTAGAGCAAATGGTGAATTTGGTTTCTGTAGATAATAGGTTTGATTTTGGTAAAGAAAACGAACTGGTTTCGGCTAATTCTTATCTGACTAAAATCATTATTGATGCGCCAAATAATCTTTTTAACTACTGTAATATTGGTTATCAGACCTATTATAATTCACAAGAAGAAATTGATTTAATCGAGAAGTTGTTTTTTGATGCTTACCGTTTAGGTGAAATTTCAAATAAAATTACGCTGGCTGAACCAGTATTCAGAGATGCTGATTTAGTGAGTATTGATTTGAATTCTGTTAAGTCTTCGGCTTCAGGTAATGTTGTTACTTTTGAGCCAAACGGTTTTAACGGAAAAGAAATTTGCGCTTTGGCGAGATATGCTGGAATTAGTGATAAAGTTTCTTCATTTGGAATTTTTAATCACAACAGTACTGCGCAGGAATCACCTATTATTGCTCAAATTGTGTGGTATTTTATTGAAGGGTATCATTATCGTTCAAAAGAGTATCCTTTTGGAAGCAGAACGAATTATTTAAAGTATATTGTTCCTTTGGAAGAAGAGGAGTTGGTGTTTTATAAAAGTGATAAAACAGACCGATGGTGGATAGAAATTCCATTTGAAACAAATGGCAGCAATAAACTAAAAAGAAATACGTTATTACCATGTTCATATGAAGAATATTTGAGTGCTTGCAACCAAGAATTGCCAGAAAGATGGTGGAAAGCACAGCGAAAAAATGCTTTATAGGGCAAAAATTCAATAGAATTCTTAATTTTTTTGAATTACAAAATATTACAAAATATTTTTTAGTAAGATAAGGTTTATATATGATAAAAAAACGTGTTTTACGTCGATTTTTTCGGTTAGTTTGTCGATGAAATATTTTTTTTTTATTTTATTTAACATTATTTTTGAACGGTAAAATAAATTTCGCGAGTAGTATTGTTTTTTAGATAAATAATAAATACGTTTACGAACTATAATAATGAATAGATAATCCCAAATTTATATGAAGAAGTTTATTGCATTTACAGCAATGTTAACACTAGTAATTGGCTGTGGTAAGTCAGGTGACAAAGGTGAGTTAGTCGGTGTTACAGGAGGGAAATGGCATCCTGAAAAGCCTTATGGAATGACATTGGTTCCGGGTGGATCTTTTATTATGGGTAAATCAGATGCTGATTTAGCTAATGTGGAAGATGCTCCAACTAAATCAGTAACGGTTCGTTCATTTTATATGGATGAAACTGAGATTACTAACAGTGAGTATCGTCAATTTGTAGAATGGGTAAAAGATTCTACAATGAGAGTTCGTCTGGCTATTTTAGCTGATGAAACTGGTCAAAAAAGTACTGGTGGTAAAGGCAGTAAAGGTGGTAGTATCGCTGATTATGCATTTAATGATTCTGAGCCGGATAAAATGACAGCTTATGATAAATATATGTATGATAATTATTATAGTGTAGGAACAAAAGATGATCCGTATGCTGGGAGAAAATTAAACAAAAAAATTAAGTTAATAAAAGATACAAAAGCTTATCCAGATGAGTACTATGCTGAGGTAATGGATTCGATGTATTTGCCAATTGAAGAATCATATAATGGTTTAAGAACAATTGATGTAAATAAATTGAAATTCCGTTATTCTTGGATGGATATTCAAGCTGCAGCAAAAGCTAAAGTTGGAAAAAGAAAAGACTTTGTTAAAACAGAGCAAGTAAGTGTTTATCCAGATACAACAGTTTGGATTAAAGATTTCGCTTATTCGTACAATGAGCCAATGCATAATGATTATTTCTGGCATAAAGCTTACGGAGATTATCCAGTAGTTGGTGTAACTTGGAAACAAGCTAAAGCATTTTGTGCTTGGAGAACATTAAACAAAAACGGTTATATCAAATCAAAGAAAAAAGGACGTGATTTAGTTAATGCATTCAGATTGCCAACAGAGGCAGAATGGGAATATGCTGCTAGAGGAGGTCTTGAGTCTGCAACTTACCCTTGGGGAGGTCCTTATACTAAAAGTGATAGAGGTTGTTTCCTAGCAAACTTTAAGCCTAACAGAGGAGATTATGCAGCTGACGAAGCTTTGTATACAGTTGAGGCAAAATCATACGATCCTAATGGTTACGGATTATACAATATGGCAGGAAACGTTTCAGAGTGGACAGATTCAGCTTACAATCCAAACGCATATGAATATGTTTCTACAATGAACCCTAACGTAATTGACGGAAACAATCAAAGAAAAGTTGTTCGTGGTGGTTCATGGAAAGACGTTGCTTATTTCCTACAGGTAAGTACACGTGATCACGAATACGCTGATTCAGCAAGAAGTTATATTGGTTTCAGAACTGTACAAGATTACATGGGAACTCAAGTAACTGGAAACGGAACCGGTAAAAAGAAATAGTATATTACAATTAAAATCAATACAAATCCAAATCGAATCTATTTAAATTAAAACCTAAAAAAAAGAATTATGGCATTATTAAGTAAAAAAGCAATGAATTTCGCTTATGGTATGGGAGCGGCAGTAGTAATTATTGGAGCTTTATTCAAAATTACTCACTTTGAATTGGGACCATTAACAGGAACTGTTATGCTTTCAATCGGATTGGTTACTGAAGCAATAATTTTTGCATTATCTGCTTTTGAACCAGTTGAAGATGAACTAGACTGGACTCTTGTTTATCCTGAATTAGCGAATGGTCAAGCGAGAAAAAAAGCTGAGAAAGTAGAAACTCCAACTGATGCCCAAGGATTATTATCTCAAAAATTAGATGCTATGTTGAAAGAAGCTAAAATTGACGGTGAGTTGATGTCAAGCTTAGGAAACAGCATCAAAAACTTTGAAGGAGCTGCAAAAGCAATTTCACCAACAGTTGATTCTATTGCAGGACAAAAGAAATATGCAGAAGAAATGTCTATGGCTGCTGCTCAAATGGAATCATTAAACAGTTTATATAAAGTACAATTAGAAAGTGCTTCAAGAAATGCACAAGCAAACAGCGAAATCGCTGAAAATGCTTCTAAATTAAAAGAACAAATGCAATCTATGACTGCAAACATTGCTTCATTAAACAGTGTTTATGGTGGTATGCTTTCTGCAATGAGTAACAAAGGATAATTAGTTTTTGACTATTATATTAAATTTATTAATAAGAACTAATTAGAAAAAATGGCAGGAGGAAAATTAACCCCTAGACAGAAGATGATTAACCTGATGTATCTGGTTTTCATCGCAATGTTAGCAATGAACGTATCAAAAGAAGTTATATCTGCTTTTGGTCTAATGAACGAAAAATTTGAAGGTTCAAATAAGAGTTCAATTGAAACAAATGCAAGTTTATTAACAGCTTTAGATCAAAAAGCTGCAGAAGCAAAAGGTGAATTCGCCGTTGCTGCAGAAACAGCTCACAAGGTAGAAGTAATTTCAAAAGATTTTTATGGTTATATAGCTACTCTAAAAACTCAGGCAGTTAAAGGTTTCGAAGTTGATAAAGCAACTGGAAAAATGCCTTATGAGTCTATGGATAGAGGTGATAATATCGACGACTGGTTTACAGGAGACGGGTACACTAAAAAAGGTACTGAAATTATCGCTAAAATCGAAAAGTACAAATCAGATATCAAAGCGGCTTTAGGAACAGATAAAAAATATGCTGCAATTATTTCAGAAGTTGAAAAAAAGTTCGACGTTTCTGATGTAAAAAATAAAGACGGAATTAAAGAAAAATATTTAGCTTATCACTTCAAAGGATTTCCTGCAATTGCATCTGCAGCAAAACTTTCAGCTTGGCAAAATGATGTTCAAAAAGTTGAAGCAGATGTTTATAACAGTGCTTTAGGAAAAGCGGCAGTTGCTGCGGCATCTTACAGCAATTACAAAGCAATTGTTGTTTTGAATAAAGGAGCTTATTTTCAAGGAGAAAAGGTTGTTGGTAAAGTTGTTTTAGGTCGTTATGATGATAACACAAAACCTACTTCTTTTACTCTTAATGGAAGACCTGGTAATATTGTTAATGGTCAGGCTGTTGTGGAAATGACTGCTGGAAGTGTTGGAGAACAAAACATTACTGGTCAGTTTACATTTATAGAGGATGGGAAAACTATTCCTCTTAAATTTGAGCAGCCATACGTTGTAGTGCCACGTCCAAACTCTGCTACAATTTCTGCTGATAAAATGAACGTTGTTTATAGAGGAGTTGTTAACCCAATCTCTGTATCATTCGCAGGTGTTGATGCTAATAAAATTGTTGCAAGTGCTCCTGGTTTAGCTTCAGCTGGAAAACCTGGAAAATATAATATGAGCCCTGGTCAAGGTACAGAAGCTACTATTTCTGTAACTGGAACATTGCCAAATGGAGATAAAGTAACAGATAAGAAAACGTTCAGAATTAAAGGTATTCCTGGTCCAACAGGAACAATTAGAGGTGAGATGGGTGTTGTAAAAGGACCTAAATCTAACTTAGAAATTGCTACTATTGGAGCTAAATTACTTGATTTTGATTTTGAAGTTGGTTTAGATGTTGTTGGATTTAATATGAAAATTGCTGGACAGCCTACGGTTGTTGTAAGCGGAAACAGATTAAATGCTCAATGTAAACAAGTTCTTTCTAGAGCTGGTAAAGGAGACCAAGTTACTATTTCTGAAATTAAAACTAAACTTGTTGGAGCTGGTAGTTATTTATTGCCAAGAACTGCTCCGGTAATTTACGAAATACAATAATATAAGTAGTGAAAACTACATTCAATATCTTATAATGATACCACGATGAAAGTAAGAAATTTTTTAATAGCTATTGTTTCTATCGCTGGAGGTTTAACTTCTAATGCGCAATCTAATTTGCTTAACGCGAAAACACCAGCCCAAATTGGACTTAAAACTCCTGCTCAGCTTATCTCTGATAACGATAAGCCCTTAGCTTATGGTTATGTGGATGATAGAGATGTTTTGATGGGAAAAACTACTTGGGAAATTATTGATTTAAATGAAAAAATCAATTTTCCATTGTACTTTCCTATAGATACAGCTAATATTGGTTCAGATAGACGTTCGCTTTACGACGTTTTGACGAAAGCTATCAAAAAAGGGAAAATAACTGAAGTGTACAGTGACAGTTATTTCAATACTAAAAAGTCTATGAAAGACATCGAAGGTGCATTGTCTCGTATTGATACTACAGATGCTGGTAGAGAATTAATCAACCAATACCCGGATGATTATAAAACACGTGTCGTTAAGAAAAAAGTTGTTACTGGTACTGGTAAGAAAAAAGTTGTTTCTTACGTAGACGAAACAGTTGGTCCAACAAGATCTGTACCTGCAGAATATATTTTGAAACAAGACTTGACTGCTGCTGATGTTACACAGTACAAGATTAAAGGATACTGGTATTTTGACAAACGTCAAAGTGAATTGAAGTATCGTTTACTTGGAATCTGTCCTGTAACGCCAGACGTTTATACGATGAACAGTGACGAAAAGGATTATATCGAATTATTCTGGGTTTTCTTCCCGAATGCACGTGAAGCACTGCATGAAGCAAAAGCTTTCAATGATAACAATTCGGCATTGCCAATTTCATTTGATCAAATATTAAATTCTCGTCGTTTTAACGCAGTTGTTTACAAAGAAGAGAACTTATATGGAGACAGAGCAATCAGTGACTATATGAAGGATAATGCTCAAAATCAATTGTTAGAATCTGAAAGAGTAAAAGAGAAGATTCGTAACTTCGAGCAAGATATGTGGAACTATTAAGTATCTATATTAAATTTTAAGAAAAACTCTTACTACCTTTGTAGTAAGAGTTTTTTTATTTTGTCTGCATTTTAAGGAGCTTCAGATTTAGTTGTTTCTTAAGGTTGAATTTATTTTTTTTAACTTGTTGTAGGAAAAATAACAACAAACTTCGTATTTTTGCGTTATAACGTCTTATAATTAAATTATGATGAAAGTAACAAGATTTTTAATGGTGTTTGTTTTGGTTGTGGGAAGTTTTGCTTCAAATGCACAATCAAATTTGCTTAATGCTAAGACAGTTGCTCAAATTGGGCAAAAATCTCCTGGAAGATTGATTTCTGATAATGACAAACCATTATCTTACGGTTATGTAGACGATCGTGATGTACTAATGGGTAAGACAACATGGGAGATCATTGATCTGAATGAAAAGATTAATTTCCCGCTGTATTTCCCTGTAGATACTGCAAACATTGGTCCGGATAGGCGTTCACTTTATGATGTTTTGACAAGAGCGATCAGGGAGGGTAAAATAACCGAAGTATATTCGGATAGTTATTTTAATACCAAAAAAACAATGAAGGATATTGCAGGATCCCTTACGCGTATTGATACTACAGATGCAGGCAGGGAACTTATTAATCAATATCCAGATGATTATAAATCTCGAGTTGTAAAGAAAAAGGTAGTTACCGGAACTGGTAAAAAGAAAGTTGTTTCGTATGTCGATCAAACAGTTGGTCCAACAAGAACAGTTCCTGCAGAATATATTTTGAAGCAGGATCTTACTGCTGCTGATGTTACACAATATAAAATTAAAGGATATTGGTATTTTGATAAACGCCAGAGTGAATTAAAGTATCGTTTGCTGGGGATTTGTCCAGTTACGCCCGACGTTTATACTATGAATAGTGACGAAAAGGATTATATCGAATTGTTTTGGGTGTTCTTTCCAAATGCTCGTGATGTTTTGAATCAGGCAAAAGCTTTTAACGACAAGAATTCTGCAGCGCCAATTTCATTTGATCAAGTTTTAAATTCTAGACGATTTAATGCTATAATTTACAAGGAAGAAAATATGTATGGTGACCGTGAAATTAAAGATTATATGAAAGATAATGCACAGCAGCAATTGTTGGAATCTGAACGAGTAAAAGAGAAAATTCGTAATTTCGAAGAAGATATGTGGAACTACTAATGCTCTAATATTAAATTATAAGCAAAACTCTTATTACCTTTGTAGTAAGAGTTTTTTTTATTTTATCTATTCACAATAACATGTTTGATTATATTATCGTTGGATCTGGTTTAGCTGGAATTTCATTTGCAGAGATTGCACTTAGAAACAATAAATCTATTTTGGTAATTAGTGATAATTCTCAAAATTCATCCCGAGTTGCTGGAGGATTATATAATCCTGTTATTTTAAAGCGCTTCAGCGAGGTTTGGAAAGCAGAAGAGCAACTAGTATTAATGGAAGATTTTTATAATCATGTTGAGGCTAAATTAAAAACAAAGTTTAATTTTAAATTGCCAATTCTTAGAAAGTTTTTCTCTATAGAAGAGCAAAATAATTGGTTTGCAGCTTCAGATAAGCCTCTTTTGGCACCCTTTCTTTCAATCAATCTAGTTTTTAAAAAATATTTCGGGATAGATTCACCTTTTGATTATGGTGAAGTTTTGCATACAGGTTATGTTGATACCTCACTTTTGTTAGATAAATACAAAGAATATCTTTTAGAAAATAATTTGTTATTGCAAGAGTCGTTTGATCATTCAAAAGTAATAATTAACGATAATTCAATTCAATACAAAGACTATCAAACAAAAAATATAATTTTCGCTGAAGGTTTTGGACTTCATGCAAATCCTTTTTTTCAAGAATTACCGCTTGATGGTACAAAAGGAGAGCTTTTAATTATAAAAGCGCCAGAACTAGATCTAGATGTGATTGTAAACACCAGTGTCTTTATTCTGCCCTTAGGTGATCATTTGTACAAAGTTGGAGCAACCTATAATTGGAAAGACAAAACAGATCTGCCAACAGAAGAAGGCAAGACTGAATTAGTCGAACGAATTAAGGAAATTATCAATTGTGAGTTCGAAATTGTATCTCATTTTGGCGGTGTTCGCCCAACGGTTCGCGACAGGCGACCTATTATTGGAACACATGATAAACAGCAATCACTTCATTTGCTAAATGGTTTAGGCACAAGAGGGGTGATGTTGGGACCTGCAATGGCTAAAGATTTATTTGATTTTATCGAAAATAAAAAGCCATTAGATCCAACAATTGATATTCAGCGATTCTATAAAAAGAGAAAATAAGTTATTTTCGATTTGTTTCTGGATCATAAGAAACAAACATATTGATATATAAATTTCTAGAAAGTCGTAAAACAAATGGAAACAATAGAATTAGTGTAATAACTATGGCAATAAAAGACTGTTCAATATTGGCTCCAAAAAACACAAAAGAAACAATAAATGCTGCAATTCCTACGGCAACATTTAAACCATAACTAACATACATTGCGCCATAAAAAAACGAAGGTTCTATTTGATATTTGAAACCGCAATGGCTGCAATTCTCGTTCATTTTTAGAACATTAGTCAAATGAAGCGGATTTTTGTCTGAATACATGCTCTCATTTTGACATTTTGGACAACTTCCTGTTAAAATACTATTTAGTTTGGATCCTTTTTTTAACATTTGCAAAAAATTTAAAACAAAGGTACATTTTTGTACGAATACTGCTTGCAACAATAGTCATAAATTATGCTTAATATACACAATCTTTCGGTTTCTTTTGGAGGAACATATTTATTTGAAGAAGTTACTTTTCGTTTAGGTGCCGGCGACCGCGTAGGTCTTGTTGGTAAAAACGGAGCTGGTAAATCGACAATGCTAAAAATGTTAGCAAGAGATTTTGCTCCAGATTCAGGAGTTATCTCTCAAGAGAAAGATATCAGAATGGGATTTCTGCGTCAGGATATTGATTTTGAACAAGGAAGAACCGTGCTTGAAGAAGCTTATGAAGCTTTTACCGAAATTAAGGTTGTAGAAAAAAAACTGGAAGAAATCAATCATCAATTAGTTACCAGAACTGATTATGAAAGTGAAGAATACAGTCAGATCATCGAGGATTTATCTGATTATACACATCGTTTTGATCTTTTAGGAGGTTATAATTATGTTGGAGATACAGAGAAAATTCTTTTAGGACTTGGTTTTAAAAGAGAAGTTTTTAATAATCAAACCGAAACGTTCTCTGGCGGCTGGAGAATGCGTATCGAATTAGCAAAATTACTTTTGCAGGCAAACGATGTATTGCTTCTGGATGAGCCAACAAATCACTTAGATATTGAAAGTATCATTTGGTTAGAGAACTTTCTTCGTAATTATCCTGGAGTTGTCGTAATTGTATCGCACGATAAAATGTTCCTTGATAATGTTACAAACCGTACAATCGAAATCTCTTTAGGAAAAGCATACGATTTTAATAAACCATATTCTCAATATTTAGAATTACGTCATGAAATTCGCGAAAAGCAACTAGCAACGCAAAAAAATCAGGCAAAGAAAATTGAAGAAACAGAAAAATTAATCGAGAAATTCCGTGCAAAAGCCTCAAAAGCTTCAATGGCGCAATCGTTGATTAAAAAGTTAGATAAAGTTGAAAGAATCGAAGTTGACGAAGATGACAATTCAGTAATGAATATCTCATTTCCAGTTTCAAAAGAACCTGGAAAAGTAGTTATTGAAGCAGAAGATGTTACAAAAGCTTACGGCGATAAAACGATTTTAAAAGATATTAGTTTATTGGTTGAACGAGGCAGTAAAATTGCCTTTGTTGGTCAAAACGGACAAGGAAAATCGACTTTTATTAAAGCATTGGTTAATGAGTTTGAGTACCAAGGAAATATCAAACTAGGACATAATGTGCAATTGGGTTATTTCGCACAGAATCAAGCGGAATACTTAGATGGCGAAATTACTTTGCTTCAAACCATGGAAGATGCGGCGACAGATACAAATCGCTCTAAAGTTCGTGATATGTTAGGTTCGTTTTTGTTCCGTGGCGACGATGTAGAGAAAAAAGTAAAAGTACTTTCTGGAGGAGAACGTAACCGTTTAGCACTTTGTAAACTATTATTACAGCCAATCAATGTGTTGTTAATGGATGAGCCTACGAATCACTTAGATATTAAATCTAAGAACGTTTTAAAGGCTGCTCTTCAAAAATTTGGTGGAACTTTATTGTTGGTTTCTCACGACAGGGATTTCTTGCAAGGAATGTCGAATATTGTTTATGAATTCAAGGATCAAAAAATCAGAGAATATTTAGGAGATATTAATTTTTTCTTAGAACAGCGTAATTTAGAAAATATGCGTGAAGTTGAGAAAAAAGATGTTGTAAAAACAGCCGCTCCTAAAGAAAATAATAAAACTTCTTACGAAGATCAGAAAAAAGGAAAAGCACTTCAAAACCGTTTGAGTAAAGTCGAAAGTCAAATCAAACAATTAGAAAAAGATATTCAGCATGATGATAAAATGCTGGCTTCTAATTATGACAAACATATCGAAGATGCTTCATTTTTTACTGCTTATAATAAAAAGAAACAAGATCTTGATCAATTGCTTTTAGATTGGGAGATCGTTCAGGAAGAGATTGACAATTTTAATGCTTAATATAAAATTGTTTCAAGTTTAGAGTTGAATATTTTACGTAGAGTTTAACCGCAAAGCACACAAAGGATTACGCAAAGTTCGCAAAGTTTTTTTGACAAAGCTTTGCGAACTTTGTGTTTTATAAAATCTCGCAAATCAAAAAACTTTGCGTGCTTTGCGGTTAGATTTACTAGTCTAGATGGCAATTTGAAACCTGAATCAAATTAAATAATCCCAATAGATTTAGAATGAGCAATTGCTTCGCTGCTTTCCTTAAAATAGCAAATGGCAACATTGAGAGATTCTAAATTTTGCATCACTTTTTTTACTTCACTCTTCTGAGATTTACCAGTTTGTCTTATGTAAACAGCAACTACAGTAACGGGGAAAATTTTACAAATTCGTTCATATAAAACAGGATCCTGCTGCGAATCGTCGCCCAATAATACATATTTAAGATTGGGATAGAATTCTAAAACGTGTTTTATTTTATCAAATTTATGATCATGATTACCGCGTCCGCTCATAAAAAAGTCAGTAAGACTTCGTTTAATATCTTTTAATAGAATTACGGCTCTCGGTAAATGGTGTATTTTGGCAAATTTTACAATAAATCGGTACAAATTCCATTCACTGCTTGAGATAAAGAAAAAAGCATTTTCGCCTTCAGTATTATGACGTCCGGCAGAACTTAATGCTTGATAATGCGATACAACATCCTTGAATACTCGGCGGTCGTTTACATTTTTAAAGAGTAAAATATATATTTTCCTAAAGATATTCTGAGTATGCGAAATCAAAAAAGTATCATCAATATCAGAAATGATTCCTAGATTTCCTTTATGCGGTCTAATGAAATTTGCTTTTGAAACAATAATTTCCGTATCGTATTTTATGCTTACTTCATATTCGATCCATCCAAAATGTGTTTCTTTTTCAAGCGGAATGCAAAATTTAAAATAGCCATCATCCAGTGTTTTGGTATGAATCTCTTGGTTACCGTATTTTAAATAAACATCAAAATTTTCAAGTGTTTTTATCCTAAACTGATTGATAATTGAGCTGGCATTTTTGAAGTTTTTTTTCTGAAAATCGTAGTCGTAAGTTCTTTTAAAGACATGCCCCATTACAATTAATTCTTCTTCATTGGCATAACCTCGATATAATTGTAAAATTGGTTTCATTAATTCCGTACTTTTATAGAGTACTGTAAATTAATTATTTTAATTGGTTTTAAAAATAAAATTTTGAAAAAGAATATACTATTTGTTGTAAATCCTATTTCTGGAGATCTTGATAAAACAGATTTAATCGATGCTGTTAGAGAATTTGCAGCAGTAAATCATTTTGATTTGAAGGTTTATGAAACCACAGGAAAAAATGATTTAAAAGAAATACAAACACTATACAATCAATATAATCCAGAACGAATTATTATAGCTGGAGGTGACGGAACCATTAAAATGGTAGCCGAAGCAATGGAGCAATATGATATAATTCTTGGCATTTTACCCGCAGGTTCTGCGAATGGTCTTTCAGTCGATTTAAACTTACCATCAAGTATCGAAGAGAATCTCAGAATTGCGTTTTTGCACCATTATATCGAGATGGATATGATTTGTATAAACGGTAAAAAAAGTATTCATTTAAGCGATCTTGGTTTAAATGCTAATTTGGTCAAAAACTATGAACAAAGTGATTTGAGAGGTTTTTGGGGATATGCCTTGCAGGCGTTTTCGGCTCTAAAAGAATCAGAAGAACCTTTTATTGCAACTATTTTGGCGAATAATGAAGAAGTTGAACATACAGCAAGAATGCTTGTAATTGCCAATTCACAAAAGTATGGAACAGGAGTAGTCATTAATCCGAATGGTGCAATGAATGACGGGAAATTTGAATTAGTAATTTTAAAAAGTCTCGATTTATTGTTGATCGGAAAAATTATTACAGGTAATATGCCAATTGATTCTGATGATATTGTTATTATTTCAACAGATAAAGCAACGATAAAAACAGACTATCCAGTCAATTTTCAGATTGATGGTGAATATTGTGGAGCACAGACTAATCTAGAAGTTCATATTTTGCATAAGCAGATGAAAATAGCAATTCCATAAGTGAAAATTGAGCTTTGCCAAAGTTTTTATGACTATTTAAAAGGATTTCGTTCCTGCCATTCCGTCTTAGGTTCCAGGTAATTAAAGAATCTGCCAATATTGTGATTGATTAATGTATTGCTGTGCGTAATTAAACCATACATTTTTACTGGTTTTGCACCAACAGAACTTTTAATTTCAAGAGCAGTTCTAGCAAATACAATTGACTCAAAGCCTTGATTAATGGAATAGGCAATCATGTCGTAAAGCATATTTAAATAAAGCATTTTTTCGCGTTGAATACTTTCATCATATCCTAAAAAATAAGTATCCATTACAGTTCCATTCTTTATCAAAGTATTAAAACCAATTAGTTTTTCATCTAGAAAATAACCGTAAAGCAAAAAATCATCTTTCATGATTTCTTTAAAAAAGCTAAAATGATTACGAGCTAAGAAAAAAGTATTAAAAGGCGCATTTCTTGCCACATGAAAATACAACTCATAAATAACATCTTCATATTTTCGAATATCTGAAAGTGACATTTTTTTCTTTTCAATTCCTTCAGATTTTTTTCGAGCCCGCTTATACTGATCTCGATATTTTTTTGACAAAGCGTCGATATAATCTTGTTCAGTTTTCCAATTTTTATTGATTTCAAAAACCATATTGGGCTGAGTCGAAAAAGTATAATTGTTTTTAAATTCAGCTTGCAAAGGCTCAATTTCTTTTGCTGTAAAATCCTTTATACTTGTAATATGTACTTTTTTACCTTGTGATTTTAAATCTTTTTTGAGCTGTGTAATTGCTTTATGAAGTGTTTTAATGGCTTTTGCCTCTTTTATATTTGCACTAAAAGCAAAGGCATTTTGTCCTGTCAGCATATTGTTACCAACAAATAAAACATGTGATGCAAAGTTTTTGAAAGCAAAATTACGCACAGAAGTTTTCAAGCATTGATCGCGTTCGCCAAAAGATTCTAGTTTTTCGGCAAATAAAAATTGAGTTAATGCAATTCCTAAAAGAGTTTCTTTATCAAAAATTCCAATAAAATGGCAAATCATATTTACAGGAGAAGAATTTTCGAGTATCTCGAGATATTCCCGTGTCAAAAAGATGTTATTATCAGCCAGCGAGTTCCATTCTAAAGGCAGTAATGATGTGCTGTTGTAAATTTGAAAAGAATAAGTTGTATTCAAAAGAGAGTGCTAATTTGTTCAAAATTAGATAATTTTTATAATAACTCAATTGCTTTAAGTTATTATTAAGAAAAACCCGTTTGAATTTACTTTTTCAAACGGGTTAGTTATTTGTTATTTATGCAAATCCGCAGATAATACCGCCCATTAAAGCAAGTGTGACCATCCAATAACCTGCATGAATGAAAATATATTTCCAAGACTTTCTTTCAAATAAACCATTAATTCCAACAATTGGAAGCGCAAAGAATAAGCCTGACATAAACCCATGAAGTGCACCGTGTTTGAATGTACGATACGCAGTACCATAATCGGCCATAAAAGCTTTAAATGATGGTTTTGCAGCATCAATCAAAGGCGGACCGCCAACCATTCCTACGGCTCCAGATTGATGAATGGTTAATCCCATTAATATTACGGTAATCATTAAAGAGAAAATATAAGTAAACCCAAATATCTTGAGCATATTTCCAGTTTTAAGATCATCTTCGGTAAAATTATTTTCTTTCATCCAAATTGTACCAAATACTTTAGGATGGTACCAAATAAAACCAACTACCAATGTGACAATTGCGGCTAGTAAAAGCGCAGAGAAGTGAATTTCCATATTATGAGGTTTTTTATAATTAGTTGATTCAAAATTAGTTAAAAAATGATTACGTTGTTAAGAGTTAAATAAGTAGTAAAAGTAATACGTATTCTTTATTTATCAACACTTTATCGACAATATATGCTTTATATCTAGTAATTTCTTAATTTTGAAAATAGAAAAACCTAATTCCCCAAATTAGTTATGAAAAGCTTAACCACACTTTTTTTAATGCTTGTTTTTTCTCTAAATAGTTTTGCAGATACTGTTTCAGATAAAGAGAAAGAAGCGTTACTAAAATTTTATCATGCTACAAATGGCTCGCATTGGAAAATAAAGTGGGATTTATCACTTTCGGTCTCGACTTGGTATGGTGTTGAAATAGAAGATGGAAAAGTAGCGGCGCTCAATTTACCAGACAATAATCTGCAAGGAGAATTACCCATTGAATTTTTTGATTTAGTCAATTTAGAAAGGATTGATCTGCATAAAAATAAATTAGAAGGAACATTACCAAATGAAGTAAATAGCTTTAAAGAACTTGAAGTTCTAGACATTTCATCGAATAAAATATCTGGTGAATTGCCTTTAAGTTTTGGGAGTTTAAAAAAGTTAGAAATACTTTCATTGTTCGACAATCAAATTGAAGGACAATTGCCTGGTTCAATATACACGATTACAACCTTAAAAGTATTGCTTTTAAACAGTAATAAATTCTCTGGAAATTTGAGTAAAGAGATATTGAATTTAAATGCTTTACAAAACCTAAGTTTATTTAATAACAGTTTTGATGGTGAAATTCCTGAAGAACTGGAGAAATTAAAGAATTTGTCAGAGATGAATCTTTCGTACAATAAATTTAAAGGAGCTGTTTCAAAAAAATTAACCTTGTTGGATTCGTTGAATATGACAATGTTTGATGAAGATGGAAATCCATTTTTATTAGATTTAATAGAAGAAAAAACACTTGAAAATATTATCGCAAATTAATCGTGCTTATGAATGAATTTTACTCGTTGAAAAAAGTTGATTAAATATATTTAGTTAATTGCCGAAAAACCGTAATTCTTTACGTTTTTTTTTATTTAATTTTTTGAGTTTATGAATTGTTAAAAGGCATTGCAGTTATTTTTATTGTTTTAATTTTGTCAAATAAATTTGATGTTAATTTTTAAAACAGTCATTTTTTTTCATAACTTTAAATAAGAGTAAAGAGAAAACATATAACCTTTTTAATTATAAAATTATGGTATTACAATATCAAGGTGAACAACACGGAAAAGCGACTACTTTTACAATAAGAATTATTGGTAACAACTTGTCAAAAAGCAGCTCTAATTATCAAATTGATTTATTAGTAGGAGATAATAAACTGCCAACTTTTACAACTTCAATTCATCAAAGTCTGTCGAATTGCTTGAAAGAAATTTACTTGTTTAGAAAACATAATGGAATCAAGTTTAATGAAGTATCAGAGAAGATAACGTCACTTTATGTACCTTATGATAAGGTTCTGTACAATTATAATAAACATGCACTATTTATGGCTTAAAAGCCGTTTAGCAGTTATATAAAAAAGACTACTCGGTTGAGTAGTCTTTTTTTTTGTTTTATCAGTTTTATAATTCTTTATTATGAAATAATGAATTAGCTTGATATTCTGGATGTTTGTCGATGTAAGCTTTTATGTAAGGACAATAGGGTTTTACTTTAAGATGATTTTCTTCTGCGTAATCCAAAACATATTTTGCGATGTAAGCCGCTAATCCTTGTCCAGATAATTCTGGCGGAACCTCAGTATGAATATAGGCAATACCGCCATCGAATAATTTATATTGTTCAAACGCCATATGTCCATCTACGTGAATCTCAAAACGTTTGTCTTTTTCGTTGTTTATAACTGTATATTCCATAATTGTTTTTTTTAGTATTGTAAAATTAGTAAGTATAAAACTTAGTAGACTTAATCTATGACAAGAAATTTAAAAAAAACAGCATTGATCGACCTATTCTTTTCTATTCTTTAAAAGTCAGTTCCCCAAAATAATACTCTAACTTTGAGTACTGCTTAAAACAGCAAATAGAATTTGCAGTATAAATCATCAATGAAAGATAAAGAAAATAATCAAAAAGGCTGTTCAGTTCAGGAATGTACTACAGATGATATTAACCGTTTAGGCAGTTCGCCGCTCTATACTATATTTCTTTTTGAAGGCAATGGGAAAGTAAGCGTAGATTTGGTAAAGTACTCTTTTAATGGCAAAATTGTATTGTTTTCAACTCCATATCAAATGGTTTATTTTGAATCTGAATCTCCAATTAAAGTAAAGAAACTGCAGTTTCACGGCGATTTTTATTGTATTGAATACCATAAAAAAGAAGTCGCCTGCAATGGACTTTTGTTTAATAATATTTATCAGCAGACTTTTATAAATCTTGAGCAAGAAGACTATACTGAAATTGACAACATCTTAAGAAAAATGATAATCGAGCTTCAAGAGTCGAATACGTATGCTGCAGCGGTTGTAAAAGCATATTTACAATTGATTCTGGCGTTATGCAGTAAAATTAAATCTAAAGATAACAGCATCGAAGCAGAAAAGAATGCACATCATCCGCTGATGAATTTTAAGGAACTGCTGGAAAATAATTTTCATAAAGAAAGACAGCCCTCTTTTTATGCCGCAAAAATGGGAATTTCGCCCAATAATTTTTCGAAGATCTGCAAGCAGTATTTCTTAAAAACACCTTCGACATTAATTCATGAAAGAGTAATACTTGAATCTAAAAAGTTAATTCATCTGACTTATAAGAGTATGAAAGAAATAGCAGCTGAATTGAATTTTGATGATGAGAATTATTTTAGCCGTTATTTTAAAAAACATACTGGAATTACACCAACAGCTTTTCGTGAAAATGTTGGAATATCTATCGTAGCAGATTTGTCCAGAGAATAGCCATATTTGTCCATTGTAGTCTAAATTGGCTCTTCTTAATTTTGTGTCTAAATACTTAGACTATGAAAATCTTAATCATTTTATCAAAATTACAAGGGCAGTTTATCAATTTTATGCGAATCGCTATTCTTATCGTTATGGTGTGGATTGGCGGACTTAAAGTTTTTCAATATGAGGCTGACGGAATCGTTCCTTTTGTAGCCAATAGTCCTTTGATGAGTTTCTTTTATAATAATCCTAAAGAATATAAAGAACATAAAAATAAAGAAGGGGAGATGGTTCAAAAGAATATTAAATGGAATCATCAAAACGGAACGTATGGTTTTTCGTATGCTTTAGGAACCGTTATTGTCATTATTGGTACATTGACTTTTTTGGGTATTTTTAATAATCGTTTGGGACTTATCGGCGGATTGCTTACTGCAGGAATGGCATTGGTAACTCTTACTTTTTTAATTACGACTCCAGAAACTTGGGTTCCCAATTTGGGAGGCGATCTGCCAACTCCGCAATTTGGTTTTCCTTATTTATCAGGGGCCGGTCGTTTAGTTGTAAAAGATATTATTATGATGGCCGGCGGTTTGATTGTCGCTTCTGATTCTGCTAAAAAGCTTCTGAAAGATTAAGAAAAAAGAATAAGAACAAGTTAATTAGAACTTACTATTTCCTGTTTTTCAACCATCTTTCGATTGGTTCGATAGCAGTATTTATAATAATGACCATAAGTGTACAAATTAAAGCTTCAACAAAATAACCAGTAGCGGCAATACAACCAATAGCAGCACTGCACCAAATTGTAGCGGCCGAGTTTAAACCATGTACATTATCGCCTTCTCTAAAAATGACTCCTGCACCTAGAAAGCCAACGCCCATAACAACTTGAGCTGTTATACGAGTAACATCAACATTTGATACAGTATTGGCAACTTTTATAGATAATAATACAAAAGTTGCAGCTCCTATAGCTACCAGCGTATTCGTTTTTAGTCCCGTTTCTTTATGATTCCATTGTCTTTCAAAACCTATAATTAATCCCGCTAAAGTGGCGGCGGCAAGTCTTGTTAAAAATTCTGTAGTGCTCAAAATTATTACTTTTTAGATCATTAAAAAAGAGTCATTTTCTTGTGAAAGCTGTAATCTTAACATAAAGATATTTAAAAAATAAATATGGTCAACGAGTTTAAAAAGAATCTATTTTAATGCCTCAAACAAAATCTCTACCGGATGCTGCGCTTTACGACCTGTACCATCTGTAATTTGATGTCTGCAGCTTGTTCCTGATGCAGAGATTAATGTAGCCTGCTCTTCTGAGCGGATTGTTGGAAACAAAACCAGTTCTCCTATTTTCATAGAGATATCGTAATGCTCTTTTTCATAACCAAAAGAACCCGCCATACCGCAGCATCCGCTCGGAATGTTTAAAACGGTATAGTTTTTTGGTAGCATTAAAATTTTCTTTAGCGGCACTAATGATGACAATGCTTTCTGAAAACAATGACCATGCATGCGTACACGTTCCGTTTTATCCGTAAAACTAGCTGATGAAATACGACCCTCGTCTAATTCTTTGGCTAAAAATTCTTCGATTAAAAAGGTTTTTGTAGCAGCTAATTTTGCTTTTTCTTTTAAATCGCCGCGGCATAAATCGGGATATTCATCTCGGAAAGATAATATTCCCGAAGGTTCTATTCCAATTAAAATTCCGTTTTGAGGTATAGCTTTTTCAAAATCAAGAATATTTTTCTCGGCTATTTTACGAGCTTCTTTCAGCATTCCTTTAGAAAGATAAGTTCTTCCGCTGATGCCGATTTTCGGAATTTCCACTTGATAACCTAAACGATTTAAAAGTTTAACAGCCGTTTGACCAATTTCAACGTCATAATAATTCAAAAATTCATCATTGTACAAATACACTTTACCATTTGTAAAATCGCCTTTTTGAGTATAGTTTTTCATCCATTTTTCAAAAGTGATTTTATGCATTAAAGGCAATTTTCTCTCCACTGCAAAACCCGATGTTTTTTTGATAATATTTCCTAAAATACCTTTAGTTGATAAATTATAAACCCAAGGTATTGCTGCAAATAAATGGTTTATTTTGGGCGTATTTCCAATCAATTTCGAACGGAATTTAATGCCGTTTTTGTCGTGATATTGTTGTAAGGTTTCGGCTTTTAATTTTGCCATATCAACATTCGACGGGCATTCAGATTTGCAGCCTTTACAGCTTAAACATAAATCGAGAACTTCAAGAAGACCTTCATCATCAAATTTGTTTTCTTTTTTTGAATTCGTTATGGTTTCTCTTAAAATGTTTGCTCTTGCACGTGTAGTGTGTTTTTCGTCACGCGTTGCCATATAACTCGGGCACATTGTACCACCGCTTTTTTCAGTTTTTCTGCAGTCTCCAGAACCATTGCACATTTCGGCGGCACGCAGAATTCCGTTATGTTCAGAGAAATCAAAATAAGTTTCGGGCATTGGAGTTTCTTGACCAGCTGTATATCTTAAACTGGTATCCATAGGCGGTGTATTCACAATTTTTCCAGGATTAAAAACACCCCAAGGGTCCCAAACTTCTTTTATTTGAACAAACATTTGATAGATTTCTTCGCCTAACATCAAAGGGATAAACTCTCCTCGAAGCCTTCCGTCACCGTGTTCACCGCTCAAAGAACCTTTATATTTTTTAACTAGGTGAGCAATGTCTGTCGCAATAGTTCTAAAAATTGCAGTACCTTCTTTTGTTTTTAAATCGATAATAGGGCGCAGGTGCAATTCGCCGGTTGCGGCGTGAGCATAATGTACACAGTTTAAATTTCTTTCTTTTAAAACTGCATTGAAATCTTCAATAAAATTGGGTAAATCGGTTACATCAACAGCTGTATCTTCAATTACAGCGACAGCTTTAGCATCGCCGGGAATATTTGATAATAAACCTAATCCAGCTTTTCTTAAAGTCCAGACTTTATTAGTATCTTCTCCGTAAACTATCGGAAAATGATAGCCAAGATTTTTAGAGCGCATCAAAGCTTCCATTTCTGTCGCAACAGCGTCAATTTCTTCTTGAGTATCACGTAAAAATTCGATTGCTAAAATTGCTTGCGGATTGCCTTTTACAAAAAAGCGATTTTTGCTTTGCTCAATGTTTTCTTTTGTACATTCTAGAATATAATGATCGATTAACTCAACGCTGTCTGGATTGAATTTTAAGGCTTCAATGTTAGCTTTTAATGATTCGTTAATGCTTTCAAAATGTACGCAGACTAAAGCAGCTTGGGGTTTTAAAGCGTCGACTAAATTTAATTTTATGGCTGTAGAAAAGAACAAAGTCCCTTCGGATCCTGCAATTAATTTACAAAAATTAAACTTTTCGGTTGAATCTCCAAAAGGCATAGAATCTGCTAATAAATCTAAAGCGTAACCAGTATTTCTTCTAGGAATTGTTTTTTTAGGAAAATTATTCTCAAATAAAGTTCTGTTGGCTTCAGATGATAAAATATCTTTAGCTTGAAGATAAATGGCTTGTTCTAGCGGACTTACTACATTAATTCCGTTGCATTTGTCTTCGAATTCAGCATTTGTCAAAGGACCAAAAGTAACCTCGCAGCCATCAGCCAGAAAACCTTTAATTTCAAGTAAATGTTCACGGGTAGAACCATAAACAACAGATCGTGCACCGCAGGCATTATTGCCGACCATACCGCCAATCATGCAGCGATTACTGGTAGAAGTTTCTGGTCCAAAGAACAGTTTATATGATTTTAAATGAAGATTTAATTCATCACGAATAACTCCAGGTTCTACCCAAGCCGATTTCTCGGTTGCATCGACTGAAATGATTTTGGTAAATTCCTGCGAAATATCGACTATAATTCCGTTTCCAACCACTTGACCAGCAAGCGAGGTTCCGGCAGCACGCGGTATTATGCTGCTTTTATTTTCTCTTGCAAATGCGATAATTTTTTGAATATCTTCTTTAGTTTTTGGAACTGCAACTGCCAAAGGCATTTCTTTGTAAGCGCTTGCATCAGTAGCATAAAGCAAGCGCATAGTATGATCGTAAAATAATTTACCTTCTAGCTGCTTTTCTAAACTTTCAAGATTAATAGAATTCTTGGAAAGGATATTATTGTTATTCATTTTAATACAGTAATTATAGAGAAGATTGCCTTATCCAAAATTATTCGGATAAGAAGTCAGGAATAGTCTTTGTTTGTTGTTGCTGTTTTTTAACACATAATCCAGAAACTCAATTAGAGTTTTGTCACTTCGATTTCTATGATAAAATCAAATCTTTTTTCAGGAGCTAATCCCGCTATCCGTTTCAATCTTTTGTGGCGAATCCCGCCACAAAAGGATTTCCACTACTATCGGGGCTAGGTCAATGATTTTAATAACAATATTTTCGTTTAGTTTGTCATTTCGACCAAAAGGAGAAATCACACGAGAAACGCCGCAATCACAATCGCCAATCTTTGTCGAATCTTGTGTGTGATTCCTCCTTTCAGTCGAAATGACAATATTGTGTTTAAGCGTGAGAATTATGTGTTAAATGTTTTCTACAATTCGCTTAATGCAATGTCAAGTAAACGCACCATTTCATCGGCATTTTGTTTGCTGAATGTCATAGGCGGTTTTATTTTTAAAACATTATGTAAGGGACCGTCTGTACTGAGTAAAAAGCCATTGGCTTTCATTTTTTCGACTACAATATCTATTTTAGGAACGGCAGGTTCCATTGTTGTTCTGTCTTTTACCATTTCGGCACCAATAAATAATCCGTGTCCTCGAACATCGCTTATTATTGGGTATTTTGCCATCAAAGTTTTGAGACCGTTCATCAAATGATTTCCTACTTCGAGTGCATGCTGCTGCATTTCTTCTTCCTGAATAACATCTAAAACTGCTAATCCTGTTGTCATAGAAACTGGATTTCCTCCAAAGGTGTTAAAATACTCTAAACCGTTATTAAATGAATCAGCAATTTCCTCTGTTACAATTACCGCTGCGAGCGGATGTCCGTTGCCAATTGGTTTCCCTAAAACAACAATATCCGGAATTACATTTTGTAATTCAAATCCCCAGAAATGATCTCCGATTCTTCCAAATCCTACTTGAACTTCATCGGCGATACAAACACCTCCAGCAGCTCTGACATATTCATAAGCTGTTTTTAAATAGTTTTCGGGTAACGGAATTTGCCCGCCGACTCCCAATAAAGTTTCACAAATAAATACGGCAGGTGCTTTATTTTCCTTTTTTAAATCTTCGATAATTCGTTGTACATCAGCAGCATATTTTTCGCCTGCTTTTGCATCGCCGTATTTAAAAGGACCTCGATATAAATCAGGATTAATTGCTTTATGAATCCATGGCATTTGACCAGAACCGCCTTTGCTGTCAAATTTATACGGACTCATTTCCATTGCCACAGTTGAGGTTCCGTGATATGCATGATCCAGTACAATAATATCTTTTTGTTTGGTATAATGACGGCTCATTCTAATCGCTAAATCATTTGCTTCGCTTCCAGAATTTACAAAATAACAAACGCTTAGTTTTTCGGGTAATGTTGCTGTTAATTTTTCAGCATATTCCGTTATGGCGTCATTTAAGTATCTTGTATTTGTATTTAAAGTTGCAATTTGTTTTTGCATTTTTCTAACTACAACTGGGTGGCAATGCCCAACATGCGACGGATTGTTTACGCAATCTACAAAGGTTCTTCCTTTGTCATCATACAAATATTGCAACGCGCCTTTAACAATTTTTAATTTGTCTTTGTAACCAATGCTTAGATTTCGACCAATTTTCTTTTTGCGAACTTCAAGTAAATCGCTGTAATCATTATCATTAATTAATCCTTCAAAACCACAAGCTTTTCTAAAGGCATCTTGCGCTTTTATTGGATTAATTTGAATTAATTTATACAATAAATCCCAAGCCGGTTTTTCGGTAATAAAATGATGTTCATTATTACTGTCTAACGAAGCATTGTAAGCAGATTGTGTAACGCTGATACAAAGTCTTCCGGCTATTAAATAATACAATAAATCTAATTCCTGTTCCGTAAGTGCGTAGGCTTTATGATACCCCTGAACAATTGATGCCGCAACAGCAAGCGGATCTTCTTCATCGAGCATGGCATAAGTACAAGCAATAGCTAGATTATTGACAAGAACGGTGTAAACCATATCGCCAAAATCAATCAAACCACTTATACGATTACCTTGTACTAATACATTATAGTCGTTGGCATCGTTGTGTATATAAGCATGTCTCAGTCGATGTATTTGAGGCAGAACTTCTGTATCAAACTGCAGTAGAAAATAACCTGCAATACGTCTTTTTTCGTGATTTAGAATGTGTTTTAAGTTGTCTCCGGCTTCACTCGCATGACTAATGTCCCAAGTATAATTGCGGTGCATTGCAGGATGTGAAAAATCCTTCAAAGCATTGTCCATATTACCTAAAAAAGAACCTAAATTAGAATGTAATTCAGTTGTTTTAGCTTTTTCATCAACCCAAAAAGTACCTTCTAAAAAGTTTAGAATTCGTATATAATAGATATGATTGTCAAGTACTATTTTGGTTAATTCACCGCCTTGTTTATTAATGCAAAATTGCTGAAAACAATTAGAAATATTACTTCTGGTTAAGTGTTTTATGATTTCAACCTGCGCTTCTAAAAAAGGAAATGGATGACTTTCATTTGATACTTTTAGAATGTACTTTTCATTTTTGTCATTCGATAAAAGAAAATTTAGTTCATCATATCCATTTAATGCCTTTACGGTTACGTTTAATCCGTAATGCTCTTTTACTAAGTCTTGAATAGCTGCTTCTGAAAAAGTCATTTGTATTATATTTTATTTATTTTATTTTTTCGCCACGAATTGCACGAATTAGCGCGAATTATATTTTGTTTCTGCGATCTTGTAAAACTTTTTTTGTCACGACCCGAGCGATAGCGAACAGGCGAAGCAATTACACTAATTTGCACTAATTATTATACGCAATCTATTAAAAAAAATTCGTGCCAATTCGTGTAATTCGTGGCAAACCTAATCTTGTCTTATTTTATTTCCAAATCACAGCTTGTGCAGGCTGTAATGGGTTTTGTCCAACTAGTATTTTACTTCCTTGAGGAATAGGCAGATTAATAGGCTCATTGGTATAATTTACACCTACGTAAAAACCATCTCTCCATTCTATAAAAACACCTTTTGGTAAGTTTTCAATTGCAACTTTTGCACGAGAATAGGTGTCACGTACAATTTGTCTCTCTAAATTTCCATCATTGCTTTCTACTCCAATATAAGTAATAGTTCCTTTGCCTAATTTTCGGGTTACAGCTGCTGCTTTGCCTTTGTAAAACTGATCGTCATAAGTGGCTAAAACTTCTGTTCCTTGTTTAGGCGATAAAACATCTGCCCAAGTATTCCATTTGTAATTGTTGTTTCCAGCTTTAATAGTTCCGTTTACATCAGAAACTAACATGTCAAAAAAGTCAACATCAGCACCAATTAAAGGAACAATAGGAGCATTCCAATTTGCTTCAAAAAAATGACCATTTCTGTCTTTCTGTCCTGTACGGCAAGTTAGAATTAAATTTCCTCCATTCTCTACATATTTTTGCCATTTTGCCACTAGTTTTTGATCAACAAGTTGATAAGCCGGCGCAACAATAAATGGGTAATCATCAAAATTCGCCTCTTCAGTAATAAAATCCATTGGAGCACCTGTTGATTTAATGGCCGAAGTATAAGTGTTTCTATGTTTCCAAGTATTCCAGAATTTGGTTTGTTTCTGGTTTTCTAAATCCCAAAGATTGTCATGACTCCATAAAAAACCAGTTTTTCTTTTTGCAATTTCTTGCGGTATTACGGCTTTCGGATTGTATTCTTTACGAAGCAGTTTCATGTCTTCGATAGATTGCACAAATTCTTTTCCGCCTTGAGTAAGTGTTACGCCATCTGTACCTACGATTCCGTCGTGATACATTTCGCTGCTTCCAAGCGGATGTCTATATCTATAAGTACAAGTAAAAGAACAGCCGCCGCCAAAAGCCTGCGAAATCCACATGTGTACTGTTCCAGGCAGTAACTGCGGATTAATACTCGCCCAGTTTACCTGCCCAGGTTGTAATTCCATAACACCAGTAACGCCTGTTATTGATCTGTAATAATCATTTGCTTCTGAAATTTTGCTTGGTGAACCCATTCTAAAACTATAGCCGCCTAACGGATTTTGACCGCTTACTGGATACATTGTATAGGTTATAAAATCCATTTTGTCAGCACTTCTTGGATCAGCATCATAAATTACGTTGGTAAAGTTTGTTGTAATCCATTGTTTTGTATCAACATATTTTCTAAGTATTTCAGCTTGTCTGTTCAAGTACTGAGCTTGAGCATCAGAAGTAAATCTTTTGAAATCTAAAACAGCATGCGGACTCAATTTATCTTCAAAATACATTTCAGCATTTGGTAAAACAATCTGCTCGAAGTTATTGTAACGTGTGCTCCAGAAATTTCCAACCCATTCTGTGTTTAACTTTTCGATTGTTCCGTATTTGGCTTTAAGCCAAATCTGAAATGCTTTGCGTGCTGATGGACTAAAATCTGCGGTGCCAAGAGGTTCATTGTCGATCTGCCAGCCCATGATATTTTTATTCTTACCGTATCTTTTTCCTAATTCGGCAACAATTTGATCTGTAAATTCTCTGTATTTTTCATTAGTTATAGACACATTTGCTCTGTTTCCGTGTTCCCTGCGGTGGCCGTTTGCATCTACTAAATATATCTCAGGATATTTTTCTCCCATCCATGCCGGCGGAGTTGGAGTCGGCGTACAAAGAATTACTTTTAAACCTTCTTTTTCGGCTATTGCCAAAGCATCGTCCAGCCATTTAAAATCATAAACACCTTCTTGAGGTTCCATGTAAGTCCAAGCAAATTCAGCAAAATGCGTAAATTCAAAACCAAGTTTTTTAATGTTTTTTAAGTCGCGTTCCCATTGTTCTCTCGGCCATTGCTCAGGATAATAATAAACGCCAATCTGCATTAAATCAGGTTTTGAGAAAAAACGCTGCGGATCTTTTTTTTCTGAAGAGACTGCTTTTTTATTTTGCGAAAAAATAGGTGTCGAATGACTGCCTGCAATAAATGTTACTGCAGCAATAAATTTTGCAAGAGATATATTTTGGTTGAACATACTTTGTAATATTGTTGTGTTAATAAAATTTAACTATTTCACTTATCATTGAGTTAATAGTTGGTTTTGTTTCTATCATTTTTAATGTTTTGAATTGGCTCCTGCTTTAGCTGGAGTAATTGGAATGAAAACATAAATTGGCTTTAGCCGAAAACTCTTTAATTTGGCTAAAGCCATTGTAAACATTATCAATTCTTAAACCTCCAGCTAAAGCAGGAGGAAATTCAAATCAAATACCTAAATCTGTTGCTTTCTTTCACACGGTTAATCTATGTTTATTTAAAACAAGTGAAACGCCTTCTTTTTGATTAAAAAAAACTATGTTTCTATGTGTTTAGAATTATTGCATCCAGCGTTTTATTATTTATCTTCTAAAAGAAGCATTAAATAATGCGCTGCTGACCAGCTGAAATTATAAGCTTCAAGTCCTTTTCCGGTTAAAGGCTGATAATTTTCTCTAATAGAAGTTCCTTTGTCCAGAACACCATCAGCATTATGAATAAGTTTATGCGCTAATTGATTTGCTTCGTTTGTGTATCCGTATTTTTCTAATCCATTGATACCAAAATAACTTTGATCAAGCCAAATTGGTCCTCTCCAATAACCGCCTTCGGGTTTAAATTTCGGATGATTGGCTGCCAATGTTGGCAAAGGAACAAATGTGTTGAAAATAGCTGGATTTAGCATGTTTTCTTTCATTAATTTAGTCTGTTCAGGAGTTGCAACTTCTGCCCAAATTGGCAGATATCCTTCGCATCCCATAATCTTTATTAACGATTTTCCATCGATTGTTGTATCGTAGTACCAACCAGTAGACGCATCCCAAAATTGAGCTTGAATTTTAGCTTTTAGTGCTGTGCTTTCGTCTTGCCAGTCTTTTGATTCTTTGGTCAATTTTAAAACTTGTGCCATTTTACTTAAATAGTTTTTTTCGGCATACAAGAATGAATTTAAATCGACACTTTCCTGATCTAAAGAAAAAGCTTTTTCTGCATTTTTCAAGATTTTACTATCATCAAAACGAACTGCATTGTCCATTCCGCTTTCCCATTTGGCAGCAATTAAAGTTCCGTCTGTTGAGCCAAATTCGCATAAACCATCTTGATCGTGATCGCGTTCTTTGTACCACCAGTCATGGTATAGTTTTAATTTTGGATAAAACTCTTTTAAGAAACCAGCGTCTTTTGTCTTCTCATAAATCTGCCATATTGCCCATGCTGCAAGTGGCGCTTTTGTGTTACGGTAATTGTTTTCTTCGATAAGATTATTTCTGTAAACACAGTCAGGAATAAATCCGTTTGGTTCTTGATAATCAAATAAAGCACGCATTTGGTTTTTTGCCAATTCAGTATCATAATTAGCTACCGCTGCCGCGTGTTTCCAGCTGTCCCACGCCCAAAATCCATGAAACCATTCATAATTGTAGCTCGGAAAAAGGCCTCCGTGTTTTAAACCTTCTGCTGCAATTCTGGTATTGTTTTGTAATGTCAATTCTAATTTTGCAATTAAATCAGAATAAATGTTGTCTTTGTAAATTACTTTTTTCTTGGCAATTAATTGTGCCAATAGATTTTCTTTCTCTTTTTGTGTGTTGTTTAATAGTGTGTTAAATGTTGTTTTAGCGATCGTTTCTTTTTCTTTCTGCCATGAATATTGTGGAAAAATATAGGTTTGAGAAACAACAATTTCCTTAGTTTCATTAGGTTTTAAAGTCAGTTTTTCAGTTTGAGCTTTGTAACCTTCTTTTGTAATTTCGATTACCGGATTTGAGTTTAAAAACTGAATGTATCCAATCGCTGTACTTTTTGAAGAAACTATTTTTAAAGTTTTGTTTTCATCGGATAACTTTAAATCATTTAAAAAAAGAGAGGCGTTATAAGACGGATAAAGTGTTATTGCTTTTCCTGTTTTATTGGTAATACTTGTTTTTTGAAGCGCCGAATGGCCTGATAAATAAACCAGTTGTTGTTTTACGCTTACTTTTTCGTTTTGAAACTGCTGTTCAAGATGACTGTTGTAACTGTTTTGATTTACTAAAGCGTTTTTCCAGTTAATGACTTCATTTTTGTTTTCGTCAGTAAGCTGTAAAGAAACAAATGATGGACTCAGCCAAACTCCGTTTTGTTCTGTCATTAAAAATGGACCTGAAAATCCTGCCTGCGTATTTGATGTGTCCAAGAATCCAAATGCAAACCATGCGCCTTTATCTGAGAAAGCCAATGAGTTGCGATCTTCAGCTTTCGCTGGATTTCCCTTATAATTTAAGCTGTTTTTTGCGGATTCTAAAATTGGAAATCCTTTTTGCGCCGAGCCGGATTGTAAGATAAAAAAGAAGGATAGAATAAAAAGTATATGCCTTTTGCCCATGTTATTTCGTCTTTATTGAATGTTTTTTGTTTTTATTTCAGCTGTTTATATGAATCGATGCTTTTCGATAAATATAATATTGTGGAGAATGGTTTATAAAAAACTATCTTCAGCAATTTGCTATTAGATAAAAAGAATAGCCCAAGAAATATAGGGCTATTCTTTTAAAAATCGTAATTATTTAATGGATTAATTTGCTTGTAATTCTGTTATCGGAATAGGGTAGAAGTTGTTTTTTGCAGCATCAAACCCAGTACGTCCTGCAGCATCAAGAGCAGTTTTTGTTTTTCCCCAACGACGTAAGTCATAAAAACGATAGTTTTCAAGCGGAAATTCAAGAATTCTTTCGTGCTCGATTTGAGCTTTTACAGCGCTTGCAGTTGTTCCCGTCATTGCCGTCATATCGGCTCTATTACGCACTTTGTTGATGTACGGAATTGCTTCTGCTGTACGGCCTAATTCGTTTAATACTTCGGCCTGCATCAACAATACGTTTGAGTATCTCATTAATGGAACGTTGATTGCTGTAAATTCCTGATTCATTTTTTCCTGTGTACTTGGAATAAATTTACGGAATACTGGTTTGTCTGTATCGCCAAATTTATCATCATAAGTAGTTCCTAATACTAACGGATTGCTTGGATCATTAAAATAAGGATCTTTGAAGAAAATGGTACTGTAAAAACGAGTGTCGTAGTTACCTGTAGTTGCTGTTTTTCCTTCTTTTTTAAATTCGTTTATAAGTACTTTACTTGGAAGGATTTCATCCCATCCGCCTAATTCTGCAGCAGCCATCCAATAATGAAGTGCATTGCGATAAAAAGCACCATTTGCTGTTGTTTCTGTAAACTGCAATTCGAATATTGATTCTCTGGTATTTTTAGAGGTACCATCAAACATAGAAACGTAATCTTTAACTAAGTCATATCCTTGTACTTTATTAAGTGCAGTAAGAGATTCGTTTAAGAAAGCTTGTTTTTGAGCAGTTTCTTCATAAGCTCTGGTTAAATAAGCAAATCCAAGGTAGCTGTTTGCAGCTCCGCTCGTTGCGCGTCCCGTTTTATCTGTAGATTGTTTTGCAGGAAGTACTGCAGCCGCAGCTTTAAGTTCGCTTGTAATAAAATCCCATGCTTCAGCACGTGTTGATAACGGAATGCTTAGATCGCTTTCTTTAGTAATGTATTTTTTTCTAACATAAATCTGTTCCCAATTTAGGAGCAGTTTCATATGGTAATAAGCACGTAAAAAACGAGCTTCGGCTTCAATTTGTGCTCTGTCAGCATCGTTTAAGTTAGCTGCAGGAACTTGTGGCAATTTATCGATAACTTGATTCGCATTACTGATTCCTCTATAGTTAAGTCTCCAATACGTTGTAAATTGAGGATTACCATTTGTATAGGTAAATGTTGAAAGTTCAACCCAGCTTTGGTAGTTTAAGGCATCGCTTCCTAAGTCGCAAATGTCTTCACGATAAGCTTCAACCGGCCATTTTACTTCGGCAAAAGCCCATTCGTCTACGGCTGCTTCAAGTTGTGAATACGTTGCTGCCAAAGCAGATTCTGCATCGGCTTTATTTCTCCAGAAATTACCTGAGGTAAGCTGGTCTGGAGATTGCTGGTCTAGATAATCACTACAACTTGTAATAGTGAATAAGCTTATGATGGATAGTAAATAAAATATCTTGTTCATGATTTTGTCTTTTTTAAATAGAATTAAAATATATATTGAACACCTGATACAAATGATCTTGTAAATGGATAAACAAAACGATCAACACCAGTGTCAAGAACAGATGCACGAGAAAATTCTGGATCAATACCTGAGTAATCGGTGATTGTAAATAGGTTTTCAACACTTACATAAAATCTAAGTTTGTCTATTTTAGCTTTACCTAACATTTTACTTGGGATAGTATATCCTAATTGTATTTGACGCATTCTTACGAAGTTTCCGCTTTCAAGAAAACGATCAGATTCACGGCTGTTTCCGTTAGGATCTTGCAATACGGCACGCGGCATATTACTGCGGTTTTCTGGTGTCCAAGAATTTAGAGTCGAAGCCAGCATATTGGTTCCTGCACTCATAGATTCGTAAAAATATCTATTTCCGTTATACAGTTTGTTACCCCATCCGCTTCCAATTAATGCAGAGAAGTCAAAACCTTTGTAACTCGCTCCTAAACTAAGATTTGCTTCTAATTTTGGTAATCCCGTTCCAGCATAAGCTTTGTCATTTTCATCTATAGAACCATCTCCATTTAAATCTTTAAAACGAATATCTCCAGGCTGTGCATTTGGCTGTAATAAAACACCATTTTTGTTGTGTGCTTTTACTTCCTCAACAGTTTGGAAAATACCATCAGTTTTGTACAAATAGAAACCACTTATTGGACTTCCTACACGTGCTTGTGTTGGGAAATGCTCTTCTCCAAATTTCAATCCTTCACCATAAATAGTTTGTCCTTCGTTTGCCAAAGACTCTACTTTATTTTTAAGTGTAGTAAGGTTGAAACCTACATTGTATTTGAATTCCTCAACTTGATCGCGATAGTTTACTTCAAGTTCAAAACCGCTGTTGCTGATTTTACCTACGTTAAGTATCGGATTATCAATACCTGCAGATGGTGCTAATCTTTTTGTAATTAATAAATTATCAGTAACATTGTGGTAGTAGTTCATAGAACCACTGATTTTTCCGTTTTTAAGCGTGAAATCGATACCAACGTTTTTAGAATCAGTTGTTTCCCATTGCAAGTTTCTGTTTTCTAATGCAGTTGCAATACTTCCCGGCCATGGGTTGCTTCCAACACCTTGTACATAACCGTTGCCTAAACTATTTCCAGTTTTGATTAAAGTATTTGCAGAGTAATATCCTAAAGCAGCTTCGTTACCCAATTGTCCCCAGCTTGCACGTAATTTTAAATTTGAGATGAAAAAATCTTTTGGGAAGAAGTTTTCTTGATCTATTTTCCATCCTAAAGCAATCGATGGGAAAGTTCCCCAACGGCTGTCTTCTCCAAATTTAGATGAACCATCTTTTCTAACCGTCATTTGAAGCAAGTAACGATCGTTGAAAGAGTAGTTTAAACGGCTGAAAAAGGATACACGATTGTATTGAAATTTTGAACCGTCAGCAGAGTAAGTTCCTCCTTTACCTGCACCGATAGTTTCAAAATTTGGATCTAAAAATCCAGAAGGACGATCGATTGATACCAGCTCTCCGTTTTCTACAGAATAGTCTGTTGTTTTTCCTTCAACACTTACTTGATTCCAGTTTGATGATTGACCATTAATAGTGTTACCAAGCATTAAACCAAAAGTATGTTTTCCAAAAGTTTTATCAACAGTGATGATATTGTCTAATATCTGCTCATCCCAATGTGATCTTAATTCCGTTTGCATCGGATAAAGATGCACTTCTTTTGGGTTAGCAATAAATGGCGGAAAATGAGCCATTTGCTGGTTGTTTTTCATATGGTATGAATAAGCAATTTTATACTTCAACCATGAAGTAATGTTTGCTGTAATAGCAATATTTGCTGTCAAATCTTGTCCGTTGTCTTTGCTTTTTCTAAAATGCTCTTCGGCTACTGGATTTGTTCCTGCTGGAAGTCCATTTTTACCCGTTAATCCATAGCCGTATTGCTCGTTTGAATCGTAAACAGGAACTAAAGGAGCCATCGTGTATACCTCTTTTAATTGAAAATTAGGCAGTGCATTTTGTGTTGCTATATAGGCCATTTTTCCGTCTACATCAAAAATAGACTTTTTAAAGCTTACTCTTGCACTTGCTGTTTGCTGGCCAAAATCATTATCAATTACAACTCCTTTTTGTTTTACGTAGTTACCATACAAAGCAAATTTAATATCGCCCTGTCTTCCTTGAACTCCTAAGCCATAATTTTGTGTAAGTCCAGAACGGAAAACTTCGTCCTGCCAGTCTGTGTTAACATCAGATGGAGCAGTAATATAAGCAGGAAGCGGTTTTGGCGATGTAGCATATTTGTTATACTCATCATACATTCTTTTATGTACTGTGCGATAACCGTCAGCATCTAATAAGTCTAAAGTGTTAGCAACATTCGTTAAACTTAAAAATGAACTGAAATCTACTTTTATACCTTCTTTTTGACCATTTTTGGTGGTAACGATAATTACTCCATTTGCCGCAACAGATCCGTAAATAGCAGCAGCAGCTCCATCTTTAAGAACCTCCATCGATTCGATGTTTGTTGGGTTTATGGTTTTAATATCGCCTTGAAAGCCGTCAATAATATAAAGCGGTTCAGTTGCTCCAAAGGTATTTACGCCGCGTATTTTTACTCTTACATCTGCGCCGGCAATACCACCGCTTTTTTGCACATTTACACCCGCTACTAAACCTTGCAGTGCTTCGGCAGGATTTGTTGCAGCCCTTGCTTCAATGCTTTCTTTTTTAACAGATGAAATTGCTCCGGTAACGTTGCCTTTTTTCTGAGAGCCGTAACCAATTACAATAACTTCATTAAGTTTATTGGTTTCTTCCATCATTGTTACATTAATCGTAGTCCGGTTGTCTGCGATTTCCGTTTTTTGAGTAAAACCCAAGAACGAATAAATGATTGTAGGATTTGTTAAATTTGAGGGGAATGACAATGTATAATTTCCATCAAAATCCGTTGAAGCATTGTAGTTTGAATCTTTTATAGAAATGCTTACGCCTGGTAACGTATTGTTTTTATCATCAGTTACTTTTCCGGTTATGCTTTTTTGCGCTTGACCATAATGGAGAGTTGGCAGCCATAAACATAATAGTAAAGGAATAAAATTCAGCTTCCTAATTAATAGTTTTTTCATTTGGTGATAGTTTTTGGTTAATTAAAATCCGATAGTTTTTCTTTTTTTTAGTTTTTTTTAATTGTTATAAAAGCAGTTTATTTTTTGGCTTCGGTTTCAAACCTGATGTATAAAATGCGATGAATTTTTAATCTGTTTTTTTTTTTAGTTTTTTTTAGTTTTTGCTTACAGATCAAATTTTATTCCTTGTGCCAATGGTAAACTAGTAGTATAATTGATTGTATTGGTTTGTCTTCGCATGTATACTTTCCATGCATCAGACCCAGATTCTCTTCCTCCTCCGGTTTCTTTTTCTCCTCCAAAAGCGCCGCCAATTTCAGCGCCGGAAGTTCCTATATTTACATTTGCAATACCACAATCAGAACCTGTAACGGATAAGAACAGTTCAGCTTCTCTTAAATTATTGGTCATTATTGCCGATGATAATCCTTGCGCAACACCATTTTGAACAGCAATCGCATTCTCAACAGTTCCTGAGTATTTAAGCAAGTATAATACAGGAGCAAAAGTTTCATGCTGTACGATTTCGAATGAATTATCTGCCTCAGCAATTGCAGGTTTTACATAACAGCCGCTTTCATATCCTTCGCCAGAAAGTATACCGCCATCTACTAGAATTTTACCTCCTTCGACAACTACTTTTTCAAGAGCATAATTATACATTTCGACAGCTTGTTTGTCAATTAACGGTCCAACATGATTGTTTTCATCCAAAGGATTTCCAATACGTAATTGTTTGTAAGCCGACACGATTGCATCTTTTACTTTATCATAAATGCTTTCATGAATAATTAATCGACGTGTAGATGTACATCTTTGACCTGCAGTTCCTACAGCTCCAAAAACTGCACCAATAACGGTCATTTTAATATCAGCATCCGGCGTTACAATAATAGCATTGTTTCCGCCCAATTCTAATAACGATTTTCCTAAACGTCCTGCAACAGTCTGTGCGACTATTTTACCCATGCGAGTAGAACCTGTCGCAGAAATTAACGGAATACGGCTATCATTTGTTAGTATTTCACCAATTTTATAATCGCCGTTAATCAAACAGGAAATACCTTCAGGAAGATTGTTTTCTTTGATAACCTCGGCAATAATATTTTGACAAGCAATTCCGCAAAGAGGTGTTTTTTCAGATGGTTTCCAAACGCAGACATCACCGCAAATCCAAGCCAGCGCTGTATTCCAAGCCCAAACGGCTACAGGGAAATTAAACGCTGAAATTATCCCAACAACCCCCAAAGAGTGGTATTGCTCATACATTCTATGTCCTGGACGTTCTGAATGCATGGTTAAGCCATGAAGCTGACGTGAAAGTCCTACGGCAAAATCGCAGATATCGATCATTTCCTGTACTTCGCCATAACCTTCCTGCAATGATTTTCCCATTTCATAAGAAACCAGTTTACCTAAAGCTTCTTTGTTTTTACGCAGTTTTTCTCCAAACTGACGTACGATTTCACCACGTTGAGGTGCCGGCATTACTCGAAATGTTTTGAAAGCAGTTGTTGCGGCCTCCATTACTTTTTCATAATCTGCAGCTGTCGAAGTTTTAACTTTGGCAATTAACTGTCCGTCAACAGGAGAATAGCTTTCTAGTAGTTCTCCGTTCGAAAAATGGTTTAATCCTGTTGAGGTTCCGTCGTTAATTTCTTTTATGCCTAATTGGTCTAAAGCTTCTTTTATTCCAAATTGTAATTCTGTTGTTGTCATTTTGACCTTTTTTGATATGTTATTCAACTTTTATCGGACATTAAAAAAGTTGATTTATTTGATAATGTAGATTGCTGTAAATCAATCTGAATATTATGATTTTTGCAGTTTAACATCTGTACTCTCAAATATTTTATCGGCAGATGAAGCAACAAATCCTTGATATAATTCTCCGTTTGACATTGGATAACGAAGTGCAAATTCATAGTAACAAGATGGAATTTCTAGAGCTCCTTCTTCAAAATCAATTGTATACAAATCAGCCAGTGTGCTCGATTGCTCTAATAATTGTTCTGGAGTACCTTTAATTTTCCCGCCAGATTCGTTTAATTTCCAACCGCTGTTTTCTAAGAAAGTGTTCAGCTCTTCTAATGTTTCAAAATCTTTTAAAGCATTTGTATTTATAGTAAAGTGATTGGCTCTAAATCCATAAACATACATCCAGGCCGCATATTCAGATTCGCTCAATAATGATTTATAGATTTTCTGAGAATCTGCTTTCCAAACAGAACCGCTTAATACTAATTCAGGATTCTTGAATGTATCATCGTCACAGCTGTTCAAAATGTCTTTTACAGTTTCCTGTAATTCAGCAGAACATTTTTCTAATTCCAGTTCAGAAATAAAAATTCTCGGTGCATCTTTATCTGTAGCATGTTCATAATGCTTGGCAAATAATTTTTTGGTTTCAAAATTGTATTCTCCTTTTGCTTCGTAACCAACATTTAAAAATGGTTTTTCTAATACCTCTATATTAATACGTTTATCATTAAAAGTTCGAATTGCGATATGGTCATTTTTTATTACTTCACCTTTTTCTTCTAATAATTCATGAATTTTTTTTGCTGATGGAGTGATAGCAGCATACTGCTCCCATAGTTTTGTAAGTAATTGATCTTTATTCATTTTGGTTGTGTTAAAAATGTGTGATTATGACACAAATCTATATAAAACGATGTTATTATAACACTGTGTGTACGTGATTATTAATAATTAGACATTTTGTGATTGTTTTTTTGTAATTTTGACACTTTAAATGCTGGAATCAGCTTTAGAATTGTCAAAATAGTATAATCAATCCAAAAAAATGAGCCATGGCAAGCATAAAAAACAATGAAAATACTGACTATTTAGATAAAGAAATCATCAAAAAACTTAGTGAAAACGGAAGAGTGCCATTTTCTGATTTAGCTAAAGAATTAAACATATCAAATTCGCTCGTACATTTGAGAGTCAGGAAATTGCAAGAGTCTGGAATTATTACCGGATTTTCAGTAAAACTGAATGCCAAAGAACTTGGTTATGAAACGGTTACCTATACAGGAATTGTTACTAAAGAAGCCCGTTTTTCTTACTCAATTGCTGAAAAATTGAAAGAAATTCCTGAGGTAATTGAATGCCATTGGGTTTCTGGAAAATATGCTTTATTTATTAAAATTGTATCCTATAATAATGAAGAACTTCGTAAGATTTTATACGAGCAAATTCATCAAATTGAAGGTGTAGGAAGCACCGATTCTTTTTTCTCATTTGGTTCTGCCTTTGAAAAAAATGTGCCTGTATAATAATTAAAAAAACGCTCACTAGAGTTGCCTTGTAGAGACAAGTAAAAAAAGCAACACAGATTGCACTAATTGTCACTAATTTGTTTGTGAAATTAATTTCACAAACAAGATTGATCTATTAAAATTAGTACAATCTGTGTTCAAAATTGATTTATAAAAAATAGGGCTGAAGAAACTTTTCTTCAGCCTTATTTTTTAATTTAAGTTTGGTTGTTCTGTTAACCATCTTGTTAGTGTATTCATTATTTTGTCTTGATCTTGCTCTGAAAAGTTTTTTATTCTAGTGGCATGACTTCCGCCGGCTAAAACCATTTTTAAAGCATCAAGATTCGAATTAGGAGTAGGAGAACAAGACTCCCAAGTATCATAACCTCCATAAATGTATAGTATTTTGGAGCCTTTGTTTTCTACATAATCCCTCACTTTTTTAATGTATTTTGGATTATAGGTTATTTGAACATCTTTTGGTGCGAATCGATTGTTTGAAGTGCTTTTTACAGTCGTCAATAAGTCTTTAACAGGTGTAAAATCAAATCCATAATACCCTAGTTCGCTCATGTGTTGGTAGTAAGATGGCAATAGATCATAATAGTTTTTGTCGTTGTAATAACCAATTCCAACAATTTTGTTCATATAATCAAACAGTGCTTTTGATGATGCTGTGTTATCAGGAATGTCTTCACATTTTCCTCCCCATTGCCAGAACGAAAAAGGAAATTCAAGAACGCCATATTCTAGAGCCTCATCAAAAGAAACCTCAGTAAAAGTCATTTTTTCTTGGTCAGCATATGCTTTAATTTCTTTAAGAAGTGCTGCTCTGTTTTGTAATAAAGTGCGCTGAAAATCAATTATTTTTTTGCGACATTCAGCAGTTCCTACAGTTGCCAGATGCTGTTCGATTCTAGGATCTTCTTGAGTGTTTATTAAAGGAGCCACATATGGAACCGCAACATCAATATCATTAGGATATTTCGATTTGTAAATTAAAGTTGTTTCTCCGCCTTTACTAATTCCTGTCGAAATCCATTTCCCTGTATACAATTGTTTCAATTTTGTTACAATCGAGTGATAATCTTCGATCGCCTGATCATTTGTTAAATATTTCCATTGAATTGGGTTAGGTCTCGAGTTTCCATAAAAGCGATATTCAACAATTACCTGATTTGTATGTAATAAAGAACTCAATTCTGTTTTTTTATAACGTGCAGCATAACCTTCGGTTTCGATCACCATTGGACTTTTGAAATCTAAATGCGATAAATACACATAATGCTTAAAAGTGCCTTTTTTCGGATTGTTATGATCTAAAGGTTCGTTAAGAACTAATTGATACGACTCGCTAAAACCGTCAAGGTTTTTGGTTTTTGTAATAGCAGCATCAGGAAATAATTCTTTCAGTTTATTTTCTAAACCTGTCTGAGCTGCGGTTTCAGTTTGAGCAAAACTAGTCCAGAATGTTAAGGAAACAGTCAGTACTGCTAAAATGTGTTTTAACTTTTTCATTATTGTTTAAAATTGTTTTTTATAAAAATAAGGTCATAAAGTCTAATCAATTTGTACTATATTAACCTTAAGTTAGCATATGTTATCTGGTTTTGGGGTGAAATAGTATTATCATAAAATAATCTTCTATTTTTAGTAAAATTTCAACAAAATACATGGAACCAATACAACTTATTTCAGATCATTTCATTGAAGAAAAATGCAATTTTAAAGAACTTATAGAAAGACTTCGCGCTGGGTTTTCGACTTCGGCTATCCAAGTACCTATGCGTCATCATCACGATTATCCTAATCCTGCAGAAGAGAAAGATTCAACATTACTGTTAATGCCGGCGTTTCAAGCGGGTAGAGATTTAGGAGTAAAAATAGTAACTGTAAGTCCTAATAATGGTAAATACGATTTGCCTTCAATACAAGGAACTTACATTTATCTCGACGGGCATAAAGGAAATATAAAAGCAATTCTGGATGCAAAATCATTAACAGGAAAACGTACCGCAGCGACATCTGCATTGGCTAGCAGTTATCTTTCTCGAAAAGAGTCTTCATCTATGCTGATGATTGGTACAGGGGCTTTAGCTATAAATTTGATTCAAGCGCATGCAAGCGTCAGACCAATTAAAGAGGTTTATGTTTGGGGAAGAACTATAGAAAAAGCACAATTGGTTTGTGATGTACTCAAAAATTCTTCGTTTACCTGCAAGCCGGTTTCAACTGTAGAAGAAGCTATTTCTCAAGTTGACATTATTTCGGCTGCGACTTTATCTCCTGTTCCGCTTGTTTTTGGAAAATGGCTGAAAGCAGGACAGCATTTAGATCTTGTTGGCGCGTATAAAAAAGACATGCGTGAAGCAGATGATGAAGCCGTTTTAAAATCGAGCCTATTTCTGGATACTTATCAAGGCGGACTTAAGGAAAGCGGTGATATTTTGATTCCACTGACAAGTGGAATTATCACAAAAGAAACGATCAAAGCAGATTTGTTTGAACTGTGCAGCAATACAAAAACGGGCAGAACATCTGATACTGAAATCACTTATTTTAAATCCGTTGGACATGCTTTAGAGGATCTTGTTGCAGCTGGATATTTTTATGAAGAGTATAATTTAAAAACACAAAAAAATGTCTAAAACATATCAAAATATTTGTAATAATATTGATTATAAAGCAGAGGCAGATGTACTGCAAATAAAAACAATTGATATGCATACAGGCGGTGAACCTTTGCGCGTAATTGTTTCTGGTTTTCCAAAACTGAAAGGAAAGACTGTTTTAGAATACCGAAGAGATATAAAAGAAAACTTCGATTATTTAAGAACAGCATTGATGTTTGAACCTCGCGGTCATGCTGATATGTACGGTTGTATTTTGCTTCCGCCAAATGATGATGATGCCGATTTTGGGATTCTTTTTATGCATAATGAAGGTTACAGCAGTATGTGCGGTCATGCGGTTATTGGGATAAGCACTTTGGCAGCAAAAATGAATTGGATAACAATAAAAGAAGGGGAGAATGAATTGAAAATTGATGCTCCGTGCGGACGAATTTTATCGTTTGTTACCATTTTAAATGGTGAAGTAACCGGAGTGAGATTTCATTGCGTGCCTAGTTTTGCTGTAGGTTTAGATCGTATTGTAAATGTTCAGGGCGTTGGCGATGTTGTTTATGATTTGGCTTATGGCGGTGCTTTTTATGCTTATGTTGATTTGAGGAAAAATACGCATTTGAATTTTGGTTTAACCGAAGAAAATTACCGTACTATTATTCAAAACGGTGTTGATATAAAACATGCCGTAATGGATCAGGATAAAGAAATTCAGCATCCGTTTGAGGAGGATTTGAGTTTTTTATACGGCACTATTTTTATTGATGAACCGCTTGATATTTCTAATCACAGCCGAAACGTTTGTGTTTTTGCTGATGGAGAAGTTGATCGTTCCCCAACAGGTTCAGGTGTTTCTGGAAGAATTGCGATTGAAAAAGCGAGAAATGCTATAAATTTGAATGAATTTATTACGATAGAAAGCATAACAGGAAGTACTTTTACAGGATCTCTTGTTAGAGAAGAAAAATTTGGACCTTTTAAAGCTGTAATTCCGCAAGTAGAAGGAACTGCTTTTGTAACCGGAATAAATACGTTTTTAATAGATCCAAAAGATCCTATGAAAAATGGTTTTATACTTAGATAATTAAAAAGTGTAGTGTAATTGTTAAAAATTATTTAACACATAGAAACATAGGTTTGTTTTATTGGATAAAAGATTAAAATAAATGACATATCATTTACACATAGATGCTCTATGTGCATTCATGCAAAGTGAAACGCCTTTTCACGCGATAAGTAGCTATGTTTCTATAGTGCTGAAAGTAATCGCGCTCAAACGGGTTTAGATAATGTAATTAATCAATTTAAAAAAAATATATAAAATGACAATTGGTATAGGAGGCTCAACTGCTGCTGCGGAGTTAGAGAAAATAGAAAATATGACATTGGATGTAAAGCCAATTCAACCAGAAGAATATTTAGCTCGTTTAAAAAAGGCTGTCGCTGTTATGAAAGACAGCAATGTAAAAGTGCTTTATGTTAACGCAGGCACGAATCTTTATTATTTTACGGGAACCAAATGGAATCCGTCAGAAAGAATGGTGGGCGCTTTATTGTATGACGATGGAACACTGGATTATATTGTTCCAAAGTTTGAAGAAGGTACTTTTAAAAAATACATGCAATTAAACGGGAAAATTAATTGCTGGGAAGAGCATGAATCTCCTTACGCTTTGATGGGAGAATTATTGAAAAGTAAAAATATTATAAGTGGAAATATTGCAATAGACGAATCAGCTCCTTATTTTTTGGTTGATGGTGTTGTAAAAACAAATCAGTCATATACTATTATCAATGCACTTGCTATAACATCAGCCTGTCGTATGCAAAAATCGGCTAATGAAATTGCAATTATTCAAAGAGCAAAAGATATTACAATGGTGGTACAGCGTGCAGCGGCAAAAATATTACGACCTGGAATTACGGCTGCGGAGGTTACTAAATTTATAAATGAAGCGCACATAAAAGCAGGTGCTGTTGCTGGTTCTTATTTTTGTATTGTTTTATTTGCTGATGATACACAATATCCGCATGGTGTTTCTGTACCTCAGGATTTAAAGGAAAATGGAGCAGTTATTATTGATACTGGTTGTAAGCTAGAAGGATATATCTCAGATATTACAAGATCTTATTCCTACGGAACTCCGTCTGAAGAATATAAAACGATTTGGAATTTAGAAAGAGCAACGCAGCATGCTGCTTTCGAAGCTGCTCAAATCGGAGCGTCATGCGGATCTGTTGATGATGCAGCTAGAAAAGTATTGGCAGAAGCGGGCTTAGGTCCAGATTATAGTTTGCCGGGATTACCGCATAGAGTAGGGCACGGAACAGGTTTAGATATTCATGAATACCCATATTTAGTAAGAGGCAGTAAAATTGAACTTCTTGAAGGAATGGTGGTTAGCAACGAACCAATGATTTGTATTCCTGGAAAATTCGGAATTCGTCATGAAGACCATTTCTATATGACAGAAAATGGACCAAAATGGTTTACAAATCCAATGGAAAGTGTTGAAAATCCGTTTGGGTATTAATTAAATAAGAAACACAAATCCCATCTATTTATTCGAATCAATTCGTATAAATAGATGGGATTTTTATTTTAAGGTATTTATATAAAATTTAATAAGGTAATTGATCCGCCGGAATTCCTATGAAATCCGGATCAGGTGTGATTTCAAATTGTACAGCTTTAATATGAGTTTGATCTCGCTGCAAAGCTTTCATTATGCGGTGCATGCCATCCATTAAACGCCCATCGGCACATAAAATAATGGGATATTGTAAATCTACGGCATCTATAAGTTTAATATGTTCTAGAATCGCAGCACAAGTTGGCTGTTGATCTGAATCTTGAAACCAATAAGGTTCGTTAATCTCGTTTATTTCGCTGAGTAAAATATTCTTTATTGGAAAGTTTTTTGATAATTCTATTAATCGATGCACATCCCAAGCTTTTAGACCATCTTCGCTTGGGCGCAGATTGTATTGTTTTCTCATAGTTCTCGTTTGTTAGAAATACAAAGTTAGATAAAATGAAAAACCGCTGAAAGAATCTCTTTCAGCGGTTTTGTTTTTTTAGAATTGTATTCTAAATTATGTTTATGAGTTATAATTACTTAACGATTAGTTTTTTTCTCTGAGTGAAATTGCCATCAGTAAGTACTACGTGGTAAATGCCAGTTGGGAGATTCTTTAATGTATAACTCGATGTATTACGAACAGTATCAATTACGGCGCCAACATTATTGTAAATCGTGATTACAGCAGTTGCAATATTTACATTTTCAAAATTGAAATTTACAACATCAGTTGCTGGATTCGGGAACATTGAGAATGATTTTTTACCCATTAAAAGATCATTTCCTTCAGCTCCAGAAAGTGGCAGATTGATGTCAAGGTAATTACTCCAAGCGCTCGTTCCTGATGCATTTGCGGCTCTTACTCTGAATCGGTAAGCTGTTTCAGTTCCTTGTTTCGGAATCCATAAATAGTATGTAGTTGATGTTCCTGTAGTTGTCCATCCAGTTGCAGTTTTGTATAACTGTACTTCATAGCTTGTTGCATTAGCAACTTCTGTCCAAGAAGCATAGAATCCAGATGAATAAACTCCTGAGTTTCCAATATTTGTCGGAGTATTTAAAGTAACCGGATTAGGGTTTGAAGCTCCAAAAGTTACCGTGTAATCTTCAACTTCTCCATCGCCAATATTGTCGCAGGGTGTCGCAGGGTTTCCGTTGTATTTCATTACAATACGCATTCTCGTTGTTCCAGTTCCATCTGCAACTGTAAAATTACCAGTAACTGTGCCCGTTGACGAAAGTCCGTTGATTACTTTTTCAGAAGGTTCAAAAGTGTTGTTTTTGTTGTAATCAATCCAAATTCCCCAAGACTCTGAATAATTAGAGCCTGAAAAACCTGGTGTTAAGCTTACGGCAACACTTGTATTAGGTGTTAATGTTATGTTTTTAGAAGTATAATTTCCGTAACCCGAAGCATCTGCGCCAGATGTAGTAGTGAAACTTCCAATTGTAACATCTTTAATATACTCGTATGAGTTGCTTCCTTGTGCTGTGCAATAAGCAGATGCAGCTTCAATAACAGCAGTTGCTACATTCGAATAATCTGAAGAAACAGTATTAGCATTTGCCTTAACTCTGTATGTATACGTGTTTCCAGCAGTTAATCCTGTATTGGTGTACGTAACTACATTTGCTCCTAAGGTTGCAATACTGCTGTAAACACCATCTGCAGAAGCTCTTTCTACAATATATCCTGTCTCGTTAGTGGCATTATCTGCCCAAGTTAAAACAGCTTGAAGACTGGTTGAATTTGCTGCTGCAACTAAATTTGTTGGAGCGGCAACAGTTATTCCGCCTGTTGCTCCAGCAATAATAGCTTGATTAGGCTGTGTATTATAAGCAAATTCTGAAATCGTATAACCATCTCCGTTTGCAGTTACTTTTGCCTTAAACCATCCGTAGCAAGTTCTGCCTCTTCTGCTGTATTCAAAACCTACATAAGCCGTTTGATTGTCCCAAGCAGTGTAAGATGCGGTACGTAAATCTAATTGATTAGGATATGCGCCTGGAGCAGTAAAGTTACTTGATGCGCCTATAGATGTTCCTGCCGCAATTTTAGTAATGTTTCGCGTTCCAGTTTCAGCAACCAGTCGTTTGCCATACGTTTCAATTTTTAAAGCGTTCGCCGCATATTGCCATGCACCATACTCTGTATTGTCTCCAATTCCTAAATCAAAATATTGCCATACTGCTGCTGGTGAAGCAACATAATCTGGATTGTTCACATAATAGATTCCATAAGGAGATTCGAATTTTAAATTTATTGTTTTTGCAGCATTGTCTAGTGTTGCAATTCCGCCTGTAATTGCAGCATCTTTAAACGTTACAATTACCGCAGCATCATTAGCTGGTAAATGTGAACTTGCTTTTCCTGTAAAAGTAAGAGCCGCTTTTGAGTTGCTCTGCAAGGTTAAAACCGCTGTTAAACCTGCTGGAACGCCAGTAATAGTGTAGTCTGTATTTGCAGTAAAAGTTCCAGAGCTTTTTGTGAAAGTTCCATTGTTGGTTGATAACGAAATTACAGCATTTGTGGTAATGCCTCCATCATTAGCATCTGCTTCATACAAAGTATCAGTAGAAAGAACAACAGCTGTTTTTGGAGTCATTCCAGTATAAATCGTGGCTCCCGGCTGTGTATTATACGCATATTCAGTAATGCTGAAACCGTCACCGTTTGCGTCAACTGTAACTTTAAACCAGCCATAACAAGTTAAACCGTCAATAAGATAATCGAAACCAACATATCCTGTTTTTCCGTCCCAATTGGTGTAAGATGCTGTGCGTAAATCTAATTGATTTGGATAAGCACCCGGAGCTGTAAAATTACTTGAAGCGCTTATAGGAGAATTAGCAGGAAGCAGCGTAATGTTTCTCGTTCCAGCTTCGCACACTAATTTTTTGGCGTAAGTTTCAATTTTTAAAGCATTTGCAGTATATCTCCATGAGCCAAAAGCGGGATCATCGCCTTTGTTTATTTTAAACGCTTTCCAGGTTTGAGCTGCAGATGCTGTCGCGTCTGGCATATCGACAAAGTAAATACCATAAGGATCTACAAACTTAAAGTCGTAGTTTAAACTGGTACAAGTTAAATCTGCAGTTCCGCCTGTGAAAGCCGCAGGTAAAAATGTAATCGCCCCTTTTGCATTGTTGACAGTTTGATGATTTGCAGCATTTCCCGTTAAAGTTACCGTTAATTGTGAGTTTGAATTAACAGTGATTACAGGTATAATTCCTGCTGGAAAAGTGTGAGAAAAGTGAGTTCCAGAAGTCATTGTTCCCGATGAAAGAGCAAATGTTTTTCCGGAAAGCGTTACAATTGATGCGGTATCAAAAGAACCATTATTAGAGACAGCTTCTTTAAACGAACTCGTGTTTACTGTTAATAAACCTCCAGTCGAGTTTACTCCAGTGGCAATAAGATTGGCTGCCTGCCAAAGTGATTTTCTTGACGGATGTTCCAGTGCTGCAAGCATTCGGTCAATTTGTCCTTGAGTGTACATTTTGTAACAGCCTTGAGCACCATTGTACCCCATGTAGTTTTCATTGTTAACTCTATCTCCGTTGCAGTTTGTACCTTGAGTACAGGCCAAAGTATGTTTTCCGTCTTCAAGAGGAGTGTCGTCTACCTCATCAGTACCTGTACAGCCTCCTTCAAAAGTATGAATTAGGTTCAAAAAATGCCCGAATTCATGAGTAAGTGTAGCCGAAAATTCTGTGCTGTAGGAGTTGTCATAAAGATAAGCTCCATTAAAAACAACTCTCGCCGTATTACTCGCAGTCATTCCAGAATCAGGATACCACGCAACGCCCGAATTATTTAAAGCTCCATCTGCGTATAAATCGTTTTGAATGTAAACATTCATGTATTTTGTATTGTCCCAAGCATCGGCTGCAATTTGATCGTCGTAACCGCCGCCGTTACCAAAACCGTTTTTAGCAGGATGAAATACAACTCCCGAAGTACAGCCGCCGTTTGGATCGATTTTGGCAAGTTTAAATTCGATTTTTAGAGTGCCTCTTCTGGCTTGAAAAAAAGGGTCAACCGTTTGATAGTCGGCATTACGGCCGTTAAAATCATCATTAAGATGTTGTAAATGGTTTACTATTTTTTGATAAGTAACCGTTTTTCCGCTTTGAACATCGCCGTAAATGTGAAATACTACAGGGATGACATAAGAGGTTTCTGCCATTTTACCTGTTTTTGATTTTCTGGCTGCACTAAAGTTTTTACTAAAAGCATCAAAGTCTTGTTTTTCTTTTAGTGCATGAGGATTTGATTTGTAGATTTTTTCGTTCTCCTCGCTCGTCCGACAGGGAAGACCTTGAGCGCTCATTTTAAGCATCATAAGTAATGACGCGAATAAAAATAATTTTGTTTTCATAAATGTAGGTATTTGTTTAGTTGAACCAAAGATATTTTTATATGAAAAGACATACTTATACTATTTTATTCGGTTATGATATGAAATTATCTTAAAATTAGCTTTAAAATTATGTTATGTGTTTTTATTCAGTTAATTACGTGTGCTATTTTTTTTTTTTTTTTTAATGTTTGTGCAGGAAACCGAATATTTCAGTTTATTCCAAAGAAAAAGCAGGCGTTTTTAAGGCGCCTGCTTCAATTCAATGAGATATTAAATTGCTTACTAATTCAAATTAAAACTTATCCCAGAATAATTTTGTTGTCATTTTATCACCGCCAATTGCTGTTGCGGCTGCATTGTAGTTAGCCGTATTTAAAGTAGCGTCAAATAAAGAATAAATGTTTCTTACTGGTACTTTTCCTTCTGCTTCAGTAACTGCTGTTATTGGTGCAGCTAAAATAGGGAAGTCTAATCTTCTGTATTCCGTCCAAGCTTCAAACCCGCGGTTGTAGTATGCAATCCAAAGCTGATACGCTATTTTTTGTTTATCAGTTCCAAAAGCTGTAGCATAAGCTACATCTGTTCTGGCTAGATAAGTGTCAGTATCTGCAGTTGAAACTCCCCAGTAATTCATACTGGAACGAATTCCTTTCTCGTAATATTCAGCCGCTGTTGCGCCTACACTAAAACCTCTGCTCGCAGCATCTGCAAGTAAAAAACAAGTTTCAGTATAATCAAAGATTACCCCAGGATTTGATCTTTCTTTGATTCTTACACCTACATTCGAGAAGTTTTTGTAACTGACTTGCTGTGCATAAGGCGCGCCTTTGTAGGCTCCGGCAATTTTTGAAGCTGGATTAAAAAAGATGTCTCTTCTAGGATCAGATTTTCCGTTTAATTCGTTTACAAAAAATTCTGTTGGCATGATTTGGCTTTCGTTTACCAAACTGTTGTATAATGGATTTTGGTCAACGATAGTTTTGTAATATTGAAATAAAGCATTTTCGGCATTATTTCCAATTACGCCCGAGCTGTATGCAGATTCTACCATTGCTTTAGCTTTGGCGGCATCAACATCGGCTAAGTGCATTCCTAATTTTAGTTTAACACTATTAGCTAATTTTTTCCATTGTGACACTTTTCCTTTGTAAATAAGATCAGCTGATCCGAAACTGTCATAACTGCTATCCATATCTGCAATCGCAGCATCTAAACGAGCAGCTAAATCTAAATAAACCGTTTTTGCATCGTCGTATTTTGGATTTGGATATTTTTCTATATCTAAAGCTTCTGAATATACAATGTTTCCAAAAAGATCCACAAGTGTTTGGTAAGCCATTATAATTTGAACTTCCAAAATAGCAATTCTATTTTTTTTAACTGCTGCTTCAACAGGACCTAAAGCCTGCTCTTCGGTTATTTTCTTTTTTGCAATTACGAAATCCTGCAGTACATCTCTATAAAGTATTACAGAATGCGAGTTGCCTAGGTTTCTTTTGGCTTGATTGTAATTTACTTCGTCTGTATAAGTCGATGTAGTCCAGTGCTGGGCATATCCTCTAAAATTATTGTCATTAACAGAAGCATTAGTCAAGAAATAAGAATAATTTACTTGAGAACTTGTCATTAAACTTCCTGGTAAGGCTGAGGTGTATGCTTTTGTATTCTCGTTTAATCTATCGATATCTTCACAAGAAACGGCAGAACTTAGCAATATTCCTGCAAGGAGTATGGTTGTTATTTTTTTCATTTTGTTTGTTTTTAGAATTGAACTTTGATATTAAAGTTGTACTCTTTTGTTGTTGGTAATACTCCAGTTTGGAAACCTTGCATATTTCCAGATGATGTTCCAGCTTCTGGATCAGCATATGGAAGATTTTTGTGGATAATCCATAAATTGCTTCCATTTACTGCAAAAACAAGACTGTTGATGAAAGTATGTGTCAGGTATTTTGAAGGGAATTTATAACTTAAACCTACTTCGCGTAATTTTACATAAGAAGCGTCGTAAACATAAGCTTCCTGCGGCATAGAGTTGTAGGTGTTGTAATCTGCAGGAACAACTGTTGTGTTAGGTGTACCATCTGCTTTTACTCCTGGAAGAATAATTCCACCGCCATCAGCAATTGCATTTCTTATAGGGTTTCCTAAGTGATTGTTTCCAACGGTACTTTGGTAAATACCTGTGGTGTGACCATATTGTTGATCCAGCGACCATACGCTTCCGCCTTTTTTCATGTCTATTAAAAAGTTGAATGCGAAATCTTTGTAACGGAAAACGTTGTTGATACCGCCAGTCCAGTCAGGATTTACGTCACCAATTGTTGCTCCGGCTACCACTTCATATAGACCGTTGGCTTTTACAACTCTTTCACCATCTAAATATTTAAATCCTCTTCCAATAAATTGACCAATTGGTTTTCCAACCTCAGCAATGTATCCTACACCTTGAAACGAACTTATCGAAAGTCTCTCAGCGCCATTTAGATCAATAACTTTGTTTCTGTTAGATGCCCAGTTGATTCTGGCTTCCCATGAAAAGTCTTTGGTTTGAAACGGAATCACATTCAGCGAAAGTTCATAACCTTTGTTTTCAACATTACCACCATTAATCCATTGTCTGCTGTAACCTGTTTGCACTGGTACTTCGATAGATAAAATTTGGTTTGTAGTATTGGTTTTGTAGTATGAAAAATCTAAACCAATTCTGTTTTTTAAGAATTTAAGCTCAACACCGGCCTCAACACCTTTTGTAAGCTCACTTTTTAAGTTAGAATTGCTTTTGTTGTTTTCATTTGAAAAACGAATTCCATCAGGGCCAAAATTGCTGTTTTTTGCAAACGTTGATTGAATAACAGCAAACTCAGCGTCGTTACCAGTTTCGGCATAGTTTAAGCGAAGTTTTCCAAAAGATAACCAGTCTGCATTAAGATGTTTACTGAAAATGTAAGTTCCTGTAATAGATGGGTATGTATAAGTATTGTTTTTCTTAGGAAGTGTAGAAGATTGATCTACTCTGTATGAACCCTCAACAAAAAAAGTTTCATCAAAATTGAAAGTGGCATTTGCATAAACACTGTTTGTACCTATTGTTTCGTAAAACTCGTCAGGATAGTTAATAGGAGCAATCGTGTTGCTTAACATGTATTTACCAGGAACAATTAAACCTCCATTGGTTCTGGCATAAGTATTACTATTTACTGAGCGTCTTGTATTGCCTCCTAATAATCCATAAAATTTAATTGTTTCTGTAATATCAGTTTTAAAGTTTAAGATTAAATCTAAATTTATCTCACGGAATGTTTTGTCATATCTAGAATACTGTCCTAGCATATTGGCTGTTCTTTTAGAGCCTACAGCAATACGTTCTTCTTGCAATTGAGTGTAGTAATCAACAGATCCTTTACCTACAATGTTTAACCAGCTTGCTACATCTGTGCTTAATGCAAAATTACCAAAGAAACGATCTCTGTTTAAAGAGTTGTAATTGTTGTAACGCTGAAAGTATGGGTTGTCATGAAACTGAACACTTAAGTCTGTTGGTCCGCCAACACTCCAAGTAGTGTTTCTTTTGGTTAAATTGTAAGCATCTTCTAAATCCTGAAAATCAGCACTCATATTGTACCATTGTCTTACACTGCTCAGGTAGTTATTTCCACCGTCTCCGTAACCCGTTTCGTTCATTCCCTTAGCGTATGCTTTCAAGTAATTTGCTGAAGCAGAAATTTTTGTTCTTGAACTAAGTTTGTAAGTTGACGAAAAGTTAAAGTTGTCTTTTTTGTTACTGCTGTTTGGAAGAATTCCTTGCGTTTGGTTATAGTTTGTATATCCAAATCTAAAATCTCCATTTTCATTTGATGCCGAAACAGCGATGTTGTTCGTATAGGTAAGACTCTTTTGGTAAAAACTGTTTGGATTCTTTTTTACAGGTGTCCAAGGCTTTGCAATACCATACGTAGGTAATTCTGGGTAAAAAGAGTTCCAGTTGTAAACCAATAAATTTGGATCGTATTTTGGTCCCCAGGATGCATCATCTGTTGCTGCATACGGGTGTGTACCGCTGCCTAAATCTACAGTTCCGTAAAAATCACCATATCCGCTGCCGTATTGATTTTGGTATTCTGGTAATGTTTTTTTGTCTACAGATCCAACATTTACTCCACTTGTAAAAGTAATTCCTAGTCCGCCTTTAGATTTGCTTCCTTTTTTTAATGTAACAAGGATAACACCATTTGCTGCTCTAGAACCATACAAAGCAGAAGCCGCAGCACCTTTTAAAACGTTCATAGATTCAATGTCGTCAGGGTTTATATCTGATGCCGCATTTCCGTAATCGTATCCACCAGTATTTCCACCAATTTTTTGTTCGATTGAATTTGTGTTGTCGTTATTTAAAGGAATTCCGTCTACAACCCATAAAGCTTGGTTGTTTCCTGTAAGAGAAGACGATCCACGAATAATAACATTTGTTGATCCGCCAATGTTGTTGTTTCTTCTAATGTCAACACCAGCTACTTTTCCCGAAATAGAGTTGGCGACATTTCCACTGTTAACTCTTGTCAAATCTTCGCCTTTTACTTCTTGTGTAGCGTAACCAAGAGATTTTTTCTCTCTTTTAACACCTAAGGCTGTAACCACAATTTCTTGAAGCGCTGTTGAACCTCCGGACATCTTAATGTTTATCTTGTTTGTAGATGCTGGTACTTCTTGAGATTTCAGTCCTATATAGCTAAATGTTAAAACTTGGTTTGCAGATGCGCTGATGGAAAAAGCGCCGTCAAAGTCTGTTTGTGTTCCTGTTTTGGTTCCTTTGATGGATACACTTACGCCTGGTAAAGGCAGTCCTGCATCATCGGTAACAACTCCTGTCACTATTCTTTCCTGGGCAAAGATTAGCTGCGTTGCAAATACAAAAAAGAGTATCGCAATCTTTCTAAAATAAAGGTTAATTCTCATATTATGATTTTATGATTAGTAAGTGCAAATATTTTGCATTTATGGTTTTTTTTATGCCAATATATTATCATAAAATCAGATTATATTATCGTGTTTTGAGTATTGTTTATTTTATTGTTTTGCGCTTGTAAGTATTTATTTGCTTAAGGATGTTGTTGTTTTATATGTTTTAAAACTTGAAGACATTTGGTTAAGATAATCTAGATATTAAAAAAGTATAAAAACTTCATTTTCAGAATAAAAAAAACAGTTACAAAATTGCTCTTGTAACTGTTTTTTTATGATGATAAATTTAAAGCCCAACGGGACATGTGATTAAGTTAGGCTTTTAGAAAATAAAATTAATTTCGCAAAGGATTAAATTTTAGGCACAATATTGTCATTTCGACGAAGGAGAAATCTCCGTAAGAAACTCTACAAAGATTGGCCTTACGTTGCGGAGTTACTCGCGAAGATTTCTCCTTCGTCGAAATGACAAAGCTTTGCGATTTTGTTCCTTAACTTAATGATATTGACCTCTGGGACTTAAAAAAAAAAGCTATTTGCGCTGCATCAAATTTTCTATATCTGCGATTTCGATAGGCAATGCTTCCGAAAGATTTATGTTTCCATCTTCTGTAAGCAGATAATCATTTTCTAATCGACAGCCGATTCCTTCTTCTCTAATATAAATTCCGGGTTCGCAGGTAAATACCATTCCTTTTTCTAAAACGCGGGAATACAATCCAACATCATGAACATCAAGGCCTAAATGATGAGCCGTTCCGTGCATGAAGTATTTTTTGTAAGCCGGATAATCGGGATTTTGATTGGCAATATCGTCAGCAGTAATTAGTTTTAATTTAATCAGTTCTTGTTCTATTAAAGCTGCCATTTGTTTTTCGTAATCGCTATGAAGAATACCAGGTTTTAGCAGTTTAGAACCTTCTTTTAAACAGTGCAGAACAGAGGAATATACTTCGCGCTGACGAGGTGAAAAAACACCATTTACGGGAACACATCTTGTAGTATCTGAATTGTAGTTGGCATAACAAACACCAAAATCTACTAAAATCATATCGTTTTCTTTGCAAACGGCATCATTAGTATTGTAATGCAAAGCGCAGGCATTTTTTCCTGAAGCAATAATAGGTCGAAAAGCATGACGGGAAGCACCATTTTTAATCACTTCGTAAATCAGTTCTGCCTCTAGTTCAAACTCTTTAATGTTTGGTTTAACCGCTTTTAAAAGACGTTCAAAACCTTTCACGCTGATTTCAGAAGCTTTTTCTATAAGAGCAACTTCTTCATTTGATTTTATAGGACGTAATTCACGTGTAATTTTTGCTGCTCTGTAATATTGATGTAATGGATATTTTTCTTTACACCACTGAATCATTCGATCCTGACGAGTCGTCATTTCGGCGGTTACTCTTTTGATGTGTTCATTATGACCTAAATAAAAAGCATCGGCTTCAAAAGCAAAAAGCTGTAAAGTCTTTTCGAATTCATGAACCCATTTTATGGTTTTTATACCCGAAATTGCTGCGGCTTCTTCTTTGGTCAAAAAATCGCCATCCCAAAGTTTGGTATGCTCGTTTACCTCTTTTATAAATAAAATAGTTCGATTTTCTTCTTTGTACGCATCTGGACAAATAACCAAAATAGTTTCGTCCTGATCAATTCCCGACAGGTAAAATAAATCATTGTTTTGCGCAAATCCCATTACGTCATCTGTATTGTTGGGCATTACATCATTCGAAACCAAAACCGTAATGGTGTTTGGGTTCATTTTTTCAGAAAAACGTTTTCTGTTTTCGATGAATAAAGAAGGTGATATCGATTCGTATCTCATAAAATTACAATTGAAACATTTCTGTATTGACAGATGTGGTTTTTTCCGAAATAATCTCCGAAACCAGCTTTCCTGTTGCGGGTGCTAAACTTAATCCCATCATCGCGTGTCCTGTTGCCAAAGTTAAGTTTTTTATTTTTTTGTCTCGAGTAATTATTGGCATTCCTGATGGCGTGCAAGGTCTAAAACCAAACCAAGTTTCTTTTTCTTCCGGCATTTCGATTTTTAAATCGGGATAAAATTCATTGATGCTGTTGACAATTCCCTGTACTCTGTTTTTGTTTATTTGAGTATCGTTTGTATGGGTTATTTCCATAGTACCGCCAAAACGAATATCATTGTTCATAGGTGTAACAGCGACTTTTCCTTCGCATAAAATGGCAGGAATTGATGGTTTTTGTTTGGTATCCTGTAAAGTAAAACTATATCCTTTTCCCGGTAAAATTGAAATAGAGCGATGTAGTTTTTTTGCAATTTCCGGGCTCCATGATCCTGTTGCTAAAACGACTTCATCTGTTTTAAAAGGTCCTATGTCAGTAATTATTTCTGTAACAGAATTGTTTTTTATAACGAAATCTTCGACCAAAGTTCTATTGTAAATTTTTACATTTAATTTGTCTAATTCACCTTTTAAAAACCGCATGAATTTTTGCGGATAAAGATGTGCGTCACTTTTATAATGCACCCCGCCAATTACGTCTGTTCGAGTTCCTTTCTCAAGTTTTGTTACTTCATCTTTTGATAAAAAATCGACTTCTAATCCAAAGGAAGCGGCCAGTTCTCCTTCATGGATAATTTCCTCGCCTGTTCTTTCTGTTTTATAAAGCATTAAAAGACCTTTTTTCTCGTAAAAAAAGGAATCATTTTCTTTAGTAAAATCCTCGTACAATTCTTTGCTGAATAATGATAAATTGCAAAGTGCCGGCATTGCTTTTTCGACATGCTGTTTATTAGCATGTTTATAAAATTGAAGTCCCCATTTTGCTAGATCACTGCTCAATCTTGGTTTTACATAAAACGGACTTTGGCTGTCAAACATCCATTTTATTCCCTGTGCGATCATTCCGGGCTGTGCCAATGGAATAATGTGCGAAGGAACAATCATTCCGGCATTGCCATACGAACAGCCGTCGGTCATGTCTGATTTGTCAAAAACAACTACTTCATAACCTTCTTTAGCGAGATAGTATGCAGAACACAGTCCTATTATTCCGCCGCCAATAATACTTACTTTTTTCATTAAAATTATGCATTTTAAAAAGCATTGGTAAGCGTAATTATGTGCTAAAACCAATGATTTTACTTGATATTAAATTAAATTGATCTGCTGGCTGTAATTTTCTTCAACGGATAGAAACATAGGCTTTTTTTGTATAATAAAAGAATACAAAAGAGAAATACATTTCTCTCACAAAGCTTACTTTGTGTATTTAAAATAAGTGAAACGCCTTTTTTTCAAGATTAAGCATCTATGTTTCTATGTGTTAAATAATTGTATTAATAGGCAGAAAAAATTAGATTACTTGAAATCCAAATGCGTAAGGATCATCTTCTTCATCAATAATTATATTGTTGTAACCATATACTTTTGCCCATCCTTGAATACTTGGTACAATGGCTTTAATATCTCCGATAGAAGTTTCTTCTTCAACTCTTCCTATAAATTTGCTGCCAATAAAACTTTCGTGAATAAAATCTTCGCCTTTTTTTAGTTTACCTTTCGCATGAAGCTGTGCCAATCTGGCTGAGGTTCCTGTTCCGCAAGGTGATCGATCGATTGCTTTGTCTCCATAAAAAACCGCATTTCGTCCAGATGATGAAGAATCTAACGGATCTCCTGTCCAAAGCATATGACTTACATCTCTAATAGTGCTGTTTTCTGAGTGAATAAACTTGTCAGGATATTTCTCGTTGATGCGTTTGCGAACTTCCTGACTGTATTGTACAATTTTTGCTGCCGTAAAATCTTGTATTCCCGAAAAATTAGTCTGCGGATCTACAATGGCATAATAATTTCCGCCATAAGCAACATCAAAAGTTATTTCGCCAAGTTCAGGACAATCAATAGTAAGTCCTTCGGCAGCGAGATATGATTTTACATTGATTAAACGTACCCAATCTACTTTTTTTCCTGTTTGCTGATATTCAATTTGAACTAAACCAGCGGGCGCTTCCATTTTTATTTTTCCTGGAATTTTTGGAGTAACCAATCCTTCTTCAACAGCAATTGTAATTGTTCCGATAGTTCCGTGGCCGCACATAGGCAAGCAGCCAGAAGTTTCGATAAACAAAATACCAAAATCATTATCAGGATTACTTGGCGGATAAAGTATACTGCCGCTCATCATATCATGACCTCGGGGTTCAAACATTAGTCCTTTGCGAATCCAGTCGTATTCTTTTAAAAAGTGCTGGCGTTTTTCGCTCATATTGTTACCAATTAAATTTGGACCGCCGCCGGCAACCACTCTCACTGGATTACCACAGGTGTGTGCATCGACACAAAAAAAAGTTTTTCTTGGCATAAATTAAATAGGTTTGTTTGTTATTACATCATTAACAGTTCTATTGATATTTAATGGGTTTTTATTCTGAAGTGCTTCCGGAAGTAATTCATCCGGCCAATTTTGATAACTAAAAGGACGTACCCATCGTTTTACGGCATGAATTCCCACAGCAGTAAACCTAGAATCCGACGATGCAGGGTAAGGGCCTCCGTGCAGCATCGAAGCACATACTTCAACACCAGTTGGAACTCCGTTAAAAATTAAACGACCAACTCTGTTTTGTAAAGCACTTATAACAGTGTCGTAATTTGAAATTTCGGCAGATTCGGCAATTATAGTTCCAGTCAGCTGTCCGTCTAATTTATTAATAATTGCAGTAAGTTCTTCTAGATTTTCGCATTGAACAATAATAGAAAACGGACCAAAAACTTCATGACTTAATACTGTATTTTCTAAGAATGTTTTGCCATCTACACTCAATACGGTTTGCTGTGCATAATTAGGAGCAGTTTCTTCTTTATATTCAGCAACAGTTGTAACTCCGTTTTGAGATCTGATTTTTTCTCTGCCGTTATTAAAATCAGCTTTAATCGACGGATGCAGCATACAAGAAGGCGCTATTTTTTCGATTTCGTCTGCTAATTCTTTTGAAAACTGATCTAAATTTTCTCCTTTTATTCCTAAAAGCAACCCCGGATTGGTACAAAATTGTCCCGTTCCAAGTGTGATTGAACCAGCATAAACGGCTGCCCATTTTTTACTGTTTTTTTCTAATGCTTCTGGTAAAATAACGACAGGATTAATGCTTCCCATTTCGGCAAAAACAGGTATTGGTTCTGGGCGTTGTGAAGCCAGATCAAATAAAGCGCGTCCTCCGTTTATACTTCCTGTAAATCCAACAGCTTTTACAAGCGGATGTTTTACTAAACTTGTACCAAGTGTTGTACCGCTGCCAATTAAATTAGAAAAAACACCTTCGGGCATTTGGTGTTTTTTTGCAGCTTTGATCACTGCCGATGCAACCATTTCGCCTGTTGCAATATGCATCGAATGGCTCTTTACAATTACAGGACATCCTGCAGCTAAAGCTGATGCTGTATCGCCTCCTGCGGTAGAGAAGGCAAAAGGGAAATTACTAGATCCAAAAACAACAACTGGACCTAACGGAACCAGCATTTTGCGTAAATCTTCTTTCGGGAGCGGTGTTCGATCTGGAATTGCAGTATCGATAGTCGCTTCAAGCCAGCTTCCTTCTAAAAGCATATTAGCAAAAGAACGTAATTGAAAAATAGTACGTCCTCTTTCAGATTCTGCTCTGCCTTTTAAAAAACCTGATTCGGTGCAGTATATTTCTAATAAAGCATCTCCCAATTCCAGAATTTCGTCTGCAATTGAATTTAAGAAAGAAGCTTTTTTTGCGGCTGGATAATTTTTATAAATTTTAAAAGCATCATCAGCCAAAGCAATCGCCTGTTCGATTTCTTCAGGAGAAGCTTCTGTAAATGTCCAGGGATTTTCGATATTCCACTGTGGGTTTATGGTTTTATATGTTTTGGTTCCGCCTGCTAAAAGCTGACTTCCCACATAATTTTTTCCTGTAATCATTTTTTTATATGTTAAGATTAAAGTTAAATCCAGATTTGTTAAAAATTACAGTGTTTTTGTGTGCTGGTTATTAATGTAATAACCAGCTCAAAAACAAACAAACTAAATCAACCAAATTAAACTTTTTGAGAAAAAAGATTAATTTTCTGTTTAATACAAGCTTATAATACTATAGACTTGTAATCTGGAAGTGTAGGTCTTGTGCGTAGGCTTTCGCTGATAATAGCCAACACTCTTTCTCTTTCAGCTCCGTGAAGCGGTAATCTTGGTGCACGAACATGTTCTGTTCCTAAACCTGTGGCAACTTCAGCCAGTTTTATATTTTGTACTAAAAGCGGATTAATATCTAATTCTAAAAGAGGTAAAAACCATCTGTAAATAGCCAAAGCTTCTTCGGCTCTTCCTGCTTTTGCCAGTTTGAAAATCGCTACAGTTTCCGCAGGGAAAGCATCCACTAAACCAGAAACCCATCCGTCAGATCCCATGAAGATACTTTCTAGTGCCAGCGTATCAACTCCTGATAAGATTTTTAATCTTCCGTTAAAACGGTTTATAATTCTAGTTACATTCGAGATGTCTCTTGTAGATTCTTTTACGGCTTGAATGTTGTCGAATTTTAAAATTTCTTCAAACATATCTAATGTTACTTCTATTTTATAATCTATAGGGTTGTTATAAATCATGATAGGAAGTGAAGTGCTTTTTGCAATTTCAGAGAAATAAGTTACTGTTTCGTGACTTGCAGCATTGTAACGCATAGGAGGAAGTAGCATTAAACCTTTTGCTCCATTTTTTTCTGCTTCATTAGCAGCAAGAATCGCGGCACGAGTAGTTTGCTCGGCTATATTCATAATTACCGGAACTTGCCCGTTAACGATATTGATTGTTTCTTGAATTAATTCTTTTTTTTCATCTTGTAATAAAGTGCTTGCCTCGCCAAGTGTACCTCCTAAAATTATTCCAGAAACACCTGCTTCGAGTTGAGCTTTAACATTTACTCCAAACATATTGAAGTCTAATTTGTCATCGGCAGTAAATTTTGTGGTTACTGCTGGCATAACGCCTTTCCATTGAATACTCATAATTACGATTTTAATTTTTTCAAAAATATTTATAAGTGGTAAATATGTGCTTAGGGAAGTTATCACAAAAAGATACTATATTATCCGATTTAGTATTAATTTTTAAAATTATTACTTAATATGTGTACATTTTTTTATATTTATCACATGTAATTAAATTGATTATGAAAGTATTTCCATTTAAGATTCCAAAAACTAAAGAAGATTCACTGATTTATCAAGAGGATATTGAGTTTGTTTTCTATGATAAATTGCATCAGCACGAAGAAATACAAATCAGCTACATTGAAAATGGCGAAGGAACCATTTTTGTAGGTGATACTATTTCACCCTATCAAAAAGGGGATGTGGTAGTTATAGGCAGTAATTTGCCTCACGTATTTAGAAGTGATGCCAATACAGAAGAATTATCTGTGATGTTAACATTGTTTTTTACTGCCAATTCTTTTGGGAAGGATTTCTTTTCATTGCCCGCATTAAAAGAGATTCAACCGTTTTGGGAAGGCTGTAAAAATGGCTTTGTGGTTAATAATCCATCTAATAAAGTTATTAAATCTTTTAAAAAGATTAAATCGGTTAATGAATTTGATCGGTTTATGCTTTTTTTAGAAATAACAAAAAAGCTTTCGCAGGATAAAAAAACGCCGCTTTCGAGTTATATATATGATAAGAAAATCACGGACAATGAAGGCAAGAGAATGCAGACGGTTTTTGAATATGTAATGACTAATTTTCAAAAAAATATTACGCTCGACGAAATTGCTGCTTTATCGAATATGACCAAAAATGCGTTTTGTAAATATTTTAAAGTGCGGACAAATAAAACTTTTTTTCAGTTTTTGATCGAAATAAGAATTGAGAGAGCAGGGAAGCTGTTGTCGAAATCGCATGAGCTTTCGGTTCTGGAAGTTTCAGAATTGTGCGGCTTTAATAATATTTCGAATTTCAATAGAAAGTTTAAAGAAATCAAAGGAGTCTCTCCTTTAGTTTATCGGAAATCTCAAAGATTGAAGTGGAAACAAAAGGTATAAACGTTGGCTGTAATTTAAAAAAAATGTTTAAAACACATAGGGACATAGGTTTTATAGCTGGAAAAAGATGCGTAAAGAAATACATTTCTTTCGCATAATGCAATATCATTAAGTTAAGAGATTTTAGATTGAAGATTAACGATTGCTGATTTTTGATTTCTGTGTTACTTAATAATAAAACCGTTGATTCTATGCCATTTTGTAATTCTGAAATCAAAAATCGTTAGTCAAAAATCTTAAATCATTTTTAAATCATTCTTTAACTTAATGACATCGCGCATAGGCATACTTTGTGTATTTAAAACAAGTGAAACGCCTTTAATGACAAAGAAATCTATGTTTCTATGTGTTAAAAACATACCAATGCGGGAATAAAACAATTGATCATGTAAATGAAAAAAGCTCCTTAAAACAGTATTGTTTAGGGAGCTTTTGAGTTTTGCGCGTTTTTATTATTGAGGCTGCTGTTGTGTTACACAGTGAACCATTCCGCCGTTTTTGTATAAATTTCGAACATCAATACCTACAACAGTTCTTCCTGGAAATAAGCCGGCAATAATGGTATTGGCAACAGCATCGTTTGGATCGTGATAGTTTGGAACTAATACTTTTCCGTTGGCAACATAAAAGTTTATGTAACAGCCTTTGTATCCTAGATTGGTACCATTTGTAGTCACAACATCATTTTTTGACAATGGCAGAAATACTTTAGTATAAGCTTCATTATTTTTGTTAGAAGCGCTGTATAACACGTTTATATCGGTTTGCGTTAATCCCCAGTTCAATAAATCATCGTTATTCATGGTTACCATTTTATTGCCAGGAACAAATTTAGCAATACCGTCAATATGCATATCTGTTACATCTTCTTTGCTGAATCCGCCTTCTAACCATATGAATTTTGTTGCACCGTAATATTTTGTAAAATTAGCTTCGGCTTGAGCCTGCGTCATACCTGCATTTCGAGTTGATCTGTTCTTTTGGCTCAGGACAGAACTTTTTGTAGCCATCATTACACCGTGGCCGTCTAATTCCACAGATCCGCCTTCGTTTACCATTGGTACGTTTACCGCTTTTATACCAATTTCACCAGCGATAAATGATGGGACTTTATCACATTTTTTATAACCAAATTTTTCTCCCCAGCCATTAAATCCCCAATCTTGAAGTACCAATTGACCAGATTGGTCTTTTGCAAAAATAGGACCGTTGTCTCGCACCCAAACGTCGTTTGTTTCGTGTATTTTAAAATTTACGTTAGTTAATGGCACACCGGCATTTGTCAGCAGAGTTTCAATTCTTGATTGTTCTGCAGCATCATAAGCTATAATATGAACTTTTTCTGTTGATTGAAGGGCTTTTGTCATTGCTACCCATGTTGCGTCTAAACTGTTTCTGTATGTTACACCATATTCATATTGATGCGGCCACTGCAGCCAAGTACCTTCGTGCGGTGCAGATTCTTCAGGCATTGTATAAAGAACATTAGTAACTGGTAAAGTTGGATCAGGATTTGGTGTCGATCCTTCGACTTCGCTGCTGTCGCAAGCTGAAATTAAAATGGCAAAAATCATTGATAAAATTGCTTTGTTGTACATTTTGATGTTTTAAATTATTGAATAAATGCGTTCAGGGTTCTAAAAATTACTCGACAAAGAGAATAATTTTTAAAACCCTGATATTTTTTTTTCTCCCAAATGAACTAGTTTGGGTACAGAAAGTTTATTTAACGCTTAATTTACCCAATTTTCTTACCTAATTTGGTAAGAAGTTCTTGTTTGTTTAATTTGCTGATGGGTATTTTATGAGTCCCAATAATGGCTAAATTTCCATCAATCAGTTCCACTTTACTTAGGTTGACAATAAAGGAACGATGACAGCGGTAAAAAAGCTGTTTTGAAAGTTCTTCTTCCATCGCTGTAAGAGCAATTAAAGTAGTATATGTTTTTTTCTCGGTTACGATTTTTACATATTTATGAAGACCTTCAATAAACAATATATCGCTCAAAAGAATTTTAATATGCTGATGACTGGATTTTATAACTATCGATTGATCTATAACTGAGGCTTCAGCAGCATCTTTGCTCTCGTTTTCTAATTTTAGTAATTCCAGCGCTTTGGCTGCAGCCTTATAGAAGCGTTCAAAAGTTATGGGTTTTAGTAAATAATCTATAATATTTAATTCGTAACCATCTAAAGCAAATTCAGAGTAAGCTGTTGTAAAAATTACTTTTGGCGGATTTTGAAGAGACCTCAAGAAATCGATTCCAGACAAATGCTGCATTTGAATGTCTAGAAACAGTAAATCGACTTTATTTGTTTTTAAATAATTGCCGGCCTCAAGTGCCGACGAGCATTCGTAGACAATTTCGAGCTCAGGAATATGCATTAAATGAGTGCGTATTAAAGTACGAGCTAAAGTTTCATCATCTACGATGGCGCATTTATATATTGTCTTTGTTTCCATAAAAACTTAAACTTACTTTATAGATTGAATCGATTTCTTCGGTACTTAATTGGTAATTGTCTCCAAACAGATTTTTGAGCTGCGATTCTATATTTTTCAATCCAATACCTTGATTTTTTGATTTAGGCTGAAAAGAATTAACAACACTAAACTCAATTTTATTGTTGACAGCGGTAAGAATTATGTCGACAAAACCATTTTTGTTTTCAATAATATCTCCATGCTTAAAAGCATTTTCTATTAATGTAAGAAATAATAGGGGAGGAACCTCTGGAATAGAGTTGTCATTAGAAATGGTAAAGCTTATATTTTTCATTCCTGCAATTTCTCGGTATTCCTGAATTTGAAGGTATTTGTGAATTATTTCTATTTCTGAGAGAAGAGATACGCTTTTCTTGTCGCCTTCATACAGAAAATAACGAAGTATATCAGCCAAACAAGCAAGCATTTTTGGAGCATTGTCACTTTTTATCAATGTTAGTGCATAAATGTTATTAAGGGCATTAAAAAGAAAATGCGGGCTGATTTGTGATTTTAACAGCATCATTTCGGTTTGCAGTTTTTCATTTTCTGCCTGCAGGCGAAGTTGTTTTTCTGTAAAATATTTATTGAAAAACCAAACAATATAAGAGATGAAAAGATAAAGCGAATGATTTAGAAGGAATGAGATAAATGATTTTAGCAAATCATCGTCATACAAAACAACATTCAATCCAGTGCTGTAATAGATTAAAAAACTAAGACTTAACAGCAGAATTAAAGCTGAGACATAAGCTGTTTTTCCTTTTTTGTTCAAAACAAAAGGCAGCAGAATGAATAGGTTAATGTAAAATTCAGAGCAAAAAGCAGCAACTTCAAATGAAGTATAAAGTATACTCTCTTTTAGATTGTAAAATGAAGCTATGTAATCAAATACATACAATGAGATAAACAACCAAAAAAGCAGATGGTAGTAAATTTTATTCATTTGACTCTTAATTTTATGCAAAGTAATTAAATTAGAAGCAACATTGAATAAAATAGAATAATTTTAAGTCAGTTTTTAGGGATAGTCATTATTAAGTGATTTTTGTAATAAAGTCAGAGACTTTTAGAACCTTACGTTTTTAAGAAGAAGATAAGGTAGCGCAAGGTCAGAGACATTTGCGCAGCGCTTGTCATGAATACTTTGCAGAGCAGGGTTCTTTCCTATGCTGATGAAGAACAACAAAAGAAGGAGGAAGAAAAAAAAGATGAAGAAAAGAAAAAATAAAAAATGAAAAAAAAGCTTTTTTATACTATACTATTTTTAATAATTGTCGTTGTTGGTTTTTATGCTTTTATCGGAATCAATTTCGGTAATGGCGTAGCAAAAATGGCTAAGGATTTAAATAAAGTCCAAAAAGAATGGAAAGAGAAAAAAGAAGAACCACTGGATACAATTAAAAATTTTGTTGTAAAAAAATTAGACTCTGTTAATAAAAAAAAATCAAATCCAAGAGCAAAGAGCAATAAATAGAGAGTATTTCCCCGCTCCGCAAAGAGTTCTCATAAAAAGCTGCGCAAATGTCTCTGACTTTGCGCAATTTTTTTATTCCTTAGAAATTATAATGGGCTAAAAGTCTCCCGACTTTTTATGGTTATTTTTTTTAAAGTATGTAGTCTAAAACTTATACTTTTGTAAGAAAAACGCAATGAAAGAAGGATATGTTATTAGAGATCAAAAACTACCACATTTTATCACATCAACTGTAGTGGACTGGATAGATGTTTTTACACGTCAAAGTTATAGAGATATCGTAATTGAGTGTTTGGATTATTGTATTAAAAATAAAGGAATGATATTGTATGGTTATGTAATTATGAGTAATCATATTCATCTGATTATACAATCAGAAGACGGAAAGTTATCGGATTTAATAAGAGATTTTAAAAAGTTTATAGCAAAATCTATTTTAGAAAAAATACAAAACAGCCCAGAGAGCAGGAGAGAGTGGATGCTTGAGCGATTTAAACTAGCGGCAGAAAAACATACTAGAAACAAGCTTTATCAATTTTGGCAGTATGGAAACCATGCAGAAGAAATTTACAGTAATAAATTTATGTGGACTAAATTAGATTATATACATTTAAATCCAGTAAGAGCTGGTTATGTAAATCGAGCGTCAGAATATATTTATTCAAGTGCAAGTAACTATGTTAATGATTCTGGATTGCTAAATATTGAGAAAGCAGATAATCCAATTGTAAATGTTTTTGATCTAAAATCTGTTTTTAGGGATAATCATTATTAAGTGATTTTTGTAATAAAGTCAGAGACTTTTAGAGGTTTACATTTTTTAAGAAGAAAGATAAGGTAGCGCAAAGTCAGAGACATTTGCGCAGCGCTTGTCATGAACACTTTGCAGAGCAGGAATTCAATATGTTTCTGTTATAAAAAAAAAATGATAAATAGTTATTCTGAAAAAGTGAAGAAAGAACAACTTAGTTTCTCATACAAACCTGAAATAGGAGCAAGAGGAAGTGAGGCTGACGAATTGAGATTTTTCATTAACGGAAAGAAAATAACTGGAATAGGAAGAGGTTTTGATGGATGGAAGCGGGAGATTATACATGATATTATCGAAGAATTTGAAAACTTAAACATAAATAAAAGATCTAATTAAAAAGTAACAAAATGGGGGTAATAGATGATACTGGTATTGGCATTTTGATGATCATTTTTGGAGTAGGAATTATTGTTTTTATGTTAAAAAGATCACCTTCATATCCACTAGTAAGTGTTAATTTTAGGGGTTATGCGGGGGTATTGCCTTTATACTGTTAGGTATAATATACATACTAAATAAACTGCATTTATGGTAGATAATGGTCATGGATTGCTCGTAATAATTTATTCCCCGCTCCGCAAAGAGTTTTAACTAAAAAAATTACGCAAGTATTCATTTTTATTCAAAACTAAAAACACACATATTAAAGCATTTCTTCACTTTCCAACCAAAATCAATAAAAAAAGCTCCAGATTTCTCTGAAGCTTTAATGAGTTTAAAATGCAAAATCGAATAACAATTGTGCAATATGTGTGTTAAATAGTGATCTTTAAAAATTAGTATTTACTTTTTTAGAGCGATCGGCAATGTAAGAGATCAGCCAAGTTACCTGTCCTTCTTTTACAAAATATATTTTCTTTGTTTCTAAATTTGGAATACTTTCTAAGCACGTTACCAATATGTTGTTTGCCGAAATAAGGTATTTCTGGTCATAAGTGCTTAAAACTCTCGCCATTTCTTTGTTGGTTTTGGCAAGGTTTGTAAATTTTCCAAAGTTATTTTTCAGAATAGCATCATAATCGATAACATCTTGAAGCGTCAAAGGAATGTAATGATCTTTAACGTTTTCATCATAGTACAACGTTGAAAACGCCCAAACAGCACCACCAGACAAATATAATTTGTCTTTTTTCATTAAAAGCGGATTCGCGTCAAACAGCTCTTTAGTTTTCTTGCGTAATTTTGGATTAAAATCAAATGACTTTTCTTGATAGGTTGACATATCATTAAGCTGACTTTTATTGGTTACTGTTTTTTCTACAGCATCGGTAAGCGTCATGGTGCCAAAATCAAGTTCTAGAGGAATAAACTCTAATTTATTGTCTTTAAGTTCGTCAATATAACCGCCTTTAGTAGTTTGAGCGCCAATATCCAAAAGAAAAGCATTTGCATAATCAACAGGTGGTATTGCACCTTTAACTAACGTTTTGGCTTCTTCAGTACCATCAAGTATTTCAAGTTCTTTACTGGTAAGAGAAATGATTTTACTTTTTAAAACATCAAAGTTGCTGGCAGATGCAAAGACAGGAGCCGCAACGATAAAGATATTTTCGTCCAGCATTTTATAGTCGGCTTTGATTTTTTTTAATTGATCGACTATAGTCAGACTCGTTTTGTTTATGTCTTCTGGTGTAAGTTTTCCAGAAGCGCTGATATGATCGGCAAATGGAATTCTTTCTGTCCAGAAAGAAAGTATTTTATAATCAGCTTTTTTAATATTATTTACATCAACAACAGAAACTTTAATAGCTCTGCGTCCAATTTCAATTCCAGCGTAAATACTTTTTTGAGCAAATGAGTTAAGGGTGAAAAATAAATTTAAAAGAATAAAAAATAGAACTTGGGGTTTGTTTTTTTTAAGCATTGGATTTTAATTACGATTATAATATAATTTATTTTTTATCGAACAAAGACTGTAGGTAATCTATTGTTTATAATAGTTTAAGTCGTAGTTTAAAAAAAAAGCCTCAGATTTCTCTGAAGCTTTGTCTTAGTAGCGGGAACAGGACTCGAACCTGTGACCTTCGGGTTATGAGCCCGACGAGCTGCCTACTGCTCTATCCCGCGATGTTTCGGGTGCAAAGATAAGCACTAAATACGGTTATCCAAAGAAATAACTGAAAAATTTTGAATTATTGCTTTTTAGATTCTAATTGATTGTTTTTTAATGTGTTGTATTTGGTGTTTGTTCTTGGTTAGATTTTGTAATTCAGTAATTCTGCGTAAGGATCGTTTTTTAAACCCAATAATTTGCCAAAAGCAGGTTCTGTTTTATAACCATTTTGTTTGAGTGCTATGATTTTTAATCTAAAATTCTCGTCTTTGGATTGTAGAATTTGATGTTCAATAAGCATATGTTTATAGGCGTTTTGATTTTTAGTCGGAGTATTTTGCCCGAAGATCTCTATTTCAAAACTATCAATTTTAAAATTTGCAATAACAGATTCATTATTATTGATCAAACTGTTTCTAATTTTAAACTCAGGTTTAGTACTAAAAGCTGTGGAAATTTTGGATACAAAATCGGTTTTGTTTGTCCAATAACAAATAATATCGAGATCGCTGTTTTCAATATCAATACTTATAGGAATAGTGCCGGTTAAAATAGGATCAAATTCAGACAGCATTTCTAAAATCTTATTTTGGGTTAAGATTTCATAAACTCGAACTTGCTTTGAATTTCCTGTTTTTAAATAGGTAATAGAACTAAAATCAATCATATTTTTAGTCGGCATAATTTTTTTCTTCTTTAATTTCCTGCTCCAATCTTTTGTTGATATTGATTTTGGCATTGGTAAAAACAAAAAGGGTTGTTTTGTATTCTCTTGCGTATTGGTTTGTTATTTCACCGGCAATAAAAGCAGCTTCAAAATACGGACTTGTTTCTGCGAGTTCATTGCTGTTTTCTTCAAATTCCTTAACTCTAATCAGGTTTTGGTATTTGATATTCAGATTAAACCAATTCACATAATCAGCATTAAAAGAAACAGCTTTTATTCCTTTTTGAGTATAAAAATTTATTGCTCCCGCTTGTCCGTAATTATCGCAAAGCACTAATGTATTTTCTGATTTTGGGAATAAACCGTAAACAGAATCCGTTTTTCGGGCAAGTTCTTTCCAGCCCAGCATATCGGCAAAATCTTGCGGCAGTTTGTGATCTTTTCCGTCTTCCCAGCGAAGCATTCCTAGTTTTTTATACTTCTCAGGATGTTTTACAATGTATTCTGGCGTTTTGTTTGGAAACGCAATATTGTACATCGGAATAAACAATAATATCGGAATCGCTGCAAATACATATCGCAAATAATATTTCCATCCTTTTTGTAAAACTTCAGAAAGGTATACGGCTCCAAAAGCAATATAAATAGGATATAAGCCAATGGCATAATAAGCTTTGGCTTTGAAATAAATAAAGACAATCAGCGTAAAAATTATCGACCCAAAAAAGAACCTGTATTTTGCAAAAGGTTTGTAAAATAATAAACTGTATAAAGCGGCCAAAAGAACCAAGATAGATCCTATAAAAAACAAAAGTTGTTCTTTTAGAAAATCAAGACGATCTACATTTACCAATTGTGTTTCTGCTAATTCTTTCATGTGATGTACAATCGGAAAATGATTGTTATACTGCCATAATAAGTTTGGAAAGATTAAAAGAAGTCCTAAAAGCAAGGCAGAATACAGCTTTTTTTCGGTTAGTATTTTTCTTTGGTTTGACAGTAAAAGTGCGGGTAAAAGACCAATCAGCAGGAAAAGAATATTGTATTTGTTTAAAAAACCAAAAGCAAATACAATTGCGCCTATATAAAACCATTTTGATTTTTGAGTCGTGATATATTGAATTATGATATAATAAAATAGTGTCCAGCACAAAACGTCGAGCGAGTTGGGCTGATATAGCATATTGAGTCTTAAAAGAGACGAAAACAAAATGCATATAGCGCCAAGAACCAATGCATAAAAACTTCCTTTTAAAACCTCAATTGTTTTCCAAACAAATAAAAGAGTGAGTGCGCCAAAAAGGGCAGGGAAGAACTTAACCCAAAAAACGGAATTTCCGAGTTGAAATATTAGGTAAGAAAACCATGAGGTAACGGGAGGAACTGATAAATAGCCCCAAGCCAAATGGTGCGCCTGATCGAGATGTAAATATTCGTCGCGCTGCAAATCATATTCAGGACTTAAAAGCGTGTACTGTAAAACAAATTTTAAAATGATAAATCCAATTAAAACAAGTGTTTTTTTTGTCATGGGATTTTTGGTTTAGTGTACAAGTGCTTTTAGGTCAGTTTTGTAATAACGAATATATGATTTATTTTAATTTTATAATTAATAGAAGTTGTGTTGGCAGATAAAAAAAAGCTCCAGATTTCTCTGAAGCTTATTTGTAATTTTAATTTTTGGAGTTTAAGAAATTTATTCTTCTAATGCAGTTTCAAATTCCATATGATCTACTGTTTCTTCGTCTGGTTTTACAGTTTTAGAAGCTTTTAGAGCATTGAATCTTTCCAGCATTTCGGTTTCTCCTTCTTCACCGCTGAAGTATGGGAAAACATCCATAATTGGTGATTCAGAAATGGCAGGAATCGAATATTCTCCCATAGTGTTTTTCATAACATGAATCGTATTGTCGTAAGCTTCTCTCACATCATTTGCCTGAATCAGCATATACATATTCGATTTTCTTTCTTTTCCGCTTTCTTCGTCATAAGCGATCAATGAAACTTTTGATCTAAACCAGCGATCTGTGTTTTCAAAAGGATGAATTTCGGCATAATTTGCCACTTTTATGTTCGTGATTTTGAATTCTTCACTTATATAAGCAGCCATTTCTTCATTGATTCTTTTTTCAGCTTCTGTATAAGATACTGCATCTACCAAATAAGGTTCTGTTAGTACTTTTTGGCCTCCAGTTTCATCTGTTTTTCTATATTTTACTTTGCATTCGTACCAAATTGCGCTCATCTCTTTAATTTTTTTAAGGATGCCAAAGATAGATTTTACAGGAAAAAAAACTCATAAAATACACAAATAGATATTCACAATTTGAGTGTGATTTAGGTAAAGTGTTGAGTGTTTTGTTTTTAAGTCAGTTTTAGAAGTGTAATTATTTTTCAGCCGCAGATTAGAAAGATTTTTAGGCGTCAAAATAAAAAAAGTCTCAGAGATCCTGAGACTTTCCTTTATTCAAAAATAAGATTGCTGTATTATGGTAAATTTAAATCTTTAAATCCTGAAACTTCTGTTGAAACTTCTCCAAGCCATCCGCCTTCAGCACGGTTAGAATTGTATACTTTAATAAAGTCAACTCCTTTTAGTTTTACTGATTCTCCTTTTGCATTTACAGCCCAGCTTATGTCGATTTGACCTCTTACATCAGCATTAGCCCAGTTGTCAGTATAGCCCCATTCGTAAGCAGGATTTGCCCAGTTGTTTCCTTTTCCGCCAGATTTATCGTAAATATTAGATTTTAAGAAAGTTCCTTTAAAGGTTACACTGTTTCCTTTCCATAAAGGGAAAAACGTTTGTTTGTGGAATTGATTTTTTGCTATATAACCAGTTTGCCCTTGATTGTCTGTCCAACGAATGTAATTTGGTTCGTTCGGATTAGTTGGTTCGGCTTCTGGCTTATAATACGTCATTTCGTAATTTTTGATAGTCGTAGTTTTATTGTGTTCAGAACCTGCAATTTCAAACCATTCATCATCTGCTTTTCCGTTACCATTTGCATCGTAAGAAACCATTACAATTCCTGGTTCAGCCCAATCTGTAAAAGCGTTTCCAAGAACTACAAAATCATTTCCTTCTTTATTGATAATCGTATGGTCAAAACCAAATTGTACATATCCTCCAAATCCTCCAAGACTAATCATGTTTCCTGCTGTTAAAGCTGTTTCGGCTTTTACACGCATTGTTTCGTCAGTATCTGTGGCAGTTGCTGCAGGCAGAGCATTTACAAATTGTCCTGGAGCAGGAAAGAAGTCAAAAACACGTGTAATTTTGTTTAAATATGCTTTTTCAGCAACAGTAACAGTAAAAGATCTAGAACTTTCGCCAACTCCATTTTTAGCTTTAAACTCGATATTGTAGGTTCCTGCAGCACTAAAAATATAGAACAAGTCAGCTGTTGCAGCAATTTCTTGGCTGTTTACAATCCATTTATAAGTTGCGTTTGCAGCGTTTGTTAATTGAGGCTGAACTTTAAACCATTGCATTTTATCAACAGCAAAACCTCCAGCTGGATTTGACAGTGTAATTTCTGGAGCGCTTGCAACGATGCTGATTGTACGGCCATCGGCAAAAGTAAAAGTCATAATTCCGTTTGCCAATGCAACAGATGTAATTTCTGCAGCGTCCTTTCCTTTTTGACCAGAAGCAGAAACGCCAGTGTCTACACTATCAACAAACCAGTTTCCGTTAGCTCCAATAGTGATTTTTGCAGCTTCGCCTTTGGCTCCGCTTTCACCTTTTGAAGATTTTCCAGTATCTACACCATCGATCCACCAGTTTCCGTTTTCGCCAATTTTTATAAAAGATGAGGTATTGCGAACATTTAATTTAGATCCGTCGCTCATTGTAATTACATAACTTCCGTCTTTAGTTTCGTAGTTTACCACATACAACCTTTTGTTTAATACATCAAGCAGGTTCTCGTATTGTGCCATTCGGTTTTTCAAATCATTGACATCATTTTTTAGATCGTTAATGTCGTCTTTATAACAGCCCGAAAGAAGCAGGACAACCGACAATGCAAGTAGAATTTTCTTCATTTTTAAAATTTATGGATTAATTATTGTTTTTTTTGTTTTAAAGGCAAAATGTGCTGGAATATCTCCAGTTGTAACCGTGAATTTTGTATTCCCGTTTTTATCAATACAGTATAATTTTCCGGGCGAAACATAATCTCCAGCATCTGTTATAAAAACATTTAGAGAAACTGGATCAACCGCAAGCCCGTATGGAGTTTTAATCTCGTCGCTGACGGCTTTAGGTAAAAAGCTTTCTGTAAGTAAAGTTTCGGTTTTAACATTAATCAAATTGTAGTTTATGATATAATCGAATGTGGCATAACTAAATTCAGATCCAATTATATAAGCTTTGTCGCCAACGATAGTAAGGTTGGAGCAGGCAATATCAAAAGTTTTTTTAATGAGGTCAGTTTTAGTATCAATAACAAATAATTTTGAAGGAATATCATAATAATCGCCGCGAGAGCTTACATACAAATCACCGTCTTCATCAGCTTCAAGTCTGTGCAGATTTATGGCAACATCAATATCTTTTATTTTGGTAAAAGTTTTTAGATCGATTACAGAAACCGTTCTTTCGTAATTTGGCGGACTATATCCTCCTGAATTGGCAACATAAAGTTTATTGCCTACAACAGCCATTTCTTCGGGCTGACGGCCTACTTTTACCGTTTTTGTGATCGAAAGCGAAGTGGTATCTATTTCGGCAACAAAGCCATTTGGCGAATTTTCTCCCAATTGTACTTCGCCGTCATAGGCGCTTGCGTAAGCTTTTCCGTTAGCAAAAGTTACATATCGGCAATTTTTGATGTCAATTACTTTAAGGCGTTTTGCCGTAACCACATCCATAACTTCAATTTTGTTCGAGTTGTTGATAACCGAATACAATTTTGAACCGTAAATGCCAATATCGTTTCCTACATCGCCTAGACCTAAAGTCGCATCAGGATTTGCCTGACCGTAAACATTACGCTTGTAACTTCCGGTTTCATAATCGTAATAATCTAATGAAGCTTTATTCATGTTCATATTCCCTTCGTTAAGAAGATAAAAACCTTGTACAGTTGTAACAGTTTCGGGCGGTAAAACTTCTACTTCTTCAGGAATAATAGGGTCATCCTCCTGACATCCTTGAAGAGCTATTGCTGCAAAAGCGAGTAAAAGCCAAAATTTGAAATTTGTTTTCATTGCTGAGAATTTATTTAGTGTTGCTGTTTTATTTTAAAAATTTAAAGAAAGGCTTAATCGGTAGTTTCTTCCCGGCATAGGAAAATTGAGTACTACGTCATAATATTGATTGAATAAATTATTGACTTCACCGCTTATTTTTACAGGAATTTTTGAGAACTTTCCGTTCCAAATAAGAGCCATGTCGCTGGTGTACCAAGGCTTAACATAATTAACAGGAATGTTTGCTTTTTGACTGTAGCGCTCGCCGGTATATATAAAACTGTAGTTAAGATTCCAGTTTTTCCAGTTGATAGATGAGGTTATTGTACCGCTGTTTTTTGGTGTATAAGGAATTTGGTCGCCGTAAGTTGTGCCTTTTGCAGTAATGTCTATTGCTTTTTGATAGGTATAACTTAAACCTAAATCTAGAAATATTTGCTGCGGAAATTTAAAAACGAAATTGGTGTTTAGTTCCAAGCCGCGAATATCGACTTCGCCTAAATTCATCATGGTCCATCTAAAAAGGTTAGATGACGGCATAGCGATAATTTTATCTTTTACACGATTGTAATAAACATCGGCTTGAAATGATACCGATTGCAGTAATTTTTTAGGTTCAATACTGTAAGTAGTTCCCACATCGTATTGCGTTGTAAATTCTGGACGCAAAGAACTGTTGCCTATAAAAGTGTAATACAAATCATTGAAAGTCGGCATTCTAAAAGACTCTTTGTAAAACGCTCGAACTCTGAAATTCTTTATCGTAAAAGGTTGATAAGAAGCGGATACAACAGGGCAGAAAACATGCTGACTATCGCCTTGCTGATAATATTTAACCTGCTCATCGATATAAGCTCCAAGTAAATTGGCTTGAATATCAAGTCGTTTCCAATGCATTTCGCTGGAAATAACGCCCAAATAAGAATATCGGGCAGGATAGGGAAAACGGTATAAATTGGCATCAAGCGTATTAAGAGAGAAATCTGCTGCAAATGACATTTTCCACCAATCTTTTATAGCGTAGAGATTGACAATCGAAGCGTAAAATTCGTTTTGATAATATTTATTATCCAATGCGCCTTCAAGGGTTTTATAATCAGGATCGATATAACGGCTGTAGTCTCGGCTGAATTTTACATTAGTAAGCATTTTGTGTTTTTCGAAAAAGGAATTTTCTACAGAACCATGAATGAAAAAATTGCGATCCCATTGCCTTTGCACATGTTCGTATCTATTGGCTAGAATTGCGCCCGGAAGTCCTCTTTCAGAATCGTAGTAATAAGCCTTAAAGTTGGCAATAGCGTTTGAACCAAATTTGGTATGCAGGTTCAATTCCGCCCGAAGTGCAGTTATGTCTCCGTTTTGGCGAACAGCCGTTGTATCGTAACCGTCTTTTTTCTGATAGCGGTATTTGTATTTTCCATCGGCTTTAAGCCATTCAATATTTGACGAAAGCGCTGTTTTAGAAGTTATTTTTTGCTGATAAAGAACAGAAGGATTTACTAATCCAAAAGATCCAGTTTTAAAAGAAGTTCTAATATTTGTGGTTTTACCCGATTCAAAAACAGGAATTTTTGTTTTAAGTAAAAGTGTACTTGAAGCGAAGAAACCTCGTGCAGGTTGAAAAATAGTCGATTTTTGACCATTATAAAGTTCGATAGCTTCAATATTGTCCAAAGAATATTTTCCTAAATCGACTTGACCGTTTTGCGCATTTCCAACTGTCATTCCATCATAAAAAACTGCCGTATGAGCACTTCCTAAACTTCGAACGTTTATGGTTTTTAAACCGCCGATTCCACCGTAATCTTTCAATTGAACACCCGAAAAATAACGAACAGCATCCGCAACCGAAAGACTGTTTAGTGCTTCAAGCTGTTTTCCTGATAAGATCTGAACAGGCATAGGCGATTCGATCCTAAACTCGCGTTTGCTTGCGGTTAGAATCACTTCGTTTAACACAAGTGGTTTTAAAGAGTCTCGCTCCTTAGTTTTAGGATTATCCTGTGCCATAATCGGATTTATAAATAAAATCCATAATAAGGCACATAATCCACAATGCAGCAGGCTTAAATGCCTGTTTTTACATACGTGCATAGCAAAATAGTCTATTTGTGACAAATAGTTTTAAACGGAAAAAATGAAATCAAATGTTTAGTTTGATAAATGTGTTTGTCTTTAAAACTCTGGTCCGCGAGAGCCTAAAATTATATGCAGTGGCAGGTCTCCTGACTTATTCCCATTTTGAGCCGCCTTCCCACATTTGATAAAAATGCAGTGGCAAAAGATTTGATTTCGAAAGCTAAAAAAGCTTTCCTAATCTGTCAAAATGTTGCATGGAATTTACAGTAACGGGCTTGTTCAGGATTTGCACCTAATTCCCTCTTCGTTAACTGCACTTGAAAAGTTGCAGCTAAACCATTGCGGGTGCAAAAGTAAATAAACTCTTTATGGTTATGGTTATGTTTTTGGAAAAATTGCTGAAAAGTATTCTTGAAAAGCAAAGTTCTTGATTTTGCTTTTGTTTGTTTTTTTATTTGAAGAAGTCTAAATTTTGTATATTTATAGTGTTATTTATTTGATTGTTAATGTTTTGTATTTAGTGAAGTGGAGATGAAAAAGACTAAAAATACACTGCCAAATGAATCTGAAGATTTGTTTTTAACTGATGGCGGACTCGAAACAACATTAGTTTTTCTAGAAGGTTTTGATCTGCCTTATTTTGCTGCTTTTGATATATTAAAAGATCAAAAAGGATACGACAGCATGAAAAATTATTATTCGCGTTATTTAAAAATTGCCGAAAAGTATAAAACAAATTTTATTTTAGAAAGTCCAACTTGGCGCGCAAATCCAGAGTGGATTGAAAAAATTGGATACTCAAAAGATTCCTTATTTGAGTTGAATAAAAAAGCAGTTTCCCTTTTAACAGATTTAAAAACAGAATTTTCGAATTCCATAAAATCAATTCTTATAAGCGGCTGTATTGGTCCTCGAGGCGACGGTTATGTGCCTGATAATTGTATGAATGTCGAAGAGGCAAAACAATATCACTTAGCACAAATAAAAGTTCTAAGTAAAATGCCGGTTGATTTTGTTTCGGCGCTTACCATGAATTATATCGAAGAAGTGATAGGTATTGTTCAAGCTGCCGAAACTGTAAGTTTGCCTGTAGTTATTTCGTTTACAGTCGAAACTGATGGAAAACTGCCAACCGGAATGAGCTTAAAAGACGCAATCGAAAAAATAGACAAAAGTGTAAATGTACCTCCGTTGTATTATATGATAAATTGTGCGCATCCTACGCATTTTGTAAACGAACTGAAAGCGAATGCAAATGAAAATTGGGTAAAAAGAATAAAAGGTTTTCGAGCAAATGCGTCTTGTAAAAGCCACGCCGAATTAGACGAAGCCACAGAATTAGATCGAGGAATTCCTAAGGATTTGGGCAAAGAATATAAAAGTTTAAAAGATTCTTTTCCGCATATTAATGTGCTTGGCGGCTGTTGCGGTACCGATGAGGAACATATTCTTGAGATTGTAAAGCAATTGAAAGTAGTTTAAAACAGCTTTATAAATCTAAAACTTAAATAATTCAATATAATCTACTTGCAAAGCATCGCAAACTTTCTCTAAAGTAGAAAGTGTGGCGTTTGCATTTCCTTTTTCTAATCTAGACATATTACTCTTTTCGAAATTACATTTCGCTGCTAAATCTTGCTGAGAAATGTTTTTCTCAATTCTAATTTCTTGAATTCGTTTTCCGACTTTTTGTTGTAAGGATTGTTTCAAAATAAATTATCTTTTATGATAATTCAAATTTTGTTATATATTTGCTTAATTCAGTTATCTTTTATGATAACAAAAATATTCGTAATGAAATAATTTAATTAGAAAATATATATTGTATGGAGACGAAAGAAACTAAAAGCTTAGAGCATATGAAGCAGTATTTCAGTGTTTTAAAAAAATCAAGCGATAATAGCGAAGGATGTAAAACAGAAATCAAATTTTCAACTTATTATGAGCTCGGTTGTATGATTAATAATATGCTGAAATTATGTGTTTTGGGACTTGATAATGATAAAGATTCCTCAATTAATGTTGGATTAATTTTAGAGCACATTATCGAATTATTTCCTTTAGACGAATTTGAATTGTTGGATAAAATTAAAGGATTGTTAATTGTTGAATCTCACAATGAAACGGATTGATTTGATAATTGTTACAAGTTTTATTGTTTTTTTGCGATTTCCATAGTTTTACAATTTGAATTTATGCAGGTAGCATAAAGCCAAAAAAATCTGCTTTTATGGAAAACCGTAAAGGATAATTGAAACCTTTCTTTAGGTTTGCAGATAACCTTAAAATATATTGTTATGTTGAGAATAATACCTTTAATTCTATTGCTGTTTTTTTCTTTTTTATCTGTCTATGCGCAGGATAGGAAGCTTTTGGCGAGCTGTTGCGATACAAAGCCTAAAGAAGACGGACGATGTACAGGGAGTGCTTCATGTAGTGCTTGTTCTAATTGTAGCAGGTGTGCACATTGCTCAAATGGAGGCAGTTGCGGGGTATGTGCTACTTATTCACAACCAGTGAGATATAAGGCGCCTCGCAGAGCATCTGAAAAGGCAGTTAAAACGGTGTCAAAAAGTACTGTTAGTAATCCTAGTAAATCAAGTTTTTCTACTCAACCCAAAGAAAGAATTAAAAACAAAAGTTTTATGAATAATTATCGCTCCAATGACATGTTAGCGGTTGATTCTGATATTCTTAATCTACGTAATGGACCTGGAATTGAATATGAAGCGATTGAAATACTTAAAAAGCATGCGCTATTGAAACTTATTGCTATTGATGGCGAATGGTTACAAGTTAAAGTGATTGAGAGTGGTAATTATGGGTATGTGAATGCGAAGTATGTTTACAAGACTTAGTTGATTTACAGATTCAAGATGATTTCAAATCAAATTAAAAATAAAAGCTCCAGATTTCTCTGAAGCCCTGTTTTTGCTGGTGTAATTAGTTTATCCTATTTCTTTCGTCTTCATTTCCAAAATCGCGCTGTTTTGATTTAATGTTTTGATTGCCAAATTTATAACTTAACGAAATTCTAAAACCTCTAGTGTCTCCGTAACTTTTTATATTTGTTTTTATTCCGTTTGAAGTGTAGGTAATTAATGGTTTTTGTGCATTCAATACGTCTTCGGCTAGAAATGTAATTGACAGGTTTTTTTTGAAAGTGAGCATTTTAACCGAAATGTCTAAAATGTTCAAAGTCGAAATATTAAAAATTTGATAACGCCCAGGAAGCTGTAAACCGTAATTTAATCCAATAAATACTGTTTTGTTAGTGTTTATAGTAAAGTCATTATTGCTGTAAATATATCCGTTGTATCCATCTATAGAACTAATGAAATTTGTTCTTGATTTTACATTTTGATAGTTTAAATTAAAACCTGTAAAACTGTTCCACCAAGAATATTTATTGAAGTTGTACGAAGTAGAAAAACCTATTTGATACGTATTGGCATAGTTTAACGGCATTCTTTTGGTGCTGTTTGTTTCAGGATCGATGATAGATAATTCCTGCCCGAAATCTGAAACCTGAGAAAAATACACAGAGTTAACCCATTTTTGATTTCGGATAAACGAAAATTCAAAATTATCAATTAACGAAGGTTTTAAATACGGATTTCCCTGCGAATAAGAATAAGGACTTGTTTGAATTACAAAAGGATTTAAATACTCAAACTCAGATCTGCGGATTCTTCGACTGTAGTTTAAAGAAAAAGAATTGTTTTCATTTGGCGCATACGTTAAATAAGCTGTTGGGAATAATTTTGCATAATGATTTGCAGTAGTTTGATTTAAATTTTCAGAGTAACCTTTGGTTTGTGTAGCTTCAATTCGCAAACCAATTTGTGTTTCCCATTTAGAATTTATCTTTTTGCTTCCCGAAAAATATACAGCCTGATTGTACTCTTTGTAATTAAAAATATTCGACTGGTTTGTATTGAAAACCGCAGTTCCTGTTTCGTTGTTGTATACGGCTAAATTGTTATCAGTATTGGTATGAAAAGCTTTTGCTCCAAAACTAATGTCCGCCCATTGATACGGTAACGAAACGTCGATATTTGCAGAGTAATTTTTGATTTCATTGACATTGCTGGTGGTCGACGAAAAAAAAGTGTTAGGAATAACATTTTTATTGCGATCTAATTCATTTCCAGAAAAGAAACGATAATCATTTTTACTGTAATTGAAGTAATCAATATTAATCGAAATGTTTTTTCCTAAGCTGTCTAATACAAAAGAATTTTGAAAATTAACAGTATTCATTTTTGGATTGTTGGCTGCATTAACATCCGAAGTGATATAAGAATCTGCCGTTCCGCTATTATTATATATAGTTGTAAACGGATTATTAGTTGAGGTTTTGTCTGTAAAACTGCCAAGATATTGAATTCCTGCTGTCCATTTATTAGTTAGTTTGTAATCAAGACCAAAACTTAAACTCAATACATCAATCACCGATTTATTTTTAATATCTTCTTTCCATAACTCGTTCGTGTAAAATATTGCACTTTCTGAAGTAGAGCGTAATTTTTGTTTTCCTTTGTTAACAGAAGCCTGTACCGAAATTTTATCATGATTATAAGTAAATAATCCATTTAAGTTTTCGCCTCCATACGTTTTTTGTGTGTATGAAGTTCCAATATTAGCATTCCATGAATTCGCTTTTGCATTCTTTAATTTGATATTAATAAGTCCGCTGTTTCCTTCTGCATCATATTTTGCTGGCGGAGTCGTTATCACTTCAATGCTTTTGATGTTATCAGACGGAATTGATTTTAGAAACGCAGCCAAATCTTCTTGCGGCATTTTTTGCAGGCGATCATCGATCATGACAAAGATTTCGCCTTTTCCAACAATCGAAATAATTTCATTTTGAACCCTAACCGTTGGCGTTGCTTTTAAGGCATCCAAAGCTGTTCCGCCAGTGGCAGTTACAGAATTTTCGACATTAAAAACAAGTCGATCGACCTTTTGTTCAACCAGTTTTTTTCTAGATTTTATGGTTACTCCTTCAAGGTTTATTGATTCTTTAATTTCAATTATGGCTAGATCAATGTTTTGATCAAGAGTAATTTCTTTGTTGACGTATTCTGTTCCAAATTGTTCCAGCTGCAATCTATAGCTTCCTTTTTCAGTTTTCATTTCAAAATTCCCCAAACTGTCGGTCGAAACTGATGTAACTATTTTGTTGTCCTTAAATAAACTGGCAATTACAAACTCGACTTGCTCTTTATTTTGATTTATTACTTTTCCTTTAATAGAAAATTGCTGGCTGAATACATTAGTTTGACTAAGAAGAATAAACAATAGGATGATAACTTTTTTCATGGGTTTTGATTTAATTACCATGCAAAACTGTGCTGAAAAAATGCTTAAAACTACTTTTATCGACAAACCCCCGTGAATAATCTACAAACCCGTTTTTAGACTTTTTTATGAATGTATATCTTTGAAAAAAAATAATAACAATATGCGTAAGGAAACATTATCACTAAAGGCAGAGATTATCATTCATGTTATATATTGGCTTTTGATGGTTTATTTTACATTTGCCAAAAATCCAATACAAACAAATGTTTTTGTTCCAGATTTGTTTTTTATAACCTATTGCATTGTTTTTGTTTTTACCTTTTACTTTCATTATTTAATTGTAATGAAAAGGGTTTTTAAAGCCTTTCAATGGAAAATGTTTTTTGCAGGTGTATTGGTTTCTTACCTGTTTTTTACCTTATTACGATGGCTGATTGAGCAAGTTATAACAGCAGTTTTGTTTGATAAAATAAACTATACAAATCCTGATTTTTTTAACTATATGTTGGATAATTTGAATTACTGCAGTTCGGCTGTAATTTTGAGTTCACTGCTTTGGTTTGTGATTTATTTTATTCGTCTTTTAGAGTACAATCAGATTATTTTAGAAGAAAATAAAAATACCGAAATCAAATTTCTAAGAGCACAGATTAACCCGCATTTTGTTTTTAATACACTAAATAATATTTACTCGATGGTGTATTTTCAATCGGATAAATCTTTGGAAGCGATTGAAAAATTAAGTCAAATTATGCGTTTTACGACTTATGAATCTCAAAAAGAAAAAATTAGATTGCAAGATGAAATTGATTATATAAAAGCCTACATCGAACTTGAGCAATTAAGACATCAGGAAAATGCTTATATCGATTTTCGAATTGAAACGGCAGAGGTTTCAGAAGAAATTCCGCCCTATGTTTTATCTCCATTAATTGAAAATGCTTTAAAACATGGATTAACTTCGAACGAAAATCCTATTGTAATTAATTTGAATTTGAAAGACAAAAAGCTCCATTTTAAAGTGATAAATAGCATCGCAATACAAAAGAAAGATAAGCTGGGCGGAATTGGGCTGGATAATTTAAAAAAGCGATTAGAATTTCATTATCCTCAAAAACATCAATTAAAATTAGTGAATCAAAATAATCAGTTTACAGCTGAACTTGAAATAGATTTAAAATGAAAAAAATAAATTGTATTATATTAGACGATGAGCCATTTGCGGTAAAACTTATGGCTGATTATGCATCAAAAGTTCCTAGATTGAATGTTTTGTATGCTGATTCGGATGTTTTTAAAGCAATAGAAATATTGAATAATGAAACAGTCGATTTGGTTTTTATTGATATACAAATGCCGCAGCTTACCGGTATCGAACTAATGCAGATGTTTAACCAAAAGCATAACTTTATTGTTACAACTGCTTATACAGATTATGCTTTAGATGTTTTTCAGTTTCATGTAATTGATTATTTATTGAAACCTATAGTGTTCAATAGGTTTTATCAAAGCGTTGAGAAATTCATTCGCTGGCAGGAAACTTTTCAGAACCAAGATTCTGAGGATTTTTTGCTTGTTAAAGCCGAAAGGAAGCATTATAAAATTGCGACAGATAATATTCTTTACATTGAAGGATTAAAAGATTATATCCGAATACACACAAAAGGTGAAAAAATTATGGTTCTCGAAAATATGAAAGATATTCTTGAAAAACTGCCTGTAAACCAATTTGTACGCATTCACCGTTCGTATATTATTCCAAAGAACAAGATAAAAATTATTGATGGAAACCAAATCCAGTTGATTAGCGGAGAACAGCTTCCAATTGGTGAAACTTACCGAAAATTAGTTTCCGATTGGTTAAATTAAAAGCAGTGCAAGTACCTAAAAACAAAAAAGCTTCAGATTTCTCTGAAGCTTTTTTTGTAGTCCGTGGGGGAATCGAACCCCCCTTACCAGGATGAAAACCTGGCGTCCTAACCGATAGACGAACGGACCTGTTTTGCTATTGCGGGTGCAAAAATGCAACTATTTTTGAAATACACAAAAAGATTCTGAAAAAAACTTTTTAAAATTAGACTTGAAATAACACGTTTTGAGCTAAAAATTCACAAGCGAAGCAAGTTAGTTGAAGTGTATTTATTTGGATAATAGAAGGTTATTTTATCCTTAAAAATAAGGGAAAGAAGATTTTTATTTGAATAAAAAAATCAATAAAATTTTAAAATGTTTTATTTTAAAGAATATTCTTGCGGATTTTTTGTGGTTTTTTTGAAAAGTTTAGCCGAAAATAAATGTCAATATCTCCTTTTTTAGACAATTGTATAGTTTTTTCTTCGTCCATAATTTGAAAGAACACATCAAAAACGGAAGGATGTGTTTTTCTAATTTCTTAAAATTACTTGTGTTAATTATGTTCACAATCGCTTTTGGTATTTTTTTAGATCTCCATTTTACAGACAATAAGATGGTTAATGATTCTAATCTGTTCAAAAAGTATTAGTCGTTCAAAAAGTACTTAAATAAAGAGATGTAAATTGTTTAAATGTTATTCGTTATCAATTAAAATTTTGATTCATTATTATATATTTATACCCAATTATGGATACAACTTTAGAAATATTTGGCGCTTTTTTCGGCTTTATGGCCGTTTATTTTACTATTAAACAAAATATCTGGTGTTGGTCTTTTGGTTTACTTCAAGTAATATTATATTGTTTTATTTTCTACACAGCCAAATTATATTCAGATATGATTTTGCATGTTGTTTATGTTTTTCTGCAGGTATTTGGCTGGTATAATTGGAAATATGGCGGTTCAAATCACAGTAAATTGCGTATAACATTGATAAAAAACGAAACGTTTTGGATTGGTTCAACCATTTTATTATCCTTTTGTTTAGGTTATTTTATGCAGACAAAAACTGATGCATCTTTTCCTTATGAAGATGCTTTTATAACCATTGCAAGCCTTGTTGCTCAATATTTAATGATTAAAAAAGTATTGCATTCTTGGATGTTTTGGATAGTTGTAGATGTAGTTGCTATAGGAGTATATTGGTACAAAGGTTTGTATTTTACAACAGGTTTGTATGTGCTTTTTTTAATTATGGCAATAATTGGTTATCTAGAATGGAGAAAAGTATATAATGAAGAATTTGAATATGAGCGAGCATAAAGTTGGATTAACACTAGGTAAGTTTGCGCCTTTTCATAAAGGGCATCAATTATTAATAGAAACTGCTGTTAATGAAGTTGATGAATTAATAGTGTTAATTTATGATGATCCAGTAATAAATATTGCTTTAGCGACCAGAGCAGCTTGGATACGTGAAATATACCCGAAAATTGTAGTCATTGAAGGTGTGAATTCGCCAAATGATACTGGTTATACACCAGAGATTATGAAAATTCAGGAAGATTATGTTTTAAGTGTTTTAGGTAATCGTACTATCTCGCATTTTTACTCGAGTGAGCCTTATGGCGTACATATGAGTATTGCGCTGAATGCTGTAAATCGACAAGTTGATGTTAGTCGGAATATTATTCCAATCTCCGCCACAAAAATTAGAAAAGATTCATTTGAAAATAAGAAATTTATTCATCCCATAGTTTATAAAGATTTGATAACAAAAGTGGTATTGCTTGGAGCTCCATCAACTGGTAAAACTACGTTAGCAGAAAAATTGGCTTTTCATTTTGATACGCAATGGATGCCTGAATACGGAAGAGAATATTGGGAGAAGCATCAAATAAATAAAAGACTAACTTTAGAAGATCTTTTAAAAATTGCTGAAACACACATTGAGAGAGAAGATGCTCTTGTTCTGCAATCAAATCGAATTTTGTTCTCAGATACTAATGCGATTACGACCTATTTATTTTCGCTGGATTATCATGGAACTGCTCTTGCAGCCTTAGAAAATTTAGCAAAAGCAGCAGAGAATAGGCACGATATTATTTTTGTTTGTGATACTGATATTCCTTATGATGACACTTGGGATCGATCCGGTGATGTGAAAAGAAAGGAATTTCAGCAAAAAATAATAGAAGATTTAAACAATAGAAATCTTAAATATTATATGCTCAATGGTACTATTGATGAACGAATTGAGCAAGTATCAAAAGTATTATCTGCCTCAGAGAATTGTAAATTTTAAATAACTTAGAATCAAAATATAGCTATGTCTGATTTATTAAATAAAACGATGGGATTTTTTAAGAAAGTTCCGGAATCACCAACGAATCCACAAGATGCCAAAAGCAATAATAAATTTCAAGTAGAAGATCTTTATTCAAGTGATGATTTTCAAAAAGAATCTGGTGATGCAATTACTTTAGATGAGAAACTGCGCCAAGCGTATTTTTGGATCGCTAATACGGCCATTATTAGTCCGTATTATGATATCGAATTTAATGACAGTGATCCTAAAAAGTTTTTATTTGGAGACAGTAAAGTACCCGTTTATCTGCCTACAGATCAAAGCTATTCTAGTTTTGTATTAATGCCTCTGTTAAATTTAGCTGTAAGAGGTAAATGTCTTATTGTTGGCGGGCCAGGCCGCGGAAAAACAGCTACTTCTGTTTTGATGGGTTTGCTGGCTGGATATGATAATAAAGATGTAATGCGAGCCATTCAGCATGGTCAGCCTCAAATGACAATTTCAGATTTATTAGGACATCCATTGCCTTCGGATATGGTAAAGGCCGAAAAAACTTCAGATATTCGAATTGCTTGGCGAAAATGGTTAGGCATGAGAGTAAAAATTATTGATGAATATAATCGAATTCCAACTAGAACGCAATCCGCTTTATTAACCGTGCTGGCCGATAACTACGCTGAAATTTTTGATCAGATTTATGAATGTCCTGATGGCGCATGGTATCTAACTGCTAACGATGATGCAGGAGGAGGAACTTATCAGGTTATTGAAGCCTTAAAGGATAGAATTGATATTGTTATTAGAGCTATGCACTTTAATACAAGGTTTATTGAAGATTTATTGCAGCGCATTGAGCTCAATTTTAAGCCAGAAGCAATAATTCCGGAAGAAATTATTTTTACAGAAGAAGAATTAACGACTGTAAATAAGCAAATTAGAGGAATTCAAATAGATCCAGAATTACGTAAACGTATCGAGTTTTTCTGCCGCCAGTTTGAATTTTTTGAACCTGCGTCTAACCGACTGGAATATATGACCAAAGACACGGCAAAATTATCTGGTATGGATATGCGTGTTCTTTTTAGGAAAGAGACAGGAAAAGATCCGATTAAAGATTTAGGTTCGCAGGCAAAGAATGGTTTATCTGTTAGAAAAATCATGACATTACTAATGTTTTCTAAAGCATTGGCTTATTTTAGAGGAAATCGAAAAGTAGAATTAGAAGATATTAGACAAGTTCTGCCATTTGTTTTACACGACAGTTTGACGCCGCATTTAGAATCTCCATTTTTCGATCAAATAGGCAATGAAGTATACAGAGTAGATCGAATTGTGTGGCTGCGAAACTTATTCGATTTGTCTTGCGATGAATATGTGAGTCAGGATTTGGATAGAAATGATCCAGTTGATCGATTTGAAGAGGAATTTAAAAAAGGTCTTGAAAATATATCTTCAAAAGAAATTGATAATCGCCTTTTAAGTATTGAAAAGCAGCTGCAAAAGTGGTCTGAAGAGAAAAAGCTGTACGGTTACCGAGCTGATGATATTTTAAAACTAAAATATCTGCATCAACGATACACCAATTACAAAAGATGGCTGCAATGGAAAAAATAAGCTTTCAACCACTTATTGCAGAATTAAGCGAAAAAAGCACGTTGTACAATCGATGGTACAATGAGAGCGAAATGAAATATGGCAATTTGCCTGCTCATGCAATTACGAGTTGGATGGTAGAAGTTGTTGAGCCAATTGTAAAAGAAACGACTGCTTTAAATTCAGCTCCAGAAAAAATTCATGAAATCGTAAAAGCGCTTTATCAAGAATCATTGAAGTTAATTGGAAACGGATCTGCAATTCGCTATAAAGACGAATACAAAGAGGCTTGGCTCTTAATGGAGCAAATGCCAAACTTGGTCGTGAAATTTCCTGTAAAAGTAATTTCATTGTTAAATGACGTTCTTTTTAATCTGCATATATATGCACCAGAAAAAACAATAGATTGGTGTAATCTAATCAAGATTAGCAACTCTGAGATTAAAACTATTGAGGATTTTAAAATTGCAGGACGTATTTATGCGTGGAGATGCGGTTTGGCGCATTTGAGGATTCGTTTAAATACAGATTTCAAAGAACTTTCTGAGAATCTGCAAGAAATAGTTAGTAATGCCATAAGTTCAGACAAAAGTTCGATTCAGCTTTTTAAGAATCCTTGGGCGAATGAAAAAGCAAAATTTGAGGGCGTACAAGGAGGTTTTAAAGACACAGATGGATTTTTTGAAAATCCGCCGAGACTAGCAAAAATTGATGGAAACATATTTGTAACCGATTCGAAAAGCAGTTATGCACTTTTTGCAGACCAATTTGGAAAAGTTTTGGTTCCTGCAAATTCTGTTGATGCATCTCTAATTTTATCAAATTCTAATCGATTAGATAACTTGGAGAAATGGCTCGGAAAAGGCAACGAAAAAATTGACACAAGAAAGATTTCATCTTTTGCGACAACAGAAAATACATTGGTTTTAACGTTGCAAAATTCCTATTTTTTATACTTATTCAGTCTTGGAAATGCATAATGAAACTCAAATAAAAGAAACATTAGCCTCTTGGAAGTCGTGTTGGCAGCAGGCAAAACTGGAGTGGAATCCTTTGCTGCGCTTGCAAGAACCTATTTGGTGTTTGTCGCATCAGGAAGCTCAAAAAGAAGGGCTTTCGGGCAGCTTTGCAATGATTCGATTAACAGATCATCGCATAGTGATAAACTTAGAAGAAATTGTAGAACGCGGTATTGTCGATTACGCTGTTGAGGTATTGGCGCACGAAATAGGGCATCACATTTTTGCACCTGCAAATTTATACGACAACGCTGTTTTGTTGAACCGAATTCGTTTTGCTTTACCCGGTATTGAGGATCGAGCACCTATGGTGTCAAATTTATATACTGATTTTTTAATTAATGATAAATTACAGCGTGTCAATAAATTAAAAATTTCAGAGGTTTATAAAGCGATTAATTCAGAAGATAATTTTTCTGAATTATGGACATTAATGATGCGTACCTATGAATATTTGTGGCGTTTGAAACGCGGCGAATTAGCAGTGAATTTATCATTTCACAGTAAAAAAATAGATGCGGATGCTTCATTATTAGCTTCTTTGGTTAGAAGTTATTCAAAGGGCTGGATTCATGGAGGAGGAAGATTTGCTGTAATGTTATATCCCTATTTAATGGATGATAAAACGTTTCGAGATGCACGCAAAAAGATTTTGATATTATTAGATGCAGAAGATGCAGGCAAAGGAGCTATGGATATCTCGGGTATGACAGAACTTGATTTAGAAGGCTATGATGAAATAGTCGATATGCGAAAAGAAGCGATTAGTTTAAAAGAAGACGGCGGCAAGAAAAACATCGATGTTTTAGGTTTAGATAAAAATAAAAAAGGCGGATTTGGACCAAGAAATGGATATATGGGGCCGGGAAATTATATCGACTTAATGCAGCAAGTCAACCCAAATGCTGATGAGCAGAGTTTGGTTAATGCCTATTATAAGGAAATTGCTTTATCTCATTTAATCGATTTTCCTGTAGAGACTTCAGAAAATGTTTCTATGGATTTACCAGAAGGTTTGGAAACGTGGGATATTGGAGACGCCATCGAAGAAGTAGACTGGCTGCAATCGGCTATTTTATCACCTGCAATTATTCCCGGATTAACCACTCAAAAAAGAACTTACGGTGCAGACTCTGATAATAATATTTCAGAAGGACCTTTAGATGTATATATGGGGATAGACTGCTCTGGTTCGATGATGAATCCAATAGAAAATTTTTCATGGCCGGTTCTCGCAGCAACAATTATTGGATTATCTGCTTTACGTGCTGGAGCATCCGTTATGGGGTGTTTATCTGGTGAACCAGGAAGTTATTTGGAAACAGATGGTTTTATTTCTGATGAAACAGATTTGCTAACTACCTTAACCTCTTATTTGGGAACTGGTTATGCCTACGGAATTGAGCGATTGCGAAAACCGTTTGGAGAAAAAACAAATAAAAAATCACATATTGTAATCGTTACGGACAATGATATATTCAGCATGTTAAATTCTGATACACAAAAGAAACAAACACATTGGGAATTGGCCGAAATTGCATTAAAAAATGCTGGTGGACACGGAACTATGGTTTTGCATTCTCTACCAGATTATCAAAAAGATTTAGTAATACGATTAGAAAAAATGGGTTGGAAAGTATATTATGTCACAAACGAAGCTGAACTTTTAAAATTTGCATCAGAGTTTTCACAACAAAATTATGCCTATGTCTAAATATGATGTTTTTGAACTAGTTACCTATTTAAGAAAATGCCCAGACAGCTTTTTAAAGTCTTCGAATCTTCTTCTTAAAGATGGATTGAATTCAACAGCTTTAATTTGTGATACATACAGAATTGTAAGTAATGATTTTTTACGAACTGAATTTAACATACCAACCAATACTGATTTAAATCTTATTAAAGATAATCATTGGCTGGCAATTCATATTTCTTTATGGCTTCTTAGTCATCAAGATTTTATAGATAAGCCATTTATTGCAGATAAACTCTATAAATTTTGGTTTGAAGATTTGCGTGAAGCTGCTGCATATGTAAAATTTAAGGAATGGATTAATGATGATGAACGTGCGGAAGAAATGGTGCGTTTGCTGCTAAATTGTTGTGAGATCATACCTAACAGCGAAAGTTATGATGAAGCTGCAGATAAATTATCTTCATTAAGCAGTGCAGACAGGCATAAAGTTTTAAAACAATCCTACGAAGCGCACGAAAGAATAATGGCTATTAAAAGAGAAATGGCAGAGAAAAAAGCCAGAGAAGCAGCAAATACATATGGACGCGAGTAGTAATCCACAAATTGCATTAACAGATGAGGAGCGTTTTCCGCTGCTTGATGATTTAAGTTTCTTAAATGAACTTAGACAAGATGCTTTTGCTCCAAAATTTAATTTTAAAAGCGGCGATCGATTAAACGCACTACAACTTTCAAAAGTCCATTCCTATAAAAAAAAGTACTATGATAAAACAGTATTTTGGAACGAAGGACAAACGCCAGTTTGGGTAAATGACTATTTAAAATGGTGTCTTAAAACAGTACCTTTTTATGACAAAAAAGGCACTGATTTAGGTTCTTTTCCAACCATTTCCAGAGAAGACATTAGAAAATATCCTTATTTATTTGTTTCTAATGATGCAAATTTAGAGGAGTTGTTAGTGTATCATACTTCAGGATCTACAGGACCAAAGTTAGATGTGCTTTTTGATGCCGTTTCACAAGCCAATTGGCTGCCGCAAATAGAATCGGTTCTAAAAGATTTCGATATTCATATAAAAGAAAGTAAAAATACAGCAGCAATTGCTTTGATTTGTGCGCAGCAAAAAACATTGACATATGCTTCTTTATCAACCTATTTAGAAGGAGCAGGTATTTTAAAAATAAATCTAAATCCGTCAGATTGGAATCATCCTGATGATTGTAAAAAATACCTTGAGAAGTATAATCCGCAAATTCTTACTGGTGATCCAATCGCTTTTACAGCATTACTAGATTTAAAGCCTAAACTGAATCCAAAGGCCTTAATATCCTCTGCTATGAAGTTAACAAAAGGCACCAAAAGCAAATTAGAAAATTATTTTAAATGCCCTGTTATCGATCTTTATTCGTTAACAGAATGTAGAAACATAGCTTATGCTTCAGAAATTGGATATAAGGTTATTCGGCCGGATTTGTATTTAGAAATTTTTGATGAATATCAAGATGTGAAGCTTCCTTATGGCGAAAGAGGAGAATTAGTAGTCACCGGAGGCAGTAACCCTTTCTTGCCATTAATACGATATAGAACAGGTGATTTTTGTAGTTTAAAGATAGAAAATGGAGTTCCGTTTTTAATAGATTTAGAAGCTCGAAATCCAATAGTTTTTTTGACAAAATCAAATGTGAAAATCAATAATATTGATGTTTCTAATCGTTTGTCTCAGTTGTCTTTGGCAGGATTTAAAATGCATCAACAAAAAGATAAGCTGATTCAGTTTGTAGGATATTCTAATGAACATACTTCGAAGGAAGTTGCTGAAGTGTTGAACACAATTTTTAAAAATGATGTTGATATTCTGGTAGATATTCAAAAAATATCTCAAAATACTGCTGTAGAAAAGTCTCTGTATTCTTCGGACCTGCAGACAGATTTGTAATTATAAAATAAAGTGTCAATCTAGAAGCTGTCCTTTTAAAATATTGCTTTAACTATGAAATGTTTGTGAGTAATGTACTTGAGTTTAGACTTTGAATTGTTTTATGAATTTTAGAAACGTAACACAACTGGAACTTGTATTTGTTACTACGGATATGATTTTGCTGAATCTGAAATAGAAAAAAACACCAGCTTTTTCAAGTGGTGTTTTACTTAGTTTCAGGCAGCGTTAAAATGTCAGACCAGTTTTTTTAAGATTTTGATAATGTTGTTACAAGAATTTGAATTCCTTTTTAGACCAAATCATAAGCTTTAGAAAAAGAAATAACCAATAGATACTTGAAATACTCCGTTTTTATTTTTGCTGGAAGAATTATCTACATTATTAATGTCAGTTAATCCTAGATTATATCTTACGCCAAAATTAAGACCGTTTTCAAGTTTATAGCCTAAGCCAAAATTAACGCCAAAATCAAAAGTATTAAACGAATCTTTTACGTTTATTTTTTCATTTTTAGCAGCAAGCAAAAAGCCTATTTGCGGTCCCGCTTCAACACTAAAACCTTTAGTTAGGTAATATTTTCCCATTAAAGGAAGGTTTAGGTAACTTAAAGCAATTGTATTATCATTGAAACTATATCCCTGACCAGAATACATTAATTCAGGCTGAAAAGAAAATTTTTCTGAAATTGGAATTTCTGATAAAACACCTAAATTAAATGCTGTTACATAATCAATGCCTTTGGTGTTATCTCCGCTGACAGTTGCGAAGTTTAAACCTCCTTTTGCACCAAATTTAATTTCTTGTGCATTAACATTTACAAAACCTAAAACTGTAAGAACAGCTAGTAATAATAGTTTTTTCATAAAAAGTGATTTGAATTATTTGAATACAAAATTGATTTTTTAAAAAGTAGAAAAGGTTTCAAAAGCTTAAATCTGTACAAATCGGTACTTATTTAATTGTGTTTTTGTATTCATTGGGTGTTTGGCCGGTTACTTTTTTAAACGCCTTATAAAAAGTGGTTTTTGAAGTAAACCCAGATTCTAATCCCATTGCCAGTAAATTGTAGTTTTCATAGTCAGAATTTGAAATCATTTTCTTGACCGCTTCAACTCGATAGTTATTTATATAATTGGCAAAATTGTCTCCAGTAATCGTATTTATAATTAGTGAAACATAACCTGCACTTATGCCAAGTTGTTCAGCAACTTTTTCTCTGTTTAATGTGCTGTCAGTATAAATGTGCTGCTCTTTGCAAAGAAGTTCTAGTTTTTGAAAATAAAGATTATCTGCCGTGATAGATTCTCGGTATTCTTCCGAGGCATTGTTTTCTTCTGTCAGCCTGCTTTCTATAATTTGTAAGCCGGCAGACGAAACAGCTAAATCATTGTTTAGAAAATGATAAATAGCATCTTTGTTCTTGGCAAGTTTGTATTTGTAAATACCTGCATAAGCTGTCCAATGAATTATAAATGTAGCACATATTGCCAGCCAGCTCATGGCAGCAGAAATATCTAATTGAAAAAAATAACCAGCCAAATAGGTAGTCAGCCAGGTAACCAGCAGCAAATGCATGAAGGTTAATATGGTAATGACCCATTTTTTCTCCTGAGGGTCTTTTAAATGCCTTATCATAAAATAAGAATAAAGGGGCAGAAACAGGACAATGATAACGGCCATTAAAAGCTGAATAATCCTGAGTATATTGATTACAGGGATGTATGCCTCGGGAATTTTATAAATTCCTGCTATAATGTCAAGACAAACGGCAACATTAAGAATACTGTTAAAGACAAATGGAATGTAATACAAATACGTTTTTTGTTTGTTTTTTACGGCATCGTCAATGCGGTTTATAATAAACTGAAAAGTGAAAACTGGTAATAGAAATATCCAATCGACAGCGTCTGTAAAACGTATTAAGGGATAGGATTTAAACACATTTTCAAGTTCAAAAACATAGTTTAGTAAAACGATGGAAAGTGTAAATAACAAGTAGGCTAGATATCTATTTGAATTACTATTGAATAAGGAAGATTTTAGAATAATGATGCCCAAGATTACTCCTTGAAAAATCGCAATATTTAAAATTGTGGTATAAATCAATTTTATAAAGTAAAAGTTATTTTTAAGATTTGTTTTGAGGAATAATGGTATTTAGTTGGTTTTTAAAACATAGCTTATTTCATATTAAATTACAGAACGAATTTAGGTTAATGCAAATGATTTTCTGAAGGGATTAAGAAATGATTAACTAAAATGGAAATTAGAAATCTGATCTAAAAGAAACTTTTTTAAAATAATTAAGTAAAACATACAAATATAATTGATGTATCAATTATATTTGTATCAATAAAACTAAATTACTAGAAAGCAAACAGACTAAAACAATCTCAAACGGAAAAAAAATAATATGAAAAAAAAATATCTAATCAATAAATTGCTGCCAAGTTTGATATTCATTCTTTTCTCAACACTAATTTTTGGACAAAAAAAGGAAGAGGTTAATCTGGCAAAATATATGCAGGCACAGGTTGATGTAAATAATTTTAGCGGTGCAGTCATAGTCACAAAAAATGGCTCGATTTTACTAAAAAAAGCATATGGTTTGGCAGACTATGAATGGAATATTAAAAACACAATTGATACTAAATTTCAGTTGGCATCTGTTACAAAGCAATTTACGGCAGCTGCTATTCTATTATTAGTCCAAGAAGGGAAATTGTCACTTACTGATAAGTTAAGTAAATTTTTTCCAGACTATCCAAAAGCCGATAATGTTACTATTCATATGTTATTATGTCACTCTTCAGGACTAGCGTTAGGTTTTAAAGAATTGGCATTAACTACTGTTTCTAGTGATGTTGCGTACGACGAAATAAAAAAAATACCCTATGAGTTTTCGCCGGGAACGCAAAGTGCTTATAGTAATATTGGCTATTATTTATTGGGGAAGATTATTGAAAAAACATCTGGTGAAAAATACGCGGTTTTTTTGAAGAAAAATATATTTGACAAAGCAGGAATGAAAAATACAGGAGTAAGTAATAATGATTCGATAATTTCAAAAAAAGCAAGAGTTTATTATAGAACCGAAACGGGATTTGTTCAGAATCCTTATATCAATTGGGGATTTAATGTTGGACACGACGGCATTTATTCTACTATTGAAGATTTGGCATTATGGGACAATATACTTTATGGAACAACAATACTAACAGCCGAAATGAAAAAACTGATGTTTACTTCCTATAGTGATGAAGGTTTTGGGTATGGATTTATGATTAATCCATTTTATAATCATGGACATCAGCTAATTGGACATGATGGAGGTTTTTTTGGCACAATGACTTCTTTTAATCGATTTACAGAGGATAAAATTTTTGTAACAGTACTTTCAAACAACGAATCATCTTCACAGATCATAGCTTATGGCCTTTCGGCAATTGCATTACAGATGGGGGTTGAACTTCCTTATAAACATCATCAAGCGAAGGCAGATAGTACTCAGTATGATAAATTCGCAGGCAAGTATGGAGAAATCGAAATAATTAAAATTGGAGAAAAACTATTTTATAACAGTTTAGATATGGAGCTTTTGCCTGAGTCAAAAACAAAATTTTTTAGAGCAGATAATAATGATAGGACGATAGAATTTATACTTGATAAATCAGGTGCTTACAATTCAATATTTCTAACAAAAGGAGGAGTGAAAGAAATTTTAAAGAGAAATGTCGCAATTACCAATGAACAATAATCTTTTGCTGATGCGAGTGTCTCGATGGTGAGTATAAAGTTATTTCAAAGTGTAAACAGATTAAAATAAAAAAGCTTCAGAGAAATCTGAAGCTTTTTTAGTAGTAGAAACAGTTGATTAACCGGCCAAATTATTGAGGATCGTTATAGTATAGCAGAATGAGCATCTTAATTTTAAAACATCGCGATGATTTGTTTGTAAAATAGAACGAAAACCTTTTTTGTTTCCTTGTCCAGATTCGTTTTATGCATCAAAAACAACAGTAAAATAAAAGTCCATATGATGATTTATAATTGAAAAATTATATATTTGAGAATTAATATTGTGAGATATTTATATCACAATATTAGCCCAAATTTGCATGGATAAGTATTCATTTTCCAAATGTATAATAAGTTGCGCTATTTTATAAAACAAAGACAAAAACAAATTAATCAGAGAATATTTTAACCAAAAACTATGCAAGAAGAAGTACAAAAACACACTCAAAGAATTTACAAAGCGGCGAAAAATAAAGAGCACTCATTGGGAGATAAAGTGAAAGAAATCCTAATAGAAATATTCATAATTGTTTTTGCAGTAACACTTTCAATATCGCTGCACAGTTGGAGCGAACACAAACATCAACAAGAAGAAGTAAAGGTATTTCTTGAAAATTTAAAGAATGATTTGCAAAATGATGTAAAAAGCATCGACATTGAAAAGGAAGCATACAAAAAATCAAACATGGATTATGAAAAAATTTTAGCACTAACGCCTCATCAACTTGACAGTATTTATAAGTCTAAAAATAAAGTTGAGTTCCCAATTTATTCACATGGACCAAAAATGAATATTGGTAATTTTGAAGGCTTTAAATCTAGTGGTAAAATTGGGTATATTGAAGACGAAAAATTAAAACAGAAAATCTTAAATTATTACCAAATATATGTACCGGCAATCAACGAAGTCGACAAATATTATAATGATTTTCTGTTTAAGTGTTTTGATAAAATGATAGAAAATGCGGATAAATCAGAACAAGAGATGTATGCAGACCCAAAATTTAAAAAGACAGTTGAATTTCTTGTCAAACTAGGTAATAATAACATAAGAGTTTATGAAAAAAATACAAAACCACTAACAATTGAACTTATTAAAGAAATTGAAAAAGAGCTGAATAAATAAAACACATATACAACTGCCGCTTATAGAAAATTTCGTTATGAAAATAGGCGCAGATGTCTCTGACTTCATATCTGTAATCTGAGTCAGACAATATATAAACAAAAAAGCTTCAGAGAGATCTGAAGCTTTTTTGTTGTTTTTTAAAGTATAAAAAACAAATTATTTCATCTCTATAAGTTTAAGCGTAAATTCCATTTGCGTATCCTTATGTTGAAAAAAATCATCTAGAGAAGGCCATACTTCATGATCAGGCATAATGCCGTGACCTTCTGGTTGATTAGCCTTTTTTGGGGCATCCTGAACCAGATTTACAATTGAAAATTGTGTTTTTATTTTTGAATTTGGAAGTTCATAGACCAGTGGCGAATGCCCATTGTGACGATAGTAACCACCTACGGTTTCCACACCAACTATGGTAACATTTTCAACATACGCTTTTACCAGAGAAGCAAAATGTGAAGCTGCTGATGCCACATTTTCATTAATCAAAAGATAAATTTTGCCTTTAAATCTTGGTGATTTTGGATAATAAACTGGATTGTATTTTTGGTTTTGCACACTTATGTTGTTTTTGAAAACCGGATACACATCTTTTAAGTATTCTTTTCCCATTTTTTTGGTAATACTATCCATGCGTTCTGATGTCGAAACGCCCCAGAAATATTTCTCGAAAGGCAAAAAGTTAGGATCAAAGATTATGGTCGCCTTTACATTTTCTTTGAATGGCTTATCTGTAAGGTACATTACAGGTTGTTCAAAGTTAGGATCACTTCCGCCTGGATTATTTCTAACATCAATTATCAGATTAGCAACTTTGTTTTTGTCCAGTTTTGTAAAAACGCTGTCCAAAAATTGAACATACGTTTGAAACTTAGGATCATCAGATCCGTACGCCATGCCAAACCATCTTAGATTTAATAAACCTGCAGCGGGATTAAGCATGCTAAAGCTGTAAGGAGCCTGCTTTTTGTAATCTATCAAATCAGTAACAGGAGCGCTAAATCTATTTTTAATGTTTGTTTCTCTTTGCTTCAGTGTTACTGCAGAAAGCACCTTTTTTTCAAGAGACTCAGATTTTGGTGCATTGTATTCTATAATGAATTCGTTGCAAAGACCATATTCCAGCAAATAGTTTATCCCAAACGATTTATTTACGCTTGCCGATAACTTTTCTGTCATATTATGACCATCCGCCGTATAATATTTATAAAAAGAGCGCATCAATTGTGCGTCATTTACCCCGTTTATGCTTCTTATTCTCGAACCAGAAGGGATTTCTGATGATTGACCATCGAAAATAATTTGTCCGTTAATATAGATAAGAGGATAAGGGAAAAATGATTTCTGCCGATTTAAAAAATTTATTAAATCTAGATCAGGTATAGTATAATTATGTACACTTCCTTCATAATCTGCCAGATGGAGCATTATTTTGTAAAACTCACTAACGCTCAAAGGCTTTTTAATACTTTTAATGGCTGCGCTATAAATGCTGTCTATTTGTTTTTTAGAACGGTATTGATACAAGCCAGAATTTGCTTTTTCATTTATGGCAAGAAGTAGTTTAAGATCCTCATGCATCTGTTTTTCTGAAAGCATTTTATTGTAGATTATTAAACTATCCTTCGTGTTCTTATCAAGTCCTTGCGCCTGAATTTTACAGGACAAGAAAAATAATAGTATAAAAAAGGGGATCAGTTTTTTGTTATTCATGTAGTACATTAGCTATAGGTTAAGGTTTAGGGGTTAATTTTTAGAGTTTAATATTCGCTGTTGGCAATCATTTTTTACTTTATTTTTTTAGTGGCATTCTTGTGATAAAAGTAAGATAAAATTGCATTACAATAAAAGAAAAATGATGCAAAGAGATTTAATGAAAAGCAATGAAAATAAACAGGATAGAATTGTAGTGTTTTGATTAATAGGTATTTAGTTTTTGTTTGTAAAAAGTTCTCATGCAAGAGTCAGCGGCATTTGTCTTTACTTTGGATTTGATAAAAAACTTTAGAATTAAAAACTGAATTCGTATATTGTTCTGCTAAAATTAACTATGCCAGGCATATCCATTTTAAAACAACTTTTTTTAAACGTTGTTGTGTTTATTTTAATAGAAACCATCTAGCTTATGAAAAAATCCTTAGTGCTCTTTATTGCATTCTTAGCTTTTACAGCGTGTTCAAAACATCAGGAGAAAAAAAATGTTGCCATCACTGGAATAGATTCTACATTGACACCTGGTAATGACTTTTTTAAATATGTAAATGGCAAATGGTACGATTCTGTATCAATACCACCATCTCAAGCCGGAGTAGGCGCCTATATGTTTATGAATTTTCCGCAGCGAATGCGCCTGCAGCGAATATTAGACAGTATTTCTAAAAGTGAGAATTCAGCAGGAAGTATAGCGCAAAAAGTAGGCGATTTTTATGCATCAGGTATGGATACTGTAACCATTGACAAACGTGGTTATACACCAATCAAACCCTTGCTTGCTAAAATTGAAGCCATTAGTGATTTACCGTCGTTAATGAAATTTGTAGCTAATGAAGAAAAAGCAGGCAATTCTTCTATTATAGCTTTTGGAGTGTCACCCGATGATAAAAACAGCAGCATGAACATTGCTCAACTTTATCAAACAGGGATTGGCTTGCCTGACAGGGATTATTATTTCAAATCAGATTCATCGACTGCAGCTATACAGGAATCATACAAAAAATACCTTACTGCATTATTTCAACAAACAGGCAGCAGTGCCGAAGAGGCTAAAAAGAATGCTGATTTAGTTTACGGTATTGACAAACAAATTGCTGGTTCACATAAAACAAAAGTTGAACTTCGAGATGTGCAGGCAAATTATAATAAAACGGCTGTAACAGATCTTGTAAAAAGACATCCGAACATAGATTGGAATACTTTTTTAAATAATTTAGGAGCTAAAACCGATTTTATTAATGTAAGTCAGCCAGCCTATTATGACGCTCTAAATAAGCTCTTAAAAACCATTCCTATTAATAATTGGAAAATTTACTTGAAAGCAAATGCTATAGAAAGATATGCAGATGATTTGAGTAAACCTTTTGTAGATGCCTCATTTGAGTACACTAAGGTGCTTTCTGGTCAAGCTGTACAAAAATCACGCGGAGAAAAAATGGCTAATGTTGTTGATAATTACTTAGGCGATGCGCTGGGAGAATTGTATGTAAAGAAATATTTTCCAGAAGATGCTAAAAAACGCATGTTAATTCTCGTGAATAATTTACAAAAAGCGTATGGCAAAAGAATTGACAAATTAGAATGGATGAGTCCTATTACGAAACAAAAAGCCAAAGAAAAATTATTTGCCATTACGAAGAAAATAGGATATCCAGATAAATGGAGAGATTATAGCAATGTACACATAGCTAGAAACACCTATTTTGAAAATATGGTTTCGGCCGCTGCGGCTGCATATCAGTTTCAATTGGTAAAATTGGGCAAACCAGTTGATAAATCAGAATGGTATACTACAACTCCAACAGTTACGGCATATAATAATCCTACTGCAAATGAAATTGTTTTTCCTGCAGGGATTTTACAAGCTCCATATTTTGATAATAATGCAGATGATGCACTTAATTATGGAGGTATCGGAATGGTTATTGGCCACGAAATAACCCATACTTTTGATGATCAAGGTGCGCAATATGACAAGGATGGAAACCTGAAAAACTGGTGGACAAAAGAAGATTACGCGCAGTTTAAATCTAGAATACAACAGGTTATCAATTTGTATAGTACCTATACTGTTTTGGGGGATTTACATATTAACGGCGCAATGACAGTTGGCGAAAATACGGCAGATATTGCTGGAATAGCAGTTGCTTACGATGCTTTTAAAATGACAGAACAAGGAAAAGGGAATGAAAAAATTGACGGCTTTACTCCAGACCAACGCTTCTTTATTTCTATAGCCAAAATATGGAGAGTAAAAATGAAAGACGAGTTCCTGCGTTTATGGATCAACAATAATCCGCATTCGCCGCCAAATTGGCGTGTTAATGGTCCGCTAATGAATACGACACCTTTTTACAATGCATTTAATGTAAAACCTGGAGATAAAATGTTTTTACCAGAGAAAGATAGAATAACGATTTGGTAGCGTTTTGCTCATGCTGACATTCATTTAAAAACAAGAAAGGCTTCAGAGAAATCTGAAGCTTTTTTTATTAGTAGTAGGAAGTATTCAAATGTCTAAACAAATGACCCTTGATTATTACAATATTTTAGAATGCACATCTTAAATTTTCTCTTCTTTTTGCTTTCACAACCAGTCCTATAAGTGTCGATAAATAGCAATCAAACTGAAAATCCTTTTGATAGTTTGTATTGAAAAAATTATATATTTGAAAGTCAAAGATGTGTGAAATTTATTATATATGTCTATTCAAATTTGGATGGATATTTATGGTTTTGTCTTACATATAAATAAGTTAGCGTTCAGTATTTGAAGACTAAAACAAATAATCAGAAACTTATAAAAAATCATGAAAAAAGAATTTCCAACTATAAAAACCGAAAGAGTTTTACTGCGGCAATTTGCAGATAGTGATCTTGAAAATGTTTTCAAAGGACTTTCACATCCAGAAGTTATTAAATATTATGGAGTGAGTTTTCAAACATTGGAAGCAACTAAAGAACAAATGTCCTTTTTTGCTGACCTTGAAAAAAATGAAACAGGAATTTGGTTTGCTATTTGTTCGGCTGATAACAAAACATTCTACGGAGCGGGTGGATTAAATAATTTAAGTAAAGAACATAAAAAAGCAGAAATCGGTTTTTGGTTAATTCCAAATTTTTGGGGACATGGAATTATGAAAGAAGCAATGCCCTTAATTTGTAATTATGGATTTGAAAATTTAGACCTTAACAGAATTGAAGGATTTGTTGAGTCGGAAAATACGAATTGTAAAAACGCAATGGCTAAACTTGACTTTCAATACGAAGGAACTATGAAAGACTGTGAAATTAAAAATGACAAGTTTATAAGTCTTGATATTTATGCTAAAGTAAAAGACAATTTAATAAAGCCTGAATAAGAAATCAAGTAGAAAAGCTCGAACTTCTAACGGTAGTTTCTGTCAGTTAACACTGGTATTTTTGCACATTTTAGAAGTAATTTTAAACACATAGTATGAAAACACAAATAGTTATAATTTTTCTTGTTTTTTTTGCATTCACTTCCTGTAAAGAAGACAATATTGATTGGATTTTTGTAGAAGGAGGGACTTTTGAGCAAGGCAAAAACCAAATTATTATTACTCCCAAAGGTGACACAATAAATGGTTTTACAAGTCCACACCGAATGGTTGAACTTGATAACTTTTATATAAGTAAATATGAAATAACGGTCAAGCAGTTTAAAGAGTTTTGTAAAAAAACAGGCAGAAAAATGCCTGACGCACCTATTGAAAATGCCTACGGAAAAAGGGTGCATTATAAATGGATAGATAATAATCCAATGCTTGCAACTTGGGATGAAGCAAATGACTATGCAAAATGGGCAGGAGGAAGATTGTCAACAGAAGCCGAGTGGGAATATGCTGCCAAAGGTGGAAAGAAAACTAAAAACTACAAATATAGCGGCAGCAATAATCCAATCGAGATTGGTTGGGTAAAAGAAAACTCAGACAGCATTTTTCATAAAGTTGGACTTCTTAAACCTAATGAATTAGGAATTCATGATATGACTGGAAATGTGGGTGAATGGGTTTCTGATTGGTATAATCCTGAAAAGGATAGCTTGGTAAGCAAACAGAATCCTCAAGGACCAATAGAAGGAGAAGGAAAATATAAAATTTCGAAAGGCGTTAGTTGGTTTTACGAAACCCAAAGTGCAGATGGAAAACCATTAGAATATGGAATTCATATGCCCGAAGTGCGATACCAATCTCCAAAAGATACTCGAAATGACGGTTTTGGATTTAGAATTGCGAAAAGTAAATAAAAAGAACCGCCGCTCATCCAATTAGTTATTATAAAAAGCTATCATAAAAAAAGTGGTTGGAGCTTAATTAGATATTGTAGATTCAATTTTTTGTTTACATATCTATTAGTATTTCTATATTTGTTTTACTATAAAAATGTTGTGATATAAAATGAAAAACATACTAATATACTTGATCTTATTTATATCAATTGCAGGTTGTAACAAAAAAATAGAACAGGAAAATACAGCAGAATTAAAGGATAAACAGATCAGGTTATTTTGGAATTGGTTTGTGGCAAATGAAGAAAGGTTTAGTAAAGTAACAAATAATGATAAAGTCTTAAAAGAAATTTTAAACCATGCAAGCACAATTGAAGGTGGACTCGCATTTGAAGTAAACTCAATAAAAAATGGAATTAAATCTTTAACCATTTCTGCAGATGGTGTAAAACAATTAATACCAACCGTGCAGAAAATGGTAGAAAAATCTCCAAAAATTAAAAGCTGGAAATTTATAGCTTTTAGACAAAAGAAAGATAAGAAGTTATCAACGGAGATTATTTACTTGTCGGATCAGTTGAAATTGGAACCTTCTAAAATGAAATTTTTTCCAATAGTTGAAAATGATAGCTTACAATTGATAATATATTCTCCCGGAATTAATAAAGAAAATTATAACGAAATATTTTATGGCGGCTCGGTATTGTTAGATAATTTGGTTGGGGAATACAAATTTATGACACAAGTAGATAATTATGATTTTCATAATATGCCAACAAGAAAAGAAGACTTAAATCAATTAACACCATTATTTGAACTTTCAGCTTTTATTGATAATTATGATGCAATGAAAAATAAAAATAGAGTCGATTAATCTTTATTTAAATTTATGAGAAACAAAACAATTCTTTATTTCGTTATAACTTTAATTTCAATCTTTCTATTGTGTTATTTTGGTCTTCAGGATTTTAACAGAAAAGGTTATGATACATCTCAGCAAGATTTTTCGAAAACAAAAGGAGGATTTATTCCTGAACAGCATACCGATTATATTTTTACAACTGTTACATCGGAATTTACCTTTAGTAATATGTTTTTTATCTTGGCAGTAACTTCATTATTTTTTGTTCTGATATGGAAAAAAATAATTAAAAAATCACCAAAGTCTTAATTGTTAGCATTTCTTGTCAATCTGCATATCTAGTTTTTATATTTTTTTAATTTCAATTTGAAAAGCTGTAAAAACAAAAAAACTTCAGATTTCTCGGAATCTTTTTTGCATTTCTTCCCTGTTCTGTTTTCTGTTCCAGAATGAATGTTATTAAAAACAAAGTCCAGACTAAAAAGTCTTAATTTCAAAGATAAAAAAGCATCTCATAGAAGCATTTTTCATTAGATAGTATATTCAAATTTGAGATAAATTATCTTTCAATATTTTTACGTTTTGTGTAAAACTATTTTAGAACAAGATAAGCTAATCCGTTACTTTCGGGTCGTAAATTTTTCTCTGGATCTTACAAAATAGAGTAATGATATTTTTTGTTTTCAGCAATGCTTTATACTATTGCCAGCTTAATCTTTTTTATTAAAATGAATGCATCAAAATGATTTTTATGACTTATGATCGATATAGATTTGCTTAACAGATTTTGTAAAAGAAGCAATTATGTTTTTTTTAATTTGTAGTAATGGTATTGTTAATCATTGTTGCGGCTGTTATACATAAAATAGGAAGTTGAAGATTGTTAAGTAAAAAAACTTATTAAAATTGTAAGATTTTATAGAGATATGTTTGAAAATTTTATAATTTTATATAAAATATAAAACATTTCGTATGAAAAAATTTAACATTTTATCGGTTGTATTTTTTATGGTTGTTTTTGGCAAAGCCCATGCTCAAGACACTAGAACAGATTTTCACACAGTAGGAATTACAATTCCCACAGTCGCTATTGTGGATATTGAACCAGCGTTGTCAAAAAATATTACTATGGCTTTTACTGCTCCTGTAGAGGCAGGTCTGCCTATTGTAGCTCCTGCTAACAATGCTAGTTTGTGGCTCAATTATTCTTACATTCCAACAGCAAGTGCAAAAACGGCTAAAGTATCTGTCAAAATGGATGCAGTTGTACCTGGATTAGATGTAAGAGTTCAGGCAGCTACAGCTACTGGATCAAATGGAGGAGGAACACTGGGGACTATTGCCGGCAGTGCAATTACTCTTACTGCTGCTGACCAGCAAATTGTATCAGCAATTGGAGCTTCATATACTGGAGATGGTGCTTCAAACGGACACAATTTGACTTATTCATTACATGCTAATAATTACACAGGTTTATTTGCCTCTACGCCATCTGTAACAGTTACTTATACTATTGCTGAAAACTAAAAGCAGTATTTTTTACAAGATCTTTGAACAAAAATAGTGTCGCTTACGTAAAATCAGGAGGCACTTTTTTTGTTTCCCCAAAACTACCTGAATATCTTAAATACCTACTATAATGACTTTAAAAAAAGCACTCTTTTTTATTGCAGTTTTCTTTGCGTACACTAATTTATTCGCAAGTATTGTTATTACCAATGGTTTGACGCATAATTACAGACTAAAAGAAGGAACACTGCAAAAAGGAATTATCACAATTGAAAACACTTCCGATGCTCCTCAAAATGTAAGGCTTTATCAGCAAGACTACAGCTATAATGCGACAGGTACTTCATTTTATGAAGATTATGGAAAAAATAAGAGGAGCAATTTAAAATGGATTAAATTAAATACTGATTTATTAAAAATAGAAGGTAAAGGTAAGGCAAGTGTATCTTATGAAATCATTATTCCAGAAAACACTCCCGGCGGCAGTTTTTGGAGCGTTGTAATGGTCGAACCTGTTGATGATATTGTACCCAATAATGTCAAAAATGGTATTCAGCTGCGAACACTCATTCGTTATAGCATTCAGATCATTACCACAAATGAAAAACCAGCAAGTGCTTTAATGACTTTTGATGCTATTGATTTAAAGAAAATTACCGGAAAGAATATTTTAGAACTTTCAATTTCAAATAATGGAGAAGTATTTCATCTTGTTGAAGCTTCCATCGAGATATTTGACAGTAAAGACGGTAGTAATAAAGGAAAATTCAAGAGCGATATAATGAGTTTGCTGCCTAACAATTCCAAGCTGTTTACTATAGATTTAAGTTCAGTTCCTTCTGGAAAATATAATGCTTCGATACTTGCGAGTAGTAGTGATGATCATGTTTTTGGAATAAATGTTGAACTAAATATACCAAATGAATAAAATAATAATTATATTATTATTCATTATTCCTTATTTTTTTCAGGCGCAAAACCTTGCGGTTAATTTAGTAAACCAGAATGAGTTTCTTACTCCGGGAAAAGTACAGACATTGGTTTTTAAGATTACTAATCCATTTTCAAAAGATATTTTGGTTACTCCAAAAGTCACACTTCCAAAAGGCTGGATTTTAGCCGCAGCTCCTTATGAACTTGATTTAGCTGCAAATGAAACTAAAATATATTTAGCAGCTATTCAAGTACCAATTAATGCATCAAAAGGTAAAGACAGCATGCATTTAATTATTAATGATAAAACAAATGCTATTTTGTATTCTCAAGATTTTGCGTTAATGGTAAGTCAGGTACAGCGGATAACATTAGATGTTATTTCTACGCCAAGCTATGTAAAAGCTGGAGATACTATTCATAGCTTTTTTATTCTAAAAAATGAGGGAAACGTTGAAGAAAATATCTTTATCGAGACTTCTGCAGCAACTTTTGTAAAAGGAGATAATCCTATTTTGTTATTACCTGGGATGGCGGCAACAATAAACGCATATCAATCTACTGATCTTAAACAACCCAAGCCGTCACAAAACTTAATTAAACTTACGGCTTCTATAAAAAGCGACACTACGCAATCTGTTTTTGCCTCGCAGATTACAAATGTTATTCCCGCTTTTCCGGTAAATGAAGATGTCTGGCTTCGTTTTCCTATTAGAGTAGCTGCAACGTATATTGGGACGCAGCAGCGAAATGACTATGACTCTGGTTTTCAGGGAGAAATTTATGGAAGAGGAGCTTTAAATGAAGAGAATACAAAATTTCTTGAATTTAGGGCAATCGGTCCGGATCGTTTCGGATTAACTGTCTTTTCTCAGTATGAAGAATATTTTATTAATTATAAATCCAATAATTTTTATGTTCATTTAGGAGATAAGATCTTTTACTCATCATTTTTGACCGAGTTTTCAAGATATGGAAGAGGTATAGAACTAAGACAAAAATACAAGAAATTAGAGGTAGGTGGGTTTTACAATAAACCGCGTTTTTTTAAAGATATTAAAGAGGAGATTAATGTTTATGCTAAAGTGAACTTTAATGCCAAAAATAATATACGCTACGGATATTTACTGAAACGAAAAGATATTGATCAGGAGGATCATTTGCATTATGTTTCTGGTGAGACAAATGTTTTTGATAAAATTGGTATACAAGGAGAATATGCTGTAAGTAATAATGAAAAAACACAAGGAACTGCATGGCAGCTGCAAGCCCAAACTTATTTTAATGATCTAAATGTTAGTGCAAGTTATATATATGCATCTCCTCATTTTTCAGGTTATTATACAGATACGCAATTTTTTACTTCCAACGTTAATTACCGGGTTTTACCCAAACTGAACCTTTCTGCTAATTATCAAAAGGATGCGAGAAATTTTGAAAGAGATACGCTCTATGGTGCGGCTCCATTTAGAGAAGCTTTTCAAATAGGAATACGTTATAACTATTTAAAAAGTGGAGCGGTTTCTTTGTTTAGCGGAACTCAGGAATATGAAGACAGAATGGAGCATAAACAGTTTTTTTATAAAGAAAGATTTAATCGTATCGAATTAACTCAGGATATTTATAAGTTTTCGGTCAATTTTCAAATGTTTTTCGCAGAAACAACTAATTTTTTGATTAATTCAACGGGTAAAACATCAATACAAACTGCAAACGTAAGCTATAATTACAAGCGAAATTCTATAAGCCTTTATGGCAGTTATTCCACTGTGAGTCGATATGCAGCAAAGGATGAGAAACTGTTTTTATATGGAGGACGTATAAATGCGACTATTGATGATCGATGGTATCTGAGTTTATTCTATCAAAATACATACTATCTTGAGGAATACTATAGAGATAGAAATCTTCTGGAACTGGCATTAAATTACAGAATATCACCAAGACAGCAAATAAACATGCTTTCTCGATATGCTTTAGCACAAAAGCAACTAGAGAATAAAGATTTTTCATTTTCTGTACGGTATGCGCTGGATATTCATGCGCCTATTAAAAAAGTCAAAGAGTATGGTTTTTTTGAAGGAAATATCACTACTTTAGAGAGTGCACAAATACAAGGTGTAAAACTTCATTTGGGGCCTTACTCAGCTATTACTGATGAACGGGGTCATTTTTTGTTTAAAAATGTAAAACCCGATACTTATTTTCTTGAGATAGAACAAGGAACACTGGGGGTAAAAGATATTACAGATATTGATATTCCTGCTAAAGTCACGATAGTAGAAGGAGGAAATTATCTCGATTTTGGTATTACAAAAGCCTCAAATATTAAAGGAATTATAATACTCGATGACAAAGATATTGCCAACAAAGAACAAAGTGTAATTGTCGAAATAATATCAGATAATCAGGTTTTTAGAAAAATATGTAAAATAACCAAGCCTTTTGATTTTACATACCTAAGACCAGGAGATTGGAAGTTAAAGGTATATCGCAGCGCATTAGACAGCAAATATAAAATTCTTACTAATGAAATAAATTTAACACTTAACCCTAATGAAGAAAAACAAGTTCAGATTAAGATAAGTAAAACAGAGAAAGAAATAAAATATTTGCAAAAACCAATGAAAGTAGGTTTTAACACTTCAAAAGATAAAAAATGATTTTTAATTCAATTCAATTTGTTTTTGGGGTATTGCTGTTTTTTTGTGGTACTTTTTTTCTTTCAGCGCAAACGTCTGGAAACCGTAATATTAATATAAATCTTTCAGAAGTTGCATTACTTGATGTTGAACCGAGTATGACTGCTATTTCTTTTAACTTTTTGGCTCCAACAGAAGCGGGTCGTCCGCTGACGATTCCTGCTGTTAATACCACAAAATGGTTGAACTATACCTCTGCTAAAAAAACAACAACGCCTTCAAGATTTATTAGTGCCCAAATTGATCAGTCCTTTGCGGGACTATTTGTAAAACTTCAAGCTGCAGCTGCTACTGGTAGCGGCGGAGGTACTCTTGGAACTTCAGCCGGTAAAGTTACACTAACCACTTCGCCTACTACAATTATAACGGGTATTGGCGGTGCTTATACAGGAAATGGTATTAATAACGGACACTTGCTGAATATTTCTTTAGAAGTTGATGATTATAAGAAATTGGTACAAACAACTAGTAAAATAATTACGATAACCTATACTATTAGTAACTAAAAAGATGGTGAAACATTCCAGTATGAAAAATCGAATAAATGCATCTATAAGGTTATTGCTTTTAGCGGGCGCTTTATTGGTATGTATAGCTGCTAAATCTCAAACGATTACAGTAGTAGGTACAGATTGGAGTCCTGTTGTTCCAACCATTACAGAAGCAGGATCTGATTATGCAGGAACCTATGAAAGTACCTCTACTCAAATGAGTTTAAATTTGACAGTGCCGGCTCTTTTAGGTACTGGTAAGATTTCGGTACGATATGAACCCAATCCTACCTGGAATAATGCGCTAAAAATCGATGTAAGAAAACTAAATAACGGATCAGGATTATGTGTGCTTTGTAGTATGACTCCAAATCAAGCGGCGCCCTATCAGGAGGTTCTTACAAATGATACAGAGTTATTTAGAGTAGTTGCTGTTTTATCATTAGCAGAAGTAACTAATATTGGTTTAAACCTTCGAGTACGAGGAGTGTCTGTTACAACTCCGGTTGATAACTACACTGCTCGTATTGTATTTACTATTGGTCCGCAATAAAAAACATCAGATATAAAAAAAGCCTCAGAATTTCTCTGAAGCTTTGTCTTAGTAGTGGGAAGCATTCAAATATCTAACCAGTTTATGGATGATTTTAATAAAGTTGTCGTAAGAATTTGACGTTTTTTTTAGATTGAATCATAAGTTTTATTAAAATCTATATCCAGCACTAAGCCCAAATTTTGCAACAATAGTATGATCTGTTTTATCTGCATTGATTAATATACCACCATAACCAATATTTGCTTCAAAAAGAAATCCGCTTTTACTGACCCACTTCCAGCCTCCGCCGGCACCGAGAGCAAAATTAATAACGTCGGGATTTTCAGTATATATAGAATGATCTTCTGAAGCGTATATTTTTTTGCCATCTGTTGAAGCCAGCATTCCAAATCCTTCAACAAACCAGCCTGATGCGTATTTTTTACCAAAATATCTTCTGTAATACGGAGATATTGAATAATTTAAATCCTTTTCATTCTTTTTATTGTCAAACACATAATAAAAAGAAATTCCTAATGACGAATTATGATTTAAATGTCTTTCATAACCAACCTGAAAAGATTGCCATAAAGGAGCAAGAGCGTTTAATTTAATTTCATTATTTTTCTGATAAAGATCAGTTCCATTTTGAGCATTGGCAGAATAAAAGACAAATAAAATGATCAGTAGTAAAAAGTTTTTTTTCATAAAAAGTGCTTTGAATTATTTAAATCCAAAATTCATATAAGAAAAATTAGAAAAGGTCTCAAAAGCTCAAAACTGTATAAATTGGTACCTATTTGCTTGTGGTTTTATATTCATTTGGCGACTGGCTTGTAGCGACTGGCTTGTAACCCCGCTCTTCGAAGATTTCTTGGGGAAAGCTGTCTGAATGTCTCGTGATTTCGCGCCCGCAAAGAGAATCAAGGTATAAACAAAAAAAAGGCTCCAGATTTCTCTGAAGCTTTGTCTTAGTAACAGGAGCTGTCAATTATCTCACTAGTTTATTGAGGTTATTATGCGATTTTTGCATTAACATCTTAAAATTAATAATTAAAAAAAATAATATAAATTGACTTGATTTAAATCCAAGCGGTTGCAGCTTGGCTAACTGGTGGAAATTGAAGCGGAAATATTCAGTTTTGCATTAAAGTTCAATCCAGAAACTAAATTAGAATTTAGCACTTAGTTGTTATGCGCTATTTATTTTTTATTTATATCAGCATACAATTTATCAACTACTTTTTCTAAAATTTCGCCTGTTTCATTAAAGCTGGTGTTTGTCAATATGGATATTCCTATATTTTGTTTTGGATAAATCACAAACCAATTCTGCATTCCGTATATACCTCCGTGATGTCTATAAATTAATTCGTCATCATTTTTTATGATGTACCAATGATAACCTTCCCAAAAATCAGTACCTTCTTTGTATAATTTTTTATGAGATTCGTTTACAATAGGATTTGACTTGTCTAGTTGCAATTTCATATATTTCACTAAATCCGTAGTCGTAGAATGCAATCCCGAAATTCCACCCCATAAAGTCCTAGTGAAGTTAGGCATTAACTCGTTTTTATCGTTATAACCTTTTACTAATTTTGTTCTATCATTTTCATTTAGTGCAAACTTGGTTTCGTTCATTTTATTTGGCTTCAAAACAAAATCCATTACCAATTCCTCAAAAGGCTTTTGATATACTTTTTCAAGTATATATGCTGTCAACTCTGGAGCCGTGTTTGAATAGTAATATACTTCTCCAGGTTTTGTTTCAATTTTGATTAGTTTTAATCCTTCAAAAAAAGCTTTTTTATTTTCGCTTTTTATAGGGAAATTAGGAAATCCACTTGTATGGGTGATGAGGTGTCTGATTTTTATAGGTTCACCTTTAAATTCAAGATTAGGATAAGGTTCATCAAGATAAACTCTAATATCATCATCTAAATTTATTTTTTTGTCAAGCACAGCTTTCGCTGCTATATATCCTGTAAAAGTTTTAGTTACAGAAGCTAGTTCATATAGTGTAGAATCGTTTGGCTTGTTTCCTTTTCCGATAGTTAGTTCACCAAAATGTTTTATTGTGCTTTTTCCATCTTTAAGCACTGCAACGGAAACAGAATGAAATCGTTTGTCTTCTAATAACTGAACAGCATTATTTGTAATCGCATTTTCAACACTTTGAATATTGGTTTGATGAACACTTTTACAGGCAAGTAATGTGAAAAATAAAATAGTGATTAAATATTTCATTGTCGTAATTTATAGTTTAATTCCCTGATTAAAGGGTTAAATAGCTGAGAGAAGAAGGAAGATGAAAATACTTTGTATTATAACTTTCGATGCTTTTATCATTTTTTAAGATTATTAATAATAAGCGCAAATATCCCGAATGCAGATTGTTTCGAGGTTTTAATTTATAAAATAGGAGTTCAATTCTATAATATTGAACTCATTTTAGAAGGGATTTTTGATATTCTGCAGGAGTTAGTCCTGTAGTTTTTTTAAATGTAGTAAAGAAGGAGAATTTTGGACTGAAACCCTGATCGCTCCGATATGTAGATAGCGATAGCGCAGATTTGCAATCTGTGCCCACAAAGAGAATCAGAAAGGTAGAAAACAAAAAAAGCTCCAGATTTCTCTGAAGCTTTACTTAGTAGCGGGATCAGGACTTGAACCTGTGTCCGCCGCGGCGGATATGAGTCCGGCGAGCTATAAGTTTAAAATGATATTTTTAATAAATTCTCTTCCTATTCCTGTTTTTAAGTATTTTTCTCTTTTCATTGCTTCAGATTTAGAACTGAAAAATTCAATATGAATAACTGTCCAAGGTCTGAATTTTAGTGTGTAACCTTTTGTTTCAAGATGATTGTGAGATTTGAATCTTTCAATTAGATTAGAAGTAAAGCCAGTATAATTTTTATTAAATTTTTCTGAGTAAAGAATGTAAACTACAAATTCTTCCATAATACAAAATGCTATAAACGAAAAAAACACCAACTTTTTCAAGTGGTGTTTTTCTTAGTAGCGGGAACAGGACTCGAACCTGTGACCTTCGGGTTATGAGCCCGACGAGCTGCCTACTGCTCTATCCCGCGATGTTTCGGGTGCAAAGATACGCCGATTTTTTAGAAATCCAACGAAAACTTAAAAAAATGTTTTATTTTCTGTATTGAGTTGATATGACTACCTTTGCACCTTAAAATATTATGCAAATGTCACATAAAGCAGGTTTTGTAAACATCATCGGGAATCCAAACGTTGGAAAATCAACACTAATGAATGCCTTTGTTGGTGAAAGACTATCTATCATTACATCAAAAGCACAAACAACACGTCATAGAATTCTAGGAATTGTAAATGGCGAAGATTTTCAATTGGTACTTTCTGATACTCCCGGAATTATAAAACCGGCGTATGAAATGCAAGAGTCGATGATGAACTTCGTAAAATCGGCTTTTGAAGATGCTGATATTTTAATCTATATGGTCGAAATAGGAGAGCAAGACTTAAAAGATGAAGCTTTTTTCAATAAAATTATTTATGCTAAAATCCCAGTTTTGTTATTGTTGAATAAAATCGACAATTCAAATCAGGAACAATTAGAAGAGCAGGTTGCTTTTTGGAAAGAAAAAGTGCCAAATGCAGAAATCTTTCCAATCTCAGCTTTACAGAACTTTAATGTACCGGAAGTTTTTGGCAGAATTATCGAATTATTGCCAGAATCGCCAGCTTATTATCCTAAAGATCAGTTAACGGATAAACCGGAACGCTTTTTTGTAAATGAAACTATTCGTGAAAAAATCTTATTGAATTACGCTAAAGAAATTCCATACGCGGTTGAAATCGTGACAGAGGAATTTCATGAAGATGCTAATATTATCAGAATCCGTTCAGTAATTATGGTAGAACGTGATACTCAAAAAGGAATTATCATTGGCCATAAAGGTGCCGCTCTAAAGAAAGTAGGAATGGATGCTCGTGTTGATTTAGAGAAATTCTTCGGAAAGCAAATTCACATTGAGCTTTATGTAAAGGTGAATAAAAACTGGAGAAGCAACGCTAATATGTTGAAACGATTTGGTTATAATCAATAGAGTTTAAACTATTTCAAGTTTCAGGTTTCAAGTTCGGTTCTAGCGTTCAACCTGAAACCTGAACTAGAAACAAAAAATATAAAATCTTAGGTACTTAGAAACGTAGCATCTCAGCAACTTTTTTTAACTACCTTTGCAAAAAATTTAAATAAAGCATTTGAGATTTATAATTTATTGTGATTTAGTCAAAAAACAAATCTAAAATTGTAAATCAGGAATCTAAAATTCAAAAAAATGAATAACATTGTTGCGATAGTAGGAAGACCTAATGTAGGGAAATCGACCCTTTTTAATAGGCTGATACAAAGAAGAGAAGCTATTGTAGATTCAGTATCTGGGGTTACCCGTGATAGAAACTATGGTAAAAGCGAGTGGAACGGAAAAGAGTTTTCTGTAATTGATACGGGTGGATACGTTCGCGGATCTGATGACGTATTTGAAGGTGAAATCCGTAAACAAGTTGAGCTTGCTATCGACGAAGCCGATGTTATTATTTTTGTTGTAGATGTTGAAGAAGGAATTACACCAATGGATGAAACGGTTGCTAAATTGTTGCGCAAAGTAACAAAACCAGTTTTGTTGGCTGTAAATAAAGTTGATAACGCAATGCGTGAGAAAGATGCAATTGAGTTTTATAATCTTGGTTTAGGAGATTATTTTACGTTTGCAAGTATCTCAGGAAGCGGAACTGGAGATTTATTAGATGCTTTAATTGACGCATTTCCAGAAAAAGAACCAGTTGAAGTTACTGAAGAATTACCTCGTTTTGCAGTTGTAGGACGTCCAAATGCAGGAAAATCAAGTTTTATCAATGCCTTAATTGGTCAGGATCGTTATATTGTAACAGATATTGCTGGTACAACTCGTGATGCGATTGATACAAAATTTGACCGTTTTGGTTTTGAATTTAATTTAGTTGATACTGCAGGAATCCGTCGTAAAGCAAAAGTTAAAGAAGATTTAGAGTTTTACTCTGTAATGCGTTCTGTAAGAGCTATTGAACATGCCGATGTTTGTATCTTAGTAATTGATGCAACTCGTGGTTTTGAAGGTCAGGATCAAAGTATTTTTTGGCTTGCCGAGAAAAACCGTAAGGGTGTTGTAATCTTAGTAAACAAATGGGATTTGGTCGAAAAAGACACCATGTCAAGCCGTGATTACGAAGAAAGAATCAAAAAAGAATTAATGCCATTTACAGATGTGCCAATTTTGTTTGTTTCGGCATTAACAAAACAACGTTTACTAAAAGCATTAGAAGCTACAGTTCAAGTTTTTGAAAATAGAAAACAAAGAATTTCGACTTCAAAATTCAACGAATACATGTTGAAAGTAATTGAAGCATACCCGCCGCCGGCTACAAAAGGTAAATATGTAAAAATTAAATATTGTATGCAATTGCCAACGCAAACACCTCAGTTTGTGTTTTTTGCAAACATGCCGCAATATGTAAAAGAGCCGTACAAAAGATATTTAGAGAATAAAATTCGAGATAATTGGGACTTTGCAGGAGTTCCGATTGATATTTATATTAGAGAAAAGTAAAAAAAGAAGTCCCCTTGAATAGGGGATTTTTTTATGTTTTGTGTCTATACTATAACAGTATCAATTTTTTATCGGAATTACATTTAAATAAATGTAAAATAAACAATTAAACCTTTTGCAATTATTTAAGTCTTACTGATCTAACTAACCCAATTTTATGACCAAAATTTATTCATTTCTATTGTTTTTAGCTTTTGTTTATTCGGCAAATGCACAGAATAATATTGTTGTTAAAGGAACTGTAGTTGATATTAATTCACAGCTTCCTCTCGAGCTCGCTACGGTTTATTTTACAGCTGTAAAAGATTCTACAATTATAGAATATGCTACGACCGATAAAAACGGAAATTTTATTATCAATACTAAAAAGTATGATAAACCAGTTTTTTTAAAAGTAAATTATACGGGATATCAGACCTATTACGAAGAACAAAAAGGACTTACAGAAAGTAAAGACTTCGGAAAGCTGTATATGCTTGAAAATGCAAATGTTTTAAATGAAGTAATAGTTAAAAGTGAAGCACCGCCAATTACCATTAAAAAAGATACACTAGAATTTAATGCTGGTTCTTATAAAGTGCGTCCAGATGCAAACGTGGAAACTTTATTGAAACAGCTGCCAGGATTTGATGTTGATAATACTGGAAAAATTACAGTAAATGGGCGAGAAGTCAATCAGGTTTTAGTCAACGGAAAAGCATTTTTTGATAAAGATGGAGCTATTGCTATTAAAAATCTTCCGGCTGATATTATTAAAAAAGTTCAGGTTTCTGATTTTAAAACCAAAAAAGAAGAACTTGCAAAACAAGAATCGACTTCAGATTATTCGAGTATAAATATTACAATCGACGAGAAAAAAAATAAAGGTTATTTCGGAAAAGTGCTTGGCGGATATGGTTCAGACGAACGTTATGAGAGCAGTTTAATGATGAACTTTTTTAAGAACAAACAAAAAATAAGTGTACTGGCTTCATCCAACAATATCAACTCAACCGGATTCTCGATGGATGAGGTATTTGATAATATGGGAGGCGGACGAAATGCAAGAGGCGGCGGTCAAGGTTCTGGAAGCGGAGGAAAGGGAATTACGCAGTCTACTTTGGCTGGAATTAATTATTCTGATGACTGGACAAAAAATTTGGAGTTTATGAGCAGTTATAATTTTACCAATGCTGTGACCAAAAACGAAAGTAAATCGAATCAGCTTAGTTTCTTGCCAACAGGAAATATTTTGACCGAAGCGGATTCTAAAACTAAAAATGAAAACACAGGAAACAAAGCCAATTTTGAATTAGAATACAAAATCAATCCTTCTATGCAGATTGTTTTTGCTCCTAAATTGAATTTATCTCAATCAAACAGCAATTCTTCTTCTTCGACTTTTTCTGAGAATGAAAATGGCGACGCTTTAAACGAAAGTACAGCTGCATCGCATACAGAAAGTTCTAATACGAGTTTTGCCAATAGTATTAATTTCAACAAAACTTTTGAAAAGGAATCGCGAAATTTAAGTGTGGTTTTTAATAACAATAACACTAAAAATGATTCGAACGGAATCAACATTTCTGAGACTATTTTTTATCAGGATAATAAGCCAAATGATGAAAGAAATCAGAATGCAAAAAATGAATCAAAAAGTGATGCGTATTCACTTGATGTAGAATATACAGAACCAGTTACAGATTCACTTAGATTAAGATTCGGAACCAATTTTGACTGGCAGAGTTCAATGAACGATCAAAAAACATTTAATTTTGACGATGCATCACAAGAATATTCAGATTTAAATTTATCGCTGACTAATTATACAACATCAAAGCAAAACTCGATTACACCAAAAGTTGGTATTTCCTGGCAGAAAAGTAAATTTACACTTAATGTAAATTCGAGAACATCAATTGTAGAGTTTGATAATCATTCTTTTTATTTAAATCAAACTACAGATCTGAATAAAAGATATATGCTGCCTTATGGAACAGCACAGCTTCGATATAAATTTAATCGTTCTAAAAACTTAACTTTTAAATACGATTATTCTAATGCGCTTCCGTCAGCAACACAATTAATGCCAGTTGCTGATTTAAATAATCCGCTGAATAGCGTTGTAGGAAATCCAAATCTAAATCCGATTGAAAAAAATACAGCAGGTATCGATTTTAAAAATTTTGATTTTAGAACGCGTTCAGGTTATAGTTTATTCCTTAAAGGAGATTATTATAATAATGATGTTGTTTCTACCTCGATTTATGATGATAGTGGAAAAAGAAACACAACTTACGTAAACATTTCAGGAACTTATTCAGCTTCGCTTGGAGGAAACTGGAATCAGCAGATTAAGAAAGATGCACATACAATCAGATACGGTTTGCGTTTAAGCGGTAATTATAATTTTGATAAAGGATTTACAAATGCGGTTTTGTATTATGCAAAATCAGTTGTAATTACTCCAAGTGTATATGCTTCTTATGATTATGGAGAAGTGCTTTCAATTGCGCCATCTTATAGTTTATCTTATAATGAAACACGTTATGAAAATTATTCGAGAGATGCTACTTCAAACGTAATTCACAGAATTAATATGCAGACAACATCGTATTGGCCTGCTAATTTAATCTTCGGAAATGATTTTGGATATACATATAATTCAAATATTTCAGATGATTTTAAAAAGGATTTTTTCCTTTGGAATACAAGTTTATCTTATGGGTTTTTGGATAAAAAATTATATGCAAAAGTAAAAGTATATGATGTTTTAAATCAGAATCAAAGCGCGACAAGAACCATTTCGCCAACTTCGATTCGAGATGAAGAAAATACAGTTTTAAAAAGATATGTAATGTTTTCTCTAGCTTATAAAATTGGAAACTTTGCCGAAAGTAAAAAAGGAAGAAAACAAAGAGGATTTTGATTTTAAGGTTCAAAGGAGCAAAGGAGCAAAGATTTAAAAAAAAAACCGANNTCGGTTTTTTTTTTAAATCTAAAATCTTCGATTAATCTTATGATAAATTGTAAACCGGATAATATCTCGGTCATAAAAATCGATTCCGCTGGCGCGTCTTTGAAAGCTTTTTAAGTAACCTAGTTCTAAACCAATGTTTGGGTTAATGTGATAGCGAAGCGCTGCATAAAGTCTGTTTTGATCGAATGTATTTCGCTTGTTATCTTTTCCGAAATTAAACATGATTTCATCAGATATTGTTGCTTTTAAACTTCGTTTTTCTTTTTCCCATAACGTAAATGTTGACTGCAGTCTATAACGGAATCGGTAAGCAAACCAATAGTTGTCAAGTAATTCTGTTTTGGTCGCTTTCTGAAAAAAGCGTTCTTCAAGCTGAAAACGATTATGAAAAGTGATTTTGGCGATATCGTTTATAAAAGTAATATCCTGCTGTGCTCGATATTCTGGAATCGAAAAATCAGGATCAACATTTGGGTCTTGAGTATTTACATTAAAATAAGCAAAACCTCCGCCTAAATCGATAGTTTTTGTAGCACGATATCGTCCTTGAATTCGTATTGCAAATAAGTTTTCATGAATAGGATTAAGAAAGCTTCGATTGTCAAATTCAGAGTGAAATGCCCATTTCTCGCTCAAAGGCAAGATATTGTAATACCTAATCCAAGTCAGTGTCTGTTGATCAGTTTTCTTTTGATTTTGCGCCGATAAAGAGGGACTTATTAAGCTTAAAATAAGTACTAATTTGAAAAACTTCATTCAACCAATAAATTCAGGCTGCGAATATATACAAATGAGAATAAATGAATTGAAATAGGAATCGTTTTTTATTACGCTTTTGGTTTGATTTTGTGATTGTTTTGAAAATTAAATGTTAATTAATTCAGAATCAACAACCGTAAAACCTTCTTTTTTTAAGTTTAAAAAGGACTCCAATTGAGGGATAATTTCCATTTCTAAAAAACGTACCTCAGGATTATTTTGATTTTCAACTTTTATATCATCAGTTAAATAAATATTTTTAATTAAAGTTTTGTTTTTAACTGTCAGAATATAATTAAAATGGAGTGATCTTGATTTTGTCGTAATACTTAAAATGCTGTTAAATGCAATGATTTTCTTTTTTTCAAGCGGTGTAATTCTATAAAGAGCACCATCAGTTTTGTCAAAAAGTAATGTTGTTTTATTTTTAATTTTCCATCTGTAAATGCCATTGAGAAATATAAAAGTAGTAATAAGAAAGGAGATAAATAATCCGCCTCTTAACTCGATTAAATGCGAAGAGGAGACTCCTAATACTAAAATAATTACCCCTAAAATGAAGTTTTGAAGTAAATTAGATTTACGATACCAATATGGATCAAATGAAATCTGGTTTTTTGAAACTGTAAAATTGTAGTAGTACTGCATTTTTGTATTTGATTAATTCCCGTTTGATATTGCTATTGCCGAGATTAAGAAAAAGATTCATTTACATAAAATCATCAATAAATAAAGATCATTTTTAAAAATGAAACAAAATGCTGCTAAAAGTTTTTAAAATAACAGTTTATGTCTTTTGTATTCTTTTGATAAAAAAAAACGAGATACGCTTTAAACGTATCTCGTCATTTAGTTTCTAACTTTAAGTTAGAGTTATAAGTTGTATTTCAATGTAACTCCGTAAGTTCTTTGATCACCAAGTACACCAGCATATTGTCCAGCGTTTCCTCCCGCTGGCAATAATTGCTCATAATAATCTTTGTTTAAAAGATTTCGTCCCCAAAAGTGAACTGATAATCCTTGTGATGCACGGAAACCTAAACGAGCATTAAAGATTGCATAACCCGGAACAACTAAATATTTTGATGCCGAAGGGCTTGAGGAAAATTCAGAACGAGCGTATGAATCGACAGCTACAAAAACTTTTCCTGCATTTCCAAAAAATCTTGCATTATCAGAAAGTTCACCTCCTAAAGATCCTGCCCATCTTGAAGCACCTGGTAAAGCAGTTCCAGAAACATCTTTGAACGATACCGGAGCTCCAGTTTCTTCTAATGGAAGCGGTGCATTTGTAAATTTAACATACTTACCGTCAGTATAAGTCGCAGCTGCATTTATAGTTAAGTGTGTGTTTACAACAAAACTAGCATCAAGCTCGGCGCCTTTTACTCGTACTTTGTCAGCATTAGCAAGATAACCTCTATTTACACCCAATTCTGCAGCTTGAACGTTTGTTTGAAAATCTTTAATATCAGTATCAAAAAAGGCTAAATTGAAAATAGAATTTTTAAACGGAGAAGTTTTAATTCCAATCTCATAGTGATTCACCTTTTCAGGTTTAATAACTGCAAGATCTAACAATGGCTGTCCTTTTGAATCTGTTGGCAGACCAGCAACATTTACACCTACTGGTTTGTAACTTTTAGCATAAGTTCCGTAAGCGTTGATTTTGTCGCTGAATTTATAAGTAACAGTAATATTTCCTGAAAAATCAGTATTATCAGTACTAGAATCAAAAGCTTGATCTGAGTAAACTTGTTTTTTCAAAGCCAGCAATGCAGGATCTGTTGTTTGCAATCCGCCGTATGTTGTTCTAGCATAATGAGCATCTTTTTTATCGAAGTTATATCTCAAACCTGGTAAAACATGTAAACGTTCCGTTAATGCCCAGTCCAATTGTCCAAATACTGCAGCACTTGATGCTCTAATACGAGCGTCGGTTTTGATGCCGTAACCTTCAAAAAGACCTGGAGTTTTCCATAATGGGCTTGTTGAACTTTGAGCAAATCTCCATTGTGCATTTCCAGATTCTTCGGTACCATTTGTTTGCGATGTTTGGTCAATGAAGAATACTCCAGCAACACCGCTTAATTTTGATGTAAGTTGCCCTGCATAACGTACTTCTTGTGTTAACTGTGTTTGTCTTGTTGGGTTTTGCGATTTAGCCAATACTTGTAATCCTGTAAAATCTCTGTCGTTTGACGGATCCCAATTCCAAAAACGCCAAGCAGTTGTAGAAGTAAGAGTTCCGCCTCCAATTTTTGTGTCAATATTCAACGAAACACCTCCCATATCTTGTCCAGAACGCCATGGTGTATCTTGATCAATTTTACGATCAAATGCATTTTGACTTGGAAGCTTATAATTTAAATCTTTGATAATAGCATCAAACTGGCGATAAGCTGCTCTTTGTGTAGGCGCAACACCTGCAATAACCTGAGCGTATCCATCTGGACGCTGTGTTGTAATATCAGCAGCCAGAATAATATTTGTATTTACAGAAGGTGTAAAAAGTAATTGACCTCTAATTCCTTGATTGTTTAATGTATTTGTAGGTCTTCCAGTTACAATATTATCAACTAAACCATCACGTTGAGTTCCAGAGAAAGACAATCTACCAGCAACCTTTTTACCTAAAGCGCCAGTTACCGAAGCTTTGGCTTGCAAGAAAGCAAAATTTCCGTAGCTTACTTCAAAATCTGCACCAGTAGTAAAACTTGGTTTGCGAGTTGTTATATTAAAGGCTCCCGAAGTTGTGTTTTTTCCAAACAATGATCCTTGCGGACCACGCAATACCTCAATTTGTTCGATGTCGATAAAATCTAGAGTTGTAGCTGCCGGACGTGCATAGTAAACACCATCAACGTAGAAACCAACACCTGGATCAATACCATCATTTGTCAATCCGAAAGGAGAGCCTAAACTTCTAATATTGATACCTGTATTTCTTGGGTTTGAAGAATAAAGTTGTACTGATGGAACTAATTCTTTAATTCTATTAACATTAAAAGCTCCAGTTTGCTCAGCCTGTTTTCCAGTAATAACTGAGATCGCAATTGGCACATCTTGAACTTTTTCGATACGACGTCTTGAAGATACTACAACTTCAATAAGTTCATTTTCTTCTTTTAGCAGAACTTGAATTGGATTTACTGGTATTGCAGTTACTTCGATTTCAGCTGTTGTATATCCAACGTACTGAATTAAAAGAGTCAAAGGCAGTCTTCCTTTTGAATCGATTGTGAATTTTCCGCTGTTGTCAGTAACAGCGCTGTTAGTAGTTCCTTTAACTACTACGTTAACGGCTTCTAAAGGTATATTTTCGCTTGTTGTAACAACACCTTCAATGTTTTGTGCAAATGAGACAGAGAAGATTAAAAAGAATACTATTGTAAAGATATTTTGTGTAAATGTTTTCATTTTTATATTAAGTATATGTGATTAGTAGAGTTTAAAATAAAATTTTTTTAAATCAACACATACACATTATAGAGGAATTGCTTTTCACAGCTTCGAAAAGTCTTGTAGAATTGTTTTGCCAAAGTTTTGTTACACCTGATGAACTAAAATGTACTTTCATGAGTTAAAATTTTGTAAATGGTTTGTTAATTATTTTTGGCAAATATATATAATTAATTCTATGGATTTACTAGGAATTAGAAAATATTTTTTTATTTGTTTACTAATGAAGCGATTGTGATGCCTTCCATTGCCTTCAAAGTTTTATCTCTGATAAGCATTAAACCGTGACGCAGACTGCATTCAGACTCGGTTTTACAATCAGAGCAAGGCTCATAAAAATTTAAAGAAGCGCATGGCAAAAGTGCAATTGCACCGTCAAATAATCGGTGAATTTCTGCCAAAGTGATGTCGTTTTTTGATTTTATCAGATAATATCCACCAAATTTTCCCTGCTTGCTGCTCACAAAACGTCCTCGTTTTAGATCTAATAAAATCTGTTCTAAAAACTTTTTAGGAATGTTAGCGCCATCAGCAATTTCTATAGTTCTAGAAATGTGATTTTCGTCTTGTTCTGCTAAATAAAGTAAGGCCTTAAGGGCGTATTTTGCTTTATGTGATAACATCTATATTGAATTGTAATTTGTAAAAGTAAGATTTTTTAAACTTGAAACCTAAAACAAAGAAAATTTGATACTAAGCTTTAGCCGAATTGGTATATAAAACAAAATTAGTTTACCAGCCTCCGCTAGAACCACCACCAGAGAATCCTCCGCCGCCAAATCCACCGCCGAAGCCTCCGCCTCCGCCAAAACCACCTCCAGATGATCCGCCGCCAAAACCTCCAAATCCGCCGCTGCTTCTACCAAGATTACTTAGAATAATTACATCGAGCAGGCTGGGACCGCCGCCGCCATTGTTGCCAGAATTTCCTCCTCCGTCTCTTTTATTTCGAGAGAGTAAAATTAAAACAATTACAACAATTATAATGAACGGGAGTATTGGGAAATCTTTCCCTTTAGATTGTTTGCGTTCGCCTTTATATTTGCCAGTAAAAACGTCAAAAAGTGCGTCGGCACCTTTATCAAGTCCACGGTAATAACTTCCTGCTTTAAATTCAGGGATAATAATATTACGAATAATGGTTCCGCCAATACCAGCTGTCAATCTATCTTCCAAGCCATATCCAGGATTTATAGCGATTTTCTTTTCGGCTTTTGCCAGTAAGATAATAACACCATTGTCTTCTTTTGCTTGGCCTAGCCCCCAAGTTTGAGCCCATTTTGTTGCCAATTGACTAACGTCTTCTCCTTTTAAACTTTCAATTGTAATGACTACAATTTGTGTTGAAGTAGAATCTGAATATCGAATTAGTTTTTCTTCTAACTGCGTTTTTTCAGAAGCACTTAAAACATTCGCATAATCATATACCGAGGTTTGAAAATCAGGTTTTTTAGGAATCTCAAATTGTGCAAAAATACTATTAGAAGTAAAAAGCACTATAAGTAAAAAGGCAAACTGAAAAATTCTATTGGAATTTAAGATTTTATTTTTTGAATTTTTCATTATTTATCCTTTTGAGATTTCGTTAGATAATTCGTTTGTATCGTCTGCCAATGAAGGAAAATATTTTTTCAATTGCTCGCCTGCATTCAAAATGCCATCAACAATACCTTGTTTAAAGTTTCCGGATTTAAAATGATTAGTCATAATGTCTTTGGTACAATGCCAAAAATCGTCTGCAACTAAATCATTAATTCCTTTGTCGCCGCAGATTACAAAATTTTTATCATCAACAGCAAAATAAAGCAATACACCATTTTTTAATCTGGTTTCATGCATTTTTAATTCATGAAAAACTTCTAAAGCTCGGTCATAATGAGCTTTAGAAGATGTTCTTTCTATATGAACTCTAATTTCGCCAGAAGTGTTTTTTTCGGCCATACGAATAGCTTCAACAATTTCTTGCTCTTCTTCTTTGCTTAAAAAATCTTCTACTTTTGACATTGAAATTATTTTTGAGTGAAAATTAACGATTGTAGATTTCAGATTAATTCTAAAATCTACAATCGTTAATCTAAAATATTAAATCTAATTCTTAGAATTTTACTTCAACTGGTTTATCAGCACCTGCTACAGCTTCAAAGTATGGTTTTTCTTTGTATTCACTCAAGAACCATTTGTTCGGGATCGATAAAATGTAACCATTATAAACTTGTACGCTTTCGTTAAAACGAGTTCTAGCTGTTAAAATTTGGTTTTCAGTACTAGCTAATTCATCCTGTAATTTTAAGAAATTCTCATTAGCTTTTAAAGTTGGGTATTGCTCAACAGAAACCAATAATCTTGATAATGATGAAGTTACGCCGCTTTGAGCTTGGTTGAATTGTGCTAATTGTTCTGGAGTTACATTACTTGGGTCAATAGTTACAGAAGTAGCTTTTGCACGAGCTTCAATAACCGCCGTTAAAGTTGATTTTTCAAAATCAGCAGCACCTTTTACCGTGTTTACTAAGTTTCCAATAAGGTCATTTCTTCTTTGGTAAGCAGTTTGTACATTTCCCCAATCTTTGTTAACCGCTTGACTGTGCTGTAAAGCAGTATTTTTAATTCCAATTGACCAAAATGCAACAATAGCAATTAGTACAACAATAATTCCTACAGGGATTAACCATTTTTTCATATTAGTTTTGATTTAAGTTTATTTCTATTTTTAATTACAATTCGTTTTTTATTTCGTTCAATTGTGTTTTTATCGTCTCTAATTTACGTATTATTTCGAATTTATCTAATGTTTTCTTTTGACCCTCTTTTAAGTGTGTTTTTGCGCCTTCCAGTGTAAAACCTCTTTCTTTAACAAGATGATAAATCAATTGTAAATTGGTAATATCATCAGGCGTAAACATTCTGTTGCCTTTGGCATTCTTTTTTGGTTTCAGAATATCAAATTCGCTGTCCCAAAACCGAATTAATGATGCATTGACATTAAAAGCTTTGGCAACTTCGCCAATACTGAAATATCTTTTATCTTTTGAAAGCTCAATGTGCATGTTTTTTTCTTTCTAATTTATTTCAAAAATAGTACTTTTTATACTATTAATCTAATGACTGATTTTCTTGGTTTGCCATTTGAGAAATCGCAACATATTCGACTGCAGAAATGTTTCCATAATAAAAATTCAGCGGATTTACGACTTTACCATCTTTATGAACTTCATAATGACAATGCGGTCCTTCAGATCTTCCGGTGCTTCCTACATAACCAATTATATCTCCTCTTTTTACTTTTTGTCCCGGTCGACAATTGTACTTGCTTAAATGAGCGTACAAACTTTCGTAACCAAAACCATGCCTGATTACAACATGATTTCCAAATCCAGATGCAGCCGCATCAGCTCTTTCGACAACACCGTCTCCAGTGGCAAAAACAGGAGAGCCAGTGCTGGCAGTAAAATCCATTCCGTTGTGCATTTTTCTCACTTTCGTAAAAGGATCGATTCTATATCCAAAACCAGATGCAACTCTTTTTAGACTTTCATTTTGAACGGGCTGAATTGCCGGAATGGCTAACAATAAGTTTCCTTTAGTGCTTGCCAATTTTAATATTTCGTCTAATGATTTAGATTGAATTGCCAGCTCCTTTGAAAGTTTATCGATTCGTTTTGTGGTGTTTAGAACCAATTGCGAATTATTGTATCCTTCTAATCTTTTATATCTTTCAGGATCTCTAAATCCAGCTTTTCTAATAGAATCTGGAATTTCAGCTTTATTAAAATAAACTCTGTAAATATTATTGTCTCGATCTTCTAGTGCTTCAGCAACAGCGTCAATTTCATCCATTTTTTTATTCAAAATAGAATAATGCAGTTTTAGATTTTCGATTTCACGTGCTTGCAAACGATCTTTTGGGGTTTCAAAATAGGGAGTGTTTAGCAGAAGTACAAAAACTAAAAAACCAAATAACGCCGAAGCCAATAAAAACAGCATAACATAGCCGAATTTAATCCTTTTTCTGGTTTTTATTTTTGTATAAGCCAGATTTTCTGAGTCGTAATAATATTTTACTTTCGCCATATTTTAAAATACCCTATTTTTGCAGCTTGTAAAAGTAGTTAGTCGAACAAAATTAGTAAATGTTTCAGTTGTTCGGGGCTTTTTTTCAAGATAAAGCAATTAGATAATTAGATAATTAGAAAATGTGACAATTAGTTAATTATTGTTTAAGAATTATTTTTAATTATTTAATTGTCGCATTATCTAATTGACACATTTTCAAATTATCTCATTATAAAACATGAAATCACAAGACGTACGTAAACAATTTTTAGATTTTTTTGAGAGTAAAGGGCATACAATTGTTCCTTCGGCTCCTATTGTACTTAAAGACGATCCAACCTTAATGTTCAATAACTCGGGAATGGCCCAGTTTAAAGAATTTTTCTTAGGGAATGGAACTCCAAAAAGTCCAAGAATCGCCGATACGCAAAAATGTCTTCGTGTTTCAGGAAAACATAATGATCTTGAAGAGGTTGGTATCGATACTTACCACCACACTATGTTTGAGATGTTAGGAAACTGGTCTTTTGGAGATTATTTTAAGAAAGAAGCAATCAACTGGGCTTGGGAATTATTGACAGAAGTGTATAAAATTCCAAAAGAGAATCTTTATGTTTCTGTTTTTGAAGGAAGTAAAGAAGATAACGTTCCGTTTGATCAGGAAGCTTGGGATATTTGGAAAACTTTAATTGACGAAGACCGAATTATTCTTGGAAATAAAAAAGATAATTTCTGGGAAATGGGAGATCAAGGACCATGCGGACCTTGTTCTGAAATTCACGTTGATTTACGTACTCCAGAAGAAAAAGCTGCAGTTTCTGGAAAAAGTTTGGTGAATAACGATCATCCGCAAGTTGTTGAAATCTGGAATAATGTATTCATGGAATTCAACCGTAAAGCTGACGGTTCTCTAGAAAAACTTCCTGCACAACACGTTGACACCGGAATGGGATTTGAGCGTTTGTGTATGGCATTACAAGGAAAAACATCAAACTATGATACTGATGTTTTCATGCCTTTGATTAGAGAAATCGAAACTATTACAGGAGCAAATTATACTGTTAAAGCTTCAAACGAAGCCGAAGACAAAGTAAATATCGCAATTCGTGTTGTGGCAGATCACGTTCGTGCTGTAGCTTTTGCTATTGCCGATGGACAATTACCGTCAAATACAGGAGCTGGATATGTAATTCGTAGAATTTTGCGTCGTGCAATTCGTTACGGATTTACATTCTTAAACACAAAAGAGCCATTCATTTATAAATTGGTTGAAACTTTGAGCGAGCAAATGGGAGATTCTTTCCCAGAAATCAGAACGCAGAAAGCACTTTGTTCGAATGTAATTCGTGAAGAGGAAAACTCTTTCTTACGTACATTAGATCAAGGTTTGATTCTTTTAGATGCTGTAATTTTAAATAATCAAGGTGATACAATCGATGGTAAAAAAGCATTCGAATTGTATGATACTTATGGTTTTCCAATCGATTTAACGGCTTTGATTCTTTCTGAAAAAGGATTGAAACTGGATGAAGCTGGATTCCAAGAACAATTGCAATTACAAAAAGAAAGATCTCGTGCTGCTTCAAAAGTTACGGCTGGAGACTGGAACGTAATTGTTGAAGATGATATTCAGGAGTTTATAGGTTATGACAGATTATCTCACCAAGTAAAAATAACAAAATACCGTAGAGTTGACAGTGTAAAAGATGGTGAAATCTACCAATTGGTTTTCAATGCAACTCCATTTTATGGAGAAAGCGGAGGACAAACAGGTGATAAAGGATATTTAGAATCTCAAAACGGAGATATTATTTATATCATCGATACTAAAAAAGAGAATAACCAAACAATACATTTAGCAAAATCGCTGCCTGAAAATATTACAGGAACTTTTAATGCTGTTGTAGATGCTACTCAAAGAGCTAAAACTTCATCAAATCATTCGGCTACGCATTTATTGCACCAAGGTTTGAGAAAAATTTTAGGAACTCATATTGAGCAAAAAGGTTCGATGGTTCGTAATTCTTCATTACGTTTTGACTTTTCACACTTTTCTAAAGTTAGTGACGAGGAATTGGCAGAAGTAGAGAATTTCGTAAATGCAAGGATTCGTGAAAGTCTACCATTAATCGAGAAAAGAGCAATCCCAAAAGATCAAGCTCTTGAAGAAGGCGCAATTGCTTTGTTTGGAGAGAAATACGGCGATTTAGTTCGTATGATTAAATTTGGAGATTCAGTTGAATTATGCGGAGGAACACACGTTGCAAATACATCTGATATTTGGCATTTTAAAATTGTTTCTGAAGGTGCTGTTGCATCAGGGATTAGAAGAATTGAAGCCATTACAAGTGAGGCAGCAAAAGAGTATTTTGAGTCTCAAGCTGTTTCTTTTAGTGAAATTAAAGAAGCACTTAAAAACGCTCAAGATCCTGTAAAAGCGATTCAGGCATTGCAAGACGAAAATGCTCAATTGAAAAAACAATTGGAGGTTTTATTGAAAGATAAAGCTAAAAATATGAAAGCGGATTTGGCGAAAGAATTGCAAGAAATCAACGGAGTTCAATTCTTAGCTAAACAAGTAGATTTAAATCCAGAAGGAGCAAAAGATTTAGCTTATGAATTGGGTAATTCTTATAATAATCTATTTGTAGTTTTCGCTACAGCTCACGAAGGTAAGCCAATGTTAACATGTTATATTTCTAAAGAAGTTGTAGCTGCCAAAAACTTAAACGCTGGACAAGTTGTTCGCGAATTAGGAAAATATATTCAAGGTGGAGGAGGAGGACAACCTTTCTTCGCAACTGCAGGAGGTAAAAATGTTGACGGAATTGCTGAGGCTTTGGCTAAAGCGGTTGATTTTGTTAAATAAAGGTTCTGAGATACTAAGGGACTAAGGCTCTGAGGTTTTGATATATGAAAAACAAACCCGACAGATTTTTAAAATCTGTCGGGTTTTGTATTTATAATATTTTCTCATTTTATGTCATTTCGACTGAAAGGAGAAATCACACGCGGAAATCCGTAAAAGAAAGTCGCCAATCTTTGTCGATATACTAGTGCGATTTCTCCTTCGTTGAAATGACAAATAGTAAGTTTTTCGATTGTTAAAGAAACTTAGAACCTTAGTTCCTTAGTATCTTAGAACCTTTAGAAAACCTACTTACGCTCGCCAATCTGCTGGCGCCACATAGCGTAATAAAGTCCTTTTTCAATAATCAAATCTTCATGTTTACCTTGCTCGATTATTTTACCTTGTTCTAAAACAAATATTCTATCAGCATGCATTACAGTTGATAAACGATGCGCGATTAAAACTGTTATTCTATTTTTATCAGATATATTTCTGATTGTAGCATTAATTTCTTCTTCAGTAATCGAATCCAAAGCCGAAGTTGCTTCATCAAAAATCAATAAATTCGGGTTTCTCAGAATAGCTCTGGCAATAGATAAACGTTGTTTTTCTCCGCCAGAAACTTTTATTCCGCCTTCGCCTATTGTAGTGTTTAAACCATCTTCGGCACGTTTAAGAAGTTTGTCGCAGCTTGCACGCTTTAAAGCATCATATAAATCTTCATCGGTTGCATTTGGTTTTACAAATAGTAAGTTTTCACGAATAGTTCCTGAGAATAACTGTGCATCTTGTGTGACAAAACCTAACTGTTTTCGTAAATCAAGTAAATCAATTTCGGTCGAATCAATATCATTGTAAAGAACTCGGCCTTCTGCGGGTGTATACAAACCAACCAATAATTTTACTAAAGTGGTTTTTCCTGAGCCCGACGGACCAACAAAAGCAACAGTCTGTCCTTGTTTAATTTCAAAATTAATATTCTCAACCGCTTTAAATTTTGCCGTTCTATGTTTGAAACTTACATTCGAAAATAATAAGGATTGAATGGCTCCAACATGTTTAGGGTTTTTCGGGCGGAATTCTTTCGGAGCGCTCAGTAAAGTTTTGAAATTCTCCATTGAAACTTTAGTTTCATTAACTGCAATAATGAAATTTCCAAGTTCCTGAAGTGGACCAAAAATGAAAAAAGTAAAAAATACCATTGTTAGTAAATCACCCACAATGATTTTATTTCCAAACAAGAAATAATACAACGTGAAAACGACACAAGTTCTTAAAAAATGAACCGTTGTTCCTTGAATAAAACTCAAACTTCTAATAAAACGGATTTTTTCTAATTCCAACTGCAGAATCTTGAATGTATTTAAATTCAAACGTTTCTCTTCCTGATACGTTAAACCTAGACTTTTTACCAATTCGATATTTCGTAAACTCTCTGTTGTAGAACCAGCCAAAGCATTAGTTTGATTCACGATTTTTCTAGAAACAACTTTAATTTTTTTACCCAAATAAGAACTTACTAAAGCAATAATTGGAGCTGTGATTAAAAAAATGATTGAAATACGAAAATCGATTCGAGCAACGTAAACAATTACAAATATGAATCCGATTATAGTTTGAAAAATCAATGAAATAGAAAGCGTAATCAGCTTTTCAGAATCAGTTCGAACTTTAGTTAATTTACTCAAAGTTTCACCGCTTCGTTGATCCTCAAATTCGGCATAAGGTAAATCGAGTGATTTTTTAATTCCGTCCGTATACATTTGAGCACCAGTTCTCTGAATTACAACATTGGTAAAATAATCCTGAAAGTTTTTGGTAATCCTGGAAATCATCGCTGCAGCAAGCGAAAGCCCAAGCCAGAAGGATAACGATTTTATAAAAGCCATTTCGTTTCCTTTGTATTTTGCCAGTCCAACACCGCAGTCCTGCATTAATTTACCTGTAATAATAGAGTCTGATAAACTGAAACAAATGTTGATAGAGGCCATAATCAAAGCAAAAAATAAGAGCATTTTATGTTTGATTATATAAGAATATAATAATTTCATAGATGTTTTTTAGAAAAGTGGAAGATGCAAAAGTAAGGAATTGTTTTAGTTTGTGAAGTTGGTTTTTGTTATTAAAAATGTAAATTTTGTTTAATGTTATAATCTAATTATCAAAGTGTATGTTGTCTTATTTTGATATTTAAAAAGCGTATAGTTCTTATTTTCAGGTTTGTGTGTTTTTATTTTTGCAAAATAATATAAACTATAAACTTAATTGATTATGAAAAAATTTTTATGCTTATTTGGCGCTTTGATTTTAACAATTACATCTTGTTCTTCAAATGATGATAACTCAGGGAAAACAAAAACTGCAATTTTGCCTAAAACGGTAAAATATACTAATCCCGCTTATCCTGAAGAAAATAATACTGCAACATTTACTTACGATGGAAATAAAATTGTGAGCATTGTCAGTAATAATAACAAAACTGAATATACTTATGACGGAAATAAAATTATAAAAGAAGCTGATTATGATATTGTAGATAGTAAAGCTACAAAAACGTATGAAGTAGTATATAGTTACAACTTAGAAAAGTTAACAAGTGTTGCTTACGCTGAAAATTTTACTTCACAATTTCCAACTGGTCAATACAAAGGCAGATCAGTTTACACTTATAATACTGATGGTACAATTAATAAAGAATCATACAGTACAAACGCTACAACAGGAATAGAAACAAAAAATTCTTATCTTGAAGTTTTGACATTCCAAAATGGTAATTTGATAAAAAAGGTAGATTCTCAAACAGCTTCAGAGCCAGTGTATGTTACTACAAGACTTTATGAGTACGATACAAATAATAATCCAAGTAAAAATATTTTAGGATTTAGTTTATTGCTTGATCAGGATGAGGCAGATGTTAATAATCTTCTTAAACATACTGATACATCTACTTCTGGTACTTATGTTTATAAAACAACATATGAATATAATTCAGATGGATATCCAACTAAGAAAACTGAATTTAGAACTGATGGTACGACAATCAATTCTACAACAGAATATACTTATTAAGTATAAATAATTTTATGTTGACAAAAAACCAAATACTTCCGTATTTGGTTTTTTTACTAAGGAATTGCTTATATATTTTGTTTACCATTAATACATTACGAAGCATATAAAGCTTATTTGTATTTTTTAATGTGGAATCCCGTAAGGTTTTGATTTTGTATAACAGTACGTTTGCAGCAATAATAATTTTAACCAAATCAAAATGAAAAAAATTTTATGCCTTTTTACAGCCTTATCAACAGTATTAATTTCTTCTTGCTCTAGTGATGATTCTGAAAATGAAACAAATGTAATTTTACCAAAAACGGTTAATTATATATATTCAAATGAACCTGGAGACAACGATTTGTCAACAATTGTGTATAATGGGAATAAAATAGTAAGTACAACATATAGTGGTGGTGACAAAGAAGTTTATACATACACTGGAAGTGTAATAACTAAAATTGAAGATATTGCAAAAGAAGGAAATATTAGTTCAAAAAATGAGTTTACCTATGAAAATGGAAAATTAAAAATAGATTTATTAACAGAAATATCTAAAGAGAAAATATATATATCTAAAAATGTATATACGCATAATGCTAATGGTACAATTTCATTTATAACATATTCTGTTGACCCTGTGACAAAAAAAGAAGAAAAAAGCTCAGAAGGAGTTTTAACCTATTTAAATGGTAATCTTATCAATAAAACAGAGACTTATAGTGGCAATACTTATAATAAAACATATGAGTATGACAGTAAAAACAGTCCACGTAAAAATATTTTAGGTTTTAATTTGTTAGTTGATTTTGATACGAGTGCTTCTATTAATAATGTAACAAAATCAACAAATGTTTATAAATATGGAGAAAACACGACAACAAGTGTTTTGAATACTGTTTATGAATACAATGAAAAAGGGTATCCTGTAAAACAAACTGAAACTGACTCTTTTAAGAATGAAGAGACTACAATATACACTTATTAATTATACAAATAAGTTTAAAACTCAACTAGAAACCAAATACTTTTGTATTTGGTTTTTTTATTGGTGAAAATTGGTGAAATTCGTGTTTAAATAAAAAGCCATGCAATTCAGAACCCAAATTCCAATTTCAAAAAGTAATCATCCAATCGATTATAATTCGAGAGTACTTTCTATTGGTTCTTGTTTTGCAGAAAATATGGCGGATAAATTTGATTATTTTAAATTTCAGAATGAGACAAATCCGTTTGGAATTATATTCAATCCTGTTTCAATTGAAAAAATAGTGGAAAGAGTTTGCAAGCAAGATCTATTTACAGAGAAAGATGTTTTTTTTCATAACGAGCGCTGGCATAGTTTTGAAGTCCATTCTGATTTAAGCAATTCAGACAGGCAAGAATTACTCGAAACACTTAATAAAGCTGTTACAGAAACGCACATAAAAATTAAAGAAGCTACTCACATTATTATCACTTTTGGAACTTCGTGGATTTATAGAAATATTGAAAGTAATGAAGTCGTTGCCAATTGTCATAAAGTGCCTCAAAAGCAATTTTCAAAGCAATTATTATCAGTTGATGTAATTCAGAAAAGTATTCAAAACACAATCGATTTAATTAACGCTTTAAATTCTAATATAAACTTCATTTTTACGATCTCTCCAGTACGTCATATAAAAGATGGATTTGTCGAAAATCAATTAAGCAAGTCACATTTATTTACAGCTTTGCATCAAACTTTTGACTTTCGACTTTCGACTTTCAACTATTTCCCTTCTTACGAAATTATGATGGACGAACTTCGCGATTATCGTTTTTACGCCGAAGATATGCTGCATCCTAACCAAATAGCGATCGATTATATTTGGAAACTTTTTAGTGAGAATTGTATTTCACAAGAAAACTTTTCAGCAATGCAGGAAGTAGATGAAATTCAAAAAAGCTTACGCCATCGCAGTTTTAATCCTGAATCAGAGCAGCATCAAAAATTCTTAGCAAAACTTCAGAATAAAATAGATCTTTTAGGAGAAAAATTACCGCATATTAAGTTCTAATTTTGAGAACTATATTGTTGTTTGATTAGTATTGGACAATAGATTTTTGCTAAATGTATTCTAAAAAATCAGCAAATTAGTGTCTTCGCGGTTGAACAAAAAAAAGTAAGAAAACAATTATTTACCTATAAAATTTGGAATAATTGCATGTAATTGTGTAAATTGTTAAGAATTAAAATTTACAAATTTGTAAACAGCAGCGATGCCGTTTTATACAAAATGCAACTATAATCTAATTGTGTTAGCAGCGCATGAATAAGAAAACCATTCATTATATAAAAAAAACATTACGTGTACTATTATGGTGCTTGGTTTCTGTAATTACGCTTTTATTACTTCTTATTATCCTAATTCAGATTCCGTCAGTTCAGAATTATGTAAAAGACAAAGCAGTTACTTATCTTCAAGATAAAATTAAAACTAAAGTTTCCTTAGACCATATCTCAATTAAATTTCCAAAAGACATAGTTTTGGAGGGATTTTATTTTGAAGATCAAAAAAAAGATACACTTCTGGCAGGAAAACGTTTAGAATTGGATGTAGATCTTTTTAAAATTGTCAGCAGTGAACTAGAGATTAACTCTGTTTCGCTAGAAAATGTAAAAGCCAATATTTCACGAAACAAAGACGGCGTTTTCAATTTCGATTATATCATCAAAGCCTTTGAATCTAAAGAGGCACAAGTAGAGGATCCAGATAGTAAACCCTTTAAAATATCAGTTGTAAAAATAAATCTCGATAACGTTAATTTCAACTTTAAAGATGATTATTCGAAGAACGATGTTCGCGTAAAACTAACACATTTTGGCACCAAATTCAAGGAATTTGATCTCGATAAAATGAATTTTGATATTCCGAATATTGATCTTGATGGATTAAAATTAGTTTTGAATCAGGACGTTGTAGAAAAAATTGCCGAAGTTTCAGTAAAAACCGCTGATACAATTTCGCAGCGAACGGATTTCAATTTAAAATTAGGTAAAATCAGTTTGTCAAAAATTGATATTGCTTATGATAACAAAGATTCAAAATTAGATTCAGGAATAAAACTCGGAAGTTTAAAATTATCATTCAATGAAATTAATTTAGACAAACAGCTTGTTGATCTTAATGCTTTTGAACTTAAAGATTTAAGCGGAAATCTGAGATTGGGAATAAAAGACAAACAAATTCAAACTCCAAATTTAGATACAACAGCAATCAAGCAAGCCGGCTGGAAAGCGAAACTAAATAAAATCGACATAGAAAATGTTGCTTTTAAATTTGATGATATGCAGTCAAAACCAATTTCAAAGGGTTTAGATTACAGTCATTTAGATTTAAGTAAAATGAACTTTCAGGCTGAGAAATTGTATTATGCCAATGATACGATTTCGGGAAACATAAAAGCACTGACGGTAAGCGAAAAAAGCGGCTTGAATATTCAGGCTTTAAAAACAGATTTCTTTTACGGACCTCAAAATGCCTATTTAAACAATCTGTATTTAAAAACTCCGCAAACACTTGTAAAAGATAAAATTAAAGCAGCATATAAATCACTTGCCGCACTTCAAAAAGACATTGCAAATCTTTCTATTGATGCTGATTTTAAAGAATCAAAAATAGGTTTTAAAGATATTTTATTGTTTGTGCCGGATTTACAGAAAACAAACCCTTTTAAAAGTAATCCAAATGCAATTTTATATGTAAACAGTCGTGTAAACGGAAAGGTAAAAGACTTAAATATTCCGAAGTTTGAAATGAGCGGAATTGGAACTACAAAAGTTTCTCTTTCGGGAAAAATTACGGGACTTCCTGACGCACAAAAAGCATATTATGATTTAGATATTAAAAAACTGTCGAGCACTTCAAAAGATATTAATTCGTTTGTACCCGCAGGAACAATTCCGAAAAACATTCAATTGCCGTCTCAGCTTAATCTAAGCGGAAAGTTTAAAGGTTCGGCTCAGAATTTTAAAACCAATTTGACTTTAAACAGCAGTTTTGGAAATGCAAAAGTGGACGCTTTATTTGATCAACGAATTAAAAAAAGAGAGAAATATGACGCGACCGTTTATTTGCTTGATTTTGATTTAGGCAGATTGATCAAAAATGACTCAATCGGAAAAATTACGCTTAAAGCGAAAGTAAAAGGAAACGGTCTAGACCCAAAAACGGCAAATGCAGCAATTGACGGATTGGTTAAGAAAGCCGTTTTTAATCGTTATACTTATAAAGATTTAGCATTAAAAGGAAATATTGCAAATGGTTCTTTTGCTGTAAAATCAGGAATGCAAGACCCTAATTTGAATTTTACTTTAACAGCGAGCGGTGATACAAAAGATAAATTTCCAACCGTAAAACTTAAATTAAATCTTGACATTGCCGATTTAGAAAAATTGAATCTGCATGCGGGGCCAATGAAACTTCGTGGAAATATCGACGCAGATATCGCGAATAGTAATCCAGATTTTTTGAACGGAAAAGTGTTTCTTTCGAATATTCAGATTTTGCAAGATACTGAGCCGATTGTTTTAGATTCGGTGCGTGTAATTGCTTTTTCAGATAATACTAGAAATAATATTAAAATATCTTCTCAGTTTTTAAAAGCAGAAGTAGATGGAAAATACAAATTGACAACTTTGGCTGCAGCCATTAAAAAATCATTGTCAAAATATATCGATTTAAAAAATCCGAAAGTAAACGGAGAATCTGATGAACAAAGATTAGCTTTTACCTTGACCGTAAACAATGATCCAATTTTGTTTAAACTGATTCCAAAACTTACTAGTTTAGAACCCATTAAAATCTCAGGAAACTACAATAACATAACCGATTCTTTAGAAATAAAAGGAACAATCCCAAGAATTGTATATGCTGAAAATACAATTGCTGATGGAAAAATTAATATCGAAGCGAAAGAAAATGCTTTAGAATACTCAGTTTCAATTGCAACAATTGAAAGCGGCTCGTTAAAAATTCCATTTACCAGTTTGTCTGGAAAAGTTGAAAATAATGTATTGAATTATGCACTTGAAGTGAAAGATGCAAAAGATAAGCAACAGTATTTTATTGCCGGGGAATTTAAGGCAGAAGATTCGAAAAACATATTTAAAATAGATGCTGAGAACTTTATTCTAAATTATGATAAATGGAATATCGATTCAGAGAATGCGATTGAATTTGGAGGCAAGCGTTTATATGTCAGTAAATTTTATTTGGATAATAACGGAAATGAATTAAAAGTTCAATCGCAGGGAACACAGAATAATGCACCGCTTCAAGTTGATTTTGTGAACTTCAAAATCGAAACCATTATGAATATGGTTAAAAAAGATGAGTTGTTGATGCAAGGTTTGATTAACGGTTCTGCTTTAGTCGAAAATATAATGACGAATCCAATTTTTACTTCAAATTTAAAAATTGATGATTTTACTTTTAAAGGTGAAAAAGTAGGAGATTTAGAAGTAAAAGTAGACAACAAAGCAGCAAATCTTCTAGCCGCAAATGTGACTTTGAGTGATGAAGGAAATGATGTTAATTTGAATGGAACCTACACAATTGATGCAGGAAATTTCGATTTTGACGTTGCCATAAATAAACTGAATATTAAAAGTATTCAAGGTTTTAGTATGGGAAACATTACTGAGGGAACAGGATACTTATCGGGTAATTTTAAAATTATAGGAAACGCAGCTGCTCCAAAAATAAACGGAGAACTTAATTTTAATGATGCCGGTTTTAGAGTAACGCAGTTAAACTCTTATTTTAAAACAGGAAATGAGACAATTGCTTTTAATAATGAAACCATTTTATTTGATAAATTCTCTCTTTCTGATGAAAATCAAAATGAATTAGAAGTAAATGGAACTATAAAATCGACAGATTTTAGAGATTATAATTTTGATTTGACTGTTACTGCAGACGATTTTAGAGCAATACATTCTAAAGAAGTTGATAATGATTTATTCTATGGAGATTTATTTTTAGACACCAAACTTACTATCAAAGGAAATTTTGAAAGTCCTGTGGTTGGCGGAACAATCAAAATCAATAAAGAAACTAAGTTTACGGTCGTAATGCCGCAGTCAGATCCTTCAATAGCCGATCGTGAAGGAATTGTAGAGTTTGTTGATGAAGATAATATGTATCTAAAACAAACTGTTGATTTGCAAAATAAACTGGATCAATCGCAAGTAAAAGGAATGGATGTAAATGTTGCGATTTCAATTGATAAAGAAGCAGAACTTACTTTGTTGATTGATAAAGCAAATGGAGATTATTTAAAACTAAAAGGAGAAGCAGAATTAGTCGGCGGAATTGACCAGTCAGGAAAAACAACTTTAACAGGGAAATATGAATTTTCGGATGGAGCGTATGAAATGAATTTTAACGGAATTAAAAGAAAATTCGATATTCAAAAAGGAAGTTATATTACTTGGAATGGTGAGCCTACAATGGCAAATTTAAATATTACAGCAATTTATAAAGTAAATGCTGCGCCGATTGATTTGTTAGGAAATCAGATTCCAAGTGATGATTCAGCGATTAGAAATACATATAAACAAAAACTTCCTTTTCAGACTTTGTTGAAGATGAATGGAGAATTAATGAAGCCAGATATTTCTTTTGGAATCAATCTTCCTGATGGGAATTATGATGTTTCTTCTGATGTTGTGTCGAAAACGCAAGCAAAACTGAAGCAGTTAGAACAAGATCCTGCAGAATTAAATAAGCAGGTTTTTGCCCTTTTATTGTTGAATAGATTTGTGGGTGAAAATCCATTTGCGAGCGAGAGCGGAGGTACGAGTGCAGAATCTTTGGCAAGACAAAGTGTGAGTAAAATTCTTTCGCAGCAATTAAATAATCTGGCAGGTGATTTAATTACAGGATTTGAAATTAATTTTGATTTAGAATCATCTGAAGATTATACTTCGGGAACGATGCAAAATAGAACCGATTTGAATGTTGCAGTTTCTAAAAAACTCCTTGATGATCGTTTGAAAGTAACTGTTGGAAGCAGTTTTGGAGTTGAAGGTGCAGAACGCGCCAATGAAGAAAGCACCAATATTGCCGGCGATGTTGCCTTAGATTATCAAATTACAAAAGACGGCCGATATATGGTTCGTGCTTACAGAAAAAATCAATACCAAGTTGCAGTAGAAGGTCAGGTTGTAGAAACTGGAGTTGCTTTTATTATTACGATGAGCTACAATAAGTTTAGAGAGCTTTTTCATCGTTCAGAACAAGAAAAGCAAATGATTAAGGAAGAGAAAATTCGCAAAGAAAAAAGAAAACAGAAAGAGAAAGAAGAGCAAGAGCTAAAAGAAAATCAAATAAAAGGTAATGAGCAAAAAACATAATCATATAGAAAATCGATATGTAGAGTATTTTGTACTATTCAGCCTTTTTTTTGTCTTAGGCTGCAGTAATACAAAATATCTGCCAGAGGGCGATTTACTTTATACAGGAGCATCTGTAACGGTGAAAGACTCGATCATGAAAAAGAAAGATAGAAAAGCTCTAGAAACAGAATTAGAAGGTTTGTTGCGCCCAAAACCTAACAAACAGATTTTTGGCCTGCGCCCTAAATTATTGATTTATAATCTTGCCGGTGAACCTAAAAAACAAAAAGGAACCAGATATTGGCTGCGAAATAAAGTAGGCGAGGCGCCCGTACTTTTTAGCAAAGTCGATTTAGATTATAATGCCGCAGTTTTACGAAATTTTACTGAAAATCGAGGTTATTTTAAAACGCAGGTAAGTGCAGATTCTACCGTTAGAAGTAAACGTGTTACAGCAGAATATACCGTTATACCAAAAAAACAGTATATAATAAAAAGTGTAACTTTTCCTGATGATTCTCTGGCAATGTCCAGAATAATTGGAAGATCAAGCCGAAGAAGTTTATTGAAAGTAGGAAAACCATACGACTTAGACGTTATAAAAGCAGAACGTGAACGTATTGATGCCAGACTAAAAGAGAAAGGTTATTTTTATTTTAATCCGGATTATCTTTTAGCTAGAGTAGACAGCAGTAAAGGCGATCACGAGGTAAAAATCAAAATAATAATAAAACCTGATACGCCGCCTAAAGCATTAACCGCATATAAAATTAATAACATATTTGTTTACCCAAATTATTCTTTAACAAACGACAGTGCAGTTTATAGAAAAAAGAATATTACACAATACAAGGATTTTACAATTATTGACACGACAGAGACTTTTAAACCAAGGGTTTTTGACAGAACAATATATTTTAAAAAAGGAGATTTGTATAATCGAAAAGATCATAATCTTACTTTGAATCGCTTTGTGAATCTGGGAACTTTTAGTTTTGTGAAAAATGAATTCAAGCCTTCAGACAGCATAAAAAATGCTTTAGATTCTTATTATTATTTAACGCTTCTGCCTAAAAAGTTTATACGGGTTGAAGTTTTAGGAAAAACAAATTCAGCGAGTTATACGGGAACGGAGATTAACTTGAATTGGAATAACCGAAATTTACTTAAAGGTGCGGAACTGCTGACGGCTTCTATTTTTGGCGGAGCCGATTTTCAGCTTGGAGGTGTAAATAAAGGTAAAAATATTTATAAGCTTGGGGCCGAAACAAGTTTGACTTGGCCAAGATTTGTAACTCCTTTTAATATTGAAGGAAACAGCGAATTTGTGCCAAGAACTAAAGCTACAGTGCGATATGAATATCAAAAAAGAACGCAGTTGTATGCTTTGAATTCTTTTAATACATCATTTGGTTATTTATGGAAAGAAAACATTCGTAAAGAGCATCAATTGAACGTTATAGATATAACTTATGTAAGCCCAAATCATGTTACGCCAGAATATTTAGAAGATATTGAAGAAGATGCAGCATTGGGAAAAGTAATTGAAAAGCAGCTTATTTTTGGCCCTACCTACAGTTATACGTATACCAATACAATGCAAAAGCGCCGAAAAAATACAATCTATTTTAATGGCGAAATAGATTTAGCAGGAAATCTTACAGGTTTAGTTACAGGAGCTAATATCAAGAAAAATGACACAATAAAAATACTCGATGTTCCATTTAGTCAGTATGTAAAAATTAGATCTGACTTTAGACATTATTTAAAATTAGGAAAAGAAAGCGAATTGGCAAGCAGACTTATAGTAGGTGCGGGGTTTGCTTACGGAAATTCGAATACACTGCCAGCTTCAAAGCAGTTTGTAGTTGGAGGAACAAATAGTATTCGTGCCTTTAGAGCAAGAACTTTAGGGCCGGGAAGTTATGTGATTCCGCCAACAACAAACGATAATTACACACCAGATCAATCTGCAGATATAAAGTTGGAATTTAATACAGAATACAGGGCAAAGCTTTTTAGCATTGTAAGAGGAGCAGTATTTCTCGATGCTGGAAACATCTGGCTTCTAAATGCCGACCCGAATAAACCTGGAGCCGAAATTTCAAAAGATTTTATGAAACAAATTGCAATAGGCGCTGGAGCTGGATTACGATTTGATTTATCGTTCCTGATTCTAAGAACAGATTTGGCTTTCCCGCTTCGAAATCCTGCATTGCCAGACGGACAACGCTGGGTTATCGATGATATTAATTTTGGAAGCAGTACATGGCGAAAAGATAATCTGATTTTGAATATCGCTATTGGTTATCCATTTTAATGGATTTTGCTGCGCTTTTTTGCCACGAATTTCACGAATTTTTGTTAATTCTATGCTTTGTGTTTATTTCTTAATTTAAAAAAGTACATACTAAAAAATTAGCGTAATTAGTGAAATTCGTGGCGAAAAAAACTAAAAAAAGAAGTAAATTCGTCTAAACATTTTATCAGAATGCAAAACTTAGTAAAAAGAATTATTGGCGTTGGTGTTATTATTTTAGTCATCGTTTTGGCTTTTAAATATTGCGAGTTCAAAAAAGATGACGATTCAACAATCGATTATAATACCAATTTAATTCAAGAGAAAATACTTAATGTTGGAAAATTGGTTGTTACCGAAGGGCATTTCTCTGAAGTAATCACTTATAAAAACCAGCAGAAGTATTTGATGGATATGATTTCATTTGAGAAAAAAGCACTTATTGTGGTAAATGCAAATGTTACCGTTGCTTATGATTTGCATAAAATGAAATACGACATCGATGAAAAAAATAAAACCATCACGATTTTAAATATTCCAAAAGAAGAGATTACTATAAATCCTGATATTCAGTTTTACGATGTTGAACAAAGCAAGCTGAATCCCTTTACAGGTGATGATTACAATAAAATCAACAAATCGGTAAAAGCCAATCTGGCAAAGAAAATCGAAAAATCTTCATTAAAAAGTAACGCACAAAACCGTTTGATAAGTGAGTTGTCTAAAATTTTAATCCTAACTAATTCAATGGGCTGGAAATTACAATACAATGGCAAAACGATTGAATCTGATGCAGATTTAAGTGAGGATTTGAAATTGTAGTTTTTGAGGTTCAAAGAGGCAAAGGTTCAAAGAAACAGAGGTTTTTTACCACTCGCGATGGCTATCGAGATAAAAGGATTAAAATGATTTTTTGAATTGCCTCCAGCTAAAGCAGGAAGCAATTCTTGCAATTTGATGAAGAAAAACTTTGTGCCTTAAAGCTTAAACAGTTTCTTTATCAAAAATCAAATCCAATCCTCCAGAAATTAAATGCGCAATTTCAGGACGTTTTTCTTTCAATTGATCCAAGTAAACCAATACTTCCTGTAAAAGTTGTTTTTCTTCAGAATCTTTCAAAAGTTCTGTAATTTCAACAGACAACAGCCAATCATTTGAATGATTGTTTTTTAGATTTTCAAAAACAGATTTCAGCTCTTTTTTAGAGCCTTTATTTTTTCTAAGATCTCTAACTTTAGCATATAAACCTTCTAAATCACCACGTTCTTCAGAATGTTTTGCTTTAATAGTTTTTGTTGTTGGTACTATATTAATTAAGTCAAAGCTATTTACGTCGGCAGGACCAGAAAATGCAGAAACGACTTTTTTACCAATTGCCATATCGTAATTTCCCCAATCTGGCTGAAATAAAATAGTTTCGCCATGCGTTACTGTGCAATTTCTAAAACTGATCAGAATAATTTCTCCATGTAAGTTTCTTGATCCTGTAATAATTTCACCTTCAACAATAATATTACCTTCGAATTCCAGTTTTACAGTTTCGTTTTCAACAATGCTGTAGGCCTGTAAATCTTTCGGGCTCATATCTTCAATGGCAAGATTAAAGCCTTTTAGCTTTCCAATCGGACTTCCAAAACCGTGCGGATGCGTTAACGTTCCATGACCGACTAATTCTTTTTCTCGGTAAGCCAAAGCTGTTTTTCCAGTTGTTTGTATATAAACAGGCTTTCCTTCATCTTCAATAACATTGGTAAAAACTCCCGAAATTTGTAAACCAGTACTTAACTCAATTGTTCCTAAAGCATTTGAATGAATTAGTTTTTTAATTCCAGAAAGACCGCCGGTTCGCAATGCCATTTTATTAGCAAACTCCTCCAAAATTAAACTTAAATAAGAAAAATTTGGGGTTACATAAAGCTGTGGTTGCAACTGCGTAATATCAAAATTTTGATTTGCAGCCGAAATATCATAAGGGATTTTCTTTACATTATCTGTCATGCACCAAGCACTTTCTCCAATCGAAGAAAGTAATCCTGCACCATAAATTTTCGGATTTTCGACAGTTCCAATTAAACCATATTCAACAGTCCACCAATGCAGGTTTCTAATTTGAGCCATTTCAGACAATTCGTCCATATCGTTTTGTAAATCGGCAACCGCTTTTTCAGCCTCATCGATTTTTTCCTGCGGCGTATCTTCGGCTTCTTTTAAAATAGAAAGTAAACGAATCGCTTCGTACATCTGATAATCTTTATGAGAAGAAATCGCTTTGCACCCAATTTCACCAAAACGTCTTAAATATTCTGCATATTCTGGATTGGCAATAATAGGGGCGTGGCCGGCACCTTCGTGAATAATGTCTGGTGCAGGAGTATATTCAATATGTTCTAATTGTCGAATATCCGATGCAATAACCAAAACATTGTAGGCTTGAAACTCCATAAATGCATTTGGCGGAATAAATCCGTCAACAGCAACAGCAGCCCAGCCGATTTCAGTAAGAATACGGTTCATACCGTACATACTTGGGATAGAATCTATTTCGATTCCTGTTTTGCGTAAACCTTCTAAATACGAATGGTGCGCTACTTTTGAAAGATAATCTACATTTTTGCGCATAACGTATCGCCAAACCGCCTGATTAATTGGAGTATAATCACTATAATCTTGAGGTTTAATAAATTGCTTTAAATGTTTTGGCAATCTCTCTAAAAGCGGATTGGTTTCTATAGATGCATTCATTTCGAAAACGTTGTAGATTAGAATGTAAAATTACGAATTTAGGTCGCTAATTTTTGCTATTCATTACAATTTTTTTGTTCGAAATTAAGTTTTATTGCGTTTTTATAGGTTTTAAAGGAAGTTTACAGGCGAAGGATATATTATGATTTTGACTTAAATTGAATCAAAGTATTGTTTTTTTAAGATTTATTAAGTGCGCTTTTTAATTCATTTTCGACATTTCTAAAATGTTCGATTTTATGATTGAACATATAAGCCATGTTCGTTGCACGCATTTTCGCTTCTTCGGTAATTTCTCCAGCAAACTGCGCATCGATTGTAGTATTGAAAATTTGAATCCAGCGGTCAAAATGAGTTCTATCTACAGGTAATTGTTTGTGAGGCGGAAAGGGTGTTCCGGAATAAGCACGAACATCAAATAATATAGTCTGCCAAAAACCGTACATTTTTTGCAAATGCGGTTCCCAGCGATCTTGCAATTTATCATTGAAAATAGGACCAATAAGATCGTCTTTTCTAACATTATCATAAAAGCTGTTAACCATTTGTTTTATGTCTTCTATGTTTGAAATGTCTTTAAGCGTTTCCATGTTTGTCTAAATAAAATTGATTTGCAAAAATACGTTATAACTTCTTCTTTATTTGCTGATATTTATCAGTCAGGAAATAATTATCCAATCAGCTGTGTAAACAAATCCTGATTGTCGTTTAAATATTGAAATTCAAAACCATATTGCGTCATTTTCATTTTAATAGGCATTATGTCTTTTTTCTTTTTCAACTCTAAACCTACAACTACAGAACCTACTTCTCGACTATTCTTTTTAGCAAATTGAAAATAAGTAATATCATCATCGGGTCCTAAAATGTTGTTTACAAACTCTTTTAAAGCTCCAGGGCGCTGCGGAAATTGAATCATAAAATAATGCATTAAACCTTCATAAAGCAGCGATCGCTCTTTTATTTCGGCAGTTCTTTCAATATCATTGTTGCTTCCGCTGACAACGCAAACCACAGTTTTTCCTTTTATTTTGTCTTTATAAAAATCTAAAGCAGCAATTGTTAATGCACCCGCAGGTTCTACAACCATTGCTTCTTCATTGTACAAACGTAAAATAGTTGTACATACTTTTCCTTCTGGAACGAGAATAATATCTTCAAGATTATAACGACAGATTTCAAAAGTTTTATCGCCAACTTGTTTTACAGCGGCGCCATCAACAAATTTATCAATTGTTTTTAAGGCTGTGTTTTTGTTTTCTTCGATAGAAGTTTTCATCGAAGGAGCACCTTTGGGCTCAACGCCAATGATTTTGGTATTTGGACTTAAATGTTTAAAAACTTCAGACAATCCAGAAGCCAGTCCGCCGCCGCCAATGGGTACAAAAACATAATCTATAGGTTCTTTATAACTTTCGAGAATTTCTAAACCTACAGTTCCCTGTCCGGCAATTACTTTTTCATCATCAAAAGGATGGATAAATGTTTTGTGGTTCTTGATAGCATCTGCCGTTGCCGAAGCATAAGCATCATCAAAAGTATCTCCGGTTAAAACAATTTCTACAAACGATTTCCCAAACAATTGCACTTGTTTAACTTTTTGCTTTGGAGTGGTTTTTGGCATGTAAATTTTGCCTTTTATTTGCAGTAGATTACAAGAATAAGCAACACCTTGAGCATGATTTCCTGCACTGGCACAAACAATCCCGTTTACTTTTTCTTTTTCAGTTAAGGAAGAAATCTTATTATAAGCGCCTCTAATTTTATAAGAACGTACGATTTGTAAATCTTCTCTTTTTAGTAAAATAGTCGATTTAAATTCGTCTGAAAGATTTAGATTTTGGGTAAGAGGCGTCGCGGCAACTACATTTTCAAGCTGCTTTTTTGCATTAAGGATTTCGTTGAATAAACTCATGTTGTTTTGTTTTTTGCCACGAATTACACGAATTGACACTAATTTTATTCTCTAAGAGAAAAAATAATTCGTGCTAATTTGTGTAATTCGTGGCGACTTTTAATTATTTTTAAAATAAAAAACCTCCCAATGTGGGAGGTTCTTATAATTATATTTTACATACTTATATAACACCTCGCTATTATTGCTGAATTGCAATAATGCTGATAATAGCGATAATAATGTTGTTAAAGTTTGTCATTTTTTATATTAATTGAATAGCAAAAGTAAATAATTATTTTTTTACAGGAGGATATTGAGCTAAAATTTTGCCTACAAATTCTGCAATTCGCTCATCTTTTTTATCGATGTTTCTAGTTAAAACACCAATTCCCTCACCTTGCCAGATCATTTCTTTCTTTTTTGCATCAATTAGGTCGATGTATAAAGTTCCTTCAGTAGAAGTAGAAACAGTAGTTTGGTTTCCGCCGTACATCATATAAGGATTCCATCCCCATCCCCAGCCATAACCCCATCCAGCGCTAAATTGATTTACGTCAACCTGCTCTCTAGATTTGGTAAAAATATTTACCAATAAGTCTGGATTATCACTTTTTGTAAATCCTTTTGCTTGCATCTGTTGATCGATTGCGCGAAGAATACGTCTTTTATCCAAATCAGAAATTTCGACTTTATCAATTCCAGGTTTAAAGAAAGCATACGTTTTATAAGGCGCAAAATCGACACTTTTGTCGTAATCAGAATATACAGTAACACTGCTGCATGACGATAAGATCATTAGCAGAAAAATCGGAACTAATTTGAATGTTTTCATAGTTATAAAAAATTTAATGTTCTCTTTTGTATTTATCAGGCTGAGCGAAATTGAAGGTCTTTTGTTACTATAAGCCTTCGACTTCGCTCAGGATGACATTTTATTAAATAATAAACACCTTTTTAATTAAAGCAGACTTTCGTCAACAATATTAGGCAAAGTTACTTTTAATAATGGCTCTACTTGCATAGCTCTTTTTATGGCAAAAATGGCTTCATCATTTCGAGCCCAGCTTCTTCTTGAAATTCCGTTATTAACATCCCAAAAAAGCATTGATGCTAAACGTTTTGAAGCCTCCTTAGAACCATCAAGAACCATACCAAAACCGCCGTTTATAACCTCTCCCCAGCCAACTCCGCCGCCATTATGAATAGATACCCAAGTTGCTCCTCTAAAGCTGTCGCCAATCACATTATGAATCGCCATATCGGCTGTAAAGCGTGATCCGTCATAAATGTTTGACGTTTCTCTATAAGGAGAATCGGTTCCAGAAACGTCGTGATGATCGCGTCCTAAAACAACAGTACCAATTTCGCCTTTTGCAATCGCCTGATTAAAAGCTTCGGCGATTTTAATTCTTCCTTCGGCATCAGCATAAAGAATTCGGGCTTGAGAGCCTACAACAAGTTTGTTTTCCTGCGCGCCTTTTATCCATTTGATATTATCCTGCATCTGCTGCTGAATTTCATTTGGAGCTGTTTTTGCCATTTCCTCTAAAACTTGACTTGCAATTGCATCTGTTTTTTGCAAATCTTCAGGTTTTCCAGATGTACAAACCCATCTAAAAGGACCAAATCCGTAATCAAAACACATTGGCCCCATAATATCCTGAACGTAACTAGGATATTTGAAATCGATATTATTTTCTGCCATTACATCTGCGCCTGCACGTGAAGCCTCAAGTAAAAAAGCATTTCCGTAATCAAAAAAGTACGTTCCTTTTGCCGTATGTTTATTAATCGCGGCAGCATGACGACGCAATGTTTCCTGAACTTTTTCTTTGAATAATTCTGGATTGTCGGCCATAAGGTCATTTGCTTCTTCAAAAGAAATCCCAACTGGATAATAACCTCCAGCCCAAGGATTATGAAGTGAAGTTTGGTCTGAACCTAAGTCAATTTTAATGTTTTCCTGGTCAAAACGTTCCCAAACGTCAACCACATTTCCTAGATAAGCAATTGAAACTGTTTCTTTATTGGCTTTCGCCAAAGCTACTCTCGCTACCAATTCATCTGTAGAAGTTACTACTTCATTAATCCATCCTTGCTCATGGCGAATTTTAGTGATTTTTGGATTTACTTCGGCACAAACCGTAATACAACCTGCAATATTTCCAGCTTTTGGCTGTGCGCCAGACATTCCGCCAAGACCAGAAGTTACAAATAAACTTCCTTCGGGATTTTGTTTTATTTTTCTAAAACCGTTTAAAACTGTAATCGTAGTTCCGTGTACAATTCCCTGCGGTCCAATGTACATATAACTTCCTGCCGTCATTTGTCCGTATTGAGAAACACCAAGCGCATTCATTTTTTCCCAATCGTCAGGTTTAGAATAATTTGGGATAACCATTCCGTTTGTAACCACGACTCTCGGCGCTTCTTTATGCGAAGGAAATAATCCCATCGGATGTCCAGAATACATTGTTAAAGTCTGCTCGTCTGTCATTTCAGATAAGTATTGCATCGTCAATAAATACTGTGCCCAGTTTTGAAAAACAGCTCCATTTCCGCCATATGTAATCAATTCGTGCGGATGCTGTGCTACAGCATAATCCAGATTGTTCTGAATCATGTGCATAATTGCTTTTGCCTGTAATGATTTACCTGGATATTCGTCAATTGGTCTTGCGTACATTCTGTACTCCGGACGAAGGCGATACATATAAATACGTCCGTATTTTTCTAGTTCTTCTGAAAATTCAGGAATTAGTTCAGCATGATGTTTGGGTTCAAAATAACGCAATGCATTTTTTAAAGCCAGTTTTTTCTCTTCTGCCGAAAGAATTTCTTTTCTTTTTGGAGCGTGATTAATAGCTGGATCGTATGCTGCTTTTGAAGGTAATATTGAAGGAATTCCTTGTTGTATTTGTTCTTTGAAAGTCATTTTCTTTTAAGGTGCTGAGTTGCTAAGCTTCTAAGACGCTAAGGTACTTTTATTAGATTAACAACAGATTAATTTTTTGTTCTTTAGATTATGTCGCCCCGCTGGGGCTAAATTCTGACCGATAAATTTTATTTCTATAAATATTTCGCTCCTAACGGCGCTGTTCAAAGGCTTGGAAAGGCTTAATATTTGTAGAAAAGAATACGGCCAGTTGGTAAAAGCTCCATAGGAGCGAAATACCTGTCAATGTAAATTCGATCTGAAATAATTCTCATTCTCAAATTGACTCATCGGTACATTTTCTAATTTTAAAAAAACTAAGGATAACGGATATCCGACCTATGATAGGATTTGTGGATCTTAATCCTGAATTTTCTTGAATGGATATCCATATAATATTTTAGATTATTGATTTTAGATTGGAATTTGGAATTTCAAAAATTGGAATTTATATCAATTATCTAATTTTCAAATTACCACATTATCTAATTTGTTTTTTTTCTGATTTCTCCAGTTCGTTTATCAAAACCGTACGGACAATGGCGGCACCCGCTTTTGCAGCAATAACCACGTTTTAAATGATGTTTTTCAGTAAAGCATTTATAACCTTCGGCTGTATAGTAAAAATCTTCACCTTCGATTAATTTATTTTCATTACTTTGCTCTTTCATAAATCTGCTTCGCGTTCAGTTTTAATAAATATAAAAATCAAAAATAGAAATAATTGATTATGATTTTAATGAAAATGAACAATTTTATAGCTACAAATTTATAAATTTTATAGCCAATGTTTCTGATTGTTAGCAAATATTTAATTCCAAAAGGATATCGCGGAATGGCTGTATTTCCATTTGTTTTGATGAAATATGATTTTGATAAAACAAATGGCGTTTTTGTTAATCATGAAAAAATTCATTTAAGACAGCAGTTAGAATTTTTAATAATTCCGTTTTTTATTTGGTACGCTTTCGAATTTCTATTTCGCTTAATTCAGTATAAAAACAAAGATCTGGCATATCGAAATATTAGTTTTGAAAGAGAAGCTTACCATAATGAAACGAACTTAAATTATTTAAAAAACAGATCTTTTTTTCGGTTTTTAAATTATATCAAATTAAAATGAATCCAGTTTTCAATCAACCTATTAATATTAGTTTTCCAGATGATATTTCTTTGACTATAAAGCGAGAAGATTTAATTCATCCGTTTGTTTCGGGGAATAAATTTAGGAAATTAAAATACAATTTAATTCAGGCGAAAGTCGAAAATCAAGATACTTTATTAACTTTTGGCGGCGCATTTTCTAATCATATTGCTGCGGTGGCGTATGCAGGAAAAGAGCAGGGTTTTAAAACTATTGGAATTATTCGCGGCGATGAACTTGGGGATAAAATTGAAGAAAATCCAACTTTGAAATTTGCTCAGGAAAACGGAATGCAGTTTGAATTTGTTTCGCGAGAAGATTATCGACTTAAGAGTGAAAATAAGTTTATTGAGAAGTTAAAAAACAAGTTTGGAGACTTTTATTTAGTGCCTGAAGGCGGCACAAATGAGTTTGCTGTAAAAGGCTGTGAAGAAATTTTAACACAGGAAGATGTTGTTTTTAATTATGTTTGCTGTGCTGTTGGAACTGGAGGAACTATTTCGGGATTAATAAATAGTTCAGCGGAAAATCAGAAAATTTTGGGTTTTCCAGCGTTAAAAGGTGACTTTTTACAAGATGAAATTCGTATTTTTGCCAAACAAGATAACTGGAATTTAATTTCTGACTATCATTTTGGAGGTTATGGCAAGATAAATTTAGAATTAATCGAATTTATAAATGCATTTTTTGAAAAAACAAAAGTGCCCTTAGATCCAATTTATACAGGAAAAATGGTTTTTGGCGTTATAGATTTAATAGGCAAAAAATATTTTCCTGCACATTCAAAAATTTTACTTATTCACACAGGTGGATTACAGGGAGTTGATGGAATGAATATGAAGTTGATGCAGAAAAAATTACCAATACTTAAAACGAATGATTAAAAAAATTGTACTGTTATTTACGATATTGGTTTTGGCAAGCTGTTCTTCTAGTAAACCAGCTATTGCCACGACAAAAAAAGCAGCTGCGGTTCAGAAACCGCGAGTAGCGACGACTAAAAAAACTACTCCTGCTAAACCAATAGGTAAAAATTATCCTTCTACAAATAATACAACTGAGGTTATTCATTCTACTTCAAAAACAGTTGTAACCAATGATTTAATTAATAATTATGTTTTGCAGTATAAAGATATTGCAATTGGAAACATGAAAACATATGGAATTCCGGCTAGTATAATTTTGGCGCAGGGAATTTTAGAATCAGGTGCGGGAAAAGGTGATCTGGCACTTGAGGCTAATAATCATTTTGGAATTAAATGCCATAAAGATTGGCTGGGAGAAAGTGTTCGTCACGATGATGATTCAGCTCAGGAATGTTTTAGAAAATATCCAGAACCGGCAGAATCTTATAGAGACCATGCTTTATTTTTGGTTGGAAAAAAGAGATACGAGTCTTTGTTTACTTATGAAAAAGACGATTACAAAGCTTGGGCAAAAGGACTTAGGGCTTGTGGCTACGCAACAGATCCGAAATATCCAGATAAGTTAATCAGTTATATTGAGCGCTATAATCTACATCAATATGATTGTCAGGTTACAGGAAGAAACTATGTGCCAATAAATACCTCGAATCCGCCAAAAAAATCATCTTATGATGCAGCTTCTGATCCAAAGATTAACATGAGTCAATACGATCCGAATTTGTATGAGGTTCAAAAAGGAGATACACTGTATTCCATTTCAAAAAAATTCAATTTATTGGTCGAGGATTTAAAAAGAAAAAATAATCTAACGGATAATGCAATTTCGATTGGGCAGAGACTTAAGGTTAAGTAATTAAGTATTCAGTTTTTAGTGTTCAGTCTCAATGACAGTTTTCAGTTCTGTTGAAATAAATCTAGAAATTAAAATAGGTTTTCAGTTTTAATCTAAAATCTGAATTCTAAAATCAAAAATAAGAATGTTATATAAAAGAAGTAGTCAGCTTTTTGCTGAAGCAGAAAAAGTAATTCCAGGTGGTGTAAATTCGCCAGTAAGAGCGTTTAAAGCAGTTGGAGGAACTCCAATTTTTGTCAAAAGTGCCAAAGGTGCTTATTTATATGATGAAGACGGAAACAAATTAATAGATTATATTAACTCTTGGGGACCGATGGTTTTAGGTCATGCTTATCAGCCGGTTGTTGACGCAGTGATCGAAAAAGCAAAATTGGGAACTTCATTTGGAATGCCGACTGAATTGGAAACCGAAATTGCAGCTTTGGCAGTTTCAATGGTTCCAAATATTGATAAAATACGTTTTGTAAATTCAGGGACAGAAGCTTGTATGAGCGCAATTCGTTTGGCTCGCGGATTTACAAAGAGAGATAAAATTATCAAATTTGCTGGATGCTATCATGGACATTCTGATTCGTTTTTGATTCAGGCAGGAAGTGGTGCTGTAACTTTTGGTTCGCCAAATAGTCCAGGTGTTACAGAAGGAACTGCAAAGGATACTTTGTTAGCAAAATACAATGATCTAGAGAATGTAAAAACTTTAATCGAAGCTAATAAAGGTGAAATTGCTGCTATTATAATTGAAGCAGTTGCAGGAAATATGGGTTGTATTCCACCTCAAGAAGGTTTCTTGCAAGGCTTAAGAGATCTGTGTACTGCAAACGGGATTTTATTGATTTTTGATGAAGTTATGACAGGTTTCCGTTTGGCTCGCGGAGGTGTTCAGGAATTGTATAATATCAATGCTGATATCGTAACTTTCGGGAAAGTTATTGGCGGCGGATTACCAGTTGGAGCTTTTGCTGCACGCGAAGAAATCATGAATTATTTAGCGCCTCTAGGACCAGTTTATCAAGCAGGAACATTATCTGGAAATCCGTTAGCAATGGCTGCCGGCTATGCAATGTTGAAAGCGTTAGATAATGATCGTGAAATTTTTACTCGTTTAGAAGAAAAAACGGCTTATTTAGAAGCGGGAATCGATAGAGTTTTAAAAGCAAATAATGTTGTTTTTACAATCAATAGAGTTGGTTCGATGATTTCTGTTCATTTTGATGCAAATCCTGTTGTAGATTTTCAAACTGCAGCAAAAGGAGATAACGAAACGTTTAAAAAATTCTTCCACGGTTTATTGCAGGAAGGTGTTTATATTGCGCCATCAGCTTATGAAACATGGTTTATAACAGATGCTTTGACGTATGAAGATTTAGATTTTACAATTAATGCGATCGATAAAGTTTCGAAAACATTTTAATTCATAGTAACTATTTATTTTAAAAGGTTTGACTTTACAAAAAGTCAAACCTTTTTTATTGTTGTAAACTTTATTTTATATTTAGTTAATAAAAAGTTAATGACAAGTAAAATACTTGTATAATTGCATTCAAAAATTATTTTTGTTTAACAAATAACCATTAAAACCTATAATAAATGAAGAAAATTTTCATTTTTACTGCAATGGCAGTTTTTATGTTATTTCCTGAAAGTCAGTTTGCCCAATCGACAAAAAAGAAATCCAAAAAAGAAGAGAGCGCTGGAGCCCCAGCAGAAAAAAAATCTGATTCTTCTATCAAAGAGTACAGTAAAGTAATTACCAAAGATGCCGTTTCTGACGAAGGTCTTTTTACGGTTCATAAAGTAGATAAAAAGTTTTACTTCGAAATTCCAAATAAATATCTAAACAAAGATATGCTTTTGGTAAGCAGATTGTCTAAACTGCCTTCTAATCTTGGTGGCGGATACGTAAACGCAGGTTCTGAAACAAATGAACAATTGATCGTTTGGCAGCGTTTTCAAGATAAAATTCTAATCAAATCAAAATCATATAATGCTGTTGCAAATGATACTTTACCGATAAGTATTTCTGTTAAATCAAATAATTACGATCCTACATTATTTGCTTTTGATATTGTTGCTTTTAGTAAAGATTCTGCAAATACAGTTATCGATGTTACTAAATTTTACAGTACAGATGTAAAAGCAATCAGCGGGATTTCTGGTCAAATGAGAGAAACGTATAAAGTAAAAGGACTTGATGATTCAAGAAGTTTTATTAATACGATTAAAAGTTTTCCTATGAATATTGAAGTGATTCAGGATATGACTTATAATGCCTCAAAACCTTCAATGTTAGAAGAAACAGAGTCAATTAGTATTCAGATGAATCAGTCTATGGTTTTACTGCCAGAAGTGCCGATGAAACCTAGATTAGCAGATCCACGTGTAGGATGGTTTACCATAAGTCAATACGATTATGGAAGCAACGAATTGAAATCGGATCTTAAAACGTATATCAGACGATGGAGATTAGAGCCAAAAGATCCTGAAGCTTACGCAAGAGGAGAATTGGTTGAGCCAATAAAACCAATTGTATATTATTTGGATCCAGCTACGCCGGAAAAACTTAGAAAATATATTAAACAAGGAATTGAAGAATGGCAAAAACCTTTTGAAACTGCTGGTTTTAAAAATGCTATTATTGCCAAAGATGCTCCAACAAAAGAGGAAGACCCTGATTTTAGCCCAGAAGATGTTCGTTACTCTGTAATACGTTATGTTGCCAGTACAACAAGAAATGCTGTTGGACCTAGTGTTTCTGATCCTAGAACTGGAGAAATTATAGAAAGTGATGTTATCTGGTATCACAATCATTTGCGTTCATACAGGAATCGTTATTTGTTAGAAACGGGAGCTGCAAATCCATCAGCTAGAACATTGCAGACTAGTGATGAAGAAATGGGCGAAATGATGCGAATGGTAATTGCTCACGAGGTTGGTCACGCATTAGGTTTTCCTCATAATATGGGAGCAAGTTGTGCTTTTGATACAGAAAGTTACAGAAATGGTGATTTTACACAAAAAAACGGTATTGCAGCAAGTATCATGGATTATGCGAGATACAACTATATTGCACAACCTGGAGATAAAAATGTTCGTTTTATTCGTAAAATGGGTGCTTACGATCATTACGCTTTAAATTGGGGGTATAGAGTAATTCCAAATTCAAAAACTCCTCAAGACGAAACGCCAACGTTAGACAAATGGATTTTGGATAAGGCAGGAAATCCGGTTTATAAATATGGTAAACAAAGCAGTACTTTCGATCCTTCTTCTCAAACAGAAGATATCGGAAATAACTCAATGAAAGCGAGTTCTTATGGACTTAAAAATCTTGAATTTGTTGCCAATCATTTAAATGAATGGACGAGTAATGTTACCAACAACTATGAAGATTTAGATGAATTGTATAAGGAATTATTGGATGTTTGGAGCCGTTATGTAGGTCACGTTGTAACAAATGTTGGGGGAGTGTATGAAAACCTTAAAAACCCAAATCAGGCAGGAAATGTATACGAAGTTGTTCCAAAGGTAAAGCAAATTGAAGCAATGAATTGGTTACAGACAAATGCTTTTGCATCTCCAACATGGATTGTAAACTTAAATACTTTAAAGAATACTGATTATGCTGGTTATACTGAAAGGTTTAGAAATTTACAAGTTAGACATCTAAATAACTTATTAAGTTTAGGACGCATTGGCAGATTAATGGATAATGAAATTTTGGGTGCTGATACTTATAAAGCTTTAGATTTCTTTAAAGATATGAGAAAAGGAATTTGGAAAGAGGCTGGCAGCGCTGCAAATGTTACCATTTATCGTCGAAATCTTCAACGTGCTTATATCGACAGAATGGGAACTTTGATGACTGAAGAGATGAAACCAACAGAAAGATCATCGGGTTATTATAATGTTTCTCAGTCTGATCTTAGAGCTTTAGTACGTGGAGAATTAAATACATTAAAAAAATCGCTTACGGCAGCAAAAGCATTAGGAACAAATGCAGAAACAAAATATCACTATGAAGATTGTATTAAAAGAATTGATTTAATTCTAAATCCTAAGGTATAGATTTATACAAATAAAAAGAGGCTTACGAGCCTCTTTTTTTATTCTTGGTCTTTTCGTTCTTTCATTTTATTTTTCATCTTATCTTGATTTTCTTTCTGAATGTTTTTCCATTTGCTGTATTGGTCCGCATTCAAAATCGCTTTCATTTTTGCATCATTAGCCTCTTTTTCGTCCATCATTTGTTTTTTGAAAGCTTCTTTTTCAGCAGCTGTTGGTTTTACATTGCTGTCTTTTTTGTCTTTTCTGGCTTCTTTAAACTTTTCAGCTTTAGCATTACGATCTGCTAAAAGTTGTTTTACTTGTGTTTGTTGATTGGCATCTAAATTTAACTCAGAAGTTAGTTTTTTTAACTGCTTTTCACTGCGCTGTTCTGGAGTTAATCTTTCTTTATGCTCACGCATAGGTTTTTGGTCGGCTTCTTGTGCAAAACTTGCTATTCCAACAAATAGTAAAGCAGCGATAAATAATTTTTTCATGATGTAAGTTTTTTAATTGTTTATATCGATTAGACAATGTTAAAATCAATAGGTTTAATTAACTAAGTTAGAATTGTGCTTTATTTAACAAATTGAAACGTAAAACTTTAAAGCTTTATTTTAAAAGAAGCATCTAGAATTATTTTTGTATTTTTAAGGTATAAACAAATTAAAATCCAAGAACAATTCATTATGAGTTTAGTTACTACAATCAGCGGAAGTAAAATCGCCTTTTTTTCAACACAGCCTTACGATAAATCTTTTTTTAATAAATACAATGCCGATTTTGGTTTTGAATTGGATTTTTTTGAAACCCAGCTTAATCCTCAGACTGTTATTTTAATTGAAAATGCCGCTGTTGTTTGTGTTTTTGTAAATGATATAGTAAACGAAGCCGTAATTAAGCAGCTGGCAGAAAAAGGAGTGAAAATTATTGCATTACGTTGTGCAGGTTTTAACAATGTCGATTTAGAAGCAGCTAAGAAATATAATTTAAAAGTTTGCCGCGTTCCTGCTTATTCTCCGCAAGCTGTTGCAGAACATGCAATGGCAATGATTTTAACATTGAACAGAAAAACGCATAAAGCGTACAATCGTGTTCGCGAACAAAATTTTTCTCTAAACGGATTGTTAGGTTTTGATTTGTTTGGAAAAACGGTTGGAATTATTGGAACTGGAAATATAGGAAAAGCATTTTCTAAAATTGCTTTAGGTTTTGGTTGTAAAGTACTGGCTTATGATATTATTACGAATGATGAAATGATAAGGGACGGAGTAGAATTTGTATCGCTGGAAACGATTTTTAAATCGAGTGATATTATCTCGCTCCACTGTCCGTTAAATGCTCAAACAAAGCACGTTGTCAATAAAGATTCAATTGCGTCTATGAAAGATAATGTGATGATTATTAATACAAGCCGAGGTGGATTGATTGAAACGGCTTCGGTTATTGAGGGCTTGAAAGAAGGTAAAATAGGTTATTTAGGAATTGATGTTTACGAACAGGAAGAAAAATTATTTTTCAGAGATTTATCTGCAGATATTATTCAGGATGATGCTATTCAAAGGTTAATGAGTTTTCCTAATGTTTTAGTAACAGCACATCAGGCATTTTTTACCAATGAAGCTTTAACTCAGATTGCGTTGGTTACTTTTAATAATATTAAAGCATTGCTGAGCGAAAATGATATTGAAAATAAAGGAGCTTTGCTTGTCTAGAATTGATTATAAAGGGTAAGTATAAAATTAAAAACAACAAATTATGAAAAGTAAAATCGTAATTGCAATTGCAATTTTGGCATTGTATTCATGTCAAAATAAAACAGAATCAAAAAATATAGTAAAAACTATTGTGCAGGACACTTTGTCTAAAACATTGGGAGGAACAGCAAATCTCAACGAAGCGCCTCCAAGAGATGATAAAGCAGTCGAATTGATTAGGAAACAATTAGGTGTTTTGTTGAAGAAAGATATTCCAGCTATGACAAAAGACGATCGTTATTTTTATTATCAAGAATTTGATTTGAATAATGATAAGAAAAACGAATATTTTGTAGGTTTCTCAAACTCTTATTTCTGCGGAAGCGGAGGCTGTTCAGGATACATTTTAAACAATGATGGAAGTGTAATCAATCGTTTTACTGTAACCGATTATCCAATTTACGTAACCTCTTCATCAACGGAAAAATTTTATGATCTTATATTTGAAAGCGGAGGAAAATTTCATCTTTTAAAAATGAAAGGCGGAAAATATCCTTCAAATCCATCTGTTCAGGAAGTTATGAAAGGTAATGTTCCTAAAGAAAGTACAAAGGTTTTGGATGTTCAAGGAAAAAAAATGGAGAAGTATTCGTTTTAAAATTTAGTAGCTTTTTCATCTCTTTTTTTTCTTTTTTCAGAAATGTAGCTTTCTGTTTCTGAAATTATTCTATTAACAATTTTAGGTGAAGTCTCTGATAAATTGTATAATGAATCAAAGTATGCTTCGACGGGCATTTCAACGTAATCTCGATTGTTTATTTTGGTACAATAAAAATGAATTCTACATAATTGTTTAATGTCTTCTTCAATTGCAGAAATATCTAAATACACTTTCAAGCTGTTTGAAACTCTTCTTGATGTAATAAGTTTATATTCAAATAATATATTATGATTGGTTGTTTTATATTCAAAGAAATTAAGATCATTTTCTTTTAGCCCGCTATACTTATTTTTTAGTAATTCAAACATTTTTTGCCTTCTCTCCAAAGGCATCCTTTTTCGAGAATCTTTTTCGAAGGAATAAACAAAATAAATAAGTACTAAAAATAGGAGGAAGATAATACAATTTAGCATTTTGAAGTTTTATATAAGTGGATGTATTAATTAGACAAATTAAAAAAATAAACCCGACAGGTTTTTAAAACCTGTCGGGTTTGAATATTATAAAATCCAACTTGGAATTTATCCAACTAGTTCCACAAATTTAAATTCACCTTCAACGGCAACTTTAGTCAAACCATGTTTTGATAAATTTTTCATAGCTGCATCCCATTTTTTACCGCTTAAATTAGCTGTAACTTTTAGCTGTGCAAGATCCATTTTGTTTTCGTTCTCTTTAAGGAAGTGAATAATTGCTTTCTCTTCATCAGTTAATTCAATTAATTGTTTTTTCTCCGGACGCATTTGCGGGAACAATAAAACTTCTTGAATAGAAGCATTGTTTGTTAAATACATAATCAAACGATCCATTCCAATTCCCATTCCAGAAGTTGGAGGCATTCCGTATTCTAGTGCTCTTAAGAAATCTTCGTCGATAATTCCGTTAGCTTCATCATCACCTTTTGCAGCCAAACGCATTTGATCTTCAAAACGTTCTCTTTGATCAATTGGGTCATTTAATTCAGAATATGCATTTGCAATTTCTTTACCACAAACCATTAATTCAAAACGTTCCGTCAAGTCCGGATTATCTCTATGCTCTTTACAAAGCGGAGACATTTCTTTTGGATAATCAGTAATGAAAGTTGGCTGAATATAGTTTCCTTCGCATTTCGCTCCAAAAATCTCATCAATCAATTTTCCTTTACCCATTGTTTTGTCCACTTCGATTCCCATTCCTCTTGCAGCTTCAAACAATTCTTCTTCTGATTTACCGGAAATGTCAAAACCAGTAAAATGTTTGATAGAATCCGTCATTGTTACCCGAGCGTAAGGCGCTTTAAAGTTAATTTGGTGTTCACCAAAAGTAACTTCGCTAGTTCCGTTTACAGCAATTGCACAATGCTCTAATAAGCCTTCAGCAAATTCCATCATCCAGTTGTAGTCTTTGTAAGCTACATATATTTCCATTGCGGTAAATTCAGGATTATGCGTTCTGTCCATACCTTCGTTACGGAAGTTTCTAGAAAACTCATAAACACCTTCGAATCCACCAACAATTAATCTTTTTAAGTATAATTCATTCGCAATACGCATATAAAGCGGAATATCAAGCGAATTATGGTGTGTGATAAAAGGTCTCGCGGAAGCACCACCTGGAATTGACTGTAAAACTGGGGTATCAACTTCAAGATATCCTGCATCGTTAAAATAACCACGCATTGCTGTAAATAACTTTGTACGTTTGATGAAAGTTTCTTTTACTTGTGGATTTACAGTTAAATCCACATAACGCATTCTATAACGTAATTCAGCATCATTAAATGCATCGTGAACGTTTCCTTCTTCGTCAACTTTTGGTAACGGAAGCGGACGTAATGTTTTACTCAAGAAAGTAAAACCGCTTACACGAATACATTTTGCACCAACTTGTGTAGTAAACAATTCACCTTCGATACCAATAAAGTCACCTAAATCAGTTAATTTTTTAAATACTTGGTTGTATAAAGTTTTATCGTCGCCTTCACACAAAACATCACGATTCACGTATAATTGAATACGTCCTTCGCTATCCTGTAATTCAGCAAAACAAGCTTTACCTTGATCACGAACACTCATCAAACGACCCGCAACGATAACCTTCTTGCCTTCTTCAAACGACTCCTTTATTTGCTTCGAAGTATGATTTACAGGAAAAAGATTAGCTGGATAAGGATTGATTCCTAAGCTGCGTAAGTTTTGAAGTTTTTCTCTTCTGATGATTTCTTGTTCTGATAATGCCATTTTTGTGCTTTTTTTAAGAGTGCAAAGATAAAGAAAAGAATGTAGATTTTAGAATGCGTATTTTAGAATTTTTGCAGCAGCAATTTATTGTATTTCAATCCCCTTTTGCCCCGTATAGATTGGTGTGGGGACTATATATTGTTTTAAAATAAAATACTTTTGTAAGAAATTGAGTCAGAATCTAGTTATCTTAGCGACTCATAAAAACTCAGAATCTCCTAAAAAATGAAATTTATATCAGCCTTTTTATTACTAATTCTGCTTACAAGCTGCACTATAACTGAAACGATAATAATAAACCCAGACGGAACTGGAAATATTGAAGTTTACAGTCTTCGGGATGAAAATAGTGTTATGCAGTTACGAAAAAATAGTCCTTCTTCAGAGAAATTTATTGATACGATATTTGTTTTTCAAGATTATATCACTAAATATCAAGAAACTTTTGTTCGATTTAGTAAATCAGATCAAGCATTATTTCAGGAACATTCTAATGTGAAAATGCATGTGAAAATGGATCCAATTCAGATGGAGAATTTTAATATTGTTTCATGCGATTTTAAAAAGATAGAAGAAGTTCCTAATGTTTATGAAAGCCTTAGTTTAGCAAGTTGTTTAAAAGAAAATTATACGATAGTTAAGCCGTTTTATAAAATAAAATATAGCTTTGATGGTGTTATATTTAGAAGAAATTTGGTAATCACTGATCAAGAAAAATTCGATGAGAGAATGAAAGAAGTAGAGGACAAAAAAAATGTATTTTCTAACTATAAATTGAAACAATCGTATGTCTTAAATTACTATTTTCCAAGAAAGATAAAATCGATTTCAAACGAAAAAGCGGTTCTTAGTGCCGATAGAAAATCGTTAAGTTTAGAATTTCAGCTTTCAGACTGCCTGAAAAATTCTGAATTGACAAATTTGGAAGTGATTTTAGAATAAAACTTAAATTATTATCAAAAGAAGGTATCTTCGCGGCTTACTAACCAAAAAATTAAAATCATGAAAAAAGGACTGTTTTATATCCTTGCAGTATTATGTATGTCAAGTTGCACCATTAAAGAAAAAGTGGTTATAAATGAGGATGGCTCAGGGTCTTTTTCGTATGGATTTGACATGGCGGGAATGTATAAAATGGGAATGAAAAGTTCAGATTCTTTAAAGGATAAAAAGGTTATTGATACTACGTTTAATTTTAAAGAATTATTTGATAAAGCTAAAGATAGTATAGCAAAACTGCCGGCAGCAGAGAAAGAAATGCTTAAGGTACTGGAGAATTTTAAAATAAGTTTAAAGGTGAACGAAGAGCAAAAGCAAATGGAGTATAATATGATATTTGATTTTCCTAATTTAAATAGTATTCAAAAAATGGCATCTCCAACTCAGGCTATGGAAAAATTAGCTCTTTCGGATAAAAAGCGACTTGGAGCTTTAAGTGCAGCACCAAAATCGGAGGATAATAACTCTACTTCGTTCCTTTATGATGGAAAGAGTTTTACAAAAGTGATTTCGAGTACTGAGGATAATAAAAAAGCAGTTTCGAAGCCTAAAAAGAAAAAAGGAAAAGAAGAGGATGATCCTTTTTCTAAGAAAATGAATGATATGATGAAGGAATGTAAATATTCTATGGAATATCATTTTCCTAAAAAGATAAAAACGGTTTCTTTAAAAAATGCTTTGATTGCTGCTGATAGAAAGAGCTTTGCTTATGATGTTCCTTTAGAGAATATGCAGGATAACAGCAATATGAATATTGGGTTTAAGGTAATATTCGAAGATTAGAAAGCAGGTTTACAAAGTAATATTCTTTTGAATAGAGTTCGTATATTTGATAAAAAAATTACACAACGATGAAATTATTAAAATTATTAAGTTTTTCTTTTTTATTAGCCTTTTTAACAAGTTGTACTTTTACTGAAAGTATTTACATCAATGATAACGGAACTGGAAAATTTTCTGTAGATATGGATGGTTCTGCTTTGATGGAAATGGCAGGCGATCAAATTGGAAATCAAATGGGAGCTGATGCCAAAAAAGATATTGATTCTAGTTTTACTTTCAAGCAATTGTTTGAAGAGAAAAAAGACAGTATTGCTAAGTTGTCTCCAGAGGTTCAGAAAGAGTTGAAGAAACTGGAAAGTTTTGCTGTTCATACCAAAATGAGTAGTGAGAAAAAGCAATTTTTAATGACTTTATCGACTGATTTTAAAAATGTAAATGAACTGCATGATATTTTGCAAACTGCCAATGTGCTTCAAAAACTTGAAGGAGGAGCAGGAGCAAGTCCGTTAGGGAATGGTATTGGGAACAATAATAGTGTATTGACTTATACATATGATGCTAAAAAGTTTACTAGAAAGGCAATAATTGACCCGAAAAAAATTGCCGAAATGGTTAAAGATTCTGCTGGAATGTCAAAAATGATGTTTGCATCTTCAACTTACGTTGTGAGTTATCATTTCCCGAAAAAAATCAAAAAAGTATCAAATCCGAATGCGTTATTCAGTGACGATCGAAAATCAATTACAATTCAATACCCTTTTACGGATTATATGGAGAATCCTGACAAACTCAACTTTGAAGTAGAGTTTGAAAAATAAATAAAATGAATAAAAAAATTCAACTTCAAGATCTAGGAAACAGAGATTATAAATCGACGTGGGAATATCAGGAAGAGCTTTTTAAAGCTATAGTTGATTTAAAAATCAAAAATAGAAGGGAAGAACTCGATTTACCAACTCCCAATTATTTATTGTTTGTTGAGCATCCGCATGTTTATACTCTAGGCAAAAGTGGTGATTTAGAAAACTTGTTATTAAACGAAAAACAGCTTGAAGCCAAAGGAGCAACATTTTACAAAATTAACCGTGGAGGAGATATTACTTACCACGGACCGGGACAAGTTGTGGGTTATCCAATTCTAGATTTAGAAAACTTCTTTACAGATATTCATAAATATTTGCGTTTCTTAGAAGAAGCAATTATTATGACTTTGGCAGAATACGAATTAGAGTCGGGCAGGAGTGAAGGCGAAACTGGAGTTTGGCTTGGTGTTGGTACACCATTTGCACGTAAAATATGTGCGATGGGCGTTCGTGCTTCTCGCTGGGTTACCATGCACGGATTTGCACTAAATGTAAATGTAGATTTAGGGTATTTTGATAATATAATTCCATGCGGTATTCGTGGTAAAGGCGTTACCTCTTTAAACGTTGAACTTGGTGTTGAACGAGTTGATGAGGAAGAAGTGAAGTCTAAAATAAATAAACATTTAGCTCATTTATTTGAAGCTGAATTTATTACAGGAAAATCGAGCTAAAACTAGTTTTAGTTTTTGAATATTTAGTTTATACCTATTGAATATAATTGCTTTTATGCAAATTATATTCAACGGGTTTTTCTGTTTTAGATATGGATATGATCGATAAAAAAACAATTTTAAATAGTTTAAGACTTCCTGAAAAAGAGTTGGAAGAATTATCGAATATATGTGAGCATAAAATAATGGACAAGGGAGATTATTTTATTGCGGCAGGTCAAATTCCTCGTAAGATGGCTTTTGTTTTTAAAGGATTGTTTCGATACGTTTATAGTAACGAAAATGGTAACGAGTTTACAAAAAGCATCATTACCGAAAACAATTTTATAAGTTCCTATTCAGCAATGATTCATAATAGTACTTCTTATTTTTCTGTTGAAGTTTTGGAAGAAGCAGAAATTTTGGAAATTGATTATTTGAGATGGCTGGAAATGAAGGAGAAAAACTCTTTTTGGAGTGTTTTTTTGCTTCAAATATTAGAAAAAGCTTTTTGTGTTAAAGAGAAACGAGAGCGGGAATTACTGCTTTTAGATGCAGAAAAACGATATGAAATTTTTGTTGCAGAATTTCCAAATTTAGAAAATAGAGTTTCGCAGCAAATTATAGCTTCATATTTAGGTATTCAACCCGAATCACTTAGTAGAATTAGAAGAAAATTTAAGACTTAACATAGATCAATGCATAGTTTTGTGACGATGGGTATTTTTAATGCTTAATTTAAAGATTGAGTTATGAAAATCACGAATAGTACTATCGTTATTACTGGAGGAAGTTCAGGTATAGGATTTGAAATGTGTAAGCAGTTTTTAAAACAAGGTAATACAGTAATTACTTGTTCACGTTCTGTTGAGAAACTTAAAGAAGCACAAAAAATACTGCCGGATTTAATTATTTATCCTTGTAATATTACAAATGAGCATGAATGTGAAGTATTTGCAAAATGGGTTGAGATTTCTTACCCTCAAATGAACATTTTGATCAATAATGCTGCGATTGTTCATAGAACAGCTTTTATAGAAGATGATTTGATTTTGCAAAAAATGGATGATGAAGTTTCAACCAATTTCGAAGCTCCAGTTCGTTTAATAAAATTGTTGTATCCTGTTTTAATCAAGAATAAAAATTCGAAAGTTATAAATATTACAACTGGTTTGGTATATGTGCCAAGAGGTGCTTATACTTTTTATAATGCTGTAAAATCAGCCTTACACTCCTTTACCCAAGTCTTGAGGTACCAGCTTAAAAATGAATCAATACAGATTGTTGAGGTGTTATTTCCAGTAGTAAATACACCGTGGCACAATGGCAATCCTCCTAAAATTGCTATATCCTCAGAAAAGGCTGTTGCAGAAATGCTTAAAGGACTTGCTAAAAACAAATTAGAAATAAGAATTTCGAAGGTAAAATTATTATACCTGCTTTTTAGAGTTGCTCCGCATTTTGCATTCAAAAAAATAAATAGTTTGAATTGATAGTTTTTATTGTAAAATCAAATGACGCCAATTTTTGCTTTATGATTTAAAACTCTAGTGTTAACTGATCAGGTAAAAGTCTGAAACTCATTCGGTGATATTTTGTTGTTCCGTATTTTTTAATTGCTTCTCGATGCTCTTTGGTTGGGTATCCTTTGTTTTTTTTCCAGTTATACATTGGAAATTCTTCGTGAATTTGATCCATATATTCATCTCGATAAGTTTTTGCTAATACTGATGCCGCTGCAATACTTAGAAATTTGGCATCACCTTTCACAATACTTTTGTTTGGAATAGATTTTAACAATTCTATTTCAGCAGGAGAGAACTGTTTTCCAACCGTATTTTTTAGCCCTAGTTTTGCATTCAAGGCACGGTTTCCGTCTACAATAATATATTCAGGAACTTGACTTAATTTTAAGATGCATTCCTGCATTCCCTTCATTGATGCATTTAAGATATTTATTTCATCAATCTCATCAGGAAATAAATGTGTTACTGAAAAACAAAGCGATTGATCTTCGATAATTGGTTTTAATAGTGCACGCGTTTTTTCAGACAATTGTTTACTGTCATTTAGAATTGTATTCTCAAAATCTTTTGGAAGAATTATAGCCGCCGCCGTAACAGGTCCTGCTAGACAACCACGTCCTGCTTCATCTGTTCCTGTCTCTAATGTAAATCCTGAATAATTAAGCTGCAGCATCTGGTTCTTTTTTGAAGTGCAAATATTGTATTTTTTTTTCAAAATTTATTAAAAAGGCAAATTGATCAATATTGGTAAAACGTATGTTTGTTTGTTTTTGAATTTTATTTAAATGGATAAGGTGTAGTTCGATAGAATAATTCAAAACACAAATTGTATTTCGTACCAAGATGTTAATTTGCCTTTGATGTGTGTTTTTTAATACTGTTAAAATTGAAGATTGCTTTTATTTTAGTTAAGATGTCTTCTAAGTCGTAAACGGATCATCTAAAATTGTATTTTTTTCTCAGTTACATCTATTTATGTTAAAAAAAAATTAAAAATTTTTGAATCGAAAGTGGGGCGATTTTTGGGCTATCAATTGTAAATAATGAACTTAAATAACTAGTTAAGTGTGGAAATGTGCCTTTTTGCTATTTTTTTTGTTAGGATAATTGTTACATTTTAAACAAAATGCACTCCGTTTTAAGGGTTTTGTTACAGTTTGGAATGTTAATATTATGTTAAAATTGCAAGATTGAATATATTGTAGATAAAGCTGTATTGTTATATATAATAGGGTTTTAGCTAAAAAATGTTGATTTACTGCGTTTTACTGTTAATGCGCTATTAAAGTAATGTTGGTGTTCTGTTAAAAAGGCTCTTGTTATTTTAAGAAATAATTAAGATGTTTGTCGCATACTAATTCAAATATATACCAAAATGAAATTAAAATTACAATGGATCTATTCGCTATTGATAGCGCTTTCTATTCAGTTTTCTTATGCTCAAGAGAGGACTGTTACAGGTATCGTTTCGGGTGATACAGGAGTTATTCCAGGGGTTAATGTTATTGTTAAAGGAACAAAAGTTAGTACGCAAACAGATTTTGATGGAGGTTTCTCTATTAAAGCTAAAACTGGTGATGTACTTCTTTTTTCTTATGTTGGGATGGATCAGGTTACAGCTGTTGTAGGTCCTTCTTCAACAGTAAATGTTAAAATGAAAGATTCAGGGAAAGCTTTAGATGAGGTTGTTGTTGTTGCCTATGGAAAAGCAAAGAAAAGTTCTTATACAGGTTCTGCTGCTTCGATCAAAGCAGAAGATTTTGCTAATAGAGCAGTAACAAACGTTTTGTCTACAATTGAAGGAGCTACTTCAGGTGTTCAAATTCAAAGTGCGTCTGGACAACCAGGTGCTGCTCCAGCAATTAGAATACGTGGTTTTAGTTCTATCAACGGATCAAATACACCGTTGTACGTTGTAGACGGAGTGCCGTTTGCAGGTGATATTAGTACTTTGAATTCTGCTGATATTGAAAGCTTAACAGTTTTAAAAGATGCATCTTCAACTTCTCTTTATGGATCAAAAGCAGCTAATGGTGTAATTATTATTACAACAAAAACTGGTAAATCCTCAAAAGATAAGTTTTCACTAAATGTAAGTCAAGGATTGACTTCAAGATTGATTAAAGAATACGATAGAGTTAGTGCTTTTGATTACTATCCTTTGGAGTGGGAAGCTATTAGAAATAGCCGTGCAATGGGAACACCAGCTCAAATAGCTGCTGCTAATACATATGCATCTGCCAATGTTCAACCTCTGTTGGTTACAAACCCATTTAATGTTCCAAACGCACAAGTTGTTGGAACAGATGGTAAATTAAATCCAAATGCTCAACTTTTGTATCCAAATGATTTAGATTGGACTAGAGAATTAGAAAGAGCTGGAACAAGACAAAATGCTGATTTTTCTTATCAAGGTAAATCTGATAAATCAAATTATTTTGCTTCTTTGGGATATCTTAATGAAGAAGGATATCTTCAAAATTCTGATTATGAGAGAATTTCTGCTCGTTTAAATATTAATACTACTTTTAATGATTGGTTAAAGACTGGGATTAATTTATCAGGAACTACAACAGATTCTAATTTGGCGGTAAACGGAGTTGATAATTCAACTTCTGTTAATAATCCATTTAGAGCAACTAGATTTATGGGGCCTATTTACCCTGTTTATGATCATAAACCAAATGGAGATTTTTTATTAGATCCAATTACTGGGGATAAAATTTATTCAATTAGTAGAGGTGCTAGTGCTGCACCAGGTAGAAATATTGTTTATGAAACATTAAACAATACAGATAATCAAAAAGGGACGGCTTTATCAGCAAGAACATATGTTGAGTTCAAATTTTTGAAAGATTTTAAATTTACTGCAAATGCAGCGCTGGATAAAACATATTTTAACAGAACGTATTCTTATAATCCAGAAATTGGTGATGGTGCTCCAACAGGGTTAATGGCTAAAGAGAATAGAGTTCTAACTGGTGTTACTTACAATCAGTTATTAAACTATGATAAAAAAATTGGAGATCACACGATATCAGTTTTAGTAGGACATGAAAGTTTTGATTACGAAAGAGAATGGTTAAATGGGACTAAAACAGGTCAGGTTTCGCCAGATAACGTAGAGTTTATTAATTATGCTACGGTAACAGACTTAAATTCTTATACAAGAAATTACGGAACAGAATCTTATCTTTCAAGAGTTGGATATGACTATAAAGATAAATACATCCTTTCGGGGTCTTTTAGAAGAGATGGTTCTTCAAAATTTACAAAAGATAACCGTTGGGGTAATTTCTGGTCAGTTGGTGGTGCTTGGGTACTTACAAAAGAAAGCTTCTTAGAAAATAGCAGTTGGATTAATGAATTGAAATTAAGAGCTTCTTTTGGAGAAGTTGGTAACGATTCTCATATCAACCATGACGATTTAAGTTTTTATGCAGGTCAATCAACTTTTAGTTTAGGATATGATAATGGAAGTGAAGGTGGAGTTGTTACAAACGCTAGTGGAGCTGTAAATTTAAAATGGGAAAAAAATACTCAGAAAGATATTGCTGTTGAATTTGGATTGTTTAAAAACAGACTTAGAGGTAGTGTTGAGTATTATAACAGAAGCACAGATGATTTGATCTTTTCTGTACCAAATCCTTTATCTTCAGGACTTGATAACAGAATCGAAAATATTGGCTCTATGTTTAATAGAGGTTTCGAAGTTTCTTTAGACGGGATTGTTGTAAAAACAGCTGATTTTTCTTGGGGATTGAATGTAAATGCATCAACAATCCATAACGAAATTACTAAGCTTCCACAAAAGGAGATTATTAATGGAACTAAGAAATTAATGGTTGGACAGTCTATGTATGACTACTGGTTGAGAGAATGGTATGGTGTAGATTCAACAGATGGATATGCTCTGTATGTATCAGATCCAACTTTAATTGTAGCTGGGGATATTACTCAAAGAGTGGTGAATGGAGTAAATGTAACAACAGATCCAAATAAAGCATTATATCATTATGCTGATTCAGCAATTCCTGATTTGTTTGGAAGTTTTGGTACTAACTTTGAATATAAAGGTTTAAGATTAGAAGTTTTATTTGCTTATCAAATTGGTGGAATGATGTATGATACTAATTATGCGTCGCTTATGCATACTGGAAGCAGCTATGGATCAGCTTTAAGTGTAGATGCTCTTAACAGATGGCAAAAACCGGGTGATATCACTGATGTTCCAAGAATGGATGTTAGTAGAAATACACAGTCAAGCGCTGCTTCTGACAGATGGTTGATAGGTTCAGATTATTTATCTTTAAGACAAGTTAACTTATCTTATAAAATGCCATCAGAATTAATCTCTAAATTAGGAGTAGACAATGCTACCTTGTATGTAAATGGTGAAAATTTACTATTATTCACTAAACGTCAAGGAATGGATCCAAGTCAAACTTTTAATGGAACAACTCAAAATAGATACATGCCATCTAGAGCTATTACATTAGGGTTAAACTTAAACTTTTAAAAAATAATATTATGAAATCAAATTATATAAAACAGATATTTATTGCAATATCGTTATTAGCACTGACGTCGTGTTCAGAAGATTTTTTAGATAAAAAGCCTACAGAATTTGTTGATTACGACGGGGCGACTAAAACCACTGAAAATTTAATGACGCTTTTAAATGGTATACACAGATCATTGTATATTAGATATGAAAGTAATCAGAATGAGAATGGACTAGGGGGAATGATGCAACAGATGGATATCGTTGGAGATGATTTAGTTTATACTTCTAATAACACTTGGTTTTTACAAGTTTACAACTGGAATGGTGTAGCAAATGAAAATGCCCAAGATGTTAGATTTCCATACCGTACTTATTATAGAATAATTAGAAATGCTAACACTATTTTAGGTGCAGTTGATGCGTCAACAGGTCCAGACTCAGATAAAAAAGTGCTAAAAGGTCAAGCTTTGCTTTATAGAGCATTTTCTCATTATCAATTGGTTCAGATATTTGGTAAAAGATATGTTAACGGAGTTGATAATTCACAAATGGGTGTTCCTCTTGCTTTAACTGTTAGTGATCAACCTATGGCTCGTGCAACTGTTGAACAAGTTTACGCACAAATCAATAAGGATTTAGATGAAGCAAATACGTTATTAGTAGGTTATACAAAACCAAATAACTCTCATTTAGGTTTAAGTGTAGCACAAGGTTTGAAAGCTAGGGTAGCATTAACTCAAGGAAATTGGGCTATTGCTGCAGATTATGCCGCTAAAGCTAAAACGGGTGTAGCATTAATGAATGCTGAGGAATATGTAAAAGGATTTAATGACTTTAACGCTAAAGAATGGATGTGGGGAAGTCATGTTAACGAAGTTCAAACAGATTATTTTGGTAATTTTGGGGCTTACATGTCTAGAAATTTTAATTCAACAGTTATCCGTGTTTGTCCTAAGGCTATTAACAGTAAGCTTTACAACTTAATCCCAACAACTGACGTACGTTCAAAGTTGTTTGACAAAACAGGGGCACATGCTTCATTAAATCTTTCATCAGCTTTTAATAAATTTCCTTATACAAGTCAAAAATTCTTAGCGGTAAGTACTGGTGACGCTAGATGTGATATTCCTTATATGCGTGTTGCCGAAATGTATCTTATCGAAGCAGAAGCAAAAGCAAGATTAGGACAAGCTGATGCAGCTACTGTATTATTTAATTTAGTAAAAACTAGAGATACTGGATATACTTTGTCTACAAAAACAGGACAAGCTTTAGTAGATGAAATTTGGTTTCAAAGAAGAATTGAATTATGGGGTGAAGGTTTTAGATTTTATGACTTAAAGAGAACAAATTCTCCTCTTGATAGATCAGGTGCTAATCATAATTCAACGATCACAAACAACGTAATCAACGTTCCTGCAACAGACAAAAGATGGCAATGGTTGATCCCTAGAGCAGAGATCAATGCTAATCCATTACTTAAACAAAATGAATTATAAAAAAATGTAATTTTATTTTAATGAGGATTTTTAATTTTTGAAAGATTTAAAAACTAGTAGAGAATTAAAGTAATCGTCCACATTAAGCTTATTTTACAGAAACAATAAATATTTTGATTTTCTTGAAAACCCCGTTTACGTTTGTAAACGGGGTTTTCATTTTAGAAACGGTTATAAAAATGCGGGTATACTAACATTTTGTTTTTTTTCGTTTATACGTTTTTATCTTTTACCTTTGCTCGACAAATTTTGCCGAAATAATTTTATATAACATTATCAAATGAGAATATTCATTTTTCTATATCTATTAATTATACCAACCTTATTGTTTTCTCAAGAAAAGACTACTTCAAAAAGTAGTTTAGATATGAATTCAAAATATTCAAGTATAACAGACACAGTTAAAAAGAAGAAGGCGAAAATTGCTAAAATAGATCAATATCAGATTATTACCCTAGAGCATGATACTACTTATGTAGATACATCATTGACAATAAAAAGTGCATACAAACAAAACCATTTGCGAAAAGATCTTTTTGGACTGTTGGAGTTCTCAAATATTGGGCAGCCTTTAAATGTTTTACAATACAGTTTAACGAGTTTTTCTCCTTACCCAGAGATTGGCTTTTCGGCAATGCACTATAATTATTTGCAAGCAGATGATATTAGATATTATTCTGCAGCGACGCCTTTAACAGAGTTGTTTTTTAATACCACAATTAATAAAGGACAAAATGTAGACTCGTTTATTACTTTAAATACTTCAAAAAACCTTAATTTTTCTATTGCTTATAGAGGATTACGTTCAGAGGGAGATTATATAAATCAGTTGGTAAGTTCAGGAAATTTTAGATTTACTACAAGTTATGCAACAACAGATAGAAGATATGCTTTAAATGCACACTTTACTTTTCAAGATAATTCAAACGAAGAAAATGGAGGTATTACCACACCAGAGGATTTTGAAAGTGACAATCCAGATTTTAAAAACCGTCAGCGATTACAAGTTTACTTGACAGATGCAAAATCTTTTTTGAAAGGAAAAAGATTATTTTTTGACCACGCTTTCAGAGTGAATCCAAAAAACGGAAATAATAATTTGTATATAAATCATCAGTTTAACTTCGAAAATAAATTTTTCGAATACAATCAGCCTACAGTTCTTTCGACTGTTGACGGACAGCAAGTGCAGCGTTTTGGTGCTTCATATACCACAAGTGGCATAAATGATCAAACTCATTTTGAAAGATTGTACAATAAAGTTGGATTGGCTTATGAAAATTCTCTATTAGGGAAGTTTAATTTTTTTGTAGATGATTACAGATCAAATTACAAATACGATCGAATTTTAGTTGATAAATCAGGAGGAGTGGTTCCAGATAATTTGTTTCTACAGATCAATAATGTAGGTGGACAATATGAATATCAAAAGAATAAATGGAATGGTCGTTTTTTATATACAAGATCCATCACTAACCAGTCACTTTCTGATCTTGATGCAAAATTACGATATAACTTAAATGAGAAAATCCAGTTCGATTTTAAGTATAGAAACGTAAATAAACTGCCAAACAATAATTACAATTTATATCAAAGCAGTTATGTACAATACAACTGGTCGAATGATTTTAAAAACGAAAAAATTAATACGCTTGGAGCCAGCGTGTATACACCTTGGCTAAATGCCGAAGTTCAGTATACAGTTTTAAACGATCATTTGTATTTTAAAGATGTTTCAACTCCGGCTCAAGTATTAGCACAAACACAAATTGTAAGACCGGAGCAGTACGGAAATGCTATTAATTATTTAGAAATAAAAGCAAGCAAAGAATTTAAATTTGGGAAATTTGCATTAGATAATACTCTTCTGTATCAGAAAGTAGATCAATCTGATTTAATTTTAAATGTACCAGATTTTGTAACAAGAAACACATTCTATTATTCAAATCACTTTTTTAAGAAAGCATTATTTGCACAAGCAGGTGTTGTCTTTAATTATTTTACAAAATATTATGGTAATGGATATAATCCGGTTGTTGGAGAGTTTTTTGTTCAAAATAATAAAGAGATTGGAAATTATCCACTTTTTGATCTTTTTATAAATGCAAGAATTCGTCAGACACGTTTTTATCTAAAAGCAGAACATATAAATGCTCTTTTTGCAAAAAGCGATTATTATTCGGCACCTAACAATCCTTATCGTGATTTTGTACTGCGATTTGGCTTAGTTTGGAATTTCTTCCAATAAAACAATAAAATTTATTTTAAAATACCACATATTAAAACTTAAACAAAATGGACTTTTCAAAAAATATTTTAGAAACAATTGGTAATACACCATTAGTAAAACTCAACAAGATTGTTGCTGAAATTGATGCATTAGTATTGGCAAAAGTCGAGACCTTTAATCCAGGAAATTCTGTAAAAGACAGAATGGCTGTAAAAATGATTGAAGATGCAGAGGCAGATGGACGATTAAAACCAGGCGGAACTATTATTGAAGGTACTTCTGGTAATACAGGAATGGGATTAGCACTTGTTGCAATCATTAAAGGATATAAATTAATCTGTGTAATATCAGACAAACAGTCTAAAGAAAAAATGGATATTCTTCGTGCTGTTGGTGCAAAAGTTGTAGTTTGTCCTACAGACGTTGAGCCTACAGATCCTCGTTCCTACTATTCAGTTTCAAAACGTTTAGCCGAAGAAACACCAAATTCTTGGTATGTAAATCAATACGATAATTTATCAAATTCATTAGCACATTATGAGCAGACCGGGCCTGAAATTTGGAAGCAAACCGAAGGTAAAATTACTCATTTTGTTGTGGGAGTTGGAACAGGCGGAACAATTTCTGGAGTAGGAAAATATTTAAAAGAGCAAAATCCAAATATTAAAATTTGGGGAATTGATACTTATGGTTCTGTTTTTAAAAAATACCACGAAACTGGAATTTTTGATGAGAACGAAATTTACTCTTATATAACAGAAGGAATTGGAGAAGATATTTTACCTAAAAATGTTGATTTTTCATTGATAGATGGATTTACAAAAGTGACCGATAAAGATGCAGCAGTTTATACCAGAAAAATTGCATTAGAAGAAGCGATTTTTGTTGGAAATTCAGCTGGAGCCTGCATAAAAGGCTTGCTGCAGTTAAAAGAACATTTTAAACCAGATGATGTCGTAGTTGTCCTGTTTCATGATTCAGGAAGCCGTTATGTAGGTAAAATGTTTAATGATGACTGGATGCGTGAGCGCGGATTCTTAGAAGAAAATGTTACCAAAGCTGAGGATGTTATTAAAGATCATATCGATAAAGAATTGATCGTTGTTCGTACAGAAGAATTAGTTTCTCATGCTATTGAGCGTATGCGTAAGTATAAAATTTCACAGATTCCAGTAGTTGATATAAATGGTTTTGTAGGTTCTGTTGACGAAACTGATTTATTTAGAAGTTATGTTGCAGATAAAAATGTTGCTGAGAAACCAATTAAAGATGTAATGGGAAAACCATTTCCAATTGTAAAATTAGGAACTCCAATCGAAGAAGTTTCTAAACTTTTTACAAAAGAAAATGATGCTGTTTTGATTGATTTAGGAAATGGAAATCATCACATCATCACTAAATATGATATTATTGGATCTATTAAATAGAACAAATTAATACTTTTATAAAACCATAAATCTATTTATTAACGATAGATTTATGGTTTTTTTATCCTATAAAATTTTTAAAATGAACTTTACTGCAATTGATTTTGAAACAGCAACGGGTTATCATCCATGTTCTGTGGGAATTGTTACTGTCGAAAATGGAATTATTGTAGATGAATTTGTTACTTTAATAAAACCGCCAAATAATGAGTATAATCCATTTACGATTCGAGTACACGGTATTTATCCAAAAGATACGGTTAATTCAAAATCATTTTTACAGGTTTATCCAGAGATCGAAAAAAGATTAAAAAATAGAGTAGTTGTGGCTCACAACGAAAGTTTTGATCGCAATGTTTTGGTGAAGTCAATGTTACTTTGTGGGTTAAATTATGAAGATTTAAATATCGCTTCTAAGTGGGAATGTACTGTTAAGATTTATAAAGCAAAAGGTTTAAAGCCTACAAAACTGAGCGATTGCTGCAGAGAAATGAAAATACAACTTAATCATCATGAGGCACTGTCAGATGCGCGTGCTTGTGCAAAACTGTATATGCTTCGATAAAATACTTTTTAAATTTGTAAGAATAATAGTAAAAATGTTTATTTTTAGTTTTTATTTCAATTAAAAACCTAAAAATGAAAGAAGACTTTCTTCATTATCTCTGGAAATTCAAGAAGTTTGATACTTTGAATTTAAAAACAGTTCAAGGTGAGTTAGTTACGATTATTAAAACTGGCGACTATTTGAAACGTTCTGGGCCTGATTTTTTTAATGCTCATATTAAAATTGGAGATCAAAAATGGGCAGGAAACGTTGAAATTCATCTAAAATCATCAGACTGGTATTTACATAATCATGAGAATGATTCAGCTTATGAAAATGTTATTCTGCACGTAGTTTGGGAGAATGATAGTGCGATTTTTAGAAAAAACAATATTGAAATACCAGTTTTAGTCCTTAAAGATTATGTGAAAGCAGAAGTACTTGTAAATTATCAAAACTTGCTTTCTACTAAAACTTGGATTTCTTGCGAAAATCAAATAATTGAAATTGATGAGTTTGTTTTTAAAAATTGGCAGGAAAGACTGTTTTTTGAGCGATTAGAACGCAAATCAGAGCTTGTTTATAAGTTGTTGGAAGAATTCAATCAAGATTGGGAAGCTGTTTTGTTCTGTCTATTAGCTAAGAATTTTGGCTTAAATACAAATGGTTCTTCTTTCTTACAAATAGCTAAATCAATTCCTTTTTCAATTATTAGAAAAGAAAGTTTCGATGTAGAAAATTTAGAATCACTATTTTTTGGAACAGCCAATTTATTAAATGATGAAAAAGAAGATGAGTATTTTAAAGATTTAAAATTTAGATATTTTTATCTCTTACATAAATACCAATTAGAAAGATCTTACATCGATCCTCTTCAATTTTTTAAGCATAGACCAGACAATTTCCCAACAATTAGACTTTCGCAGTTGGCTATGCTATACCATAAACAGCAGAACTTATTTTCAAAGATCATTAGATTGAAATCAGTTAAAAGTGTTTACGATACCCTGAGCGTTTCTACTAGTTTTTACTGGAAAGGACATTTTCAGTTCGATAAAGAAAGTCCAAAGAAAGAAAAAACACTATCAAAGTCATTCCTTGATTTAGTAATCATTAATACTATTATTCCAATTCAGTTCGCATATTCAACAACTATTGGAGAATCTATTTCCGAAGACTTAATTAATTTTATGAATGAAGTCGCTCCAGAAAAGAACTCAATAATAGAAAAGTTTACTTCTTTTGGTGTCAAATCAATAAATGCGTTCGAAACTCAGACTTTATTGGAGCTTAAGAATGAGTATTGTAATAAAAAAGCTTGCTTGAAATGTGCTGTTGGAATGGAGCTTTTGAAAAAATAATTAGATAATTAGAAAATGTGATAATGAGATAATTTGTACTTTTGTAATCAGAAACCGTCCTGATATAATTAGGATTAAAAAAAAACTAAAAATGTCGGCTATTTTAAAATTAAAATTCTTTTTCGAAAAATATGGCTTTCATGTATCGTCAAGATTAGCAGACAAACTAGGTATGCGTGTAACAAGCGTGAGGTTGTTTTTTATTTACATCTCTTTTGTAACGGCTGGTTTGGGTTTTGGGGTTTATTTAACCTTAGCTTTTTGGATTCGATTAAAGGATTTAATACGTGCGAAAAGAACTTCAGTTTTTGATTTGTAATTTATAAATAAGCATAAAAAAAAGGATCTTAAAGTGGTAAAACTCTAAGATCCTTTTTTATTTATATGCTAAAAATTATTTTTCTGGATTATTTAATTTACTGTTTTTCTTACCATATACAAAATAAATTAAGACACCTAAAGCCATCCAAATAACTAGTCGTGCCCAGCTTTCGTTTGGTAAAGAATACATCAAAGCTAAACAAATCAGGATTCCTGCAATAGGTACAAAAGGAACTAAAGGAGTTCTAAATGATCTAGGTGCATCAGGCATTTTATAACGCATTACCATAACTCCAATACATACAAGAACAAACGCTAATAGAGTTCCAATGCTTACCATATGTCCTAAGTCACTTACAGGAACTAGTCCAGCAAATAAACTTACGAATATTAAAAAGAAAACATTGGTTTTCCAAGGTGTGCGGAATTTTGAATGTATTTCACTAAAGAATGGAGGTAATAAACCGTCTTTACTCATAGTGTAAAACACACGGCTTTGTCCCATAAGCATTACCAAGATAACTGAAGTATATCCTGCTAAAATTGCAATGATTAAACCTGTTTGTAAAAAATCATAACCTGTAACTGCAAATGCGGTAGCAGCAGGTTTTGCATCTCCAGCAAATTTGTAGTAAGGTACAAGTCCTGTCATTACGTGAGCAAATAATACATATAATATTGTACAGATTACTAAAGATCCTAAGATACCAATCGGCATTCCTTTTTGAGGATTTTTAGCTTCTTGAGCAGCAGTCGATACAGCATCAAAACCAATAAAAGCAAAAAATACAGTTGCTGCACCAGTTGCGATTCCTGACCATCCAAACTCTCCGAAAACTCCAGTGTTTTTAGGAATATATGGAGTATAGTTGCTAGTATCAATAAATTTCCATCCTAAAACAATAAAAACGATAACTACAGCTACTTTTACTACAACTAATACATTGTTGATAGTTGCAGACTCTTTTGTTCCTTTAATTAATAATAATGAAAGCAGTGAAACAATGAATATAGCGGGTAAGTTTACAATTCCGCCTTCAATTACGGTACCATTACTAAGTGTTAAAGTTTCCCATGGAGAACAAATTAAGCTCGGAGGAAGATGAATGTTAAATTTTGCTAATAACTCTAATAGGTATCTAGACCAGCTTACACCTACTGTAGCGGCTCCTAAAGCATACTCTAAAACTAAATCCCAACCAATAATCCAAGCCATGAATTCTCCCATTGTAGCGTACGAATAAGTATAGGCACTACCTGCAACAGGTATCATAGAAGCAAATTCGGCATAGCAAAGTCCTGCGAAACCACAACCTATAGCGGCTAATATAAATGAGATAGTTACTGCAGGTCCGGCATGTTCTGCGGCGGCAATTCCAGTTAAGGAGAATAGCCCGGCTCCAATGATGGCGCCAACTCCAAGTGCAACAAGCGAACGTGAAGATAAGGTTCTTTTTAGTCCTTTTTCAGATTCGGATGCTTCACCGAGCAATACCGAAAGAGGTTTAGTTTTCCAAATTGACATACTATAATATTGGTTTATTTGTTATTAAGCTCCAAATGTATCGTTTTTTGTAAAAAATAAAAACAATTATCATGTTTTAAGTTATAAAATATTTAAAATTTTAAAGAAACACTCGGTAAAGCCTTATGACAAGCTGACAATCATTAAATTAATTGATAGAAATTTGCGGAATGTATAATTCTGACAAAAGTTAAATTTTAATGTATTTTCTTGTTAAGTTTAGTGATTTTCTTGTATTTTAGATCCCTTACAAATAGTTTAATTTATAATAGCAATGAGTTTTAAGAAGATTATGATGCATTTTAAGTTTACTAGTCAACAGCGAACTGGTATTTTTTCATTATTCGTTGCTATAATTGTTTTACAGCTTTTTTATTTCTTTTTTGATTTTAATAAACCAGAGGTTTCTTTTGGTGTAGAAAAACAATGGATGTCTTTGCAAAAAGATATAGATGCGGCTAGAATAGAAAAATTAACTGAAAAAGGAAAGGTGTATACTTTTAATCCAAATTTTATTTCAGATTATAAAGGTTATAAGCTTGGGATGTCAGTTCAAGAAATCGATAGATTATTGGCTTTTCGAAAAGAGAATAAGTATGTAAACTCTGCAAAAGAGTTTCAGGAAGTGACACATATTTCCGATTCACTTTTAAAAGTGATTTCCCCATTGTTTAAATTTCCTGATTGGACACAGAAAAAGAGTGAGTTTAAAGTAGAGAAAAAAGAATATCCTGCGAAAATACCTTTTAATAAAGTGACCATAGTACTTTCAGATATTAATACCGCCAGTCAGGAAGATTTGATAAAAGTATATGGGATTGGTGAAGCATTATCTTTGAGGATATTAAAACAAAAAGAGATTCTAGGAGGTTTTGTTTCTATGGAACAGATGGAGGATGTTTGGGGGCTTTCGCCTGAGGTGATAGTTGAATTAAACCGACGATTTAAAGCTGTTACTCCTTCAGGATTTAAAAAGATAGCAATAAATGATGCTTCTTTAAAAGAATTATCACAGTTTCCATATTTTAAATATTCTCTTGCAAAACAAATTGTAACTTATAGAAGCATGAATGGAAATTTTAATAATATTGAGGAATTATCAAAAATTAAAGGTTTTCCTGTTGAAAAAGCAAAAATAATTAGTTTATATTTGGAGTTCTAAAAAGATAGCACACAATGAATTTTGATTATAACGAGACGCAGTCAATGATTGCACAATCTATAAAAGATTTTGCCGAAAAGAATATAAAGCCATTTATAATGGAGTGGGATGAAGCTCAGATTTTTCCAATTGATTTGTTTAAGAAACTTGGAGAAATGGGGTTCATGGGGGTTTTAGTGCCTGAAGAATATGGAGGATCAGGATTAGGTTATCATGAATATATTACAGTAGTAGAAGAAATATCAAAAGTCGATCCTTCGATAGGTTTGTCGGTTGCGGCTCATAATTCGTTATGTACAAATCATATTTTAACTTTTGGAAACGAAGAGCAAAAGAAAAAGTTTTTACCAAAGTTGGCAACAGCTGAATTTATTGGCGCATGGGGATTAACAGAGCATAATACTGGTTCTGATGCCGGAGGTATGAATACAACAGCGGTTAGAGATGGAGATTCTTGGATTGTAAATGGTGCAAAAAATTTTATCACTCATGGTATATCTGGAGATGTAGCAGTTGTTATTGTTCGAACAGGAGAAAAAGGTGATTCTAAAGGAATGACTGCTTTCGTGTTCGAAAAAGGAATGTCTGGTTTTTCTTCAGGTAAAAAAGAAAATAAATTAGGAATGCGTGCAAGTGAAACTGCTGAATTGGTTTTTGATAATTGTCGTGTGCCAGATGCAAATAGATTAGGAGAAGTTGGGGAAGGATTTGTTCAGGCAATGAAGATTTTAGACGGAGGAAGAATTTCAATAGGGGCTTTGTCTTTAGGTATTGCAAAAGGAGCGTATGAGGCGGCTTTAAAGTATTCAAAAGAAAGATATCAGTTTGGACAGCCAATTAGCAGTTTTCAAGGAATTTCATTCAAATTGGCAGATATGGCAACTGAAATTGAAGCGTCAGAATTGCTATTGCACAAAGCTGCTTTCTTAAAGCAAAAACATAAACCAGTAACCACATTAGGAGCAATGGCAAAAATGTATGCTTCAGAAGCCTGTGTAAAAATTGCAAATGATGCAGTTCAAATTCATGGCGGTTATGGGTATACCAAAGATTTTCCGGTAGAGAAATTTTACAGAGATTCTAAATTATGTACTATAGGAGAAGGAACTACTGAGATTCAAAAACTGGTGATTTCAAGAAATTTGTTGAAAGAATAGGTTTTGTGAATTGTAAAAAGTAAAATGCAAAATAGTTTTAGATATTAAACCAGTTGTATTTTTCTAGAAAAATAATTTAAAAATTATGCTCTATAATTAATAATTAATTTTTACATTTGCAGCCTTAACGAGAGGAGGTGTCAATATTATGTTAATTATACCAATTAAAGACGGAGAAAATATCGATAGAGCATTAAAGCGCTATAAAAGAAAATTTGATAAAACAGGAACTGTTCGTCAATTAAGAGCACGTACTGCTTTTATTAAGCCTTCTGTAATCAAAAGAGCTCAAATTCAAAAAGCTGCTTACATCCAAACATTGAAAGATGGTTTAGAGAGTTAGTATACTGCTTTTTTAAAATAATTACCGTTAGTGATCAAAAAGTTTTAACTTTGATCCTAACGGTTTTTTTTGTTTTTGTAATCTTTTCTAAATGATTTGTCTGTAACTGGGTAAGTCGAAAAAAAATCTTATGCAGTCTAATAAAGAAGCTTTTTGTGATTATTTGCAGTTGGAGAAAAAATATTCCCCACATACTGTCAGTGCTTATTTAGATGATTTGGTTTGTTTTGAAGAATTTAATAAAGTGCGGTTTGGGCAAGAGGGGGTGGATGGTGTTAATTATAGTCAAATTAGAAGTTGGATTGTTTCTTTGGTAGATCAGGGAATTTCAAATGTGTCTGTAAATCGCAAAATGGCTTCTCTGAAAGCGTTTTATAAATTTCTTTTAAAAATAAAGCAAATAGAGGTTAGTCCGATGTTGAAGCATAAGGCGCTAAAAACGCCAAAAGTTGTGCAAATTCCGTTTTCTGAAAAAGAGATGGGGGATTTGGTGTGTGAAGGTGATTTTGTAAAGGAGTTTGAAGGAGTGAGGGATAGGCTTGTTGTGGAGCTTTTTTATACAACGGGTATTCGACGTGCAGAGTTGATTGGGTTGATGTTGAGAAATGTTGATTTATCCTCCAATGTTATTAAGGTTCTAGGGAAAAGAAATAAAGAGCGGGTTATTCCGCTTCTGCCTGTTGTTGCGAGTCAGGTTAGTTTGTATTTAAAAGAAAGAATTCTACTTGAGGAAATTCAGGATTCAGAATATTTTTTTATTTCGAAAAAAGGGTTAAAATTGAGTGAATCTTTTGTGTATCGATTAATAAATTCTTACTTTAGTAGGGTCTCTGAAAAAGTAAAAAAGAGTCCGCATGTGCTTCGGCATACTTTTGCGACTCACTTATTAAATAACGGAGCGGATTTAAATTCAGTTAAGGAATTGTTAGGGCATTCGAGCTTGGCATCGACTCAGGTTTATACTCATAATAGTTTAGCGGAGCTTAAAAAAGTGTATGGTGATGCGCATCCTAGAAATAAATAATGATTCTGAAATGTTTAACCCTAAAATTAGTATTATGAAGGTAGATGTTCATGCAGTTAACTTTACTGTTGACAGAAAATTAGTTGATTTTATTCAAGAAAGAATGGATAAGCTGGAGAAGTATTATGATCGAGTTGTTTCGGCGGATGTTTTTTTAAAGGTTGAAAGAACGAGTGATAAAGAGAATAAGGCAGTAGAGATTAAGATTAATGTTCCGGGAGATGATTTTTTGGTAAAAAAGCAATGTAAGTCCTTTGAGGAGGCTGTTGAAAATTCAGCAGAATCGTTAGAGCGATTGCTTGTGAAAAGGAAAGAAAAAATAAGAGCACATATATAATTGAAATTTTTTTTAAAAAAATGTTTTGATTAAAAGATAAAATAGCTACATTTGCAGTCCGTTAGAAATAGCGGACTTTTTTAATGTATTCGCCGATGTAGCTCAGCTGGCTAGAGCAGCTGATTTGTAATCAGCAGGTCGTGGGTTCGAGTCCCTCTATCGGCTCAAAAAAAGTTTCAAATGCGATTTGAAACAAGTTCTTTTAAAAGATTGAAATTTTAAAATTAGGGGAGATACTCAAGCGGCCAACGAGGGCAGACTGTAAATCTGCTGTGTGAACTTCGCAGGTTCGAATCCTGCTCTCCCCACAAAAAAAAGAAGGTGAGATTTTGGGTTTTAGATTTTTAAAAGTCTGAAATCTAAATTCAAGAATCTAAAATCGGAACTCTCTGCCGGTGTAGCTCAGGGGTAGAGTGCTTCCTTGGTAAGGAAGAGGTCTCGGGTTCAAATCCCGACATTGGCTCAAGTAAGTAGGAAATTGAAAATTAATATATAACTAAGATTAAAAATTAAGTAAAATGGCAAAGGAGAATTTTAATCGTTCCAAACCGCACTTAAACATAGGTACAATTGGACACGTAGATCACGGAAAAACTACATTAACTGCTGCAATTACAAAAGTATTGTCAGATGCTGGTTACTGTCAAGCAAAATCGTTTGATCAAATCGATAACGCTCCAGAGGAGAAAGAAAGAGGTATTACTATTAATACATCACACGTAGAGTATGAAACTGCTAACCGTCACTACGCTCACGTTGACTGTCCTGGTCACGCGGATTACGTAAAGAACATGGTTACTGGTGCTGCTCAAATGGACGGTGCTATCTTAGTAGTTGCTGCTACAGATGGTCCAATGCCACAAACTCGTGAGCACATCCTTTTAGGACGTCAGGTTGGTATTCCAAGAATCGTTGTTTTCATGAACAAAGTGGATATGGTTGATGATGCTGAGTTGTTAGAGCTTGTTGAAATGGAAATTAGAGATTTATTATCTTTCTACGAATATGATGGAGATAATGGTCCTGTAGTTCAAGGTTCTGCTTTAGGAGGATTGAATAATGATCCTGCTTGGGTACCAAAAATCATTGAATTAATGGATGCTGTTGACGCTTGGATCGAAGAGCCAGTGCGTGACGTAGCAAAACCATTCTTGATGCCGGTTGAAGACGTATTTACAATTACAGGTCGTGGAACTGTTGCTACAGGTCGTATCGAAACTGGTATTGCTAATACAGGTGATGCTGTTGAAATCATTGGTATGGGAGCTGATAAATTAACTTCTACTATTACAGGAGTTGAGATGTTCCGTAAAATCCTTGATAGAGGTGAAGCTGGAGATAACGTAGGTTTATTATTAAGAGGTATTGATAAAGAATCTATCAAAAGAGGAATGGTTATCATTAAGCCAGGATCAGTAAAACCACACTCTACTTTCAAAGCTGAGGTTTATATCTTGAAAAAAGAAGAAGGTGGACGTCATACTCCATTCCATAATAACTACCGTCCACAGTTCTACGTACGTACAACTGACGTAACAGGAGTTATTACTTTACCAGAAGGAGTAGAGATGGTAATGCCAGGAGATAACTTAACTATTAATGTTGCTTTATTAAGCCCAATCGCAATGAACGTAGGTTTACGTTTTGCTATCCGTGAAGGTGGTAGAACAGTTGGTGCTGGACAGGTTACTGAAATTGTAGAGTAATTTCTATAAAAATTATAAAAAAGCCAGTTGATTTTCTTAACTGAAGTCACTGGCTTTAATTACGGGCGTAGTTCAAGGGTAGAATAGCGGTCTCCAAAACCGTTGATGGGGGTTCGAATCCCTCCGCCCGTGCAATAAAAAAAACATATCAAATGACAAAAGTTACTAATTATTTATCAGAGGCTTTCGAAGAGTTAAAGTCAAATGTTACTTGGCCTGCTTGGGCTGAGGTTCAAAAATTGACAATTGTCGTGGCTGTATTTTCGATTCTATTTGCTTTGGCAACATGGGGAGTAGACGAATTTTTTGCAAAAGCTTTGGCTGGATTTTTTAACTGGTTAAAAGGATAATTTTTTTGTGATGGCAGATAATAATGTGAAAAAATGGTACGTAGTTAGAGCGGTTAGTGGTCAAGAGAATAAAGTGAAAGCTTACATCGAGACTGAGATTGCGAGATTAGGTATGGAGGATTATGTTTCTCAGGTTTTAGTTCCTACTGAAAAAGTAGTTACTGTAAAAGATGGGAAAAAATCATCTAAGGATAAAGTTTACTTTCCTGGATATGTTATGATTGAAGCTAATTTAGTTGGTGAAATCCCTCATATTATTAAGTCAATTACTAGTGTTATTGGATTTTTAGGTGAGATTAAAGGCGGGGAACCTGTTCCTTTAAGACTTTCTGAAGTAAATAGAATGTTAGGTAAAGTTGATGAGCTGGCTGTTAATACAGATACTCGTGCTATTCCTTTCAACTTAGGAGAAACTGTTAAGGTGATTGATGGTCCATTTAACGGATTCAACGGAACGGTTGAAAAAATTAATGAAGAGAAGCGTAAACTTGAGGTTATGGTTAAGATTTTCGGAAGAAAAACACCATTAGAGTTAAGTTTTATGCAAGTTGAAAAAGTATAATTTTTGTTACATCTATAATAACCACTATAATCGCTTCCAATGATTATAGTGTTAAATTTTTTAAAAAATGGCTAAAGAAATTAGTAAGGTAGTTAAACTACAAGTTAAGGGAGGTGCTGCGAATCCGTCGCCACCGGTTGGACCTGCTTTAGGAGCTGCTGGGGTTAATATCATGGAGTTCTGTAAGCAGTTCAATGCTAGAACACAAGATAAACCTGGCAAAATATGCCCAGTACAAATTACTGTGTATAAAGACAAATCATTTGATTTTGTTGTAAAAACTCCTCCAGCTGCTGTCCAATTATTGGAAGCTGCAAAGCTAAAGTCTGGATCAGGTGAACCAAATCGTAAAAAAGTAGCAAGTGTTACTTGGGATGTTATCAAAGCAATCGCTGAAGATAAAATGGTAGATTTAAATGCATTCACAATCGAATCTGCAATGAGCATGATCGCTGGAACTGCTAGATCTATGGGTATAACTGTATCAGGAGATGCTCCTTTTTAATTAAGAGAAAGAAATGGCAAAATTAACAAAAAAGCAAAAAGAGGCTGCTTCAAAAATTGAAAAGAACAAGCTATATACTTTAAAAGATGCAGCTGCATTAATTAAAGTTATTGCTTCTGCAAAATTTGATGAGTCTGTTGATATCGCAGTTCGTTTGGGTGTAGATCCAAGAAAAGCGAATCAAATGGTTAGAGGTGTAGTTACATTACCTCATGGAACAGGTAAAGATGTTAAAGTATTAGCATTAGTTACTCCAGATAAAGAAGCTGAGGCTAAAGAAGCTGGAGCTGATTATGTAGGTCTTGATGATTACTTACAAAAAATTAAAGATGGTTGGACAGATGTTGATGTAATCATCACTATGCCAGCTGTTATGGGTAAATTAGGTCCATTAGGTCGTATTTTAGGACCTAGAGGTTTAATGCCAAACCCTAAAACAGGTACTGTAACTATGGATGTTGCAAAAGCTGTTCAAGAGGTTAAAGCTGGTAAAATTGACTTTAAAGTTGATAAAACTGGTATCGTACATGCAGGAATTGGTAAAGTTTCTTTTGGAGCTGAGCAAATTTATGACAATGCACACGAAATTATTCAAACATTAATCAAACTTAAGCCAACTGCTGCTAAAGGTACCTACATTAAAGGTATTCACCTTACAAGCACTATGAGTCCTGCAATTGCATTGGACCCTAAAGCAGTATAATTGGTAGTTAATAATTTTTAGTATGACTAGAGAAGAAAAATCAATCGCGATTGAAGATTTAACTGCACAGTTAGCTGGTACAAATATTATTTATGTATCTGATATTTCTGGGTTAAACGCAGAAACTACTTCAAACTTGAGAAGAGCTTGTTTTAAAGCAGGTATTAAATTAGAAGTTGTAAAAAACACTTTGCTTGCAAAAGCAATGGAAGCTTCTGCTAATGACTATGGAGATTTACCTTCAGTATTGACTGGTAATAGTGCTATATTTATTTCAGATGTTGCAAATGCACCTGGAAAAATAATTAAAGATTTCAGAAAAAAATCAGCTAAACCTGTATTAAAAGGAGCTTATATTAATTCTGAGGTTTATATTGGAGATGATCAATTAGATGCATTAGCAACTATTAAATCTAAAGAAGAACTTCTTGGAGAACTTATTGGATTATTGCAGTCACCAGCACAAAGAATTATTTCTGCTTTACAAAACAAATTCGCAGGAAGCGAAGAAGAAGCAGAGGCATAATAATCGATACAAGGAGATCAAATTCCTTGTTGCTTAATTAGCGCACAATAAATAAATTATATTTTACAAATCATTTTAAACGATAGAAAAAATGGCAGATTTGAAACAATTCGCAGAACAATTAGTTAACTTAACAGTTAAAGAAGTTAACGAATTAGCAACAATATTAAAAGACGAGTATGGTATCGAGCCTGCTGCTGCAGCTGTAGTAGTTGCTGCTGGTGGTGGAGAAGGTGCTGCTGAAGAAGCTCAAACTGAATTTACAGTTGTATTAAAAGAAGCTGGTGCTTCTAAATTAGCAGTTGTAAAATTAGTTAAAGAATTAACTGGTTTAGGTCTTAAAGAAGCTAAAGATGTAGTTGATGGTGCTCCAAGTACTGTTAAAGAAGGTGTTTCTAAAGAAGAGGCTGAAGGTCTTAAAAAATCATTAGAAGAAGCTGGAGCTGTAGTTGAGCTTAAATAATTCAACACGGTTTTAAGAACTAGGTTTAGGTCCTGAGTTAACACTCAAAGGCCTAAACCATTTTTCGTATAATAAAATACATTAAATTTTATTATCAAATTAGTTTAAAATACGAAAAAGTTTTTGATCAATACGAAGAAAAAAAATTGAACTGATTTTATCTGTTTATTTTTAAAGATGTATTGGTTTTAAAAAGAAAGTATAAACTACGCAGTGTGTTTTTACACAAAAAAATTACTTTTTTTTAATCAAAATTTTGTCCATTGATGATAACAAATCAGACTGAAAGATTGAATTTTGCCTCTACAAAAAATATCCCTGACTATCCGGATTTCTTGGATGTTCAGGTTAAATCTTTTAAAGATTTCTTTCAATTAGAAACGAAATCTGACGAAAGAGGCAACGAAGGGTTATACAACACCTTCATGGAAAACTTCCCAATTACAGATACAAGAAACAACTTTGTATTGGAATTCCTGGATTATTTTGTTGACCCACCACGTTATACAATTCAAGAATGTATAGAGAGAGGTCTTACTTATAGTGTGCCTTTAAAAGCAAGGTTAAAACTATACTGTACAGATCCAGAACACGAAGATTTTGAAACAATTGTACAAGATGTTTATCTTGGAACAATACCTTACATGACTCCAAGTGGTACTTTTGTAATTAATGGTGCCGAGCGTGTTGTAGTATCACAATTACACCGTTCTCCTGGGGTTTTCTTTGGACAGTCATTCCACGCAAATGGAACTAAACTTTATTCTGCGAGAGTAATTCCTTTTAAAGGATCTTGGATAGAATTTTCTACAGATATCAACAGCGTAATGTATGCTTATATCGATAGAAAGAAAAAATTACCTGTAACAACTTTATTCCGTGCTATCGGTTTCGAAAGAGATAAGGATATCCTTGAAATTTTCGACTTAGCTGAAGAAATTAAAGTTTCTAAAACTGGTATTAAGAAATATATTGGAAGAAGACTTGCTGCTCGTGTATTGAACACATGGCACGAGGATTTCGTGGATGAAGATACTGGAGAGGTGGTTTCTATCGAGCGTAACGAAATCATCCTTGATCGTGATACAATTATCGACAAAGATAATGTTGAAGAGATCATCGATTCTAACGTAAAATCTATTTTGTTACACAAAGAGGATAACAACCAAGCAGATTATGCTATTATCCACAACACGTTACAAAAAGATCCAACAAACTCTGAAAAAGAAGCTGTAGAGCACATTTACCGTCAGTTGCGTAACGCTGAACCGCCTGATGAGGAAACTGCTCGTGGTATCATAGATAAATTGTTCTTCTCTGATCAACGTTATAACTTAGGTGAAGTTGGTCGTTACAGAATGAACAAAAAATTAGATTTAGATATCCCTATGGATAAGCAAGTGCTTACTAAAGAGGATATCATTACAATCGTAAAATATTTGATCGAGTTGATCAACTCTAAAGCAGAGATTGATGATATTGATCACTTATCAAACCGTCGTGTTAGAACAGTTGGAGAACAATTGTCTCAACAATTCGGTGTTGGTTTAGCACGTATGGCTAGAACTATTCGTGAGAGAATGAACGTTAGAGATAACGAGGTGTTTACACCAATTGATTTGATTAATGCTAAAACATTATCATCAGTTATCAACTCTTTCTTTGGTACTAACCAGTTATCTCAATTTATGGATCAAACGAATCCATTAGCTGAGATTACACACAAAAGAAGACTTTCTGCACTTGGACCAGGTGGACTTTCGAGAGAGAGAGCTGGTTTCGAGGTTCGTGACGTTCACTATACGCATTATGGTCGTTTATGTCCGATTGAAACTCCTGAGGGACCAAACATTGGTTTGATTTCATCTCTAGGTGTTTATGCAAAAGTAAACGGAATGGGATTCATTGAAACTCCATACCGTAAAGTAACTAATGGTGTAGTTGATTTAGAAAGTACTCCAATTTACTTAAGTGCTGAAGAAGAAGAAGGTAAAATGATTGCTCAGGCAAACATTGAAATGGATGCTTCTGGTAAAATTACAGCTAGCAATGTTATTGCTCGTGAGGAAGGTGACTTCCCGGTTGTTGAGCCATCAGTAGTTCATTATACAGACGTTGCTCCTAACCAGATTGCATCGATTTCTGCATCTTTGATTCCTTTCTTGGAGCATGATGATGCGAACCGTGCGTTGATGGGATCAAACATGATGCGTCAGGCAGTTCCTTTGATCCGTCCTGAAGCACCAATCGTTGGTACAGGTTTAGAGCGTCAGGTAGCTTCAGATTCAAGAGTATTAATCAATGCTGAAGGGCATGGTACTGTTGAGTATGTTGATGCTAACATCATTACTATTAAATACGATCGTACAGAAGACGAGAGAATGGTTAGTTTTGATGCTGATGAGAAAACGTACAACCTTATTAAATTTAGAAAAACCAATCAAGGTACAAGTATTAACTTGAAGCCAATCGTAAGAAAAGGTGACAGAGTTATTCCTGGACAAGTATTGTCTGAAGGATATGCTACTCAAAATGGAGAATTAGCTTTAGGTAGAAACTTAAAAGTTGCGTTCATGCCATGGAAAGGGTACAACTTCGAGGATGCGATTGTAATTTCTGAGAAAGTAGTTCGTGATGATATTTTTACTTCTATCCACGTTGATGATTATTCATTAGAGGTTAGAGATACTAAGTTAGGAAATGAAGAGTTAACAAACGATATTCCTAACGTTTCTGAAGAAGCTACTAAAGATTTAGATGAAAACGGTATGATTAGAATTGGAGCAGAGGTTAAGCCTGGCGACATTTTGATCGGAAAAATTACACCAAAAGGAGAATCAGATCCTACTCCAGAGGAAAAATTGCTTCGTGCAATCTTCGGAGATAAAGCAGGTGATGTAAAAGATGCTTCATTAAAAGCTTCTCCATCTTTACATGGTGTAGTTCTTGACAAAAAATTATTTGCAAGAGCCGTAAAAGATAAACGTAAACGTACTCAGGATAAAGATGCTTTAGGCGCTTTAGAAATGGAATTCGAAACTAAATTTGTTGAATTAAAAGACAGATTAGTTGAGAAATTATTCCTGATCGTTAACGGAAAAACATCTCAAGGTGTAATGAATGATTTGGGTGAAGAAGTTTTACCAAAAGGTAAAAAATATACTCAAAAAATGCTTTACGCAGTAGAAGATTTTGCTCACTTAAGCAAAGGTCAATGGGTTGCTGATGACGCTACAAATAAAATGGTTAATGATTTAATTCATAACTATAAAATTAAGCTGAACGACTTACAAGGATCTTTAAGAAGAGAAAAATTCACTATTACAGTTGGAGATGAATTACCATCTGGAATCTTGAAATTGGCTAAAATCTATATCGCTAAAAAACGTAAGTTAAAAGTGGGTGATAAAATGGCAGGACGTCACGGTAACAAAGGTATTGTTGCAAGAATCGTTCGTCACGAAGATATGCCTTTCTTAGAAGATGGAACACCAGTAGATATCGTATTGAATCCACTTGGGGTACCTTCACGTATGAACATTGGTCAGATTTATGAGACTGTTCTTGGATGGGCTGGTATGAACTTGGGTAGAAAATTTGCTACTCCAATTTTCGACGGTGCTTCTCTAGACGAAATCAATGCTTTGACTGATGAAGCTAATGTACCACGTTTCGGACATACATATCTTTATGATGGTGGAACTGGAGAACGTTTTGCACAAAAAGCAACTGTGGGTGTAATTTACATGCTTAAATTAGGACACATGGTTGATGATAAGATGCACGCACGTTCTATCGGACCATACTCATTAATTACGCAGCAACCACTTGGAGGTAAGGCTCAATTTGGAGGTCAGCGTTTTGGAGAGATGGAGGTTTGGGCACTTGAGGCTTATGGAGCTTCTAGTACTTTACGTGAAATCTTAACTGTTAAGTCTGATGACGTTATTGGTAGAGCTAAAACTTACGAAGCTATCGTTAAGGGAGAGTCTATGCCAGAACCAGGTTTGCCAGAATCATTCAATGTATTGATGCACGAATTAAAAGGTCTTGGACTAGACATTCGTTTAGAAGAATAATAAAAGTTTTGTAATCAGTCTCATTTTTTAATGGGACTGATTACTCATTTATAAAAGTTTTTAAAGATTTATACCCGTAACCCGTTCCGATTTTTTATAACATGCAAGGCATTTTATAACTAGCGCTTCAAATTAATTTTGAAGTTTAGAGAAGTAACCCGAGGTAGTAGCTGAATGATTAACTCTTGTTTTTTTAAGAGTAGATTATAAATCTAAATTCAATTTTTTAATTGCAAAATAAATCAATAGTAAAAACTATGATGAATAATAGAAACAATAATAAGGATAAAAATCCAGTTAAAAGATTTAATAAAATCTCAATTGGATTAGCTTCACCAGAATCTATCTTGAAAGAATCAAGAGGAGAGGTGTTGAAACCAGAAACAATTAACTACAGAACTCACAAACCAGAGCGTGACGGACTTTTCTGCGAAAGAATCTTCGGACCTGTTAAGGATTTTGAGTGTGCTTGTGGAAAATATAAAAGAATTCGTTACAAAGGTATTATCTGTGACCGTTGTGGTGTTGAAGTTACTGAGAAAAAAGTACGTCGTGATAGAGTAGGACACATCAACCTTGTTGTGCCAATTGCTCACATCTGGTACTTCCGTTCTCTTCCAAACAAAATTGGTTATATCCTTGGTCTTCCATCTAAGAAATTAGATATGATCATTTACTACGAAAGATACGTAGTAATTCAAGCTGGTATTGCTAAAAATGCAGATGGAGAATCTTTACAAAGACTAGATTTCTTAACTGAAGAAGAATACCTAAATATTTTAGATACCCTTCCACAAGAAAATCAATATTTAGATGATTTAGATCCAAATAAATTTGTTGCCAAAATGGGAGCAGAATGTATTATGGATTTATTAGCTCGTATTGACTTAGATGCTTTATCTTATGAATTAAGACACAGCGCTAATAACGAAACATCTAAACAACGTAAAACTGAAGCTTTAAAAAGATTACAAGTTGTTGAGTCTTTCCGTGAGTCTAACTTAAACCGCGAAAATCGTCCTGAGTGGATGATCATGAAAGTGGTTCCAGTTATCCCACCAGAATTACGTCCGCTTGTGCCACTTGATGGAGGTCGTTTTGCAACTTCAGATTTGAACGATTTATATCGTCGTGTAATCATCCGTAACAACCGTTTGAAAAGATTAATGGAGATTAAAGCTCCAGAAGTTATCTTAAGAAACGAGAAACGTATGTTACAAGAATCTGTAGATTCATTGTTCGATAACACTCGTAAAGCTTCTGCTGTTAAAACAGAATCTAACAGACCATTAAAATCATTATCTGACTCATTAAAAGGTAAGCAAGGACGTTTCCGTCAAAACTTACTTGGTAAACGTGTGGATTATTCTGCTCGTTCGGTAATTGTTGTTGGTCCAGAGTTGAAATTATACGAGTGCGGATTGCCAAAAGATATGGCTTCTGAATTATACAAACCTTTCGTTATCCGTAAATTGATTGAAAGAGGTATTGTAAAAACAGTAAAATCTGCTAAGAAAATTATTGACAAAAAAGAGCCGGTAGTTTGGGATATTTTAGAAAACGTAATTAAAGGACACCCAGTATTACTGAACCGTGCTCCTACTTTGCACAGACTTGGTATTCAGGCTTTCCAGCCAAAATTAATTGAAGGAAAAGCAATCCAGTTACACCCATTAGTGTGTACGGCTTTCAATGCCGATTTTGATGGTGACCAGATGGCAGTTCACTTACCATTAGGACCAGAGGCTATTTTAGAGGCACAATTATTAATGTTGGCTTCTCACAATATCTTGAACCCTGCAAATGGTGCTCCAATTACTGTACCTTCTCAGGATATGGTCTTGGGTCTATATTATATGACCAAAGAACGTATCTCGACTCCAGAACACATAATTTTAGGTCAAGACTTAACTTTCTATTCTGCTGAAGAAGTAAACATTGCATTAAACGAAGGAAGATTAGAATTGAATGCTCGTGTAAAAATTAGAGCAAAAGATTTTAATGATGCTGGAGAATTAGTGTACAAAATTATTCAAACGACTGCAGGACGTGTATTATTTAACGAAGTAGTACCTGAAGCAGCTGGATATATCAATGATGTATTGACTAAGAAAAACCTTAGAGATATTATCGGACACATTTTAAGTGTGACTGATGTACCTACAACGGCAGCTTTCTTGGATAATATGAAAGATATGGGTTATAAATTCGCATTTAGAGGAGGTTTATCATTCTCTTTAGGTGATATTAGAATCCCAGAACAAAAAACGAAGTTAATTGCAGATGCTAGAGAGCAAGTTGAAGGTATCTCAACTAACTATAACATGGGTCTTATTACAAATAACGAGCGTTACAACCAAGTTATTGACGTATGGACTTCAGCAAATGCTCAGTTAACAGAGTTAGCAATGAAAAATATTAGAGAAGACCAACAAGGATTCAACTCTGTATATATGATGCTTGACTCTGGGGCGAGGGGTTCTAAGGAGCAGATTCGTCAGTTAACTGGTATGCGTGGTTTGATGGCTAAGCCTAAAAAATCTACTGCTGGTGGTGGTGAGATTATTGAAAACCCGATTCTTTCTAACTTTAAGGAAGGTCTTTCGATCCTTGAGTACTTCATTTCTACTCACGGTGCTCGTAAAGGTCTTGCGGATACGGCTCTTAAAACGGCCGATGCTGGTTACTTGACAAGAAGACTTCATGACGTTTCTCAAGATGTTATTGTTAACATCGAAGATTGTGGAACTTTAAGAGGTGTTGAAGTTGCTGCATTGAAGAAAAATGAGGAAATCGTTGAATCATTAGGAGAGAGAATTTTAGGACGTGTTGCATTGCAAGATGTTATAAATCCACTTACTAATGAGGTAATGGTTCAATCTGGTCAACAAATTACTGAAGCAATTATGAGAACTATCGAAGCTTCTCCAATTGAAAAAGTAGAAGTTAGATCTCCATTAACTTGTGAGGCTTTAAAAGGTATTTGTGCTAAATGTTACGGTAGAAACTTAGCTACTGGAAAAATGACACAAAGAGGTGAAGCTGTAGGAGTTATTGCTGCTCAGTCTATTGGAGAACCAGGTACACAGTTGACACTTCGTACGTTCCACGTTGGAGGGGTTGCTGGAGGTATCTCTGAAGAGTCTAGTATTGTTACAAGATTCGCTGGTAGACTTGAGATCGAAGATTTAAAAACTGTTAAAGGTGAAGACAGCGAAGGTAATGCGGTAGATATCGTAGTATCACGTTCAACTGAATTAAAATTAGTTGATGAGAAAACTGGAATCGTTTTAAACACACATAATATTCCTTACGGTTCTAGTATTTTTGTAAAAGACGGAGAAAGTGTTGGTAAAGGAGCTGTAATCTGTAAATGGGATCCATATAACGGTGTAATTGTTTCTGAGTTTACTGGTAAGATTGCTTACGAAGATTTAGAGCAAGGACAATCGTTCATGGTTGAGATCGATGAGCAGACTGGTTTCCAAGAAAAAGTAATTTCTGAAGCTAGAAACAAAAAATTAATCCCAACTTTATTGGTTTACGGTAAAGAAGGTGAATTGATTCGTTCTTACAACTTACCAGTAGGTGCGCACTTAATGGTTGAAAATGGTGAGAAGATTAAAGCAGGTAAAGTATTAGTAAAAATCCCACGTCGTTCTTCTAAAGCAGGCGATATCACGGGAGGTTTACCAAGAATTACTGAGCTTTTAGAAGCTCGTAACCCTTCAAACCCAGCGGTTGTATCTGAAATTGACGGTGTTGTTTCTTTCGGAAAAATCAAAAGAGGTAACCGTGAGATCGTTATCGAGTCTAAATTTGGTGAGATTAAAAAGTATTTAGTTAAACTTTCTAGTCAAATCTTAGTACAAGAAAATGACTTCGTAAGAGCGGGAGTTCCATTGTCTGATGGTGCAATTACGCCAGATGATATCTTAAGAATTCAAGGGCCGGCTGCTGTTCAACAGTACTTGGTAAATGAAATTCAAGAGGTTTACCGTTTACAAGGGGTAAAAATTAATGACAAGCACTTTGAGGTTGTAATTCGTCAAATGATGCGTAAAGTAAGAGTTCAGGATCCAGGTGATACTTTATTCTTAGAAGATCAATTAATTCACACTAAAGATTTCATCGTTCAAAACGATAAATTGTACGGTATGAAAGTAGTTGAAGATGCTGGAGATTCTAGCGTATTGAAACCAGGTCAAATTATTTCTCCTCGTGAATTACGTGATGAAAATTCATTATTGAAACGAAATGATAAAAATCTTGTTGTAGCAAGAGACGTAATTACTGCAACTGCAACGCCAGTTTTACAAGGTATTACAAGAGCTTCGCTACAAACTAAATCATTCATTTCTGCGGCTTCATTCCAGGAGACAACGAAAGTACTTAACGAAGCTGCAGTAGCTGGTAAAGTAGATGACTTAGAAGGATTAAAAGAAAATGTAATTGTTGGACACAGAATTCCTGCGGGAACTGGTATGAGAGAATACGATAACACTATTGTAGGATCTAAAGACGATTACAACGAAATGATGGCTAATAAAGAAGAATATATTTATTAATTAGGAAACTATGAGTAATCCGAAACAACAACAAGAGCAAATTAATATTGAGTTAGATGAAACTATTGCAGAGGGAATTTATTCTAATCTTGCGATTATAAATCACTCATCATCAGAGTTTGTTTTAGATTTTGTGAGCATTATGCCCGGTATTCCTAAAGCCAAGGTAAAGTCAAGAATTGTTTTGACACCGCAACATGCTAAAAGATTATTGCGAGCAATAGGTGAAAATATTCATCGATTTGAAGCTGCCCATGGCGAAATCAAAGAGACAGAACAAGCGCCAATTCCGCTTAATTTTGGTCCTGCGGGACAAGCATAAATTTAAGAAGCCCCATATTTATGGGGCTTTTTTTTTGATGTTTAGTTTTGAATAGGTTGCGGTTTATCTGATTTAATTTACTTTCGTCGACTAAATTCCTTTTTGTTTTTAAATTATTCTAAATTAACCTCTCCTATGAAAGATTAATTTTTGAAATATAAGACTTAGTAAGGTTGATTTAATTCAAAGTTAAAAAAAGCGCTAATTTTAATTAGTGCTTTTTTTTATGCTTAATTATTAGATGATTAATGTTTTTTTTTTATTTCTTCCCAACCTTTGTGTAAAATATGTACTCTATAATAAGTAAGAGCCGATTTAAAGGATTTTAACGTAAATAGAGTATAGTATGAAAAAGAAATTCACCTTAGAAATAGCAAGTCCATGTTCAGAAAATTTTGATAAAATGATTCCTAATGCAAACGGTTCATTTTGTGATTCTTGTATGAAAAACGTAATCGATTTGAGTAAAAAAACGAATTCTGAAGTCGCTAAATTCATCGCAGAGAATAAAGACCAAAGCATTTGTGCCCGACTAAAAACAGCACAGCTTAATGAGCAGTTCGAGTATAGCGAAACATCAAAGATTAATAATTTTAAATATGCTGCAGTCGAGGCATCTCTTATGATTGCTTCAAATTTAACTGCACAAGAAAAGGAGCCGGTTAAAACTGAAGTAAATTGTCCAGAGCCAAGTGTTTATAAGTTGGGTAAAATTGCTTATAATCATGTTAAAAGCGACGAAATTTCGTTTTTAATAAAAGGTAAATTGTTAGAAAGTAAAACAGATAGACCTTTTGATAGAGAAGTATATCCAAATTTGATGCTTTCTGTTAATGGTTCAGAAAATGCTGTGAAAATAAATGCGAGAACAGGTGAGTTTTCTGTAGCTGCAAAGGTTTTGAAAAGCAGTAAAAGCTTGATGGTTACGATTACGAGTAATGATTATTATTTTTCAAAAGAAATATCATTTTCTATAAAATCAGTTAAGAATAATGTATTGATACAAAATATCAGTATCAATTCGGAAGAGCTTACGAAAATTTATATTGCTGGTGGATTGGGAATTAATTATACTAGATAATGATCTATTTATAAATAAAAAAACGGGCTGTCTAGTATTAGTTAGGCAGCCCGTTTTTATATTTTATTTTAAAAAAAATTAATCAAATTCAGATGTAAAATATAGTTTTACACTTGGATATTTACTTTGTGTCATTTGAATTGTAAAATCAGAATCAGCTAAGAATACCAATTGACCATATTTATCGTGAGCTAGGAATTTTTGCTTGATACGTTTAAACTCTTTAAATTCTTCGTTCTTCGCATCATCAGGTTTTACCCAACATGCTTTATGCACAGGGAAGTTTTCGTAAGTACATTTTGCGCCATATTCATGCTCTAAACGGTATTGAATAACCTCATATTGAAGTGCTCCAACCGTTCCGATAACTTTACGATTGTTCATCTCCAAAGTAAATAACTGCGCCACACCTTCATCCATTAATTGATCAACCCCTTTTTCTAATTGCTTAGCTTTCATAGGATCAGCATTATTAATGTATCTAAAGTGCTCCGGAGAGAAACTAGGGATGCCTTTAAAGCTCATTACTTCACCTTCGGTTAAAGTATCTCCAATTTTAAAGTTTCCTGTATCGTGCAAACCAACAATATCTCCTGGATAAGAAATATCAACGATTTCTTTTTTCTCAGCGAAAAAGGCATTTGGACTTGAGAATTTTAAATTTTTCTTCTGACGAACGTGGTAATAAGGCTTATTTCTTTCAAAAGTTCCCGAAACAATTTTAATAAACGCTAAACGGTCACGATGTTTTGGGTCCATATTAGCATGGATTTTAAAAACAAAACCAGTCATTTTTTCTTCTGCAGGATCAACCAAACGAGTTTCAGAATCTTTTGGTCTAGGAGATGGAGCAATTGTAACGAAACAATCTAACAATTCGCGAACACCAAAATTATTTAAAGCAGAACCAAAGAATACCGGCTGGATTTTTCCATCTAAATAATCCTGACGCTCAAATTTTGGATAAACTTCATCAATTAATTCTAATTCTTCACGAAGCTTTTCAGCAGCCTTCTGACCAACGATTTTATCTAACTCTGGATTGTTTTGAACGTCAGAGAAAGCGATAGTTTCTTCGATATTTTTACGACTGTCTCCGCTAAAAAGATTGATGTTTTCTTCCCATAAATTATAAATTCCTTGGAAATCGTAACCCATTCCGATTGGGAAGCTTAAAGGAGTAACTTTTAATCCTAATTTTTGCTCTACTTCATCCATCAAATCAAAAGCGTCTTTACCTTCACGATCTAATTTGTTGATGAAAACAATCATAGGAATGTTACGCATTCTACAAACCGAAACTAATTTTTCAGTTTGTTCCTCAACCCCTTTTGCAACGTCAATTACAACAATTACACTGTCAACTGCGGTTAAAGTTCTAAAAGTGTCTTCAGCAAAATCCTTGTGTCCCGGAGTATCAAGAATATTGATTTTTTTGTCTTTATAATTAAAAGCAAGTACAGAAGTCGAAACCGAAATACCTCTTTGGCGTTCGATTTCCATGAAATCACTAGTTGCTCCTTTTTTTATTTTATTGTTTTTTACGGCTCCAGCTTCCTGAATAGCGCCTCCAAACAACAATAATTTTTCTGTTAAAGTTGTTTTACCAGCATCGGGATGCGAGATAATTCCAAATGTTCTTCTGCGTTGTATTTCTTTTAAAAAACTCATATTTTATATAAATAGGTTGCAAAAGTACTATTAATTACGCCGATTTAAAAATAAATAAGACTCTGTTTTTGGAGTTGATGTTTTGGATTTTAGGCAGATATCGCATCAAAAATCCTTCAACTAATTCTTTTTAGTATATTAGTTTCTATAATGCATATAATTTTTTGTTAATAGTATGGCTGATAGTTGTATTATGTAATTGAATTGTTATTTTTGTTCGTTTTAAGTAAAAGAAATAGAAATTAACTATTTTGGATTTTTAGAAACTGCTTTTTGCAGAAACTAGAATAGTTGGCTAGATTACAGACAATACAGATCTTTACATTCAAATTAAATTTAAAATAATGTTATTAAAAAAATTACAGCTAAAAACAATTGGTTATAGACTAGTCTTAACAATGTGTTTTTTACTTTTTTTCAACTCCGTGATTTCAGCTCAGGAAATTATTAAGGATCCTGTAGCCGAGAAACCTGCAGAACTTCATACGGGGCAAAAACAAAAAATTGATGGTATTATTGCAACTGTTGGAGATTATATTGTTTTAGATTCTGATATTGATAAAGGCTACTTAGAAATTGCAAGTCAAGGAGGTAATGTAAAAGATATTACAAGATGCCAAATGCTTGGAAAATTATTAGAAGACAAATTATATGCACATCAAGCAATTCAGGATAGTATCGTTGTAAGCGACGCAGAGGTTAGAGGAATGATGGATGAGCGATTGAATTATATGGTACAACAAGTTGGAGATATCAATAAAGTTGTAGAATACTATAAAAAGAGTTCAGTTGAAGAGTTTAAAACGTATTTTGCCGACATCTTAAAAGAACAAAAACTAGCCTCAGAAATGAGAGATAAAATTGTTAAAGATGTTCAAATAACACCTGAAGAAGTTCGTAATTTCTTTAAAAAAATACCAAAAGATGAATTGCCGACTTTTGGAGCAGAGATGGAAGTAGCACAGATTGTTGTTGATCCAGCAGTTTCAAAAGAAGATAAACAAAAAGTAATAGATCGATTAAACGATATTCGAAAAGACGTTTTAGAAGGATCTAGTTTTGCAACAAAGGCTGTTTTGTACTCGCAGGATCCAGGATCTTCACCTAATGGTGGTTATTACAAAATGACACGTAAAACACCTTTTGTAAAAGAATTTAAAGACGTTGCATTTAGTTTACAAGAAGGTGAAATTTCAGCTCCATTCGAAACCACTTTTGGATTCCATATCATTATGGTTGATAAAATTAAAGGACAAGAAGTTGAATTGCGTCACATATTAATTGCTCCTACAGTTTCTGAAAATGCTTTAAAAGAAGCAAAAGAAAGAGCGGCAAACATTAGGGCTAAAATTGTAAGTAAAACAATCACTTTTGCAGATGCAGCAAGAACTGAATCTGATGAAAAAGAAACAAAAGCAAATGGAGGAACTTTGGTAAATCCGAATACGCAGGACACTCGTTTTGAATTAACTAAAATGGATCCAACTTTATACAGTCAGGTTTCAAACTTAAAAGATGATGAAGTTTCTCAGCCAATTTTAAATACGGATGATAAAGGAAAAAAAACGTATAAATTAATTACGGTTACTAATAGAATTGATGAGCATACAGCAGATTATGGTAAAGATTATACTAAAATTAAAGAATTAGCATTAAAAGAAAAACAAATCAATGCAATCGCAAAATGGTTTGATGCTAAAATTAAAGATACTTATATCAAAATTATTGGAGAATACAGAGATTGTACTTTTGCTAACAATTGGTTGAAAAAATAATTTTTATTAAATAAAGAAAAAGAGTTAGTTTTATGAATTCATAAAGCTGACTCTTTTTAATTTTAAATACACTTATAAATGTCTGATGTAACAGCAATTCATAATTTAGTTCAGAAACGCAATGAGCTAAAAAGCGAAATAGCAAAGGTAATTGTAGGGCAGGATGCCGTAATTGACGAAATTTTACTTTGTATATTTTCTGGCGGACATGCACTTTTAATTGGTGTTCCAGGACTGGCAAAAACATTAATGATAAATACTTTGGCGCAAGCTTTAGGTTTAGATTTTAAAAGAATTCAGTTTACACCAGATCTAATGCCTTCAGATATTTTAGGAAGTGAAATTTTAGATGAAAACAGGCATTTTAAATTTATTAAAGGGCCAATATTTTCTAATATTATTTTGGCAGATGAGATTAATAGAACGCCTCCAAAAACACAAGCTGCATTGCTTGAAGCAATGCAGGAACGTTCAGTTACAATTGCGGGACATAATTATAAATTAGATTTGCCTTATTTTGTGCTAGCAACGCAAAATCCAATCGAGCAGGAGGGAACTTATCCGTTACCTGAAGCGCAGTTAGACCGTTTTATGTTTGCTATTAAATTAGAGTATCCAACTTTTGAAGAAGAAGTAAAGGTGGTAAAGCAAACAACATCTGATAATAAAGTTGAAGTTAAGCCTTTGTTTACGGCAGAGGAAATTATCGATTTCCAGCATTTGATTCGTAGAATTCCTGTTGCAGATAATGTTGTTGAATATGCAGTTACTTTGGTTAGTAAAACACGTCCTGATAATTCATTGTCTAATGATTTTGTAAAGAATTATTTAGATTGGGGAGCAGGACCAAGAGCATCTCAGAATTTGATTTTAGCGGCAAAAGCTCACGCAGCTTTCAATGGTAAATTTTCGCCGGATATTGAAGATGTAAAAGCGGTAGCAACTGGAATTTTGAGACATAGAATTATTAAAAATTATAAAGCCGATGCTGAAGGGATAACTGAAGAAGTTATTATTAAAAAGCTGATGTAAATTATACGATTTAGATTGTAAAAAAGCCTGATAAATACTATCAGGCTTTTTTGTTTTAATTTGGAAAAAGTATTGAATTTTTGATTGCGAATGAAAGACAAAATTGACTCTAAAAGGGATAACTATAACGTTATAATTGCTTATTTAGAACTGTTCTTTTCTAAAATAGAAGTAAAATCTCACTTACTTTATTACGTCTAATTTCGACTTTGCTAAAGAAAGGTTTTTAAAATATCAATAATTCATTTTTTTAATGTAAAACTGATATTTTAGCAAAAACAAGTAGCGAAAATCGTTTTTTAATAATAATAATTTTTGAAAACGCGACTTCTGTTATATTATTTTTAATTCTCGGCTTTAATATTTAAATTTGCGTACAAAAAAACAAAAATACTTCTAACATATTATGAATACTTACAAAGATTACATTAAAGAAATCGAAGAAAGAAAAAGCCAAGGACTTCATCCAAAGCCAATTGATGGTGCAGAATTAGTAAGCGAAATTATTTCGCAGATTAAAGATTTAGATAACGAATACAGAGAAGATTCTCTTAAGTTTTTTATCTATAATACTTTGCCGGGTACTACAAGTGCTGCTGGTGAAAAAGCTAAGTTTTTAAAAGAAATTATATTAGGAGAGTCAGTAGTAAAAGAAATCACTCCAACTTTTGCTTTTGAATTATTATCACACATGAAAGGCGGGCCTTCTATTGAGGTGTTGTTAGATCTAGCTTTAGGTAATGATGCTGCAATTGCAGAAGCGGCAGCAAAAGTGCTGAAAACGCAAGTTTTCCTTTATGAAGCAGATACGGATCGTTTAATAGAAGCATTCAAAAATAATAATGCAATAGCAAAAGAAATCCTTGAAAGCTATGCAAAAGCAGAATTCTTTACAAAACTGCCAGAAGTGGCAGATGAAGTTAAAGTTGTAACTTTTATTGCTGGTGAAGGGGATATCTCAACAGATTTACTTTCTCCGGGTAATCAAGCTCACTCACGTTCAGATCGTGAACTTCATGGGCAATGTATGATTACTCCGCAAGCACAGAAAGAAATTAGAGAGCTGCAAGCACAACATCCTGATAAAAGCGTAATGTTAATTGCAGAGAAAGGAACAATGGGAGTTGGTTCTTCAAGAATGTCAGGTGTAAATAACGTGGCTCTTTGGACAGGGAAACAAGCAAGCCCATATATTCCATTCGTAAATATCGCTCCAATTGTTGGTGGAACAAACGGAATCTCTCCAATTTTCTTAACAACTGTCGATGTTACAGGTGGAATAGGTTTAGATCTTAAAAACTGGGTGAAAAAGGTTGATGCAGAAGGTAATGTTGTTCGTAATGAAAATGACGAGCCAGTTTTAGAGCAAACATATTCTGTTGCTACAGGAACAGTGCTTACGATCAATATTAAAGAGAAAAAATTATATAACGGCGATCAAGAATTAATCGATATTTCTAAGGCTTTTACTCCTCAGAAAATGGAATTCATTAAAGCAGGTGGTTCATACGCTATTGTATTTGGTAAAAAACTACAAACATTAGCAGCAAAAGTTTTAGATGTTGAAGCGCCTCTTGTATTTGCTCCATCAAAAGAAATTTCTATTGAAGGTCAAGGTCTTACAGCGGTAGAAAAAATCTTCAACAAAAATGCTGTTGGTATTGCGCCAGGTAAAGTATTACACGCTGGTTCTGATGTTCGTGTAGAAGTTAATATAGTAGGTTCACAAGATACTACAGGTTTAATGACTGCTCAAGAATTAGAGTCTATGGCTGCAACAGTGATTTCGCCAATCGTTGATGGTGCATACCAATCAGGTTGTCACACTGCTTCAGTTTGGGATAAAAAAGCACAGGCAAACATTCCAAAATTGATGAAATTTATGAACGATTTCGGATTAATCACAGCTCGTGACCCGAAAGGTGTTTATCATGCAATGACCGACGTTATTCATAAAGTTCTTAACGATATTACTATCGATGAGTGGGCTATCATTATTGGTGGTGACTCTCATACAAGAATGTCAAAAGGTGTTGCTTTTGGTGCTGACTCAGGAACTGTTGCTCTTGCACTTGCTACTGGAGAAGCTTCAATGCCAATTCCAGAATCTGTAAAAGTAACTTTCAAAGGAGATATGAAAGGATACATGGATTTCCGTGATGTGGTTCATGCTACTCAAGCTCAGATGCTTCACCAATTTGGAGGAGAAAATGTATTCCAAGGAAGAATCATTGAGGTTCATATTGGAACACTTACTGCTGACCAAGCATTTACATTTACAGACTGGACTGCAGAAATGAAAGCAAAAGCATCTATCTGTATTTCAGAAGATGATACTTTAATCGAATCATTGGAAATTGCAAAAGGTAGAATCCAAATCATGATCGATAAAGGCATGGATAACGAAAAACGCGTTCTTCAAGGATTGATCAATAAAGCGGATAAGAGAATTGCAGAAATTAAATCGGCAGAGAAACCAGCTTTAACTCCAGATGCTAATGCTAAATATTATGCTGAAGTTGTAGTAGATCTTGATCTGATTTCTGAGCCTATGATTGCTGATCCAGACGTAAATAATGCTGATGTTTCAAAAAGATATACTCACGATACCATTAGACCTTTGTCTTTCTATGGCGGAGTGAAAAAAGTAGATCTTGGATTTATTGGATCTTGTATGGTTCATAAAGGCGATATGAAAATCCTTGCTCAAATGTTGAAAAACGTAGAAGCGCAAACAGGAAAAGTTGAGTTTAATGCTCCTCTTGTTGTTGCTCCTCCAACTTATAATATTGTTGATGAGTTGAAAGCTGAAGGTGACTGGGAAGTTTTACAGAAATACTCTGGTTTCGAATTCGATGATAATGCTCCAAAAGGTGCTGCACGTACAGAATACGAAAATATGTTATACTTAGAGCGCCCAGGATGTAACCTTTGTATGGGTAACCAGGAAAAAGCGGCAAAAGGAGATACTGTTATGGCAACTTCAACACGTCTTTTCCAAGGAAGAGTTGTAGAAGATACTGAAGGTAAAAAAGGAGAATCATTACTTTCTTCTACACCAGTTGTAGTTTTATCTACAATTTTAGGTAGAACTCCAACATTAAATGAATATACAACTGCGGTTGAAGGTATCAACTTGACTAAGTTTGCGCCTTCTAACAAATCGTTAGTAATGTAATCTTACGATTATTAATATATAAAAAGCCCGAGTGATAAACTCGGGCTTTTTCTTTTATTGCTCTTCTATTTTTTGTAACTTGTCATGTTCAAAAAATAAAACAAAAAACAATTACTTATGGCTTTTGATATTGAAATGATTAAAAAAGTGTATGAGAACATGCCGGGTCGTGTTGATAAAGCACGCGAAATTGTTGGTCGTCCACTTACATTAACAGAGAAAATTTTATACAATCACCTTTGGGATGGAAATCCAACTCAGGCGTTTGGAAGAGGTATTGATTATGTTGATTTTGCACCAGACCGTGTAGCGTGTCAAGATGCGACAGCACAAATGGCATTGTTGCAGTTTATGCATGCGGGTAAATCTAAAGTAGCAGTTCCTACAACAGTACACTGCGATCACTTGATTCAGGCAAAAGTTGATGCTGCGACTGATTTGGCTAGAGCAAAAACACAAAGTAATGAAGTTTTTGACTTCCTATCATCAGTTTCAAATAAGTACGGAATTGGTTTTTGGAAACCAGGAGCAGGAATTATTCATCAAGTAGTACTTGAGAACTACGCTTTCCCTGGTGGAATGATGATTGGTACCGATTCTCATACTGTAAATGCTGGAGGATTAGGAATGGTTGCCATTGGTGTTGGTGGAGCCGATGCCGTAGATGTAATGTCCGGAATGGCATGGGAACTTAAATTTCCTAAATTAATCGGAGTAAAACTAACTGGTAAATTATCAGGATGGACAGCTCCAAAAGATGTTATTCTTAAAGTTGCTGGTATCCTGACTGTAAAAGGTGGTACAGGCGCTATCGTTGAATATTTTGGAGAAGGAGCGACATCTATGTCGTGTACTGGTAAAGGAACCATTTGTAATATGGGGGCTGAAATTGGTGCAACAACTTCAACTTTTGGTTATGATGCTTCAATGGGGCGTTATTTACGTTCTACAAACAGAGCTGATGTTGCTGATGCTGCCGATAAAATTGCTTCTTATTTAACAGGAGATCCGGAAGTTTATGCAAATCCAGAGCAATATTTTGATCAAGTTATCGAAATCAATTTATCTGAATTAGAACCGCACTTAAATGGTCCTTTTACGCCAGATTTAGCTACTCCAATTTCTAAAATGAAAGAAGAAGCAATCAAAAATAATTGGCCATTACAAATTCAGGTTGGTTTAATAGGATCATGTACCAACTCGTCATATGAAGATATTTCTCGTGCAGCTTCTTTAGCAAGACAAGTAGCAGATAAAAATTTAAAAACAAAAGCAGAGTTTACCATTACTCCGGGTTCTGAAGTAGTTCGTTCAACGATCGAAAGAGACGGATTTATTGATACATTCCACAAAATTGGAGCAACTGTTTTTGCTAATGCCTGCGGACCATGTATTGGAATGTGGGATAGAGAAGGAGCGGAAAAAGAAGAAAGAAATACAATTGTTCACTCTTTCAATCGTAACTTTTCAAAACGTGCTGATGGTAATCCTAATACATTAGCTTTTGTTGGTTCTCCAGAACTAGTAACTGCAATGGCAATCGCTGGTGATTTAAGCTTTAATCCATTAACAGATAAACTAATCAATGAAGATGGAGAAGAAGTAATGCTGGATGCTCCAACAGGAGATGAACTTCCTGCTAAAGGTTTCTATGCTGAGGATCCGGGATTTCAAGCTCCAGCAGCTGATGGCTCAGGAGTTCAGGTTGTAGTAAATCCTGCATCAGAACGATTACAATTATTGGCTCCGTTCGATGCTTGGGATGGTAAAAACATTACAGGTGCTAAATTATTAATCAAAGCATTCGGAAAATGTACAACAGACCATATCTCTATGGCTGGTCCATGGTTGCGTTTCCGCGGGCATTTAGATAATATTTCAAATAATATGTTGATTGGAGCTGTAAATGCTTACAACCAAAAAACAAACTCAGTTAAAAACCAATTAACTGGGCAATATGATGCTGTTCCTGCTGTTGCTCGCGCATACAAAGCAGCTGGAGTTCCGTCTATCGTTGTGGGAGATCATAATTATGGCGAAGGTTCTTCTCGTGAGCATGCAGCTATGGAGCCTCGTTTCTTAGGTGTAAAAGCAGTATTAGTAAAATCTTTCGCGCGTATCCATGAAACAAACCTTAAAAAACAAGGTCTTTTAGGATTGACATTTGCAAACGAAGCGGATTATGATAAGATTCAAGAAGATGATACAATTAACTTCTTAGACTTAACTGAATTTGCGCCAGGAAAACCATTGACATTAGAATTTGTTCACGCAAACGGTTCTAAAGATATTATCTTAGCAAATCATACCTACAATGCAGGTCAAATTGGCTGGTTCGTTGCAGGTTCTGCATTAAACTTAATTGCGGCCGGAAAAGCTTAATATTTTTTGTATTCAATTATACTAGAAACGTTCTGTGAAAGCAGAACGTTTTTTTTATTTTTTATAATTAGAAATTAATTTATTATAGCTTTAAGGTTGTAGCAGTTTCACTTCCCCATTGAGCAATGGCTTGAAGCAACGGAATAAGTGTTCTGCCAAAAGAAGTTAATTCGTAATCTACTCTCAAAGGAGGTTTATTTGTGTGTACAGTTCGTGTAATAAGTCCATCTTCTTCAAGTTCTTTCAGTTGAAGGCTTAATGTTCGTTCAGTGATAACTTTACATTCTTTTCTTAATTCGCTATATCGCTTTTTTTCGATTAAATGAATAAGAATTACTGCTTTCCACTTGCCGCCTATATATTTCATTGTTAGGCTTGTGCTGCAAGGATATTGTTTGTTGTCTATACTATACATCTGTTACTATCAATTTTATCCGTTATTGCAAAGATAGTTTACTATACTTAGTTTTGTAACAATAAAAAGTATAGTATAAATAAAAAATTAAAAATATGAATTTTTTAGACCTTGCAAAGAGTAGGTACGCAACAAAAAAGTATGATGCGGCCAAAAAGATTACAGCAGAACAAATTGAAGAATTGAAACAGATTATTCGATTAAGTCCTTCTTCTATAAACAGTCAGCCTTGGAAGTTTACTTTTGTTACCAATGAAACAGTAAAAAGAGAACTAGCAGCTCAATCTTATATGAACGAACAATCTATCAACGATGTAGGTCTTTTAGTGGTGTTTAGTGTAATGGAAGATATTGAACATTTTGAAAAACGAAATATCTCTATTCTGCCAGAAGCGTGGAGAACTCTTTTTTACGAACCAATGATAAAATCGAATGGAGATGTCGCAACGAAATCTTGGATGGAACATCAAGTATATCTTTCGTTAGGTTATTTTTTAAGTGCTTGTATAAGTATGGGACTTGATGCTACGCCAATGGAAGGTATAAACATTGAAGGCTATAAGCAAATATTGCCGCAAGACGGATATGCACCGCTATTTTCTGTTACAGTTGGATATGCTGATTTAAGTGATTGGGCACATCCGACAGTTTTGCCAAAATCTCGTTTTGAACTAGAAGAGGTTGTACATTCTATTTAAAGTAAAAACAGGTATCATTTTTATGGTGCCTGTTTTTATTTTTAGGCCGTTTCCATCTAGGTTAGGGCTGTAGTTTTTAAAAAAGACTATTAAAAAACTATTGATTTTCTTTAACTAAAGGAGTTTTTGAGTTTAACGTTTTAATACGGATTGGCTTCGTGTTTTCGAATTCATCAACAGAAATACTATAAGTGGCAGCAGAAGGATTCGTGCTGTATTCATTGTAAGTGTAACCGCCAATTATGTATAATTTGTCTCCATAAAAATGCATTGTTGAAGATTTTAATTCAAGATCAATTAAGTACTCTTTTAGCTGATTTGATTTTATGTCGTACACATACAATCTTCGATCATTAAAAAAGTAAATTGTGTTATTTTGAGAAGTAACTGCAGGATTTTCTAAAGGAGAAAAAAGATCTCCCTCAGTTTGCCATTTTTCATCAAGCAAATTTAAACTTACTATTTCAGATAAAGGTTGTCCATTATTTCCGCCAATTAAATAAATTTTATCACCTATTAAAACACCATTTGCTTCTTTAGCAGTCAGCATATCCGAAAGTTCATACCACAAACCAGAAGGAATATTGTAAAAACGAACTTTGTTAGTGAAAGTTTTTTTGCCTTTCAGAGTCGTTTTTATTGAGCCACCCATAACAATAATATTGTCTTTGTAAGTAAACGACGAAAAATTGACCGCCTGATGCGGATTAGTTTTATCAATTGTAATTGTATTTTTGCTTAAATCAAAAACTTCAATTTCATTTTCTAAATATTCAAATTTAGCATTTCCAGATATTCGCTTTCCTCCCAAAACATAAATCTTGTTATCGTAATAATGGAGTTTATTATAAGCTCTTTTTTTAAATTTTATTTCAGAAGTCTGCCAGTTGTCAGCATTGATGTCATAAATTAAAAAATCACCTCTATACGAATGAGAGCCTTCTTGACGACGAAGTTCATCATAAAAAGTTTTCATGAAAATTTCAGTATCTGTATTTACTGTTTTATCCTTTGCCTTTTGAAAAGCATCAGATTCATAAGAAGCGTCGCCTCCAACAATATAAATTTTACCATCTTTTACCAGAGACCCAAAAGAATAAATAGCATTTTTTAAAGGAGCCAATTTCGTAAAAGCAATTTTCGATTTTAGTTTTAATTTGCCATTGGCAGAAACAGCTATTTCAGATAAATTTTCTGTTTCCTCTTTCAGATAAATTTTAAAATTAAGCTTTCTAAGCTCTTTAAAGGAAATTCTAGAAATTTGGTATCCAATATGAGAGAATTGCAAAGTGTCAGTTTCATTAAAGCTTGATTCTTTTCGGATTATAAACTTCCCTTTTCTATCACTCAATGTTTTAAAGTTTTTTGAAGAACAAACGATATTTACATCTGAAATAGGTTGATTGCTTGTAGAAACTACAGTTCCTTCAGTATTTTGTGCATTTGATAAAAACGAAGATAAAAGAAAGATGAAGAGTAATTTTTTCACAAGTTTTTATTAGTTAAGTTAAGGATAAATCTCTTTTGGAACATTATTTTTGTTTAAAAAACTGCAATTCAAAAAGTTGACACAATTTTGATGCCGTACTTGTTAAAATGAAGTGAATTAGTTGTTAAAAATAGTGTGTTTTTTACTTTAAAAAGTTAAATTCGCTTTTTAGGTAATATAGTTACTCTTTTTGAGTTTAAATTATTATCTAAACTTAAAAAAGATAGATAAACTTTAATAGGTGAGTATGGTTTTTAGATTAATTATAGTATTGTTTTTTTTTAGTGTTGGTGCTTTTTCTCAAGAAAAATTTACCAAACATAAAATCTCAAAAGGAGAAAACATTACTGTAATTGCTAAAAAATATGGTGTAAAAGTAAAGGATATCCAAGATGCAAATCCTAATGCACCTAAAGTTTTAAAACTAAATTCGGTTTTGCTAATCCCTAATAAAAATGTTCGTACTGCGCAAAAATCTTCTCAAACTGAAGCAAGTAAAACGAAAAATATAGCTTATGATACTCCAGGTTCACATGAAGTTTCGCAAAAAGAAACACTTTGGGGAATCGCTAAAAAATACAATGTTTCTGTTGATGAATTGAAAAAAGCAAATCCAACATTAGAAACAGACGGTTTAAAAATAGGACAGCATCTAAATATTCCTTCTAATGCTGTAGTAAGTTCAGAAAATGCAGTTAATACAAATGGAGCAAAACCAGAAATTGTTCCTATTGCAAATACAGAGCTTAACGTTAAAGTACAAGTTAAAGAGACAAAATACTCAATTGCTAAGAAGTACGGAATAACAGTAGCAGAATTAGAACGTCAGAATCCTTCAATCAAAAAGAAACTCCGGGTAGGGCAATCTTTAAAGATTAGTACCACAGCAGAAAAAGCCAATCAGTTATTAGAAACAACCGATTTAAATGCTGAGAAGGAAGGTAATACTTCTTCAAATGCGATCGCAACTGCCGCAACTGGAATTAATACTGATATAACAAAACCTGAAATTATTACTTCAGAAAATGCAGAAGTTGTCGTTGAGGTGCAGCCAAAAGAAACAAAGTATGCTATTGCAAAAAGATACGGAATTACAGTAGCTGAGCTAGAACGACAAAATCCATTTATAAAAGGGAAACTTCCGGTAGGATCTGTTTTAAAGATTAAAACCACTAAAGAAAAGGCAGATGTTTTAAATGTAAATTCATCTCAAGTAATCGATAGTGCACAGCCTTCAATAGTAGTCGCAGATAACTCAAATGCAGTCAAAGATTCGGGAGTTGTTAGAATAAGTAATCATTCCGATTTAATTAATCAGCTGATTAGTAATGCGACTGAAAATATTGGAACACGTTACCGTTCTGGTGGAACTACAAAAGCAGGTTTTGATTGTTCAGGATTAATGTTTTGTACTTTTGGGAACTTCGATATCAAACTGCCAAGAAGTTCAATAGAACAATCTCGAATAGGAACAAAAGTAGCTTCAGAAGAAGCTCAAAAAGGAGATTTAATTTTCTTTAAAACCAATGGGAGGCGTCATATAAATCATGTTGGTATGGTCGTTGAAAATGTCGATGGCGAGATTAAATTCGTACACTCTTCTACTCACGGCGGTGTTATGATTTCTTCGACAAAAGAAGCTTATTATACAAGAGCATTTTCGCAGGTAAATCGTGTTTTAGAATAAAATTATTTAAATAGTTAAGTAAATTTTTGTTTTAAATTCTTCAATTGAAAGAGGTTTGCTTAAAAAATCAGTTATATATTTACTATTCTTGATTTCTTGAATTTCATTAGTGTCTAATGTTGATGAAAGTACATAAATTTGAATTCCTCTTTTAAAATCTTCGCTTAGCTTGTGAAACTCATTTAAAAAATCAAAACCATTCATTATAGGCATTTGAATGTCTAATAAGATGACTAAGGATTGATTCTTTTTTTTGTTATTGTTAAGCCATAAAATTCCCTCATTACCATCATTAGTGATACTTAGCTCGGTTATATTAAACACTTTTTTTAATAGTTGTTTAATAACAAGCTGGTCTATCAAATTGTCTTCAATTAATAAGAATTCTGGTTTAGGCATCATATGTATTTGGAATTGTTACAATAAATTTGCTTCCTATATTAGTTTTTGAGGATACAGATATGTTTCCTTTAATATTTTCGACGGCCTCTTTTACTATATATAGCCCTAGTCCTGATCCTTTATTTTTGTTAGTCCCAAAGTACATTTCAAAAATATGATCCCTGAATTCCTCTTTAATGCCAATTCCATTATCCGATATTTCTATTTAATGAAAACAGCCGTCAAAATAAGTTTTTATAGAAATAAGCATTTCTTGTTTGCTGTTGTCAGCATATTTTATTGCATTTGAGAGTAAATTACTTATGATAATTCTTAAGCGTAAACGATCACTTTGAATTTGATCAAGTAATAATTCTTTGGTAAAAGTTATCTTGTTAGCATTTTCGATATGCATTAATTGCGCAATTGCTTCGTCAAATAATTCTTTTAGATTAACGGGTTCTATGATTGTTTGTATCCTTTTGTTTTTGGAATAATCTATAATATCACTGATAAATTGATCTTGTTTGCAAAGACTCTGATGCATTAAATTTAAATAATCTTTGATTTGGTCTATATCATCTTCAAGCTGTGTAATTTGGATAAGCCCTTTTAGAGAGGTTATTGGGGATCTTAAGTCATGTGATGCGCTGTAAACAAAGCGATCGAGTTCATGGTTGACTAATATTAGATTTTCATTTTTGACTTCAATTTCCTTTTTGGAAACAATTAATCGTTTAACCATGATAGAATAATAAAGAGAAACACTGCAAATAATTATTAATATGAAAACAATATTGATAATGATAAGAAGGTCTTTTATTGTACGAGTTCCTTCTCCTAGTGTGTTAGAGAAGTTCCGTTCATTGATAGTTAGTTTGTCGCTGATGCTGCTGATTTGTTGAAGAAATTTTTGTTGATCGGCATCAGTTAGTTGGTCGCATTTTATTTTTGAATCTATTTGTTGTCCAATAATGAATAATTGATAGATTAATTTGTCACCTTGTTCCCATTCGTGAATTGCTTTTGCCAAAAATGGAATCTCTTTAAAATGAACAAACAGCCAAACAAGATCATCTAGGTCAGCTTCGTTATTTCGGCCCGTAAGAAGACCTTTTCGAGCTGTCTCATTGTCGCCAACTTTTAAAAGTGTTACCCTGGCAATCCCATCGCCTTGCGGAACTTTTAATTCCTCTAAGTATAAATTCCATTGGTTTTTATCTTTTGTGTAGAGATAGGTTAAAAGATGTCTGGAAGCATCTTTTTGGCCTTTTGAATAATGAGATTCGCCATTTACATAAGCTCTATTTGCAGATAATATTTTGATAGTAAAAAAATTAATAAATATTAGTAAAGCGCAAGAAAGAAATACAATTAATAAAAGAACAAAAACATTTGGATAACGGAGTTTTTTAAAAAAATGACCTTTAGACATAGCTTTTGGATTAGTAGGTTAATAGTTTTAATTTCTGCCTTTAAAGTATTTTTTGAGCTGTTTTTTTTGTCTTAATTATATGTTTAAGATGATTTTTTGTTAGTTGGTTAAAACGATAAACAATTG
>NZ_MUHA01000001.1 GCF_002217355.1 Flavobacterium oncorhynchi | reverse complement strand
GCGTGCTTTGCGGTAAAATTTTACGCATTCCAGAACCTGATGAAACAAAAAAAAGTCCCAATAAGGGACTTTTTTTAATTAAGCATTTTGTTCTAATTCCGTTTGAGGATGATATCCAAACAAGTGGTGTTCTTTTATAATTTCTGCAATACCTGGCGGAAGCATATGTTCCCAACCTTTTTTGCCTTGATTGATCATTTTTAAAATCTCGCGAGAAAAAACCTCTAAGTTGTGTGGGTCGTAATCTGTAATATCAACCACTTTTCCGTTGAACTTGAAGAACTTGTAAAGTTCTTTCATTCTTGGATGTACTTTTAAATTAGTTGAATTCATTAATTCTCCATTTTCATCCAGCATTGGATAAAGGAAAACTTTCATATCTCTGTAGAATAATTTTCCAAAAGCTTCTAGAATTCCACCGCTTAAGTGTCTGTAGTACTTCTCGTCAAAAATATCGACAAGGTTATTTACACCCATTGCTAATCCCATACGAGCTTTGGTATAATTAGCAAAATATTCAACTACTTTATAGTATTCTTGGAAATTCGAAATCATTACCGTTTGACCAAGTGAACAAAGTAATTCAGCTCTATCCATAAAGTCACGTTCGTCGATTTCACCGTCAGAACGTAAATTCGAAAGCGTAATTTCGAAAATAACTAATGTATTATCTTTTTCAACCTTGTTTTCTTCAAGAAACATCTTCAACGATTTCTCGTACATGTCCATGTTTACTTTTGTAACTGGGCGAAAACTTCCTCTTAAAGCTAAAAGGTTCTTTTTGTATAAAATGGCAGCCGGCAATATGTTTTTCCCTTCAGGATTAAACATAACCGCGTCAGTCATTCCGTTTTTCACCAATTGTAAACTCATCAAACGATTGTCAACATCAGCAAAACGAGGACCAGAGAAATTGATGGTATCGATTTCTAATTGATCTTTGTCTAAGTGATCATATAAATATCGAAGTAAGCGTTTTGGATCATTATATTTGTAAAAAGCACCGTAAATTAAGTTTACACCTAAAATTCCTAGTGTTTCTTGTTGTAATCTAGCGTCAGTTTCTCTAAAACGAATGTGAAGAATAATTTCGTTATAAGCTTCGTCGGGTTCAATTTGGTATCTAATTCCTACCCAGCCGTGTCCTTTAAATTGTTTGGCAAAATCTATAGTTGCAACTGTATTGGCATAACTAAAGAAAAGTTTTGTGGGATGTTTTTCTCTGCTTAAACGCTCTTCGATGATTTGCCCTTCGAGAGTTAACATCTTTTTTAAACGTTCTTCGGTTACGTAACGGCCGTCAGTTTCAATTCCGTAAATAGCATCACTAAAATCTTTGTCATAGGCAGACATGGCTTTTGCAATAGTTCCTGAAGAACCTCCGGATCTGAAAAAATGTCTAACTGTCTCTTGTCCAGCGCCAATTTCTGCAAATGTTCCGTAAATGTTTTCGTTTAAATTAATGCGTAAAGCTTTGTCTTTTATAGAGGGAATCTGTTCGATGACCTTGTCACCTTTGAGTTTTATTTCTGTACCCATTTTATTTTAAATAGATTTGTTACAAAGTTAGTAAATTAGGCTTCTAATGAAAGAGAAATAATCCTATTTTTGTAAAAAAATTAAGTTCAATTGAAGGTCTATTTTTTAGGTACTGGTACTTCTCAAGGCATTCCGATTATCGGAGTGGATCATCCTGTTTGCAAAAGCACTGATGCTAAGGACAAAAGGCTCCGCGTATCCATTTGGATTACTTGGAACGAGCACTCATTTGTAATCGATTGCGGGCCTGATTTCAGGCAGCAAATGCTTTCTTGCGGATGTCGTAAACTCGACGCTATTTTATTTACGCACGAACATGCAGATCATACTGCAGGTTTAGACGACATTCGTCCGTTTAATTTTAGACAGGGAGAAATTCCTATTTACGGACATGAGCGTGTATTAGGTAATTTGAGACGCCGTTTTGATTATGTTTTCGAAACTGTGAATAAATATCCTGGCGCTCCAAGCGTAAAAACTATCGAAGTCGAAAATGACAAACCTTTTGCGGTTGGTGATAAAATGGCGATTCCGATAAATGTAATGCACGGAGATTTACAGGTTTTTGGATATAGAATCGATGATTTTGCCTATCTAACAGATGTAAAAACAATTGAAACTTCCGAAGTCGAAAAACTTAAAGGATTGAAAGTTTTAGTTGTGAATGCTTTACGTGTTGAACCTCACGATACACATTTTAACTTGCAGGAAGCACTTGATTTTATTAATCTCGTAAAACCCGAAAAGGCTTATTTGACGCATATCAGCCATGTTTTAGGTTTTCACGAAGAAGTGCAGAAACAACTTCCAGAAAATGTTTTTCTGGCTTACGATAACTTAGAAATTACAATTTAATTATTCCATAAAAATGAAAAAATCCCTAATGCTTTATCTTTTTATCCTTGCGATATTAATGAATGTTTTTACTTATATGTTTTATAGCAGCGAAGTGAAATTCGGGCAGGAAAGATATGATAAAACGACTAAAAAGCTAAGAGACAGTATTCAATTAGTAAAAACTCAATTGGCTGATGCAAATTATTTTTCTCTTGAACATAATGAAAATGCGCAAAATTACTTTGATAACAGCGCTTCTGGAGGAAAAGTGATTTTATTTGAAAAATTGATTCCAGTTGTAACTGAGAAATTATTGGATTTTAACGCAAACCCAAAAGGGAATCCATACACAGGACAAGATCAAATTGGACCAAACAAATTTATTATCAATAAAGTGAAGATTTTAAACCACCGTTGGATTATTGCTGATTACAGTAATGGAGAATTATGGGGGGAAGTCTTGTTAAAATACTTTGTTGATAATGATGATAATATTACCTTTGAAGTAAACCAAACTTGGTTGTATCAAAAATAGGATTGTGTTATCCTGTTTTTTTATTAATTTAAATTTAATAGGATTATGAAAAAAATATTTTTGTTTTTGATTATTGCCGGAACATTTTCTTGTGCAAAAAAGGTTTCTCAGGATAAAGTAATTTCTAGTGAGCCAGAAAAAGAAGCAATTGTAGGTGGAGATTCTGATGCTCACGGATGTAAAGCCTCTGCTGGATACACTTGGTCAACGTTGAAAAAAGAATGTATCCGAATTTTTGAAGGAACAAGGTTAAATCATGCAGAAGATGGAAAAACATACACCACAGCTGCATATGTTATTTTTGATGGAAACAAAGCAGAACTTTTTCTTGATACTCAAAAAGAATCTATTATTTTAGAAAGAAAATCTGAAGGCGATTCTTGGAAAAAAGATGATCTAGAGTTAATTCCTTGGAAAGGTTATGTATTGAAAAAAGATGGTAAAATTATTTATACTGGAGAGTAGAAAGTAAAAAATGAAAAGAAAAAAGTGAGATGTNNACATCTCACTTTTTTCTTTTTACATCAAAAGCCAGTTTTTAAAATCAAAGAAATTCTGTGGCGCAACACCATGACCAACAGGATATTCTTTGTAAGTAACAGGAATATTCAGCCTTTCTAAAATTGCGGGAGTTTTTCTTGCCCATTCAATCGGAATAACTTGATCTACAGTTCCGTGTGAAGCGAATATTTTTAGGTTTTTAAAGTCGTTTTTCTCAAAACCTTCTTTGATGATTTCTGCATTAAAATAACCGCTCATCGCTACAACTCTCTGAATTTTTTCAGGATAAGAAAGTGCAGTTGCATAACTTAAGATTGAACCTTGGCTAAAGCCAATTAAAGTCACATTATTAGGGTCAATAGGATAATTGGCAACTAATTCGTCAATAAAATTGGCAATTATATCTCTTGATGTTTTTGCCTGTTCATTATCTGAAAATTTATTTTGGTCAGCATCAAAATTGATTGCGTACCAAGCGTAAGCACCATATTGTAAATCATAAGGCGCTCTTGCCGAAATGATATAATAATTATCAGGAAGTTCAGTTGCAAACGAAAATAAGTCAGCCTCGTTGCTGCCGTAACCGTGTAATAAAAGTAAAACAGGATTTTTGTCTAAAATAACTTTTGGTTCTCTTATTTTATATTCTAAAGATAGATTCATTTTTTTATTGTGAATTGTAAGTTGTGAAATGTGAGCTTCAGTCGCAGTTTCAAGTTTTAAACTTAGACAAAGTTCTTCAAGTTTGGAATTTAAAATATTGGAATTTTACTAACCGATAGATTTAAACCATTTTTGAAAAAGTTTTCCCACTAACGGAATTGGTTTTGTCTGCCCTTGAATAGCATTAAAAATACCAAAAGTCCAAAGAATTGAAATACAGATCCACATTGGAAAAGTGATAAAAAAGCTGTCGAAATTGCTGATAATTGCTCCGAAAGAAATAAAAGTAAGAGATAATCCTAAAGCTTGACGAATATGAAAAGAAGCAAAGCTGTTTTTGTTTTCAGAATTCATAGACATCGCTATCAAAACGCCAATAATTAAAATATAACTGGTAATAGCGATAGATTTTCCTTCTTCGATTGTATTGTTCATTGTATTATTTTGTAACAAGTTGATTTTGATTTAAAATTCCGTACACAGAACCTTTAATTTCAGTTCCTAAAAAGGCAGAATTTTTAGATTTTGAAAGGATATTTTCTTTAGTAAAAGTCGATTTTCCTTCCGGAGTAAAGAAAGTTAAGTTTGCTTTAGAACCTTCGGTAATTGTGTTGTTTTCAAGTCCAAAAACAGCTCTTCCAGAAGTTAGTTTTGAAACTACAGTTTCTAATGGTAAAACAGTCAATAAAGCTCCAAAAGCACTTTCTAAACCAATAGTTCCGTTTTTTGCCGTGTCAAATTCCATTTTCTTGAATTCGATATCAATCGGATTGTGGTCAGAAGTAATCATATCGATAGTTCCGTCAGCAATTCCGTTAAGTAAAGCCTGTCTGTCAACTTCAGTTCGTAAAGGCGGAGTAACTTTAAAACGTGTATCAAAACCGTCCAGTTTTTCATCTGTTAAAACCAAATGATGTACAGATGCACTTGCAGTTACGTTTAAACCTTTTGCTTTAGCTTCTCTAATTAATTGAACTGATTTTGCTGTAGAAATGGTTGGAATATGAAGTTTTCCTCCTGTATATTCCAGTAAAAATAAGTTTCGAGATATTTGAAGTTCTTCAGCTAAATCAGGAATTCCTTTTAATCCTAAACGAGTCGAAACAATTCCTTCGTTTGCAACGCCGTTTCCTTTTATGTTTGGGTCTTGCGAATAAGTAATTACCAAACCGTCAAAATCCTGAACGTATTGCAGCGCAATTTTTAGCAGATTGGCATTATCAATACTTTTGTTGTAATCTCCAAAAGCAACAGCATCGGCTTTTTTCATGTCAAACAATTCTGCCATATCTTTTCCTTCGCTGGCTTTTGTTAAAGCTCCGATTGGGAAAATTTCTGTTGCAAAACCATTTGCTTTATTTTTTACAAAATTTACCTGAGACTGATTGTCAATAATAGGGAAGGAGTTTGGCTGAAGAGCAATTGCTGTAAAACCGCTTTTTGCCGCAACGTTTAATCCGTTTTCGATAGTTTCTCGGTCTTCATAACCTGGTTCTCCTAGTGAAACACTGCTGTCAAACCATCCTTGAGAAACATGAAGATTATCAAATTTTACCTCTGTTGCATTGTCGTTTCGAAGTGAAACGCCAATTTTTTCTATTAAACCATCTGCAATTAAAAGATCAACAGTCTGGTTATGAAACGGACTTTTTGAGTCGATAATTTTGGCGCTTTTGATGATTATTTTCATATGTAGAGAAATTTATTTTTTTATTTACAGATTCAGCTTTTGTCATTTCGACGAAGGAGAAATCGCATCCAATTTTCTGTGCAGTACGTTCTCAGCTTGTGTGATTTCTCCTTCGTCGAAATGACAAACATGCTAAAAAAATTACTTCACGAATTTTATAATCGCCATTTCTAATGCTAAAAATAACAGTGCAAAGATAACAAACCATTTCCAAATTTGGCTGTCTGTGCGCTCAGTTTGTAAGGTATTAAAAATGGTCGAAATTGTATCTGCAGTTTTAAAGTTAGAAACTACATTGGTATTTACCTGACTTAAATCACTTTCTGATCGTTTGTAATTAAAACTTAAATTTTCAATCCATTCTTTTTTGTCAAAAATGCTGTAATTTCCAGCTGTTTCAGGAAAATCATTAAAAGTCAGTTTTACTTTATTGTTTAATATCTGCTGAATCGGAATGAAAGAATCATCAGTTCCTTTTACTTCTAGAATTGCATCTTTTGTTAGTAAAACATCAACAAAATAAGGTTGATTGTTTCCTATGGTTAAAGCATTTACGCCTGTTTTCTGATTATTTTGTCCCATTTTATAAAATAACGGAACAATTAACGGCGATTGCTGAAAATTTGAATTCTCTGTGTTTATCGGCGCTGAAAAAACGGTAATTCCAGAAACTTGATTTTGAATTGTTGTTACAAATGCAGTTTGATCTTCATAAGATAAAACGGCTGGATAAGGACTTGAAACATCAAATGAATTGTTTGTTTTTGGGTATTGAAAGTTTGTGATTTTATTCTCAAAAACTCCTGAAAACAAAGGATGATCAAAATTGATTTTGGTAATCAATTTATTTTGAGCTTTTAGCGTATTAAATTGAACCTTTCCAAAATTTCCTAAAAAGGAATTTAAATTTGAAATTGAACTTTTTTCAGACGGAATTAGAACTAAATTTCCGCCTTTAGAAACAAAAGCTTTTAAAGTGGTTTGTAAGGCTTGCGGAATCTCAACTAATTCGTTTAAGATGATTGTATTTTGCTTTTCTAAACTATTATAGTCGAGAGAACCAATTGCATAATTATTATAATTGAATTCGGCAGAAGTGTAAATTCTAGATAAGAAATTACTTTTTTCAGGTTCTCCGATGCTGATTACGTTAGTTTTTTTGTTTTTAGAGATACTGAAAAACAGTTTGTTGTCATACGTTAAACCATTGTCTTCAATAGAAGCATAACCATGAAAGGCTTCTTTTGGTATCGTGAAGTTGATTTTCTTTTTCTTCGCATCAAAATTGATAATTGTTTTAGCAATTAATTTGTTTTGATTGTATAAAGAAGTCGAAATAGGCTTAAAATCTTCTCCATAACCCGACAGGTCAACCGTTATTTCGTAAAAATTTTCTAATGTCTGATTGATGTAAACGCTGTCGATAGAAACATTGTTTTTTTGTTCTGCTTGAGGAACTATGAAATAGGGTTTTTCTTCCTGATCAATGTTTTTTACGTCATTTTCGGTCAAGCCAACAGCATCAGAAATAATAACGATATCTTTTTTATGTGCTGATTTATGGGCTTTTATTTTTGCCATAATCGACGAAAGTTCAAATGGCGTTGCGCTGTATTTTAAATTTTGTAATGCACTTTTAGCCGATTTAATATCAGTATTCCAATAATTTTCGGTGTTTGTCAGCAATGAAAATTGCGCAGTTTCAGGCGTATTTTCTAATAATTCCTGAACAGCTCGTTTTAGCAATTCTCCTTTTTTTCCTTTTGCCTGCATACTAAACGAATTATCTAATACAATATACATTTCGTTTGAAGCATTTTTACTGTCTTTGGCTTCAAAAAAAGGCTGTGCAAAGGCTGTAATAATACATGTAAGTAATAATAAGCGAGTTGCCAGTAATAGTCGTTTTTTGATTTTCGAACTTTTACGAGTTTGAATAGCAAGTTCTTTTAAGAAACGAACATTGGTAAAATAGGAGGTTTTAAAACGTCGTAATTGAAATAAATGAACCAAAATTGGAACGATCAATAAAAAAAGGAAGTATAGAATTTCGGGATGTTTAAAATGCATTCTGGCTTCGATTTACTTCACTACGTTTTGTTTTTCGCGAAGATGCTGGTCAAAAATACAAATTTTTTAATTAAACCTTATAAGTAATGTAATGGATTATGAGCAGAACTTAATAAGATAAAACTTAAGCCTACTTATGGGGCTTGTATGATAAATTGCTTTTTGAAAAATGTAACTTTTAAGACTCTATTTGTAATGGCAAAAATGATATAAATGCTTATTTTAGCGTATTCAAAAAATTAAGTATGAAAAAAATATATCTAGTGTTATTTTCAGCTTTAGTATTTACAGTTGCTAAAGCTCAAAATAAATTTAATTTATTAGTAGGAACTTATACGAATACCTGCCCAAGTAACGGAATTTACGTTTATGAATTTAATGCTGATTCTGGAGAATTTAAATTAAAAGGATCTTCAGAAAATGTAGTCAGTCCAAGTTATTTGTCAGTCTCAGCAGATAATAAGTTTATTTATGCTGTAAATGAAAATGGAGATCAAAGTGCGGTAAGTGCTTTTGGTTATGATTCAGCTTTAGGAAAGGTTACTTTTTTGAATAAAAATGATGCTTTAGGAGCAGATCCCTGCCATTTGATTAATGATGATAAAAATGTGATTATAGCAAATTATTCAGGTGGAAGCATCGCTGTTTTTAAGAAAAATGCTGATGGCAGTATTTCTGAGGCGCAGCAATTAGTTCAGCATCAAGGAAAAGGGCCAAATGCAGCACGTCAGGAAAAAGCACATGTGCATATGGTTTGTTTTTCGCCAGATAAAAAGTTTGTATTATCGAATGATTTAGGTTTAGATAAAGTTTTTATTTATAGATACAATCCAATTGCTAAAAACGAAATATTGACGTTAAAAGGAAGTGTGGATGTAAAACCAGCAAGCGGCCCAAGACATTTGACTTTTAGTAAAGATGGTAAATTTGTTTATCTGGTTCAGGAATTAGACGGGACATTGACAACTTTTAGTTATGATAACAAAACTGGAAGTTTAAAAGTAATTGCTGAAACTAGTATTTTACCAAAAGGATTTAAAGGCGGCACTGGGGCTGCAGCGATAAAGATTTCGCCTGATGGGAATTTTTTATACGTTTCTGATCGTGTAGATGTTAATGCAATTTCAGTTTATAAAATTCTAAAAAATGGAAGTATAGAATTAGTAGAACAGCAAAGCACTTTAGGAAAAGGACCGAGAGATTTTGCAATCGATCCAACGGGAAATTATTTGTTAGTAGGACATCAATACACCAATGATATTGTTATTTTTAAAAGAGATATTGCAACTGGAAAAATTACGGATACAGGGAGAAGAATTCAATTGTGTTCGCCTGTTGGGTTGGTTTTTACGAAGATATAGTTTTTTTTGAGGTTCTGAGGAGCTAAAGTTCTAAGATACTAAGATAAAATAAAGGCTCAAAAGATTCAAAGTAAAACTATGAATCTTTTGAGCCTTTTATAATTTTGAAAAAAAACTTAGCACCTTAGTCCCTCAGCACCTTAGCGTCTAAAATTTTATTTGTTGCTGTCTTTTCTCTTCTTATCTCTCGTTTTCAACATATTTCGATTGACAGAACCGTGTGTTTTCTTTTTTGTTTTTGAAGGTCCGCCAAGATTAACTTTTTTATTCTTTTTAGATTTTTCGTGAAAAGCTCCGTCACCTTCAAGTTTTACTTTTTTCATTAAAAACTTAATTGGCTGCTTGTCTTTTTCAGGTTCAATTAGTTTCGATGAAATTTCGACTTCTTCAGGGAAATCGGTAATTTCAAGTTCTTGGTTCATTAAAACTTCGACTTCAACTTTAAATTCTTCTTCTCTAGGGGTTACAAAACTAATTGCGGTTCCAGTTGCATCAGCACGACCTGTACGACCAATTCTGTGCATGTATAATTCTGGTAATTCTGGAAGTTCGAAGTTAATAACGTGAGAAATATCAGAAATATCTAAACCTCTCGCCATAATATCTGTAGTAATCAAACCGCGAAGATTTCCTTCCTGAAATTCAGCCATTGTACTCAAACGGTAATTTTGAGATTTATTAGAGTGAATTACACCAAATTGTCCGTCAAAATCTTCTTCGATTCGGGTATGAAGCATATCCGAGATCTTTTTATTGTTTACAAAAACTAAAACACGATCCATGCTTTCATCAGTTTGAAGCAAATGTTTTAGAAGATTTACTTTTGTATTGAAATTTGGAACATTATAAGTGATTTGAGTAATTTTTTCTAGTGGTGTTCCAGATGCTGCAAGCGTAACTTCTTCTGGGAAATCAAAATAATCATTCAAAATATCATCTACTTCATCTGTCATTGTTGCAGAGAATAAGATGTTTTGACGTTTTGCTTTCATCATTGCCAAAAGCGCCGTCAATTGCGTACGAAAACCTAAATTAAGCATTTCGTCAAACTCATCAATTACTAATTTTTGAGTTTCATCAAAACGAACAACAGCGTCTAAAGCTAAATCCATTGTGCGTCCAGGAGTTCCAACTAGAATATCGACACCTTCGTAAACGGCTTTTTTTTGTGTATTGATGTTTACACCTCCATAAATTCCAAGTGTTTTAACCGACATGTACTTGGTTAGTTTCTCTACTTCTTCAACAACTTGAACTACTAATTCACGAGTTGGTACAAGTACAACAATTTTTGGTGTATTAGTATTTGTGAATTTGTATAATTTTAAAAGAGGCAGTAAATAGGCAAATGTTTTACCGGTACCAGTTTGCGCAATTCCCATCATATCGCGTCCAGACATGATTACAGAGAAAGATTTTTCCTGAATAGGAGTTGGCGTAACAAATCCCAGTTCGTCGATTGCTTTTTGTAAAGATTTTGGAAGATTGAATTTTTCGAAAGTGCTCATTTGCATTAAATTTTGTGCAAATGTACATTAAAATGGCGGTTAGATCACTAAATTTTTCGAATCATCTAACTATTTGTTGCTATAATTGTTTGATTTTCAATTTTAAAACCCTTCAAAAACACCTAAGCCAAACAAAGCAAAATCGTATTTTACAGGATCTTGAGCATCCATTTCTCGTAATTTTTGATCTAATTGAGCAAGTGCTTTACCATCGTTTTGTTTTCGCTCTAAAATACCTAATTTTCTAGCTACATTTCCAGAATGAACGTCAAGCGGGCAAGATAATACGGATGGAGAAATAGATTTCCAGATTCCTAAATCGACACCTTTTGTGTCTTGGCGAACCATCCATCGTAAATACATATTGATGCGTTTTGCTGCCGAATTATTGAGAGGATCTGAAATGTGTTTTTGTGTTCGAGGTAAATGATCGATTTCGAAAAAGATTTTTTTGAACTCGCTTATGCTTTTTTGTAAACTGTCTTTTTCCTGATTTTTAGCAAAAACAGCTTCAAGTCCGTTGTGATTTTTGTAAATGTGCTGGAGACCTTTAATGAATCCGCCAAAATCTTTTCCGTTGAATGTGCGGTGAACAAAAGTTTCTAAATCGGCTAAATTATCTTCAGAATGTGACATGACGAAATCATAAGGCGTGCTGCCCATTAATTCCATCATTTTATGCGAATTTTTGATAATCATTTTGCGATTTCCCCATGCAATTGAAGCGCTTAGAAAACCTGCAATCTCAATATCTTCTTTTTGAGTAAATAAATGCGGAATCTGAACAGGATCACTTTCAATAAAATCCTGATTGTTATATTGAATGACTTTTTCGTCAAGAAATTCTTTAAGTTCTTTTTGGTTCATGTTGAAATGAAATATTCAAATAATTAGAAAATCTAATTACTAATCTGGCCGTCGACCATAATTAATTTTCTATCAGCCATATTGGCTAATTCTTCGTTGTGAGTTACAATTACAAAAGTCTGTCCAAATTCGTCACGAAGCTGAAAAAACAATTGATGTAGATTCTCTGCCGAATGTGTGTCGAGATTTCCAGAAGGTTCATCGGCAAAAATAACATCTGGTTTATTAATTAAAGCTCTTGCAACCGCAACACGCTGTTGCTCTCCGCCCGAAAGTTCGTTTGGTTTGTGATTGATTCTGTGTGATAAACCAAGATATTCTAAGATTCTTTTAGCTTCCTTTTCAGTTTCGGCTTTTGGTTTGTTAGCCATAAAAGCAGGAATACAAACGTTTTCTAAGGCAGTAAATTCTGGTAATAGTTGATGAAACTGAAAAATAAATCCAAGATTCAAATTTCTAAAATCGGATAGTATTTTGTCCTTCTTGCTTTTCTTTTTGAAATATCTTGTATAATAAACGAGCATTAAAATTATTGGTAAAAATAAAGCGCCAATTGTGATTAATCTTATTATTTCGTCAAAGATTTTAGTTCTGAAAAACAGTAAAAAAACAGCCAGAAGTATGATGTAAATCGAACTTGTCCAAGTAATGATTTTAAATGTTCTTTCTTCTTTTGAATTATCAGTTTCAACATCTTGCAGTTTCAAAACATTTTCGCCATTGATCGTTAATGATGAATCAGGATTGCTGTCAGGTTTGTCTAAAGTTCCTAGAATTTGTAGTAAAGTTGTTTTTCCTGCACCAGAAGCTCCAACGATCGAAACAATTTCGCCTTTTTTAATATGTAAATCAACTCCCTTTAAAACTTCAAGTTTATCGTAGAATTTATGTATGTTTTTTGCGTGTATCATGTAGTGAAACTGTTTTTACAAAGAAACAAAGAATCTCTCGATATAAAAATGGGTTGTAACAGAATTTTATGAATAACATTTTTAACGCAATAAATAAGTGGGTTGTGAGAAAAACAACATAAATTAGTAATAAAATTTTTAGATCGTATTTATGAAAGTTTTATTGAATATCAAATTAAAACTATTTCTATTTGCAGCCACAGTATTTATCATTTTTATAAGTGCTAAAGTTTATGATAAAAACTCTTTTGTAGTGTATACAATTGATACTAAAAAGCAAGATTTGAGATTGTTTTGGAAAAATGAAAATGGCGAAAAATTTAAAAGCATTCAGCATTTAAAAGACTGGATTGAAAAGCAAAATCAGGTTTTAGATTTTGCAATGAATGCGGGAATGTATAATAAAGAAAATTCGCCTCAAGGACTTTATATCGAGAAACAAAAAGTATTAACAGCATTAGATACAACAAACGATGTTGGAAATTTTTATTTAAAACCTAACGGAGTATTTTACATAACAACAGGAAATGTGCCGGTAATTTGTAAAACGGAACAGTTTCAAAATAATGAAAAAGTAAAGTATGCAACGCAATCTGGTCCTATGCTGGTTATTGATGGAAAAATACATCCCGAATTTAAAGAGGGGTCTTCTAACTTGAATATTAGAAACGGTGTTGGAATTCTGCCAAATGGGAATGTAGTTTTTGTACTGTCTAAAAAAGAAATAAATTTTTATGATTTTGCAGCGTATTTTAAAGGCTTAGGATGCAGGAATGCGCTGTATTTAGATGGTTTTGTGTCGAGAGCTTATGTGCCTTCGGAAAAGTGGATTCAAACGGACGGAAATTTTGGTGTGTTATTTGCAGTAGTTAGAAAAAAATAAAGATGAATAGGATGGAAATCGAAGAAACAACAGTTGTAGAAGATAACAGAATGTCAAAGTTAATAATTGGTTTAATTTTGGATGGAATTGGTATGATTTCATTTTCAATTCCTTTAATTGGCGAATTTTCAGATGTTATTTGGGCGCCAATTGCGGCTCTTATTATGAGCAGAATGTATAAAGGACGTATTGGAAAAGTGGCTGGAGTTTTGACTTTTCTCGAAGAAATAATTCCGTTTACAGATATTATTCCTTCTTTTACACTTACTTGGATTTATACCTATTTCTTTTCGAATGAACGTATGAAAATTTAGTCTTTAAACAAGAATCCTAGTCCCATGTTTTTAAGCATTTTCTTTTCGAAGTTCCAAAAGAATTTAAACTGCCCAAAAATGGTTCCGATAGCGACCAATAAAACTTGATAAATTGGAAAAATAATAATAAGACGAATTAAGGTAAACCAAACTCCAAAATCTTCTTTGGTAATGCCTAACCAAATGCAAAATGGCTTAGAGAGCCAAGCAGATGCCGATCCTGTAATGGCAAAAACTATAAGTATAATAATGGCTTGTAGATTTGAGGTAATTCCCCAACGTTTCTTTAATCTATTCATTGCTATTTGTAATGATTACAAATATACTATATTATCTTGATGGGACATAACCCCAAAGCTTTTGTTTGTAAGTATTTTGAAAATAAATCATATAATTATAAATAAGGTAATTTACTTCGTAACCATAATGTATATCTCGTCGGTAATCGATCGTCATTTCGTATAAATTTGGATTGTAACGCTGTGGCTGCATAGCTCTATTGTTCCATTCGGTTACGTACAAATAATTTTTATTTTCTAGGTAGGTTAAGGAATAATAATTTCGCGGATAAGCTCTGGAAGCAAGCCAAGTATTAAAGCCGTTATCTATTATTATTACTTCATATTCTAACGAATCATTTGCAATTCTAACAGTATCATTTCCTTTCTTAATAGAATTATCAGCAGCAGCAACATTTTTTGAAGCTGTAGAACACGCAACTATAGTCAGAATAAAAGCGAATATGGAAATATATTTTTTCATGGTATTTAAAATTCAAATCTAAATTTACGAATAAATCAGCAGAAGAGCTTGCTATTTAACTTTTGTATAAGAGGTTCAGAAGTTCAAAACTGTAAATGTTTAGAGATGTTTTTTATAAAAAAAGCTGTTTTACTTTTAGTAAAACAGCTTTTGAAGTTTATATTTTAAGTCTGCGTTCCTTTATAACTAAATGGTTTATTTATTTTCCAAATAATTTTCCTAATAAGCCGCCCAACCCGCCGCTTTTGGTTAAAGCTGCAGCATCAGCAATATCAACTTTTCCGTCGTTATTTTGGTCTAAACCAAATTGCATTCCGTATTTAGAAATAGTATCCATTATATTTGAAGCCTGTCCGCTATTTCCAGAAATAGAGCTGATAATATCTGTAATTTGAAAACTGCTGTCGTTTGGATCTTTTGCCTTATTAACTAACGAATTTAAGATTTGCGGGATCATGTTTGAAGCTACACCAGAAGAATCTGCACTGCTTAAGCCGAATTTTTCGCCCAAGCTTCCAGTTAATTGCTGCGTGATTTGTTGTACTACAGGATTTGAACTGTCTATTGGAGAACTTCCGTTAAACAAACCTGCAAGCTGTTCGCCACCGCCTTCAGATGCGATTTTTTGCAAGCCTGCAAATATTGAAGTACTTGTTTCGCTTATTACTGCTTCGTTATGTTCGTTTGGGATAGCTGTATTGTTTACAACAGCATCACCTCCGTATTGCTGTACTAATTGTGTTAGTTGTTCAAACATGATTAAAAGAGTTTTTAGATTAGAACTCAAATTTAATCAAAAAAAGAAAGGGATTTATTAAACGATGTTAATAAATCCCTTCTAAATAATTTAGATATAATTAATTAGCTCAATAAAGTAATAATTTGTGAAGCTAATTCAGTACCAATTCTGTCTTGTGCTTCTCCTGTTGCAGCACCGATGTGAGGCGTAAGAGAAATTTTAGAGTGCATTAAAATTGCCATTTCTGGTTTTGGTTCGCTTTCAAAAACATCTAAACCAGCAAAAGCAACTTTTCCTGAATCTAAAGCTTTTACTAAAGCTACTTCGTCGATAACCCCGCCGCGAGCACAGTTTACGATTCCAACGCCATCTTTCATGATTTCAAGTTCTTTTTCTCCAATGATATAACCATTTTGAGCAGGAACGTGTAATGTAATGAAATCAGCTTCTTTAAACAATGATTCTAATGATTGAGAAACGATTGTAGTTGTGATAGATTGTCCGTCAAAAAACTCCACTTTTACATCAACTTGCGGAATAAAGCTGTCAGCAGCGATAACTTTCATTCCTAAACCAAGCGCCATTTTTGCAGTAGCTTGACCAATACGTCCAATACCAACAATACCAAGAGTTTTACCTCTTAATTCAGTTCCGTTAGCGTAAGCTTTTTTCAAACCGTCAAAGTTTGAATCTCCTTCAAGAGGCATATTTCTGTTAGAATCATGTAAAAAACGAACACCAGAAAACAAGTGTCCAAAAACCAATTCAGCCACAGATTCTGATGATGAAGCAGGAGTATTAATTACATGAATTCCTTTGCTTTTAGCATAGTCAACATCGATATTGTCCATACCAACTCCGCCGCGTCCAATAATTTTTAGTCCAGGACAAGCGTCAATAATATCTTTACGAACTTTAGTTGCAGAACGAACTAAAACTACGTCAACGTTGTTTTCGTTTACAAAATTTGCTACTTGTTCTTGTGCTACTTTTGTAGTTATAACTTCAAAACCACCTTTTTCTAAGGCTAGAATTCCACTTTTAGAAATTCCGTCGTTAGCTAATACTTTCATTGTGTGTTTATTGTTTATTTGGTTAATCGATTTAACTATTTAATCGTTTATACGTTTAATTGTTTAATCGATGAACCAATATTATAATTTTTTCTTTTTTTTGATATTTAAGTTAGCTGGAAGAAATTAAACAGTTAATCAAATTAACGATTAACCGTATAAACGATTAAACCAGTTAAACTTTGCTTTCTAATGCTTTCATTACATCAACTAAAACCTGAACACTTTCAATTGGCATAGCATTGTAGATAGAAGCTCTATAACCACCAACAGAACGATGTCCTGGTAATCCAGAAATTCCTGCTTCTTTCCATAAAGCATCAAATGCTGCAGTGTGATCAGCATTGTTCAATAAGAAAGTTACATTCATTTTTGAACGATCTTCTACAGCAGCTGCACCTTTAAATAATGGGTTTCTGTCGATTTCAGCATAAAGTAAATCAGCTTTTGCGTCATTTAGTTTTTCAACAGCAGCTATTCCACCTTTTTCTTTAATCCATTGTAAAGTTAATAACGAAACATATACAGCAAAAACAGGAGGAGTATTGTACATACTTTCTGCTTTAATATGTTTAGCATAATCTAACATACTAGGAATTGTTCTTCCGTTTTTTTCTAAAATTTCTTCTTTAATTACTACCAATGTAGTTCCTGCAGGTCCCATGTTTTTTTGAGCTCCAGCATAAATTAAATCAAATTTTGAGAAATCTAATTGACGTGAAAAAATATCAGAACTCATATCGCAGACAACAGGAACTTTAGTTGCTGGAAAGTCTTTCATTTGAGTTCCAAAAATGGTATTATTACTTGTGCAGTGAAAATAATCTGCATCAGATGGTATTTCGTATCCTTTTGGAATATGATTGTAATTTTCTTCTTTCGAAGATCCTACGATAACAGTTTCTCCAAAAAACTTAGCTTCTTTAATAGCTGCTGCTGCCCAAGTTCCTGAATCTAAATAAGCCGCTTTTCCATTTTCTTTCATCAAGTTGTAAGGAGCCATTAAGAATGCTGTACTTGCACCACCTTGTAAAAATAAGGCTTGATATCCTTTTCCTTGAAGTCCTAATAATTCTAAAGCAAGCGAACGAGCTTCATCCATTACAGCAACGAAATCTTTGCTTCGGTGTGAAATTTCAAGAATCGATAATCCTGAATCATTAAAATTTAAAACTGCTTTTGATGCCTTCTCAAAAACTTCCTGAGGTAAAATACTTGGTCCTGCGCTGTAGTTGTGTTTTTTCATGGTTGTTGTTAATAGTCGAAATTTTAAAGACGCAAATTTCGGCAATAGGAGCTGAAAAAGCGATAAATTATTCGAAATATTTGAACATTTTATTACTTTGTTGTTAACAAAAACGTTATAGTATCAACGTTATCTGCATAATCCCACAATTGCGGATTTTGAGTTTGACCAAATGCAGTACTGTTTTTAATCAAATTATTGCTTACAATACATTGTATTTGCTCTTCGTCTGCTTCAAGACGAGTTTGTAAACTTTCAAGATCTTCATAATATTCATAAAAAACGCTCGAAATAGGTGAGGCATAACTAGAATCTTCTTTCAGGGTCAAAAAGCCATTATCAAGCAATTTAAAATTACTCATTAAAAAAACCGCTTTGTTGTAATCGTAATTATTAGCGTATTTTTCATAATGAATAACATCCTGATATTTAAAAACAGCTTGAAAAAACGCATCAAATGAATAGCCTTTTGGTACAAAAAGTTTAGAAACATTTCGGCATCCTAAACCAAAATATCTAAAAATATCTTCGCCAAGAGCTTCTAATTCTTCATGAGTTTCTTTTCCGTTTAGTATCGCAGCCGAATTTCTGTTTTTTCTGATGATTGAAGGTTTGTCTTTAAAATAATATTCAAAATATCGTGCTGTATTGTTACTTCCTGTAGCAATTACAGCATCAAAATTTTCTAATTTTCCTTCAACAAAAGTGATCTTATCTTTTAAATTTTCATCAACAGCAATTAAGTACTTTGCCAAAAACGGCAATAAATGCTGGTCATTAGAAGATGTTTTTATTAAGGCTCTGTTTCCAGTTATTATAACAGATAAAAAATCATGAAAACCAACTAACGGAATATTTCCGGCTAGAATTAAGGCAACAGTCTTTTCTTTTTTATCGCTTTGAGCAAACTCAGACGAATAATTTGAAAACCATTTATCAATGTTTTCTTCCGTTAAAGCATCTGCCCATGATTTTATGGCAAAGAAAACCTGTTCAGGAGTATACCAGCCATTGTGAGATTGTGATAAAGTTATTAGTTTTTCAAAATCATCAAAAAAAGCTTCATTGTATAAAACGTCAGATTTTTTCACGGATTCCTTTTCAGAAAACTGACTTAAAAATTTTCCTAATTCAACAAAAACACTTTTTTTTGTTTCTAATGTCATAATGTTTGTTTATGAAAGGTTTTGATTGTAATTTTGCACAAAAATAAGCTATATTAAGTTATAAGGCAAAGCCGAATAAAATGTTTGACATTTTTAATGGGAATCTGATAACTTTTAACTCGTAATCAAGAATAAAATGGCAATAATTATAACAGACGAATGTATTAATTGTGGGGCTTGTGAACCAGAATGCCCAAATACAGCAATTTATGAAGGAGCTGATGATTGGAGATACAAAGACGGAACTAGTCTTTCAGGAAAAGTAATTTTACCAGACGGAACTGAAGTTGATGCAGAAGATGCACAAACTCCAATTTCTGACGAAATCTATTATATTGTTCCAGGAAAATGTACAGAATGTAAAGGTTTTCATGATGAACCTCAATGTGCTGCTGTATGTCCTGTTGATTGTTGTGTACCAGATGATAATCATGTAGAAGATGAAGAAACCTTGTTAAACAGACAAGCGTTTTTACATGGAGATGAATAATCTTTCTGAATAAATGATAAAAAGAAAATCCTGAATATTATGTTCAGGATTTTTTTTGCTCAAAATTTAAGGTTTTGTGAAGAGGCTATTTTGTTGGTTTTTAGTATTTTGATTTTTGGTTTTCTTAATTTGTAAGAATAAAATTAATACTTTAGTTGAAAATTTAAGATTGCCTATGAGGAAAATTATACTTCTATGTATTGTGTTATTCGGTACTAGTATTTCTGCACAAAACGAAGAGCATTCTATAGTTGTAAAAGATATAGAAACGCAGTTACCTATCGAAAATGCAACGATTGTTGTTTTGAAAACCAAACAGATTTTGTTAACTAATAAAGATGGCAAAGCTGTTTTTGTGTTAAGCGGAGGATCTAATATACAGGTTTCTGAAACTAATTATGAGAGTTTAACTATTCGATGGGCTTCCTTAAAAGAAAGTAATTTTGTAGTTTATCTAAGCAGTAAGAATAATAAACTAGATGAAGTTGTTTTGTCTAAACAATCACCTCAAAAAGTACTTCAAAAAATAGTTTCTAATTCTGTACATATGCTGGCCGCATCTTATAGGCTAAAAGTATATGTAAGAGAGTTTTTTATGCTCGATAACCAGTATTCTTATTATAATGACGGGCTTGTTAATTTTCAATTCGTTGGAAATCAAAAAAAAGCAGAAACAACACTTTTGGTAGAACAAAACAGATCTTATGGGATATTAGATACAGATGTAAGTGCAGATTTAAAAGGTTATAATTTGAATAATATCATGGAAAATTATTCGAACTTAAAATATTTTGAACTGCTTTTAAGTTCAAAAGCAAAAAAGGAATACGATTTTATTATAAAAGGTCATTCCAAGAATAAAGATTACTATGTTATGACAGTTACACCTTTGGAGAAAGCAAAAGAAGCAATTGATAGTTTTGAAATTATTTACGATCCAGAAAAGAAACTTATTCTAGAGTTTACAATTGATGCAACTCCGAAAAATATTGACAAATTGGAAGAAAAGACGACTATAAATTCAAAAAATATTACAAGATCATTTGTAAAAGTAGATTATAGATTTGATGGCAAGAATTATTATTTGTTGAGCTCAAACGAAGAAATAGCTTATAATCTTATTTTAAAAGATGCAGTTAAAAATATTCAAGTGCGTAACAGTTTTACAACAACAAGTTTTAATAAACAAAATTTTACTTATAGGGAAAGTGATGTTTTTAAAGAGAAATCGCTTTTTAATAAAAAGAATAAAATCCTGACCAATTACTGGGATATTTCAGGATTAACAGCTACAGATGAAGAAAAGGCAATTGTAAGTTCCTTAGAGTTTAAAATGTAGTTTTGATTAAAATAACAAAAAAAATCCTGAAGTTTATTCAGGATTTTTTTGTGTAAAATTATTATTTAGAAGCATGATTTCTCGAGTTTTGAAAAAAAAAATGCTGCTGAATAAAAGTAATTTTATTAATAAACATTTTTACTTCGCTTAAGAGCTATTAAATCTTATATTTGCAAAATTTTAAAGTCCAAAAATATCATTTTGGCATAAAGAGAAAGAAAAACTTAAAATTATAATCCATTAAGTAATACTGCTTAGTGGCTTGACTCCAGAAATTTGGAGTCTACTAAAAATAAATAGAAACAACAGATGAAAGCAGGAATTGTAGGATTACCAAATGTTGGAAAATCAACATTATTTAATTGTTTATCTAATGCAAAAGCGCAAAGTGCCAACTTTCCGTTTTGTACAATCGAACCTAATATTGGTGTTGTAAACGTTCCAGATCCAAGAATCAATAAATTGGAAGAATTGGTAAAACCAGAGCGTGTACAAATGGCAACGGTGGATATCGTAGATATTGCAGGTTTGGTAAAAGGTGCAAGTAAAGGTGAAGGTCTTGGAAATCAGTTTTTAGGAAACATTAGAGAGTGTAATGCAATTATTCACGTTTTGCGTTGTTTTGATAATGATAATATTGTACACGTTGACGGAAATGTAAATCCAATTCGTGACAAAGAAACTATCGATATCGAGTTACAGTTAAAAGATTTAGAAACGATCGAAAAACGTTTAGAAAAAGTAAAACGTGCAGCTAAAACTGGAAACAAAGAAGCTCAAACTGAAGAAGCTTTGTTAAACAGAATTAGAGAAGCATTATTGCAAGCAAAATCTGCAAGAACAATTATTCCTCAAAACAATGATGAAGAAGTTCTTATGGAAGCTTTTCAATTAATTACTGCAAAACCAGTTTTATACGTTTGTAATGTTGACGAAAGTTCAGCAGTAAACGGAAACAAATATGTTGATCAAGTTCGCGAATTAGTAAAAGACGAAGAAGCTGAAGTTATTATTCTTTCAGTAGGCGCAGAGGCAGATATTACAGAATTAGAAAGCTACGAAGAGCGTCAAGTTTTTCTAGAAGATATGGGATTAACTGAGCCGGGAGCATCAGTTTTAATTCGTGCAGCTTACAAATTATTAAAGCAGCAAACTTACTTTACCGCTGGTGTAAAAGAAGTTCGTGCTTGGACAATCAATATTGGAGCTACAGCACCACAAGCTGCTGGAGTTATCCATACTGATTTTGAAAAAGGGTTCATCCGTGCCGAAGTGATTTCATACGAAGATTACGTTCAATACGGTTCTGAAGCAAAAGCAAAAGAAGCTGGAAAATTTAAAGTTGAAGGAAAAGAATATGTGGTGAAAGATGGAGATGTAATGCACTTCCGTTTCAACGTTTAATTTTTTTATTAAAGAAAAGAATAAAGAAGAAAGAGAATAGACTAAAACTGCTGGAGAGATTCAGCAGTTTTTTTGTGCCTAAAAGTTAATATTCACAAAGTATGTCATTTCGACGAAGGAGAAATCTTCGCAAGTAGCTCCGCAACGAAAATCGCCAATCTTTGTCGAGTTTCTAGCGGAGATTTCTCCTTCGTCGAAATGACAAACTGTACTTTTGCGTTGTAGTTTTTTTTTAAAATCCGTTCAAATCCGCGCTTTCGCGAAAGCGAATCAGTAAAATCCGTGTGCCATTTCGCAAATGAATTAGCAACTTGAAAAAATTTGGCTCAAAAATTGGTTAGAGAAAAATTAACCAATTACTAATCTAAAACCAATCAATCAAAATGCTAAAAAAAACTTTCAAATTTCTAGGCTGGACACTTTTCGGAATTTTTACTTTTCTGGCTTTGTACATTTCATCAGTTTTAATTATTTCGAAAATCACAGTGAATTCAGATGTTGCAAAAGTTGAAGAAGAAAATGCGATTCCAATTTATATTCTTTCAAACGGCGTTCATACCGATATTGTCGTTCCGATAAAAAATGAAATTAAAGATTGGCGAAATGAAATTCAATTCAATCAAACCCAATCAAAAGATTCAATAATGAATTTTATCGCTTTTGGCTGGGGCGACAAAGGTTTTTATCTCGACACACCAGAATGGTCTGACTTAAAAGCAAGCACAGCATTGAAGGCTGCGTTTGGAGTGAGTTCATCCGCTGTACATACTACATTTTATAAGCAATTACAAGAAGGAGAAGACTGCAAACGTATTTTGATTTCAAAAGAAAATTATCAAAACTTGGTTGCTTATATTTCTGAAAGTTTCGATAATCCATCAAAACCAGAATGGATTGAAGGTCACAGCTACGGAAAAAAAGATGCCTTTTATGAAGCGAAAGGAAGTTACAGTCTTTTTTACACCTGTAATACTTGGGCAAACTGTGCTTTGAAAGCCGCAAATCAAAAAGCGAGTTTATGGACGGTTTACGATAAAGGAATTTTTTGTCATTATAAATAATTACAGATATGAAAAAGTTGATTTTATTTTTAACGATAGTTTCAATGAGTATTTCTTGTAAAAAAGCAGATTTGGCGGCAGAATCTGGAGGTTTAGCATTTTGTTTTGAGAATCCTCAACCCATTAATGATTCTGAACTAAATAGTTTTCCTTCTAAATTTAAAGGATTATATATTAACACAGATTCTACGCTTTTAAGAATTGACGATTATAGAATTTCTAAGGAATATTATTTTAAATTCAGGATTCACAAACAAAAACTAGATTCTTTAAAATCTGAATTTGACCTTGTTGATGGAAAATTAATTTCTAAGGACACAAAATATAAATTTGATGTATTAAAAAAAGGAGATTCAATTGAATTATCTAGAAAAGAGATAGATACGTTGTTTAGGTTGTCGTATAATCAGAGACTAAAACGTATCAATGGGCAGTTGGTTTTAAGTACAAGAGATTCTGTTTTTTGGAAAATAAAAATGATGTCTCTAGAAAAGAATGTTCTTAAAATTAAGAGTATCTACTTACCAGATGACTTAAAGAAATTGGATTCCGTTACTGCTGTAAAAGCAAAAATGATAGATTCGCTTTCTTATTTGATAAAACCAACAAGAAAAGATTTTAAAAATATTCTGAAAATTAAAAATCTAGGCTACGATCAGGAATTTAAAAAAGTTTCAAACTGAGACATGGAAAAAATATAAAATTCCATCACAATACAAGAATTGATTTTTTTTTATAAATGCTTAAATTTGAGAGAATCTCAAAGAATATGCAGATGAAAAATCAAAATGTATTTTCAAAATCCTGGTATTTATTAAAAACGACATTTTTAGAATTTAATGATGACAATGCTATAAAGTTAAGCGCAGCATTATCGTATTATACCATTTTTGCATTACCTCCTTTATTGATAATTATAATTACTATTTGCGGCGTTTTTTTTGGAGAAGAAGCTGTTACAGGGCAATTGTATGGTCAAATCAATAGGTTGGTTGGGAATAATGCTGCAGTACAAATTCAGGAAGCAATTAAAAACGTTCAATTATCAGACAGCAACTTATTTGTAACGATTTTTGGGGTTATAATGCTGTTAATTGGAGCTTCGGGAGTTTTTGCCGAAATTCAGAGTTCGATAAATTATATTTGGGGATTACGGGCAAAACCTAATAAAGGTTTGAAAAAGTTTATTCAAAACAGAATAATGTCATTTTCAATGATTGTAACTGTTGGATTTTTAATGCTTGTAAGTCTAATGCTCAATGCGACACTCGACGTTTTAAATGCGCGATTAAAGCTTTATTTGCCAGATACTACTGTTTACTTGTTTTATATTATAAATTTAGTAATTGTTTTAGGGAGTATTACATTGCTTTTTGCAATTATATTCCGAACTTTACCTGACGGAGTTATCAAATGGAAAGATGCTTTTATTGGCGCTTCCTGCACCGCAATTTTATTTATGATTGGTAAATTTGCGATTGGGCTTTATTTAGGAAATTCAACAATTGCCAGCGTATATGGTGCAGCTGGTTCCGTAATTATAATATTGGTCTGGGTGTATTATTCCGCCATTATTTTATATTTTGGAGCGGAATTCACTAAGGTTTATGCAAAAACTTTTGGTGGCAGTATTTCACCAAATGAGTACTCTGTAGAAATACAAAAAGAGATTTTTGAAATTGAAAACGTCTAAAAAAATAAACCATGTAAGTTATGTAAGTTCATTTAGAATTCTTTGTCTTCAATTAAAGAAGTCAAACTTAAATAACTTTAGATGGTTAAAAAAATAAAATAAAAATACCACAATATGAAAATAATAGCTTTTGGAGGAAGTAACAGTACACAGTCGATCAATAAACACTTGGCAACTTACGCGGCAAGTTTATTTGAAAATGTTGATGTAGAAGTTTTAGATTTAAATGATTTTGCAATGCCTTTGTTTAGCGTTGATTTAGAAAAACATGTTGGCCAGCATGAACTTGCAAAAGCTTTTTTGGCTAAAATAGAAAGTGCTGATCTTTTGGTGGTTTCTTTGGCAGAGAATAATGGTAATTATTCATCAGCATTTAAAAATCTTTTTGATTGGTGTTCAAGGATAATGAAAGAAATTTTTCAGCAAAAGCCAATGTTGTTATTAGCAACTTCACCCGGAGCGCGTGGCGGAGCGTCAGTTTTAGAAATTGCAAATAATGCTTTACCAAGATATGGAGCGCAAATAAAAGCTACATTTTCATTACCGGTATTTAATGCTAATTTTGATTTAGCAGAAAATAAAATCTCAAATGCTGAGTTAGATAAAGAACTTAAAGATATTATCAAATCAAGTTTTTAATCAATGCCGCAAAAAAAGATTGCTTTTATATTCCTGCTGTTAAACAGTATTTTTTTGAATTACACTTTTGCTCAAAAAATTAGTGAAGTTGATAAAATAGTTGCAAAATATCCAAACAAGTTTGCATCAACAGAAAAACTAGCAGAAAAAATTGAAAGAGACTTCAATTCTGATTATGATAAAGCGAGAGCAATTTACAGCTGGATGGCTTTTAACATAAAGTACGATTACAATGCTTTTTTAAATCCGCCCAAAACACAAGGTTTCTCATACTCGACAGAAGCAGAAAAGCAACGCAAAATTAAAGCGTTGAATGATAAAATGCTTCAAAAAGCTTTTACTTCTAGAACAGCAGTTTGTGAAGGATTTACGGCTTTGTATCAACATTTAGCTGAATTGGTTGGTCTTAAATCTGAAATAATTCGAGGAGATTCTAAAACGAGATTGGCTGATATTGGAAGAAAAACAACTTCTTCAAACCATGCTTGGAATACTGTTTTGATCGATAAAAAGTGGCGCTTAGTTGATGTTACTTGGGGACAAGGATATTATGACAGCAACAAAGGAAGGATGGTTAATGATTATACATCTGTTTATTTTGATACTGATCCTGATTATTTTTTTGCAAAACACTTTCCAGATTCAGGTTCTTATTTAGGAAATAAATTAAGTAAAGAAGATTTTCTTAACGGGCCTTTAATTTATAATAAAACAATAGAAGAAGATTATAAAATTAAATCACCAGATTCTGGAATTATTGAAGCTAAGTTTGGAGATAAAATTACTTTTGAAATCAAAAATGTTTCAAAATCCGATCAAGTTTTTTATCTCAATAAAAAGAATCAGCCCGTTAAAATTCAAAACTCAAAAGAAAAACGAGGCAGTTTAGAATTTCAAATCACTTACGATAAAAACATAGGAGATTATATTACCATTTATGTAAATACTAGCAGTATTGTTTCTTTTAAAATAATTAAAAAATAAATACTGAAAGGTTTATTTAGCTGGGTTTTCTTCTTTTATCGAATTGCCGTATCTTAGCCATTCAGGACTTGAATTAATATGCTATGGAAACAACTTTTTTGAAATCGATCTTAGACAATGATTTCTATAAATTTACGATGCAGCACACTGTAATAAAACTTTTTCCAAAGGCAAGAGTTCGTTATGGTTTTATAAATAGAGGAAAACATATTTTTCCGCCTGGATTTGCAGATTTACTTCGAAAATCGGTTGATGCAATGGCTAATTTGCGATTAACTAAAGAGGAAAAACAGTATTTATCTCATCATTGTCCTTATTTAGATCCTACCTATTTCGACTTTTTGCATGGTTATATTTATGATCCTTCAGAAGTTCAAATTAGTCAGGAAGGATCGGATATAAAAGTTACAGTAGAAGGATATTGGTATCGTACTATTTTATGGGAAGTACCTTTGATGGCATTAATTTCGGAGCTTTTTTATAAATCCAATCATTTAATTCGCTTAAACGACGAGGCAATAAAAGAGCTTACCAAGAACAAGATTGACAATTATAACAAGCTTGGAGTTTCGATTTTAGAATTTGGAACACGACGTCGTCATTCTTATGATGTGCATGTTTTGGTAAATGATACGCTTCGAACGTTTGGTTCAGAAAGTTTTATAGGAACCAGCAATGTACATTTTGCGATGGTTAATAATATCAGACCTTTAGGAACTCATGCTCATGAATGGTTTATGTTTCATGCAGCGCAATATGGGTTTAAAATGGCTAATTTTATGAGTCTAGAACACTGGACACAAGTTTATGGAGGGGATTTAGGAATTGCCTTGACAGACACTTATACTACTGAAATTTTCTTTAGCCAATTCGATAAAAAATACTCTAAACTTTTTGATGGAGTTCGTCATGACAGCGGCGACCCGATTGAATTTGCTCAAAAAGTAATTTCGCATTACGTTAAAATGGGAATTGACCCGCAATCAAAAGTCATTGTTTTCTCGGATTCTCTAAATTATGATAAAGTAAAAAGTATAACAGATTTTTGTAAAGGTAAAATCAAGATGTCGTTTGGAATTGGAACCAATTTTACCAATGATGTAGGTTTGCCATCAATGAATATGGTTATAAAATTAACCGAAGTAAAACTTGAAAACAGACATTGGGAAGGCGTTGTAAAACTTTCTGATGAAAAAAACAAAAATACGGGAACGCCTGAAATGATTGCTTTGGCGAAAGAAGTACTCGGAATCAAATAGTGTTTTTTTTGCCGAAAAAGCAGTTTTTCCATAAATTTAGCTCCTGTTTTATTTTAAAATCAATTTAAATAGATTTTAAACTGTTATTATTCATAACAAAAAGAAAATACGCTTTTATTTTTTGTTAAGAAATGGTACATTAGCAAAAAATCCTAAATTCATATATGCTAGAGCAAAATCAATATACCGAAGATAATATTCGTTCGCTTGATTGGAAAGAACATATCCGTATGCGTCCCGGAATGTATATCGGAAAATTGGGAGACGGTTCTTCTCCTGATGATGGTATTTATATTCTTTTAAAAGAGGTTTTAGACAACTGTATCGATGAGTTCGTAATGGGTTCTGGAAAAACTATTGAAGTGACTATCAAGGATAAAACGGTTTCTGTTCGTGATTACGGACGCGGAATTCCGTTAGGAAAAGTAGTCGATGTAGTTTCGAAAATGAATACAGGAGGAAAGTACGATTCTAAAGCTTTCCAGAAATCGGTAGGTTTGAATGGTGTCGGAACAAAAGCAGTTAATGCACTTTCGAACTATTTCCGTGTAGAATCTGTTCGTGATGATAAACAAAAAGCAGCGGAGTTTTCGGCAGGAAATTTAGTTTCAGAAGAAGATGTAATTGATACTACAAAACGTAAAGGAACAAAAGTAACTTTTACGCCAGACGAAACAATATTCAAAAACTATAAATTCCGTTTAGAGTACGTTATCAAAATGGTTAAAAACTATTGTTACTTAAACAATGGTTTGACTATTATTTTTAACGGAGAAAAATATTATTCAGAAAACGGACTTCGTGATTTATTAGAAGAAACAATCAGCGAAGATGATTTAGAATATCCAATTATCCACTTAAAAGAGCATGATATCGAAGTTGCACTTACGCATAGTAAAACACAATACAGCGAAGAATATCACTCTTTTGTCAATGGACAAAATACAACGCAAGGAGGAACGCACTTAGCGGCGTATCGTGAAGCCGTTGTAAAAACGATTCGTGAGTTTTATAATAAGAATTTCGAAGCATCTGATGTTCGTAAATCGATTGTGAGTGCGATTAGTATTAAAGTGATGGAGCCTGTTTTTGAGTCTCAGACCAAAACAAAATTAGGTTCTACAGATATGGGTTCTGACGACGGAACACCAACGGTTTCTGTTCGTACTTTCGTAAATGACTTTATCAAAACGAAGTTAGATAATTACCTGCATAAAAATCCAACAACTGCTGAGGCTTTACTTCGTAAAATTCTTCAGGCAGAACGCGAGCGTAAAGAATTATCAGGAATTAGAAAACTGGCAACAGATCGTGCTAAGAAAGCCAATCTTCACAATAAAAAATTAAGAGACTGTAGAGCGCATCTTCCAGACACCAAAAACCCAAGAAACTTAGAGAGTACGCTTTTTATTACCGAGGGAGATTCGGCTTCTGGATCTATTACAAAGTCGCGTGACGTGAATACACAAGCCGTTTTCAGTTTACGTGGTAAGCCTTTGAATTCATACGGAATGACGAAAAAAATTGTGTATGAAAACGAAGAATTCAACTTATTGCAAGCAGCATTAGATATCGAAGACGGATTAGAAAAATTACGTTACAACAACATCGTAATTGCAACCGATGCCGATGTCGACGGAATGCACATTCGTTTGCTTTTAATTACTTTCTTTTTGCAGTTTTTCCCAGAATTAATCAAAGAAGGACATTTGTATATTTTGCAAACACCACTTTTCAGGGTTCGTAACAAAAAAGAAACGATTTATTGTTATTCTGAAGACGAAAGAAAAGACGCGATCGAAAAACTAAAACCAAAACCAGAAATCACCCGATTTAAAGGTTTAGGAGAGATTTCGCCAGATGAGTTCAAAAACTTTATTGGAGATACTATTAGACTTGATCCGGTTATGATGGATAAACATACCTCAATTGAGCAGTTGTTATCTTTCTATATGGGAAAAAATACTCCGGATAGGCAAGAGTTTATTATCAAGAACTTGAAGGTGGAGATTGATGAGCTTGAAGAAGCTTAGAATTTTAAAGTAGAATCTATTGTCAGACGGTCTTCAAAATAAAATTATTTTCAAACAAGTTGCCGAGTTATTGCAAAATGCCCGACAACAGGTTTTGCACACCGTAAATTCAACAATGACAATTACTTATTTTCAAATTGGAAGAATAATTGTTGAAGAAGAGCAAAATGGGAAAGATAGGGCTGAATATGGAAAACAGCTTTTGCAAAGTCTTTCTCAACAGTTGACAAAAGAGTTTGGTAAAGGTTTTTCAGTTGATAATTTAAGTAATATGAGAAAGTTTTATTTGACTTTCTCAATTTCCGAGTCACTGACTCGGATTTTGCAAATTCAAAAAGCGCAGTCAGTGTCTGCGGAATTTAATGAAATAGATTATCAAACTTTGACTTCATTTTTTAAATTGACATTTACCCATTATGTCTTTTTAATGCGAATTGAAGATGAAAAAGAAAGACGGTTTTACAAAATTGAATCTGAAAAAAATAATTGGAGTGTCAGAGAACTAAAACGCCAATACGATACGGCACTTTACGCACGATTGGCTTTAAGCAGAGATAAAGAAGGAATTTTAAAGCTCTCAGAACAAGGCCAGATTATTGAAAAACCAAAAGATATTATTAAAGATCCTTACATATTAGAATTTTTAGGATTGCCAGAATTGCATCAATATTCAGAATCTCAATTAGAAGAAGAAATCATTAATAAACTAGAGCAGTTTTTATTAGAATTAGGTCATGGTTTTACTTTTGTAGCAAGACAGGAAAGAATTACTTTTGATGATAAACATTTTAGAATTGATTTAGTTTTTTACAATAGAATATTAAGATGTTTTGTACTTATTGATTTGAAAATAGGAGAATTAAAACATCAGGATTTAGGTCAGATGCAAATGTATGTCAATTATTATGACAGAGAAATGAGATTGGAAGATGAAAATAAAACAATCGGAATAGTACTTTGCCAAAATAAAAGTGAAGCCGTAGTAAAATATACATTGCCAGAAAATAATGAGCAGATTTTTGCAAGTAAATATAAAACCGTTTTACCTAGCGTTGAAGTTTTAAAAGAACTTCTTGAAAACAAATAAAATTATAATTAGATATAATTAAATGAAAGACGAAGAAGACGATAACATAATTCCAAACGACGACGAGAATAATTCAGATGAAAATCAATTTGATGAAAATCAAGATGATTCAGATGATATTATAAATGTAGATGCAAAGAATTTCGAAGGACAGCATTTTTACGAAAATCAGGAAGAAGAAGGAGAAGACGTTATTACCAAAGTAACGGGAATGTACAAAGACTGGTTTTTGGATTATGCTTCGTATGTAATTCTGGAACGTGCAGTTCCCGCTATCGAGGACGGATTTAAACCGGTTCAGCGTCGTATTATGCACTCTTTAAAAGAGCTGGATGATGGTCGTTATAACAAAGTAGCCAATGTTGTTGGTCACACCATGCAGTATCACCCACACGGAGATGCGAGTATTGGCGATGCCATGGTGCAAATTGGTCAAAAGGATTTATTGATTGATTGCCAGGGAAACTGGGGAAATATCTTAACGGGTGACGGAGCAGCAGCTTCGCGTTATATTGAGGCACGTTTATCTAAATTTGCTTTGGAGGTTTTGTATTCTCCAAAAATCACTGATTGGGGTGTTTCATATGACGGTCGTCGTGCAGAACCAAATAATCTTCCGGTAAAATTTCCATTGCTTTTGGCACAAGGAGCAGAAGGTATTGCGGTTGGACTTTCGACAAAAGTTTTACCTCATAACTTCAATGAGTTAATCGATGCTTCTATCAAGATTTTAAAAGGAAAACCTTTTACATTATATCCTGATTTCATGACGCAAGGTATTGCCGATGTGTCAAATTATAATGATGGACTTCGTGGCGGACGTGTGCGTGTGCGTGCTAAAATTTCGCAATTAGACAAGAATACATTGGTGATTACACAGATTCCGTTTTCAACCAACACATCTAGTTTGATTGACAGTATTTTGAAAGCCAATGAAAAAGGTAAAATCAAAATAAAGAAAATTGAAGATAACACTGCTGCTGATGTTGAGATCTTAATTCACCTTTTTCCAGGTGTTTCTCCAGACAAAACAATTGATGCGTTATTTGCATTTACTGCCTGCGAAACATCTGTAGCGCCTTTAGGATGTGTTATTGAAGATAATAAACCATTGTTTATCGGAGTTTCTGAAATGTTGAAAATATCAACACACAGAACGGTTGATTTACTTCGTCAGGAATTAGAAATTCAGTTAGAAGAATTAAAAAATAAGTGGCATTTCTCTACTTTAGAAAAAATCTTCATTCGTGAAGAAATGTATATCGACTTCAAATTATATGGAGACAGAGAATCACTTTACAAATATTTATACGATCGTTTTGAGCCTTTCAAAAAATCATTTGTCAGAGAAATTACTGATGAAGATTTACAGCGTTTGACTCAAATTCCGATGATTCGTATTACACGTTTCGATTCTGATAAAGCCGATGAATTGATTTCAAGGTTAGAAGAAGAGATGAAAGAAGTAGAGCATAATCTGGAACATTTGACAGATTTTGCAATTGCATATTTCACTAAATTAAAAGAGAAATACGGAAAGGGCAGAGAACGTCAGACAGAACTTCGTGTTTTTGATAATGTTGAAGCTACAAAAGTAGTTTTACGTAACACAAAACTATACGTAAACCGTGAAGAAGGTTTCGTAGGAACGAGTTTAAAGAAAGACGAATACGTAGGTGATTGTTCTGATATTGATGATGTCATTGTGTTTTTACGAGATGGAACATTAATGATTACAAAAGTAGATGCGAAAACTTTTATTGGAAAAGATATTATACACGCTGCCGTTTTTGATAAGAGTGATAAACGTACTATTTACAACATGATGTATCGTGATGGAAAATCAGGTCCGTCGTATATCAAACGTTTCAATGTTTCGGGTGTGACACGTGATAAAGCGTACGATTTAACAAACGGAACAAATGGTTCGCAAGTTGTGTATTTTTCACATAACCCGAATGGAGAAGCTGAGGTTGTAACTATTTTATTGCGTCAAATAGGAACTATTAAAAAACTGAAATTCGATATTGATTTTGCTAAATTGGCAATTAAAGGACGTGGTTCTAAAGGAAATTTAGTGACCAAATATCCAATCAAAAAAATTGAATTAAAGGAAAAGGGGATTTCGACTTTACTGCCAAGAAAAGTTTGGTTTGATGATACTGTTAAACGTTTGAATGTTGATGCTAGAGGAGAATTGCTTGGAGAATTTAAACCAAGTGATAAAATTTTAGTAATCAGTCAGACTGGAAAATTAAAAGTTATTATTCCAGAATTATCTACTCATTTTGAGGAAGATATGATTGTGTTGGAAAAATGGAAACCTAAAAAACCAATTTCGGCGATTTATTACGATGGAGAAAAAGAACGTTATTTCTTAAAACGTTTCTTGGTAGAAAACGAAGGAAAAGAAGAGAGTTTTATTACAGATCATCCAAATTCGCAGCTAGAAATTGTATCAACGGATTATCGTCCTGTAGCGCAATTAGTTTTTGCAAAAGTAAAAGGAGTTCAAAAAGAAGATCTGCATATTGATGTTGAAGATTTTATTGCCGTAAAAGGTTTTAAAGCTTTAGGGAATCAATTAACGGCAGATAAATTAAAACAAGTTAATTTGTTGGATCCGCTTCCTTTTGAAGAACCTGTAGAAGAAGTTCCAGAAAAACCAGAATTGCCAGAAGATGATTCAGTCGAAACAGAATTAGAAGATGATGGCCAGATTGGTTTGATTTTAGAATAAAAAAACAAAAAACGCTAAGATTGATTTCTTAGCGTTTTTTTATATAAAATTGTCGAAGTCTAATTTTAAAGAGAAACGACTTCTTCTTTAATCCATTTTACTTCGTTGTTTTCGATGCTGACAGATATTGTATCTCCATCTTGCACTTCGCCAGAAATTATTTTTTTTGCTAAAGGTCTTCTTAAATGTGTTCTAATAATACTTTTAATTGGTCTCGCTCCATATTTGGCATTGTAACCATTTTCAGCAAGATAAAGTTTCGCTTCTATCGGAATTTCGACTTTAATATTGATGTTTTTCAGCAAATCCATGAACTCTTTCTTAAGGTGAATTTCAAATATTTTCAATGCATTTTCTTTGCTGATAGGCGCAAAAGGTACAATCTCTGTCAAGCGTCCCAAAAATTCAGGTCTGAAATAATTTGCCATAATTTCCATTAAAGAACTTGAATTCGGAATTTCACCATTATTGAAAGTCGTGACAATATGATCTGCACCAATATTCGAGGTAAAAAGAATAATTGCATTCGAGAAATCACCTTCCTTTCCTAAGCGGTCATGGAGTTTTCCTTCATCCATTATCTGAAGAAAAACATCAAAAACTGAAGGATGTGCTTTTTCAATTTCATCAAATAAAACAATGGAATAAGGTTTTTGTCTGATCTTGTTTACTAACAAGCCGCCCTCTTCATAACGAACATATCCAGGAGGCGCACCATAGAGCAGTGCTGCAGAATGTTCTTCTTTAAATTCAGACATATCAAATCGGATAATTGCATTTTCATCTTGAAAAAGAAATTCGGCTAAAGATTTGGCTAACTCTGTTTTACCAGTTCCCGTTGGACCTAAAAAGAAGAATGATGCAATAGGCTGTCCAGCTTTGCTCAATCCTGATCTCGATTCTAAAATTGAACCTGCAACGGTCGAAATACAATGATCCTGACCAATAACTCTTTGGTTTAATACTTCTTCAATGGTGCTTAGTTTCTGCTTTTCTTCTTCATTTAGTTTGCCTGCGGGAATACCCGTTTTTTGGGCAATGACTAAAGAAAGATCAAATGCTTCAATGTGGCTTCTTTTGTCCAGAGCTCTTATTTCAAGAGTGTTTAAAAGAAGTGTTATTTGATTAATTAAAGCTGTAGAAGATTCTAATTGTTTTGTTTCATTTTCTTCTTCAGTAATCATTAAAAAGGCGGTTTTTTGTAATATGTCTGCTAAAAACCAGTGACATTCTTTAATTAATTGTTCTTCAGATAAATTGGCGTCATTGTTTTTTAAAACGGCTAATTTGTTTTGAAGTGCTCCTTTTTCTTTTAAAAAAGTCTCACCTGAAGTTTTTAAAACCGACATAGTATGATCAATCAAATTAATTGCTGATTCTGGAAGACTTTTTTCTTTTAAATACCTTCTAGATAATCGTATTGATTCTGAAATGGTTTCGTTGTCAATTTGAATTTTATGATGTTCCTGATAAATTTTGATAGATTCTCGAATCATTCGAAATAATGTTTCATCATTTGCCTCTTCTAGTTTGATAATTTCAAACATTCCAGCAAGACCTTGTTCTTTTTCTATTCTTTTTGAAAATTCATCTATCGTCGAGGTTGCAATAATATTTAAACCTTTTGCCATCTCACTTTTTAAAATGTTGGAAACTCCTGAGTCACCGCCATTTTTATCCAATAAAGTATGAATTTCTTCAATGAACTGCTTCAAAATCTGCTTGATCTGCTTAAAGATGAAACATCTTCATTTTCAGGCTTAGGAAAAGATTTTATGACCAGTTCATTGTCGCAAATCAGCCAGCTTCTAGCATCTGTTGAACAACAGGCTAAAGAAAGTAGTTTTTTGAAGAATAATGATCCATATTTAATTATCAAGCCTAAGATTGAAAAAAATATGGAAAATTCGTTCCAAATTAATTATTGGTCAACCTGTGCAGAAGAAGGAAATGATGTTAAAACAGGGACAGTCTTAGAATCTTCAGATTTGACTTTTGTAAGTAATAGTATAACTCTAATGACCAATACAGCTGGTGGTTTAAATAAACAAAGTAATAAAGACAGAATTCTAGCGTATAGAAATGCTTTACTGAGCCGCGGCAGAATCGTAACTTTTGCCGATATTAAAGCCTTTGGATTTAGTCATTTTAAAAGCTCGATTTTAGATATAAAAATCGAAAAAGGAACACGAAAAGAAATTTCGGTAAAAGCAGGTTTTAGCCGAACAGTTGATATTTATATTAAAACAAATCCTGAGGAGAAACAACATTTGTCGGATTCTGAGTGGAGCTATTTATGCGAAAGCTTCATGAAGAATCTTAAAACCAGATCTTCAAATGTGTTTCCGTATCGAATGTTTGTTGATTAAATGTAAAACGGCCAAAAAGATGATTTTTGGCCGTTTTTTTTCTAAAAATTATTTTGGTTTTACTGGTATTTCTTGTCCGTAAGCGTTTTCATAAAAGCAACTAAAGCTTTTTCTTCTTTTACAGTTAGGTTCAATTTATCAAAAGGAAGCGTTTGGTTTTCTACTTCGTAGCCTAAGCCTTGCCCGCCGCCTTTATTGTAAAAAGAAACTACTTCTTCCAGCGTTTTAAAAACTCCGTTGTGCATATATGGAGCTGTAACTGCTGCATTTCGTACAGTTGGAGTTTTAAAGGCACCAACTAATTGCGGCATTTTATTATACAAATAACGACCTTTATCTGGGCTTAATGTTTTTCCTGAAGCTTCCTTTGGAGTTCCAATAACTTCATGCTCCGTTTTAGAATAACTAGGTGGAACTGTTCCGTTAAATAATGGCGTAAAATGACAAGTTGCGCATTTTGCTTTTCCCATAAAAAGGTTCATTCCTTCTATTTCTTCATTGTTAAGACTGTTTTTATTTCCTCTCATGTATTCGTCAAATCGAGAATCGAAAGCGTTTAAAGAACGAACATAACTAGCAATAGCATTTTGAATTTGCCAAGCTTCAGGTTTTGAGGTTTTTGGATACGCTTTTTTAAATAGTTTTACATATTCATTATCCAATTGAATCTTTGCATGAATATTTTCCATAGAACCATGCATCTCATCTTTATTTTGAATAACGTCTACACTTTGTTTTTCTAAATCTAATTGGCGCATATCCCAAAATTGAGCGTTTTGTAAAGAAGCGTAGGTTAGAGTAGGAGTATTTCTGGCTAAATTCGAACCAGTCAAAGAAACGTTTGTTTTTAAGCCGTCTGTAAATGCTTTTTCAGGATGATGACAGGAGGCGCAGCTTCGATCGTTGTTTTTAGAAAGACCTTTGTCATAAAATAATTTTTCTCCTAAAACAGCTTTTTCTTTCGTAAAATTATATTCGTCAGAAAGCACAAAAGCGTTGACATCAAACGCATCTTTATCAAATAAAGTTTCAATAGCTGGGTTTAATGGACTGCTTTTTTTAACATTTTTAATATTTTCTTCTTTCTGAAAAGCTTTAATTTTTTTTGAAATCGGATTTAGATATTCCGTTATAAAAAAGGCACGATTAAAAGCATTGAAATTATTGTTTTCAGTGCAGTACTTTTGCGCTTTTGCAGTTAATTTGTTTAGGTCTGATAATGATGTATTACCGGCGTTAATTTTTTCAAGTGATTTTGAAATTACAATCAAACTTTCGGCCGCTTCTGGAATTGAAGATTGTAAAATTGGACTGTCAAAACCTGTAATTCCTAAGGCAATAACCCTAAAAATATTTTGTTGAATAGCGTCTAGTGCATAATCGTTACTGATCGTAATAACTTCAAAAGTGCTTTTCAGCTGTTTAATATTGGACTGAAAAATATTCAATTCTTTAATTATATCGGGATTGTTTTCAGCATCATATTCTGGATAAATCATTTCTTCGATAACCTGAAAACCATGAGGTTCAAATGATCTGTTTTCTTCAAGTTCCATTTCATCTAAGGCTGGACCATTCATAAATCTCGCTGTCTCAGGTGCAAAGTATTCAATTGCCCATTCAACTTTTTTATAAGCCAGACGTGATTTTTTAAACTGTTCAACAATTTCTTTTTGCGATGAGGTATTTGTAATCAGCTTCTGAAATTTTACAATTTCATTGTTTAACTTGGTTAAGTCAACTAATAAATCTTGTTTTATAGTCGTTTTTGAAAGTTCATTTTTTTGGCATGAAAAGAAAAAACAAAGTGTCAAAAGTAGAAAAGTAAAGTGCTTTAATTTCATAATAGTATTGTAATAGAAACAACCCTTATCTAGAAAATAAGGGTTGTTGATAGATTTTGGCTGTATTTATTATCGTTGTACGTTTCTAATAATTACAGTTTGTCCGCCCTCTTTGTTAGTTTGAGTTCCAGAACCATCAGCGTTTTTAAACGCATCGCTCTGCCAAGTGTGAGGGTGAATATTTACAGTAAAAGTATCAGGAACACCAATGATATCAGATATATCTTCCATTGCTCCAAATTCCCAGCTTCCAAATCTCATTTCACCAGTTTGGTTGTAAAGAGCATTCCAAGCCGTATCCGTTCTTTTGTGGTTCATGTTTAACCAAGGTTTATTTTGTTTTGTAGCGATATTGTATTGCCAGATGTACGAATCGTGTTTAGCATCAGCATAATAGCTGTCACCATCTTCCTGAATGTAAACGAAATTTTCAGTTACACATAAGTTATCTGGGTTGATGATTCCCGTTCCTGGAGTACTGTCACCTTCGACAGCCAATTCTAAAGTTCCTTTAAGCGGATCTGCAGCGTCCATTTTTAATTTATAAACTCTTCCCCACATTGTATATCCATCAACAGGAGCATTGTTTGTTGCTTGACCAGTTGCTGTAAAATATACTTCTCTGTTGTTACTTGCACTTCCTTTTCTGTAATCGACATCTTCAACTCTTGAAAAACGAATTGCTTTTAAGTCATTAACGGTTGTATTAATTACAGCTCCTGTTAAGTTTTTAGCATTTGGAATTTCAACAAACTGAACAGGATAAGAGTTGTTTAGTTTCATTGTAGTTTCTACTTGATTCCCGTCAGTTCTTTTTAAAGCATATAGTTTACCATTACTTAAATCTCCAACAGTAGAACTCATATACATAATCAATTGTCCTGCACTTACGTGTGAAGTTGCATACGATTGATCTTCTCCAATAAGAATAACAGTTTTCCCTGGATAAGCTTCTTTAGGAAGCGGAACAGCATTTTCCATACTTGCTTTTCCTAAAGCTGGTAAAACTCTATCTGTTCTGCTTTTATCTGATGATTGTCCTAACGGATTAATTCCGTGAACCATACTTTCTTGTCCGCTTTCTCCAGCAGTTAAAAAGATAGGACCAAATCCGTGAATTTCTGGTGTTGCTAAAGTTGCAGAGCATAAACGTGTTAAACCTCCAACTCCGTCAACAAGATAATCTCCTTTTACAGGTTTAAAAGTTTTGTCTAAATAAACTCTTGAAACTGATTGCAGGATTTCATGATTTGTAATCATAATATAACCTTCTCCAGTTGGATTTTTCATTAATCCAGCACCATCAGGCTGTGCACCGTAAACAAATTTAGGAGAATCTGGAAGTACGTCAGAACTTGCAATTAACGTGCTTATTTTAAGGTTTTCAAAACCTGTCATCGGAAATACAAAAGCAGGAACTTTTGAGTGTGAAGTAAAGTCGATAGCAGTGTTTACATCTTTTGATGAATCTTTGTCGTCATTTTGGCAGCTAATTACAGAAAGACCTGTAATACCAAGCAATGCAACTGATTTTAAAAAAGTAGTTTTCATATTTGTTTTGTTTTTTTGATTGAGGCAAAGCTATCTTCGAAAAACAAAATATATGTTATGCTAGTTTTTTCTTATTGCTAATAAATAATAAGTCAAAGATTACTAAATGGTAAATTTTTGAGTCTAATGTAAATTTTAGAGTATTAATAAAATCTTAAAATTATTTAAAAAGCTGATTTAAAGAAATTTCTTTTTTCTCTTTTAATTTTTTTACAATTTTCAAAAAAGCAATTGCGGTAATATAAGCATCGCCCAAAGCCGTATGTCGATCTTTTTTTGAAATATCAAATTTATCTGCAAGATCGTCTAAAGTGTAATGATCTTTGCGCTCAAACAAATGAGATTTAATTAGTGTTTTTTTGTATAAATATGCCGTATCTAAAGTTTTATTAGTTAACTGCGGCAAATTATTTCTTTCTAATGCTTTGTTAATCATAGTGATATCAAAAACTGTATGATGTGCAATGATAATAGAATCTCCTAAAAAAGTTAAAAACTGCTGTAAAGCCTCTAGTTCACTTGGGCGTTTTAAAACAAAATCTCTTAATATTCCGTGAATCTGCGCAGTCGATTTGTCGTAATGATCTTGCTGAAGATAAATTTCCAGTGTTTCCTGAACAGAAATTACGTTGTTTTGCAGCACTAAAGCGCCAATGCATAAAATTCGATCATTTTCGTAGTCGAATCCTGTTGTTTCAGTATCTAGAACTACAAATCGGGTTTCTTCGATAGTGATGCTTTCGTCGAAGAGTTCGTCGTCTTTTTTCCAAAAATTAAATAAACCCATCGCTATACTAAATTTGAAATATTAAATCGTATCGAGATAAGTTCTTGAAGTTCTTTTATAGTTTTAAAAGTACGTTTCAGTTTAATTTTTTCCATTTTAGATAAAGATTCCAAAGCAATAAACTGTCCAGAATCGTGGTGTAAAAGTCCTTGTTTGGTTCTAAATTTTAATAAAGCTTTAAAGGAGTAAGAACAGGATAAATAAAGTTCTCTATTATTAGGTTCCAATTCTGCCAGTTTTTCAAAACGCTCTGCAGTATTACTGATAGATTTCACAGAATGGGATAAAATTAATACTCGTGCGGCATCTGTTAAAGGCATTAAAGCTCGTCTTTTAATATCGAAATTATCTTTATTTGCGCCGTCTTGCTCTACAAGAAATTGTCTGAAGAATCCTGTTGGAGATGGATTTTGCAATGCACCACTCACTAAATGAACATAAAATATTGGGTTAGCTTTTATGTCTTCAAAAATAAAATCGGAGAGTTGATTCGCAATTTCGGCATCGCCATACGTCAAACTATAATCAAAGAAAATAAACGATAATAAAACCTCATTTTTTCCTGGATTTGTAATCCAGTGATGCACTTGAGACTTCCATTCATCTAGACTCATACACCATTTAGGGTTCGAAGCCATCATTTCGGCAGGACAATAATCATAACCAATATCAAATAAACCTTTGTTGACCAATGCAGCAAATTTTAAAAAATAAATTTTAGTTTCATCTTTAAAAACATCTGAAACATTTTCATATACAATCGCATTGTCTTGATCTGTATGCAGCATTTGTTCACCTCGTCCTTGGCTTCCTAGAGCCAGCCATGCAAATTTTACAGGCGGCGGACTGCTCATTTTTTCAATGCAAATTTCGATTACACGTGTTGTGCAGGCTTCATTGAGTTCTGTTATGATTTTAGAAATCAATGTCATCGGAATATTTTGATCTAAATACCCTTGAAGAAGCTGCATAATACGATTTCGAATAGGTTTTATTTCTTTAGTTTTTTTAGCTCTTTTCAAAGCTTTAATCAAAACTGCCGGGTTATTTCCAAGAGCAACCATTACATCGTGTTTCGATAAAATTCCAACTGCTTTTGTATTTACAGTTCCATCTTTGGTAAGACATAAATGGCTGATATTGCTTTTCATCATTGCCATTTGAGCCTCAGTAACCGTCATTTTTTTCGGGTACGTAATCACAGGTTTTGTCATGATTGTTTCGGCAGTTGTCATGATTGAATAATCTCCAGTAACAATTTTATTGCGAAGATCTTTATCAGTCAAAATACCAATTGGCAGCATTTCGTCGACAATCAATATGGCGCCTACTTTTTTAGTATTCATGATTTTGGCAATTTCTTTTACTGTTGTAGAAGGACTGCAAGTGACTATTTTTTTTGAATATTTTATGGGCGCTAAGTCGAATGAATCATTGTTTGAATGGCGGTTTTCATTCAATAAATCGTCATCACCGTATAGTTTGTCTTTATGAATATCTGAATAAGGATTTTTAGTATTTGAAGCATAACTTTCAATCAGGAAATTACCAATATTTCTATTTTCAAGGGCATAAGGCTTAAATACGGCTATAGGAATTGCATATAGAATGGTTTCTTCGTGTGCAACGGCTTCCATAATATAATTTTCCTGTGCTAAAAGCGGACGTAATCCAAAAATATCACCTTCGTCACACATATCTAAAACAGTGCTTTTTTGACTTTTTTTGAGTGCAACTGCTCCTTTATGGACGACATAGAAGGAATCGTGCGTTTTTTCATTTTCGGCAAAAATAACAGCATCTTTATCTTTATAAACAATAGAGATTTGTTCCGAGAGCTTTTCGAGATCCATTGGATGCAAAAAATTAAAAGGAGGGAAGTTCTTTAAAAAGTCGGCAACTCTTTGTGAAATGGTATTTTTCATACATCAGATTTGAAATCTAATGTACTATATAAAATAGAAATGTAAAAGGAACACCTGATTATTATTTTGGTTTGATTGTAAAGGTGCATAGGTACAAAGGGGCAAAGAGGCAAAGGTGAAGAGGTAAGGGAAAGTTAAAAAATAGTTTTTTTTAAGAGTAAAAAAAAAGTCCCAAAAAAGGGACTTTTGATTTTACGTTTATTCTTGTCTTCTGCGGATTCTCATATTAATAAATTCCACAGCAAGTGAAAATGAGATGGCAAAATATAAATAACCCTTTGGTACAGCACCAATATGTTCACCCGCAAGAGCAGCGTTTGATAAGTGCATACTTTCTGTAATTAACATGAATCCAATTAAGATTAAAAACGAAAGTCCTAATATTTGAATGGATGGATTTTTGTTTACGAAGTTTCCAACAGGAACAGCAAACAACATCATAACGGCAACCGAAATAATAACTGCGGTTATCATAATAGTCAGTGCGCCGTGTACACCATTTGTCATTCCAACAGCAGTTAAAATGGAATCAACCGAAAAAATTAAATCGATCAATAAAATTTGAACAATAACATTTGAAAATGATTTTTTTGCTGCAGTCTTAATTGTTTGTTCTTCCTCGCCTTTATGGTCAACTTTTTCGCTGATTTCTTTAGTGCTTTTATAAATTAAAAATAAACCTCCAAGGAATAAAATAACGGCTTGTCCAGTAAAATCGCCTTCAAACCAACCCCAATGAATGCTGAAAATTGTCGCTTTCATGGCAATTAAATAGGAGATTCCCATCAATAAAGCAATTCGCATGAACATAGCTAGAAATAAACCTATTCGGGTTGCTTTTTTGCGATCTTCTTCAGGCAGTTTACCTGTAACAATCGATATAAAGATGATGTTATCGATTCCTAAAACAATTTCAAGAAAAGTTAGAGTCAATAAAGCAATCCAAGCATCAGGATTTAAGAATACTTCCATATCAAACGAGTTTATTTATATTATTTAGTCAATTTTAAAAACAGTACCGCGTTGTTTTTCCTCAGAACCAACCATACCAAATTCAAATGTATAAGAATCTTTTGTGGTGTTTAGAATTTTCATGCTGATTGCTTTTTCTTCGGCCATATTTTTTGGATGCTTTTTTTGCAGTACATATTCGCAGTCGCTCACCCAGCGGATAGTTGAAGTATCTGTTTTTCCTTCAAAAGTTTCGATTTCAATATTGTCTTTGCGTTCAAAAACCGTAGTTTTTTTTACGCCGTTTACTTCAAACTCAAATTTGAATTTTCCGGTTTTAAAATCTTTACAATTGTGCTCGGCATTATAACAGGATACCAGCGCTAATACTGGAAGTAAGAATAGTATTTTTTTCATTTAATTTTAATTATTGCGAAGTAGATGTTTATGATTTTGGAAGTATGAATTATTTGAATATGAAGTGAAGATCAAATCATAAATCAAAAATTGTTATTCATCATTCAAAAATCTTTTCATTTCAATTTATTTAATTCATCATCGGTAAAGTTCTTAATTTCTTTCTCTTTGGCAAACTTTTCGGCATTGTAATTTCCTGATTTATTCTTTGGAATCGATAAGCTGTCCCAAGAACTGTTTTTTAGTTGTTTAGCATAAAAAATAATCTGGCCAACATGATAAGGATAATGTGCAAGTTGTCTATTTATGGCTTCGAAAACGGTATGACCTTCATTTCGAATATAAATAATATCCGAAAGCTGTTCTGGTTTTAAACTGTTCAGAGCATTTTCCAGACATTTCCAGCCTTTATTCCAAACTTCTAAAACCTCTTGTTTTGACTGTAAATCATTTTCAAATTCTGAATCACGATTTCGCCATTCCTTTTCGCCATCAGAAGTTAAAAAGTCTGTCCATCGCGAAAGCATATTTCCCGAAATATGTTTTACAATCGCGGCAATACTGTTAGTATCATCATTTGTTTCAAAAAAAAGTTGTTCAGGTTCTAATTGGTTGATCGCTTTTTCGCCAAGTGTTTTGTAATACAAAAATTGTTTTTTAACACTTTCTAAATAAGATTCATCTGTTTTCATGATTTGCGTGTTTTAAGATTGAAGCTCAATTTTATTTTCGGAAATCAGTAATTTTCCCCAATCATTAAGTTTCCATAGTATTTCGACTAATTGTTCTCCAGTTTCGGTCAAAGTATATTCAACACGCGGAGGAAGTTCATTAAAAGAATGTTTTATCAATATGCCGTCTTCTACCATTTCATTTAACTGCTGATTTAAAACGCGTCTGTCTACTTTAGCAATGCCGCGTAAAAATTCACTTGGTCTTTTTTTTCCGTCATTAATCTGCCAGACAATTGGAATTTTCCATTTTCCGCTGATACAGTTTACAGCAATTTCTAATGGACAAATTTTATTTTCTGTGTTTCGTTCCTTTGTTTGCATAAAATTGACTTTTGTGTCCCTATGGGATAAAAATATGCGGTATTGCCAGGCTGATCCAACTTACCGATCTTTACAAAAATAGTCAAAATTTTAAGCAGAATGAGCGAATTAACGAATCAAATTGAAACATTGAATACAACCATGAAACGTAAAGGAGCACGATCTGCAAAAGATATTCCGAGTTCTATTTTAGAGCAGCTTAATAAAGGCGAAATTGAATCGGCGAATTTGATAGAATGGCTTGCTTTTAATCAAACTGCACTTCTCGAAAACCTCTTGAAAGAACTAAATAGAGCTGAATATTTGGAACCTATTTTAATAGATATTAGAAGCTTGAAAAAGCAAACAGTTAATACTATAAATGAAGCAATTGGAACTGGAATATTAAAATTATCTGCTTTAAATAATGATTTAAGCATCCTTTCGGATATTTCTAAACATAAATCAGATTTAGTTAGATGCTGGTCAGCATACACAATAGGAAAAAATCCAAAATATACAATTGAGGAAATGTTAGAGCAAATTCAGTTTTTAGCAGCCGATAAGCATTTTGGAGTTCGAGAAATTTCATGGCTGGCTGTCCGTTCAAATATTGTAAAGAATTTGGATAAAAGTCTTGAAATTTTATTAAAATGGACTTTAAATGAAGATGAAAATATCAGACGTTTTGCAACCGAAGCAATTAGGCCGCGAGGAGTTTGGTGCGAACATATCGAAGCGCTTAAGAAAAAACCGGAATTGGCTTTGAAAATTTTAGATTCTCTGAAATCTGATCCATCAAAATATGTTCAGGATAGTGTAGGGAACTGGCTTAATGATGCCAGTAAATCGCGACCAGATTTTGTTAAGGATTTATGCAAAAAGTGGCAAACAGAAAGCACTGTAAAAGAAACAGCTTATATTATAAAGAAGGGATTGCGAACAATTGAAAAATGAAAGTTGAGCCGTTATTTATACAATCTTAATATCGTATTTATCTAAAAGTCCAATAATTCCCTGAGTCGAAAATTGTGCTTTTCGCATGGCATTAAATTCAGGATCGATTTTGTAATTGTAAGCCGTTCTAAAATCAACTGCGGCCAATTGCGTTTCGTTAAAAATAGCACCGTCTAAATTGCAATTGTCAAAAATAGAATTGGTTAAATTAACACCTACAAAAGTTACTTCTCTAAGTGATGAATTAATAAATTTTGTTTTTGGCATTTTTTTATTAGCAAATGAAGCATAATCTAAAGTGCATTCCTCAAAATGGACTTGAAATAAAAAATCGTCACATTCATTAAAAGCAATTCCTAAAAGTTTGCAATTTCTGAAAGTCACATTTTTTAAACTCGTTCCCGCTAAACTTGTCATAGATAAGTTGCAGTCAATAAATTCAGAGTCTAAAAAAGTATTAGAATTAAAATTACTATTCGAAAAATCACAATTTTTAAACACACAATCTTCAAACTCACGATTGTTTATTTTTTTATCGATGTAAACAACTTTTTCGAATGTTTTTTGAATGTGAATTAGACTTTCCATTTTCTGTTGGATAAATATTAAATAACAAATGAATACTTAATAGGTTCGGAGCTGTTAAGAATTGTTTACTTGACTAAAATTAGTCATTAAATATACCTTTCATAATCGTTTTCAATCCGTAGAAAATTAAAAACATAGAAGCTAAGCAAGCCGCAATTCCAATTCCTAAAACTAAATAATGCCAATTGGTATGTTGATTCATAAAAGCATTGTAAATCAATGAAGGCCCAAGAAACATTAATGGCAGAGCACCAGTTAAATATTTGATTCCTTTTCCTAATAGTTGCTTATTTGTTGCCATTTGAGTGTGTTTTTGTTTCAAGTTTGAAAACTTGATGAAGTTTGCGGTTAAAGGTACCACAAAGAAAACGGTTTACTTATGATAATTATCAACAGCATTTCTAACGCTGCCATATTTTTTTAGTAATTCAGACGCTTGATCATATGAAACTGGGATTTCACCCATAATCATTTTAACACCGCGATCTACAAGTTTTACATTACTTAACTGCATATCGACCATTTTGTTGCCTCTTACTTTTCCAAGCTGAATCATTGCTGCTGTCGAAATCATGTTTAAAACCAGTTTCTGTGCTGTTCCTGCTTTCATTCGCGAACTTCCTGTAATAAATTCAGGACCAACTACAACTTCAATAGGAAACTTTGCTGTTAATGCAAGCGGACTTCCTGCATTGTTAGTAATACAGCCCGTTATAATATTGTTTTGGTTACAGGCTTCTAATCCTCCAATAACATAAGGAGTTGTTCCAGAAGCTGCAATTCCAATCACTACATCATTTTGATTGATATTATAAGACTTTAAATCAATCCAAGCTTGTGTAGGATTGTCTTCTGCATTTTCAACTGCTCGTCTTATAGCGGTATCACCTCCCGCAATTATACCATTTACTAAATCAAAGGGAACACCAAAAGTAGGCGGACATTCTGAGGCATCAACAACACCTAAACGACCTGAAGTTCCCGCTCCAATATAAAATAATCTGCCGCCAAGTTTCAATTTTGCAACTATTTGTGGTATCAAAGCTTCTATTTGAGGTAAAGCTTTTTCTACCGCATAAGGAACAGTTTTATCTTCTTGGTTGATATTTGATAACAATTCATGAACAGACATTTTTTCTAAATGTTCATATTGTGATGAGAGTTCAGTTGTTTTTGTAAATGTCATTTGAGTGTTATTTAGACCAGTCAAAATTAATATTTTTTTATTTTAATAAAGAAAATTACAACACAAAGTCACAAAGAAATGTAATCTTTTTTTGTGCTCTATTTTTTAGCAATAAAGACTGTTTGTCAGAAGTTTTGTTACGCGAATGCGAAAAGCAATATTGTTGAATAGTTAAGATTAATGAAGAAACTAGACTTATTAGCTGGAATATCTAGGATTTTGGCTCGCAATCAGCTTCTTTTTTAATGAAAATCTAAAAAGAGAGAGGCTTTAATTTTTTGTCAGTTATTTAAAATTTCATAAATACTAAAAACATTTGGCAGTATTATTTTTGAAACTTACGAATAAAAAGCAAGTAAGAAAAAGCACCATTTTAATAATAAAAAATGATATTCAGCTATTAAAAAGGAAACGAAATTTTATAAAATTACAAGAAAAATGCTAGTAAAATTCCAAGTACAATCATTGAAACTTTTGCGATATTAAATTTATGTCCTTCGCTGCTTTCAAAAATAATGGTCGATGAAATGTGGAATAGAATACCTATTACTACTGCGGTAATTTCAGTATAATATTCATTTAAAATTGGCAGATATTCAGAAGCAACAGTTCCTAAAGGTGTCATTACGGCAAAAGTAAGCATGAAGGCAAAAATCGCTTTTTTGTCTAAATCGGCATTGATAAAAAATGTGGTTAAAATTACTGCAATTGGTAAATGATGAATTGCAATTCCTAAAGCCAAATCATGATGATGACTTACAGGAAAACCTTCTAAGAAGGCATGAATACAAAGACTTATAAAAAGCAGCCACGGAATTTGCGACATTTTTGCATGACCATGAACGTGCCCGTGTTCTGCGCCTTTTGAGAAAAATTCCAGCACAATTTGAAATAAAATCCCAAGCATAATAAAAATCCCAATATTATGATTGTGAGATTCATAAACTTCGGGCAAAAGATGCATTACGGTTAAAGATAACAAAAATGAACCGCTGAATGCCAGCAGTAACTTTAAATTGGTTTTGTTTTTTGGTTTTAAAAACAAAGCCACTATATATCCTAAAAGTACAGAGAATAAGGGTAGTAAATAGTTCATTTCGTTTCGTGTAATCGTTGATTTGTTTAATCGGTTAATTGTTTTTTGTTTAGCGATTAAACGGTTAAACAATTAAACGATTCCCCAATTTACTTAAAAATCATGATTAATCGTTCGCTTTCGGTTTTATGGAATTTTTTGAGTTTGTAATCTCCAAAAATGTCTAACAGAAAAATTCCTGCTTCATCCATTAAATCTTGAAAGTCTTTCAAAGTTAATGCTTTTACTTTTTCTGTAAAATGATATTTTCTGCCTTGATCTTCAAAGTCAATTTCTTTGAAAATGTGACCGTCTTCAACATATCTTTTTATGTGAAAATCAATTTCGTCAACCGTTTTTACTTCTTCTGGAACTAAAGTTTCAATAACTTGGTTTACATTCATAAAATCAATTACAGCAAAACCATATTCAGATAAGCTTTCTTTGATAGCTTTCAGGGTAGTCAAATTATCGTCGTCACTTTCAAAATAACCAAAACTGGTAAAAAGATTAAAAATGGCATCAAATTTTTCTTCAAAAGGTTCACGCATATCGTGCACTTTAAAGTGCAGCGTTTCGTTGCTGTTTTTATTGGCTTCTGCAATGCTGTTTTCAGATAAATCAGCCCCTAATACATTATAACCAAGTTGGTTTAAGTATATAGAATGTCTTCCTTTTCCGCAGGCTAAATCAAGCACCTTTGCTTTTTCTGGAAGATTAAGGTAATGTGTAAGATTATCCATAAAAACCTGAGCTTCTCGGTAATTTCGATCTTTATAAAGAATGTGATAATACGGAGTATCAAACCATGAAGAGAACCAGTTTTCTGTATTACGATCCTGATTTGGTGTTGATGAGTTTGGTGCTTCAGACATTTATTCTATTTCATTTAATTTAAAGTACCGCAAATTTAGTGTATTTTTGCCGAAAAATAACTATTTCGCAGTGATACTAAATTTTATCATTGCATAATGTAGAGATGCACCGCTGTGCATCTTTTGAGTTTTAGTTTTTTTAATTTATAGAGAAATGGAAGAAAATTTTAGAATGATTGCCAAATGTTTTTTTGGCTTTGAAGAAATATTAGAACAGGAATTACGTACGCTTGGTGCTCAGGATGTTGAAAAAGGAGTGCGAATGGTAAGTTTTAAAGGAGACAAAGGTTTTATGTATAAAGCCAATTTGTCGCTTAGAACGGCGTTGAAGGTATTAAAACCAATTTACTCTTTTAGAGCTAACAACGAGCAGGCATTGTACAAAGGAATTTCTGGTGTAAACTGGTCGAAACTGTTAAATGCTAATCAAACTTTTGTAATTGATGCAACCGTACATTCTACTTATTTTAATCATTCTGAGTTTGTTTCTCAAAAATGTAAAGATGCTATTGTGGATCAGTTTAGAGAAAGAACAGGACAAAGACCAAGCATTGATAAGCAATATCCTGATTTGCGAATTAATGTGCATATCGACAAAGATCAGGTTTCGGTAGCTTTAGATACTTCTGGAAATTCACTGCATCAGCGCGGTTATAGAACGGCTACAAATATTGCACCTATAAATGAAGTTTTGGCAGCTGGAGTTCTGTTGCTTTCGGGTTGGGAAGGGCAAAGTCACTTTTTAGATCCAATGTGCGGATCAGGAACTTTTTTAGCAGAAGCAGCAATGATTGCCTGCAATATTCCGGCTAATATCAATCGTAAAGAATTTGCTTTTGAAAAATGGAAAGACTGGGACAACGATTTGTTTGATCAGATTGTAAATAGTTTGATGAAAAAAACAAAAGAATTCCATTATACTATAAAAGGTTTTGACAAAGCGCCAAGTGCGGTAAGTAAAGCAAAAGATAATATTAGAAATGCTAATCTTGAAGATTATGTAACCATTTCTGAAGACAATTTTTTCGATTCTGAAAAAGAAGTAGAAGGAAAGTTGCATATTGTATTTAATCCGCCGTATGATGAGCGTTTAGATATTCATATGGAGAAATTCTATGCTAGTATTGGTGACACTCTAAAGAAAAATTATCCAGGAACAAATGCTTGGTTTATCACCGCAAACCTAGAAGCTTTAAAATTTATTGGATTAAAACCATCAAGAAAAATCAAACTTTTTAACGGAAGCCTTGAAGCTCGTTTGGTAAAATACGAAATGTACGAAGGCAGTAAGAGAACGAAATTTCAGGTCTAAGATTCTAAGGAGCTAAGTTTCTAAGGTACTAAGAGATTTGGCTTGTGAAATTTAGTTATATATTAATTTTAGGTTCAAAACTAAAGTTCTAAATAAAAAACTTAGAACCTTGGCATCTCAGAACCTTAGCAACTCAAAAAAAAATGACAAAACTACAAATAAGAGCTTTTTTATATCAATTAGGATGTTTTGCAATTCTGTTTATTTTAGGCAGATTTTTAATTGCAACTTATACTGGACTGACAGGATTATGGATTCCGATGACGGCATTTATTGCGGCGACTTTAATTTCTCCAAAATTTCAGGCTGCAAGAACAAAGGATGGAGAGAAGCTTTTTATGAAATGGATTTTTATAAAAGGAATTAAAGAAATTGGATAATTCTTGAAATTTTTAGTAAGAAGGAATTAAGCTTATTGAAGTAGTAAGCTGGATTTCGAATACACATATACAAAAAGCCCCGAATTTTTGAATTCGGGGCTTTTTTATATTAAGATTTTCTATTTTTTAGGAGTTTCTTTTTTGATTTCTGGCAGAACTACTTTCTTCTTGTAAATTGGAATAAAATAAGAAACAGTATAGTTGAATCCTACTCCAAAACTTCCATCGTAAGTTCTGTTGAAACCTGGGATATAAAGATTGTCAAATCCAGAAGGTTTGTTATTCATAACTAAAAGTTTAAGCTGAACACCAAAACCAACAAATACATTATTAAAAACTTTAGCTTTAATACCGCCCGCAACCTCAATCCAGCCAGCGCTTAATCCATTATATTTTTGATTTGCCGTAATGTAGGGCTGTTCTCCCCAATACGGATTTGGATTGTAAATTTTATAGCTGTTTAAGTCTTGACTAAATGAGCTGAAACCAGCACGCATACCAATTGTTATAAGGTTTTCCATATCTAACCAGTTTTGGTACATATTGTAATCAAATCCTGCTTTAATATAAGTTCCTTTTGCGGTAGAATTTAGTCGGTCATCATCAGTTGTTTTGTTTTCAAAACCCAATTCAGCGGCTAAATAATACGTTTTGGTTAAACGATAATCTCCTACAAACTCAATTCCTTTATAATCTTTATCATAAAGCCCTCTTGTTAGTTTGTATAAATCTACTCCAACACGCAAACCATAACGATCTGTTTTTGTTGGGATACTATCTGTTTTTGTTTCCTGAACAGCTGGTTTTGCTGTTTTTTTTGGTTTTTCCTGAACGATTTCTTTTTTTGCAGTTGGTGTTTCTTGAGAATGTCCTAAAAACATTGAAAACACTAAGCAAACACTAAAAATATATTTTAACATGTGTTTCATTTTCTGTTTGAATGTTAGGAGTTAGTATATCAATACTCTGCATCCATTGACCGTCGTTAGCGGGATCAGTTCGAATTATTCCGGCAGTGTTTGAATTATCGCTTGGGTTCAATGTAAAATTAGTTTTAAAACCACAAGCTCTAGATACATAAATGTTTTGCGTTGTATAGTTAAATGTCAATACATCTGTATTTACTGCTGCAGGATTAGTGTTTATGGCATTAAATATAAAACTGTAAGCAGTGGTGGTGCCATCTGTTTTTAATGGAATCGAAATAGTGCTTCCATTTGCTAGATATTTACCAGTGTCAGTACCTTTATCATTAAAAATAATCCCATTTGGATCACCGCCGCCAATACCAACAACTTTTAAGTTTGTTACATTTTTTACAACAGACGGATCTGAAATATTATAAAAAGTAATAACAAGTCGCGGAGTTGTAGGTGTATTTCCATCGCAAATGTCATCTTTTTCACAGCTGGACAGTCCAAACGTAAAAAGAAGTAAAAGTGAGACTATTTTTTTCATTTATAATTTTATAATTATCGAAGTTCTAAAAGTACAACATTTTCAACATGATGTGTTTGCGGGAACATATCAACAGGTCGAACGCGGGTAACTTTGTATTTTTCGTCCATCAATGCTAAATCACGAGCTTGTGTTGCCGAGTTACAGCTTACATAAACTACTTTTTTAGGAGCAATTTTTAAAATCTGATCGATTACGGCCGCATGCATACCATCTCTTGGCGGGTCTGTAATAATAACATCCGGTTTACCATGCTGCGCAATGAATTCTTCGTTGAATACCACTTTCATGTCTCCAACAAAAAACTCGCAATTTGTAATATTATTGCGCTCTGCATTTGCTTTTGCATCTAAAATTGCTTCAGGAACACTTTCTACACCAATTACTTTTTTTGCTTTTTTAGAAACAAATTGCGCAATAGTTCCTGTTCCAGTGTATAAATCATAAACCGTTTCATTTCCTGATAATCCAGCAAAATCACGCGTAATTTTGTATAATTCGTAAGCTTGATCAGAATTTGTTTGATAGAATGATTTAGCATTGATGCTGAATTTCAAACCTTCCATTTCTTCCAAGATATAATCTCTTCCTTTATAAAGTTTAATATCTTGATCGTAAATAGTGTCGTTTTGTTTCGCATTTACCACATATTGCAAAGAAGTAATTTGCGGGAATTTCTCGTATAAATGATCCAAAATAAGTTCACGATTAGCTTTGTCATTTTCGAAAAACTGAATCAAAACCATAATTTCGCCTGTTGAAGCAGTACGAATCATTACTGTTCTTAATAAACCAGAATGTTCTCTTGGGTTAAAGAATGCTAAATTATGCTCATTTGCAAAAGCTCTGATTTCATTTCTAATAGCATTAGAAGGATCTTCTTGTAAGTGACATTTTTGAATGTCAAGAATTTTATCCCACATTTTCGGAATATGAAAACCTAAAGCATTTCTGTTTCCTAGATCTTCCTTGCTTTCAATTTCTTTTTCTGTTAACCAACGGCTGTTAGAAAATGAAAATTCCATTTTATTTCTATAGAAAAACTGCTTTTCAGAACCTAAAATAGTTTCGAATTCAGGAAGTTCAACTTTTCCAATACGCTGTAAATGATTTTTTACTTCGTTTTGTTTGTAATACAGCTGCTGGCTGTATTTCATATTTTGCCATTTACAGCCGCCGCAAACACCAAAATGATCGCAGATAGGCTCAATACGATGCTCTGATAATTCGTGAAATTTTACGGCTTTACCTTCGTAATAGGCTTTTCTTTTTTTGAATGTCTGTACATCAACTACATCACCCGGAACTACATTCGGAATAAAGATTACTTTTCCGTCAGGTGCTTTTGCTACTGACACTCCTTTTGCTCCAGCATCAAGAACCTGGATTTGATGAAAGACAACTTTGTCTGTATTTTTTCTTCCCATAGCGCAAAAATAAGCGTTTGAAAACTTTTATAAATTTAAATTTCAAAAAAAATTATCAAATTGTTGAATTTATTAGTTTAATTGAGTTTAAAAGTTAACTTTGTTTTTAACATTAATCTCAAATACCCCAAGTATAACCTATAGTTTGTCATGTTTTATGAAGTTGTATCACAATCTTTCACAAATCAGCTTTTTGAAAAAAAGTTATGCATTTAAATTCTTGTTTGTCGCGTTTATAGGAATACATATTCCGCTTATTGGGATTTTATTTTTTGTGCTTTTTTTTGAGCATACCGTCTCACCAACTTCAATTTTACTTTTTTCTTTAATTATGACTCTGCTGGCAACGGTAGTTACGCTTTTGATATTAAAACAATTAATCAAGCCAATTTCGATTGCTTCGAGATCTTTGGATGATTATAGAAATAACAGACAGCTTTCGGTATTGCCAACAGAATATACTGATGAAGCTGGGCTTTTGATGTGTAATATTCAAGAATCAATTTATGAGGCAGAAAGTTTTATAAACGAAAAGCAGGATTTAATTTATATGCTTTCGCACGATTTGAAAAATTTTGCAGGAAATCCGCAAGGTTTAGCAGAACTTATTTTGAGTGAAAATCCATCAGAGTCCGTTAAACATTTAGCAGGTTTAATTTGCGAATCGACTAATTTGCAATTTCGATACATCGAGAATTTTATAAAATTATTAAAAGAACAAGATCAAGTCGTAAAAATAAATCCAGAATTTAAGACTATTTTAATCTCGAACATTCTGCCTTTTATTAACGAGCAGGTTGAACAACGTTTGATTGATAAAAAAGTAAACTTAAAAGTAAATGTTGAAATTGACGAGGTAAAACTTAAAATCGACGAAGGCTTATTAGTGCAAGTTTTAGTTAATTTAATCAGTAATGCCGTTAAGTTTTCTTATTTCGACAGCGAAATAAAACTTAGAGTTTTTAAAGAGAATTTAAATGTAATTATTACGGTTACCGATGAAGGAATTGGTTTTGATAAAAATCAGATTGATGAATTGTTTAAAAAATTCACAAAAATGAGCCGTTTAGGAACTGCCAATGAATCATCAACCGGAATTGGATTGTATTTGTGTAAAAAAATCGTCGAGAAAAATAAAGGAAAACTAACCGCTTTAAGTGAAGGCAGAAATAAAGGTGCCGAATTTAAAATTGAATTTGAATTGTAAATTTGGAGATGCTAAGGTACTAAGGTTCTGAGAATCTAAGGTTTTTTGTAAAGTTTAAAACTTAGCACCTTAGCATCTCAGAACCTTAGTATCTTCAAAAAATTACCAGAGCTGATGAACAGACGGTTTTATCAAATCGTTGTAAATTTTATTCATTGCCGAAATTTGTTCAGATGTTAATTGAGGAGTATCATAAACAGATAAATTCGAAAGAATATGCTCTTTTTTTGAAGCTCCGGGAATAATACAGCTTATTTCGTTAAAACTCAAAATCCATTGCAAAGCAATAGGAGCAAGGTTTGGCGTATCAGGAAATAAGGCTTTTAGTTTTTCGACTGCTTTTAAACCTAATTCGTAATCAATACCAGAAAAAGTTTCACCTTTATCAAAGGCATCTCCGTTACGATTAAAATTGCGATGATCCTGAGTATCAAAAGTTGTTTTTGAATCAAATTTACCCGTTAAAAGACCGCTTGCGAGTGGAACACGCGCAATGATGCCGATATCTTTCTTCTTTGCTTCAGAGAAAAATAACTGCGATGGGCGCTGGCGGAATAAGTTAAAGATAATTTGAACCGTATTTACATTTGAATATTCTATTGCTTTTAAAGCTTCTTCGACTTTTTCGACGCTTACACCAAGATTCAAAATTTTGCCTTGTTCTTTTAATCGGTCAAAAAGTTCAAAAATTTCAGGACGGTAATAAACTTCTGTAGGCGGACAATGAAGTTGTATTAAATCTAAAGTTTCTAAACCAGTTCTTCTTAAACTGTCTTCAACAAATTTCTGAAGTACTTTTGGCTGGTAGCCTTCATTTATATGCGGATTAATATTGCGTCCGCATTTTGTTGCTACGTAGATGCGTTCAGAGCGTGAACGAACAACACGGCCAACGGCAGTTTCGCTTAATCCGTTTTCATAAACATCGGCAGTATCAATAAAATTTACGCCATTGTCAATAGCAGTATTTATAAGTTCGTCGGCAGTTTTATCATCAAATCCTGATCCCCATTTTCCTCCAACCTGCCAAGTTCCTAGTGAGATTTCAGATATGTTGAAGTTTGTTTTGCCTAGTTTTCTGTAGTTCATTTTTTTTTTAGGTTCTAAGAGTCTAAGGTTCTGAGGGACTAAGATTTTGTGCTTAGAATCTAAAAAAAACTTAGAATCTTAGTGTCTCAGAACCTTAGTGCCTTATTATAAATTAATCAAATAAATCAGATGATAGATAACGATCGCCGCGATCACAAATAACGGCAACAATAACACCAGATTCTAGCTGTTCGGCAATTTTTAAAGCTACAGCAACAGATCCTCCGCTGCTCATTCCTGCAAAAACGCCTTCTTCTAAAGCTAATCTTTTTGTCATTGCTCTGGCTTCCTCTTCACTTACATCAACAATGGTATCGACTTTTGAAGCATCAAAAATTTTAGGCAGATATTCTTGCGGCCATTTACGAATTCCTGGAATTTGCGATCCATCGCTTGGCTGCGCGCCTACAATTTGAATAGCAGGATTTTTTTCTTTTAAATAAGTAGATGTTCCTATGATTGTACCAGTTGTTCCCATTGCCGAAACAAAATGTGTAACAGTTCCGTCAGTATCATTCCAAATTTCTGGACCAGTAGTTTTATAATGCGCTTTCCAGTTATCGTCATTCGCAAACTGATTCAGCATTAAATATCCGCCTTGAGCGACTTTCTTATCAGCATAATCTCTCGAACCGATAATTCCTTCGCTGGCAGGTGTCAAAATAACCGTAGCGCCATAAGCACGCATAGTTTGTGTTCGTTCTTTTGTAGAATCCTCTGGTAAAACCAATTCGATTTCTATTTGAAATAATTGCGCAATCATTGCCAATGCAATTCCAGTATTACCGCTTGTTGCTTCAATTAGTTTATCTCCTTTTTTAATTTCGCCTCTTTCAAGTGCTGAAGCGATCATGTTGTAAGCAGCTCTGTCTTTTACGCTTCCACCCGGATTGTTTCCTTCAAGTTTAAGTAAAAGTTTTACGTTTTTATTTTTAACCAAATTGACAGTTTCCATTAAAGGAGTATTTCCAATAAGGTTTAACAATTTCTGTGGACCCATTTTATCTTTTTTCTTTTATTTTAACGTCGGTTGTAGTAGTATTCAAAACGATAGAATCTGCAGGAATAGATTTTGTTACCCATGCATTTCCGCCAATAACACTATTTTCGCCTATGATAGTTCCTCCTCCTAATATTGTGGCATTGGCATAAATGCACACATTTGCTTCTACGGTTGGATGTCTTTTCGCATTTTTCATTTCCTTGCTCACGCTCAAAGCTCCTAAAGTAACTCCTTGGTAAATTTTAACGTGTTTTTTAATAACAGAGGTTTCTCCAATAACAATTCCAGTTGCATGATCAATAAAAAACGGCGATGCAATGCTGGCTCCCGCGTGTATGTCAGTTCCTGTTATTCGATGTGCATACTCGCTCATTAATCGTGAGAACAGCAATAAGTCTAGATGATATAATTCGTGACTTAATCTATAAATGGCAATAGCATAAAAACCAGGATAGCCCAAGTAAACTTCGTCTAAGCTATTTGATGCTGGGTCATTTTCTAAAATATATGCCGCATCTTGATTAAGTTTTTCTAGAACTCCAGGCAGTTTTTCAAGAAATCTATCCCAAATAGACTCGCATAAGTTTTCAGGTTTTTGACAAGCTAAAACAGCAATTTCTTTAAAGCGTATTTCGAGTTCATTTATGCTTTCGTCTAATACGGCATTCGAATCAAAAAGGGTATAGAACAGCTTTTCAGTAAAATCTTCGGTTTTGGTTTTGATACCGTAGTTTATTGTAGAATGGCTTTTTAAAGCTTTAATGTTTTGTATGATAGTATCTTTTGTCACAATTATAAAATTGAATGGATATTTTAAAACGTTAAAAGTAAGGTGTTTTTTGTAAATACAGGCACGAATTAACTAAAGAAATTTTGTGCTTCGGGTTGTATTTGTGATAAATGAAAGTTTGCTGAAATCTAAAATATAATATGATTCTTAAGAAGTTAATTGTGTAAATTAGCCTATAAAATTTACAAAAATGAAAAACAATTCAACGTTTAAGAGTGCAATTTCAAATATAGATTTTCCTATAAGTGAGAAAATTTACGGAAAATCAATTCATGACCCAATATTAGGTTTAATTGTCAAAGATCATCCTTCTTTTTGCGATGACGATTGTATAGCTGTAGAGGAGTTGAATCAATATCGCCAGAAATATATTTCGAATTATTTGTCTACTGAAATTGGAGCGCTTTCAGATCTTGAAAAGAATGTTATTTCTTCTTTGAAAGAAGATAAGTCAATAGTAAGTATTGTTGAAGATGAAGTTGAGACGAGGAGTATTGGACAGAAGATTGCTGATCAAGTGGCAGATTTTGGAGGAAGCTGGACTTTTATAATTTCGTTTCTGGCTTTTATTATTATTTGGATTGGCTCGAATGTTTATATTTTGGTCAATAAAGGGTTTGATCCATATCCGTTTATTTTGCTGAATTTGATCTTATCCTGTATTGCAGCTTTGCAAGCGCCGGTGATTATGATGAGTCAAAATCGTCAAGAAGAGAAGGATCGAAATCGTGCCAAAAAAGACTATATGATTAACTTAAAATCGGAATTAGAAATTAGAATGATTCACGATAAAATTGATCATTTAATTATGCATCAACAGCAAGAATTAATCGAAATTCAGAAAGTGCAAATTGAGATGATGAATGATATTTTGAATAAAATTAAGAAGTAAAAAAACGATCAAAATCATCAAAGATAAAAGTGTTTGTAAAAGTAACCGACAAGCATAAAAATGATATTAAGGCTTGCTGCTTTCCAAATTATTTTTTGATAATTTCTTGACTTGTCCACAAAATATAAAACGACTAAAATCAAAAATAAAAGGGTAGTGTAAACTGCCGGATACATATTAAAAGCCGCTAAAAATTCACCTTGAAAAAGTAAGAATAATGATCGCTGAAAACCGCAGCCTAAACACTCAATTCCAAAGAGCGTTTTGAACATGCAGGGGATCATATATTTTTCTAAAGACACGGTGACTTTTTTTTACAATTTTACGAAAAAAATATAAGATAACATTTCAAGAGGAGGGAACTGTTACTTTAAAGTTTGCTACTTTTGAATTCTTAAACTTTAAAATATGAAAACGTTTAAAATTTTAATTATGATTCTTGCCATTTCGGTTGCGTTATATGAGCAGGTTTCGGCAGAAAAAAATATCTATATAACGGTAATTGCAATTGCAGTTTTCATGTATGGAATGATGCAGCTGAGTGCAAAAACACCAAGTAAAAACCAAGATAAAGAAGAGAAGGATGTTGACTAAAGGAGATAAGGTTTCTGTCTTAGACGAAGCCATAAACGGAACGGTAGTTTCAGTGAAAAACAATGAGGTTTTGATTGAAACTGAGGATGGATTTATGATGACATTTTTTGTCAATGAATTGCTTAAAATTCAAGAAACCAGTAATTTAATGAATTCTATTAAAAGAATAGATTTAAATGAGATTTCAAAAGAAAAAACAGAGCCAAAACCACGTAGTTTTGTCAAAGAACGCAAAGATAAACGCGAAATTTCGGCTCCAGAATTTGATTTGCATATTGAAAAGCTGGTTCCAAATAAACGCGGAATGTCGAATTATGACATCTTAACTTTGCAGACTGAAACGGCAAAAAGACACATTGAATTTGCGATCAAAAACCGCATTCCAAAAATTGTTTTTATTCACGGTGTCGGCGAAGGAATTTTAAAAGCGGAACTGGATTTTTTATTGGGTCGTTATGATGGTATAGATTTTCAAGACGCCAATTATCAAAAATATGGACTGGGTGCGACCGAAGTTTATTTTAGACAAAACAATAAATAAACAGGTTTTTAAATCTTAAATAAGCTGTTTTAAAAGCATAAAAAAACGTCCGTTTTTCATTCTGAATTTTGATTAAAATCAGTCTTGAAAAACGGACGTTTTTTGTAGGAATAAAAAAAAGAAGCAAGGACCGTTTTTGAACGTTGTCCTTGCTTCTTTTTTATTTTGTTTTTTGCTTTTTTACTTGGTGATTTTTCCTAGAAGAAAACTAGTTCCAAGTCTAAATTTACTATTTCCTTTTACTAGCGAAACGTTTGCAAGAACAATGGTATGAATAAAGTTTGGACCTGATTGTTCTGTCGTAACTTGTATTTCTGCTTTTAGATCTGCGTTTGTATTTTCACCTACCCAAGTTTCATTTACAGCAGGTAACGAAGGAGTAGTTTTTTGACAAAAATAGCCAGCAGAAATACTTCCAGTCCCGCTTAAAAAAGTTCTGTAAAAAAGCTTGTTTGTAGTTGCTCCAATTGCTCCTGTTCTTGGCTTTCCTGGAGGGGTAACTACATTATCAAGTAAACTTTGATCAAAGTTTTCGATTGTTAAAGTAAAGGACGTATTGTAATTGTAAACCGTTAAGTTGTCAGGACAAATAAATGCTTCGCCGCTGGCAGCATTTTGAAACGTTAAATTAGCTGGAGTAACTGTAGTTTTATAATCTCCAAACGGAAATTCGGCTTCAACTTGATCTCCTGCAGGTTTTGCAAAAGTGATGTTTTGAAATACAATATTGTGGTTGTAGCCATTAATTCTTGTTGCTCCGTTTACATCAGGATCAGTTGCTATTTGTGTCGTTGTAATTACAATTTTACCGGTTTTTCCTAACCATTCTTCAGTAACATTTGGAGTTCTTGGCGGTATAGCGCCGCAAATATTAGTAGTTTCTACTTTACCGTCGTAAGCTCTATATACCACACGGTATTGATTGTTGTCGATGTCGTAGATGTAAACGTTAGGATCGTTTACAATTCCATTTGCCTGCGGTAATTGAAGCAATAATGATTCTTGCGTTTTAAGTTTGTAAATTAAAGTATTAGTTGTAGGGTCACAACTTGCCGCTGTTACATTATCAAAATCGATTGTATCTACTGTAAGGTCGCCATCGTCACAGCCGTTTAACAAAAACGCCAATAATACAAGGCTTGCATATTTTTTCATCGTAAATTTTATTTGGGTCAAAAATAGTGAAAAATTTGGCAAATGATATTTAAGATTAGACAATTGATATTTCATAACTTTGCAACAATGAAAAAAGTATACCTCGATAACGCCTCAACAACTGCAATGCGTCCTGAAGTTATTCAGGAAATGACTAAAGTAATGACTGAAGATTTTGGTAATCCATCATCTACACATAGTTTTGGGCGAAATGCAAAAACAGTTTTAGAACTTTCTAGAAAAAGTATTGCTAAACATTTAAATTGTTCAGCTCAGGAAATTATTTTTACTTCGGGAGGAACTGAGGCTGATAACTGGATTTTGAGATCGGCAGTAGAAGATCTTAAGATAGAACGAATTATTACTTCAAAAATAGAACATCATGCCGTTTTGCACGCTGTTATGGCATTAGAGGAAGAATATGGTGTTCAGGTTGATTATGTGAAGATAAATGCTGATGGAAGTCTTGATTTGACGCATTTGTCTAATTTGTTAAGCGACGAGAAAAAAACAATCGTTAGTTTAATGCATGTAAACAACGAAACAGGCGCTATTTTAGACTTGGATAGAGTTGGGGTTATTTGCAAGCAATATAACGCCTTATTTCATTCAGATACGGTTCAATCAATTGGGAAAACCGAAATTGATCTGCAAAAAACTCCGGTTGATTTTATTTTAGCCAGTGCACACAAATTTCACGGGCCTAAAGGCGTTGGTTTTGCTTTTGTTCGAAAAAATTCTGGATTACAGCCTTTGTTTTTTGGGGGCGAGCAAGAAAAAGGACTTCGCGCAGGTACAGAAGCGGTACATCAAATTGCTGGAATGGCAAAAGCCTTGTCCGTTTCTTATGAGAATTTAACTGAGGAACGCGAATACATTTCTGAGCTTAAGAAATATCTTATTGAGCAGTTAGAAGCTCATTTTTCTGGTTTTAAAATTAATGGGAGAAAAGATGATTTTTATAATATCATCAATATCACGCTTCCGTTTTCTTCAGATAAAACGTCGATGCTTTTGTTTAGTTTAGATATGAAAGGAATTGCAGTTTCCAGAGGAAGCGCCTGCCAATCTGGAAGCATAAAGCCATCGCATGTTTTAAAGGAAATGCTTTCAGAAGATGATTTACAACTGCCAAATCTTAGAATTTCATTCAGTCATTACAACACAAAAGAAGATATTGATTGGCTGATTGAATCCTTGAAAGTTGTATAGAGGTACAAAGGGGCAGAGTAGCAAAGGTTCAAAGGTCTCTTTAATGTGAAAAGTCCTTCGACTTCGCTCAGGATGACATAAAAGATCTGTCTGACTGAGCGAAGTCGAAGCTTTTTATTTTCTAATCACTTTTACCTGTGAATCGTTTGTCAGTTTTATAATTGTTGAAGGTTTTCCAGCAACTTTATCGTGATATAAATTAACCACATAATCAACTCCATTGATGATTGCAGGGTTAATATCTTTAAAAGCAATTGGAGTAGGCTGCCCCGAAATATTTGCTGATGTTGAAACCAGTGGTTTTTTCATTCGCTCTAGTAATTTAAAACAAAAAGGTTCTTTTACTAATCTTACTCCAAGCGAATTATCTGCGGCAATGATATTGGCAGCAACATTTCTAGGTTCATCTAAAATTAAAGTTGTTGGTTTTTCAGATAAATCTAAAATTTGCCAAGCTACCTCTGGAATGTTTTTAAAAACATTGTACATCATTTTTTCACCATTCATTAAAACAATCATGCTTTGTGTTTCGGCACGTTGTTTCAGCTTGTATATTTTAGCAACAGCTTCAGGATTTGTAGCATCGCAGCCAATTCCCCAAACAGTATCAGTTGGGTAAAGTATAATGCCGCCTTCTTTGATTACTTCGTATGCTTTTAGTATTTCTTCGTTCATTTTGTAAAATGTAATGGGCTATTGAGATTGCAAAGGTAGCAATAAAAAAAAATAATAAATTACGCTTTTATTTCCTTGCTTTGCTCAAATATTTGATAGATTACGCTTTGTTTTTTCTTTTTGCTAAAGACATCAAAGGCAGTTCGATGTATTTAAAAGTCAGCTGACAAATCAGTATTAAAGGAAAAACAGATACAGTAATAATCGACCAAAATTCAACGTCGGTTAATGTTTTTGCTTTTTCAAAACCAACGATGTAATGAAATATAACAAACAGTAAAATACCATGAAGTAAATATAGACTGTAGGTAATTTGACCAAATTTACGCGAAAAAGCACTCGATAAAACTCCGAAAAAATTGTTTCCAGATGCGATAATCAAAAATACAATAGACGCTGCTATCAGCGGATAAGGTTTTCTGCCGCTGTTGAAAAAATAGACTGAAACAGCTAATAATAACAGTGCTAATAAGGTGTACTTTTTCTGTTTTAAAATCGTATTAAACTTTTTTGTGTTTAATATTAATGCAACACAAATTCCGCCAATAAAAGGCATAAAATGTCTTAATGACGATTTGTTTATAACCATAATTATTGCGGCGGTAATTGTAAAACCGATTAAGGCTTTGTAGTTGATTTTTATTTTAAAGAACAATGCAATAAGAGGCAATAAAAAGTAAAAAATCCATTCGTAAGGCAATGTCCAAGTAATTCCGGCATTTAGAATAAAAGTATCTTCTAAACCATTTAAGTTTGAATTTTGCTTGCTGACGTTAAAAAATATCCAGGAAAGAATGCTTTTTAAGTTTTCTAAAAATGGAACTCTAACAGTAAAATTAGTCAAGCAGGCAGCCAGAATAAAAATAATAATTACAGAGAAGAAATACATTGGAAAAAGCCTGAAAAATCTTGATTTAAGATAGTTTGACCAGTCGATTTCTCCCGTTCTATTATTTAGTAATTTGGTTGTAAATAAAAAAGCAGTAATTATAAAAAAGAAAACAACAGTGGTTTCTCCAAATTGATTGAATAAATTAGATTCTGGATCTTCCCAATTTTCAGTTTTTAAATATACCTGCCATATATAACTATGGTGTAAGAAAACAAAAAAGGCTAAATAACCTCGCAGTCCGTCAATTTCGGGATAACTAACGTCAGTTAACTTTATTTTTACTAATCGATTAATTGTTACAACAGATAATACTAAAGCAATTAAGGCGGCAATTATAATCAGAGAAAAGGTGAAATTCATTTTGTTTTACATATTGAATAACACCAAAGTTTGACAATGAAAGTGAGGTGATATTTTTATTTTTGTGCAAACATACAGAATGATTAATTAAAATTGAACGAATTACAGCCTGTTTTTTTATGTATTTAAGAGGTATAAATTGGTTAATAAAAGCATAAAATAAATGAACAGCACGGTATGAGATCGTCAAATACGTTCAGTTTTTAATAATGAAAGGCTTTAAAATGTAAAAGATTTACTTGAGATTTTTAAAAATTACATTCTCGCACCATCCTTCGATAGTATATTGATGCAAGATAGAATCTGGGATTTTTTCGTATTCGTTTTTAAAAAAATCAGCAGAAATTACAGGATTCCTTTCATCAATAATAAGGATGTTGTTAGGATTATAAAAATCGTAATTTTTGATGTCAGAGTTCGTAGTAATTAATTTTTTATCTAAACCTAAACTTTCAAAAACTCTAAAAGTTAACCCAATTTGACCAATTCTGTTAATGTCTAAAAGTACTTTTGAGCGGTTGATATAGTCGTTTACTTCAGACAATGGCATATGTTTGTTGATATAAGTAATGGTATTATCAACAGGTTTACGTTTTTTATCGTAAACAATAAATTTGAATTTTATTGTTTTAGATTTTAACTCATCAGCGATTCGAATTAAAATTGGAAGTCTTTTATCGATTGAACTAATATTGAAAACATCATACTCAAAAGGAGCATTGCTGCTTACAGAAACGTTGTTATTGTAAATCCAATTTGGAGCGAATTTTAGATTGAATTTCGCACAGTCTTCTTTTTCGAACGAAAAAACATCATCAAAACAATGTAAAACTCGTTTAATTTTTGGGCAGCGATAAATATTGTCGTTAAAAAAGCCAATAGATTTTTTAGTATATTTTTTAAATTCAAGAATACTTTTAGGATCTATAAAATCACCTTTTATTGTTAAAATAACATCTTGAATTTCCTTGTTTTCCTCTAAACGGTTTAAAATTTCTTTACCAAAATGCTGGTGTTTTAGGTTTGGTTTGTTTAAAGCCTTTAAAATAAAATTGTATGCCTTGTGTAATACAGTGGGGTATTTGTATTTGAAGGTATTAAAATCGATATGCTTAACTATATGTCCTTGTTTTTCTAGTGTTGAAGCAATATGTTTATTGAGTCCCCAATTGTCAAGACTTATTAGTGTAATACGCATTATCGATATTTTTTTTTTATTAGATGGTAAAACTAACTAAATTTGCTGAAACATTTTTTATGATCTTAAGATTAAATCGAGGGTATGAAAAATTCGAAAATGAGATTGTCGAGTTTATTCAGTTTTTTGACACCAAAGGAGAAGACTTCGTTATTGGTCAGCGTAATCAGATAAAACTTTTTGATTTTAACAATCAAAAAATAAATATCAAATCGTTTAAGGTTCCACATCTTATTAATAAAATAGCCTATAAATATTTTCGAAAATCAAAAGCAAAACGTTCATACGAATTTGCCAATAAATTATTAGAATTAGGCGTAGGAACACCAAAACCAATTGCATATGCTGAGTTTTCGTCGATTATAGGTTTAGAGAAAAGTTTTTATATCAGCGAACAGCTTCAATGCGACCTGACTTATAGAGAGCTGGTTGAAATTCCAAATTTTCCTGATCGCGAGAATATTTTAAGACAATTTACCAGATTTAGTTTTGATCTTCATGAAAAAGGAATTGAGTTTTTAGATCATTCGCCAGGAAATACTTTGATTAAAAAGAATGCTGAAGGGAATTATGATTTCTTTTTAGTGGATTTAAACAGAATGGAATTTCATAAGACAATGAGTTTTGAAATGCGCATGAAAAATTTATGCCGTTTAACTCCTCTTAAGGAAATGGTTGCGGTAATGAGTAATGAATATGCTAAATTATATTCGGAATCTGAAGAAAGGATTTTTGAGTTGTTGTGGAAAGATACTTCTGATTTTCAGGAGAAGTTTTACAGAAAAAAGCGCTTAAAGAAGAAACTTAAATTTTGGAAGAAGTAAGTTCTTGCAGTTTTTTGTAACGAATAAAAACGCTATAAGCATTTAGGTAGCAAATGGTAATGCCATTGATACCGTCGAGAAAGCCAAGACGAATTAAAAATTGGTATAAAAAAGTATAAAAAGGGTGAAAAATCATTAAAAAATAAGATGATTTTTGCCCTTTTTTTATTTTTTCATTCGCTTTCAAAATTCCATAATGATACATTTTTGACTTATAATCTTGATATGAAGTGTAAGAAAAGTGAATGATTTTGTTTTTTAAAACCGAAGTTGTGCCATTTACGATTAGTTTTTCATGAACCATTCTTTCAGAATTGTATCTGCAATCTGATTTTTTAAAAAGCCTGAAAATCTTGTCAGTCTGCCAGCCGCTGAAGTTTAACGGCTTATTCTTGAACATAAAAGTTCGATATATTAAATAAGCACTTGCAGTATTATTGCTGTTTATTGTCGAGATAATTTCAGTTTTTAATTCTGAAGTCAATCGTTCATCGGCATCAATAAATAAAACCCATGAATTTTTAGCTTGATCTAAAGCAAAATTACGTTGAGCAGTATAGTTTATAAAATGATTTTGAATCAATTTTACATTCTGAAAAGATTGGACTATAGCAATAGTTTGATCAGTGCTGTAGGAATCGATTACGATAATTTCATCAGCAAAATCAATATCTTCGAGCAGAGATTTTATATGTCGTTCCTCGTTGAGTGTAATTATTAGAACCGATAATTTTTGCTCGTTATTAATTTGCATAATGATATCCTGAGTATTCTCAGTTTTTGTACTCTTGAAAATAAGTTTCTAATTTTTCAAGCATTAAAGGCAAAGGATATTCAGCATAATATTCAAAAGTATGCTCTTTTATGTATTGTTCTGTGTGCTGCTCGTAAATTTCAGGTTTTAAATCTTTTAAATGAATAGAAGCATTTTTTGCCTCATTTTCAAATATCTGCCAAGTTTCTTTTCTAACAGAAGGTGTAAATATAGAAAACGTTGGAATTTCAAGTGCTTTTGCCATGTTTACCGCACCACCTTCATTGCCTATAAGCATTTCGCACTGAGATAGAAGCGCTAAAAAAGAACGTAGTTCAGTACAGTACAAATCAAAAGCAATGTGTTTTTTTGTTTCCTCGCTGCAATAATTATAGACTTCCTGAGCAAGATCTTTTTGATCTGGAACATAATTAAAGATGATAGAAGCATTGGTTTTGGCTACCGTAAAATCAATAATTTTTGCCATTCCTTCCAGCGGATAAGTTTTGTAAACCTCGCTTCCTAGAATTCCAAACATAATTAAGGGTTTGATGGTATCAATGTTATGACTTTTTAAAAGACTTTTGGCATCATTAATTTCAGATTCTTTTAAAAAGATTTTAGGCTTTACGTCTGTGATTTTTTCAGATATAAATGGCTTTAAAAGTAACAATCTATTCTCGATTGCAAGACCGTGTTCTGATTTTACAGCATCAAAACGCTCATAACTGTGATTGTAAAAAACGCTTGAATACCATTTATGATAGGAAACTTTATATTTTGCTCCAGAGAAAAGCGTAATTAAATTTGTTTCTAATTTGCTGTATACATCAATTACAGCATTGTATTTTTTTCTTCGAATTTGAAAAATAAATTTAAATAAGGAAGGAATTGACTTTCTAACCTTATTTGTTAATACAATAACATTGTCAATATTGGGATTTTCTTTTAGAACATCAACAGAATTAGGGTAGCACATATAATCTATAGTGGAGTCTGGATATTTTGTTTTTAGATTATTACAAATTATTGTACTCGTTAATACGTCTCCAATTCTTTTTTGCTGAATGACTAATATTTTCATTTATTTCTTTAATTCAATTTGAGGCTAAATTACAAACTATTTTATAATGTGTGCAAGCTGATCGTTAAGAATAGGATAAAACTAATGTAAAAGTTATCTTTGCATTTAAACAAATTTAATCTTAGAATGGAAATAAGTGGTTTAGTTATTACTTTCAATGAAGAGAAAAACATAGGGAAATGCATTGATGCTTTATTAAAAGTTTGTAATGAAGTAATTATTGTAGATTCTTTTAGTAAAGATCGTACAGTAGAAATTGCCAAAGAAAAAGGAGCAATAGTTATTGAGCAGGCTTTTTTGGGTGATGGCCCACAACGTACTCATGGTTTGCCATACTGTAAAAATGACTGGATTTTAAATCTTGATGCGGATGAATTTTTAGATAAAGACGCTGAAGAGTTTATTCTGAATAAAAAATATCTTGAAGGAAATTACGATGCATTTAGTTTTAGGGTAAAAAATTTCTTAGCTGATAAATTGATCAATTTTTCGGGATGGTATCCAGATCATAAAGTTCGTTTTTTCAATAAACAAACGGCGCATCCTTCTGATTCAAAAGTGCATCAAAAAATAATTACTCAAAATGAGAAAAAAGTTGCAGTTCATATCTTGCATTATGGCTGGGATTCTTTAGATCAGATAATTGCCAAAAAAAATCAATATTCTGGCTGGCATGCACAGCAATTATTTGATCAAGGAAAAAGGATAAATACATTTAAGCCAGTTCTTAATGGCGCTGTAGCGTTTATTCGATGCTACTTCTTTAAAAAAGGTATTTTTAATGGTATCGACGGGCTTACAATTGCAATGATTCAAAGCTTTTTCTCTTATATAAAATATGCAAAGCTTTTAAAACTTCAAAAAAAACAATAATTATGGGGCATCAAGATTAAAATTATTAAGAAAGAGGCCCTATAAATATTTTAACTATAATTTATTGCAGACAATTTCAATGTCTGCTTTTTTTGTTTATAAAAATCAGGTTTACAGTTATTATAAATGTACGGAATCTTCTGTAAATCAACTTAGTTTATTATTTGATTTTGTATTGTTTTACTAGTTGGTTTCTTATTTTTTGGTTAAGAAATATTTTTTTTGTGAATAATAATACTATTAATGTTAGCTTTGCGAAAAAAATCAAAAGTAAATGTCGAAGCTGCCCATTTTAATGTACCATAATGTTGATCAAGATGATGCGAAATCTTTGGATTTATGTATTTCTGTGTCAAAGTTGGAGGAGCAGTTTAAGTTTCTTTCCGATAATAATTACACAACATATCATTTTAAAGATTTAGACAATTTAAAAGAACTTCCTCCAAAAAGCATTATTATTACTTTTGATGATGTTACCGAATGCCAGCTCTTATATGCTGTGCCTTTGCTTGAAAAATACCAATTAAAAGCTTCTTTTTTTATACCTTTTACTTACGTTGGAAATTTTGATTATTGGATAGAAGGAAAAGAAAAGATAATGAGTGCCGAACAATTAAGAGGATTAGACCGTAATCTTATTGAGTTGGGGTATCATTCTTTTGAGCATAAAAAATACAGTTCGTTATCTAAAGAGGAACTGGAAGCTGATTTTATTAAATCGAATAATTTTATACTTGAAAATCAATTAGATATAAAGCCTGTTTTAGCATATCCTTTTGGGAATTATGCTAAGAAAGACGCGCAATTTGCTGTTTTTGAAAGAATAATGCGCGATAATGGTATCAAATATGGTTTGCGAATAGGGAACAGGGTGAATAAATTTCCTTTTAAAAACAACTATTTGGTAAAAAGAATAGATATAAAAGGAGAAGATAGTTTGTTGAAATTTAGATTAAAACTGAAAATAGGAAAGCTTAAGATTTTTTAGGAAATATGGAAATTAGTGGGTTAGTAATTACCTATAATGAAGAAAAGAGTATAGGTAAATGTATTGATGCTTTGTTTAGAATTTGTGATGAAGTAATTGTTATAGATTCATTAAGTGTTGATAATACGGTTAAAATTGCAGAAGAAAAAGGGGCTAAAGTTATCTCGCAAGCTTTTTTAGGCGATGGGCCTCAAAGAATTCATGGACTGCCTTATTGTAAAAACGACTGGATTTTAAATCTGGATGCTGATGAAATTTTGGCAGAAGATGCTGAGAAATTTATACTATCTAGAAAATATGAAGATCAGCATTTTGATGTTTATGCCTTTAGTCTTTATAACTATTTGGGAAATAAGTTAATAAATTTTTCTGGCTGGTATCCTGATAAAACGTCGCGTTTTTTTAATAAAAAAACTGCATCTCCATCAAAAGACAGTGTTCATCAAAAGGTTTCAGGAAACAATAAAATCCATTTAAAAGTTCACGTTCACCATTATGCATGGGAGGATTTTGATCAGCTTATCAGGAAGAAAAATTTATATTCGACTTGGCACGCGCAGCAGCTTTTTGAACAGAATAAAAAAGTTAATAGTTTTAAACCAATATTAAACGGTTTGGTAGCTTTTATAAGATGCTACTTTTTTAAAAAAGGCTTTTTGAATGGCTTGGATGGTCTTACATTTGCAATGATTCAGAGCTTTTTTTCCTATATGAAATATGCTAAGCTTTTGAAGCTTCAGGAAGCAAATAAGAAACAGAAATAGGTATAAAAAAAGGAATGAATTTTTAAAACTCATTCCTTTTTTTATTTGTAAAACTGTAAATTAAACAGCAACATCGTATTCACGAAGTGCATTGTTTAGTGAAGTTTTTAAATCTGTAGAAGGTTTACGAATACCAATGATTAAGGCACATGGAACTTGAAATTCTCCGGCAGCAAACTTTTTAGTATAACTTCCAGGAATTACTACTGAACGTGCAGGAACAAAACCTTTCATTTCAACAGGCTCATCACCAGTAACGTCGATAATTTTTGTTGAAGCAGTTAAACACACATTAGCGCCAAGAACCGCTTCTTTACCTACGTGAACTCCTTCGACAACAATACAACGAGAACCAATAAAAGCACCGTCTTCAATAATAACCGGAGCAGCTTGCAATGGTTCAAGAACACCACCAATACCAACACCACCGCTTAAGTGAACGTTTTTACCAATTTGAGCACAGCTTCCAACAGTTGCCCAAGTATCTACCATAGTTCCTTCATCTACATAAGCACCAATATTTACATAACTTGGCATTAAGATTACACCGCTCGAAATGTAAGCTCCGTAACGTGCAACAGCATTTGGTACTACACGAATTCCTTTTTCAGCATAATTTCTCTTTAGTAACATTTTGTCGTGGTATTCAAAAATACCAGACTCCCATGTTTCCATTTTTTGAATTGGGAAATACATTACAACAGCTTTTTTTACCCATTCGTTTACCTGCCATTTATCGCCAACTGGTTCAGCAACACGTAATTTTCCAGCGTCAACTAATTCGATAACTTCTCTAATAGCATCAGTTGTTGTAGTTTCTTGTAATAAAGCTCTGTTTTCCCAAGCTTGTTCAATTATAGTCTGTAAAGAATTCATAGTGTTTAATTTTTGGCAAAGATAAGGTATTTGGGCAAATGCAAAAAAGAGAAAGCCTTTTGAAGATGTTATATATTTAACTTTTTGTTTGTATTTTGATAAATAATAAAAAAGTAATAAGATAAAAATTGAAATTAAGAGCCGCTAAAAGTTTTTTTAATATCAAAATATGACAAAAATCAGATTTTGCTTTTTTTCTTCTGTCTAATTTCGCGACATAATTCCAGAGCAATTTTGTAAGGAAATTAAGCGTACAATCCAAAACAAATAATATAAGCAGAAAAATGATGAATCAAGAAAATCAACTTCAAAATCGAATTCCAGTTATAGATAAAGAGGTTACGTGGGACAAAACACAAGTAATTATGAGTAAAACAAATGCGTTTGGTATTATCGAATATGCCAATGAAGTTTTTGTTGATGTTTCTGGTTATGAAGATTACGAATTAATGGGACAGCCGCATAATATCATTCGTCACCCAGATATGCCAAAAGTCATTTTTAAAGTTTTATGGGAAAATCTTAAAGCTGGAAAAAACTTTCATGCAATTGTAAAGAATTTAGCGAGATCTGGACGTTATTACTGGGTTATTACCGATTTTGAGATTGCAAAAGATGAAAACGGAGTCATTATGAACTATTTTGGAAGAAGACAAGCCGTTCCGCAAGAAGTTATTTCACTGCATATTGAACCATTGTACAAAAAACTGCTGCAAATAGAAGCTGCAAGTGGTGTTGAATACAGTGAGAAATATTTAATTGGATTTCTAGAGGAAAAAAAGAGAACTTATGTAGAGTATATAAAAGAGTTGATATATGAGCATGAAAAAACACAATCTAAGTTTGCGAATTACGAAGAGAAAGAAAAAGAAGACGAGGAGGAAGAGGAAGAAAGAGGCTTTTTTAGAAGACTGTTTAATAGATAGATATATTTTTTTAGTTTTAAATATTTTTGGTGAGGTCCGTTCTGAGTTTTTCAGAACGGATTTTTTATTGGTAAATAATTTTGATAGGAAGGTTAAAGTTAAAAGGCTTGTAAAAGGTTATATTTGCATTTTCTTCAAAAGTTTCTTTTTTAATTATCGTTTACAAAATTTAGATAATATGCCTAGAATTCTCTCATTAGATTACGGACAAAAACGTACAGGAATTGCTGTTACTGACGAAATGCAGATTATTGCATCAGGATTAACTACAATTCCAACTCATACTTTAATTGATTTTCTAAAAGATTATTTCGCTAAAGAAAAAGTAGAAGCAGTTTTAATAGGCGAGCCAAAACAAATGAACGGCGAACCATCTCAAAGCGCATCGATAATTAAAGGTTTTGTGACTCACTTTTCAAATATTTTTCCAGAAATGAAGGTAATTCGTGTTGACGAACGATTTACTTCAAAAATGGCATTCCAGACCATGATCGACAGTGGATTGAGTAAAAAGCAAAGGCAGAATAAAGGTTTAATTGATGAGATTTCGGCAACAATTATGCTTCAGGATTATCTTTCTTCAAAGCGTTTTTAGGTTTATTTCTGATTAATTTTACATTTTTGGAAAAATTTATAATTTTCTAACTTTTATCATGTAAAAATTAGTTTTTTTTTGCGATTGAAAAAGGTACCTTTGCACTTTAAAAACAAATTACTGTTATGCCTGACAATACAATACGTTCCAATAGTGAAGTAGTGCTTATTGGAGCTGGAATTATGAGTGCAACTCTTGGATTAATTTTAAAAGAGCTGCAACCAGATATTAAAATTGAAATTTATGAAAGATTAGATGTGGCTGCTGCCGAAAGTTCCGATGCTTGGAACAATGCAGGAACCGGACATTCTGCCTTTTGTGAATTAAATTATACCCCAGAAAAGGCTGACGGAAGTATTGATCCAAAAAAAGCAATTAGTATTGCTGAATCTTTTGAAATTTCCCGCCAGTTTTGGTCTTATTTGGTACAACAAAACAAAGTACCTTCTCCAGAAAATTTTATAAAAAGTGTTCCTCATATGAGTTTTGTTTGGGGAGATAAAAATGTTGAATACCTTAAAAAGAGATTTAAAGCACTTCAAAGTAATCCTATTTTTTCTGAAATGACATTCAGTACTGATTTTAATCAGTTAAAAGAATGGATGCCATTAGTAATGGAAGGCAGAGCGGCTGATGAAAAATTAGCAGCTACTCACATGGAAATTGGTACCGATGTTAATTTTGGTGCGCTGACAAGAAGCATGTTTAATTATCTTGAAAAATTAGACGGCGTTACTTTACACTTCAATCACGAGGTTAAAAAACTAAAACAACGTGAGGATAAATCTTGGAGAATTAAAATCACAGATTTAGCAACAGGTCAAAAGCGAAAAGCATATACTAAATTTGTATTTATTGGAGCTGGTGGAGGTTCATTGCCTTTATTAGAAAAAGCAAATGTTCCTGAAGGAGCAGGTTACGGAGGATTTCCAGTAAGCGGACAATGGTTGAAATGTACAAATCCAGACGTTATTGCAAAACATCAGGCTAAAGTTTATGGAAAAGCAAGCGTGGGAGCACCGCCAATGTCAGTTCCGCATATTGATACACGTGTAATCGATGGTGAAAAAGCATTGTTGTTTGGTCCTTTTGCAGGATTCTCAACACGATTCTTGAAAAATGGTTCGTATTTAGATCTTCCATTATCGATTAAAGCAAACAACTTAATTCCTATGCTTTCTGCAGGATATCATAATATTCCTTTAACAAAATATCTAATTGAGCAAGTTCGTCAATCTCCGAAAGACAGAATGAAAGCCCTTCGTGAATATTTGCCAAGTGCTCGTTCTAAAGATTGGAAATTAGAAAAAGCGGGACAACGTGTTCAGGTTATTAAAAAAGGTGAAGATGGAGGTGGAGTCCTAGAATTTGGTACCGAAGTTATTAGTACGCACGACGGAAGTTTAGCTGTTTTGTTAGGAGCTTCTCCTGGAGCATCTACGGCAGTTGCTATTATGATTGATTTGATTGGAAGATGTTTTACAAATCAAATTAAAACACCAGAATGGGAGGCAAAAATGAAACAAATGATTCCTTCTTATGGAAAAACGCTTAATGACAAACCAGAGCTTTTAGCAGAACTTAGAAAAGAAACTGCCGAAGTTTTGAAATTGAATAATTAAAGTCAATATTTATATAAAAAACACAAATCCAGATGAATTAATCTGGATTTGTTGTTTTTAACTCCTTTGTAATTTTCAAGATTTTTTCTGCAAGATTGCTCATCCATATCAATTGCTCAATAACCATTTGGGCTTCCTGCATTTTTGCTTGACGTGTTTCCTTGTCTAGTTCATCATCAGCAGCAAGGCGAGAAAAATTTCTACGTTTAAGCTCTTCAAACTGCAGTGTGACATCTTCTTTGTCAAAAAAAGTATCTGTAATAACAGCTTCATTTCTTAAAATTGAAATGGAATGTTCTAAGTTTGAAAGAATAGTTTTTATGATATAATTAAAAGATTCTGAAGCCGAGGTTGTTTGATGTGACTGTATGTAGGTTGATAAAGAAGCTAAAGCCGATAAAAAAGAATGATTTAAAACCACTAGTTTGTTTACCAAAGGCATTGTTTTTTGTTTAGATTTTGGCTCTTGCATCATCCTTTGAAAAGAAGTCATTAAATTACCAGTCTCAACAAATGCATTCTTTCTCGCTAATTTATAAGAAGTCGGAACTTCACCTTTTTTATTGTAGAAATCTGCAATTTCTTTTAGATAATTTCTGTTTGCTCTAATCGAATTCTCAATATGAATAGGTGTATTTAAAAATTCCCAAGCCGGCCATAAAAATTGATTGGCGATAAAAGCCAAAGTAGCACCAGCAAGCGAATCGAGTATTCTAAATTGAATTACTTCAACAACATTTGGCGTCAAAATTCCGTAAATAAAAACAACGTACATCGTTACAAACGTCGCGCTTATTTTGTAGTTAATTTGAGTAAACGAAATTCCGAGAAGCATACAAATAATCGAGAAAATACTCAAAACAACATGATTTTGAATAAGCGATACGATTCCAAATGCCAAAAGCCCTCCTAAAATAGTTCCGAAAATTCTATTATAAGATCGTTCTTTAGTTAAGCCATATCCTGGGCGCATAATTACAACTATAGTTAGCAGAATCCAGTAATTATTTTGAAGATGTAATAATTGACCAAGGATAAAACCACACAAAATAGTTACTGTTAAGCGAATCGAGTGTCTGAATATTGATGACGAATAGCTTAAATTTTCAATTAAGGTTCGCAGCGGATAATATTGCGGCGTTAAGAATTTTTCTAATTCTTTGTCTTTATCTTTTAATTTATAAGACTGCATTGCCAGCGATAAAGCACGTTGAATAGTTTTAATTTTTACAACCTGATTTTTGGCATATTTCAGCATATTAGTAAGCATTAATACGCCTTCTGCAACTTCTTCTTTACCCAAGCTCTTTTCATAATCAAAAATCGCAAACTCAAGAGCATCAAGTTCATTTTTTAAATCATTTTTGTCAACATAAACAGCAATATGCTGTACGTTTTTAGAAAGTTTCTTTAAAGTTGATGCCAGCTTATACGCTACATTTTGATAAGTACGTAAAACTTCAGGGTGTTTATTGAACTTTTCATGAATCTTATTATGGTCAAAAGAAGTATACAAGGCAAGTTCTTGAATTTCTACTAAGGTTATAAAAACCAACAGCATTTTTCTATTTTGGCTTGTTGTTCCTGATGCATTTTGATTTCCAATCAGCATTTTTCTTAAATCCTCATGAATCAAATTAAGATCAACTTGTATCGCCAGCTGTTTTTCGATTATCTTTTCTCGATTTGCTTCGGGATTCCATAAATCACCTCTAAGTTTTAAGTATTTAGACGTTAGCTTTATGCCTTCTGCAATTTGAAGTTCAATATATTTATAAGGTTGTACAAAATGAAAAACTAGTGAAACTACTAAATATAAAATTCCCCCAACAAAAATAAAACCTGAGTATTGAAAAGCTTCCCATCCTTCATGTAAATGACCAAAGGATAATGAAATCGATAATAAAGCAGAAAACGAAACTAATGTTGCTCTCTGACCATACACTGAAATCATGGAGCATATAAACAATAAAAATCCTAAAAAGGGATAAAACAAATAAGGATGCGGATAGGCAAGATTTACTAATAAATTAACGCCCGAAACAATAAAGGAAGCAACAATAAGACCTTTTATTTTGTGACTTAAAGAGCTCGGAATATCACTGGGATAAGTATAAAATGCACCTAATGCAATTGTAAAACCTATTTCGAAATGTCCTAAAAAGTTTAAAATTAAAACGGGTACAACTGAGGCGATGGTTACTTTTGACGCATTTAAAAAAGAAGTACTATTTGTGAATTTCGAGATACGTTCAAGCATAAAGTGAGGTTTACTAGCAAAGGTAAGAATTGTACGAACTATTTTGGCATAATTATAGCTGAGTTTTTAGAAGCATGCAAAATATATCATAAATATAGGTTTAAAATTATTCATTGACTATTTTTTACTATTTTTGCCAGCTGAAATATAAGAACCCAATATAGGGTTTTTGTTAGATAAAACATTAAACAAAAACAAATGATTTTACCAATTGTAGGATATGGCGACCCAGTTTTAAGAAAAGTGGGAACAGCGATTACGCCAGATTATCCAAACTTAAAAGAGACATTAGCAAACATGTATGAAACCATGTATAATGCATATGGAGTTGGGCTTGCTGCACCGCAGGTTGGCCTGCCAATTCGTGTGTTTGTTATTGATACAACTCCTTTTAGTGACGATGAGGATTTATCATCAAATGAGCAGAAAGATTTGAAAGGTTTTAAAAAGACTTTTATCAATGCAAAAATCATTAAAGAAGAAGGTGAAGAGTGGAGTTTTAATGAAGGATGTTTAAGTATTCCGGATGTTCGCGAAGACGTTTATAGAAAACCAACGGTTACAATCGAATATTGCGAAGAGGATTTTGTAATGAAAACAGAAGTTTTTGATGGTTTAATTGCCAGAGTTATTCAGCATGAATACGATCATATTGAAGGTGTTTTATTTACAGATAAAATATCATCTTTGAAAAAACGTTTGATTCAGAAAAAATTGAAAAACATTACTGAAGGCAAAACATTTCAAGAATATAGAATGAAATTTGCTGCTGCTAAAAAAGGAAGATAAATGTTCTAAATAATTTAGAACATAAAAAAATATAATAAAATTCTTAATACTAATTTTAATAAACATGAATTTAGACAAAATTTTAGCCATTTCTGGGAAACCAGGTTTATATGTATTGAAAGTACAGACTCGTACAGGTTTTGTGGCAGAATCATTATTAGACGGAAAAAAAATTACTGTAAACTTAAAAAGTAATGTAAGTTTATTATCAGAAATTTCAATTTATACATACGAAGGAGAAAAACCATTGACTGAAGTAATGCAAAAAATTGCTGCTAAAGAAAATAAAGGTCAAGCTATTTCACACAAAGAAGATAACGCAACATTAAGCGCTTATTTTAAAGAAATTTTACCAGAATATGATGAAGAAAGAGTTTATCCTTCTGATATTAAAAAAGTATTAAACTGGTATAATACACTTCAAGCTAAAGGTTTGGTTACTGATTTAGCACCAGCTGCTGCAGAAGCTCCAGAAGAAACTCCAGCAGTAGAAGAGAAAGTAAAAAAAGCTCCAGCTGCTAAAAAAGCAAAAGCTCAGAAAGAAGAATAATAGTTTTTCTGAATTTAAATATATTAATCCTGTTGAGATGTTTTCTTGACAGGATTTTTTACTTTTACAATCACTTGGCTGAAACATAAAAACAAGAAAAAATGAGCAAAGAACTTCAATTAAAAGCTTTTGAAAGATTATTGATTATAATGGATGAACTTCGTGAGCAATGCCCGTGGGATAAAAAACAAACATTGCAAACGTTAAGACATTTAACGATCGAAGAAACTTACGAGTTGGGTGATGCTATTTTAGATAATGATTTGAATGAAGTAAAAAAAGAACTGGGTGATTTACTGCTTCACATTGTTTTTTATGCAAAAATAGGTTCAGAAACAAATGATTTTGATATTGCTGATGTATGTAATGAAATTTGTGATAAATTAATTCATCGCCATCCTCATATATACAGCGACACAGTTGTGAAAGATGAAGAAGAAGTAAAACAAAACTGGGAAAAGCTTAAGCTGAAAGAAGGTAAAAAATCAGTTTTAGAAGGCGTGCCAAGAAGTCTTCCTGCGTTAGTAAAAGCAAGCCGTATTCAAGATAAAGTAAAAGGTGTCGGTTTTGATTGGGAAGAACCACATCAAGTTTGGGATAAAGTTCAAGAAGAATTAGAAGAACTTCAAGTAGAAGTTAGATCTGGTGATCAAGATAAAATTGAAGCCGAATTTGGAGATGTCCTATTTTCAATGATAAATTATGCCCGCTTTTTAAATGTTAATCCAGAAGATGCTCTAGAACGCACTAATAAAAAATTCATCAAGCGCTTTCAATATTTAGAAAGTAAAGCGGGTGAATTAGGAAAACCTTTAATGGATATGACTTTAGCTGAAATGGATGTTTTTTGGAACGAAGCAAAAAAGCAATAAATTATTCTGCCATTTTTTTTAAGGCTTTAATATTTTTAAGCATAATTTTTTTTCCAACAAGCTCGATTAAGTCTAGTTTATTAAAATCAGATAATAAACGAATGCAGCTTTCAGTTGCTGTACCAATTATTCCAGCTAATTCCTCTCTTGTAAGTTGTACTTTTAAGGTTTTGTCTGTGTTTTCACCAAAACCTTCATGCAATTGAAGTAAAGTTTCTGCTAAACGCTGTTTTACCGTTTTTTGAACTAAAGCAATTTTATCATTCTCAGATTCTTTTAAATCTTCGCAGACAGACTGCATCAAATTCAAAGAGAATTGATTGTTTGTATTAAAGAAATGTATGATTTCGTTTTTAGGAATAAAGCAAACCTCCATATCTGCAACCGCTTTTGCAGTTAAGTTTGCAGGTTCGTTGCTGATCATTGAGCGCTGTCCTAATAATTCACCAGATTTTACCAGTTTTACAATCTGATCTTTTCCGTTAGCGCTTAATTTAGAAAGTTTTCCAACACCATCTTTAACACAAAATACACCATTGGTAACTTCGCCTTCTTCAAAAATAGCTTCGCCTTTTTTAATTGTATAGGTGGTTTTGCTGCTAGCCAATTTTACAACTTCATCTTTACTGAGGGCTTTTAGAGAAGAAAGCTGTCTTACGATACATTGATCACATTTACTCATGGCAAAAAAATTTAGTGCAAAATTAACCAATATTGACGTTTAATACTAGTAATATCGTTTAAAATATCTATAAAAAAGAGGATGACGTAATTTGGCAGTTTTATTTTCATTAAATTAGAATTCTATTTCATTTTAATATGATAATTGTCATAGTAAAAAGAGGGACTTATTTTGAATATTTGTTGCATTAAAAAAAACAAATTATGATTGAGCAGAGTTGTTTTCATTGCGGACTAACTATTCCTAAAAATGAAGAAATCAATTTTGATGAAAAAAAGTTTTGTTGCACCGGCTGTAAAACGGTTTACGAAATTTTCAGTTTTCATGATTTGACCTGTTATTACGATTTTCAAAAATCACCGGGAGCAACGCCGCAAGATATTCAGGGAAAATATGATTTTTTAGATAATGAAGCAATCCTTTCAAAAGTTTTAGAATTTCAGGAAGGAAATACCGCTATAGTTTCATTAAGTATTCCGCATATTCATTGCAGTTCATGTATCTGGATTCTAGAAAATCTTAACCGTCTTGAAACAGGAATAAGCACTTCGCAGGTTAATTTTCCTGAAAAAAAAGTTCGAATTACATTCAATTCAGACGTAGTTTCACTAAAATCAATAGCTTATTTATTAAGTTCAATTGGTTATGAACCTTATATAAGTTTAGAAAATTACGAAACAGGAAAAAATAATGTCGACAGAAGTTTAACATATAAGCTTGGTGTAGCCTTTTTTTGCTTCGGAAATATAATGCTTCTTTCATTTCCTGAGTATTTTGAAATAAAAGAATTTTGGCTGGATAATTATAAACCCTTTTTCAGAATCTTAATTTTTGTTCTGGCACTGCCAAGTTTCTTATATTCTGCAAGTGGTTATTATGTTTCAGCTTATAAAAGCATAAAATCAAAAATGCTTAATATAGATATTCCAATTGCTTTAGGAATCATCGTAATGTTCATTCGCAGTACTTTTGATATGGTAATGAATTACGGTCCTGGCTTTTTTGATAGTCTAACAGGGTTAGTATTCTTTATGCTGCTTGGAAAAATGTTTCAAATTAAAACGTATAGTTTTTTAAGTTTCGAACGCGATTTTAAATCTTATTTTCCTATTGCAGTTACTCGTATAAATCCAGATTTATCTGAAGAAAGTGTTCCTATTTATGATGTTTTAAAAGGAAATCGCTTGTTGATACGAAATCAAGAATTAATTCCTGTTGATGGAATTTTAATAAGCGAAAAGGCTGAAATTGACTATAGTTTTGTGACTGGAGAAGCAGATCCTATTATTAAGAAGTCTGGAGATAAAGTATTTGCCGGCGGAAAACAGATTGGAAAAGTTATTGAAATGGAAGTATTGCAATCTGTTTCACAAAGTTATTTAACGCAACTATGGAGTAATGAGATATTTCAGAAAAAAGTACTTCAAAAACATAAAACAATTACCGATGCCATAAGCCGCTATTTTACTCCCATTTTATTATTGATTGCGTTTGCAGGTTTCGGTTATTGGATTTTTATAGATGCAACTACAGCATTTAATGTTTTTACGGCGGTTTTAATTGTTGCCTGTCCTTGCGCGCTTGCATTAACTGCTCCATTTACTTTTGGTAATATACTGCGTATAATGGGGAAACAGAAAATGTACTTAAAAAATGCATTGGTTATTGAGCAGCTGGCAAAAGTTGATACTATAGTTTTTGATAAAACAGGAACTATTACGACGAATAAAAAGTCTAATATTTTATATGAAGGAAAAGAGATTTCGAAAGAAAATTATATCCTGATAAAAAATGTTCTTCGTGGTTCAAATCATCCTTTAAGCCGTATGCTGTATGATTTTTTACCTGATGAGGATCGCGTTAAAATTGACGAATTTACGGAGATAACAGGAAAAGGAATTTTGGCAGAAGTTAATAATCGAACAATAAAAATCGGGTCAGCTTCTTTTGTGGGAAATCCAGGTTTAAATGCATCAGAAATAGAACGAACCGCACTGCATATTAAGATTGACGAGTTGTATTATGGACAGTTTGTATTTCAGAATAAGTATAGGGATGGTTTGGAAAAACTTTTTGCAACACTAAGCAGAGATTATAATATTAAAGTTCTTTCAGGAGATAATGATGGAGAAAGAGCCAATCTAGAAGCTATTTTACCTAAAAACACAGAACTGGTTTTTAATCAAAAGCCCGAACAAAAGCTTGATTTTATTAAAAAACTGCAAGATTCAGGAAAGAACGTGATGATGGTTGGCGATGGACTGAATGATGCTGGCGCATTAGCACAGAGTAACGTAGGAGTGTCAGTTTCTGAAAACGTTAATGTTTTTTCGCCAGCTTGTGATGCTATTTTGGATGCAGGAGAGTTTTATCGATTAGATTATTTTTTAAAACTGTCACATAAATCGATATTAATAATCAAAATGAGTTTTGGATTGTCGCTGTTGTATAACATAGTCGGGCTCTCATTTGCTGTAACAGGAAATTTACTACCTTTAGTAGCAGCCATTATTATGCCATTGAGCACAATTACAATTGTCAGCTTTGTAACTATCATGTCTAACTATTTCAGCAAGAGTAGTTTAGAATGATTTTAAATAATTCAAAGAGTAAATTTTATAAATTTAACATTATTCTTTGATTATGATAATTATCATATTTTACACGCAGGTAACCTATTAATTTTGTTAACATAAATTTACGGTATGAGTGTTATTTATCTATTAATTTCAGTGAGTATTTTCGTAGCAATATGTTTCTTTATTGCTTTTATCGCAGCTGTCAAATCAGGACAGTATGATGACGATTATACGCCTTCGGTCAGAATTCTTTTTGACGACGAAACCAAAATTACTTCCCAAAATAATAATTCACCAATAGAAGAAAAACAAGTATAATTATGGAAATGGAACAGTTTTATTACGACAACAAAATTGTAAAAAAATTCATTTACGCCACCATCCTTTTTGGAGTAGTGGGTATGTTAGTGGGGCTGACCTTAGCGGTCATGTACCTTTTTCCCAATTTGACAGATGGGATATCGTGGCTTAGTTATGGACGTTTAAGACCATTACACACCAATGCCGTTATTTTTGCATTTGTTGGAAATGCCTTTTTTGCCGGAATGTATTATTCTATGCAGAGATTGCTTAAAGCCAGAATGTTTAGTGACTTTTTAAGTAACTTACATTTTTGGGGCTGGCAGTTAATTATCGTAGCCGCTGCAATTACATTGCCATTAGGCTATACTTCTTCAAAAGAATATGCTGAGCTTGAGTGGCCTATAGATATTGCCATAGCGCTTATTTGGGTAGTAATGGGAATCAATATGATAGGTACAATGCTGCGACGCAGGGAACGTCACTTATATGTAGCTATTTGGTTTTACTTGGCTACGTTTGTAACTGTTGCAGTTCTTCATATTTTTAACAATATTGAAATTCCGGTTTCAGCATTAAAAAGTTATTCTGTTTATGCTGGTGTACAAGATGCCTTAGTGCAATGGTGGTACGGTCACAATGCAGTTGCATTTTTCTTGACAACGCCATTTTTAGGATTAATGTATTATTTCGTGCCTAAAGTAGCAAATCGTCCAGTATACTCTTATAGATTGTCGATTATTCACTTTTGGTCTTTAATCTTTATTTACATCTGGGCTGGACCTCACCACTTATTATACTCAGCATTACCTAACTGGGCTCAAAATTTAGGTGTTGCATTCTCAGTAATGTTAATTGCTCCATCATGGGGAGGTATGATCAACGGATTGTTAACATTAAGAGGGGCTTGGGATAAAGTTCGTGAAGAACCAGTTTTAAAATTCTTTGTAGTAGCTATTACAGGTTATGGTATGGCAACTTTTGAAGGACCGATGTTATCTCTTAAAAATGTAAATGCTATTGCGCATTATACGGACTGGATCGTTGCTCACGTACACGTTGGTGCATTAGCTTGGAACGGATTTATGTCTTTTGGTATCATTTATTGGTTGATTCCTCGAATGACAAAATCAGATTTATTCTCTAAGAAATTAGCAAATTTCCATTTCTGGATTGGTACATTAGGTATTATAGTATATACAATTCCATTATATGTAGCAGGTTTTCAACAAGCTTCAATGTGGAAACAATTTAATCCAGATGGTACATTAACATATGGAAATTTCCTTGAAACAGTAACTGCAATTATGCCAATGTATTGGATGAGAGCAATTGGAGGAAGTTTATACCTAATTGGTATGTTGACTTTGGTTTACAATATCATAATGACTGTAAAAGCTGGTCAGACAATTGAAGATGAATTGGCTCAAGCTCCAGCGTTGCAAAAAATCAGCAGCGGAAGACTTAATGGGGAAAAATTCCATTCTTGGTTAGAAAGAAAACCAATTCAATTAACAATTTTGGCTACAATAGCAATTTTAATTGGAGGTATTATTCAAATTGTACCAACCATTATGGTAAAATCTAATATACCAACAATTTCAAGTGTAAAACCTTATACACCATTAGAACTTGAAGGACGTGATCTGTATATCAGAGAAGGTTGTGTAGGTTGTCACTCACAATCAGTTCGACCATTTAGAAGTGAAGTTGAGCGTTATGGAGTACAAGCAAAAGCAGGAGAGTTTGTTTATGATCATCCGTTCTTATGGGGATCAAAACGTACAGGTCCAGATTTATTAAGAGTTGGTGGTAAGTATAATGATAACTGGCACTTTAATCATATGTGGAATCCGCAAAGTACTTCTGCTGGATCGATAATGCCAGGTTACAAGTGGTTGTTTGATAATGAGCCAATGGATATTTCATTAACTCAAAAGAAAATGAAAGCAATGATTTCGCTTGGTGTACCATACACAGAAGAGGAAGTTGCAAATGCACAAAGAACTTTAAGAGAACAGGCGGTTAAAATTGAAAAAAGTTTAGAAAGCGATCCTGATTTTGTAAAAAGTTATGAAGACAGCAGGAAAAAAGCAGAAGCTAAAGGTGAAAAATTTATTCCGATGAATGAAAGAGAAATCGTTGCTTTGATTGCTTACATTCAAAGACTTGGTACTGATATTAAAGTAAAAGAAACTTCTAAATAACAGCATTATGTTTGAACAAATAAAACACAATATGGAAACGATATCGGGTATAGAAATTTACCCGATTCTTTCTCTCTTGATTTTCTTTTTCTTTTTCGTAGGATTAGGCTTTTGGGTATTCTCTTATAAAAAAGATAAAATTCAAGAAATGAGCCAAATACCTTTAGAAGATAATTTAATTTCAAAAGATAGATAAAATGAAAAAGTTTTTCCCAGTATATGTTAGAGTACCGTTGATTTTTTTCATCGTTTTCGCTTTGATGGAGTATTTTATAGATTCAGGCGATAAACCAGCGTTTATTAAATACCCAATGGTATCTGTCTTTTTGTTTGTATTTCTATTTATTTTGATTGCAATCGAAATTACGCTTAGTGCAGTAAATCGTATCATGTATCAATTAATGTCTCCTGAAGAAAAAGCAAAAGCAGAGTATGAAAGCAGTTTGAGTCTTAAGGAAAGTACTTGGTACAAAGACTTAATGCATAAACTTACTAAGACAGTGCCAATGTCTAAAGAAGCAGATTTATTACTAGATCACGATTATGACGGTATTAAAGAACTTGATAATAATTTACCGCCATGGTGGGTTTATTTATTCTACATCTGTATCATTTTTGGAGTACTTTATGTAGTTCGTTATGATGTTTTAGGAGCTGATGATCAAGAAATGGAGCTTAAAAAAGAAATGGCTCAGGCAAAAATTGATGTCGAAGAATATATGAAAACTGCTCCAGATTTGATGGATGAAAAAACAGTTGTATTGCTTACAGATGCACCTAGTTTAGATGCCGGAAAAGAGATCTTTACAACAAATTGTGCAGCTTGTCATAGAGCAGATGGTGGAGGGCAGATTGGTCCAAACTTAACAGATAATCATTGGATTTTAGGGGGAGGAATCAAAGAAATATTTCATACCATTACAAATGGAGGTCGTGACGGTAAAGGAATGATCGCTTGGAAAGGAACTCTTAAACCAAAAGAAATTCAAAAGGTTGCCAGCTACATTTTATCATTGCAGGGAAGTAATCCAAAAGACCCAAAAGAAGCTGAAGGCGAAGTCTGGGCAGGAGAAGGTGCTCCTCAAGCAGATACTGCAGCAAATACACCAAAAGATACCACAGAAGTTAAAAAATAATTTAGAATATCATGTCAAATTTACCAGACGAAGCTTTTAGAGATACCATTGGAACTATAGATGAAGGCGGTAACAGGAAATTTATATTCCCTAAGAAACCGTCTGGTAAATTTTATAACTACAGAAAAATAGTCAGTTACATTTTACTGACTATTTTAATTGTTAATCCGTTTATCAAAGTAAACGGAAACCAATTTATGATGTTCAACATACTTGAACGTCGTTTTAATATTTTCGGATTTCCCTTTTGGCCCCAGGATTTCTACCTTTTCGTTATTTCAATACTTGTCGGTGTTGTATTTGTTATTTTGTTTACAGTAGTTTTTGGACGAATTTTTTGTGGATGGATATGTCCTCAAACTATTTTTTTAGAAATGGTATTTCGCCGAATCGAGTATTGGATTGACGGAGATCGTGGTGCACAGTCTCGTTTAGCAAGGCAAGAGTGGAATGCAGAAAAAATTAGAAAAAGAGTTGTTAAATGGACTATTTTCTTTTTAATCTCTTTTGGTATAGCAAATGTATTTCTTGCGTATTTAGTTGGCTCCGATGCTTTATTTTTAATGGTTGAACAAGGACCTGTTAAACAAGCAAGCAATTTTATAGCACTTCTTATTTTTACCGGAGTTTTTTATTTCGTTTTTGTGTGGTTTCGTGAACAGGTTTGTATTATTGCCTGTCCTTACGGACGATTACAAGGTGTTTTATTAGATAATAAATCAATAAATGTTGCGTATGATTTCGTACGAGGTGAAAAAGAAAATGGAAGAGCCAAATTCAATAAAAAAGAAGACAGAGCACTGACAGGAAAAGGTGATTGTATTGATTGTCTTCAATGCGTTCATGTATGCCCAATGGGTATTGATATTAGAAACGGAACTCAGCTTGAATGCACAAATTGTACTGCTTGTATAGATGAGTGTGATCATATTATGGAAAGTGTAGGATTGCCTAAAGGACTTATTCGTTATGCTTCTGAAGATGAGATTGCTAAAAAAGAGCCTTTTAAGTTCACAGCAAGAATGAAAGGTTATACCGCTGTACTGTTTATTTTATTGAGTATTTTTGTTGGAATGCTATTTTTAAGAACAAATGTTCAAGCAGTTGTTTTACGTTTACCTGGACAGCTTTTTCAACATAAAGGAGATAAAATCAGCAATGTTTATACCTACAAGATTGTTAACAAAACAATGAAAGATTACAATGATATTCATTTTGAGTTAATCGATCAAAAAGGAGAAATTAGAAACGTAGGAAAACAACATTTTAAAGTTCCAAAAGAAGGAATTTCGCAAGGAACCTTATTTATTGAAATAAATGAAGTATTGTTAGAAAGTGACAAAACCAAAGTGAAAATTGGTGTCTATAATGGTACCGAATTACTTGAAACAACGAATACAAATTTCTTAGGACCAAGAAGTTTTAACTAAATAAAGACAAGTATCATGAAAATTAATTGGGGAACTGGAATTGTCATTGCATTTGCATTGTTTATGACATTTATATTATACTTTGTTTTCGAAGTACAATCAAATAGTAAATATGATAATGATTTGGTTGTAGAAGAGTATTACAAGCATGATACTCATTTTCAAGAAGAAATGGCAAGAATTCAAAATGCACATGATTTGCAGTATAAGCCGTCTATTAAATATAGTCAAGATGGTGTACAGGTTACCTTTCCTACGAACTTTGAAAGTAGTAAAGTAAAAGGGAATGTTTTATTATATAGACCTTCAAATAAAAAATTTGATTTTGATACTCAAATTGCTTTAACAAATTCTTCATTGTTGATTCCGCAGAAAAAATTAATAAAAGGACGTTGGGATGTTAATATGGAGTGGCAGTACGAAGGGAAAAAATACCTGACAAAAGAAGTTATCTACGTAAATTAATCATAAAATGTTATTTTCTGCTCTAATATTTGGCCTTATAAGCAGTCTGCATTGTGTTGGAATGTGCGGACCAATAGCGATGATGCTTCCAGTAGATCATAACAATGAAACTAAGAAGGCAGCGCAGATTATTACTTATCATTTAGGACGATTATCTGCTTACGCCACAATCGGATTGGTTTTTGGACTGTTAGGGAGAGGTTTTTTTCTTGCCGGAATGCAGCAAAATATGTCAATTTTTATTGGTGTTGCAATGATCTTAATCGTTCTAATTCCAGAAAAAGTATTTGCTAAATACAATTTTTCGAAACCAGTATATAAAATTATTTCAAATATAAAATCGAGCCTGGGAAGCCAGTTTAAAAAGAAAAGTTACAAGTCTCTTTTTACTATTGGTTTATTAAATGGCTTTTTACCATGCGGAATGGTTTATGTTGCCTTGTTTGGTGCAATTGCCATGCAGAGCGCAGGACTAGGTGTGTTGTATATGCTGCTGTATGGATTAGGAACTATTCCTTTAATGACAGTTGTAGTTTATATTAACTCATTACTAAAATTACCTTTTAGAAACAAAATTCAAAAAGCAATTCCTTATGTTGCAGTAATAATTGGAGCATTGTTTATTTTGAGAGGTTTAGGGTTAGGAATTCCTTATTTATCTCCTTCAAATATGAATTTGTTTGTTCAGGCAACTCCAAATTGTCATTAAAACTTTCTTCTATCAAATTTCCCTTAAGTTTGATATTTTTTAAACCGTCATTGAGAATAAATTAGTCTCAGGAGATTTTCTTTTTAAATGTAAATCAAAAGCCATACAGATATTACGAACAAATGGTCTTCCAGCTTCAGTAATTTTTAGTTTATTTTCTTCAATTACAATTAATTTGTCTTTCTCAATTTCTTCAAGATCTAATAATACTGCCGGTAATTCTTTAAAGTAAAGTGATTCGTTACTCCATGAAGTTTCAAGATCGCAAGTAAGGTTTAAGATGTGTTTTCTAATAATTAAATCTTCATCATTTAAAATATGTCCTTTTACTATTGGCAGTTGATCTTCCCTTAAAATTCGGTAATATTCTTCAAGACTTTTCGTGTTTTGAGCAAAACTATACCAGCTGTCACTGATAGATGAAACTCCTAAGCCTATCATAAGCTGCGTTTTAGATGCACTGTATCCCATAAAGTTTCGATGCATTTTTTTATTATGCGCGGCGTGAAATAAACTGTCAGAAGACAAAGCAAAGTGATCCATACCAATTTCATGATAACCGTTGGCAGAAAGCAATTGTTTTCCAGTTTCATATAATTGTCTTTTCTCAGCGTCTTTAGGCAGGTTTTCTTCATTAAAGCCACGTTGTCCGTTTCCTTTTATCCAAGGCACATGAGCATAGCTGTAAAACGCCAAACGGTCTGGTTTTAATGAATTTGTTTTTTCAACCGTATCAATAACGTCTTCAACAGTTTGAAAAGGCAGACCAAAGATAATATCGTGTCCGATAGATTTATAGCCAATTTCTTTTGCCCAAAAAGTAACTTTTGCTACATTATGAAAAGGTTGTATACGATGTATTGCTTTTTGTACTTTTTCGGCATAATCCTGAACACCAAAACTAACTCGGCGGAAGCCTAAATCATATAGTTTTTTTAATTGCTCGTAGGTAGTATTATTAGGATGTCCTTCAAAGCTAAATTCATAATTATCAGCTTTGTCGGCTAATTTAAAAATACCATTAATTAAATGTTCTAAATTTTCGGTAGAAAAAAAGGTTGGAGTACCGCCGCCTAGATGAATTTCTTTAATGAAAGGTTTTTCAGGAAGCAACTCACAGTATAATCTCCATTCTTTTAAAATTGCACTTATGTATATCTCCTCAACAGAATGATTTTTTGTAATTCTTTTGTTACAGCCGCAAAAGGTACACATGCTTTCGCAGAATGGCAGATGCAGGTACAAACTTATTCCGTTTTGTGAATTACTTTCTGAGAAGGATTTTTGAAAAGAAGACTTCCATTGTTCTACAGTAAAGGCAGACTCGTTCCAATAAGGAACAGTTGGGTAACTTGTATATCTAGGGCCTGGTACATTGTACTTCTGGGTTAGTGAAATTTTCATAAGACAAATTTATTTTCCCCCAAAGTTAGTTATTGATAAGTAGATGTAAAATGACAAATGTCATGTATCGATCAAAAAAAAGGAGACTCATAATGAGCCTCCCTTTACTGAATTAAATAACTAACATTAAATAGAATCCTGAATGATTTTAAGCCATTTTTTTGCAAACATATGATCTTGGTATACGCTTATCTGTTTAATGCGGTCATCGTCAAAATCATAGAATGGAATTGTAATTTTTTTAGAAGTTTCTTTATCCTGAAATTCAAAATCAATTTTAACAATGGTTTCTGAATTGCCTTCAGTGGTTAAAACTAACTTGCATGATGATACACTTTTTAAGTCAACAAAAATCGATTCCTGTTGGTTAGGATTGAAGTTCATTAAAATAAACTTTCGGTTTTTTTGATCTATTGTAAGTGTTTTGTTGTTTTGTGATTCCGTTAAATCAAAATCTTCGGGATGAGTTGGATTGAACTTCTTTTTTATGTCTAAAATTTTTGATTTGTTCGCTGCGCTTGATCGTGCAGAAAAATATACTGGTACGGCAACTATGATCGCAATCACAATGCCTATTATTGTAATACTTGTGTCCATTTCTTTTAAAATTTGATAAATACATGAAATTATAAACGGTTTTCCTGAACGAAAACGGTTTACGAGTGCGAGAAGAAAAAAATCTTCCTTAAAGTTTCATAAGTATACTACCAAAAAAAGTGGAAAGGGTAGAGCATTATTAAGATTTTCTTGCTCTGAGTAGAAAATTGATTGACAAAGTTTGAAGCTGGCTTTTCAATTCTATAGTGTGGAATAGCCAGTAATAAAGAATCAAACCACTTTATTACACCAGAATTGGTGTGTTTAATATTCGCGGCCAATTGATAACCTGCCTGAGGTTGAATAAATGCAGACGAATCTGGTGTTTCTTTACCGAAATTGGTATCCGTTTTTTGAGTTTCGATTTTTTGCACCACAGCGCTTTCTGCTTGAGCAGCAAAAAGTCCAATAATCAAGAGTGATATAAAAAATACAATTTTACGAATCCAATTCATGCGGGCGAAATTAGTTCATAAAATACAATAAAAGAAATTTAGAATGCTAATTACTTCTTAAAAAAAGGTTTATTAAATTATCCTCAATTTATTTTTATTAAATTGAGGATAATAAAACATTATTGTTGCATTTTAAAATAATAGTCAGCAGAGTGTTTTCCACCGCCATAAAACAAGAAAAATATGCAAAGTAACAATACAACGATTGCTAAAGCTAAGCTTTCAGAATGCATGTGTCCCATGAAATTGATAAGAACTGCTCCAAATAGTATTGGTAATTGAGCGGCGATTGCCCAGCGGGTAAGCAGCCCAAAAAAGATCATTATACCTCCAATCATATGAGCGGGGGCGATATAATGTAAAAGAAACATTCCGCCTCCGAATCGATCTATTGGAGAAATCAAATCATGCAGATATTGAACGTTCGTTACAAAAGAAACCCCTTTCATAAATAAGAAAACCCCCAATATTACACGTACTAAATCTACTGGTAAATAAGTGTGCGAGTTTGCCCACTTATTCAAGCTTTTTACATTTTCCATGATACAACGAGATTAAAAATTATATACTAAGTTACTAATTTTTAGTGATATATTTAATTTAAGTATCTGGAAATAAGTTTTTTGATATTATTTTAACACGTTTGAAAAGTAGTATGTAATTTAAACTTGAATAACTCCTAAGTTAAATGGCTTTTGAATAGGAGCGTGGTTTGCCGCTTCAATTCCCATTGAAATCCATTTACGAGTGTCCAACGGATCAATTATGGCGTCTGTCCATAATCTAGACGCAGCATAATAAGGCGAAGTTTGTTCGTCGTAACGTGCTTTTATTTTATTAAAAAGTTCAGTTTCTTTTTCTTCGTCAATAATTTCTCCTTTTGCTTTAAGTGAAGAAGCTTCAATTTGTGCTAAAACTTTTGCTGCTTGAGTACCACCCATAACCGCCAGCTCTGCACTTGGCCATGCAAAAATTAATCTTGGGTCATAAGCTTTACCGCACATGGCATAGTTTCCTGCTCCATAAGAGTTTCCTACAATTACAGTGAACTTAGGTACGACCGAATTACTTACGGCATTGACCATTTTGGCACCGTCTTTAATAATTCCGCCATGTTCAGATTTTGATCCCACCATAAAACCAGTAACATCTTGCAGAAATACCAAAGGAATTTTCTTTTGATTGCAATTGGCTATAAATCGGGTTGCTTTGTCAGCACTGTCAGAATAGATAACACCGCCAAACTGCATTTCGCCTTTTTTTGTCTTAACTACTTTTCGTTGATTAGCAACAATCCCTACAGCCCAGCCGTCAATTCTGGCGTATCCAGTAATTAATGATTGACCGTAACCATCTTTATAAGCTTCAAATTCTGAATTATCAACGAGACGATTGATTATTTCCATCATATCGTACTGCTCATTTCGGGCTTTTGGCAAAATTCCGTAGATATCATTTGGTTCTAATGCTGGTTTTTCGGCTTTGATTCGACTATAACCTGCTTTATCAAAATCACCAATTTTATCGACTATATTTTTAATTTTGTCTAGAGCATCTTTATCATCTTTAGCCTTATAATCAGTCACACCCGAAATCTCGCAATGCGTTGTTGCTCCGCCCAAAGTTTCATTATCTATTGTTTCGCCAATAGCTGCTTTTACTAAATAACTTCCAGCAAGGAAAATACTGCCCGTTTTATCTACAATTAAGGCTTCGTCACTCATAATTGGAAGATAAGCCCCGCCGGCAACACAACTGCCCATTACAGCGGCAATTTGCGTAATGCCCATACTGCTCATTTGAGCGTTATTTCTAAAAATTCGCCCAAAATGTTCTTTGTCTGGAAAAATTTCATCTTGAAGCGGCAGATAAACACCTGCACTGTCAACTAAATAAATGATGGGAAGTTTGTTTTCAATCGCAATTTCCTGCGCTCGCAGATTTTTTTTGGCAGTTATAGGAAACCATGCTCCTGCTTTTACAGTAGCATCATTTGCAACAACAATACATTGTTTGCCTTTTACATAGCCAATTTTAACAACCACGCCGGCAGAAGGACATCCGCCATGTTCTTTGTACATTCCTTCGCCTGCAAAACCGCCAACTTCAATACTATTTGAATTTTCATCCAATAAATAAGCTATTCGTTCACGAGCCGTCATTTTTCCTTCGGCATGTAATTTCTCAATGCGTTTTTCACCGCCGCCCAATTTTACTTTGGCAAATTTTTGTTTTAATTCAGAAAGGAGTAATTTATTATGATCTTCGTTTTTATTGAAGTTTAAATCCATGATATAGTATTGATTTTGTAAAATAGTGTTGGCTAATTTACAAAATCAATTGAAATAAATAGAGTATTTCGAATTTGCCTTAACTTTAATTTTAGAGGATTTTATTTTCTTAAATAAAAAAGCAGAAGCCAACCGCTTCTGCTTTTTTTATAGCTATATAAATTGTATTATTTTTTCGGATTGCAAGCTATTCTTTTTAATGTTGCCCATTGTTTTAAAGCATCACGTGCTTCAACAGCTGGATAACCCAACATTGTTTTTCCTGCTGAAACATCGCCTATAACACCAGAACCAGCACCAATAACAGCACCGTCTCCAATTGTCGTGTGATCTTTTATAGAAGCGCTTCCGCCAATAATAACTCCGTTTCCTAAAGTTACTGATCCGGCCAAACCGCTGTTTCCAGCCATAATACAAAATTTTCCTAATTTACTGTTATGTCCAATTTGAACTAAATTATCAATTTTACAGCCGTCGCCTAAAATTGTCGAGCTGAATTTCCCGCGGTCAACACAAGAGTTTGCTCCAATTTCAACGCCGTTTCCTATTATTACGTTTCCAATTTGTGGAATTTTGACTAAACCTTTTTCAGAACATGGGCGAAACCCGAAACCGTCGGCTCCAATTGTAGCATTTGGGTGAATAATACAATCGTTACCAATGTGGCAGCGCTCGCGAACTACTGACCCTGACCAAATAACAGTGTTTTTTCCGATAGTGCATTCGTCTAAAATTGTCACATTTGGATATAAAGTTGCATTTGCTCCAATTTCAACTTTTGGACCAATATAACATCCTGCTCCAATCTTAGCGCCTTCGCCAATTATTGCAGTCTCATCTACAGTTGCAGTTTTGTGAATGTTTGTGCGAAATATTGGAGTAGGAGGGGCAAAAAGATTTAGAATTTGTGACATTGCTAAATCTGCGTTTTTTACTTTAATAAAAGCACGATTTTCTCCTGGTTCGATCGAAATATCTTCATTAACAACTGCAATTGAAGCATTTGATGCTGACCAATATTTTTCATATTTTTTGTTTCCTATAAACGAAATTTCAGAAGTGGTGGCTTTTTCTAATTGCTCGGTTGCGGTTACGCTTTGTGAAGTTGTGCCATAGATTACACCATTAATTACTTCGTTAATTTCTTGAATAGAATAGGATTTCATTGATAAGTTTAATTGACTAAGGGTTTATTTTTTGCCAAATAAAATGAAATAGATTTTAATTACCTAATAAAATTTTCAAGTTTTTTGATAAAAGTTTATAATAATAGTTTAAATATTACAAAATTAACATTTTACCTATTAATTTAATGAATGTATTCTAATTTTACGTACTGCCTTTTCTTGTATTATCGATGTTTAAGCAGTTAAATATTGAAAAAAAATACGGAGATAGAAGAGAATCATTTTGTTGATAGGTAGTGACTTACATTTTTAATGTTAATTAATGTTTTAATATTTGTGCAAAAAAAAAGCGATTCCTTTTTTGAGTTAAGGAATCGCTTTTTATTAGTCTTTAATTTTAGAGAGTGAAATTGCATTAATGCAATATCTCAAGCCGCTTGGTTGTGGTCCGTCTGGAAAAACATGTCCTAAATGTGCGTCACATACATTGCAGACAACCTCAACGCGAATCATTCCGTATGATTTATCAGCATGATAAGCAATTGCATTTTCTTTTATTGGCTGTGTAAAAGAGGGCCAGCCTGTTCCTGATTCGAATTTTTCTGAAGCATCAAAAAGTAAAGTGCCACAGCATTTACATTCATAAATTCCAGGATCAAATAAACTGCAAAGCTCAGAACTAAAAGATCTCTCAGTTCCTTTTAAGCGTGTTACTTGAAACTCTTCGGGAGTTAAAAGCTGTTTCCATTCATCTTCAGTTTTTTCAACTCTTTTTTCAGGAGCTGGATTTCCTTTATTTGTAAAATGAATTACATCTGCCCATTTTATCATAATTTTTTTCTTTAAAGTTTACTGTAAACTAAAACTAACTACTAAAGACTGAGTAATGACCACTTTTGATTATTCCTCTTCTTTCTGTCCCATCATCATTAAAAATGCTTTCAAGAACGGGTCAATATTTCCGTTCATTACGCCATCTACGTCGCTTGTTTCATAACCAGTACGAACATCTTTTACTAATTTATAAGGCTGCATTACATAATTGCGTATTTGCGAACCCCATTCGATTTTCATTTTTCCAGCTTCAATATCGGCACGTTGTGCTTGTTGTTTTTTTAATTCAATTTCGTACAACTGAGAACGAAGCATTTGCATTGCACGTTGTCTGTTATCTTGCTGAGATCTTGTTTCAGAACACTGAATTTGGATTCCGGTTGGTTTGTGTACCAATTGAACTTTTGTTTCTACCTTATTTACGTTTTGTCCTCCAGCTCCACTTGAACGAGAAGTAGTAATTTCGATATCAGCAGGATTAATGTCAATTTCGATACTGTCATCAACCAGCGGATAAACATACACAGAAGCAAATGAGGTATGGCGTTTTGCATTACTGTCAAAAGGTGAAATTCTAACTAAACGATGTACACCGTTTTCTCCTTTTAAATACCCAAATGAATAATCCCCTTCAAATTCTAAAGTAACTGTTTTGATTCCAGCAACATCACCGGCTTGAAAGTTCAACTCTTTTATTTTATAGCCATAACTTTCTCCCCACATCATGTACATACGCATTAGCATTCCTGCCCAATCACAGCTTTCAGTTCCGCCAGCTCCAGCAGTGATTTGAAGAACAGCACTTAAACTGTCGCCTTCATCAGAAAGCATGTTTTTGAATTCGATGTTTTCTATATGAGATTGTGTAACGTTGTATTGTTCGTCAAGTTCATCTGCAGAAAGTTCTCCTTCTTTATAAAAATCATACGCCAGCTGCAATTCTTCTGTAAGTGAAACAGCTTTATCATAATCTTCAATCCATTTTTTCTTGTTTCGAAGATTTTTTACAATACTTTCTGCTTCTTTAGGGTTGTTCCAAAAATCAGGAGCGAAAGTTTTTTCTTCTTCGTTTGCAATTTCGATTAGCTTGGCATCAACGTCAAAGATACCTCCTCAACGCACCAAGGCGCTCCACAATACCTTTTACTTGTTCGGCTGTTGTCATAAATTAATAAGTGTTTTTTTATTTGTTTTTTGCCGTTACTACGTTTCTATAGAAAAAAAATACAACGTAATTTCGTTGTACAAAAATAAGATATAGTTTTTAGAATTTACACTAAATCATTAGGGATAATATAAAGGAAATACTATTTGTCTAAAAAAGATTGATTAATACTAATTTGGAAGATATATTTTGGTTTAGTTGAAAAAGTTTTAAAAATAACAACTTATTTTTTGAATTATTAAGACATGATTTATATGTTTTTTATAAATATTACGTTAATTTGGTTCTATAGTTATGTGGCAAGTTAAAATTTATTAAAACTTGCGATCAAAAACTAACAGTAATATGTAATTTTGCTGTCCAAAAAAAAGATATAGTTTTATATGGAAATAAATTTAATTAGCGATACCATAACTAAACCTACACAGGAGATGCTGCAGTATATGTTTAACGCTCATGTTGGCGATGATGTATACAAACAAGATCCTACGGTTATAGAATTAGAAACAAGAGTAGCTGAGTTTTTTGGTATGGAAGCTGGACTTTTTTTTCCGTCAGGAACTATGGCAAACCAAACAGCTATAAAACTGCATACGCAGCCGGGTGAGCAATTAATTGCTGATAAATATGCACACGTTTATCATTATGAAGGAGGAGGAGTTTCTTTTAACAGCGGTGTTTCCTGCTGTTTATTAGACGGTCATCGCGGTATGATAAATGCAAAACAGGTTGCGGCAGCTATAAATGATCCTGAATTTTATCACAGTCCTTTAACAAGCTTGGTTTGTGTAGAAAATACGACTAACAAAGGCGGTGGTGCTTGTTATGAATTAGAAGATCTAAGAGAAATAAAAAAAGTCTGTGATGCAAATAATTTAAAATTCCATTTAGATGGAGCTAGAATTTGGAATGCATTAGTAGCAAAAAGACAAAATCCGAAGGAATTTGGGGCGATTTTCGACACTATATCGGTTTGTTTATCAAAAGGATTAGGAGCTCCAATTGGTTCTGTTTTGCTTGGAAGTAAAGCTGATATTCATAGAGCGTTGAGAATCAGAAAGATATTAGGCGGAGGGATGCGTCAAGTTGGTTATTTGGCAGCTGCAGGATTATATGCTTTGGCAAATAATATTGAACGTCTGGCAGAAGATCATAGAAGAGCAAAAGAAATTGGAGCTATTTTGAGTACAAAATCATGGGTTGCCTCAGTAGAACCAGTAGAAACTAATATTTTGATTTTTTCTTTAGCAGAAGGATACAGCGATCAGCTTTTAATAGAAAAATTAAAACAGAAAAATATTATAATAAGCTCGCTTGGACATAATAAACTCCGAATTGTAACGCATTTAGATTATAAGGAGGTTATGCATAGCTATGTAGTGGAAATGCTTTCGAAGATTTAATTTTAAAGGTTCAAAGTGGCAAAGGCTCAAAGTGACAAAGGCATAGAGAATAACGTTAAACAAAAAAAAGACGCAACGCGTCTTTTTTTTTGTTTAAAGAATTGAAGTTTTTATACATTAAGCAAAGAAAACCTCTGTTCCTCTGAACCTTTGCCACTTTGAATCTTAAAAAAAAACTATTTAAACAAATTATCCATTCCTGGAATCATTGGCATATCCATTTTTGCAACAGCGTCCAATTCTCTTTCGTTTACGCTTGTTGCTTTTTCAATTGCCTTATTTAAAGTTACAATTAAGTAATCTTCAAGTTGTTCTTTGTCTTCTAATAGAGAATCATCTATAGAGATTGTTTTTATTTTTCTATTGGCAGTTAATGTTACTTTTAATAATCCGTCAGCGCTTTGTTCGTCAATTAAAACAGTATCTAGGCGTTTCTTTGTATCTTCAATTTTTTGCTGGGTTTCTTTAAGTTTTCCCATCATTCCCATTAAATCCATTTTTTGTTGATTTTTAAATTATTTCATACAAAATTAGTATATTGCTTTATGATTACAATAGAATATTTTATGAAAAAATTAATTCCCGTTCTATTCTGATTGTAGTATTTTTGCCTTTCCGTATTTAAAAACTAATGCTTAATTAAATAATGCAAAACGATATATTGGCTCCAAAGGCTAAAGAAATTCCAAAAACATTAAAGAAACATAAAGAATCTAGGATAGATAATTATTTTTGGCTGAACGATCGCGAGAATCCAGAAGTTATTGATTATTTGAATAAAGAGAATGAGTTTTATCAAAAAATGACCGCTCATACAAAGGATTTACAAGAGTCGTTGTATGAGGAAATGAAAGCAAGAATTAAAGAAGATGATTCATCAGTTCCTTATTTCTACAACGGATATTTTTATATTACACGATTTGAAACCGGTCAGGATTATCCAATATTTGCTAGAAAAAAGGGCAGTCTTTCTGCAGATGAAGAAATTTTATTCAACTGTAATGAACTAGCAAAGGGTCATGCTTATTTCAAATTAGGAGGCTTAAGTATAAGTCCAGATAATAAATTTGTCACTTTTGGAGTTGACATTGTTGGAAGAAGAATTTACACGATTCAGATTAAAAATCTTGAAACTGGAGAAGTGTTATCAGATAAAATCGAAAATGCAACTGGAGGATCTGTTTGGGCAAATGATAATAAGACGATTTTTTATACCAGACAAGATGAAGTTACCTTAAGAGCAGATAAAATTTTTAGACATAAACTAAATACAGATTCTAAAACAGATGTTTTAGTTTATGATGAAGTTGATGATACTTTTAATGTTTCGGTAAGTAAAGAAAAGTCAAGAAAGTACATTGTAATAAGCTCTGGAAGTACTTTAACAACTGAATATAGAATTTTAAATTCAGATAATCCTGATGGTGAATTTGAGGTTTTTCAGCCTCGTGTTCGTGGTTTAGAGTATAGTATTTCGCACTACGAAGACTCTTTTTATATTTTAACTAATAAAGATAAGGCGACTAATTTTAAATTAATGAAAACGTCTGAAAATAAAACAGGAAAGAAAAATTGGGTAGATCTTATTCCGCATCGTGAAGATGTTTTGTTAGAAGATATAGAGATCTTTAAAAACTTTCTGGTTGTAGAAGAGCGCTCAAACGGTTTAAATCACATTCGAATTATGCCTTGGGGTGAAGATGAAGATTATTATCTGCCATTTGGCAGTGAAACTTATAACGCCTATACTACAACAAATATTGATTTTGATACAGATGTTTTGCGATACAGCTATCAATCGCTTGCGACGCCGTCGTCTGTTATTGATTTTAATATGAAAACCAAAACCAAAGAGATCTTAAAAGAGCAACAGGTTTTAGGAGGAAAGTTTGATAAAGAAAATTACATCGAAGAACGTGTTTGGGCAACTGCAAGAGATGGTGTAAAAGTGCCAATTTCGATGATTTACAGAAAAGGATTGAAGAAAAACGGAAAAAATCCGCTGTTATTATACTCGTATGGTTCTTACGGAATTACAATGGATACTTATTTTTCTTCAACAAGGCTTTCTTTGTTAGACCGTGGTTTTGTTTACGCGATCGCACATATTAGAGGCGGAGAAGACTTAGGAAGACAATGGTATGAAGATGGGAAACTGTTAAAAAAGAAAAATACCTTTACAGATTTCATCGATTGCTCTAAATTTGTAATTAACGAAAATTATACATCTCCTGAACATTTATATGCTGAAGGAGGATCTGCAGGAGGACTTTTAATGGGAGTTGTTGTTAATGAAGCTCCAGAATTATACAACGGAGTTATTGCTCAGGTGCCTTTTGTAGATGTTATTACAACGATGCTGGATGACAGTATTCCGCTTACAACTGGAGAATATGATGAATGGGGAAACCCAAATAATAAAAAGTATTACGATTATATGTTATCGTACTCACCGTATGATAATGTAAAAGCGCAAAACTATCCTAATATGTATGTATCAACAGGATTGCATGATTCTCAGGTACAATATTGGGAGCCAGCTAAATGGGTGGCTAAATTGAGAGATTTAAAAACAAATAATAATTTTTTGTTTTTAGATACCAATATGGATGCTGGCCATGGTGGGGCTTCAGGACGTTTTGAGGCTTTGAGAGACTTAGCAAAGGAATTTAGTTTTTTATTAGATTTAGAAAAAATTAAAAGCTAATTAAAAATTTTTTGTTAAATTTGCAACCTATCGAGGTTATTTTAAAATACCATCTCGATTAACTATTTTTTTATGAAAGAAGAAATAAACGCTTATAATAATGTTTTAGAATTAATAGGTAATACCCCGCTTATTAAACTAAATAAAGTCACCGAAGAGTTAGAAGGAAATTTCTACGCAAAGGTAGAAGCTTTTAATCCAGGTCATTCCTCAAAAGATAGAATAGCGTTATATATTATCGAAGAAGCCGAGAAAAAGGGAATTTTATCACCAGGTGATACTATTATCGAAACTACATCAGGTAATACAGGTTTTAGTTTGGCAATGGTAAGCATTATAAAAGGTTACAATTGTATTTTGGCAGTAAGTTCAAAATCATCCAAAGATAAAATTGACATGCTGCGAAGTTTAGGTGCCAAAGTATATGTTTGCCCTGCGCACGTTTCTGCAGATGATGAAAGATCGTATTACAATGTAGCTAAACGACTTCACGAGGAAACAAAAGGATCGGTTTATATCAATCAGTATTTTAATCAATTAAATATTGATGCCCACTACAATACTACAGGTCCTGAAATTTGGGAACAAACGAAAGGAAAAATTACACATCTTATTGCTTGCAGCGGAACTGGAGGAACAATTTCTGGAACAGCAAAATTCTTAAAAGAGCAAAATCCGAATATTAGAATTTTAGGTGTTGACGCTTTTGGATCAGTATTGAAGAAATACCACGAAACAAAAGAATTTGATAATAAAGAGATTTATCCATACCGAATTGAAGGTTTAGGAAAAAATTTAATTCCATCAGCTACAGATTTTGATATTATTGATAAATTCATGAAAGTGACCGATGAGGAGAGTGCGCACTCAGCCAGAGAAATCACTAGAAAAGAAGGTTTGTTTGTAGGTTATACTTCTGGAGCAGTAATGCAGGCTATTAAACAATATGCAGAAGAAGGAGAGTTTACAAAAGACAGTAACATTATAGCGATTTTCCCAGATCATGGTTCGCGTTATATGAGTAAAGTATTTAGTGATGACTGGATGAATGAACAAGGTTTCTTTGATAGTGTTAATGAAGAAGAAGCTCAAAAAATTGAATTTGTAAAGTAGGTTAGACTGCTTTTTTAGATATTAGAACTCCATTCGTATTTGCGAATGGAGTTTTTTTTTTGGGGAACTATTTTTAGTTGATAATACGATTGGGTGTAATAATTGATTTTTGAAATTACGGATGTATTTGTTTTAAGTGAGAATACCGTATTTATACGTAAGAAATTTTTAGTTTAATTATGAGATGTTTAAAAATTTAATATAATACTATGATGTATAAATAATTCTAATTATTGATTTAAAATCATCAATTTTGGTTATTTGAACGATTATTTAGGTTAGTTGTCGGATAAATTTCAGCTCAAAAACATAATAATCTAGTTTAGCAGTGTTAAAATGACACAATGTTTTTTTTAATCCCTAAATCTACATATCATGAAAAAATTACTACTCTCATTTTTGTTTGTAAGTTATTTGAATGCGACTGCTCAAAATCCAATTCAGGAGTTTAGTTTCAATGGGACTTTAAATAATACAGCAAATACAACTTCTTTTATTGGTACAAATAATTTTGTAGCTGATAGAGCAGGAGTTGCTGCAAACGCACAAAGACTAAATGGCAAGGCTATGGAAGCTGTTATTGATAATCTGCCAATGGCAAATAATGCAAGAACAGTAAGTATTTGGGTTAAGTTTAATGATATTACTGCGGCAAATTATATTTGGGGTTACGGTACAGCTTACAATGCGCAGTATTGCGGATTATTACAGCAAGGTACCTCATCGTCAAATTCAGATTTAAGTTTAGCAGGCTGGGGTGCTACTAATGACGTTATTGTTTCAACCACCTTAAGCAAAGAAACATGGTATCAATATACTATTACGTATGATGGTACAGTTTCTAAAATTTATAGAAACGGAGAATTGTTGAAATCGTTAAGTGGTATAACACGTTCAACGAAAGGAAATATTTTTAGATTGGGAGAAGTAAATACAACAGTTGGAATTAACGCTGATATCGACGATTTAAAGATCTATGATACAGCTTTGACAGATCAACAGATTGCGGAGCTTTATAATAGCTCTAAGGCAGTCGTTACTATAGCAGCAGCGGCGGTAGCAAAGCCGGCAGTTTTAAAGTCTAAAACAAATGCAAATACAAAATCTGCAGCATCAGGTTCTATAATAACGAACAGTGATGTAAATGCAGGAACAAAAAATATTGAAGTGTTTTCGCAAGGACAGAAGGTGTTGGGTAATACCAGTTCATTGAATGTTAATGATCTTCCAGAGGGAACTTATCTGCTGAAAATTACAAATTCACCAGCCAAGAAAATTACTTCAAAATAAGGCATTACGTTATTTTTATAATAGTTAGTTAGTTTTTTATATTTTTAGTAGCACTCAGGTTTTGGAATAGTAAAAAAGCCTTCTGAATTTTCAGAAGGCTTTTTGCTTTATATAGTATTAATGCTTTTTTTTCTGCCCTGGAGCATAAGCTTTTGCACTTTTATCTCCATTCATTTTCTTTGCTTGTCCTGGTGGTATTTTTTTACCTGACGGTGCAGGTGTATACGTGTGAGTATGTGTTGAGCAGCTTATAGCGCTGATGATTACAAATAAAATAACCATTACGATTATGATATATTTAGTGTATTTAGATGTTTGCATTTTTCGTCTATCTGAGAATGGGGAATAAATATGAATTTTACTTTATTTCACTATCGTTATAACAAAAGTAGAATAGTGAAAGTTTTTTAGCTAATAACGCTTATTACTATAAATAAGATAACTAAAATTATTACAGCGAATTTTGTGTATTTTGAGGTTTGCATTGTACTTTTATTTTTAAATTAATTTCGTGTTGAGAAAAACAAATATAATAGTTTTTTTGATTATGAGTTTCTTTTTAGATATTTTGGGGATAACTGTATAATATAGAATTATCGATACTAGCAGAATGGGAATGATGTAATCAATAAAGACTTAATAATTTCTAACGCCTTTATTATTGTATTTAAACCTAGAATGAGGGCTTGCGTGTGTTTTCTCTTCTTCTTATTTTTAAATAACAAAATAGTGCTGGGAGTATTGCAATCATAAATAATGGAGTAACCCAATATTGACGCATTTCATATGAAAATGGACTATTGATGATATTATTCTCCCTTCTGTAAAGTATTTTATTCTTTACCGTTTTAATTCTCCAAATCGGAATCTGGCTTGTGTTTAAGCTTCCCCTTTCAATAATATTTATTGGAATTGCGATTCCGTTTTTTAGTTTGTCAGATTTGCAATATCCATAAAATATCCACGAAGTTTTATTGCTGCCGCTATTTGACGGAGGTATTTTTTCATTTACGACTAGTATATCTTTAGAGTAATTTTTCTCGGGATTCAACGATGCATAAAAGATTTTAGTTTTTGAGAAATCATTTATTGCTTCTATTCCAATTATTGATAATCCCAAGAATATAAGAATTAAACAAAGTGTTTTCATTAGCTAATAATATTTTATTGGTGCTGTTTTATCTGTTTGTTAGTGTTTATTTAATAATTTATTTAGTTTTCAGAATACAAAATATAATGGTTTTACTCGATTATTGATTTCTTTTAAAAATTAAATAAATTATTGAAAATAGGGCAAATAAAAAGAAAAAGGGTTCTAGAAAATATTTGAAGTCTAAACCTATAAAACTGGTAGGTTTCTGATAAAACAAATTGGCAGATGTGTATTTAGAATGATAGACAATTAGTCTATGATCTTTAAAACGATATGAGAATGTAGAAATATTGATGTTCATTGTTAATGAGGCCTTTTTATTATTAGATACTAAAAAACCATGATAGACAAAATTAGAAGATGTATTTCGTCCTACGCCGGTAGCCGGACCAGATTCTGTGATAATTAATGTGTCTTTTACAAAGCCATCTTTGCAAAATGCGATCGTATATCCAGTTTTGAGAACTGAAAAATTATGAATTATTTCTTCAATCAACATTAGTGATGCAAACACTATTATTATATAGGCAAGAGCTTTTCTCATTGTATTATTACTACATAAATGATTTGTTAGTATAGCTGTCTATCTTCTTGTTTTGTTTTTGTGCCAAACGTATGCATTAATTTTGTTTTTGTTTTACGTGTTTTCGTATTAGTAAAAAAAAACTCCAGATTTCTCCGGAGTTCAATTTTGTAATATAAAAAGAAAAGACTATTCCTCTTTCATAGTATGATAAACGTTCATTACGTCATCATCTTCTTCAATTTTTTCGATTAATTTTTCAACATCAGCGATTTGAGCTTCTGTTAATTCTTTAGTGATTTGCGGAATACGCTCAAAGCCTGATGATAAAATTTCAAGTCCTCTGTTTTCTAATTCTTTTTGCAAAGCACCAAAACTTCCAAAAGGAGCATAGATTAAGATTCCGTCTTCATCTTCAAAAACTTCTTCGGCACCAAAATCAATCAATTCAAGTTCTAATTCTTCAGCATCAAGACCGTTGTTTGCAATTCTAAAGTTACAAGTATGGTCAAACATAAACTCAACAGAGCCTTGAGTTCCCATAGTTCCGTTGCATTTGTTAAAATAACTACGAATATTAGCAACCGTTCTGTTATTGTTATCAGATGCAGTTTCAATCAAGATTGCAATTCCGTGAGGTGCATATCCTTCAAATAAAATTTCCTTATAGTTGGCAGTATCTTTATTACTTGCATTTTTTATCGCGCGCTCCACATTGTCTTTCGGCATGTTTGCGGCTTTTGCATTTTGTATAACAGCTCTTAATCTAGAATTGGCATCAGGGTTTGGACCGCCTTCTTTAACTGCCATAACGATATCTTTACCAATTCTGGTAAATGTTTTAGCCATTGCTGACCAACGTTTCATTTTTCTTCCTTTTCTAAATTCGAACGCTCTTCCCATTTCTAATTTTTAGTTTTTGTGATGCAAAAATACGGTTATTCCTTAATTTTTCCAAAATCAAAATTTAAGTTTTTTTAATTTGTTTTGAGGTTAAGGTTTCAAGTTTCAGGTTTTAGTTTTCAAGTTGGTATAATATTGCGTAAAATTTAGCACGCTATGTGTAAAACCTGAAACTTGAAACAAAAAAAACTTGAAACAAAAACTTTTATTTCGAAGAATTAAAGTCATTTATAATATTAACCGCTTCATTTAAGTATGGGTTTATTTTTAAATGATCTATTTGGTACTGATTTATTGTTTTGTCATTAGGATAGGCACTCAATAAATACTGGTTTACTGTGGAGTTGTAAACGTCCAGCGGATTATTTTCGTCATTAAAAGTATTGATTTCTTTCCATAAAGAATTTACTATTTTTTTCTGATTAAAGACTGCTTCAATCGTCATTGGCACTTCGGCTTTTGGAGTGTTTACTAATTGATCTATTTTTAGATTGATCTTTTTAATATCATTAAAATAAAAATTATCTGCCAGCCTTGTTTTACTGTTTTTGGCTAGTTTATCGATTAGAGCTCGTTTTACATACGGGCGGTATTTTAGTGTTGAAGTAATGCTGTCATTTTTAATAGCAGTTGGGAAATCACTTTCTTTTTGATAAACATCTTCATAAAACTCAGGAAGAACCACATCGGGTGTCACGCCTATGTATTGATGGCTTTTTCCTGTTACTCGGTAAAATTTATTAATCGTAATTTTTAGAAAATCAGTATTCTTTGTTTCGTCAAGCGAAAGAATTGTCTGCATAGTTGCTTTACCAAGAGTACTGCTGCCTAATAAAAGAGCACGATTATAATCTTGCATAATAGATGAGAAAAATTCACTGGCCGATGCTGTATTACTATTAACAAGTATTACAATAGGACCTTTGTAGATTACACCTTTAAAAGGATCATTTATAATAGATTTTTCTTTAGTATGATCAATAACAATCGAAAGCGGACCATAATCAACAAACATTCCAGCAAGTTTAATGGCTTCTTCCATAGAACCGCCGCCATTATCTATTAAATCTATAACTAGCCCTTTGATATTGTCTCTTTCTAATTTTATAATTTCTCTCGCTACATCATCAGCACAGCCTTTTCGACTGTTTCCGTCCAGATCAGCATAGAAACTTGGAATTTTGATGTATCCAATTTTACTGTCTTTACCAATTATAAAACTGAAAACCGAATTTTCTTCGTCTTTCATTACTTGTTTTTCGATGTAAACTTCAAAACTTTTACCTGAGTTTCTTTTAAGAGTTATGATTAAGCTTTTATTCGCTTCAGATAAAATCATAGTCGAAATAGATTCTAGTGAAGCGCAAGAAACCTGAAGTGTTTCTTTTTGATTAGAAACCGAAACGATTTGATCGCCTTTTTTTATCTGCCCAGTTTGATATGCGGGACCATTTGGGTCAAGTTCTTGTACAATAATTTCATTTTTTTCATTAAGATTTACTGTCATTCCCAATGATAAATGCTCTTTTGATAACGACGCAACAAAGCTTGATTTAGAGTCATCGCTAAAATAGGCTGTGTGCGGATCAAAATAGGTGCAGAAAAAATTATAAAGATTCTCGTTTTGATTTGTTTTGGTTTCTAACAGCGTATTAATACGGCAGATTTCATTTGATAAAATCAATTTTCTAGATTTTGCTTCTATAGATTTAAAATTAGCTTTAATAGAATCTAAATTATCGCTTGTCTCTGCAACATCATCCAGAATTTGATAGCGTATTTTTTTTCGCCATACCTTTTCTAAGTCTTCATTTTTTAAATAAAATGGAAATGATTTTTTGTAAAATCTAATGGTGTCTTTTTTGCTGTAATCAAAAGGCGCGGCTTGAATTTTTTCAAGGATATTTTTTGTTCTTTCTAATCCTGAAATGTATTTTGATGTAATGTCAGTCAAAAAACTGCAGTCGTTTTCTAGAATTAAATTATCTAAGTTTAAACGATATTTTGCTGCCATTTCATCGTATTCGCTCTTAAAAAAGATGTTTCTAGAAGGATCTAATTCATTAATTAGATTATCAAAAACAAAAACCGATAAACTGTCATCGACTGGTTTTGGACGTAGATGTTCTGATTGGATTGTTGCATTTATTTTGTTTAGTATTTCGCAGGTGTTGTCGCTATTTTGACTAAATAGAACATTGGCAGTTAACATCAATACTAATACTATTTTTTTCATAAATCGAAGATCTTCGTTTAGACTAAAATTACGTTTATTTTTTCATAAAAATTACGTTTTTTCTAAAAAATCTTACACACGAGTAAATGTTTTTACAGCCTTAAATGCATTTGAGAATAATACAGATTAAATCATTTTTTCTTGTAAATACTTTAATTTTTGGCCAAAAAAAAATGCATTACAATTTGTAATGCATTTTCTAACTATTTTAGGAAAATACTATTTCTTGTAAAAAGGCAGTTTTACCACTTTTGCAGGAACATCATTTTTTCTAATTCTAATAAAAACATCACTGTCAACAGCGCTGTTTGCAACAGTAACATATCCTAAACCAATACCTTTGTTCATAGACGGAGACATTGTTCCAGAAGTTACAATACCAATTACTTCACCTTGAGCATCAACGATTTCATAATCGTGTCTTGGCACCGCACGTTCCTGCATTTCAAAAGCTACTAATTTTTTAGTAACACCAGCTTCTTTTTGTTTTTTCAAACTTTCAGAATTGGTAAAATCTTTAGTAAACTTAGTAATCCATCCTAAACCAGCTTCAAGCGGAGAAGTTGTATCGTTAATATCGTTTCCGTACAAACAGAATCCCATTTCTAAACGTAAAGTATCACGAGCAGCAAGACCAATTGGTTTGATTCCGTAAGCTGCACCAGCTTCAAAAACTTTGTTCCAGATCGCTTCAGCATCTGCATTTTTGCAATAAATTTCAAATCCGCCAGAACCAGTATATCCAGTAGCAGAAATAATTACATCACTAAATCCTGCAAAATCACCCACTTCAAAGTGGTAATAAGGAATTGCAGCTAAATCTAATGAAGATAAAGGCTGCATTGCCTCAACCGCTTTTGGCCCTTGAATTGCCAATAAAGAATAATCGTCAGAAAGGTTTTTCATATCAACACTTAAATCATTGTGAGATGAAATCCAGTTCCAGTCTTTTTCAATATTCGAAGCATTTACAACAAGTAAATACTCTTCTTCTTTCATTTTATATACAATCAAATCATCTACAATTCCGCCTTCATTATTTGGCAGACAAGAATATTGTGCTCTTCCAATTGTCAAAGTCGAAGCATCGTTTGAAGTTACTTTTTGAATCAAAGCCAAAGCATTTGGACCAGTAAGTAAAAATTCGCCCATATGCGAAACGTCAAAAACACCTACACTGTTTCGAACAGTTTCATGTTCAGCATTTACACCTTCGTATGTAATAGGCATATTGTAACCCGCAAAAGGCAGCATTTTTGCTCCCAAACTCTCATGTATGTGCGTAAGCGCAGTATTTTTCATTGTGTTGTTTTATAAAATTGAATCGCAAATTTATTCAAAAAATATCAAATTTGAATGCTATAAATTATAAATTTCGCAATGATTAGGAGCTATTTACTGCTATCCGTTATATCTTTTACTTTTTAAAGAAAAAAGTAAAAGGATGCCGCTTCAAACGAAGTTCACTGAACTCCAATAAAAAATTAAAATATAGTGAAGTAATCAGGGCTAGGGCTGACCGTTTAAAAGAAACATTCGTGCATTCGATTTTTTATGTAACTTTAATCAAGAAACATAAAAGAATCCTTTATCCAAAGTTTTCATAATCAGCTATGTTTGTTTAAATAAGTGAAACGCTTTTATCCGCAAAGAAAAGCTATGATTGTATGTGTTTAAAATAAAAAAGCATCAAATGAAATCTCCGTATTTAATCACAAAAGAAGAAGTTTTAAGAGTCTACAAACCCGTAAATCCTCATACACATAAAGGACTTCAAGGCCATGCGGTTATTATTGCAGGAAGTTACGGAAAAATTGGAGCGGCTGTTCTGGCTTCAAAATCCTGCTTAAAATCAGGATGCGGACTCGTAACAACTTTTATCCCAAAATGCGGTTATCAGATTCTTCAAATCTCAATTCCAGAGGTGATGACAGTTACAGATGAAAACACAAATTTCATTACTAACATTCATTTGCCGTTAATTCCGCAGGCAGTTGGCATTGGACCTGGAATAGGCAAGGAGCTGGGAATGCAAAAAGCCTTATTTGAATTTTTAAGAGTAAACAAAGCGCCTTTGGTTATTGATGCGGACGCATTGAATATTTTAGCCGAAAACCTCTCTTGGCTGGAATTAGTTCCAGAAGATACAATCCTAACACCTCATCCAAAAGAATTAGAGCGTTTGATTGGAAAGTGGAATTCAGAAGCAGAGAAATTTCAAAAGACGATTGCTTTTTCAGAAAAATACAAAGTTATTGTGGTCATGAAAGGAGCGCCAACCTACATCATCAACAGAGCTTCAGTCTACGAAAACACGAGCGGAAACGCAGCGCTGGCAACCGCAGGAAGCGGCGACGTCTTAACAGGAATTCTAACAAGTCTTCTTGCACAAGGTTACGAACCCAAATATGCTTCAAAACTAGGTGTTTACCTGCACGGATTAACAGCCGATTTAGCTTTGCCAAAAACGGGTTATGAGTCTTTTACGGCTTCTACTATTATTAAGTATTTAGGAAAAGCGTTTTTGAGCTTAGCTTAACCGCAAAGAGCGCAAAGGTTTAGGCAAGGTTCGCAAAGTTTTTGTAGATATAGCTTTGTGAACTTTGCGATTTTGTAAAATCCTTATTAAATAAAATCTTAGCGTGCTTTGCGGTTAAAATAAAAATCAAAAAATCGTAAGTTTGTAATGTCAAAGATTAGAAACTTAGCAACTCAGTACCTTAGCATCTTTGAATCTTTAAAAAATGAAAAACAACTTCGATCTTAGAACGGTAAATGTTACTCGTTATATTACTCCTTTGCGTGAAGGCGGATCTTTACCCGCTTTGGCAGAAGCCGATGACGATTTTAAATACGTCTTAAAATTTAAAGGAGCCGGACACGGTGTAAAAGCTCTTATAGCCGAATTGGTAGGCGGACAAATTGCAAAAGCCTTAAAACTACAATTACCAGAATTAGTTTTCGCAAACCTAGACGAAGCTTTTGGAAGAACCGAAGGCGACGAAGAAATTCAGGATTTACTGCAAGGAAGTCAAGGATTAAACCTTGCGCTTCATTTTTTATCAGGTGCTATTACTTTTGATCCTGTTGTAACCACTGTCGATGCTAAATTGGCTTCGCAGATTGTGTGGCTGGACGCCTATATTACAAACGTCGACAGAACTTTTAAAAACACCAATATGCTGATTTGGCATAAAGAACTATGGCTTATAGATCATGGTGCGTGTTTGTATTTTCATCATTCTTGGAACAATTGGGAACAACATGCCAAAAGTCCGTTTGCATTGATAAAAGATCACGTTTTACTGCCGCAGGCTTCACTTTTAAAAGAAGTTGATGCCGAGTTTAAAGCGCTTTTAACAACAGAAATTTTAGAAGATATTGTAAATACAATTCCGCTCGAATGGCTGCAATGGGAAGATACCGACGAAACGCCCGAAGGTTTAAGAAATGTATATTTACAGTTTTTAAAAACCAGATTAGAAAATTCAGAAACCTTTGTAAATCAGGCTCAAAATGCAAGATAGTCACTTATATGAGTATGCCGTGATTCGAGTTGTACCAAAGGTAGAACGCGAAGAATTTCTGAATATCGGAATTATTTTGTTTTGTAAAAAAGCCAAATTTATCAAAGTTCTTTTTCATCTCAATAAAGAAAAAATACAAGCACTTTCTGATGATTTCGATATCGAACAATTAGAATGTAATTTGACTTCATTAGAAAAAATTACAAACGGAGCCAAAGACGGCGGACCAATTGCCGAATTTGATATTCCAGAGCGTTTTCGATGGTTAACCGCAATTAGAAGTTCAGCGATCCAAACTTCAAGACCTCATCCGGGTTTGTGCCAGGATTTGGAGAAAACGATTCAGAGATTGTTTGAAGAGTTAGTTCTTTAAGGAAGGTTCAAAGGGGAAGAGGAGCAAAGGGACAAAGGGACAAAGGTTTTATTTAATGCATTTATTCCTCAATCTTGTCATTTTGGGGAAGGAGAAATCTTCGTGAGAAGCTCGACAAAGATTGGATTTCTATTACGGAGTTACTTGCGAAGATTTCTCGTGCCTCGAAATGACAAACTGTAAGGAAACTTTATTAAAAGCCTTTGTAAGTTTACTCGAGATAGCTATCGGGATTTCGAGAAAAAAAAACTTGCGAACTTTGTGTAAACCCTTGCAAACTTTGTGGTTAAACGTTAAACCAAATACAGGATCAGATTAAAAATCTAATATTCCAAAAAGGCATTCATTAGAAAAATCAAGAATTATATTTTCCTTTTCTTGATTTTCAATGACCAATAAATCATAAGGTTCTAAAGAGTAACGCTTCTCATTAATTGTAATAACGGTTGAGTGTAAAGAAAATACAATTACTATTTGAGCATTACAATTCTGATTACGATTTGTTATTTCCAGTTTATGATGGGATATTTTTTCAGAAATCATCCAATTAAAATCAATCCCTTTTGTATAAGAAGTCACTTCATCATCCGAATTAAATTCCATGATTTCATACTTCTCGTACAATTTTTTTTCTTTGTTTACCTCAACATCCAAGCTGTTATCCAGCATAACCAAGTATCGGTGATAACCTTTAAATTTGGTGAACTCTGAAGGAACTGCGTCTATTGTAGCACTGCTTATTCTAAATACAAAATCTCTATCGGTGTAACTTGCTGTTTTCGGATATATCGTATATTCATAGGTTGATCCGCCGCTCCAAATAGAAGCTGTAACATTTTTTTTAGGGAAAAAGCGTATGTTCATTATATTAAAATTTTTAATCCGTTGGGTGAAATTATTTTAACACATAGAAACATAGATTTTGTTTACTTAAAAAAGGCGTTTCACTTATTTAAAATGCATATAGCCTTCTATGTGAAAGAAATATATTTCTTTTTGTATCCTTTTTTACACATAAAATCTATGTTTCTATGTGTTTAATATTTTTTAATAAGACTTCAAGTTTTTAAATACATAATTGATCCTGCTTTTAGAATAACTTATACTGTAAAAAAATGTGGTGTCTTTATTTCTTCGCGGTAAAAAACTTAAATCTTTTTCTCGAGGCAAATGAACTCCAAAGGTTCTTCTGAAACCTTTATATGTACGCCGCTTTCAGGAAAAGCTTCTCTTTCGCCAGTATCGACATAACCATGACGTTTGTACCAAGCGATTAGTTCATCGCGAACCGAAATAACCGTCATTATAATACTGGATAAACCAAGAGTTTTAGCATGAATTTCGGCTTCTGCCAAAAGCTTTTTCCCGATGCCGTTATTTTGAAGTTCAGGCGAAACGGTCAACATTCCTAAATACAATTGATGTCCTTTTTCGACCAATAAAACGGAACCAATAATTTTATCATTCTCCGTAAATTTCAGAATCGTATTTTTAGGATCCTGCAAAATTTCGGTCATTTCTTCTTCATCAGTTCTTTTTCCTTCCAGTAAATGCGCTTCGGTTGTCCAGCCTTTTTTAGAAGTTTCTCCTCTGTATGCTGAGTTAATTAAAGTTACTAATGCGGGAATATCTTGTAGTGCTGCTTTGGTAATCATGGTATGCGATTGCATTTTTATAAAATTGAATTGTCTCCGGCTTTATCGGGAAAAACAAAATTACAATATTGAAGATTGGCTTTAGCCAAAATACAAACGTTTTTTGATTGAAGCCATTTTTGTATTAATTTTTAACAACTTTATCTCTTGATTTGTATTATAATGTATATTTGAATTTAGCAAATCAATAATGTAGACGAGAGAAAAACTCAGTCTAAATTTTTTAAGATATTCAATGAAAAATAAAATACTATTCCTTGTTTCTTTGCTTTTTTTTGGAGCAGCAATTAGTTCTGTGTCAGCTTTTGGCGTTAAATCTTCGGCGGAAGATAATTTTAAAAGAGAGTTAAAAGTTCTGTCATTAAATACTTGGCACGAAGGAACTACAGTAAAAGGAGGATTTGATGCGATTGTAGACGTAATTCTTCAATCTGATGCAGATATTGTTTTGCTGAGTGAAATACGCAATTATAAAGAGGTATTGTTTACACCGCATATTTTAGAAGCCTTAAAAGCCAAAGGCAAGATTTTTTACGGCTCGAGCCTCAAAACAGATGCCGTTATTTTGTCTAAATTTCCTATCGAATCTACGACATCAATAAGTTCAGAATCCTTAATAAAATGTATGATTAGGTTAAACAAGAAAACTAGTGTTGCCGTATATGCCGCACATTTAGATTATACACATTATGCTTGTTATCTGCCAAGAGGTTACGATGGAGTTAATTGGAAAAAATTACCAGAACCCATTTTAGATACCGAAAAAATTCTGAAACAAAATATTGATTCGCAGCGTGACGAAGAAATTGCGCTTTTCGTAAAAGATGCTCAAATCGAGCGTAAAAAAGGAAATCTAGTGCTTTTAGGAGGTGATTTTAATGAACCTTCGCATTTAGATTGGACAGCAGCAACAAAAGATTTATACGATCATAACGGCGTTATTATACCGTGGCACAATAGTGTAGCGCTTAAAAATAACGGTTTTCTAGACGCTTACCGAGTAAAATATCCTGATCCCGTTAAAAATCCAGGATTTACTTGGCCGGCATATAATACAGATGTAGAATTGTCAAAACTATTATGGGCAAAAGATGCGGACGAAAGAGATCGTATTGATTTTATCTATTTTTATCCAAATAAAAAACTGTCGCTGACAAATACTGTAATTGTTGGTCCAACAGCAAGTATTGTAAGAGGAAAAGGAGTAGAGACTCAAGACGGAGATACATTTTTGAAACCAAATGGTATATGGCCTTCAGATCATAAAGGGGTTTTGGCTGTTTTTTCGATTGCTGATTAATTATAACTTGTAATATGTCAAAAGAGTTTGGTTAGTTAGCGCGAGCGTTTCGCTCGTGCCCGTTCCAATTTGAATTAGATATTTTATGTTTTCACGAGCGGGACGCTCGCGCTAGCTTGGAGAAAAAATAATCCCGATTTAAAAATCCTGCTGACGGATTATTTTCCCAATATTCCTGCATTCGAACATACTCAAAAACAAGCCGACAATTTTGATTTTGTAAAAACTTCTGTCGATGCCAGAAATGTTCCCGAAAACCTCATGGGGTTGCGAACACAATTTTTATCTTTTCACCATTTTAAACCGAAAGATGCACAACAAATTCTGCAAAATGCCATTGACACGAATAGTTCTATCGCCATTTTTGAAGGGCAGGAGAGAAGTGTTCCAAGTATTATTGCCATGATTCTCTCGCCGATTTCTGTTTTGCTGACAACGCCTTTTATTCGTCCATTTAAAATTGGCAGAATTATTTTTACCTACTTAATTCCAATTGTACCCATTTTGGTATTATGGGATGGAGTAGTTTCTTCTTTAAGAACCTATTCTGTTAAAGAAATGAACGAGTTGATTTCTAAATTAAACAACAAAGAAAATTTTAGTTGGGAAGTCGGAAAAGTAAAATCTGGACCTGCGAAGATTTTGTATTTGGTGGGAACAAGGAAATAACTTTTTTGCTTTATTTTGCTAGCGCGAGCGTCCCGTTCGTGCACGTTCCAATTGGCTTTTGAATTTCTTTGTGCTCACGAGCGGGACGCTCGCGCTAGCGGGATCAGAAGTTTTTTATTCCGTTGACATTATTTTTAAAAAAATTTTCATGAAATTTAAAGATATTAAAAAAGATAAAATATTTAAGAAAATTATTGGATAAATTAATATTTGATTAGCGTTAAAAAAATCCTCAAAAAGAAATGAAAATATTGAAAATAGGATAGCAATAAAACTTAAATAAATTGAATTCCTCAAAGAAGAATTTAAGGATTTCATTCCTCCAGATTTGCGAATAAATTCAATTTTTTCATTTCTTATAGAATGTAGTAAAGTTGAAATGGTTAGCAAAAAACCAATAATAATACTGAATGTAGTTATAAAAAGTTCAAAAAATTTTTGATAATTTAGTTGTTGGCAATAATGATTTGATAGATAGTAAATAGCATAAGTTACTAACAGTGAAAGAATAATATAAAATATCTTTTCAAATTTTGTCATTTTATTTTTGAAGCTTTTCTAATTCCTCTCTATGTGCTAAAAAATCACCTTCTAATTGGTCATATTTTATTTTTATCTGGAAATTCCCAATTGTTCTCGTTTTTTCAATACTTATTTTCGTAATTAATCTATTGGAAATTAAGTCAAATATATGGTTGTTATCTGAATCAACATCAACACCAGTAATTCTTAAATTTTGAACTAAAGTTTCTTTTTTGTCGGTTTTGTATAACCATTGTGCTAATTGTCTAACGTTTTCAAGTGAAAGTGTTTTTTTTCTTGAACGACCATTTGAAATAACTATTTTGGCGGAAGTGCCTTTTAAGTCTTGCATTAATTCCAAAATATTATTTGCATTTTTTTCATTTGGTTTTAAAATCCCCATATCATTGTTTGGAATAGCTAAGTCTATTTCTAATCGTGTATATTTATTAGAATTTAAAAATTTAGTATATTCATTAGGCAATACAACAAATTTAAAATGACAATTTTGTAAATCAAAATTCTTCATTATGAAATCTTCTACAGATTTTTGCGAAGTTCCAGGTTTTTTAGACTCTAATCCAATGATTCTTGTTTTTCTATCATAAATAAATGAACTATCAAAACCAAGACCATCGAATTTTCCTATTTTAAGTTTAGAGGGTTTATTTTCAATATCATTAAAAGAAGGAGGAATGTTAGTTGTTTGATTATAAACAAAAGTACCTAAAATATATCTATTATGCCTTTCTTCTAAATCAAAAATATTTATATAGCCATCAGAATGTTGAATACGGACAAAACTCTCTTTTTTAGTAAAGATGTTTTTGTCACAATGTTTAAAGAAAATATCTTTTTCATCTGGATTTAGACTTTCATCAGTTGGAAATAATTGATAATAATAAACATTAGTGTATTTTATTTCACTCATATTTTCTATTTTTTGTTTAAACTTGTATATATTTTTGATTCTGCGGTAAAATTCCTCGTAACGTTGTAACGCTACACGAGATTCGGGATTAACGATGTGTGATTTTTATATTATTTACAATTTTACAAGTATAAAATCATTTTTAAATTTAGCAAAATGTCCAAATCTCGTGTAACGGCTGTTAGGCATAGTATTAACTGGTTCCCTTTTCTTTAATTTTATTTACTTCAGCATCAGATAAGTTTCCATTAGAATCATAAACCTTACGCAATTTTTCATCATAATGCTTAGCTTTAACTTCATTGGGATCAACACTAAATTTTTGTAAATTTTCCACCTCAAAATCAGCGTCAGAAAATATTTCCAATAAACGAAGATCTAAAGGTCCTTTATTTTCAGCCATAATAATCCATCTCATTCTATTAAGACAAAAAGCTACGAAATCAGCAAATTGCATGAGTGGATCTTTTTTCGAATCGATAAATTCTATTTCCGAATTTTGAGTTATACCATTAAGAATTGGAATTTTTTTTCTATCTAAATGCTCACCTTTTCCTGTATCAACTTTTATTTGTGTAGGTAATTCAAGTTTATTTTCTTTGACATAATCCTTCAATCTAAACAGTAAAAATAAAAGTGTTAAATCGGATAATTTTGATAAGTCAAAATTAGGTATCTTTATTTGAGATATTTTTTCCATTTTATTTCTGATAATATCGTCTGAAGTGAAAGATTGAATTAAAATTGGAGATTTGTACTGTTGGTAAAGTTTTCCAAAATCTTTAAAAATTTCTAATCGTTTTTCTAAATCAACTTTACGCCATCCATCTTTGCCAGAAAGTATTCGTATAAAATGAAATTCTTCAAAATCATTCAGATTTTTATATTTATTAAAAATTTCAGATATTTTATTGGTTATTTCTTCAATTTTATTTTGATTAATAAAAATAGCTACTTGAGAATGCCAATCTCCAGAATCATAAATGCTTTTAGATTGAAAAGATGGAGTGCCTGTATCGTCAATGTAAATAGTGTATTTCATAATATGATGGTGCTAAATCATGTATATAAGAAAGTTTGTTTCGTTTTCTTACTTCTCAAATATATGTTTTTTTTATTGCCAATTTTTACGGATTTCCGTACTTGATATTTTTTATATATTAATTCAAAATAATTAATGGTAATGCAATAAAAAAGCGAGTGTTTTTTTACTCGCTTTCATCATCTATATTAATTTAGTTGCCCCAAGAACTCCTTCAACTCCTCATAAGTCCCAATCTTCACACTAACTTTCTCCTCATTAATAACACTCTCAATTTGAGCAGGAATCGGAAGTGTAATTCCCAAAGCAGGTTCAACAACATCTAAAAACTTAATAGGATGTGCTGTTTCTAAGAAAATACCAATGGCATTGGAATGTTTTTCAAGTTCTTTTTTCAAACCTAAATAACCAACAGCGCCGTGCGGTTCTGCGATATAACCGTCTGTGTTATAAATATTTTTTAGTGCAACTAATGTTTCTTCATCCGTATAACTATAAGAAGAAAAGTCTTTTTCGAAAGCTTTTAAGTCATTGTTGTACAATTCCTGAATTCTAATAAAATTACTTGGGTTTCCAACGTCCATTGCGTTAGAGATTGTTGCTTTAGAAGGTTTTGGGTCGTATTTTCCGTTTTCTAAGAATCTTGGCACGGTGTCGTTTACGTTTGTAGACGCAACAAAATGCTCAATTGGCAAACCTAATTTCTTTGCCATAATTCCGGCACAGATATTCCCAAAGTTTCCGCTTGGGCAAGAGAAAACTAATGATTTGTTTTGGCTTTTCAATGCTTTGTAAGCAAAGAAAAAATAAAACATTTGTGGCAACCAGCGCGCAATATTAATTGAGTTCGCCGAAGTCAGGTTTTTATGCGCTAAAGTTTCATCTAAAAACGCTTTTTTCACCATATCCTGACAATCGTCAAAAACACCGTCAACTTCAAGCGCTTTAATGTTTTGCCCTAAAGTAGTCAATTGTTTTTCCTGAATATCGCTCACTTTTCCTGACGGATATAAAATGACAACATCAACGCCGTCAACGCCTAAAAATCCGCTTGCAACGGCTCCGCCTGTATCTCCAGAAGTGGCTACTAAAACGGTGTTTTTAGCGTCTTTTTTGTCTTTATTGAAATAACCCAAACAACGCGACATAAAACGTGCTCCAACGTCTTTAAAAGCCATTGTTGGGCCGTGAAATAACTCTAACGAATAGATTCCGTCTTCGACTTTTACAACAGGAAAATCAAAAACTAAAGTATCAGCAATGATTTCTTTTAATTTGTCTGCAGGTATTTCATCGCCAACGAATTGTTTGATTGCTTCAAAAGCGATTTCTTTGTGGCTTAAACTTTCTATTTTATCAAAAAATGCAGGATCTAAAGCAGTGATATTTTCTGGGAAATATAATCCCTTATCACTTGCTAATCCTTGTATAACAGCTTCTTTGAAAGAAACTTTTGGGGCATTATGGTTTAAACTATAGTATTTCATTGGTTGTTTTTTATTTAACCGCAAAGAGCGCAAAGAATTGGTTTCTTTTGAAAACGCAGAGATCGCAAAGCTTTGTGGTTTTTAAAATTCAATAATAATTATTATTCGGTTTTCTTGTCATTCCGAGGAACGAGGAATCACACTCGGAACTCGACAACAGTGCGTCATCACTTGTGTGATTTCTCGTTCCTCGAAATGACAAACTGGACTTGTTATACTTTGCGCGGACTTCGACTTCGCTCAGTCTGACAAACTTGGTTTTAACACCTAATTCTTCTTACTTAATACATCTCACATTTTACAAAATGCGTACGCCATCAGGATTAATCTTCGAAACGTGAATTTCATACGGTAAACTCATTTTTTCGTATACTTCGCTCATGGCTTTTGCGATTTGGTCAGCGGTATTTTTTCCTCTGCTTAAAGCAAAAATCGACGGGCCTGAACCTGAAATTCCAGAACCTAAAGCACCGTTCTCATAAGCCGTTTGTTTGATTTGATCAAATCCTGGAATTAAAACACTTCTTAAGGGCTCTACGATTTCGTCATGAAGCGATCTTCCAATCAAATCGTAATCTTTGGTGTAAAGACCCGCTACAAGTCCGCCTACATTTCCCCATTGCATAATGGCGCTTTTCAGTGAAACGTTTTGTTTTAAAACCGAACGAGCATCAGAAGTTTTCAACTCAATTTGCGGGTGAACCACCGTTGCGTATAATTCTTCTGGACTATCAATTCTAATAATATCAAGCGGAGCATAACTTCTTACCAAAGTAAATCCGCCTAAAAGGGCAGGAGCAACGTTATCTGCATGCGCGTTTCCGCTGGCTAATTTTTCGCCCTGCATCGCAAACTGAACCAAATCTTTACGAGAATATGGTTTTCCTAATAATTCATTGATTCCGAAAACCGCTCCTGCAGAACTTGCAGCACTGCTTCCAATTCCGCTTCCCGCTTTTATGTGTTTGTAAATTTCGATTTCAAACCCAAAATCCAAATCGCCTAAAGTTTCAAGCATTGCCAAAGCCGCAACTCCAGAAACATTTTTCTCGGTTTCCATAGGCAGATCGGCACCTACAATTTTAGTGATTCGAACTCCTTTTTGATCGACTTTTCGAACAATCATTTCATCGCCCGCATTGTCTAAGCAAAGTCCAAGTACATCAAATCCGCATGAGAGGTTTGCGATAGTTGCTGGGCAAAATAGTTTTATTTCCATTTCTAAGGTTCTGAGGTTCTAAGATGCTAAGATTCTAAGGTTTCTGTAGCAACTTTTTATTTTTTAGTTTCTAAGGTTTTGAGATTCTAAGAGGCTAAGATCAGTTTTGAAAAAAACTCAGAACCTTAGCATCTTAGAACCTTAGCACCTCTAAATATTCCCTATTCGAATAACGTCAGCAAAAATTCCTGATGCTGTAACAGCTGCTCCGGCACCCGCTCCTTTTATCAATAAAGGCTGATCTACGTAGCGATCTGTGTAAAACAATACAATATTGTCTTTTCCTTCTAAATTGTAAAAAGGATGATCTTTTGGAATGAATTGCAGACCTACGCTTGCTTTTCCATTTTCGAATTGTGCAACGTATTTCAATCTTGAATCTTTGGCTAAAGCTTCGTTGTAAATACCTTCAAAATGAGCAGCGTGTTTGATTAACGATGCAAAAAAGTCTTCGTTGTTTGTTGTCGATAAACAATCTGCAGGCAGGAACGATTCGTTTGCGATCGCGTCAATATCCATTTCATAACCGCTTTCACGAATTAAAATCAGAATTTTACGAGCAACGTCGATTCCGCTTAAGTCAATTTTTGGATCTGGTTCTGTAAATCCTTGAACTCCGGCTTCTTTAACCACATCATGGAAAGAATTGTTTTTGTCGAAATTATTGAAAATGAAGTTCAAACTTCCAGATAAAACCGCCTGAATTTTATGTACTTTATCGCCAGAAGCAATTAAGTTTTTTACCGTGTCTATAATTGGTAATCCCGCACCAACATTTGTTTCAAATAAAAACGGAGCGTTGTATTGGCGAGATAAGCTTTTTAGTTTTTTATAATTATCATAAGCAGATGAACACGCAATTTTGTTGCAAGTTACAACGGCAATACTTTGTTTTAAGAATTGCTCGTACAATTCAGAAACACTTGCATTTGCTGTAATGTCAACAAAAATACTATTACGTAAATTCATTTCTTTTGCACGGAGAATAAATTCTGCCGCATTAACTGGTTCACCTTTGTCTAATGCCGATTTCCAGTCTTTTAATGAAATTCCGTCTTCATCAAAAAGCATTTTTCTAGAGTTCGACAAAGCAATTACACGAACATTAATTTTTAAATTGTCCTTTAAAAATTTTCTTTGGTTGTGAATTTGTTCGATGAATTTTTCTCCCACATTTCCAACTCCCATTACAAATAAGTTGAGTTGTTTTGTGTTTTCTTCAAAGAAATTTTCGTGTAAAGTATTCAATGCTTTTTTAACGTCTCTTTCGTTAATTACAGTCGAGATATTTCTTTCAGAAGCACCTTGAGCAATGGCACGAATATTTACGTTGTTTTTACCTAAAGTACTGAACATTCTTCCGCTTAAACCTTGATGGTTTTTCATATTTTCGCCCACCAAAGCAATAATGCAAAGGTCTTTTTCAACGATGCATGGATCTATTTTGTTTTGAAGTATTTCAATTTCAAAAGCTCTATTAATCGCAGCTTCGGCATTATCAGCATCCGAATTTAAAATTCCAATACAGATTGAATGCTCAGAAGAAGCCTGAGTAATAAATATAACATTAATTTTTTCTTGTGACAAGACTTCAAACAAACGTTTTGATGAACCCGAAACGCCAATCATTCCCGGACCTTCAAGTGTTACAAGCGAAATATTATCGATATGACTGATTCCTTTTACAACAGTATCTTTTGAGGAAACATGGTTGGAAATTAAAGTTCCTTCGGCTTCTGGTTCAAAAGTATTTTTGATTAAAATGGGAATATTTTTTCTTAAAACGGGCTGAATTGTTGGCGGATATAAAACTTTGGCTCCAAAATGCGATAATTCCATCGCTTCCTGATACGAAATGTCGGCAATAGGTCTTGCTTGCTTTACAATTTTTGGATTTGCAGTAAACATTCCGTTTACATCAGTCCAAATTTCTAATTGTTCTGCTTCAAGAGCGCCTGCAACAATTGCAGCTGTATAATCAGAACCGCCGCGGCCTAAAGTAGTAGTAATTCCGTCAGGAGTTTGTGCTATAAAACCAGGTAAAATATTAATTTGCGCTTGATTTTGTGCAAAATATTCTTGAATCAAATTGTTTGATGCTTCAAAATTTACAACTGCTTTACCAAAATTATTATTTGTTTTGATCAATTCGCGGCTGTCTTTATAAACCGCATTTTTGTCAATTTGCTGATAAGCCTGCGCGATGATAAAAGACGAAAGTAATTCGCCAAAACTTAAAATAGTATCAGCAGTTCTAGGAGATAATTCTCCTAATAAAAAACAGCCGTCTAGTAAAGTTTCCAGATGATTTATGATTCTTTTTACATGGCTCAACAAGCTGCTTTGCTCACTTACAGGTATAAGTTCTTTTAGTGTGTCAAGATGTTTTTTCTCTATTTCGGCAACAATATCTCTAAAGCTTTCATCGCTCGCTGCCGCTTTTGCAGCTGCTGATTGCAATAAATCGGTCACTTTGCTAAGCGCAGAAACTACAACAACTAATTGATCTGTTTTTGATTTTTGATTAACAATTTCGAGAACGAGTTTTATATTTTGAGCATTGGCTACCGAAGTTCCGCCAAATTTTAATACTTTCATTTTGATATTTTTTTTCTTTTATGCAAATATTTTATCTATCCAATAACTCTCTTCTTTCAAGAAAAAAGTATAGGTAACCTAGGATTATATGTAAAAATGTATACCCCTAAGGGGTAGTAGTTGTTGTAGTAGAAGTAATGGTAGCAGCAATTGCAACTCTAGTTTGAGTTGTTATTGTAGAATGATATTTTGCGCTGTTACTTTTCATTTTGATTTTTCAAAAGTACTGTTTTTTAGATGTAATTAAAACTCCTTGAGCCTTTTTACGAATATTTTAATAATTCAAATCTCAAAATTTCAATATTGAGTATTTGTTAAAATTAGATAACCTAAATTGAGGTTTTGATATTATTAAGAACTCATTTTGCAATAAAAACCTATTGCAACGAGTTGATTTTTAATGAAAAAATAGGCAAAAAGCGGTAAAAGACTCGATTTTTAGCATTGAGAAAAAAATAAAAGTGAAGAATGACTTGCATTGAAATTTTAATTATTGTGATAAAATGTTGCATTTTAATATTGATTTGTTGAATTTTGACATCTTAAATTGAAAAACATCATGAGAGAAATCCATTATATAAGTACAGAAACATTAAGTTTAGAAGCTTTACAAGAAATCATCGTTCTAGATAAAAAACTTGAATTGTCTGAAGAGGCAAAAGTAAACGTGCAAAAATGCCGTGATTATCTAGATAAAAAGATGGCTTCACATTCAGAACCAATTTACGGAATCAATACCGGTTTTGGATCGCTTTGTAATGTGAAAATCTCTAATGAAAATTTATCACAGCTTCAAGAGAATCTTGTTAAGTCACATGCTTGCGGAACTGGCGAGGAAGTTCCTGCAGCAGTTGTAAAATTGATGCTTTTACTTAAGATTCAATCTTTAAGTTACGGACATTCTGGTGTACAGCTTGTTACATTAGAGCGTTTGGTTGATTTTTATAATAATGATATTCTGCCGGTTATTTATACGCAAGGTTCATTAGGAGCTTCTGGAGATTTAGCGCCGCTAGCACATTTATCTTTGCCATTATTAGGCGAAGGTGAAGTGTTTTTTGAAGGTAAAAGAATGGCTTCTGCCGAAGTTTTAAAACATTTTAACTGGGAGCCAATTGTGCTTCAGTCAAAAGAAGGTTTAGCTTTGTTAAACGGAACTCAGTTTATGAGCGCTTATGGAGCTCACATTTTATTAAAAGCTTATAAATATTCGTATTTGGCAGATTTAATTGGAACAATTTCATTGGAAGGTTTTGATGGAAGAATTGAGCCGTTTAATGAATTGATACATTATATACGTCCGCATAAAGGGCAGATTGTAACAGCACAACGTATTAATGAATTTTTGGAAGGAAGCGAAATTATTGCTCAAGAGAAAAAACACGTTCAAGATCCGTATTCTTTCCGTTGTATGCCTCAAGTTCACGGCGCATCAAAAGATGCCATTGATTATGTTAGAAAAGTATTCAAAACAGAGATTAACTCGGTTACAGATAATCCAAACATATTTATTGAAGCAGATCAGATTATTTCTGGTGGAAATTTCCACGGACAGCCTTTAGCTTTAGCTTTAGATTTTATGGCAATTGCTTTGGCTGAATTAGGAAGTATTTCTGAAAGAAGAACGTATCAATTGATTTCAGGATTGCGTAATCTTCCAGCTTTTTTAGTTGATAATCCAGGATTGAATTCTGGTTTTATGATTCCGCAATATACAGCAGCAAGTATTGCAAGTCAGAACAAACAACTAGCAACTCCGTCAAGTATAGATAGTATTGTTTCGAGTAATGGACAAGAAGATCACGTGAGTATGGGAGCAAACGGAGCTACTAAAGCTTTGCGTGTTATGGATAATTTAGAGCGAATTTTGGCAATCGAATTGTTAAATGCTTCGCAGGCAATTGCCTACAGAGAACCTTTGAAATCAAGCGATTTTATTGAAATGTTCTTGAATAGCTATAGAGAAGTCGTGCCTTTGGTAAAAGAGGATAGAATCTTACATTATGACATTGAAAAGACCATTTCGTTCCTTGATAGTTTCCAAATTGAAAACGATTTGTTAACAATGGCTTAACATTGTAAAATATTATTGAAGTAATTTTGCACTATCAAAAATATAAAAATGTCAATAAACAGTATTTTCCAATTTTTAGTGCCGAAAGACAAGAAATTCTTTCCACTTTTTGAAGAGGCTTCAAGCAATTTAATTGAATTAGCTTCTAATTTACACGAAGCTGTAAACCTTCCATTGAAAGAAAGAGAAGTTCTTTTTCAAAAAATTGATGAATTAGAGCAAAAAGGTGAAGATATTACGCGTCAAACCAATCTTGAATTGAGTAGAAATTTTATTACTCCATTTGATAGAGAGGATATTCATACCCTGATTACTTCTATTGATAACGTTGCTGATTACCTTCATGGAGCAGCAAGTCGTATGAAATTGTATCAAGTTGATAAGATTACAAAATCGATCAGAAAGATGACAGAAATCAACCTTGAAGCTTGTCAAAACATTGACAGTGCAGTAAAAGAGTTGAGAAACTTAAAGAATTTTAAAGTTATCAAAGATTCTTGTGCTAGAATTAACAAGCTGGAAAACAAGTCTGATAATGTATATAACAAAGCAGTTTTTGAAATTTTTGAAAACGAAACAGATGCTAAAAATATTATTAAATATAAAGAAGTGTTATCTGTTTTAGAATCAGCAACAGACAAGTGTAAGAGTGTTGCTAACATACTAGAATCTATTTCTGTAAAACATTCTTAATTCAATTTTTCATTCTGAAGTTATAATTTTATGACGCTACTTATATTAATTATAGTATTAGCTTTAATATTTGATTACATCAATGGTTTTCATGATGCGGCAAATGCTATAGCGACTGTTGTTGCTACAAAGGTTTTAACGCCTTTTCAGGCCGTTCTTTGGGCAGCATTTTTTAACTTTCTGGCTTATTGGGTTTTCGGATTTGGTGTTGCGGATACTGTTGCTAAAACAGCGCACACAATGGAAATTAACCTAGTGGTAATTCTTGCTGGTGTTATTGCGGCAATCTGTTGGAACTTACTAACTTGGTGGTTAGGAATTCCTTCAAGTTCTTCACATACTTTAATTGGAGGTTTTGCGGGAGCAGCTGTTGCGCATGCAATTGCAGTTCATGGTTTCTCTGGTTATATTGGTGAAGACGGAACAACACATTATTGGTATGAAATTGTAAGCTGGTACAAGGCAGGAAAAGATGGTGCAATGCCTTCGGGAGTTCTTATTATCATTGCATTTATTGTTTTAGCGCCTTTATTAGGAGCTTTGGCTTCGTACTTAATTTCGATCTGGCTTTTAAATGCTTCTCGTAAAAGTATTGGTCCTAAGATTTTTACAGGACTTTTGATGATTGCAACTGTATGGTTTGTATATACTCAAATGATTCCTTATTCTGAAATCGAAAAACCTAGATTTGACTCGCACTTTTGGAGTGTTGCTTTTGAAGGTCATAATATTAAATGGTTTTTAGTTGCCTTTATTATTTTAACGGTAAGTACTTTTTGTTTGATATTCAGTAGTTTGAATCTTCATCAGGCTGATGCTGCTTTGAAAAAAATGCAATTATTATCTTCTGCAGCTTTTAGTTTAGGTCACGGAGGAAATGATTCTCAAAAAGTAATGGGTATTATCGCTGCTGCGGTTGCGGTATATATCAATACAAATCCTGGTGTTCATATGGATGCTTGGTTAGATGTTGTTTTACCAAATGATGATTTAGGTATTAAAGGAGTAATGCCGGGATGGATTCCGTTAGCGTGTTATTCTGCAATTGCTGCGGGAACTTTAAGCGGTGGATGGAAAATTGTGAAAACAATGGGTTCTAAAATCACAAAAGTAAGTTCGTTTGAAGGTGTTGCTGCAGAAACGGCAGGTGCATTAACGCTTTATTTTACAGAGCATTTGAAAATTCCTGTAAGTACAACGCATACTATTACTGGATCTATCATTGGAGTTGGATTAACTAAACGTGTATCTGCAGTAAGATGGGGAGTTACGGTAAGTTTAATTTGGGCTTGGGTATTAACTATTCCAATTTCAGCTTTATTAGCAGGTTTGGTTTATTTTGTACTAAGTATATTTATTTCGTAAAGTGATTATTGTGAAATGTGAGTATAAATTGCATTTCATCTAAATATTTAAAAAGCCGATTTCAATTTGAAATCGGCTTTTTTTTGTTTTAAAACTTTTGAAGATTTTTACGATTGTGTTTTCGTTTATAATGTGTTTGTTTTAATTTCTTTTGGTCTTGCGAAATAATGCTGATTGTGCCGTCTATTTCTAACATAGCGAGCTTTATATCTGTTAAATGTTCTAAACCATGTTCACGTGCCGCTTCTTTTAATTCGTCGTGTGATATGTCTAATTTGCTTAAGGCTTTAAAATCAAGTTTTCCGTTATGAATAAGAATCTCGGGTTTATCTAAAAGTAAATTGTTTAATGTTTTATATCGATGAGTCAGCTTTTTTATCGTGAAGTTAATTACAAATAGAACCAAAGCAGCTACTAAACCGCCAACAAGACTGGTATCTGGACCAACCATTGCATTCTGAACCGAATTACTGATTAGGAGGATTAAAATTATATCGGCTGTATTTAATTGCGAAAGTTCTTTTTTGCCGAATATTCGTAAAGCAATTGTCATGAAAAAATAAACGGCAACGCTTCGTATGATAATATCCAAATAAGGGAAGTGCATCATTTTTTTATTCTTTAGTTTTATTAAAGTTAAATAAAAAAGCTTTGTCAAAGTTTGAAAACTTTGACAAAGCTCTTAAATAATTAATTGTTTTCTTAACCAGCGCATTTTACCCAGATATCTCTAGTGTCAATGATTTTCCAAATATTATCTTTTTTTTCTAAGTACACTGATCTTCCATATGGTAATTCTTTGGAATAGCAATCAATTTCCATGTAGGCTTTTTTGTTATCTTCAGAAAATATAGGAATTGATAATATTATATAATCGTTTGTTTTATCTATTTCTGATTCTGGAATTGTTTTTAGTTTTTTTGATATTTTTTCAGGTAATGTGTATTTTAAAAAGCAATTGTTTTGTTCTACAAAATTTATTGAATCTTTATCCTTGAATATTTTTTGTCCTTCTATATTGGCATTCAATAACATTTCAATATAGATTTCTGTGTTCTCTAGAATTCGTGGTAAACGCGGAGGGAGCTTTACAATTACGGGTTCTTTAGTTGATTTTGCATGTATACCCTCAGTGTTGATTTTAAGTTTTTTAAAACTGCTGCAAACACGGTAAGAATCTTTAGAATTCTCAATATTTTTTTGTTTGATTAAAGCTTCTAGTATTTTTTCGGTTTCAATCTTTCTAATTTTTTCATTATTGGTACAATCATTTTTATTGCAGCCAAATGTAATTAAGATTAGAAAGATTGTGAATTGCTTCATTAATAAATTACTTAAAGATTTCTTAATTATAGTTTGAAATTTTTCTCAATAGCTTTAATCATTTCTCCAGCGACATCTTTATTTGTTGCGCCTTCAATTCCTTCAAGACCTGGTGAAGAGTTTACTTCAAGTAATAACGGGCCTTTAGAGGAACGAATAATATCGACTCCAGCCACTTTTAAATCCATTGCTTTTGCGGCTTTAATGGCGATCTTTTTCTCTTCGGCAGTTACTTTTATTACAGATGCAGTTCCGCCAAGGTGAATATTGGCTCTAAACTCGCCCGGCATAGCTTCACGCTGAATGGCGGCAACTACTTTCCCGTCGATTACAAAGCAGCGAATATCTTTTCCGTTGGCTTCTTTAATGAATTCTTGAACTAGAATATTTGCATTTAAACTTTTAAAAGCATTGATAACACTTTCTGCTGCTTTTTTAGTTTCGGCTAAAACAACTCCTTTTCCTTGTGTTCCTTCCAGTAATTTTACAATTAAAGGCGAACCTCCAACCATTTTAATTAAGTTGTCTGTATCAAGCGGAGAATTAGCAAAACCAGTTGTTGGAATATCAATTCCGCTGTTTAAAAGTAATTGCAACGAATATAATTTATCGCGAGATTGTGTTATGGCTGTTGCTGAGTTTAAACAGAAAACTTTTAAAGCTTCAAACTGACGTGTTAATGCGCAACCATAGAATGTAATACTTGGTCGGATTCTTGGAATAATAGCGTCAAATTGATTTAAAATTTTTCCGCCTCTGTAATGAATTTCAGGAGTTTTGGCATCCAGTTTCATGTAGCATTCTTTAATATTTAAAAAATGCATTTCATGACCGCGCATTTCGCCCGCTTCCATGATTCTTTTATTGCTGTATAATTCAGGATTACTGGCTAATAGTCCAATTCGTAAACCTGAACTGGCTTTTTCTGAATTTTGATATAATTCTTTAAGAGATTCTGGAGTTGGCTGTCCAAGAAGGTATTTTTCTTCTGGATCGACCAATACACGACCGCTCATGGCTTCACGTCCTAAAAGCATTCTAAAGCCCATAGAGTCACGATTGGTCAAAGTCATTTCGATTGGCCATTTTGAATCGCCAATTTTAATGCTGGTTTGAATTACGTAACGATGCTCTCTAAAACCGCTTGAGCTTTTTACAATTCTTTTGTCAACCAATGGTGCTTCACAATGAATGATGGTTTTAATGTTGTTTTGAATTGGATTAATGTCAAATTTCACCCAATTGGCATCATTTTTTATAAAAGGAGCTATGTTTATGGCGTGCATTGCTGATGTTTTGGCACCAGAATCAACCCGAGCCTTGATTGTCGGGATTCCTAGTTCTGGAAATGAGCACCATTCTTCGCTGCCTAAAATGACTTTGTGTTGAAGCATACGTTGTTTTTTATTATAGAATTTAATATCCAAAAATAGCTATTTGCTTTTACTAAAGATAGTAAATTATCCAAAAAAAATACCCGTTATGTTATGAAAACGTAACGGGTATATTATTTTTGTTATAAATTTAAATCATTTTATTGATTTGTAGGTTCTTCAGCTTTGTGAATTTCTACTGAAAGCTCTTGTGAGTCATCTTTTAAATCCATCATTATTTCATCACCTGAATGTATTTTTGAAGTGATGATTTCTTCGGCTAATAAATCCTCAACATATTTTTGGATTGCTCTTTTCAACGGTCTTGCACCAAATTGTCTGTCAAAGCCTTTTTCAGCAATAAATGCTTTTGCTTTGTCAGTTAAGCTTAGTTTGTAACCTAATTCAGCAATACGAGAATATAGTTTTTTAAGTTCAATTTCGATAATTAAATCAATATCAGCTTTTTCTAATGCGTTGAATACGATTACGTCGTCAATTCTGTTTAAGAATTCAGGAGCGAAAGTTTTCTTCAAAGCATTTTCGATAATGCTTTTAGAGTTTTCATCGGCTTGAGCTACTTTTGCAGCAGTTCCGAATCCTACACCTTGTCCAAAATCTTTTAACTGACGTGCTCCAACGTTAGATGTCATGATAATTATAGTGTTTTTGAAGTCAATTTTACGACCTAAACTATCTGTTAAATATCCATCATCTAAAACTTGAAGCATCATATTAAACACGTCTGGATGCGCTTTTTCGATCTCATCTAAAAGAACAACACAATATGGTTTTCTACGAACTTTTTCAGTCAATTGTCCGCCTTCTTCGTAACCTACGTATCCCGGAGGCGCTCCAACTAAACGAGAAATTGCAAATTTTTCCATGTATTCGCTCATGTCGATACGAACTAATGCATCTTCTGAATCAAATAATTCTTTTGCAAGAACTTTTGCTAATTGCGTTTTACCAACACCAGTCTGACCTAAGAAAATAAATGAACCAATTGGTTTGTTAGGATCTTTAAGTCCGGCTCTGTTACGTTGTATAGAACGTGCAATTTTAAGAACCGCTTCGTTTTGACCAATTACTTTATTCTGAATTAATTCAGGTAATTGAGCTAATTTGTTGCTTTCTGTTTGTGCAATTCTGTTTACAGGAATTCCTGTCATCATCGAAACAACATCGGCTACGTTATCTTCTGTAACTTCAATTCTGTTGTTTTTAGAATCTTCTTCCCATTGTTCTTGCGCAGCAGCTAGATCTTTTTCGATGCGTTTTTCATCGTCGCGAAGTTTGGCAGCTTCTTCATATTTTTGTTTTTTAACTACCATGTTTTTCATTTCACGAACTTCTTCTAACTGGCGTTCTAAATCCAAAATTTGTTTAGGAACGTCAATATTAGTGATGTGAACGCGAGATCCTGCTTCGTCAAGAGCATCGATAGCTTTGTCTGGTAAGAAACGCTCAGACATATATCTGTTTGTTAATTTAACGCAGGCTTCAATTGCTTCTTGGGTGTAAGTCACATTGTGGTGATCTTCGTATTTGTCTTTTACGTTATTTAAAATTGCAATTGTTTCTTCAACAGAAGTTGGTTCAACAATTACTTTTTGGAAACGTCTTTCTAAAGCTCCGTCTTTCTCAATATATTGTCTGTACTCGTCTAGAGTAGTAGCACCAATACATTGAATTTCTCCTCTTGCTAAAGCAGGTTTGAACATGTTTGAAGCATCAAGTGAACCTGTGGCTCCGCCGGCACCTACAATAGTGTGAATTTCGTCAATGAAAAGAATAATATCGTCGTTTTTTTCAAGCTCGTTCATCACGGCTTTCATTCTTTCTTCAAACTGTCCTCTGTATTTTGTTCCAGCAACTAAACTTGCTAAATCAAGTGTTACAACGCGTTTGTGGAAAAGAATACGAGATACTTTCTTCTGAATAATACGCAAAGCAAGTCCTTCTGCAATAGCAGATTTACCAACTCCGGGTTCTCCAATAAGAAGCGGATTGTTCTTTTTTCTACGGCTTAGAATTTGTGAAACGCGTTCAATTTCTTTTTCGCGTCCAACAACTGGATCTAGTTTTCCTTCTTCCGCCATTTCTGTTAAATCTCTCCCAAAATTATCCAAAACCGGAGTTTTAGATTTTTTGTTTGACTTATTGGCTGGATTATTGAAACTACTTTCTTTTAGACTGTCATCTTGTCCTGAATCGTCATTATACGATTCGTTTCTTGGCAAGTTTTCTAAGAATTCTTCTTCGTTTGGCGTCATGTTTAAATATTGTTCTTTAGCTATGTCATAATCTATTTTTAGTTTATTCAACAGCTTGGTTGTTGGATCGTTTTCGTTTCGTAAGATGCATAAAAGCAAGTGAGCTGTACTAATTGATGAGCTTTGGAATACTTTCGCTTCAAGAAAAGTGGTCTTCAGGGCTCTTTCGGCCTGTCGGGTAAGATGAAGATTTTTCTTTTCGGCATTTACTTCCACGCTGTGGTTAGCTGGACTCAGTATTTCTACTTTCCTGCGTAAATGATCTAAATCGACTGCTAGGTTATTAAGTATATGAATAGCTTTTCCGTTACCATCTCTTAAAATGCCCAGCATTAGATGTTCAGTACCAATAAAGTCGTGTCCTAAACGAAGGGCTTCTTCTTTACTGTATGTAATAACATCTTTTACTCTTGGTGAAAAATTATCATCCATAATATATAATTGGTATTGTAAATTTAGTGAATTACTGTTTGAAAAACAAAAACCGTACCCATCGAGAACTCCTGTCAGCTAATTGACAAAAAAAATAATAAAAAAACAGTTAAAAAACGCTTAATTTATTAACTAAAAGGCAAAATAAAGTTGTTAATAAATCATTGAAATAAGTGTAAGTAAATAGCTGAAAAAATTCCAAAAAAACGTATCTTGGCACGCTTTGAAACTAATATAATTATTTAAACATAACAACTTATGTCTGAAGGAGAAAAGTTAATTCCTATTAACATTGAAGATGAAATGAAATCAGCTTACATCGATTATTCGATGTCAGTAATTGTATCGAGAGCGCTTCCGGATGTTAGAGATGGCTTGAAACCAGTGCATCGAAGAGTTCTTTACGGAATGTATGATTTAGGTGTAACTTCAAGATCTGCCCATAAAAAATCTGCGAGAATTGTAGGAGAGGTTCTGGGTAAGTATCACCCGCACGGAGATACTTCGGTATATGATGCAATGGTGCGTATGGCTCAAGAATGGAGTATGCGTTATTTATTAGTGGATGGTCAAGGTAACTTTGGATCTGTAGATGGAGACAGCCCGGCAGCGATGCGTTATACAGAGGCCAGAATGCGCAAGATTTCTGAAGAAATTATGGCAGATATCGAAAAAGAAACCGTTGATTTTCAATTAAACTTTGACGATACATTATATGAGCCAAAAGTAATGCCTACAAGAGTTCCTACTTTATTAGTAAACGGAGCAACAGGTATTGCAGTTGGTATGGCGACAAATATGCCGCCGCACAATTTAACTGAAGTTATCAATGGTACACTAGCGTACTTAGATAATAATGATATTGAAGTAGATGAATTAATGACGCATATTAAAGCTCCAGATTTTCCAACTGGTGGTGTAATATATGGTTATGAAGGAGTTCGTGAAGCTTTTAAAACAGGTAGAGGACGTATTGTAATGCGCGCCAAAGTTGGTTTTGAAGAAGTTGATGGAAGAGAGTCTATTATTGTTACTGAGATACCTTATCAAGTTAACAAAGCCGAGATGATCAAACGTACGGCTGATTTAGTAAACGAGAAAAAGATTGAAGGTATTGCAAATATTCGTGACGAGTCTGATAGAAATGGTATGCGTATCGTTTATATTTTGAAACGTGATGCTACACCAAACGTAGTTTTAAATACCTTATATAAATATACTTCATTACAATCTTCTTTCAGTGTAAATAATATTGCATTGGTTAAAGGACGTCCTCAATTGTTGAATCTAAAAGATATGATTCACTACTTTATTGAGCATCGTCATGATGTAGTAGTTAGAAGAACGCAGTTTGAATTACGCAAAGCAGAAGAAAGAGCTCATATTTTAGAAGGTTTAATTATTGCTTCGGATAATATTGATGAAGTAATTGCAATTATTAGAGGTTCTAAAAATACTGAAGAAGCTCGTGAGAAATTAATCGAAAGATTTAGTTTGTCAGATATTCAAGCTCGTGCTATTGTAGAGATGCGTTTACGTCAGTTAACAGGTCTGGAGCAAGATAAATTAAGAGCTGAGTTTGAAGAGTTAATGAAATTAATCGAGCATTTGAAAGCTTTATTAGCAGATGTTAATTTAAGAACGAATTTGATTAAAGAAGAATTGGAGGAAATTCGCGATAAATATGGTGATGATCGTCGTTCTCAAATTGAATATTCAGGTGGAGACGTAAGTATTGAGGATTTAATTGCTGATGAAAATGTAGTCATTACAATTTCTCATGCTGGTTACATTAAACGTACAAATCTTACTGAATACAAAACTCAAAATAGAGGAGGAGTTGGACAAAAAAGCGCAGGAACAAGAGATCAGGATTTCCTTGAGCATATGTTCGTTGCGACAAACCACCAATATATGATGTTCTTTACGCAAAAAGGAAAATGTTTCTGGATGCGTGTTTACGAAATTCCAGAAGGAAGTAAAACAGCTAAAGGAAGAGCAATTCAGAATTTAGTGAATATTGAAAGCGATGATAAAGTAAAAGCTTTCATTTGTACGCAAGACTTAAAAGACAAAGATTATATCAATACTCATAATCTTGTAATGGTTACCAAACAAGGACAGGTTAAGAAAACTTCTTTAGAGAAATATTCTAAACCTCGTGCAAATGGTGTTGCCGCTATTACAATTAAAGAAGGAGATGAGTTACTTGAAGCGAAATTAACTGATGGAGAAAGCCAAATTATTTTAGCTGTTAAATCAGGTAAATTGGTTCGTTTTGAAGAAACAAAAACACGTCCGATGGGAAGAACAGCTTCAGGAGTTCGTGGAATTACTTTAAAAGATGAAACTGATGAAGTAATTGGTATGGTTACTGTTGCTAAAAATGATGTAAACGATTCGCAAATTCTTGTTGTAACTGAAAATGGATACGGAAAACGTACCAAATTAGTTGATGAAGATGGTGAAGATGTTTATAGAATTACAAACCGTGGAGGTAAAGGGGTTAAAACTCTTAATATCACTGAGAAAACAGGAAAACTTATCTCAATTAGTGCTGTAACAGATGCGGATGATTTGATGATTATTAATAAATCTGGATTAACAATTAGAATGGCTATTGAGGATTTACGCGTTATGGGACGTGCTACTCAAGGTGTGAGATTGATTAACCTTAAAGGAAAAGACTCTATCGCTGCTGTTACAAAAGTAATGAAAGATGATGCTGAAGAAGTTGTTGTAGATGAAGATGGCAACGTTATTGAAAATGCAATCGAAAGAGTTAAACCAGACTTGGAAGTTCTTGAAGATGACGGTGTTGTAGAAGATGACGATGATGATGACTCTGAAGAAGAAATTGAAGACGAAGACGATTCAGAGGAAGAAGAATCAGAAGAATAATTATAAACCACTAAAATAAAATTAAATATACAAATTGAACATTATGAAAAGTAAATATGTAATACTTGCATCAGCTCTACTGATTTCAGTAGCTACTTTTGCTCAAAAAGATCAAATTAAAAATGCTGAGAAGGCATTAAAAGGCGGTGATGCTCAAGGAGCGATCACGATATTAAAAGATGCTCAAAACTTGATCGCTAATGCTAAAGATGTTGAGCAGGCTCAGTACTATTTTGTACAAGGAAATGCTTTTTTAGAGTTAGCAAATAAAAAAGTTGAAGAAAGTAAAAACTTATCTGCAGCTGCTGACAGCTATAAAAAATTAATTGAAGTTGAAAAAGCATCAGGAAAACAAAAGTATTCAACTCAAGGAGCGGCATCAATTACTGAAATTAAAGGTAAATTGATTAATTCTGCAATTGCTGATACTCAATCTAACAAAAGTGCTGAAGGAGCTAAAAAATTATATGAAGCTTATTTGTTAGATAAAAACGATACTATCAATTTGTATTATGCAGCTTCGACAGCAGTAAATGCTCAAGATTTTGATAGTGCACTTCCAATGTATGAAGAGTTGAAAAAATTAAACTATTCAGGAAAAGGAACGATGTATACTGCAATAAATAAAGCAAACAGTAGTGAAGATGGTTTTAACAATGCAAAAGAAAGAGATTTAGCTGTAAAGTTAGGAACTCACGAAAAACCTAAAACAGAAACTATTCCTTCAAAAAGAGGTGAAATTTATAAAAACTTAGCGTTGATTTTAGTTCAAAAAGGGCGTACTGAAGATGCTAAGAAAGCGATTTCTGATGCTAGAAAAACAAATCCAGAAGATACTTCTTTGATTTTGACAGAAGCGAATTTATATTTAGAAACTAAAGATTTCGATATGTATAAAAAATTGGTTGGTGAAGCTTTAGAAAAAGAACCAAACAATGCTGATTTAGTTTTTAATTTAGGTGTATTAAGTGCAAATGCAAAGAATACTGCTGATGCTGAGAAATATTACTTAAAAGCTATCGAAATCAATCCTAGTTATACTAATGCATACCTTAACCTTGCTGCGTTAAAATTAGAAGCTGAAAGACCAATTATTGATGAGATGAATAAATTGGGAACTTCTGCAAAAGATATGAAACGTTACGATGTTTTAAAAGCACAAAGAGAGCAAGTTTTCAAAGGAGTAATTCCTTACCTTAAAAAAGCAAACGAGTTAGATCCTAAAAACGAAGATGTTTCTAAAACATTATTAGGAGTTTACAAAGCGTTAGAAATGACTGCTGAAGCAAAAGCTTTAAAAGCGACAATGAACTAATCTTTTACGCGTTATATAAAGAAAAAAACCATCAGCCGCGGCTGATGGTTTTTTTTATGCTTTGTTTTCAGCTTAATTTACTAGTGCTGCTGAAAGAGTAATTGTCGTGTTTAAGAGTTTAGAAATCGGACAGATTTCTTTTGCTTTTGCGGCTGTTTTTTCAAACTCTTCTGCAGAAATTTCAGGAACTTTTCCTTTTAAGTCCAAATGAATTAAAGTAATAGAACCGTCTTCAAAAGTTACTGTCGCTTCTGTAGATAGATCATCGGCAGTAAAACCTGCTTCGTTAAGTAAAAAACTTAATTGCATCGTAAAACAGCCTGAATGAGCTGCAGCGACTAATTCCTCAGGATTTGTACCAACACCATCTGCAAATCTAGTCTTAAAAGAGAGTTGTGCTTTGTCTAAAGTTGTGCTTTGCGTACTTATAGTTCCTTTTCCTTCCATACCTGTTCCTTGCCAATTGGCATTTGCTTTTCTTGTAAATTTCATTTTCTGTCGTTATTAGAATTAATACTAGTGTGGTTACTTTGTTGATTATCAAATATAAACAATATTTTTTAGAACGGTTTTACGAAGTTTGATGATAATGTTAAATTTCGGGTTGAAATGAGATTAAGGTTGGGGCGAATTTTACCGCAAAGCGCGCTAAGATTTTTGTTTTACATTGCGGTTAGAAAAACACAAAGTTTGCATATAAAACTTTGCGTGCTTTGCGGTGAAAAAAAACGTTTTAACATAAAAAAGGTGTAACGAATAAATCATTACACCTTTTTTTATTTTTTAAACTTAAAACCTTATTCTTGACCTAAGTTTCTTAATTGTTTCAATTTATCTTTCCAGACATCAAGACTTTCTTTGTGGATCGCTATATTTTTACGAACTTCAAGAACAATTGAATTCTCTTTTTTTGCATTTTTAGTATTCGCAAAAAACTGAATATTATTTTCTAATTGGAAAATTTCATTTTGAACTTCCTCAATTTTACGCATCAAGAAAATCTTTTCATTGTCTAATTTGCGCGTATCGTTACTGTCGCTCAATGAATCAATTCGATTAGAAAAACGAATCATTTCAGTTTCTTTCTTGCTTAAGCTTAATTTTTCAAAAAGAGCATCAAGGATTTTATTGAATTTTCCTTCAATATGACGTCTTGAAAATGGAACTTTTCCGTAACCTTTCCAGATTTCAATATGCTTTTTAATCGCATCTAAATCAGTTTTATGATCTCCCGTCAACTGATAAGTACGAAGAATATCTAAGTAAGCTTTTTTGTTGTCAAAAGCAGCAACTTCATCACCGTTTTCTTCTGATTTATGTTCTTTTAGTTTATCGAAATAATGGTTACAAGCGTCTTTGAATTCTTTCCAGATTTTGTCTGAATATTTTTTAGGAACGTGACCAATCTGTTTCCATTCTTCTTGAATTTGTTTCATGATTGGAGTAGTTGCATTAAAGTCAACACTTTCCTGTAATTCTTTAGCTTTGGCAACAAGAGCCATTTTCTTATTCAAATTGTCGTTTTGATCTTTTTTAATGTCTTTATAAAACGAATTTTTAAATGCATTAAAGTTTCTTACGGCAGTTTTGAATGCAGCCCAAGTCTCTTCATTTACTTCTGATGGTACTTTTCCTGCTGCGAAAAACTCATTTCGAAGCGTTTCAACTTTTTGAATTTGCACCAGCCATTGCGAATGTGAATTTACTTTCTCTGTTCCTAAAACTTCAATCTTAGCAATGATTTCTTTTTTTGCTTCAAGATTGTTGTGTTCGTTTGCACGCTGACTTTCAAACAAAAGTTCTCTTTTGTCATGAATCTTTTTTGTCAATTCACTAAACTTGTTCCAGATAGTATCACGGTGCTCTTTAGAAACAGGACCAATATCTTCTTTCCAAAGTCTATGTAAATCTTGTAATTCGCGGAAAGCCTTGCTTATGTCGATTTCGTTTACAAGTTCTTCAACTCTTGCAATAATTTTTTGCTTTTGCTCTAAATTGTGTTTAAAGTCTAAGTCTCTTGCTTCACGATCTAAATGCAGATAATCATAAAAATTTTCTACATGAAAATGGTAGTTGTTCCAAACGTGATTGTATTTGTCTTTAGGAATCGCTCCAGCATTTTTCCATCTTTCTCTTAAATCATTAAAATGTTTAAGAGTATCTTTTATGTTTTCCTGCGGATTTATCAGCTCTTTTAGTTCTTCTACAATCGCAAGACGATTGTCTAAGTTTGATTTTAAGTTGCTTTGCAAATGTTTAAAGTGAGCATTTCTTTTCTCTCTAAAAACATTATAATATTCATCAAATTTAGATTTCAAAGGAGAATGATATTCAAACTCTTCGTTTGGATCTTCTTTTGAAGCGTTAAACTCTTCTTTTTTCTCTTCTATAAGATGATTGTATTGTAGTAAAAATGATTTCTTTATTTCTTCAATATGGTCTTTTACAGACATTACTTTGTCTATACTTACAAGTTTCTTTAACTCGTCAACAAGGGCGTCTAATGTAAACGTGTGATAATCCTTCATAGGAATATCATGACGCTCTTTCAGCGTTTCGTCTTCACTTTCTTCAGCATTAGAATTTGTGATGGCATCCAACGCATTTTGATGATCTGTCTCCTCAGTTTCTACATTTTTTTCTTCTTCAATTTCAGTATTCGAAATTGAATTTTCAGATACTGTTTCAGAAACGGGAGTTTCTATAGTATCGTTTTGTGTAGAATCAGTAGTATCGATTTCTAATTTTCCGTCTGCTTCTTGCAGGTTATCATTCTTTTCTTCTAACATTTTAAATGTATAAGGTTTTTACTTTAACAGTGCGAAAGATAGTAAAGGTGTTTCTAAATACAAAATAAATCGTTTGTTTATACGCTATTTTACGATGAAATTCTTATTTAATGAAGATGTTTAGAAATATGATATCTGTTTTTTAGATTTTTTTTTGAAGTAAATTTAAATTGAGAATAGATATCCTTTTAAGAAAAAAGCTTGAAAATTTGCATTTCTATTGAGGAGTATTACTTTTATTATAAGAATGGAGAATAGGAGAGATCGTTAAATAATCTTTTATAGAAATTTTTTAAAACAGAATCAACATCCCGACTTCAATGCCAAAGTTGTAGGTTTTGTAACTACCAAAAGCAATACTTGGATGAACATATGCCATATCATTTTTGGTAATCTTTCTGCCAAACTCTACAAAAGCATTATTAGGAAAACCTTTGTTTATGGCATTGTATCTAAAAGCGGCGTCTGCAGCAATCCAGTTTTTACCAATAATGTACATAAAGTAGTTTTCGAATGCGGTGGTATTAATGTCATTTCTGTTACTGGATCCTGCAAAACTGCTTTGATTTTCTAATGAAGTAATCCATAGAAGTTTATTCGGAATTAGATATTTTCCGAAAAATACTGCAGGAGCAAATATCCATTTTCCAGATCCTAAAGCAGGATCGGCCGCTGAATTTGAAAGCACTCTTGCACGGAAAGCGATGCCTCCATTTTTTTGTTCTAAGTAGGGTATATAGCTTACGCCAACACCAATATCTCCAATTCCGGTTTTATTGATAGAAGAAGTATTTGAAGAAACTAACGGAAGATCGACTCTTAAATTCCATGCTTTGTTTGCAATTGGATGTAAGAATCGAAGTTCAGTTGTATTAAACGAGCCATTGTCTGTATCTAAATATTCATTAAAAAGTAAAATTGTTTTTAGATAGTAATGATAACGGGCTTCTGAATAAAGGTTTGATGAATTTATGTCGATATCACTAGAGTCCTGTGCCTTTGCAGAAAATGTAATCAAAAAGCATATAAAAAAAAATAGTGGCAATTTTTTCATAACTACTTATTAATGAGTAGTCTAATTTATGAAAAAATACTTTACTATTTTTATTTTATGCGCATATTACTTGTTCCATATTTTCCAAGCTTTTTCTGCCTGAAAAATAAGCATATCGTATCCATTTTTTATTACAGCTCCTCTTTCTTTCGCATTTTTTAAGAATTGAGTTTCTGCCGGATTGTAAATTAAGTCATATGCAATGTGCTTGTCTGTAAAAAACTCGTACGGAAGATCCGGACAAGCCTCTATATTTGGACTTGTGCCTACAGGTGTACAATTGATAATTATTTTGAAATTATCAAAAGTAGTGGCGTTGATTAAATTATAGTCAATGATATTTTCTTTTGCTTCTCTTGAAACAAAAATGTACGGAATATCAAGTTCGTCTAGAGCAAAGGCAACGCCTTTTGATGCGCCGCCTGTGCCTAGAATAAGTGCTTTTTTATGATGTGGCTCCAATAAAGGTTTTAATGATTTTTTAAAGCCATAATAATCAGTATTGTATCCTTTTAGTTTACCTTTTTTAGTGAATTTAATCGTGTTTACAGCACCAATTAGAGCTGCTTTTTTTGAAAGTTTATCTAAAAAGGGAATGACTTGTTCTTTGTAAGGAATTGTTACATTTAATCCTTTTAAATCAGGATTATTCTTGATTAATCCTTTGAAATGATCAATTTCAGAAATATCAAAATTTTCATAGGTGTTACCGGCAAAAACTTCATCGTTGAATTTCTCTGTGAAATAACCTTTTGAAAATGAGTAACTAATATTACGACCTAGTAAGCCAAAACGTCTTTTTAAAATACCAATCATTATTGTTTTCTGTGTTTTTCGATATAATTTCTAACTGTTTTTTTTGTCCAAACTACTGGAAATAAATCTTCGATTAAAATATAATTATCGAAGTTTAAGCGTAATCCATTACTTAAATGAAATTTTGCTTTTGTGTTATCCTGAATCATAAAGTACAATCCTGCCAAACGATACTCGATTTCATTTTCTTCTGGAAAATATTCAGAAGCTTGTAATAAAGTTTGTATTGCGCTGTCAAATTCTCCTAAAAACTGAAGAATATCAACCCAAAATAACCATGTATCTAAAGCATGATCTCCAAATTCGACTGCTTTTCTATAACCAAATTCAGCTTCTTCAAAAAAGTTCATTTGTTTATTTATGGTTGCATAACGCTTCCAGTATAAACGATTTTGATTGTCGATTGCTAAAGCTTTATTGACAAAAAACAACGCTTTTTGAAAGTTCTTTTGGCGAACATAAAAATCTGTAATGGCAATCCATCCTTTATCTAAAAGAGGATCTTCGTGTACAGTCTGATTGTAATATTGTAACGCTTTTATCGAATTTCCAAGCTTTTCGTAACATTTTCCAATACGCAATAAGGCATAAGAAGTTGCGTCGTCTAATTCGATTGTACGATTATAACTTTCTATTGCTTCGTTGTATTTTTTTAGACGTTCGTAAGCTTTGGCTTTTTCCATAAATGCCCCTAAAAACTCATCGTCTATTAAAGTCGCATAATCAAAAGCGCGAATTGCATTTTCGTATTCTTTTACTCCGTAATGCAAGCGCCCAAGCTGATGCCAAGCAATTTCGCTGTACGGATTTTTATTAATGTACTCGTTCAGATAGAGAATGGCTTCTTGGTTTTGATCTAAAAATTCAAAACAATAAACCACGTTGTATAAGGCAGATTGATCTTCTAAGTCTTCTTCAAGACATTTGATAAAACTGTCTTTTGCCATTTCAAGGTTATCCATAAAAAGATATTCCATTCCAATCAAGTTATACACGTCAGCGTAGTCATCTGTATATTGCAGTGCTATTTTAAGTAATTCTACCGCTTTTTCGTGTTGATCTCTTTTCGAACAAATATTAGCTTTCTGGATATAAATTTCCTCGTTGTTAGGTTCAATCGCATATAACTCGTTTAAAAGCTTTTCAGCGATTTCAAGTTTGTCGTCATAAACCAGCATTTCTACTTGTACTAATTTTAAGCCTGTAGATTTTGGATGTTGGTCTAATGCAAGTTTTAAGGCCTTTTTTGCTAAATTAGCCTTGCCTATGTCTAAATAATGAAGAATGATTTCTTCAAATTCTTCAGAATCAAAAAAGAGTACTTTGTTAGTTTTTAACATCGACTCAAATTTGGATAGGGATAGGTTATAATCTTCTTCTTCGTTGCTTAATTGCATACTTTGTTTTATTTGAAATTAGCCTGTTATAAAATTAGGCAACCATATTATTGATGTGGGAAAGGAAAATTAATTGTTGTGAACAATTTAATTAACAATATGGACAGAATTCCGTTTCTGTTTTTAGTCATAATCTTCTGATAATAAAAAGATTATTTGATTATTATTTTAGTAACTGAGATGTCAAACAGGTTCTAATTGCTTTTGAAATAAGACTTAATTTTTAGTTTGTTCCTTTTTCAATATTTCATCCATAACACTTAAAATTATGGCACAGCCTTCCTTTATTTCTTCTTCTGAAATCGTTAATGGCGGTGTTATTCTTATAGCGCATCCTTCAAAGAGCAGCCAGAATAAAATTAGTCCTTTGTCTTGACAATTTAAAATGACCTGATTGGTTATTTCGGCCGTTTCAGTCATAGTGGCAAGCATTAATCCCTTTCCTCTTACTTCTTTTATCAAAGGATGTACCAAAAGTGATCTAAAGAGTTTTTCTTTCTCTAAAGTTTGCGGCATTAAATTTGTTTCAGTTAATTCCTGCAAAGTAGCAAGACAGGCTGACGCAATGACAGGATGACCTCCAAAAGTAGTAATATGTCCAAGTTTAGGATTCTCGGTTAAAAGATCCATTTTTTCTGCAGAAGCAGTAAAAGCTCCAACAGGCATTCCGCCTCCCATACCTTTTCCCATTACTACAATATCGGGAATAACATCATAGTTTTGAAAGCCAAAAAGTTTTCCTGTTCTTCCAAATCCAGGCTGAATTTCATCTACAATAAACATTGCACCAACTTCATCACAACGCTTGCGCACCTTTTGCAGAAAATTATTCTCGGGCTGAATAAAACCAGCTCCGCCTTGAATAGTTTCTAATAAAATTGCCGCTGTTCTAGTTGTGATTTTTTCTAAATCAGCTTCGTTATTAAAAGTGATAAAATCTACGTCAGGAAGTAAAGGGCGAAAAGCTTGTTTACGCTCTTCAAATCCCATTACACTCATAGAGCCCATTGTGTTTCCGTGATATGCGTTGTGACAAGAAATAAGCTGGCTGCGTCCAGTTGCTCTTTTAGCTAGTTTTAAGGCACCTTCAATTGCTTCTGTACCTGAATTTACTAAATAGGTTTTATTTAAAGATTCTGGAAGCAGAGAAGCCATTAATTTGCAATATTGAACAGCAGGACTTTGCGAATATTCTCCATAAACCATTACGTGCGAATATTTGTCTAATTGGTCTTTTATGGCTTGATTGACTCTCGGATGTTGATGTCCTAGTGTACAAGCTGAAACCCCCGCAACAAAGTCTAAATATTTTTTATTACTAGTATCGTAAATATAGGAACCAATGGCATGCGAAACTTCCATTCCTAATGGGTATGGAGATGTTTGTGCTTGGTATTTTATAAAATCTGGATTCACTATTGTTTGTTTTAAAAGTTTCAGGTTTCATGTTTCAAGTTGACTGAAAACTGATACTGTGACTGAATTTAACCGCAAAGATCGCAAAGTTTGCTAAGTTTTAAATCAAGTTTGTATTATTAAAATGCAAAGTTCGCAAAGTTTCTAAAATGAAAACTGCGACTTACGCTAGGACTAATTTTATAGTAAAGAAATGAAACAGAAAACCGCAACCGCGACTGAGAACTATTTTTTAGTATTAGTGCTTGCTTTCGTAGTATTTGCTTTTGCAGCAGGTTTCTTTTTGTCGTAATCTCGTGTCTCTTTCCTGACTTTCATTGGGACATTCTCTTTAGCTTCCTCGTCCTTTCCTTGCTTTACAAGTTTGTCATTCATTTCATTATCCTCGGCAGTAAAAATATCATCTTTTGATTTTATCCTTTCGTCGCCGCGCCAGACGAAACCTCTCAATTTACGTGCATTTTCAGGTAAATCTTCTTCAGGATAAATATCGCCGTCGACTCTGTTAAAGAATGTAATAGTTTCTACTGCGTTATTTTCTAGAATCAAATTAATTTTACTGCTTACATTTTTATTAATTCCAATTAATTCATTGGCGTCATTCCGCATAAAATAAACAACTTCGGTGTTTTTAATAACATCTACATCGTGAAGTTTACCTTCCTTGAATTTTCCAAATAAATTGAGTCCTTTGACTTGATTGTAACCCGTTCCTAACGTGTCTTTTGAGATAAGGAAAGTATTATTGAGGACTTTTAAAGAATCTAGTTTTTTAGTGTTATTATCACCAATTAAATGCATAATATCACCAGTAATCTGACTGCCGCCATTCCATAAAATTGGATTTCCAATAAGTTTGGTTAAAGCCGTTTTAGAATTAGAATGTATCGAATCACATTTACCGCTCATGTCTGTTTTGAAAAAACGTACATTTTTAAAAGCCCTTAAAATGCGCTCACCTTCTTTTCCTGTAACCATTAGTTTTTGACCGTGAATATATACAGAGTCATTTTCTACAAAGTTAACTGCAACAGCTCTTTTGGTTACAAACATAGAATCTTTTAGTTTGTAAACTTCGGCATAATGACCTTTTACAATACCTCGATTTATAGAATCAGTTATTTTTACATTTCGAGTGGCCGATGCAAATTCGGTATTTCGATTATAATACAAACTATCACCTTCTATAAGTCGATCATCATATTTTATATACGATTTTCGCAAAAAATGAGCGAGGTTTTTCTTGGTGTCATAAAAACCTTTTTCCGTATAAATATAGTTGGCTTTACTTGTTATAGTTGATGGTCCAAGTAAATAGGTGTGTCCTGAATTACTGTAATAATCTAAGTGATTCGATTTTACAACATATTTTGGATTTGTAAGAGTGACTGCAGTTAAAAACTGAAATTTTTTCTCCGCAACAAAGTACTTTCCCGATTTACTAACTAATGTATTGTCTTTGTTGATGATAGTTCCTTTAGTATTATAAAAAACTTCTTGAACATTTCGATCAAAATTGATAGTGTCTGTTTGCAAAGTAGCATCTGGCGAAGTCATTACAGCATTTCCTGTTGCGAATGCTTTTTTGATATTTCCGCTGTATTCTGCATATTTACTGTTTAGAAACAAAGTGTCACCTTGAACCAACTGTACATTTCCGAAGGCTTTTAGATAATTTTCTTTTTGAAAAAAGTAGGCTTTGTTGCAAGTAAGAACAACACCATCATGATTTACCTTTACATTTCCAGTTAGTAAAATTCCGTCAGGTACCAAAACTTGATCAACATCTAAGAAATCAGAATGCTCTATGTTAATTTTTTTTGGCGTCTGAGCAGTTTTTGAAGCTTGTGCAGAAATGAATTGTATGCTTAATAAAAGCAGACAAGATATAAAAAAGAGTAATTTCTTCAAGTGATTAAATTTTTGTCAAATTTATGAAAAAGGTTACAACCTTATATTGTTATTAGCATTAATTTATAAATGTTTATTTTTAGGTTGAGAGGTTCAAAGTTGCAAAGGTTCAAAGTTTATATTTGAAACATATTTCAAGTTTTTCACCTATTTTAAATCTTTGCTTCTTTGAACCTTTGCAACTTTGAACCTTCTCCTGTAATTTATCAACAAAACATTTAACTCTCACGTTGTAGTGATGCATTTTTGAAGTTAAAAAGTGTAAATCAAAATTTGTGTTCTTTGGGTTGTAGAAAATAAACTAAATTTAGGAATTAGTTTTTGGATTAGAATTTAAGTTTCTGGTTCAAGAAAGTATGTCTTAGATTTAAAAATATGATAAAAAGTAAATTATTTGCTGTTGGAACAGCCGTAACAATTTTGTTTTCGGGCTGTAAAACAAAAGATTTAAAAATGAGTGAAGTAAAAGAAGAAAATTCAAAAGAACATAAAATTGTTGTGTATCAGGTTTTTACTCGATTGTTTGGGAATAAAAATAAAACCAATAAACCTTGGGGAACGATTGAAGAGAATGGAGTAGGGAAGTTTAATGATTTTACTGATCAAGCACTTAACGAAATTAAAGATTTAGGTGTTACCTACATTTGGTATACCGGCGTTCCGCATCATGCTTTGGTGGGTGATTATACAGCATACGGAATTTCAAATGATGATCCAGAGGTAGTAAAAGGTCGTGCAGGATCGCCTTATGCAGTTAAAGATTACTACAATGTAAATCCAGATTTGGCAGTAAATCCGGCAAATAGACTGCAGGAATTTGAAGATTTAATTGCTCGAACGCATAAAGCGGGTCTAAAATTAATTATTGATATTGTTCCCAATCATATCGCGAGAAAATATGAAGGAAAGAATAATCCCGAAGGTGTTAATGATTTTGGTGCCGATGATGATGTAAATGTTGAGTACAAGAGAGATAATAGCTTTTATTATATTCCAAAAACACACTTTGAAATTCCTGATGGAGATATTCCGTTAAACGGAGAAAAAAATCCTATGGTTGATGGTTATTTTGATGAAAATCCTGCAAAATGGACAGGAAATGGTTCTCGTAAAGTAAAACCAGATCAAAATGACTGGTATGAAACTGTAAAAGTGAATTATGGTGTTCGCCCTGACGGTTCGAAAGATTTTCCAGAGCTTCCAGCTGGATTTGATCAGAAATCATATCAAGAACATTTTGCATTTTGGCAAGATAAAGATGTTCCAGATTCTTGGAAAAAATTCAAATCAATCGCTTTGTATTGGACAGCAAAAGGTGTTGACGGTTTCCGTTATGATATGGCCGAAATGGTTCCGTATGAATTTTGGAGTTATATGAACTCGGCGATCAAAATGAAAAATCCAAAAGCTTTTTTATTGGCAGAAGTTTATAATCCAAATGAGTATCGAAATTATATTCGTTTAGGTAAAATGGATTATTTATATGACAAAGTTGAAACGTATGATAAGCTGAAAGATATTATTCGTGGGAAATCTACTCCAGATGGATTGTCGGATATCCAAAAAGGAATGTCAGATATTGAACATCATATGCTTCACTTTTTAGACAATCATGATGAGCAGCGTTTGGCTTCACCTGAGTTTGCGGGAACACCAGAAAGAGGAAAACCTTTAATGGTGGTTTCAACAACGTTAAGCACGTCACCTACCATGATTTATTTTGGACAGGAAGTAGGAGAGGCTGGAAACGAAAATGCGGGTTTTGGCACTCGTTCGAGAACTTCTATTTTTGATTATATTGGAGTTCCAAATCATCAAAAATGGATGAATGATGGTAAGTTTGACGGCGGACAGCTTTCGGAATCAGAGAAAAACTTGCGAGATTTTTACAAGCGCTTATTGAATTTCTCTATAAAGAGCCCGGCTTTAATGGGAAGTTTTCAGGAAATACAATCTGAAAATCGTCAAAATAATGTTGGATATGACGAATTGCTTTATTCGTACGTTCGCTGGTCAGAGAATCAAAAACTTGTTATAATTGCTAATTTTTCTTCAGAAAAAACTAGTGAATTCGAATTGAAAATTCCTGCTGATGTCATTGCAAAATGGAATTTAAAAGACGGAGAGTATAAACTTACTGATCAATTGTATCAGCAAAATGCTGTAGTGCTAAAAGTAGAAAATGGAGTAGGCAAGGCTAAAATTAAAATACTGCCTTCTGAATCATTTATTTTTGAGCTGCAATAATTAAAAAAGTTGTTTGAAGTGATTAACTGATTCTTCAAACAAGCTTTTTAGATGTCTTTTAAAAGCGAAAGGATTTCTGTAATCGAAAATTTCGCACCGCAGACAAACTCATCTGAAGCTCCGTAATAGATCGTCAGTGTTTCTCCATCGAGATCTAAAATATGGCCATTTGTAAATACAACATTTCCAAAAAAGCCGCTTAATTCATAATTTGTTTTGGGAAACATAATTGGGTCTTCTGTTCTAGCCAGAACTTTTGTTGGGTCTTCAAGATCCATTAAAAAAGCACCTAAGCAATATTGATGATTTTCATTAGCTCCATGATAAATTTCTAACCAGCCTTTTGCGGTTTTTATTGGCGCAGCGCCAGCACCAACTCTTTTACTGTCCCAATATTCTTTTCTGGTTTTGATAATGCAATGATGATTTCCCCAGTGAATGCCATCTGGTGATGAAGCTATCCAAATATAATTGCCTCCAATATCTACGCTGCTGGGACGGTGTAAAGCATAGAATAATCCGTTTATTTTTTCTTCAAAAATAGCACAGTCTTTATTGTGAGGAGGTAATATCATGCCGTGCTTTTCAAATTTTTGCCAATCTACAGTAGTTCGTAAGCCAACACCAACACCATTTTCTGATACAGAAGTAAAAGTCAGATAATAAACTTCATCAATCAAGACAACACGGCAATCTTCGATTCCAAACGTTTCCAGTATGCCTTCTCCAACTAGGGGTGGGTAATTTTCTGGTTCATAAAAAGTGCGTCCATCTTCACTGCACAATAAACGAAGATGCGAAAGTGTGGTTAAATAATCGGCACCTTTATAGTTTATTACTCTTGCGTCTGTTGCTATTAATTCGGGATCGTCTTTTTTAATCTCAATGATTTCAATAGTCCCTTTATTGGTCAATATTGGAAAAGAGATGCTGTTTTCGATTTGTTTTGGTTGTTCAGCAACTCTTACAAGGAGCCAAATTTTATTTTGAAATTGAAACACTCCAGGATTTAAGAGGCAAGTAATTTCCAGTCCTTCTTTGCTTGGAGTTAGATCGGAAGGCGAGAGCAGCGGATTTTCTGTAAAGCGAATGGCTATATCTTTCATGCATTGTATTTCTTTAGTAAATAAAAAAAGCTGATACATAATTTGTATCAGCTTTTTTTTTATGTTATACTTTTTTTACTTTTTTCAAAGCTTCAATGTAGTATTCGTTTACTTTTTCCCAGTTTATATGTTCGTAAAAAGCATCGATATAACTTCCTTTTCTATTTTGATAATCCAAATAATAAGCATGTTCCCATAAATCAATTCCCATAATCGGCGTTCCTGGAATTAACGCATTTTTCATTAATGGATTATCTTGATCTTCTGTTGTTGTAATTTGTAATTTTCCATATCTGTCAACAACAAGCCAAACCCATCCAGAGCCAAATTGTTTTTCAGCTTGTCCCTTAAACTGATTGGTTAAGTTGTTAAAAGATCCAAACTCTTTATTAATAGATCCTGCTAGAGTATCTTTTGGAGTTTGTTCTTTTTGAGTTAAAATGTTGAAATAAAGAGTATGATTGTAATATCCCCCAGCATTCTGACGAAGTTTTGCGTTGCTTAAGTCTATTTTTTTTAGAATGTCTGCAATTGGCATATTTTCATACTCAGTCGACACAATTTCTTTGTTAAAATTATTCGTGTACGTTAGATAGTGTTTAGAATAATGTGTTTCTAAAGTCAATGATCTTATTGCAGGAGATAATCCGTCATATCCAAAAGGAAGTTTCGTCATTTCAAATGAGCCTGGATCTGCCTTTACATCATTTGGCGACCCGATCATTATTTTTTCCTCTTTTGTAGGAAGAGGAACCTCGACAACTTCAGTTAGTTTATTATCGTTACAAGAAAATAATAGTAAAAATGAAGGCAAAATGCTGAAAAGGACAATGTTTTTCTTCATAATGTTAATTTATTTTGATGTTAATGAATTGATGATCTCGATATAGCACTCTTTAGCTTCATCAACAGAAATATGGCTAATCTGCATCCAGGCATTGGTTTTGAAAGCATCTCGTAAATCAAAATTCTCAGATTGATTGTACACGGCAGTTCCAAAAGTCGCTTGTTTGTAGTAGGCATAAAGTCTTAACTGCACATCTTGCGGCAGTGAGGCTTGAGTCATTTTTAGAGCAGTTTCAACAGCCTCTGAAAAACGAGTATCTAAATCTTTTTTTGTCATTTAAGCTTTTGTAGCGATAATAGTTTTTCCGCCAATTGCTTTTTGGTCCAGAACCACATTGATTGGCGTACCTAAAGGTAAAAATAAATCTACTCTCGAACCAAATTTTATAAACCCGGCATCAGTACCTTGAATAACCTGCATTCCTTCTTGAGCGTAATTTACAATTCTGCGTGCCAAAGCACCTGCAATTTGTCTGTATAGTACTTGACCAAAAGTATCATTTTCGATTACCACAGTTGTTCTTTCGTTTTCTTCACTAGCTTTTGGGTGCCATGCAACCAAAAATTTACCAGGGTGGTATTTGCTGAATTTAATGATTCCGTCCATTGCGTAACGTGTAACGTGAACGTTTATTGGCGACATAAAGATAGAAACTTGTAAACGTTTATCTTTGAAATATTCTCCTTCATAAACTTCTTCAATAACTACCACTTTTCCGTCAACAGGAGCAAGGATATGATCGCTGTTTCTAACCGCAATTCTTTTTGGGTTTCTGAAAAATTGTAAGATGATAATTAAAATCAATAATGCTGCTATTTGAACAAGCATTCTCAGCCAATTGATATCTATAAATCTATCAGCAATTACAAGTACGGCAACAGTAAAAACTGTTCCTAATAAAATAGATGGGGCTCCTTCTTTATGAAACATAATATAAAATTTGATAAAATAAAAATATAATTGGTGCTACAAATATAACACTATCTAATCGATCTAAGATACCGCCGTGTCCCGGCATGATAGAACCGCTGTCTTTTACGCCGGCAATTCTTTTAAATTTTGATTCAATCAAATCACCAATAGTACCAAAAACACTTACAATTAAAGCGATTATAGTCCATATTAAAATAGATTTTGCGCTAAAAGCTGGATTAGGCTGAATGTATAATTTTGAAATCAAAAAACCTGCAAAAGCGGCAAATACAGCTCCGCCAAGAAATCCTTCAATTGTTTTTTTAGGAGAAACACGCTCAAAAAGTTTGTGTTTTCCCATCGACTTTCCAACTAAATAAGCGAAAGTGTCATTAGTCCAGATTAAGATGAATAAACCAAGAATAATTTTTGGGTTATAATCGTTAGTTCCAAAGGAAATTTTGACAATAAAAACAAAAGGAAGTGTAATGTATCCTAATAAATACAAGTATTTAGATGAGATGCTTACTTTTTGAACGGAGTCGTAAAATAAGAATAGAATACATTTAATTGAAACCACAATTGTAACAGCAAGAAGTATTAGGTCTAACTGCTGTATATTGAGTTCTAAGTTTAAATTTGATTTGAATAAATTGTTTAAGTACGCGGCCGTTTGTTTACTGTAATGGCTCACAAGTACTATAGCGCTGTAAAGCAAGGTTCCAAATAAAATTGAAAAGACTTTATTAAGATTTACTAAGTTAGAAAACTCATAAATCGTAATAACTAGAAAAATGCCAAAAAGGAGGATAAAGCTTTCAGTCGAAAACAAGATTGAAGTTAATAACAGAGCAATATAAACAGCACCAGAAATGGTTCTCTTGAGTGTTTCATTCATCTTAAAGATCTTCTAAGAGCAGTAAATACAAATTCTTGGCAACACTTCCGTATTGCGTAAAATCTTCTTCTTTTGCTTTTTCGAAATATTTTATTGTGGTAATATTAGTTGGAATATCTCTATCGTATTTACGTTTAATGGCTGTTAAACCATCACTTTTCATAGGTAGAATTTGACTTGTAGTGGCAATGATTACAATGTTTGCCGGTAACTCGTTTGGCTTGTTTTGTCTAATTTGTTTTGATGAAAATAAAATTGAACCTTCATCGGCTATAAGATTTTCACAGACCGCTAAAAGAAATTTTGGTTTAGTAGGTGCAGTATAAAATAATTTATTTTCATCTAATAAATTAAATAGAGCTGGTTCGTAGCATAATACTTCACTTTCAAACCAATCATTCTCTTCAAGGATATTTTCAAACTGTTCAGCAAGTTCTTGGTTGTTTTCGCAATACAAGAATTTTCCGCCATTTTTTTTGAAATTGAAAATGAATTGTTCGTCAAGAGACAAATGACTATTTTGGACTGGATTTCCTCCATATTCACTTTCATGTTCCTCGTCAGAAGCGGATTCACTGGACCCAAATATTTTTTTGAAAAAATTCATTTTTATATGAAATGCTTTACATGTTAATTGAAAACGTTCAAAGATAAAAAAATCTTAATTCAAAAGGCTATTTTGAATTAAGATTTTAAAAAATATTACATATTTCCTGATTAATTTACGAAACCACTTCTTCTAAATTTTTATCAAAAGTACGTTTTCCGAAAATTGCTTCTAAGTCGTCTTTAAAGATAACTTCTTTTTCTATTAAGATATCAGCAAGCTGATTTAACTTGTCTTTGTTTTCTTCAAGAATCTCAATTGCTCTTTGGTATTGACCTTCAATTAATTCTGAAATTTCTTTGTCAATAATTTTAGCAGTTTCGTCAGAATATGGTTTTGAGAAATTGTATTCGCTTTGTCCGCTTGAATCGTAATAAGTAACATTTCCGATTTTATCATTCAAACCATAAATCGTTACCATAGCACGAGCTTGACGTGTTACTTTTTCTAAATCGCTTAAAGCACCAGTAGAAATTCTGTCGAAAGTTACTTTTTCAGCAGCTCTTCCTCCCATAGTAGCACACATTTCGTCTAACATTTGATCTGTTCTAACGATTTGTCTTTCTTCTGGTAAGTACCATGCAGCTCCTAAACTTTGCCCGCGAGGTACAATAGTTACCTTAATAAGTGGTGCTGCGTGTTCCAGCATCCAGCTTACAGTAGCGTGACCAGCTTCGTGAATAGCAATTGCTCTCTTTTCGTCTGGAGTAATAATTTTGTTTTTCTTTTCTAAACCGCCAATAATTCTATCTACAGCATCAAGGAAATCTTGTCTGTCAACTGCGGTTTTGTTGTTACGAGCTGCAATTAAAGCGGCTTCGTTACAAACGTTTGCAATATCAGCACCTGAGAATCCTGGAGTTTGTTTTGCTAAGAAATCTAAATCAAGACCTTCAACTTTTTTGATTGGTGCTAAATGCACTGCAAAAATTTCTGCTCTTTCGCGAATGTCTGGTAAGTCTACAAAAATTTGTCTGTCAAAACGACCTGCACGCATTAAAGCTTTGTCAAGAACATCAGCTCTATTGGTTGCTGCAAGAACAATTACGTTAGAGTTTGTACCAAAACCATCCATTTCAGTCAATAGTTGGTTCAAAGTATTTTCTCTTTCGTCATTTCCGCCTGACATATTGCTTTTTCCTCTTGCTCTACCGACGGCATCAATCTCATCAATAAAGATAATAGCAGGAGATTTTTCTTTAGCTTGTTTGAACAAGTCACGTACACGTGATGCACCAACTCCAACAAACATTTCTACGAAATCAGAACCTGATAATGAGAAAAATGGAACTTGCGCTTCGCCTGCAACAGCTTTAGCTAATAATGTTTTACCAGTTCCTGGAGGTCCTACAAGTAAAGCTCCTTTTGGAATTTTACCTCCAAGATTAGTATATTTTTCAGGGTTTTTAAGGAATTCTACAATTTCTTGAATTTCTTCTTTTGCACCTTCTAAACCAGCAACATCTTTAAATGTAGTTTTGATATCTGTTTTCTCATCAAAAAGTTTTGCTTTCGATTTTCCAATGTTAAAAATTTGTCCGCCGCCGCCTCCAGCACCGCCTGACATTTTACGCATAATAAAAATCCATACACCAATAATGATGATGATTGGAAGCAGACTGATTAAAATGTCGCTCCAGTTGTTTTTTTGCAAGAAATTGAAATCTTTCAGTTTGCCTTCGCCAACTGCTTTTTCAAGTTTTGTTTGAAAGATTTGATCGTTACCAATTTCCAAAGTATAGTGTGGACCTTTGTTTGGTCTTTCAAAAATATCTTTAGAAACTTTTTTATTTGCAGCATCTTTAAGAGCTGCTTGAGTTAAGTAAACTTCGGCCTCAGCTTTGTTATAAACGATAACTTTTTCAATTTGACCTTTCTCTAATAAAGTATTGAATTTAGATGAAGTTAATTGAGCAGGTTCGCTCATACTTGATCCACCAGTTGCAAAACTTATAAATAAAAAAACTAGAAGTATTGCGGTGTATATTAACCAAGGACTTATTTTAAATTTACTCGGATTTGGATTATTATCTTTAGCCATTAGAAAAAATTTTCTTTAGTATTTGTTTTCGATTGTAGTTATTTTGGCATCACCCCAAAGACTCTCGATATTGTAGTATTCACGAATGTGCTTCTGGAAAACATGTACCACGATGTGCACATAATCCATCAGAACCCATTCTGCATTATCGGTTCCTTCTACGTGCCAAGGTTTGTCTTTTAAATCTTTAGAAACTGTTTTTTGAATTGAGTTGACAATGGCGTTAACTTGGGTATTTGAGGTTCCGTTGCAAATTACAAAATAGTCGCAAACCGCCGTATCTATATCTCTTAAGTCAAGAATATCGATGTCATTTCCTTTTACTTCTTCAATCCCTTTGATTATGTTCGCCAATAGAACATCATTATTAATAGTCTTTTTCGCCATGAATTATTTTATATGAATTTGTAAAGTTACCAAATTTTGTGATTATTTTTGATGCTTAACAAAATATTAAATTAAGTTATTTAAATTATTTAGATGAAACTAATCAAACTCGATGCCATAGATTCTACAAATGATTTCTTAAAATCATTGTCAAGTCAAGATGAACTGGAGAATTTTATGGTCGTAACTGCTGAAAATCAAACAAAAGGCAAAGGACAAATGGGAGCGAAGTGGGAGTCTGAGTTAGGTAAGAACTTAATTATGAGTGTCTTGGTAAAAGATTTTGTATTTGATTATGAAAGGGTTTTTAATTTAAGCATTGTTGTTTCTTTAAGTGTTTTAGAAGTCTTAAAAGAATTAAATATTCCTGAATTATCTATAAAATGGCCAAACGACATTATGTCATATAATAAAAAAGTAGGTGGCATACTTATCGAAAATACCTTAAAAAGTGATGGCAGAATTGTGTCAGTTGTCGGATTAGGGTTAAATGTCAATCAAACTAATTATGATGAATTGCCAAATGCTTCTTCGCTTGCCGTTATTTCTGGCAATACTTTCGATAAAGAATCTTTAGTAGTTTTGATCGTTGAAAAAATGAAGCAGAAAATAGATTTATGGCAGTCATCAGCTTCATTTTTCTGGGACGATTATTTTAATTTCTTATTTCGAAAAGGAGTTCCAATGCCTTTTAAAAACCTTAATCCAAAAACATCGGGACATAATTTCATGGGAATTATTCAAGGAGTATCTTCAGTTGGTAAATTGCAAGTTTTGTTAGAAGATGATTCAGTTTCCGAATTTGATATTAAGGAAATACAGATGCTTTATTAGTGAAAAGGTTCTCAGGCTCTAAGATACTAAGTTTCTGAGTTTTTTTTAACGTAGAGACGCACTGTAGTGCGTCTGATTTATGTTGATTTTTTTTGCCACTTCTGATAGTTATTGGGATACACGGATTTAAAGGATTCATTAAAATTTAAAAGAAAAGTATAAATGGGCTTAATCTGCAAATTCTTTATGGAGTGAAATCTTAAAGCCTCAATGCTTTTGCTGGTTTTGGAGCTATTTTTCTGTTCCAATACATAATGTAGATTGTTCCTAAAATAGAGGGAGCCATCCATGTAATGATATTTCCTAATCCAATTCCAGCCACTATAAAAGCTGTTATAGAGGCAATCAATGCACCAATCATTTTGCCAATATGTTTAGACAGCCATTTTTTCTTTATTTCCGAGACGTTTTTGAAGAAAATAAAATCCTTTAGAGTCATATAAAATCCAAAAGCGCCAAAGAAAGTAAATAAAATACCATTTTCAACAGAATTCAATTGGCAATACAATCCAATAGAAATCATTAGCACAGAAAAGAATAACATACTTCCTGAAATTAGTTTGTCTGTAAAATCAGCTTTTTGTTTGTGTTTAAAAGTTAAAGCTCTATTTCCAGAAATAACCAGGTAAATAGTAAATAAACCAATTAAGAACAAAAAGATATTTTGATGCTTTGGCATCCAGCAAATCGGAATAGAGATAAGTGAACTAGTAATCATTCCGATAGAGAAAAGTTTCCCCATTCTTTTGTGTAATACACCGCCTTCTTTAACGATGATGCTTCCAATTCCAGTAATTAGCCCAATTCCGCCAAAAAAAGCGTGAATGTAAATTAAGATCTTAATAGTTGATTCCATTTTGTGGTTTGTTAGTTTTGATGGATCAAACTTCGGGCAATAATTTATTTTGTAATAATTTATAGTACTGAACTGTATTTTTTTGAGGATGAAATGTTTTTTTGGAAGGTTCTGAGGCTCTGAGTAACTAAGGTTTTAAGGTTTTAAATTGACATGACAAAAAAAAAGTCCAATCATTCGATTGGACTTTTTTTTTTATAATTCACAATTAATAATTCACAATTAATAATTCACCATTATTAAAGTTTCGTCATATTAGTTGCTAGAGTTTCAATAAACTTACTGATAGGTCCTTTGATCATCATTCCCATCATAGCGTTAAATTCACCATCAAATACTAATTGAACAGCACTTTCTGAATCAGAAACACTGTCAATATTTGAAACTAAAGTAAATGGAAGTTTATCGCTTGCAGCACCCAAAACAATTTTGTTTGGAGCTGTTTTTTCTTTCATTTTAAGTTTTATTTCCGGCATACCTTTCAATCCAAAAATAAAAGCGTCTTCGCCAATTACTTCAAATTTAGCAATATTATCCGGCATTAATTTTTCGAAATTCTTAACATCAGTCAATAAATCAAATAGATCCTGAGCTGATTTCTGAACTGTAACTTTTGGACTTTCTAAGTTCATATTTTTTTGTTTTGTTATTTGTTTTTTACTGCAAATGTTTTTTTACCGCAAAGAATACAAGGTTTTTTATATTACTTTGACTTTATTTAAGTTCGCAAAGCTGGAATTAAAAAAGAGCGAAGCGATTTTTAGAAAATCTAAAATCTAAAATCTAAAATCTAAAATCTAAAATCTAAAATCTAAAATCTAAAATCTAAAATCTAAAATCTAAAATCTAAAATCTAAAATCTAAAATCTAAAATCTAAAATCTAAAATCTAAAATCTACTCTGGTTGTCCCCAAGTCGATGGACTTTCGTTCCATTCAAGCAAAGTCGATTGTTGATCTTCGGTAATGTATTGTTTTTGAACGGCTAAATCAAGCAGATTTTCGTAGTTGCTTAATGTATACAAATCGATATTAGCGTTTTTGAAGTTTTCTTCGGCAACATTAAAGCCATAAGTAAAAATTGCTGCCATACCTTTAATGTTCGCACCTTCATTGCGTAAAGCTTCAACAGCCATCAAACTGCTGTTTCCAGTACTAATTAAATCTTCAACAACAACAACATTTTGTCCTTTTTGTAAAAAACCTTCAACTTGATTTTGTCTTCCGTGCTTTTTTGCTTCTGGACGCACGTATACAAACGGCAGTCCAAGACTTTCAGCTACCAGAATACCAACTCCAATCGCTCCAGTAGCAACACCGGCAATTACGTCAGGTTTTCCAAATTGTTTTTCAATGTTTTTCGCAAACTCATCACGAACGTAATTTCGGATGCTTGGAAATGAAAGAATTAACCTATTATCGCAGTAAATAGGAGATTTCCAACCAGAAGCCCATGTAAAAGGATTTTCGGGATTCAATTTAATTGCATTTATTTGCAAAAGCAATTCGGCTGTTTTTTCGGCAGTATCTTTATTAAAAATCATAGTACAAATGTATAAAGTTTTTGTGAACGACAAACCACTTTTTTTGACAAATGAAATCTCAAGAGAGACTGATTTTCAATTATTCTTGTTAGAGAGTATTGATATTGAGCAGCTTATTGTCAAAATGTTTCAAAATAAAATTCAAAAGGCTTATTTGTATCATCCTGACGAAAAGGAGATTATGAAGACTCTTAAAGCCAAAATTCCTGTAAATAAAGCTGGAGGCGGTTTTGTCTACAATAAAAAAGGAGAGGTTTTATTTATCTTTAGAAATGGAAAATGGGATTTGCCAAAAGGCGGTATCGAGAAAGGCGAAGAAATCGAAGCAACTGCAATGCGCGAAGTTGAAGAAGAAACGAGCGTAAACCAACTTCGAATAACAAATAAACTGCAAAAGACGTATCATATCTTTAAACGCAACGGAAAATATAAACTCAAAATCACGCATTGGTTCGAAATGCATTCTGATTTTGAAGGAACTCCACAAGGTCAGCTTGAAGAAGGAATCGAAAAAGTGGCGTGGCTGAATCCTGAACAAATCAAAGAAGCTTTAAAAAATTCTTACGAGAATATTAAATTATTATTTGAAGAAGAAAAAAAGGTTAAAACAGATTAAAGTTTATTTTCTAGATATAGATTTTTTTTGTAGTAATAAGCTGAATATTAGAGTGTAGAAATTAAATTTAATTTGTATTTTCGTTTACATGTAAATTAACTCATTAAATGTAAATTCTATGTCATTTCAAGCGTATTTAAAGACAATTAAAGAAAAAACGGGCAATGGTCCAGCTGAATTTAGAGTTTTGGTAGAACAAAAAAGCTTTACATTAGACGGGAAACTTAAACCCGAAGTAAAAGCCGGCGAAATTGTAAACTGGCTTAAAGAAGATTTTGATTTAGGGCAAGGACATTCAATGGCAATTTACGCTTTGCTAAAAGGTATTAAAAACGAAAACAGCAAATAACGATTATTAAAATCGAGACGTGCCACCAAGTAAAAAAGACCCAATGAACATTGTGTTCATTGGGTCTTTTTTTAATTGGAAGTTAACTTTGATTATGATTTAGATTAGACTAAAGAGTGGACGCTCTTGCTATTACAACTTTTTGATTAAAAAAAGCTCTACAAAACACGATAAACAGGATATTGCAAATGCGCCTTTTCATAATAAACAGAATGTTTGTAAATCCAGTTTAATTGCGCGTCAGGATTTTTTGCAAATTCTTTATCAGTTTGTTTTTTAGCTTCTAATTCTGCTTTTAGAGTTGGACTCTCTTTTAGAAGTTTTGCAGCCGTATCTTCAAAAATATATTCTGAATAATGTTCTTTTTGCTGTAAAATAGGATCAAAAAAATTCCAGTTAAAGAACGAATCAACGCCTTCTGGTTCAAAAGCTTCTACAAGATATTTTACACCTTTTTGGTTTGTTGGAACCAAGTAATCTCCTTTGGCGAAAGCCATTTTTATAACTTTAGAAGTTACTGCGGTATTGTAGTGTAAATAATGTCCTTCGTACGCGTTTGGAACCGTTTTAAAATCAGCAATTTTGTAGCTTTCAATTTCTATAATCGTATCGTTTTTAAGCTGAGAATAGGAGATATTGTTATTCTTTAAAAGATCAATAATATTCCAATATCCACGCGGAATAATATAAGCAGTTGGAATCACAACTTCTTTCACAGACTTGAATTCTTTGATATAGGGAACGTCTTTTTTATACGGTTTGTTTCGGTCATAATACAAACGGTCTCCTGTTGTGGCTTCACTTTTTTTGTAACCTGCTTCATATCCTAAAAATGAAAAAGTAGTGGCTTTTGTGCTATCCAATTCCCATTTTAATGTATAGGATTTTTTAGGTTGATATTGCTCTAAATTTTTTACTCTTAAATCTTTTATTTTTTGATAATTCGCATCGGTAAAATCCAAAGTCGATTTTGTGTATTCGTAGGTCATTTTTACACGTTCGGCATATTTTTTCAGCATATGTGTTTCAACGACAAAACCAATTGTATTAAATAGCGATGTATAGCCTGTTGTATATCTTGGGTTATCTACAAATTGTCCAAAACCTTTGTCTGGTGTATCTTTAAAAGAATCTACATACGGCGTTGTTTCAATTTTCTTTTTCTGTAAATCTTTCACCAAAGCGGGCATCATTTCGACATTCATAAAATCACCCAAAACGGTTCCTAACTTATTATGCTGTGTCATAATATAGGTTAATTTGTATTGATAATCAGATCCGTTGCTTACGTGATTATCGATAAAAACATCAGGATTTATTTTTTGGAAAATTTCGACAAAGCTTTTTGTATTTCGAGTGTCGGATTTCATCAAATCGCGATTTAAATCATAGTTTCTGGCGTTTCCTCTAAAACCATAAATTTCAGGACCATCTTGATTGGCTCTTGTAGTCGAGTTTCGGTTTAAAGCGCCGCCAATATTGTAAACAGGAATGGTAACTAAAACGATGTTTTTTGGTGCTTTTATTTTTCCAATTGCCAAATCTCTGTAAAATTGCATTGTGGCGTCGATTCCGTCAGGTTCACCGGCATGAATACCATTATTGATAAAAAGAACGGCTTTGTTTTTCTGAATTTTATCAAAATCAAATTCTTTGTCAGGATTGTAAACAATCATGTGCAAAGGTTCTCCAGAATCTGTCAAACCCATTTCTTTCATTTGAATCGTTGGAAAGTCAGTCGCTAATAGTTTGTAATAGGCAATAGTTTCTGGGTAAGAAGCCGCTTGATTTCCGTTTCCTTTTTCGAAAAATGTATCATATTTTTTATTGTTTTGAGCGCAAATGGTTATTGTAAAAAGTGAAAAGAGAATGGTAAAAAATTTCATGGTTAGGTTTTTAATAGGAATCAAATATATGATTTAGTTTTATTTGTTTCAAGTTTCAAGTCCTAGGTTTGATCTACTTTGTATGTAGTTTTACCGCAAAGAGCGCAAAGTTTTATATAGTTTAGTTTTTATAAAAAAGCGCAAAGAGTTCGCAAAGCTTTATGTTTAAACTTTGCGAACCTTGCGTATAATCATTGCGTGCTTTGCGGTTAAACAACTTGAAACAATGGAAACATGAAACCTGAAACAAAACTTTTTTCCCTACTTTTGCAAAATGAATAAAAAACACCATTCCAACAATATACTTTCGAATTTAGGTATTGAAAGTTTAAACGAAATGCAGGAAATGGCGCAAGATGCCATTTTGAACGAAAACAATGTTTTATTACTTTCTCCAACAGGATCAGGAAAAACGTTGGCTTTTTTGCTTCCTATTTTAGAATTATTACAGCCTGAGATACTTTCAGTTCAATGTTTAATTTTAGTGCCTTCGCGCGAATTAGGGCTGCAGATTGAACAGGTTTGGAAAAAAATGGGAACACAGTACAAAGTAAATATTTGTTACGGAGGTCACTCAATTGATACTGAAATTAAAAATTTGAGTAATCCGCCGGCCGTTTTAATTGGAACTCCAGGAAGAATTGCAGATCATATTGACAGAGACACTTTTAGAACAGATAAGGTTCAGACTTTAATTTTGGACGAGTTTGACAAATCGCTTCAATTAGGGTTTCATGAGCAGATGTCTTATATAATTGGCAGATTGCCAAAAGTGAATAAAAGAGTTTTGGTTTCGGCAACGTCTGATATTGAGATTCCAAAATATACGAGAGTGGTTAATCCAACTGTTTTGGATTTTATTCCTGAAGAAGAGGAAAAGACTAATCTTTCTATGAAAATGATTTTGTCTCCTTCAAAAGACAAGTTAGAAAGTTTGTTTAATCTGATTTGTTCTTTAAAATCGCAATCGGCTATTATATTTTGTAATCACCGTGATGCTGCAGAACGTATCAGCGACACTTTGAACGAAAAAGGAATTTATGCTACGTATTATCATGGCGGAATGGATCAGGATGAACGTGAACGTGCTTTGATTCAGTTTAGAAACGGAAGTGTGAGTTATCTTGTTACAACAGATCTTGCTGCACGCGGATTGGATATTCCCGAAATGAAACATGTTATTCATTATCATTTGCCTTTAAAAGAAGACGAATTTACACATCGTAACGGACGTACTGCACGTATGCAGGCAACGGGAACGGCGTATGTTATCGTTCATGAAAGTGAAAAACAATTGGATTATATCGATTATGATATGGAAATCCTTGATGTGAAGAATACGACAAGTCTGCCAAAACCACCCGAATTTCAGACTATTTATATCAGCGGTGGTAAAAAAACAAAACTGAATAAGTTTGATATTGTTGGTTTCTTTTCTCAAAAAGGAAAATTGGAAAAAGGCGATTTGGGACTTATCGAGGTAAAAGATTTCGTTTCGTTTGCGGCAGTAAAATTTGGAAAAGTAAAAGAGCTGCTTAAGAACATTAAAGATGAAAAAATGAAAGGGAAAAAGTTTAAAATCGAGGTGGCTCGTAATGTGGTAAAGAAAGAGGAGGAGAAGAACAATAAATATTAAATGGTATAAATTGAGGGTAATTTACCAGTTTTAATTTTATGTGATTGTATATCAGGTTTTTAGTTAGTTTATGCTTGAGGTTTGTGATTTTATGTTAAAAAAATAATGATTTGATAGGTGTTTTTTCATTATTTCTGTGTTTTTTTGTTGCAGTAAAAATTATAAATCCCAAATTTATTATGAAAAGAACTATTACCATTGCCGTTTTGTTCTTTAGTCTTGTGTCGTTTGCGCAGATTAAGGTTCTTGAAACAGTTCCTGTTGAAAAATTAGGAAAAGTAAATAACAATTACATTCAGAAAATTGGCGATGAATACACAGTGTACTACACTAGTATTCAAAACGATGACGAAGACGCATCAAGTTTAAGAAAATTTACCTTCAAAAATGTTGACAACGATTATGTAAATCTTTACAATATTATTGTAAATGGTTTTACAGCAACTCCGTTGTATGATATAAAATTAGAATTACCAAACAATTATATTTGGTTACACTATACAGGAAACGTTGTTCCAGATAAAGCAACAGTTCAGTTTATGGTTTCAAGCAAAGATAAAGATGCTGCGACAAACAATGTTTCTGAGCCGTTGATCAAAGAGCAAATCAATAAATTATTTCAAAGATAACTTTTAGTTTCAGGTTTCAGGTTTAATTTGTTTCAAGTTACTTCCAGAACCATAAAATAAAAAAGGCTGTTCAAAATTTTGAACAGCCTTTTTTTGTTTCAAGTTTCAGGTTTTAAAAGTCAAACAAAAGCCTTTGCAACTTTGCCCCTTTGTAACTATGAACCTAAAAAAAAACTATATTTTCTTCACATATTGTGTAATAATAACAATCTGCTGACCATCTACTTTTCCTTCAATATATTCGGCATTTTCATGGTCAAGACGAATGTTTCTTACTGCGGTTCCTTGTTTGGCAACCATACTTGATCCTTTTACTTTAAGATCTTTGATTAAAACAACTGAATCTCCGTGTTGTAAAACTACGCCATTGCTGTCACGGTGAACCAATTTGTTTTCGTCGTCTTCGCCTTCGCCTGTAGCTTGTGCCCACGCCAGTGTATCTTCGTCTAAATACATCATGTCAAGTAATTCCTGCGGCCATCCTGCAGCGCGCATACGGCTTAGCATTCTCCAAGCTACTACTTGTACAGCGACATTTTCGTTCCACATACTGTCGTTCAGACATCTCCAGTGATTTAAATCGACGTTGTCAGGATTTTCAATTTGGTCAATACAGGTAGTACAAGCTAAAATACTTTCGTCAAGACCGCCTTTTTGAGTTGGTAATACTTGATATACTTTTAGGTTTTCTTCAGCGCCGCAAAGTTCGCATTTAGATCCGCTTCGTTTGTTTAATTCTCTTTCGATACTCATTACTTATTATTTATTTTAAAAATGCGAAATTACTTATAATATAGTTTCATTGCAAGTTTATATTTTGGACAGTTTTTTTTGGGGTAGACTAATTACAATTTTCAATACATAATAAGTCGCAATTGTATGTTTTGGTTTTAAAATCTTTTTGGGTTACTTCTGTTTTTTCAGAATACCCAACAATGTTTGGATATTCGAATGGCATTAATACTTTATTTCCTAATGATAAGATGCCATATTTATTATTTAATTGCGCAATCACTTTGTTACAAGATATGTATAATTGCTCATAAAGAATGGGAATTATTACCTTATTATTTTTGTCAACAAGCCCATATTTAGAATTTAGTTTGACAACAAATAGATTCTCGTTTTGAGAAACGTCTTCATACATAAATGGAAATAATAGATTGGAAAAATCGTCATTCAAAACTAATGTCTCTTTATCACCTTTTTTTATTCGTGTGAATTGTCTGCTGTACATATCAAATTTTTCAAAACCGAAATTGGTATTTAATTTTTTAGTTCTGAAATTATAAAAATGCTTTAAATTATTGATTGTTAAAACTGCAAAATCTGCAGTTATTATCTCGATATTTTGATATTTAATTGGAATTACTTCTTTTTCACTTAAATCAATCATACCGTAAAGATCTCCTTCTTTAACTATTAAAAAATTTTCTTTTTTAGGGTTTTCAATCAAGCGCTTGTATTCGATATTGTCATATTTTGCTTGAATAAGAACATTGTTTTCACTGTCTATTATGCCTTGTTTTTTGTTTTTATAGAAAACATAGAAAGTTTTTTTATCTGAAATATAGTCCCCGTAGATTTCAAAACTTTTATCTAAAACTAAAGAATCTGAAATGATTTTATTATTTAAAAAATAATTTGTTTTGTTGTTTTTAGAAAGAACGAGAACGCCATTTTTCTTTTTTATCTCATCATAATCAATTGGAATTATTTCCTTTCCTAAATAATTGAATACACCTTTTTTACTGTCTTTTTTTACAATAAATTCTTGGTTATAGGACTGAGAGAATTCGATATTGTCAAATTCAACAGGAAGTATTTCTCCTTTGGGTATACTAAATACTCCTTTTTTTTGATTTTTGGTGACTGCCCAGAATTCATTGTAAATTCTTTCTGTTTTATTAAAATTAATAGGAATCAATATCTTACCATAATTAGAAACAACACCCCATAGTCCTTTTTTTTTAATAAAAATAAAATCTGATTTTTTCTTCTGATAAAGACTGTCTATATCTGAAATTACTATTTTCCCATCTTGATCTGTTAATTGAAATGTTTCTCTTTTTTTACTTATTAAAACTTGACTTTGTGATGCGGTTAATGAGATTTCTGAATTAACTTGAGAGTAAGAACTATTTATAAATAAAATTGTAAATAAAACCGAAATGTATAATTTCATTGTTTAAGTTTAATTTGATGATGACTTAGATATCTGGAGCTAAAATTATTTTTTAACTCTAACCGCTTCTGGAACGAGCATTTCATATTCGCCGCCATTACGCAGTACATCACGAACAATGCTTGAACTTATATACGATGTACTTGCAGCAGTTAATAAAAAGACAGTTTCAATTTTAGAAAGTTTTCTATTGGTGTGCGCAATGGCTTTTTCAAATTCGAAATCGGCAGGGTTACGCAAACCTCTTAATATGAAATCGGCTTTTTGTTTTTTAGCTAAATCTATGGTTAAACCTTCATAAGTGATAACTGAGACTTTTGGTTCGTCTTTGAAAGTTTCTTCGATAAAACGTTTTCTTTCTTCTAATGAAAACATGTATTTTTTTTCGGCGTTTACACCAATTGCAATTACGATTTCATCAAATAAAGAAATTCCTCTTTTGATAATATCTTCGTGACCTAAGGTAATTGGGTCAAATGATCCTGGGAATAGGGCTTTTCGCATTTTTTTTCTTTTAAGGTTTAAAGCTGCAAAGGCACAAAGGCGCAAAGGCTTTTATTTTGTTACAGGAATTTTATATTCTGATTCTTGTGGTTCAGTAGGATATTTATTCCGTTTTATTTTAATAATTTCATCATTATTATAAAGTCGTTTTAAATCTCGTTTTGAATATGATACTTTTCGATTAGAATAATTCTCAGCTTTATCTAGATCGTCAAGTTCATAAGGTAAATAGACATAAAAATCATTATGTGTTGTATAAATGCTGTCAACAGTTATTTTGTTTATTTTCAGAGTTGAATAATGACCGTTTGAATATTTTAAATTATAAACATCTCCGATAATCGGTTTTTTTATAAGTAATTTAGTTTCGTCATTATCTGATAAAAATGTACTTATTGTAAAAAAGAGAAATAAAATTATGATAAATGAACCTGAAAAAAGCCATAGAGAATTGCTTAATTTTTCATTTGCTAATTTTTGCTGGCAGTTTTCATTTAGATCTTCATAATCAAAATTTCCATCACAATGATTACAGTTAATGAAAACAGATTTTCCAACTGGAAATAAAGGAATTAAAGTGAGATGGACATATTTTTTGTAAATGCTGAAATGTAAAGAGTTTTCTGTTTTACATTTTGGACATTTTTCATTAGATATAATTCCGTTTTTTACATTCGAATCTCTAGTTCCAACTAAAATTATCATTTTTATTAAGGTTCTTTATTATTGATTTTTTTTCTTTTACTAGTTAAAAAGTTATAAGTATTAAATTATAAAAAAGAAAGTGCTAAGATCTTAGAACCTTAGCACCTTAGTATCTTAGCGTCTTTAAGAAAGAGCTAGTTCAATTGCATTTGTAAACAAATCTTCGAGAGAAATTCCGGCGGCTCTTGCTTGCTGCGGAATCAAACTTTCTGTTGTTAAACCCGGAATTGTATTCATTTCTAGCATATACGGTTCGTTGTCTACAATGATAAATTCACTTCTTGAGAATCCTTTCATTTTTAGCACTTCGTAAGCACGTTTGGCAACATCGCTTACTTTTTGTGTTAATTCATCAGAGATTCTGGCTGGTGTGATTTCTTGTGATTTTCCTTCGTATTTCGCTTCATAATCGAAGAAATCATTATCAGATACGATTTCGGTAATTGGTAATACTTTAATTTCGCCTTTGTAATTGATTACGCCGACAGAAACTTCGGTTCCGTCAAGGAAACTTTCAATAATGATTTCGTTATCTTCTTTATAAGCAACTTCAATAGCAATTGGAAGTTCAGCTTCTGTTTTTACTTTTGAAATTCCAAAACTAGATCCAGCTTTGTTTGGTTTAACGAAACATGGCAAGCCTACTTTTTTAACGATTTCCTCGGTATTGATAACATCACCTTTGTTTAAGTAATATGAAATTGCTGTTTTGATTCCGTACGGTTTTAAAACAGATAACAAATCTCTTTTATTGAATGTTAAAGCTGATTGATAGTAATCGCAAGAGGATTGCGGAATTCCCAATAGTTCAAAATAAGCCTGCATTAAACCATCTTCTCCTGGAGTTCCGTGTATAGCATTGAAAACACAGTCGAAAGTAATTTTCTGATCGTTTATAGTTACAGAAAAATCATTTTTGTCGATTGCGTATTCCGCTTCTTTTTCGTCTACATATACCCATTTTTCTTTAAAAATATGAATACGGAATCCGTTGTATTTTGTTTTGTCAAGATATTGATATACAACGTTTCCGCTGATAAGCGAGATTTTATATTCGCTTGAATATCCGCCCATGATGATGGCAATGTTTTTCATTCTATGATGTTTATTTGTTTAATCGTTTGTTTGTTTAACTGTTAATTCGTTTAACTGTTTGTTTGTCACGAAATTTCTCAAATTTTTACGAATTGTTTTTTATTCGTTTTATTTGTCAGGCTGAGCGGAGTCGAAGCACCGTTTGCTGAATCACTTTGCGGAGGCTTCGACTATGCTCAGCTTGACAATATTGTGGTTGCGTTATTAAAATAAAGAACAAAAATTTTCTTTTGAAAACTAGTGCCATAGCCCTGATGGAAGCGGCATCCTTTTGTGGCGGAGTTCGCCATAAAAGATACAGCGGACAGCAGGAAACAGCTCCTTATCATAAAGCATATTAAAAGCTTTCTTGTTTAAAACAAAATTATCATTTTTTTTGAAACGAAATAGCTTTATCTTTGCCTCTAATAAAAATAAATTTATGAGTTTACGTAAGTATTTAACAAGCCGAGTATTTTTTATTCAAGTATTAAGTGCGGCTGCTATTATTGCCGTTTTAGGTTATTTGTTTATGCATTGGCTGACTTTTACCACGGATCATGGTCATGAAATCGCGGTTCCAAATTTAGCAAAACTGACAGAGGAGCAGGTAGAGCAAAAACTGGATGAATTGGATTTAGATTATGTGCTTTTGGATAGTGTTGATTATCGTAGTGAATTTCCAAAATATAGTGTTGTTGAGCAAGATCCATTGCCGGGAACAAAAGTAAAAGTAGGAAGAAAAATATATATTAAAATTAATTCATCAGGATTCTCGTCTGTTAGAATTCCTGATTTAATTGAAAAAACGTATCGTGAAGCGGTTCCAACTTTAAAAGCTTTAGGGCTTGAACCGGGAACAATTACTTATATTCCTAATCTTGGAAAAGATATGGTTTTGGAGATGCGTTATAAAGGAAGAAATTTAAAAGTAGGAGATCGTGTGTTGAAGGCTTCAAAAATCGACTTGGTTTTAGGAGACGGAAAAGCAACTTATGAAGATGAAGGTCAGGCTGCAGACAGTACGGCTGCACCAACTACTGAAACCCCACAAGATGAACAATAATATTGAAAATTTAGATCTAGAAGACGAATTATTTGAACATTTTAGATTTGAAGTCCCTAAAGGTCAAGCGCTTTTGCGTATTGATAAATATTTAATGAATTTGATTCAGAATGCAACGCGAAATAAAATTCAGAACGCCGCAACTGAAGGGAATATCTTTGTAAATGATATTCCAGTAAAATCAAATTATAAGGTTAAACCTTTTGATGTTGTAACTGTTATGTTATCACATCCGCCGTTTGAAAACCATATTCTGCCAGAAGATATTCCGTTGAATATTGTGTATGAAGACGACGCTCTTTTATTGATTAATAAAGAGCCGGGTATGGTTGTGCATCCTGGTCACGGTAATTATACGGGAACGTTGGTTAATGCTTTAGCACATCATTTTGATAATCTGCCAATGAACAGCAGTGAACGTCCAGGGCTGGTGCATAGAATTGATAAGGATACATCAGGACTTTTGGTTGTGGCAAAAACGGAGGCAGCAATGACTCACTTGGCAAAACAATTTGAAGCTAAAACTTCTGAACGTGAATATATTGCTCTTGTTTGGGGAAATGTTACAGAAGAAGAGGGAACAATTGAAGGAAACTTAGCGAGACATTTAAAAGATCGTATGCAAATGGCGGTTTTTGCTGATCCAGAAATTGGAAAACCTGCAATTACGCATTATAAAGTTTTGGAACGTTTTGGATATGTTACTTTGATTTCTTGTAAATTAGAAACAGGAAGAACACATCAAATTCGTGCGCATATGAAACACATTGGACATCCGTTGTTTAATGATGAACGTTATGGCGGACATTTGATTTTGAAGGGAACTACTTTTACAAAGTACAAGCAGTTTATTGAAAATTGTTTTAAAGCATTGCCGCGTCAGGCTTTGCACGCAAAAACGCTTGGTTTTGTGCATCCAAATACGGGTGAAATGATGCGTTTTGATACAGAATTACCACAAGATTTTAAGGATTGTATTGAAAAATGGCGTAATTATGTCAAATCGCATAATACAGAAGACGAAGAGAATTAAATTAGATAATTTGTTATATTGAAAAAGCTCCTGATGGAGCTTTTTTTGTTGTATTATATTGAACTATAGCCCAAGGTTTCGTTGGCAATGTTTTAATTTTTTATTGAAGCGTTTTAATCGTTAAATCGGTTATTTTGACTTCTCCGTTGGTTATGAAACCTAGTTTTCCTTTTTGACTTAGATTGCTTTTTTCTAAGGAAAATTCTAAAGAGGTTTGATTGTTTACTGAAAAGAGTAATTGATTATTTTGAACTTTTATTTTTACTGTGTACCATTTGTTGTTCTCTAATTTCATTGGTTTAGTTAATAGACTTTTTCCGCCTCGTTTACCATATTCATCACTGTTTTTGTCGTAAACACCTCTTCCAATTACAATATTTTGATCAATTTGATACAGATAAGTTCTAATGTAGTTTTCTTTATCAAAGTTCAACATAATTTCAAATAAAGATTCTTTGGTCGTGTTTGCTTTAAAATTAATTTCGTAGTTTTTTGGAAGTTGTTTTTTGGATAGTATTACTCCCCAATGCATCGGGCCTCCAGTTCCTATCAAAGTATCTTTTTTTAGAAGCCATTCTTTTGAATCACTGTTCCAATCTGATTTTAGTTTTGAAACTTCAGCGAGCTTATATTCTTTTCTAACTGTAGAAATTGAATTGGAGCAGGAGGTAAGCAGAAGTATTGTAAGTAGAGCTGCATAATAGTTAAATCTCATTTTTTTGTTTAGTTTAATTCTGAATGGTATTTTATTTTACCAATAGAACCTGTTGGTGCTGGCAAAAGCTCGAAAACAGAAGTAGGAGCAAGTCCAGATTCAATTCGATGCGAAACGTATAATACAGTCACGTTAGTTTCCTGTTTTATTGTGTTGATAAGCTGAATTACCAAATCTACATTTTCGTCGTCTAAGCCTTCTACAGGTTCATCTAAAATTAATAACGGCGGATGTTTTAAAACGGCGCGAACAATTAATGCCACTCGCTGTTGTCCGATAGAAAGATCTATAAAACGTTTTTTTCTTAAATGCGTCATTTCGATAACTTCAAGCCATTGCGAAACAATTTGTTTTTGATGTGTTGTTGGCTCAATATAAAGTCCTATAGAATCAAAAAATCCAGAAAGAATCATTTCTTCAAGTGTATGACTTTTTTGAAATAAATCAGTCATTGAAGTTGCAAAGATTCCAATTTGCTTTTTGATGTCCCAAACGCTTTCGCCGCTTCCTTTTTTTCTTCCAAATAAAAAAAGATCCTGACCAAATCCTTTTGGGTTGTCGCCTGTGATTAAAGATAGAATAGTGCTTTTTCCTGATCCATTTGGGCCTATTAACTGCCAAAATTCACCTTGCTTTATTGTCCAAGAAATAGTATCGAGAATTTTTCTTTCGTCGTAGCTTACAGAAACATTTTCGAGTTTAATTAATACACTTTCGTGAAAAGTATGCGATTCAATCGCTTTAGGAATTGCGGCTGTATTTAGAGTTTTAAAATGATTTTCGGTTTTTGAAATGGGATGAAGTTCAAAGGTATTGTCGTTAATCTGCGCTTTATTCGGAACAAAATCAAGAACATCAACGGTACGATTCAGGAGTTGAATAATTGCAATTTCGTTTGTTAGGCTTTTTAAGGATTCTGCCAAAACTACACGAGAAGCCTGATCTAAATGATCAAAAGGATTATCGAAAATGATAAAATCAGGTTTTTGATTGATACAGTATTTTAAAAATTCTTTTTTGCGTTCGCCCGATGAAAATGTACGAAGCTGTCTGTGTGATTCTGGGGATGCTTCGACACTATCGTATTGATATTCTTTTTCAATGAATTTTTCAATTGCAATGTCTGAGAACAAAATCCCTTTTTGATTGTTAAAAACGGCTAATTCTCCTTTTGCTTCACTTGAAAGCAAGCCGTCTATAAAAGCTTTTTTATTTACTTGATTTGATAAAAGTATATCCCAATGCTGCATTTCTGTATTTTAAAAAATTGTTGATTGTGTTGTATTCTATTTATTCTGTTTTTTTTACTGCCATTTCACGATCATTTCTAGACCATTCGCTCCATGATCCGACATAAAGCTTCGGTATTTCTATTCCAGCATAATCCATTGCTAATAAGGTGTGACAAGCTGTAACACCTGATCCGCAATGTACAATTATATTTTCGGATGGTTTGTCTTTTAAAATTGCTGTATATTTTTCCGCTAAAGCATCTGAAGATTTAAAAAGCCCATTTTCATCTAGGTTTTCGCTAAACGGAACATTTATGGCACCTGGAATATGTCCCGCAATTAAATCCAACGGCTCAGTAAGTCCGTCAAAACGATTTTTATCTCTTACATCAATTACAATGCTTTCGCTGTTGTTTCGGGCTTTTTCTACTTCTTCAATATCGGCTGTTTTTAGTTTCCATTCAGAAATGGAATAATTATCTATTGCTTCAAAAGATCCAATTTCAGAACTCACAGGAAAACCTGCTTTTATGGCTCCTTGAAAACCGCCGTTTAAAACCTGAACGTGTTCATGACCAATTGCTTTTAACATCCACCAAAATCTAGAAGCGGCGTTTGAACCGTTTTTATCATCATAAATGACAATATGCGATGTTGGTGAAATTCCTAATTTAAAAAGTACTTCAGAAAATTTAGAGAGAGAAGGCAACGGATGCCTGCCGCCGTTTGCAGGATTCTCGACTGTTGCTAAATCTTTGTTTAAATCAACATAACGAGCACCTTGTAAATGTTCTATTTTAAAGTTTTCTTCGGCATTAATTCCTGCTCTGGCATCAATCAATATGATTTCAGATAAATTGCTCAGGTTTAATAATTCTTCAGCATTTACAATTGGAGAAAGTTTAGCAGCCATTTTGGATACATTTATTTTTTAGAGCTTCCTAACCAGAGTAAGCTGTTTGTAATTAATTTAGTTTGGGTTTCATTTTCAAAAGTATACGAAAGCGTTTTGTTAGTTCCGTTTTCATAATCTATATCATTATGTCCCATATTGATATAAATCATTTTGTAGTTTTTATTTGTCCAGACAACAGGATAATAACCGCTATGCCAAATTTCGCTTGCTTTTGGTCCTGTTCCTAACGGAAAACTGTTTTCATCAATTGCGACAAGAATTTTTATGTCTTTATTTTTTCTTAAATCGTTACTCCATCTGTACCATTCATTTGGTGCTGATTTGAATGTTTTAGGAATGTCTTTAGTTATGGGATGCTGATTCTCAATTTTTAAAACCGCCGATGTTGGTTTCCATGTATTACTTACATATTCGCCGGAACCTAAAAAAGTATTGTGATACCAATTCCAGTTTTGTGGATAATCTGAACCATTTAAAGCAAAAGCAGAAAAGTGAAAACCTATAAAACCGCCGCCATCTTTCATATATTTTTCAAAGGCTTTTCGCTGCTCTAAGGTTTCAGGTCTTGTATCTAAAAATAAAACGACTTGATAATTGGCTAAAAATTTCTCGTTCAAGTTGTTCCAATTGTCAGTCGAATCATAAACAAAATGATTTTCTTCTGCGATTTTAGGAAATCGTTTATTGGCTTCATGAACAAAACTAATATGAGCTTGATCATTTTTTGCCGTATAAAAAGCAATAACCTTAAATTTAGGTTTTTCTTTTTTTTGCTGTGAAAATCCTGTAAAGCAAACTAAAAAAAGCATCATAAGGATACTTTTTTTAGTTGTAAAATATTTTGTGTTATTGAAAATAAGCATTTCTAAGGCGGCTTAACTTGGAATTTTCTCAATTAGAATTTCGTTTTCTGCACTATCAAAATAGGTGCACGTCATTTCTATAATATCAACTCTCCATTTTGCTATTCCGCATTGACCAGAATGGTTGCAAAAAGTAATATAATCTGTTTCGCCGTGCTGATGTTTTACCAAGAATTCTATAAAAAGCTCTTTATTAACCGTTGGAGCAATTGCAATCGGGCTGTATTTTTCATCAGAAGTAACAGTATAATTGTTTACACCGTAATATTCGACATGACCATCGTGTACAAATGTGTCATAGCCTTTTACGCCCAGAATAATCAGATCTTGTATATAATTTGGAAAGTCGGCACCGCTTTGTACTTTGGCGTGAGCCTCTTTGATTTGCTCTATAGTAAACATATGTTTTGTTTTTAATTAATTACTTTTTCAAAAATACGATTATTGATTTTATTAATGAATCAAATTAAGGAATGTATCCTTAATAAGGTTGAAAAATTGTAAAGTATAAAATTACTGTTAAGCATTTTGAAATACAAAAAACAGTGTCATAAAGTTATCAGAAAACTGGTTTTCTAAGTTGTTTTGTGGTTTTTGAAGCTATTTATCGATTATTTATTGTGTTTTTATCGATTAAATGATCTTGATTATGAAAATAATGTATTTAAACGAGTAATGTGGTACTTGGAGGGACTTCTTTTATTAACAGGAAAATTGTCTTTAAATTAGTATAAGAATGTTGTCAGCTAAAATTAGTATTATGAAAAAAACAATACTTATACTCTTGCTTTCCGTCTCTGCATTTGCTCAGGAAATCAATACATTTGATTTTGCTGTTATAAACTCTACTTTAATATCTGCCAATATTGATCTTGATAAAGGAAGGAGCGTTGTTGCGGCTAATAAAGATCAATATTCGGCCTATTTTCAGTATGCTCTTGCGATGTGTCAGGAAGATATTATTTTTGGTGCCGGGATTGATAAATCTGAGATTGACAGGACTTACATTGGTTATATTGGTAAAATATGCGATAAATTTAGAGCTACAATCGGCATAGGTTATGTTGATTCTCGAAGCGGTTATCAAGGAACATTTACAGGATTTAGTATTTCGTATCATTTTGGAGAAAATACTTATGTGGGTGGAAACTTAGAAAATGTACATTCTGTAAGTATGGATTATGAAACGGATGAAAGTTTTGATTATTATCAAAAAATGGTTCCGAAGGTTTTTGCCAGTTATGAGTTTATGCCAAATTTTATTGTTTTTGGGCAATTAAGCAGCAGGGTTAATGATATTGCTGTAAAATATCAAGTTAACCGATTCTCTGCAGGTGGATTTTACTCAGGACATGGTGTTGAAGGAATTTTTGGAACTGTAAATATTGGCCGATTTGCTATTTCTTGCAGTACTACTTTTGACAGGGTAAATTTTGGATTGAAGTTTGAATAGCTTTGATTTGAAAGGAAATAAAAAATCCGAAAAGTGATCACTTTTCGGATTTTAATGTTTTATAGGCAGTTGGATTTAATTTTATAATCCAACAAAATCATCGCTTTTAGGAAAAATACTCAATGCTTGAATTGCAATTTCCGGTGTTGGAGAAGCTAACTTTCTTAGTTTAGTGTCCATCCATGCACCATCAACGGTAATAACGGCACAAAGTGTATCGTCTTCGCGTCTAAATTCATGAATGATAGACCAGCGCGAAGCATCGGCTTTCATTTTTGATGTCTTGGTATGAATAAATATTTTGTCTGAGAGTTTTAATTCTTTTCTAAAAACACATTCTTCTCTAAACAAAACAGGACCAAAACCTTGTGTCTGCATTACTCTTAAAGTTAGACCTAATTCTTCAAGAATTTCGATACGATGCTGCGCGCCAAAATCGTAATAAGCACTATGACGAACGTGAAAGTTTGGGTCTAGATCTGACCAGCGAAAAGATATTTCTTTTGTAAATGATGCCATTTTGTAATTGTAATTTTAATGAGAAATCGAAATTACGAATAAAAAAGGAAAAGTGTTATGAATATACAGATTATTATGCATGCATATTAAGTTGGTAAATTCTAAATTTTTATCATTACAGTTCCACTGATAATATCATGAACGGCTCTTTTTTTATTACTTGAAAAGATGGTGATAAAAGAAAGCCAGCCTAAGAGAAGTTTAAAAAAATAACGAATGATGGCTTGAAAAAGATTGATAGATTGAGTTTCATCTGAATTTTTACGAACACGAATTCTCTTAATATTGTTACCAATAGTTCCTCCAAAAGTGGTCATAATTGGTTCGTACAAAAAAATTAGGATCAATAAAACGGCTCTTAACCAATCAGGAACATTTTTGAAATTGGATAAAATATCAGAAATAAGAATCATGCAGGCAATAATTAAAACAGAGTCAATAAGAATCGATTGAATTCTTTCGAGCATAAAAGGGTATTTTTCTTCCATATTTTTTTATCGAATATAAAATTAATTTTCTTTCCCTGTTCTTGTTTTTTATTTAAACTAGCGATCCGTTTTCCTTTAGATACTTAAAGATGATTTTATCAACCTCAGATATTATATTTAAGTCAGTATAGTTTAGCCATTTGATTTCGGCTATTTCGTTGCTCTCTTTTGGTGTTCCAATATAATCCGCTTTGTAGCATGTCATCTTTACAATGATTCCTTTCGCATCTCCATCTGATTGTGCTTTGAAAGTTCCTATGTATTCAATAGATTCAGGGATTATGTCAACACTTAATTCTTCTTGAACTTCTCTAATTAGAGTTTGTTCGTCAGTTTCATTATTTTCTCTTTTTCCGCCTGGAATATAATATTTGTTTTTTCCTTTTGATTTTGTGCTTAAAATTTGACCGTTTTCAATTTTTATTAATGCAATTTTATCAATTTCAATCACCATTTTCTTTAAATTATAATTTTTCCGGTTTTATTTTTTGCTCTTTAAAAGAGTCTATTGTTTTTCAAATGTAGGGTGTTTTTTGTATTAATAATCTATTGTATTAATCATTTTTAATAAGTTTTAATTGTGCATGTAATAAATTGATTTTAGTACAGTTGAGTTTTGAAATTTTTTATGTAAATAGATTTGAGACAGGGTTTTATTTAAGAAACTTGGAATTAAAGTAATAATAAGTATGCTAAAATAATGACACGAATTATTGAAGTATGCCATGCATGTCAGGCTTAAAAAATGTCATGTTGTCAGCCGATTATTGTTGTGCCAATAATAAAACTGACAATTTTATTTAGTTTTTTATATTGGCACAAAGATTGACTTATGCCACCTGAGTTATAAAATTAAATCAAAAATTAAATATATAAAAAATGGGTAAAATAATCGGAATTGACTTAGGTACGACGAACTCTTGTGTTTCTGTAATGGAAGGTAACGAAGCAGTTGTTATTCCTAACGCAGAAGGAAAAAGAACAACTCCATCTATCATCGCTTTTGTTGAAGGTGGCGAAATTAAAGTAGGTGATCCTGCAAAAAGACAAGCAGTAACGAATCCTACAAAAACGATTGCTTCTATTAAACGTTTTATGGGACACACTTTTGCTGAAACTACAGAAGAGGCAAAAAGAGTTCCTTACAGTGTTGTAAAAGGTGACAACAATACTCCACGTGTGGATATTGACGGTCGTTTATACACTGCTCAAGAATTGTCAGCAATGACACTTCAAAAAATGAAAAAAACTGCTGAAGACTATTTAGGTCAAACTGTAACTGAAGCGGTTATTACTGTTCCTGCTTACTTTAACGATGCACAACGTCAAGCTACAAAAGAAGCTGGTGAAATTGCTGGTCTTAAAGTTATGCGTATCATCAATGAGCCAACTGCAGCTGCACTTGCTTACGGATTAGATAAAAAAGGAACTGATCAAAAAATTGCTGTTTACGATTTAGGTGGAGGTACTTTTGATATCTCTGTTCTTGAATTAGGAGACGGTGTATTTGAAGTATTATCTACAAATGGTGATACTCACTTAGGTGGTGATGATTTTGACCAAGTTATTATTGACTGGTTAGCTGACGAATTCAAAACTGAAGAAGGTATTGATTTACGTTTAGATCCAATGTCATTACAGCGTTTGAAAGAAGCTGCTGAGAAAGCTAAGATTGAATTATCATCTTCTGCTGAAACAGAAATCAACTTACCTTACGTAACTGCTACTGCTTCTGGACCAAAACACTTAGTGAAAAAATTATCTAGAGCTAAATTTGAGCAATTATCTGATACTTTAGTAAAACGTTCTATGGAGCCAGTTGCTAAAGCATTAAAAGATGCAGGTTTATCTACATCTGATATCGACGAAGTTATCCTTGTAGGAGGTTCTACTCGTATGCCAAGAATCGCTGACGAAGTTGAAAAATTCTTCGGTAAAAAAGCATCTAAAGGTGTTAACCCTGATGAGGTTGTTGCTATTGGAGCTGCTATTCAAGGTGGAGTTTTATCTGGAGATGTAAAAGATGTATTGTTACTTGACGTAACACCTCTTTCTTTAGGTATCGAAACTATGGGTGGTGTATTGACTAAATTAATTGAGTCTAACACAACTATCCCAACTAAAAAATCTCAAGTATTCTCTACTGCTGCTGATTCTCAACCATCTGTTGAAATCCACGTATTGCAAGGAGAAAGAGCTATGGCTGCTGATAACAAAACTATCGGTCGTTTCCACTTAGATGGTATTCCACCAGCACCAAGAGGAGTTCCTCAAATCGAAGTAACTTTCGATATCGATGCTAATGGTATCATCAAAGTTTCTGCAACTGACAAAGGAACTGGAAAATCTCACGATATCCGTATCGAAGCTTCTTCTGGATTAACAGCTGAAGAAATCGAAAAAATGAAAAAAGATGCTGAAGCTAATGCTGATGCTGACAGAATTGCAAAAGAAAGAGCTGAGAAATTGAACGAAGCTGATAGTACTATTTTCCAAACTGAAAGTCAATTGAAAGAATTGGGAGATAAAATTACAGATGAGCACAAAACAGCTATCGAATATGCTTTAACTGAATTGAGAATGGCTCACCAATCTCAAGATCTTGATGCAATCCAAAAAGGATTAGACAATGTTAATGCAGCTTGGAAAACAGCTACAGAGGCAATGTACGCTCAAGGTGATGCAGGACAACAAGCTGCTCCACAACAAGAGCAATCTCAAGGAGATAACGTTGAAGACGTTGAATTCGAAGAGGTAAAATAATTTACTCCGTAGAGACGCATTATGTGTGTCTTTACAATTGAATATGAAAACCGAGTCAGAAATGGCTCGGTTTTTTTTATGGATATAATTCATGTTTAAGTAATGGAAACAATAAAAAGAACACTTTTTAAAAGCAATATGATTTGTTAAATCTTTCTGAGCAAAATGATAATTGTCATTTCTCATTCGGATTCTTTTTCGTAATATTACTATTGTAAATTTTTTTGAATGAGAAAGATCAAATACAAGAAAGGGAGAAAGCTGCAACATATTACTTTAGAGTATACAGGCTCGCATAAAGAGCATGAAACCGAGATGCAGCTTTTTGTATATAACGACACAGATGTTGTTGAATATGATAAATTTACCGTTCTGGCTCTAAATTCTTGTTTTGATTACACTAAAAATAACTGGCTTAATATTCACGGTTTAAATGACATTGGTTTGCTTAAAACTATTGGAGCACATTTTAAATTGGATGATTATTTATTGGCAGATATTTTAAACACCACAAAAAGAACCAAATTAGAAGAACAGCCTAATATTTTATTTTTCAATATAAAATCACTTTTGCCTTCTGAATATTCAGATAATATAAGTGTTGAACAGCTGAGTTTTATATTGAAAGATGGAATTTTGATTTCTTTTCAAGAAAAACGAAGCGATTTTTTTACCCATATTCGAGAGCGTCTTCGAACACATTCGGGAATAGTAAGAACTAAAAAAGTAGATTATCTGCTTTATTTATTATTAGATGCTGTAATCGAAAATTTTTATATTACGATTGAAGATGAAGAAGATAAAATTGAAGAATTGATCAATTTGACTAAAAAAGGCGCGGACCGTATTATTTTAGAAAAGATTGAAAATCACCGTGATAATTTTAATTTTTTAAAGCGTTCAATAGTTCCTCTTCGAGATTCGCTTTATTATTTAAAAACCATTAAAGATGATGATGACAATGGTTTGATTCAAAAAGAAACTTTTAATTTTTTTATCAGACTGCATCAAAAAAGTTTAGAGCTTTTAGAGCAAATTGAATCAGATATGAGCTCACTCGAAAGTGCTTCTAATTTTTATTTTTCGGAACAAAGCCGAAAAATGAACGAGATTATGAAAACCCTTACTATAATTTCAGCCATATTTATACCCCTTACTTTTATTGTTGGAGTTTACGGTATGAACTTTGAAAACATGCCAGAACTTAAATATCGTTATGGTTATCATAGTGTAATGGTGGCAATGGTTTTACTAGTAATAGCTTTGATTGTTTATTTCAAGAAAAGGCGTTGGTTTTAACCTTTTAATATAAAATAGAATTCAAATAGATACGTTAAGTTTCAAAATATAAATTATGAGTAAAGCAATATATATAGCAACAAGCGATCACAATAGCGGAAAATCGATTATAACACTCGGTTTGATGAGTATTTTGATCGGGAAAACAGCCAAAGTAGGGTATTTTAGACCTATTGTAGAAGATTTTGTCGATGGCGAATTAGATAATCACATCGAAACCGTTTTATCGCATTTTAACCTCGATATTAAGTTTGAAGATGCCTATGCCATTACAAAGAGTAAATTGATTAAGAAAAAGAATAAAGGAAAAATAGGAGAGGTTTTAGATTTAATTATCGAAAAATATAAAAAACTTGAAGAACGTTTTGATTTTGTTTTGGTTGAAGGAACAAGCTTTACCGGCGAAGGAACTTCAATCGAATTAGATTTGAATGTTTTAATTGCTAAAAACTTAGGAATTCCAACAATAATTATTGGTTCAGGAGTAGGGAAAACATTGGAGGAATTGGTTGACAGCTTATATTTAGTTTACGATTCTTTCAAAGTAAAAGAGGTTGAGGTTTTATCTGTTTTTGCCAATAAAGTGCAACCCGAAAATATTGAATTAGTAACTAAAAGTCTTCAAAAAAGCTTACCAGAGAATGTTTTAGTCAATACAATTCCACTAATTTCAAGTTTGAACAATCCGACAATGCAGGAAATTGTTAATGAACTTGATGCTAAAGTTTTATTTGGAGGAAATTATTTAAATAATGAAATTGGTCACTTTAGCGTTGGAGCTATGCAATTACATAATTATTTGGTTCATTTACATGATAATGCGCTTGTAATTACACCAGGAGATCGCTCTGATATTATTTTAGGAGCTTTGCAAGCTAATGAATCAGCAAATTATCCAACAATATCGGGGATTATATTAACTGGAAATATCGTTCCAGAAGAAAGTATTTTAAAGCTTATTGAAGGACTTTCGGCTATTGTTCCAATTATTGCGGTTGACGGCGGAACATATCATATTACAAACAGAATTGGCGCTATTAAGTCTGAAATCTATGCCAATAACACGCATAAAATTGAAACGTCGATAACTACTTTTGAAAAATACGTTGATAACGAAGCTTTATCCGAAAGATTAATCACTTTTGAAGCAGAAGGTATGACGCCAAAAATGTTTCAATACAACATGGTTAAAAGAGCTAGACAGCATCGTAAACATATCGTTCTGCCTGAAGGAAATGACGAAAGAATTATTATTGCAGCTTCGAGACTTTTGGCGATGGATGTTGTTGATATTTCGATTATTGGAGAAAGAAAACAAATTGAAAATAAAATTGCTGAACTTGGAATAGCATTTGATTTTTCTAAAGTAAATATCATCAATCCAAAAGAATCAGAATTGTATGAAGATTATGCTAATACCTATTATGAGCTTAGAAAAGCAAAGAATGTAAGTATTACAATGGCTAGAGATTTAATGGAAGATGTTTCGTATTTTGGAACTATGATGGTGTATAAAGGCCACGCAGACGGAATGGTTTCTGGTGCGGCACATACTACACAGCATACTATTCTGCCAGCTTTACAATTCATAAAAACCAAACCTAATTCGTCTGTAGTTTCATCCGTATTTTTTATGTGTTTAGAAGATCGAGTTTCTGTTTTTGGAGATTGTGCTATTAATCCAAATCCAACTGCAGAACAATTGGCAGAAATCGCAATTTCATCGGCAGAATCAAGTTCAGCTTTTGGAATTGAACCAAAAATTGCCATGCTTTCTTATTCTTCTGGATCATCAGGAAAAGGGGATGAAGTCGATAAAGTAAGAGCAGCAACCGAAATTGTAAAACAAAAACGCCCTGATTTAAAAATTGAAGGTCCAATTCAGTATGATGCTGCAGTTGACCGCGCTGTTGGTAAAAGTAAAATGCCAGATTCTGAAGTAGCAGGACAGGCGAGCGTACTAATTTTTCCAGATTTGAACACAGGAAATAATACCTATAAAGCAGTACAAAGAGAAACAGGAGCTTTGGCAATTGGTCCAATGCTGCAAGGATTAAATAAACCTGTAAACGATTTAAGCCGTGGTTGTACAGTTGATGATATTATTAATACGGTCGTAATTACAGCGATTCAGGCGCAGGGAATGTAAATTCAATTAAAAATTAAAAAATAAACTAAGAGCCTTAGAGTCTTAGCTTCTTAGAATCTTAGCAACTTAAAAAGAATGAAAATACTAATAATAAACTCAGGAAGTTCATCAATAAAATATCAATTAATGGTTATGCCAACAAACGAAGTGATTTGCAGTGGTATGATTGATAGAATTGGTCTAGAAACATCAAACATTACTTTTAAAACAGCTTCAAATTCGCGTGAAGAAATATTGCCGATTCCAACTCATAAAGTAGGATTACAGAAAGTGGCAGATATGCTTTTGGATGCAGACAAAGGAGTAATTAAAACAACTTCAGAAATTGCAGCTGTAGGGCATAGAGTTGTACACGGAGGAAGTTATTTTTCTGATACAACTATTATTACAGAAGAAGTAAAAGAAAAAATTAAAGAACTTTCAGAATTAGCGCCTCTTCATAATCCAGCGCATTTGGTAGGAATAAATGTTGCAGAAGAAATATTTGCCGAAGCAAAACAAGTTGCTGTTTTTGATACTGCGTTTCATCAAACAATTCCAGTTCAAGCTTATAAATATGCAATACCAAATTATCTTTTAACTGAGAATAAAGTGCGCGTATATGGATTTCATGGAACAAGTCATAAATACGTATCTGAAAAGGCAATAGACTACTTAGAAAATAAATCTAAAATTATCACAATCCATTTAGGAAACGGATGCAGTATGACAGCTGTAAAAGACGGGAAAAGTATTGACACAACAATGGGATTTTCGCCTGCAAATGGTCTAATAATGGGCACAAGAGCAGGAGATATTGATCAATCTGTTATATTTTATATGGTCAAAAATTTGGGTTATACGGCAGATGAAGTAAACTCTATTTTGTTGAAACAAAGCGGAATGTTAGGGCTTACAGGTTACAGTGATTTGCGTGATATTGAATCGGAAGCTGAAAAAGGAAATAAAGACTGTCAGCTGGCTTTGTTAATGAATGCTTATAGAATTAGAAAAACCATTGGGTCGTACGCTGCTTCTTTAAACGGGTTGGACGCTATAATTTTTACAGCTGGAATTGGTGAAAATTCATCGTATATGCGAAAGTTAGTTTGTACCGATATGGAATATTTTGGAATTGAAATAGATGATGATAAAAATCAAATTCGTTCGAAAGAAATTAGAGAAATCAATAAGCCAAGTTCAAGAGCAAAAATACTTGTAGTACCAACTGACGAAGAATATGAAATTGCAAATCAGGTTTATCAATTGCTGAATAACTAAAGATTTTGAATTGAAGATTATAAGAAAGCTCCTTGATTAGGAGCTTTTTTTATGACTTCATATTAAATATTTGTGAGTATCTTTGAGGTATAAATCCGAATATTTTGAAATCGAAACTTTTTAAATTACTATTCTTCTTTTTCATTGCTTTTCAAATCCAAGCACAAGAATTACTTCCTTTCGTCGAAAATTACAATAAATCAGATTATCAGGGTGATAATCAAATCTGGAACGTTGCTCAAGGTAAAGATAAGGCAATGTATTTTGCAAATAATCATTATCTGCTGCGTTACGATGGTGTCATTTGGGAAAAGTATTCTTTGCCAAATAAAACGATAATTCGCTCGATTTTGATTGAAGGTGATCGAATTTACTCAGGATCGTATAAAGAATTTGGATATTGGTATAGAAAAAATGGTAAAATGCATTATGTTTCTATTACTAAAAATCTTCACTTATTTGATGAGAAAGACAATGAAGAAATCTGGAAAATATTCAGATTTAATGGGTCATTGTATTTTCAATCTTTCAACGATGTTTTTATTTATGATGGAAAGCATATTCAAAGAGTTAAATTCCCTTTTTTAGTTTCCTATTGCTTTGTAGTCGACAATAATCTTTATGTTGCTTCTGTAGAGAAAGGTCTTTTTAGAATGAATGGAACAAAAATCGCAATTCCAAAAGGCTGGGAAATTCTGAAAAATACCGTTGTGCATGCGATTGAAAAATATAATGGGAAAACTTATATTTTTACGCAAAAGCGAGGGATTTTTGTTGCTGAAAAAGAAGGACTCAGACCTTGGAATAATCCATTGAATGAAACATTAAAGTCTAACGGAATTAATGTTGCGAAGTTTATTAAAAATAATAAACTCATTGTCGGCACAGGCAATAAAGGGGTGTTTATCTACGATTTTAATACCAATACATTTAAAAATATTGACAGAAACAATGTTTTGATGAATAATTCAGTACTAAGCATTGGTTTTGACAAAGAGGAAGACTTATGGCTGGGTTTGGATAACGGAATTGCTCATGTTGAGGTAAATTCTCCAATTTCTTTTTTTTACGACAATTCTGGAATATTGGGCTCTGTTTACTCCGTTGCCACTATTGATAAAGGATATTTAATTGCTTCAAATCATGGTATTTTTGAGTTTGATTCTGGAAACTTCAAAATAATGCCTAATACACAGGGGCAGGGATGGAATATTACCAAAATTGGAAGTAAATATGTGATAGGTCATAATGATGGTACATTTTGTTACGAAAATGGTGCTTTAACAAAGATTAATAATGTAAATGGAGGTTGGAACTTATCAAAAAGTATTATTAATGATACTTATTTTCAATCGACTTACAGCGGAATTTTAGTGTATAATAATGCTTTCGATCTTAGCGAAAGCAAAAAAATTGATGGACTTTCTAAACCTATAAAGTATGTTGCACAGAATAAGAAAAATGAAATTTGGGCGGCAGATAATTATAGAGGATTATATAGAGTTTTTGTAGATGATAATTTCAAGACCAAGAAAGTTGAAAACATCACTCAGTTAAGTAAAATTAAAAATGATTTTGGAGTTAAGATTTTTGAATTTAGAGGAGAGATACTTTTTCTAATTAATAACATTTGGTATACATTTAATTCTATTACAAATAAATTAGAAGAGAATGAATTATTCAATACCAATTTTAAAAATATCTCTGATGTAGTTGCCATAGATAAGAATCATTTTATTGTTCTTCAAGAAGGTGTTCTTTATCATATTTATGCAAATGAAAATAAATTTGTTTGGAATATTATTCAAGAGAAATACTATAAAGGAAAGTTGATTAATGAAAATCTAAGAATTTTTAGAAGTAATAATCATTATTTACTAAATCTTGATGATGGATTTATTTCGCTTCAATTAGAATATGAAAATAAGCAGAACAAAGGTGTTAGAATTGAAGCTTATAATAATGGTGAACTTCTTCCGGACGAAAGTAAAATAAAACACAATACGGAACTTAGAATAAATGTGATTTCTGGAATTTATGGAGCCAGTAAGCCAAATTTATTTTATCAGATAAATAATGACAAGAAATACATACCAATTTCAAATGGTGCAGTTGTTTTAAATAACTTAAGCAGCGGATCACATTCTGTGGTGATTTTTAAACATGATGGAGCTAATTATGATAAAGTTTCAAGCTTTGAGTTTAAAGTTTCGCAGCCTTGGTATTTTTCATTTTGGATGGTGCTGCTTTATTTGCTGGTAATAGCCGCAGTCTTATTTTTCTATTATAAATGGAATAAACTTCGTTATACACAAAAATTAAAATTGCAGGCAGAAGAATTAAAACATCAGCGCGAAATTCTTGAAATGGAACTTAAGAAAGAGAATGAGCTGAATATTCAAGAATTTGAGAAACATATTCTAGAGCTTGAATTACAGACAAAATCATCTGAAGTTGCTGGTAAGTCTTTGTCGATTGCTAAACAAAGTGAAATGATCGAAAATATTCAGAGTATTCTTGATTCTGAAAAAGATTTCAATAAACTAAAAAGCGAAATCAAAAAAGCAATAAAAATAAATGAGGTTAATAAACACGAATGGGAGACTTTTGAGACAAATTTGAATCAAATTCACAATGAGTTTATTATCAACCTTTCTAAAAAGTATCCGCATCTAACTCCAAAAGATATAAAACTCTGTGTTTATCTTAAAATGAATCTCTCTTCAAAAGAAATTGCACCTCTGATGAACATTTCTTTTAGAGGCGTAGAATTACATAGATATCGTCTAAGAAAGAAGCTGAGTCTTACTCAAGATGAAAACCTGTCAAAGTTTTTATTAAGTCTGTAAGATTTGGTTTTAAAATTTATAGATCTTATATTTTTCCATCTCATTTTTTATATAATTCTAATACATCAATACTACATCATAACGTTATGTTAATGAATTTTATTTAACATTTATGTATTTGATAATCATTTGTATAACTTAAAATTTTAACACAATGATGTAGTTATGTTGTAGTGGTGTTTGATGTACTACAACGTTGTAATTGTTTAATTTGGCTCTACTAACTTAAACGATTACATACTGTATGAAAAATTTTATTTTTAGCTTTTTAGCGCTCTTATTGTTACCATCTTATATGATGGGACAAGCGCAAGCAATTAAAGGAAAAGTAGTAGACAGCAGCGGAATGGGAATTCCTGGAGCAATAATCGCTTCATCTGATGCTCGTGCTACTGCTGATGCAGATTTCGACGGAAACTTTACTATTAATGCAAAACCAGGAGATATATTAAAAGTCTCTATGTTGGGTTTTAATTCAGTTTCTGTACCGGCAACTGCCGCACCAATGACAATTACCTTAAAAGAAGCAGAGGATACTGCATTAAAAGAAGTAGTTGTAATAGGATACGGTACAAGAAAAAAGATTGATAATACATCTGCTGTAAGTTCAATCAAATCTGAGGAAATTACCAAAATGAAGGTAATAAATGCGTCTCAGGCTATTCAGGGTAAAGCAGCTGGTGTACAAGTATCTACTTCAGATGCGCCAGGAAGTACTCCTTCAGTATTGATCAGAGGGGCTGGTACCGCATTAGGAGGAAGAAATCCTCTGTATGTAGTAGATGGTATGCCTACTGAAAACATCAACAACATTAATACTAATGATATTACATCTTATGAGATCTTGAAAGATGCTTCTTCATTAGCTATTTATGGAACTAGAGGTGCAAATGGTGTAATTATGATTACAACCAAAGCAGGTAAAGGAAAAATGACTGTAGACGTAGAAAGCTTTGCAGGAGTTAGAACGCCGCTTAAAACGGTAAAAATGGCAAATGCTGACGAGTACGTTCGTTATAGTAATGCTGCTTATAGCAACGATTTTCCTCAAGGCAGATTTTCTGCAAATCAACCTTATAACACAGATTGGCTTGATGCGATTACAAGAACTGGGTCTTACACTCAAAATAATATCGCAATCTCAGGATCTTCAGAAAATGTGAAATACTTTTTTAGTGTTGGAAATTATGAAGAAAAAGGAATTTTAAACGGCTCTGATTACGGACGTACAACTATTAGAAATAATAATGAGTTTAAACTTTCTGATAAAGTTAAATTAACTCAAAACTTTAGTGTAAGTACTATTAAGAATACACCAATGCCTTTGAGCGCATTTACAAATGCTTACAGACAATCTCCACTTGTTCCTGTGCGTTACGCTGATGGGAAATATGGTGTACCATTTATTTCTAATGGAGTTGTAGCTGAAACAGGTGCTTCTTTCAATAATGTTGGAAATCCAGTAGCTCAATTAGATTATACAAACGAGCAGCAGCAAACTGTTATGCTGCAAGGTGGATTAAAATTAGATTATGACATTATTAAATCGTTAAAATTTACTTCACAATTCAACGGGGAATTTTATACATACAAACAGTATAATTATGTAGACAATCAAGCTCTTTGGTTATCTGCAGATCCTACTCGTGTAGCATCAAAGTATCCTGGTGATTTGAATGTGAACACTTTGACAAGAAATAGAGATCAGTATTTTAATTGGAACTTATCTAACTATTTAACGTATAATAAAGTTTTTGCAGAAATTCATGACGTTGAAGTTACAGCTGGTATTGAGGCGAATGTACAAGGTACTAGAGAAAAGTTAACTATTGACAGAAAGAATGTAAATGCAAACTCGAACTATTGGTCTTTAAAAGATGTTAATGTAGCAGGGACTGTTACAGGTTTGAAAGATGAAGCTTTAAATCAAAGAAGATTAGCCTCTTATTTTGCTCGTTTCCAATATAAATTGTTAGACAGATATTTACTTACAGGTACTGTAAGACGTGATGGATCTTCACAATTTGCTGAAGACAAACGTTGGGGAACATTCCCATCTGTTGGTTTAGGATGGATAGTTTCAAAAGAAAGCTTTTTAAGTAATGTAGAGCAAATTAATTTATTAAAAATTAGAGGTTCTTGGGGTAGATTAGGAAATCAAAATGTACCGCTTAATACACAATTATTAACTTCTGGATTAGATAATTCAGGTTTAGGTTCAGGTACAACAATTAATTCGCAAGTAGATCCAAATTTATCTTGGGAAATTGTTGAAGAACTTTCAGGAGGTTTTGATTTTGAAGTATTAAACAACAGATTAAAAGGATCATTTGACGTGTATGATAAAAACACAACAAATACAATTTTGAATGTTAAACCATATTCAACTTCTGGAATTACAGTTGCTACACCAGCGCATGTTGGGGAAGTATCTAACAAAGGTTATGAAATTTCTTTACGTTGGGATGATAGAATAAACGATAATTTAAGTTACTGGGTAGGAGGAAATTTTTCTCATAATAAAAATGAACTTACAAGTCTTAAAAATGTTCAGTTAAATCCAATTATTGGAGGAAGTTTAGGAAATGGCCAAAATACCAAAATTCTTGATAATACTTCGGTAGGACAACCATTAGGTAGTTTCTTTATGTATGAGTATGCAGGAGTTGATCAAGCAAATGGTCAAATGCTGTACTACAAAGCAGATGGTTCTAAAGTTGCGCAATCAGGCTTAGATGAGCTTAAAGACAAAAAATATGTAGGTTCTCTTTTACCAACTTCTAATTATGGAGTTACATTAGGTTTAAACTACAAAAACTTTGATTTTTCTGTTGATGGTTACGGAACAGGAGGAGCAAAAGTATATAACGGAAAGAAAGCACAAAGGTTTGGAGGAGAAAATGTAGAAGCTTCTATGGCTAATGGTTTTTGGACACCTACAAATACAACATCTTCAATTCCGGCACCTTCTAATTTAACTCCTTTTGCTTCAACTTATTATTTAGAGTCAGCAGATTTCTTTAGAATTAATAACATTACTTTCGGGTACAAACTTCCTCTTAAAGAAGATAAATTTATTAACTATTGCCGAATTTATGTAAATGCGATTAACCCATTTATTACACAAAAATTCTCTGGATTTTCACCAGATGTTGTGTCTGATGGTAAGTTAGTTGAAGGTACTCAAGGGGTTGAGCTAGATGCTTACCCATCATTGAGATCATTTGTTATGGGAGTTAATTTAAAATTTTAATATTATGAAAAGATTATATATATCAATGTTTGTTCTTTCTGGATTACTATTATCCGGATGTTCAAATGACTTTTTGGATGTAGATCCAACAGAAGCTATTCCTGCAGATCCTGCTTTGGTTAATAGTGATGAAGGAGCTAAAGGTTTTGTAACTGCAATTTATAATCAATTTTTAGGATGGGAAATGTCATCTTTTGGATGGAATGCAGTTTCAAGTATCATCACTGATGACGCAGATAAAGGTTCTGATCCAGGAGATGCAGGTGGAGACAAAGATATTGTTGACGCTTTAACTTATAACGCTTCAACGCCATCATTTCAATCTACTTGGAATGCTAACTATGCGGGAATTAACAGATGTAATCAAGCATTAGCCATGTTTCCTAAATTGGATAAAGCATCTCCTGATTTAAAAGCAAGATTAGTAGGGGAAACAAAATTCATGAGAGCATTTATGTATTTTACTTTAGTAAAAGGATATGGTGGAGTTCCAATTATTGATCATTTAGCTACAGTGCCAATATCTGAAGAAGATAGAAAAATGCAATTGACACGTAAGTCAGTAGCAGAAGTTTATGCTTTTATTGAGCAAGATTTAAATGACGCTATCGAAGCGTTGCCTTTAAAATCAGCTTACACAGGAGCTGATGTTGTTAGAGCTTCTAAAGGAGCTGCATACGCTTTACTGGCAAAAGTAAATCTGTATCAAAAGAAGTGGCAAAAAGTAATTGACAATTGTGATAAAGTAACAGGTTATTCTTTAGTTTCTGATTATGCTCTACAATATAAAAAAGAAGGAGAATTTGGTCAAGAATCTATTTTCGAAATCAATGGAGTAGGTTCTACTTCAAGCCCTGGATTTGGAATTGGAAATTATACTGTTTCTCAAGCGCCTCGTGGAGCTGGAGGCTGGGGTTGGGGATTCAATACGCCAACTAAAGGTTTAGCAGATGCTTATGAGCCGGGAGACGTTAGACGAGCTGCTACAATTATTTTCAAAGGATCAGTTTTGTATGACGGTAGAGAAGTGGCATCAACTGTTGCAAATGAAAGATATAATTATAAAGCATATTCATCATCTTTTTACAATCAAGAATTTACAGATACAAATCTTAGATATTTAAGATATGCTGAAGTTATATTAATGAAAGCCGAAGCATTAAACGAATTAGGACAAACTTCTGAAGCTATTCCTTTAGTGAATCAAATTCGTAAAAGAGCAGGTTTAGGAAACACTCCTTTTACTTCTCAATCAGATATCAGAAAAGCAATCTATAAAGAAAGAAGATTTGAATTTGCATTTGAGCACGACAGATGGTTTGATATTGTTAGAACAGGGCAAGCTGAAGCAGCTATGGCAGCAGATGGTAAGACTTTTATTGTTGGAAAACATGAGTTATGGCCTATACCAACTTCATTCTTAAGAGAAGCAAATGGACTTTCTCAACAAAATCCAGGTGGTTATTAATTAACATCTTAAAATCACTTCCTCTAAAAGTTTAGAGGAAGTGATTATTTATTCAATATTTTAAATTTTTATAATGATTAGAATTTCAGTTTTATTTTTAGCTTTTACTTTTTTTGGATGTGGATCCTCTGCTGTTAAATCTAAAGGGAATACAGAAGAAAAAACTTCTAGTGTTACACTGACAGATGAACAGCTTATAGAAATGGTTCAAAAACAAACCTTTAAGTATTTCTGGGATTATGCAGAACCAAATTCTGGATTAGCAAGAGAACGTTATCATCCTGACGGAAATTATCCAGAGAATGATTCAAATATTGTTACAACAGGCGGTTCTGGTTTTGGTTTAATGGCACTTGTATCAGGAATGTCTCAAGGCTATATTACAAAAGCACAAGGAGTAGAAAGACTGAACAAAATTGCTGATTTTTTAGGCAAAGCTGATCGTTTTCACGGAGCGTGGTCACACTGGATTGACGGAAATACAGGAAAAGTAAAACCTTTTGGAACCAAGGATAATGGCGGCGACTTAGTCGAAACTTCATTTTTGGTTGCAGGAATGATTACAGTTCGTGAATATCTTAAAACAGGTTCAGAAAAAGAGAAAGCTGTTGCAGCAAAATATGACGCACTTTGGAAAGGTGTTGACTGGCAATGGTATACAAACAACAAAAATGTGCTGTACTGGCACTGGTCGCCTAATTACGACTGGCAGATGAATTTTCCGCTTGAGGGATATAACGAATGTTTAATTACGTACGTTTTGGCAGCAGCATCGCCAACACATACTATCGATGCAAAAGCTTATCATGAAGGCTGGGCCAGAAGCGGCGGAATTGTTACTTCAAAAACAAAATACAATATTCCTTTAATTCTAAAACATAATGGAGCTGAAGAGTTTGGAGGGCCATTATTTTGGGCGCATTATTCTTATGTAGGTTTAGATCCGAATCAATTAACAGATAAATATGCAAACTACTGGGATTTAAATGTAAATCAGGTTAAAATAGATTATGAATATTGTGTTGAGAATCCTAAAAAATATGGCAGTTATGGTGCTGATTATTGGGGATTAACAGCTTCTTATTCTAGAAATCCTGACGGATCAATAGGATATAATGCACATTTTCCAACGAATGATGTTGGAGTTATATCACCAACAGCAGCAATAAGTTCAATTGTATATACACCAAAAGAATCTATTGCTTTAATGAGAAACCTTTATCAAAATCATAAAAAAGAAACTTGGGGAGAAGCTGGTTTTTATGATGCACTAAGTTTAGAAAACAATTGGGTGGCAAAACGATATCTAGCCATAGATCAAGGTCCAGAAGTAGTAATGCTTGAAAATTATCGTACAGGATTATTATGGAAGTTATTTATGAATGCTCCAGAAGTAAAACAAGGTTTAACAAAACTTGGATTTAAATCCGGAAAATACGGAATCTAATTTTTTATGAAATATAAAGCAGGCTTACTCTTAATGCTTTTTTCTCTAGTTGGTTTTGCACAAAGTGAGACAACAGGAAAAATAAAAACGGTTGTTATAACCAACTATGAATTGGGATATGTTTTGCATAAACCGATAAATACAAAAGAGAAAAAGCCATTAATAGTTTTTATTTCAGGAGATGGAGAAAAAGGTACAGACCTTGAAAAAGTCAAAATAAACGGGCCTTTAAAGTATTTAAAAACCCATCAGCTGGATGCTTATGTTTTGGCGCCGCAATGTAAAGAAGACGAAAATTGGGATATAGAATCAATTTATCAGCTGATTTTAAAAATTCAGAAAGAAAACAAAATTGATTCAGAAAGAATATATGTTACTGGTTTAAGCTCAGGAGGCTGGGCTTCATGGAATTTGGCTTTTGCACATGCTGATCTATTTGCCGCAAATGTACCTGTCGCTGGTTTTGTAGATTTAATTCAGTTAGAAAAAGCCTGTGAAATAGCCAATATTCCAACCAGAATTTACCACGGTTTATTAGATAATGTGGTCAATGTAAATTATGCGATTACGATTTACAAAGAGTTAAAAAAATGTAATGCGAAAGATGTTCAATTGACCATTTTTGATGATGCAGGTCACGACAGCTGGACAAGAGTTTACGACAATCCTGAAATTTATGACTGGATGTTTAAACAGAAAAGAACGAATACGAACAAATAAATATAATAGAATGAAAAACAAATTAGTCTTACTATTTTTAGGATGTGCTGTTTTGGGTTATGCCCAAAAAAAGAATACTAAAAATACAGTAAAAATTAAACCAAAGTCAGAGTTTGTAGCTGAGCTTTTGTCAAAAATGACATTAGACGAAAAATTAGGTCAGCTTAATTTACCAACTTCTGGAGATATTACAACAGGACAAGCAAATAGTTCTGATGTGGCTAAAAAAATTGCTGAAGGTAAAGTTGGAGGTTTATTCAATATTAAATCTGTTCAAAAAATTAAAGAAGTACAAAGAATTGCAGTTGAAGAAAGCCGATTAAAAATTCCGTTGATTTTTGGTATGGATGTTATTCACGGTTACGAAACAACATTTCCAATTCCGTTAGGATTATCTTGTACTTGGGATATGGGCTTAATCGAAAGAAGTGCACAAATTGCAGCGCAAGAAGCTAGTGCAGACGGTATCAACTGGACATTCTCGCCAATGGTTGATGTTTCTCGCGATCCGCGTTGGGGAAGAGTTTCAGAAGGTTCAGGTGAAGATCCATATTTAGGAAGTGAAATTGCAAAAGCAATGGTTAATGGATACCAACAACATGATCTTTCTAAAAACAATTCAATTATGGCATGCGTAAAGCACTTCGCTTTATATGGTGCGCCAGAAGGTGGTCGTGATTACAATACTGTAGATATGAGTCATATCAGAATGTTCAACGATTATTTCCCTCCTTACAAAGCTGCTATTGACGCAGGTGTAGGTTCAGTTATGGCTTCTTTCAACGAAGTTGACGGAATTCCTGCAACTGGAAATAAATGGTTAATGACAGATGTTTTAAGAAAACAATGGGGCTTTAAAGGTTTCGTAGTAACAGATTTTACAGGAATTCCTGAAATGATCGAGCATGGAATGGGAGATTTACAAGCAGTTTCTGCTCAGTCTCTAAATGCTGGTGTTGAAATGGATATGGTTGGAGAAGGTTTTTTAACAACTTTGAAAAAATCTTTAGACGAGAAAAAAGTTACAATGGCAACAATCGACAATGCTGTTAAACTTATTCTTGAAGCAAAATACGATTTAGGATTATTTAGTGATCCTTATAAATATTGTGATGAAAAAAGAGCAAAAACAGAGATCTTTACTTCAAGCAGCAGAAAAGAAGCAAGATCAATCTCTGCGCAATCTTTGGTTTTATTAAAAAATCAAAACCAAGTATTGCCACTTAAAAAATCGGGAACAATTGCTTTAATCGGGCCATTGGCTGATGCTAAAGAAAACATGCCGGGAACTTGGAGCGTAGCGACAAAAATGGAGAATGCTATCTCATTATTAGCAGGAATCAAAGAAGTAGCAGGGAAATCAACTAAAGTATTATACGCAAAAGGAAGCAACTTAGATTACGATGAAACTTTTGAAACTAATGCAACAATGTTTGGAAAAACATTGCACCGTGATTCTCGTTCAAAAGAAGAATTATTGGCAGAAGCTTTAAAAGTAGCAAATCAGTCAGATGTAATTGTTGCTGCTCTTGGAGAATCTGCAGAAATGAGTGGAGAATCTAGCAGTCGTACGAATTTAGAAATTCCACAAGCGCAGAAAGATTTGTTAAATGCATTATTAAAAACAGGAAAACCAGTTGTTTTAGTATTATTCGACGGTCGTCCGTTAGTTATTAAAGAAGAAAACGAAACGGTACCAGCTATTTTAAATGTTTGGTTCGCTGGTTCAGAAGCAGGTTATGCAATTGCTGACGTTTTATTTGGAGATGTAAATCCTTCAGGAAAATTGACTTCAACTTTCCCAAGAAGCGTTGGACAATTACCAATTTACTATGCACACAAAAATACAGGAAGACCACTTTCTAACACAGAAGGAAAATTTGAAAAATTCAGATCTAACTATATCGACGAAAGAAACGAACCATTATTCCCATTTGGTTTTGGTTTAAGCTATACCACTTTTGATTATTCAAACTTGAAAATTTCATCAGATAAAATGAATGCTTCTGGAAAATTAAAAGTAACCGTTGATGTAACTAATACTGGAAATTATGACGGAAAAGAAACAGTTCAATTATACATTAGAGATTTAGTTGGTTCGGTAACAAGACCGGTTAGAGAATTGAAAGGTTTCCAAAAAATTACACTTAAAAAAGGTGAAAAACAAACCGTGACTTTTGATATCACAGTTGAAGATTTAAAATTTTATAATTCTGATTTACAATTTGTAGCAGAACCTGGACAGTTTGATATTTTCGTTGGAGGAAATTCAACTGCCGATAAGAAAGTTAGTTTTGAGTTAACTAAATAGTTGGTTTATTGGTTAGTTAAAAGCCCTTCGTTTGGTTGACGGAGGGCTTTTTTTCTAAAAAGACATTTTTATTCAATTATAATTTCAAAAAAAATGAATACTAGTAAAATATTTCGAGCCCTTCTTTTTTTCGCAGTAATAATAGCTTTCCATTCTTGCAGTGTACAAAATAATGGAATTGTAGCACATCGCGGCGCATGGAAAAAGAATAATCTTCCAGAGAATTCTATAGCAGCTTTAAGACATGCTATCGATTTGAAAAATGCAGGTTCTGAATTTGATGTTTGGAGAACTGCCGATGATTCTCTTGTAATCAATCACGATGCACATTATAACAAATTACTTATTGAAGAAACAAATTACGCAGATCTGATAAAGTTCAAACTTTCAAACGGAGAAAAACTGCCAACATTACACGAGTATATTTCAGAAGGAATTAAAAATAACAAACACACTCTTTTAGTCTGTGAAATAAAACCATCAGAGATAAGTAAAGAACGAGGAAAAAAGACTGCTTTGAAAGTAGTTGAAACCATCAAAGAGCTGAAAGCTGATAAAATCACCTGCTACATTAGTTTTGATTATGAAATATTAAAACAAATTAGAGCAGTTGATCATAAAACCGTTTTACAATATTTAGAAGGAAATAAATCACCAAAAGAAGTAAAAGTGGATAATATTAATGGCATTGATTATCATTATTCAGTCTTCAAAAAACATCCAGAATGGATTATAGAAGCAAAAGAAAATAATATTATTCTAAATGCCTGGACCGTTAACGAAGCTTCTGATATGGATTGGATTATCGAGAGCAAGTTTAATTATATAACGACAAATGAGCCAGAGCTTTTGGCACAAAGAATAAAAGTGAAAAAGTAGTTTTCAAGAAAAGCTTAATTCAAAACAAAGCAAATCCTCTTGTTTTTAAACTTTAAAAATCAAAAAATGAAAAATAGATATACACTACACTTAAAAGTGCTTTCGTTGCTTTTAATAGTTAGTTCAATCGGTTGGGCACAAAACACTAATATTCCTGGTAAAACAGAATGGTTTGATCCAAATAAACCCGCAACAACCTATTGCAATCCTATAAACATTGGATACAATTATACAACCGAAAATCATAATGGTATTCCAGTATCACGACGTTCAAGTGCAGATCCTGTCATTATTACCTTTAAAGGAGAATACTATTTGTTTGCCACAAATCAGGCAGGTTTTTTCTGGAGCAAAGACATGTCTGATTGGAAATTTGTCTACGGAAGTTTTCAAAGAAAACCAGCAGATGACGATCAATGTGCACCAGCAGCTTGGGTTGTAAACGATACCTTATTTTATGTAGGTTCTACTTGGAAAAAAGATCACCCAATCTGGAAAACCGATGATCCAAAATCAGGTCAGTGGCTGCGACATGTTGATAAAGCAATGCTGCCAACATGGGATCCTGCCATTTTTCAAGATGATGATAAAAAAGTATATATGTACTATGGTTCAAGCGGAAAATTGCCGCTTGTTGGTGTAGAGGTAGATTACGATACATGGCTTCCAAAAGGGAATCAAGCTGATTATGCAGAATTGTATAAAGCTACTGAAGTTGAAGATATTCAAAAAGTGTATGGTCAAGTAAAAGAAGTTGCAATTTTAGATCCTGCAAATCATGGATGGGAACGTTTTGGACCGAACAATGATATGGAACCAGCGCCTTGGGGAAATTTTATTGAAGGCGCTTGGATGACAAAACACAACGGAAAATACTATATGCAATATGGTGCACCAGCAACAGAATTTAAAGGTTATGCAAACGGAGTTCATGTTGGCGATAATCCGTTAGGACCTTTTACTTACCAAAAACACAATCCGATGTCATACAAACCAGGCGGATTTGTAATTGGTGCAGGTCACGGAAATACATTTGCAGATAATTATGGAAATTATTGGAACACAGGAACATGTAAAATATCTATTAAAGATCGTTTTGAGCGTCGTATTGATATGTTTCCTGCAGGATTTGATAAAGATGATGTAATGTATTCGATAACTTCTTATGGAGATTTTCCAATTGTGCTTCCAACAAGTCAGCGCGATCAAACAAAAGGAGCCTCATCAGGATGGATGCTGCTTTCGTACAAAAAGCCGGTAACCGTTTCTTCATCTGAAGAATGTATGGAAGTGGAAACACACAGAATGGATAACGGAGGTAAAAAAGTATACGAAAAGTTCTGTTACGGCCCTGAGAATCTAACCGATGAAAATATTCAAACCTATTGGTCAGCCAAAACAAGTGATTCTGGCGAATGGCTTCAAATGGATTTGGGAAGACCAATGGAGATAAAGGCATTGCAGATCAATTATGCAGATCATAAAGCAACACAATACAATAAGGCAATGGATATTTATTATCAATATAAAATCTTTATGTCTGATGATGCTCAAAATTGGACATTAGTTGTAGATAAATCTAAAAATGCAAAAGATGTTCCGCATGATTATGTTGAGCTTACAAAGTCAATAAAAGCCAGATACATCAAGATGGTTAATATTCATAATGCATCAGGTTTATTTGCAGTTTCAGATTTCAGGGTATTTGGAAATGGATTACAAGTAAAACCAAAAGTTGTTTCCTCTTTTAAAGTAGATAGAAAAGCAGCGGATTCACGTAATGCAATGATTTCATGGAAAAAACAAACGGATGCAGTTGGATATAATATTTACTACGGAATTGCTCCTGATAAATTGTACAACAGCATTATGGTTTACGGTGAAAATACATATGACTTTAGAGGTTTAGATAAAGGCACAAAGTACTATTTTACTATTGAAGCTTTTAATGAAAATGGAATAGGAGATAAAGCTAAACTTATCGAAGTAAAGTAATCCTAATCTAATAAAATAAGGGAACTCCGATTGCAAACAAAATAGGTTTGCAATTGGAGTTTTTTTTTCAGAAAGGTTTAGAGAAAAACTCGAACAGTTTTAAAAGAATTTTGTTCCTTTGTGATCTAAGCTAAAAAAAAACTCAAACAAAAGACCAAAACGCTATAAAAACTATGAAAAAAACGATTCTTTTAACTGCTTTAGTTTTAAACGGATTGACATTATTTGCTCAGTCAAATGATGAGAAAAATATCAAATTATTCTATAAAAAAGCTTTAACCGAAGCAAAATGTTATTCTTGGTTAGAATATCTGTCTAATGATATTGGAGCACGATTATCTGGTTCTGCAACTGCAGAAGAAGCAGTTCAATATACCAAAAGACAATTAGAAAGTCTTGGACTTGATAAAGTATACTTACAGGAAGTTATGGTGCCTCACTGGGTACGCGGCGAAAAAGAAACTGCTTTTATCCTTGACGGAAAAGTAAAAACTGCTGTTCCAATTTGTGCTTTAGGAGGATCTGTGGCAACAGCAAAAACAGGACTTACTGCAGAAATTATAGAAGTGCAGGGTATTAAAGAATTAAGTGAATTAGGAGCTGATAAAGTAAAAGGGAAAATTGTGTTTTACAACAGACCAATGAATCCTGAAAATATAGAAACATTTACTTCGTACGGAGCTTGTGTAGATCAAAGATATGCTGGCGCAAAAGAAGCTGCTAAATTAGGAGCTGTAGGAACCATTGTTCGTTCAATGAATTTGCGTTTAGACGATTTTCCACATACAGGAGCGCAAAGTTATGGAGATTTGAAAAAAGAAGAATATATTCCAACAGCAGCAATTAGTACAAATGGTGCCGAATTGTTGAGTAAATCTTTAAAAAGGAACCCAGCTTTAAAATTCTATTTTAAACAATCATGCGAAACTTTGCCAGATGCATTGTCTTATAATGTTATTGGAGAATTAACAGGAACAGTAACTCCAGAAAACATTATGGTTGTGGGCGGACATTTAGATTCTTGGGATTTAGCAGACGGTTCTCACGATGACGGAGCAGGAGTAGTGCAAAGTATGGAAGTGCTTCGTATACTTAAAAACTTAAATTACAAGCCAAAAAATACAATTCGTGTTGTATTGTTCATGAATGAAGAAAATGGCGGAAGAGGCGGAGCGAAATATGAAGAAGTTTCAAAACAGAAAAAAGAAAACCACATTTTTGCATTGGAAAGTGATTCAGGAGGATTTTCTCCAAGAGGATTTTCTATAGAAGCGGATGATGTTAATTTGAAAAAAATTCAAGGATACAAAGATCTTTTTGAACCTTATTTAGTACACAGTTTTACAATTGGTCACGCAGGTTCAGATATTGGACACTTAACGTCTAAAGCCATCGTTAAAGCAGGTTTAAAACCAGATTCACAACGTTATTTTGATTATCATCATGCTGCAAATGATAAATTTGACGCTATCAATAAAAGAGAATTAGAACTTGGAGCGGCAACAATGACTTCTTTGATGTATCTATTAGATCAAAACGGAATTGAATTACCGAAAGCGAATTAAGATTTAAAATCTATAATATATAAAATAGACTGTCATTTTTGACAGTCTATTTTTTTTGATATAAATATTGTGCTTTTCTGAAGCTGAGATAATTTTGCTTTTATAATCAAAAAAAAATCAAAATTTCATCACAATCAAATAATACAAAAAGGTTATTGGAATATTAGAAAGCAGTATTAAAATCTTAAGTGCAATATCTTTTCGATATTCTGGTAAATGAATAAATCGATCTGTTAGATTTACTAACATTATAATATTTACTATTATCGCAGAAGACGCAAACGGCCATGCAATAACTAATACATTCGGGCTCTCATTCGAAATAATATAAAGTACAAACAAGATCGTACTAATCATAAAAGTGCCAACAGCTAATTCAGTTGATTGCTTTTCTTCAAAAGGTTTGTGATGAGTTGTTTTCATAAATTAAATTTTAAATGATTGCTGAATAGTATAAATTGGTTTTAAAAGCATTTTTGAAAAATCAAGATAATGGAATGGCAGTGCTCGTTTTCCTCTTTTGTACTGATTTATAAAGTACTGTAGTTTGTTTGGGTAAAACACTGTTCCAGAAAGTATAACCATGAACAAATACAAACTTCGTTTCCCGTTTCCTAAAAGATAATACTGCATTCCAATTTCTTCATATACAGAAATACCTGTATTTGTTAAGACATGAATAATGTCATGATCTTCCAGTTTTTCTTGCATGTCGAAATGGTTCTTGTAAAGAAAATTTCCCAATCCACGGCCTAGACTTCCTTCAGGATAATCCATTAACTGCGTTTTATCAATTTCCCAAGGTTCATTCTTTTTAAAATATTTTTGATAGGGCTTTTTACTGCATTCATAAAGTTTTTCAATTAGATAGTCTCTCATAAATATATTTTTAAAAGTTCTTTGAAATTCAAAGTAAAATAATAAATATAAAAGCCAATTGATTTTCGAATTAGCTTTTTGCTATTTTTAATAATTATCAACTATAGTTTTTAGTAAACTCGAATCTGAAAGGTCAGAAGGAGCAACTACTTTTTCTTGAAGCGGAATTTCATTACCATATCGTTCTTTTAATATTTTTTGAACTCTGACATCAGTTAAATTAAAATCTTTTAGTTCTCTTAATTTCGAAAGCTCAATGCCAGCGGCATTTTTATAAATTTTCCAAACCAGTTCTGAACAATAAATTCTATTATCCGTCCATTCAAAATAAGAATCATATTCTTTGCCGTCAAATTGCTGACTGTAGTCTTTCATTTTTTGAAGAACAACAGGAGTTAAAACAGCATTGTCTTTTAATCTTTTTACCACATATTTATTGTCTTTTCCGTGCTTAATCCAATCCTCAAACGGAGTCAATTTTACAGGTTGAACTGCTTCAAAGACAAACCATTTTCCGTTTATATCGTAGATAATACCGCAATGCGAGAATTTTGAGTTTGTGGCAATTCGCACCGCTTCGCATTGAGGCGATTGTGATGTTTGAAAAATAATATCACCATCCTGAATTTTACTCACAGCCTTATTTTCTGTTTTCGCTTTAGAAGAAAAGGGATTATTCGGAAAAACAGACATTGCTACAAATAAAGCAAGACCAAAGCTTAGTAGAAATGTAATGCCGAGAAATATATATTTTTGTTTTTTCATTGGTTTTATAATTGAAAGCTAAAAGTACTTTTTTAGATGTTGTATCTAATTTGTTTTGATAAAAAATTAACACAACTAAAAAGAACTTTGAATTACAAAGTAAATGATAAAAAAAATAGTTACCAAATAAATGATAACTATTTTTAATTCTTTTTCTTACGAAATATTAGATTCTGAAAATACCGCCAACAGCAATAATTCTTTGAAAAAAGAAAAAGTCTTGCGAAGCCTTATCTTCATTACTTACAGTAGTTCTAATATCCTGCATATTGATGTAACCGCCTTTTAATTCTCCTTGAATATAGAAGTGTTTGAAAAAAGTAACATTGATACCCGCTTTTGCCGAAACACCGTAACCAGAAATATGAAAATCATCGTGACGATCTTTTCCTAATAAAGTTGTATTTGTTTTAGGGTATAAAAGTCCAATACCTAAACCTTCAGTCAAGTTAATTTGTACCTTATCTATATTTGGCAGACCAAACCATTTAGAAACATCATCAAATCTTGAAACCTCAGTATTAATGTAGTTTAAACCGTCAGTATGCTCATAAATTAAGAAAGGAGTATCAGTGCTTCCAGGAGGCATTCCACCTTCTTGTGCACCGCCTATAGACATATCTACAGGTCTGTTATTGTAAACTCCATTGTAAATTGAGCCAGCTTGATCAGTAGGTAGATCGATGTATCCGTTAACGTTTGCAATTTGATTCTGAGACATTACATATTTCATATGATCAACACCAATTGTTACACTGTAATGATCACTAAAAAAGTAACCCAATCTCAAGTTTGTCTGAGGAATAGTCATGTTTACAGGATTAACATAATCAACATGCCAGCCTTTCGGTTTATCATGAGCCTTCATATTTTCAACAGTAAAGTTGTAGTCTTTACCTCTGAAATTTACATCAGAGTTAGAGTAACTTTCTCTGTTTCCGCCCCACATAACAAAGAATTTCCCTTTGTTATGAGCTGCGTATTTTTGTACCGGAATTTCCTCTTGGGCAAAAGTGCTTAAAGAAACACAAATCAAGAAGAAAAATAGAAATTTTGTTTTCAAAGAACTTAGTATTATAAATTTAGAATGAGTTAACTGTTTTTCTGATAGCAACTAATTTTGTCATTAAACCTTCAAAATAGTCTAAATGAAGCATATTAGCACCATCACTTTTTGCATTTGCAGGATCAAAATGAGTTTCGATAAAAATACCATCAACACCTACGGCAATACCAGCTTTAGCAACCGTTTCGATCATATCAGGTCTTCCGCCCGTAATTCCTGCTGTTTGATTTGGCTGTTGCAGTGAATGCGTAACATCCAGAACAGTAGTTGCATATTGCTGCATAGTAGGGATTCCTCTATAATCAACAATCATGTCTTGGTAGCCAAACATAGTACCGCGATCAGTAACCATAACATTTTCATTATTACAGTCTAATACCTTTTGTACTGCATGTTTCATACTTTCGGGACTCATAAATTGTCCTTTTTTCAAGTTTACTGTTCTTCCAGTATTTGCAGCTGCCACAACTAAATCAGTTTGGCGAACTAAGAATGCTGGAATTTGTAAAACATCAACGTATTGCGCTGCCATGTCAGCATCTTCATTAGTATGAATGTCTGTAACTGTTGGAACGTGAAAAGTTTCAGAAACTTTTCTTAAAATTTTTAAAGCTTTTTCGTCTCCAATTCCAGAAAAGCTGTCAATTCTAGAACGATTTGCTTTTTTAAAAGATCCTTTAAATACATAAGGAATTTGAAGATTGTCGGTAATACCAACTAATTTTTCAGCAATTCTAAGAGCCATTTCCTCTCCTTCAATAGCGCAAGGGCCCGCCAATAAAAAGAAATTTCCGCTGTCAGTATGCTTAATTTGTGGAATATGTTGTAAGTTCATAAAATTATTTTTTTGCAATGCAAAGGTAGTCATGATTTATGAATAGCAGATGAAGATTTAAGATTATTTTAAGAACGCGAATAACTGGCTAAGAGCTTAGTAGAATTAAACGAATTTCAAAAAATACTTTTGAATAATTATATGCTTTTTTCATGACAATATTAAAGCATGAAAAGAAACTAATAAATGACATTTATCATGTTCTAAAGTTTTGCAGTTTGCATATGTTTTCCAAGATTATGAATAAAAATATTCCTGCTATTTTTACTAAGGAATACTATGTTATATCATGTTCCTTTTTGCTCTCCATCTTTTAACTACAAATTGAATTACAATAACTAAAATTAGAGTAAAAAGTAGAAAGAAACAGCCTGCAGCTATTCCAACGAGCGGCATACCGCATCTCACAGGATTTGGTTCATATTGTTTTCTAAGGTTATAATCTGCAATATTAAAAAGCTGTAAAAGAGAATATAATTTGCAATATATAATTTATCCAAGAAACAATTTTGAATTTTAAAGAAACAGGTTTATAAATAGAAAGTGTTCCAAGTATTAATTGAGAAAGCACTGGAAAAATAATGAGAAGTAAAGGTAATATATTGAGCATTTTTATTTTTACTCCTTTTTTAAAGTCAATCCCAGCGGAACCATCAAAATACCTTTTTCGTAAATGTTCAAATATAGCGTTATTGGTTTTTTTTGCCCTTCCCAAGTCAATTCGTAAACATTTAAAAATCCGGCACCCATATCACTTCTTTTGGTAGGAAACGGACAGCATGTTTCTAAACGTTTATAAGTAATTTTTTCACCATTTGGCCCCGCTAAAGCATTCAAAAAACGAATTTCGTTTGTGGCTTCATCTTTTGTGTTTCTAAAAAAAATATTTACAGGATAATCAGGATTATAACCATACTTTTTGTCTTTACTGAATAGCGAAATGATAAAAGTATTGTTTTTGCCAAGTACCAAATCAGGCGCATTATCATCTACATTTTTTAATGTTGATTTTGTACTGATACAAGATGATACAGTAATTAGTAAAATAATGAAAAGAGCTGTTTTTTTCATGGTTTGATCTATTTTGGTCGTACAAATGTAAAAGGTTTTTTTGCTGTATAACTGTATTTAAAGAAGAAATGAGTATTTGTATCAAAATACTATTCTACGTTCTTCGGATTCAGTTTTAGTATACCAATTACAATCAGATATTGTGCCACAAGATAAGTGAGCATGATAAAAAAGGAACTTTTCTCAATTGGGTTGTAAAATTTGTTAATTGCCAAAATGCTGTCAGAAATAACAAAAACAAGCGCACCAGAAAAAACTAGTTTGTTGCCTGGTTCATTCCAATTTAAAAGTCCGTTGTAAGCAAACAAAAGCATAATCGAAATTACACTGGCATAAACTATTACAGGTATTTTTAAATCGCCCAAAGAAGGCAATAATACAGATAACATTCCAATTAAATAACAAGCAATTAATATGGTGCCAATTCCTATTGCAATGCTGTTCTTTTTTAAATTTCGTTTAGTTTGACGATTAAAAAGTATACAATAAACGATGTGAGAAATTAAGAAAGAAACTAATCCGAGAATAAAATAAATTTCGGATATATCTGAAAAAAGCAATATTACATCACCAATCCACGAGAATATTAAGGCAGTTAAAAGAATATTTTTAGTTGGAAAATTTTTATAAAAATAAACCCCAAAAATTAAAATCGGTATCAATATCGGCTTTAAAAAAAAGTTTAGATTTTCATGTCCTAAAAATAGAATAAGCAGATAAACAATGCTAAATGCAATATAGATTTTAAATAAAGTAGAATTTTTCATTTTGTGGTTAATGTATTTATGGGTTGGTTTTGGATCGTTTTAAAATCAATTGTTATAAAGTATATCGATACTAAAAAGGATAAACTTAGGTAACCTAGAATGATATAATTACTTAGATAAAAAACTTGATTTAAACCAAACCAATCACCATAATAAGTAATAATTGCTGCTGCGACGGCAAAGCGCAAACCTTCCCAAAAAACAGCGTACTTGCTTTTGTCCATTAATTCACTATAACTGTAAATAGTTATTAAAATGAAAAAACCGTAGATAAAAATGTTTGGAAGTCCAATTTTAGCAATATTATCAAACAAATAACTCACAAACAAAAGTGTTACTAAAAGTTGTGCAACTGACCAGTAAATTAGTTTTTGAGAGTTTTGTGTACCGTATTTCTCAAAATCAAAAACATTTTCGATTTTATTTACAGGATATTTTTCCTCAAAATTTTCTGGGCGCCATCCTGTTGGTTTGAACCAAATGGTAAGTTTGTCTTTCCAATTCTCGGCGCGCCATGCATCCTTAATTAGTAACGTTAGATGCTGAAAATTTATTTTTATTGGATTCCACGTATTAGCAGGTCTTGTGATTCCAAAAACTGGCGGAACATCATCTAATTCAGCCTGAAAAGTACCAAAAAGTTTATCCCAAAAAATAAATATCTGTGAATGGTTTTTATCTAAATATTCTGGATTTATGGCATGATGTACTCTATGATGCGATGGTGTAACGAGAATATGTTCAATAATTCCCATTTTTTTGATGTGTTTAGTATGGTACCAAAACTGCAGGAATAAATGAAGCGGAAGTGTAATGGCAATTACTGAAGCGGGAACTCCTAACAATGCGGCAGGAATTAATAAAAATGTAAATAAGTTAGCTAAACTTGCGATAGGCTGACGCAATGCACAGGCAAGATTAAACTCTTCACTGCTGTGGTGAATAGCATGTTTATTCCAGAAAAGATTAATTTGATGTGCCCAGCGATGGCTCCAATAACCATAAAAATCGATAACAAAAAAGGCTATGATATAAGAGAAAACAGTAGCTTCTTGATGAAAAAGAGCAATTTTAGAAACCATCCATTCATAAGAAATAAAAGTCAGGCTTAGTCCTAAAACATCTTTTACAGAATTTGTTATACCAGAACTAATACTAGACACGCTGTCTATCAAAGGTGCAGTATCGTTCTTTTTGTAAATGCCGTATATTTTTTCAATTACTATTAAAGCTAAAAAAACAGGCATCGCAATAATCAATATTTTTCCGTATTCTTCCATAAAAAAACATTCTATTTTATTTCAAATATAAAATAAAATAGAATGTTTTTTAAATTATTTGCAATTAAACAATTTCAGCGCTCAATCCAGCTTCTAAAAGTTGTGTGCATTGCGGTTTTAATTTGTCAATTGGCCCTGTTTTTACGGTGCATTTTCCGTTATAATGTACAATTAAAGAACATTGTTCGGCCTGCTCTGCCGTGTGACTGCAAACTCGCATTAAAGTATCAATTACATGATCAAAAGTGTTTACATCGTCATTGTAGACAATAATTTCGTTATTGAAATTTACTGCTTCCTTTTCACGGACTCTTTCTCTTACTTTTTCTTTAGTACTCATTGTTTTTAGGTTTTTGTACTGTTGCAATTACTAATTTACGTATTTTAATGAAACCCAGTTGTTTCTTTGAAATTTTTTAACATATGTCAGCCCTTTTTCAGTGCATGAAGCGTCGATAAACGGAACATCTTCTTCATAAAAGCCGCTAAACAAAATAATGCCTTTAGGATTTAAACTATCTACATAAGCCTGCATGTCGTTTAAAAGAATATTTCTGTTGATGTTAGCAATAATCAAATCATATTTTTTGCCTGCTAATAAAGCCGCATCGCCTTCATAAACGCTAATATGTTTACAATTGTTGCGTTCAGCATTTTCAATTGAATTTAAATAACACCAATTGTCAATGTCAATAGCGTCAATAGGTTCAGCACCTTTCATTTCAGCAAGAATAGCTAAAATTGCAGTTCCGCAGCCCATATCAAGAGTTTTTAAGCCTTTTACATCCATTTCAAGTAAATGCTGAATCATCATGTGCGTCGTTTCATGATGACCTGTTCCAAAACTCATTTTTGGTTCAATCACAATATCAAATTCGGCATCCGTTTTTTCGTGAAAAGGAGCGCGAACATGACATTTTCCATCAACATCTATCGCTTCAAAATTCTTTTCCCATTCTTCATTCCAATTTACCTGATCGATTTCTTCAATTGTATATTCAATTTTAAACTCTTCAGATTGCAAAATATAAATATCATCTAGAATATTCTCATCCCATAAATCTTTCTTCACAAAAGCCGAAATTCCGTTGTCCGTTTCTGTAAAACTTTCAAATGCTTTTTCACCTAATTCAGCTACTAAAATTTCTGATCCAAGCTCTTTTGGTTCAATCGTAAAATGATACCCTAAATATATATTTGACATAAATAAATTTTTTGCAAAGGTAAGAATACAAAGCAGAATTTGTTCATAAATAAATCATATTCTTTGAATTATTAATGTTAATTTTGAGTTTTATTCTGTAAGTTTTTTAGTACCATGAAAAATATTGTTTTTATCTTACTTTTTGTTGTTTTATGCTCTGGCAGCTGCAAAAAAGAGCACGAAGTAATCCGCTCATTTTGTTATTGGAAAACAGATCTGTTTTTTTGGGAAGAGGATGATTCTCTAATTAAAAAATTAGATGTAAAACATATGTACGTTCGTTTTTTTGATGTTGATTATAATCCATATTCAAAAGAGCCTCTGCCAGTGGCAACAATTGGTGATATCGTACTTCAAAAAAGCAATCCCGAAATTACACCCAGTATTTTTATTACGAATGAAGTTGTTTTAAAATCAGATAAAAAGCAGCTGGATAGTTTAGCAGTTAGAATTGCAAAAAGAGTAGAACAGATTGGTAAAAGAATGAATGACAGAAAAGCAGAAAATATTGCTTCAAGCATTGTTTATCCAAAAGATTATTACAAACAAGAAAATTTCAAACGGTTAAATTATGATTCGGTAAAATCTATTGAAGCGGCGAAACTAAAAGTTGATTTTAAAGAAATTTTGATTGATTGTGATTGGACTGAAAAATCACAGAAAAACTATTTCTATTTGTTAAAGCAGATTAAAAATCAGTTTCCGTCAGCAAAAATAGCTTCAACGATAAGGCTTTGGCAGTATAAATATGCATCAAAAGCAGGAATTCCGCCAGTAGACAAAGGTTTATTGATGTGTTATAATATGACAAAACCAGATGATCAGCAAACTAAAAATTCTATTGGAACAAGCGAAGAATTAGCCCAATATATTACGCACAGTGAATATAAACTCAAATTAGATATTGCGCTTCCATTATACAGCTGGGCTGTGGCTTTTAGAGGAAATCAGTTTAAGGGAATTTTATCAGATTACGATCAATTAATAAAAGATACAATCAAATTAAAGAAAGTATCAGATACTAAATATCTTTTGCAAGATGATGTGTTAGCGGGGCAGACTTATTTGCGAAATGGCGATGAAATAAGAATCGAAAAAATTTCAGACAGCGAACTTGAAAAAATGATTTCAATAGTAAAAAGTAAAATTCAAATCGATAGTCAAACCAAAGTGACTTTTTTCTCATTTGATAAAAAATACATAAACGATTATGGAATCCAAAATATATCTAAATATTATGAGAGTTTTTAGCAGTTTACTTTTGGTTTTAAGCTTTCAGGTTTCTTTTGCCTGCGGTTGGAGCGTATCGCCGGAAACTAGTCGTTTGGCTTTGTTTAAAGCACAGCGCGAAGGCTTTTTTAAACTGACACCGTTTTATTATTCAGCAGATAATTATTATTCTGTGAATACAATTTCTGATGCTGATAAGCAATTAAATTGTTTCGAGTGGAAGAAAAAGTTAGGAAATCAAATTACTACTGATGATGTGTATTCTATTTTATATGAAACAGATTCAGAACAGTTTGAAACTGCCTATGAAAATAAAACACTCGATAAAGTATTTGCAAAAAACACTTTTATAAAAACTTTATTGTTACCAAAAAACAAAGCTTTTTTGAGTTATATACTATTTGCTAAAAAACTGGAATATAATAGTAATACTGATGTAAAATGGGAATCTTGGGGAAAGATTGGTTATGATAATCAGAATCATCAGCTTGCAGATTTAGATAATTTTGAAAAGAGAATTAAAACAGCAAAAGATGTTTTTTTAAAACAACGTTATGCCTTTTTAATTTTAAGATATAGTTTTTACAGTCAAGATAAAAATGAAGTAATCAAATTATATGATACTTATTTTGCAGCTAATAAGAATACGATTTTAGAGCCTTGGGCTTTGTATTATAAGGCTTTATGTATTGATGATCTGGTTTTGCAGAATTATTTATTGAGTAAAGTTTTTACTAGCTGCGAGGAAAAATCATTTGCAGTTTTACAGCATTATAACAGGAAACTTACTGCCGAAACTTTGGCTTTGGCACAAAATAATGAAGAACGAAGTGCTATTCTAGCAATTGAAAGTCTTAGAAATCCTGCTCCTGACTTAAAATCGATTAAAGAAATGTATGAGCTAAGTCCGAACAGCTTGTTTTTGAGTTTTTTAATTGGAAGAGAAGTTAGCAAACTCGAAGATTGGATTTTTACGCCGCAATATACTAACAATGGCACTCCGTCTGTAACTTTTAGCAATACTAATTGGTATGAAGATTATGCTAAAGCAAAAGCAGAGAATTTTAATAAAGATATTTTATACTTGCGAGAATTAGAATATTTCTTGATTTCTATTCGTGAACAAACTTCAGGAGAACAAAAAGATTATATTACTGCTGCAATTGCGCAGCTTTGTTTTATTGACGATCAAATCGACGAAGGGAAAAACTACACTAATATGATTTCTGGCAAAGCCAATGCTTCGATACAAATGCAGAAAAATATTCAGCTGGCTTTGGTTTCTTTAAAGCAAGATGATTTGAATAATGTAAAGGTTCAAAATCAGCTTTATAATTATTTCAATTCAGTCGAAAATCTAGTAGAAATCGATCACGCATTGTTTAAAAATTTGTACAGTTTGTATAGAATTGCCAGCGATGAATTTCATAAAAAAGGAGATACGGCTGCGGCAGGTTTATTATCTATGAAAGCCGATATTAAAAACGAAGGCGAATACACATCTTATAACAACCCATATTTTTATAGTTATATTGGATATTTTGACCGAAAAGCAACTATTGAAGATGTTGATCGTTTGATTGCTTTACAGCAAAAGACAGATAAAACACCTTTTGAAAAATATATTTGCTCAGGAACAATAGCTCCAAATATTAATTATTATAAAGATTTAAAAGGAACAATCGCTTTTAGAAATAATAATTTGGAGTTAGCTTATGAAACGTTTTCAAGTATGCCCAAGGATTTTTGGGAAAAGAACTATGAGTATAAAAACTATTTAAACGAAAATCCATTCTTGCCCAAAATTCTTCAAAGTGATAAAGAACGCAAATTTGATTATCATTTCAATAAAACAGACTTTGTTGCCAAATTAATTCAGCTGAAAAAACAAAACACAGCAAGCAGTAATCTGCAATTAGCACACGCTTATTTTAACGTATCGTATTTAGGGAATTCCTGGATGATGACGGCTTATGATTGGACTTCTGGAGAATCGTACGTAGATTATGTTTATGGCGATAATACCGAGAACGAAAAGAAATACCAAAACGGTAATTATTACAATCTAAAAATGGCTAAAATCTACTATGAAAAAGCTTTAAAAATGTCTAAAAACAGTAACGAAAAAGCAATGGCAAGCTTAATGATTTTTGAATGTAATTATTATAATCATTATGCCGATTTGGTTTCTACAGAAGAAGAGGAAAAAAATCCATTTAAGGCAGGGAAGGAGCTGGTTAATTTTTATTCAATTTATAAAACTACGCCAGCATTTAAAAAATACAATTGCCCGCTTTTGAAATCGTTTATAAATTAAATTTAGTCAAAAAGTCAAAAGTCAAAAGTCAAAAGTCAAAAGTTGAAAGTTGAAAGTTGAAAGTTGAAAGAAAATAAAAAAGCGTTCGCTGTGCGAACGCTTTTTTTATATAGCAGATTTCAAAATCTAAAATTAGATAGCTGTTACAATAGCTAAGAAATCATCTGCTTTTAAAGCAGCACCTCCAATTAAACCACCGTCTACGTCTGGTTTAGAGAAGATTTCTTTTGCGTTGTCTGGTTTTACAGAACCACCGTATAAAATAGAAACTTCGTCAGCGATTTCAGCTCCAAAAGCTTTACGGATAGTTTCTCTGATAAATTCGTGCATTTCTTGAGCTTGTTTTGGCGAAGCAGTTTCTCCAGTTCCGATAGCCCAAACCGGCTCATAAGCTAAAACAACTTTTGACCAAGATTCTTTTGCAATATGGAATAATCCGTCACGCAATTGATTTTCAACAATGTTAAAATGATTTCCAGTTTGACGATCTTTTAATTCTTCTCCAAAACAGAAAATTACTGTCATGTCGTGTTTTAGTGCTGTGTCAACTTTATTTGCAATTAAAGCGTCAGTTTCGTGAAAAATTGCTCTACGCTCAGAGTGACCTAAAATCACAGTGTTAACTCCAACGCTTGTTAGCATATCTGCAGAAATTTCTCCTGTAAAAGCACCGCCTTCAGCTTGATGAACATTTTGAGCAGAAATGCCGATAGTTGTGTTTTTTAATTTTGCAGCAGCAGCTTGTAAGTTTACAAATGTTGGTGCAACAATTACTTGTGCAGTTGTTTGTGCTGGTATTTTTGCAATTAATTCATTCAATAATTCTTCAGTTTGCTCTGCATTTTTATGCATTTTCCAGTTTCCTGCAACAATTTTTTTTCTCATTGTGGTAGTTTTTATTTTTTTGTTTTATTGAAGTAAAGTCAAAAAATGAAATTGATTTTTGACATTGATGTTTTTATTGAAAATTATTTTAAACCTTTTAAAGTTTCATTGATTTTATCAAAATCAGTTTCGATAGCACGATATAATACAATTTTTCCTGTTTTGTCAACGATAATATATCTCGGAATCCAATCTAGATCGATTGCTTTTCCAAAAACACCTTTCATACCGTCATTCATCATGTAATGATCTCCTTTTATTTCGTGTTTTTCGATTCCAGCTTTCCATTTTTCGGCAGTTTTATCTGCAGAAAGGAATAAATAAGAAACATCTGGATTATTAGCCTGCAGCTCTTTTACTTTTGGCATTGCTTTTACACAATCACCGCACCATGAAGCCCAAACTTCGATAACTAAAGTTTTTCCTTTATATTTTTTTAAAATGCTTTTAAAAGCAGCTTGACCTCCATCCGTAGTTAATAATTTTTCAGACAAAGCTTCTTTAGAAAAACTTGTTTTTTGTGCTTGCGAGCAAGAGAACGTAATAAATGCAATAACGACAAGAGCTAATTGTTTCATATAAGATTTATATTTTTTAATGTAATTGACATATCGTTCTTCAAACTTTGAATTCCGATAATTTCATAAATTAATGTTTCCGAACAAAGTTAAACAAACAATTTGAAAGCCAAATGCAGATTAACAAAATTTGAATACTCGCTTATTTTGTAACAAAACGATGATTTTAGGTTAAAAAAATGCGAGTGAAATCGTAATAGTTGGCTCCAAAATTCACTATTTTTTTGAAAAGCCTTTTCAAAAGATCACTGAATTGTTAAAACTTTATTTTATAGAATAATTTTTGAAGCAAAAAAACGTCAGATTTCAATGAAAAAGCCTTCAATAAAAATGTATTATTGAAGGCTTTGAGACTATTTTTTTGAGCGGTTAATTATAATCTCCGTTTGCCCATTTTTTACTTGGAGCAATCCAGTGATCTGAAGCTTTGTATAAAAAACCATGCTTTAAATTGGTATTTAGTTCAATTTCCTTAAAATGGTTTATTTTGAGTTTCGAAGTTTCTTTTCGTTTAATTGCTGAAACTCCATAAGCATCTGATTTTTCATAAATCGTTAAAATGTTTCCACAGAAATTAATATCTGGAATTTCTTCTATATCTGAATCTCTAAAACATCCAATAAAAACAAAATTTACATCAGGATTTGCCAAAAAAGTCGAAACGTATTGTGCAATATATCCGCCTTTTGAAGTTCCAATAACTGTTGTTTTATTTGGAGGAATTCCTTTTTTTAGTAAGCCTTTGATTTGTTTTACAACTTTTTTTGCATATTCGGCAGCATTGGTGTTTTTACTTCTAATTTCACTATACACTATAAAGTTGTCTTTTCTAAATGATGCTAAAATTTCATTGTATTCTGCTTTTCCATATTCGGGATGGGCGACACTTAAATCATTTTGTTCAACAAAAGCATTATGCAAAAAGAAAATATAACGTTGTTCTTTTTTTGATGTTTCAGTTTGGCTGAAACTTGTAAAGCTAAAAAGAAGAGTTGATAAAAAAGTAAACAATAATTTAGGTAATGGTTTCATAGATTTGGTTTGTTTTTTTTGAAAAGTTTTAAAACAAATATAAAAAACAAAATAGCTTATTTATTACTTTTCTTACGTACTGGTTTAATAAAAAAAAACGCCAATTGACTTAATAGAAAATTGGCGTTTTAAAATTTTATTTTAATTGAAAGTATTACAATTTCAAATCGTCAACATCATTATAATGTACTTTTTGAATAATTGTTCCGTTTTGTAAAACCACAATACTAGGATTTGCTCTTTCAACCGTTTTTAAAGTTGTAGCATCACAGAAGTAGAAATCAACATCTAAGTTGTATTGTTTTTTAGTTTTTGCAATTTCATCAGCTCCAGAGGCTGTCATGGCAATTACTTTGTAGCCTTTTGCTTTAGCATCTGCAGTAACTTTAGCTAATTTTTTCATTCCTGATGGTTCAGATAAAGTCAAATCATAAGTTACAAAAATTACTAATTTCGGTTCTTTTAAGAATTCATCTTTATAATCAGAATCGTCTTTTGTCATTGTAAAATCGTGAATTGGCGGTACATAACCTTCAGAAATTACTTTGTCTTTACGGTCAATAAATGTTGCTCCTTCTGGGATATTCATTAAATCTTTCTCAGTAAATTCTTTATCAACTCCGTTTACTTTGTAGATAAAAATCATCTCAACTACAGACTTTGGAGCTCCTTCTGGAATTTCCATTCCCTTTTCGATGTTAGTTCCCACTTTGTACGGACGGAAATCTTTTATAGGATTGTGGTTCAAAACCCAAACGGCCATTAATGAACATAAAAGCACACTTGCATAAACGGCAAAATTGGTTTTTGGTGTTGCGAATAATGGTTTTATTAATTTTTGATTGATGAATAAAATCAAAATAAAGAACAATAAAACTACATCTTTTGTAAAGGATTGCCAAGGCGTTAAATGCAAAGCATCACCAAAGCAGCCGCAATCTTTTACTACATCAAAATAGGCAGAGTAGAAGGTAAGGAATGTAAAGAACACAATTAGAAGCAGTAATGCCCAAATCGTCAATGCTGCTCTATAACCAACTAATAACATTACACCTAAAACTACTTCTAAAATCACTAGAAAAATAGCTAAACCTAAGGCAAAAGGCTCTAAGAATGGCATGTTGAAAACAGGTTCGCTAAAATATTCTGCCAGTTTATAAGAGAAACCAACCGGGTCATTTAGTTTTATTAATCCTGAAATGATAAATAATACACCTACAAATATGCGGGAGAACTGAGTAATAATGTTTTTCATGGCAAATATTTAAAATTTAAATTTCAATAAGAAAATCCCAAATTCCAATTCTTTATTTGGATTTTGGTTCCGATAGCTATCGGGATAAAAATTGGAAATTTATTTGTTTATTGGGTTTAAGATTAAAGCAAAAACAGCGTAATTAATCATATCCTGATAATTAGCGTCAATGCCTTCAGAAACTAAAGTTGCACCTTTGTTATCTTCAATTTGTTTTACGCGAAGCAGTTTTTGAAGAATTAAATCAGTTAAAGAGCTCACACGCATATCACGCCATGCTTCTCCGTAATCATGATTTTTGGCTTCCATTAGATCTTTAGTAAGTTTTACTTTAGCATCATATAATTCAGTTGCTTTTTCAACATCAAGATCAGGCTGGTCAACAACTCCTAATTCTAACTGAATTAAAGCCATAATAGAATAATTGATGATCCCGATAAATTCTCCTTTTTCATCTTCATCAACTTTGCGAACATCGTTTTCTTGTAAGCTTCTGATTCTTTGTGCTTTTATGAAAATTTGATCCGTCAACGATGGAAGTCTTAAAATTCTCCACGCACTGCCGTAATCTTTCATTTTATTGATAAATAAGGTTCGGCAAACCGTGATTACATTATCAAATTCTTGAGAAGTATTCTTCATTTATTGCTGTATATTTGCTAAAATTTTTCCAAAAATAAGGATTAAATTAAAGAGTTTCAAGTTTAGTGTTTTCTTTGTTTCAAGTTTTTTCTAAACAAAGTGTTAACGGTGATAACTTGAAACCTGAAACTTGAAACAAAACAAACGATGACGATTAACTGCAAAGGCGAACTTATAGATTTATCGATTCCTAAAGTTATGGGGATTTTGAATGTTACGCCGAATTCTTTCTTTGATGGAGGAAAATATAAAAATGAAGACGATATTATTTCGCAGGTTGGTAAAATGCTTTCTGAAGGCGCAACTTTTATAGATATTGGCGCTTATTCAAGTAAACCAAGTGCTGAATTTGTTTCTGAGCAAGAAGAAATCGATCGAATTGTTCCAGCTATCGAATTAATTTTAAAGCATTTTCCGCAATCATTATTATCAATTGATACTTTTAGAGCCGAAGTTGCAAAAGCAAGTATAGAAAGCGGCGCAGCGATTATAAACGATATTGCAGCGGGAGAATTAGACAATAAAATGTTTGATGTCATAGCGAAATATAACGTTCCGTACATTATGATGCATATGCGCGGCAATCCGCAAACGATGCAGAGTTTGACCCAGTACCATGATATTGTAAAAGAAATGCTTTTTTATTTTTCTGAAAAAGTGCAAAAAGCGAGAAGTTTAGGAATTAATGATTTGATTCTCGATCCAGGTTTTGGTTTTGCCAAAACAACCGATCAGAATTATGAGGTTATGCAGAAAATGGAACTTTTTAACCTTTTAGAATTACCAGTTTTAGCTGGGATTTCTAGAAAATCAATGATTTATAAAACACTTGATATTACACCGCAAGAAGCTTTAAACGGAACAACATTCTTAAATACAATTGCTTTGACAAAAGGTGCTAAAATTCTTCGTGTGCATGATGTGAAAGAAGCGGTTGAATGCATTACTTTGTTTAATAAATTAGATTTATAATTGAAATAATCGCCTGGTTTGTCATTTCGACGAAGGAGAAATCTTCGTTGCAGAATCGACAAAGATTGGCGAATTTCTCTCAGGAAATACTAGTGTGATTTCTCCTTCGTCGAAATGACATATACTTTGAGTTTAAAAACAAACAAATATGAAATACTTTACTATAATTATAGCTTTTCTACTTTTCTCCTGCGGAAAAAAAGAAGACGTTTTACTTCCAAAATCAGATGTTTCAATTGTAAAAGACGTACAAGATCATTCGCCGATTTATATCTTTTTTAAAATGGAAGGAAAAGATACTATCGCTGATTTAAACCGAAAAAGTGCTATTATTTCGACCAATTGGATTTTCAATATCGATAAGCGTTTGCCTTTGAAAATGGTAATTCCGCAGGTTATCAAAATGCAGGAAAAGAAAAGAGCGGACAGTGCCCACAAAAACGAAAATGCTGAAAATTATTATTCATACGCAGATTCAATCGGGAAGAATTTAGCTTTTCTTCCTTTCACGAAAGTGTATTATAAAATGGAAATTGCCAATAATAGAAGTCAGTTGTATTTTAAGAAGAACGGAATGATACAATACAGCGGAAGAAAAACGTATGATTTTCCTAAAAGGAATTTAAAGCCATTTTTGGATAGTTTGGTTATAAATCCAAAAGCTCAAATTACATTTTCATATGATAAAAACATGAGTTATGGAGATTATATTCAATCTAAAATTCTTGTAAAAACAATTATTGATAAAAAGATTCCGTTTGTTTTTATAAACGAAGATGAAGAGTTTGTTTTCTAAAAATTGCGATTAAACGATTAAACGAATCAACGATTAACCTTTACTGATGATGATAAGGTTCATTTCGTAAAATCGTAAATCCGCGGTACAATTGCTCGATAAAAAACAACCGAACCATTTGGTGCGAAAACGTCATTAGTGAAAGTGAAACCTTTCCTTGTGCTTTTTTATAAACCGTTTCCGAAAATCCGTAAGGACCTCCAATTACGAAAACTAGTGTTTTTACGCCAGAATTCATTTTCTTTTGCAATTCTTCAGAAAAACCAACACTCGAGAAGTTTTTTCCGTTTTCATCCAATAAAATCAATTGATCCGTTGGCGAAAGTTTCGACAGAATCAATTCACCTTCTTTTTCTTTTTGCTGACTTTCAGATAAGTTTTTTACGTTTTTGATATCGGGAATAATTTCCAAATCAAATTTGATGTAAAACGACAAACGTTTGGTATAATCGTCAATCAAAGTTTGAAGCGATTTATTGTCTGTTTTGCCTATTGCGATGAGTTTGATGTTCATTAGTTCTGTTTTTTGCCACGAATTACAGTAATTGTCGCGAATTTATTTTTTAGCCACAGATTTCACAGATTAAAAGGGTTTTTTATTAAATTTTAATCTGCTTGATCTGCTAAATCTGCGAGAAAAAAAATATCCTCTCGCAGATTTAGCAGATTTGGCTGATTTTATTTTTAATATTTTGGTTTGAAAAAATCTGCGTTTATCAGCTTAAATCTGCAAAATCTGTGTGAAATTTTCGCACAGATTAGTTTTTAGAAAACTTAGCTTCAAAAGTTTTAAAACGAGTATCTAAATCTTTGATTAATTGTTTTTTTACTGATGTATCTTGAATGAAACTGTAATTGATGCTGTTGTAAACGTATTTTTTAATCGTTTCGTAATTCACGTCAGGATATCTTTTGGCTAATAAAACATATTGTTCTGTCATATTAGTTCTTAAAATTCCTGCATCGTCTGTGCTGATTACGATAGGTACATTAAATTCTTTGTAAAGGGTAAATGGATGTCTGTTTTCTTTTACTTTTAATATAAACTCATTGCTGGCTAAATTGATCTCAATTGGAATATTGTTTTTAGACATATATTTCAATAAATCATATGAATTTGCTTCGTAAGCAATATCAACTCCGTGACCAATTCTGTTTGCACCAGCGATATAAATCGCATCATTTATATGCCAAGTTAAATCTTCTGGCTGAACCAAACCTAAAGTCAATTCGCCTGCGTGAAGCGTGTATTTTACGTCAGGAAATTTTGAATGACAATATTTAAACATCACCATGTGAAGCCAGTAATCTTTCATAGAATTTTGTCCGTGTTCCGGAGAAACTATGTTTACACCCGCAGTCAGCTTGCTTTCGTTAGAAGAAATAAAAGCAATAACTAAGTTTTTAAACAAGTCTACAGGATCCATAAAACGCAGCACAAAGTTTTGATAACGCATTGTGAATTTTTCGTCATCCATTTTTAAGTCTTTATGCAGTTTTGCTATAAAATTGTTGTTGAAATCTAAAGCATATTTTTTGGCATCTTTTTGTTGAAGCGATTTATACAATTCATCTAAAAGTTTTAAAACTGCTTTTTCATCTTTTTGTGTTGCAGCCTGACGTAATTTTGTATTGAAATCTGCTAAATCAGAAACGTTCATGTCAGACGGAATCGTTGATAATTGAGTTTCAATATAACTTACATTTTCTGAAATAGCACGCTTTTTTAATTCAAGCATTCCTTCTGCAAAATGATCCGCGATAGTTGGTTCGAATTTCATAAAAGAATCAAAAAACTGATCATCAGACGGTACAGAACCATTATAATCCTTGATAGACCAAGTCTGCATAATTTGCTGTTCGTAATAGTCTAGTTTTCCTTTTTCTTTAAGAGAAGAGAAGCTATCCCAGTTTCCATTAGCAGGTTTTGTTTTAGAAACTGCCATAGTTTCTACATTCAAATAAAAGTTTTCTGCAATCGCTCTTTCTAAAAGAGGTTCTGCATAAATTGATCCTGAAAAATGGTGGTGTAAATCGCCTCCTTTTGGCATTTGTTGAAAGAAAGCTGTTAAGAGAGCTTCATTATTTCTGATTTTTTCTAAATAACTTTCAGCTGTTTGAGAAAAGCCGATTTGTGCTATAAAAATACAGAAAAGCGTAATTATCCTTGTCATACTCTAAGTTTAAATTACGCGCAAATATACGAGTTTTCGCGGAAATTTGAAAATTTTGTTTTTAAGGGGCAAAGGCTCAAAGGTTCAAAGGGACAAAGTTTTTAAAGAAATGATCAAATAAAAAAAGACGCACTGTTGTGCGTCTCTATACTAAAACCTCTGAACCTTTGTCACTTTGAACCTTTGTAACTCAAGAAAAAAGTACATCACGAATTTCCTCAACCTTATCAAAAACACTTTTTGCAAAAGGACAAAGCGGAATAATTTTAAAATTATTAGTTCTGGCATATTCTACAGCAGCCATAACTAGTTTTTTACCAACACCTTTTCCGTTAAAATCTGGGTTTACTTCGGTGTGATCAATAATAAATTTTGTGTCTCCTGCCCAAGTATAAGTCATTTTTCCAGCTTCTTTTCCGTCTTCTACAGCTTCAAAGTAACCTCTTCTTGTATCGTTTATTTGTTGAATTTCCATGATGATTATATTAAGGTGGTTTTAATTTCGATTGAGTTTGTTAATGTTTTGTGTATCGGACAGCTGTTTGCAATTGTCTCTAATCGTTGTCGTTGTTTTTCATCGACTTCGCCTGTAACTTCGATTTTTCTTGTAAATAGAGAAATGTTTTGATGGCTGTCTCTTTCAAAATCTACTTTTACATTGATTTCAGAAACGTCCCATTGTTTGCGATTAATGTACATTCGCAATGTAATCAAAGTACAAGACGCTAATGCAGATGCTAAAAGCTCTGACGGACTAAAACCGAGATTTTTTCCTCCAACTTCTTGAGGTTCATCAGCGATTACAATATTTCCGCTGGATGATGTTATTTCGGTGCGATACAAACGAGTATCTATTTGTGCTGATATTGTTTTCATAATTTATTTGATTCTTGGTTCAGGTAACGGAACGAATTCGGTTTCGCCTGGAACTTTTGGAAAAGTCTGTGCTGTCCAGTCTAGTTTGGCTTTTTCGATGAGGTTTTTATCTGATGAAACGAAGTTCCAAAAGATAAAATGTTCTTCAGGAAACGGTTGTCCGCCAAAGATATAAACAGTTGAATTTTCGGCAATTTCAAACTCACAAAGTGTACTGTCTTTTGTAATTAAAATTTGTTTTGGGTCGTAAATATGTTCTCCGCTTTTGATGCTTCCTTCAAGAATGTACAAGCCACTTTCGCCAAATAGATGACTTCCAATATTGATTTTTTTAGCTTCTTTACTTTTGATCTCAATAAAATAAAGCGGACTATAAACAGGAACTGGAGATTTTTTCCCAAAGGCTTCACCAGCAATTAATTTGTATGAAACTCCGTCTTCTTCCCAAGCAGGAATATCATCTGCTTCAACATGTGTGAAATTCGGATCCATTTGCTCCAATTCTTTTGGAAGCGCCACCCAAATCTGTAATCCGTGGAGCATTTTGTCTGAATGTCTTAAATATTCTGGCGTTCTTTCAGAGTGAACGATTCCTTTTCCAGCTGTCATCCAGTTTACGGCACCGGGTTTTATTTCCAATTCGGTTCCTAAACTATCACGGTGCATAATGCTTCCTTCAAACAAGAATGTCAAAGTCGAAAGTCCGATATGCGGATGCGGAGGAACATCCATATTTTCATGATCACTTAAATGTGCAGGTCCCATATGATCGATAAATACAAATGGACCAACAGCTCTTTTTTCACGGAAAGGGAGTAAACGACCTACCATGAAGTTGCCAATATTGGCAGCACGTTCTTCGATAATTAAACTGATATTTGACATGTGGTATTTTTTATTTGATTTGAAAACAAAATTAAAGCAACGGCGCTTGTCTGTAACTTAATTTAGATTAAGAAAGGTTGTTTTTTGTATTATTTATAAAAGTAGTGAAAATGTATGTTTTTTCAAATTTATCTATTTGTCACGTTTTTTTGTCATTTCGATGAAGGAGAAATCTTCGCAAGAAACTCTACAAAGATTGGGTTTTCGTTGCGGAGCTACTCTTGGAGATTTCTCCTTCGTCGAAATGACAAAATAGCCCATTAAACTGGGGTAATTTGTGTTTAATCAATCAATTCAAATTCTAAAACTTCACTTTCCGTTCCATTAATAATAATCGACAATTGATGCGTTCCTGTATGAAAAACTCTTGTTGTAATTAATTTGAAAGATTGGTTTCTTTCAATTTTGGTTAATTGATTCGGATGGTAAACTTTCTCGCTTATTTTGAAAACTTTTTTAGCCAAATGTCCTTTTGCTTTTTTGTAATGAACGGCATATTCTAAACGAATGGTTTTGGGTTCTTCATTTTTGTTATTTAAATGAAAGTGAAACTGCAGATAATCGCCGATTTTTACAACAGGTGTTTTAACTGCAAATGACGAAAGTTCAATATTTGTGCTTTCTAAACCATAATGACTTAAAATTTCAGGATGTCCTTGTTTTAATAAAGTTCGGCAGCCATGTTTGATGATTCCGTCGGTTTCTTTGTTTTGACCTTTCCATCTAGAAGCGATTTCTAATACAATTTGCGGATTATCTTTTGCAATATCATTTAAGTTATTAGCAACACTTCTTCGGACATATTCGGAAGGATCGTTTTTTAGGTTTTCTAAAATAGGCAGGATAGAAGAAGGATCATTTTTCAAGAACGGAATTGCCATTGCCCACGGTAATCTTGGGCGCGAGCCTTCGCTGGCTAAGCGACGTACGTGGTGATTTTCGTGCTGTGACCATTTTACCATTTCGTCGATCATTTGCTCTTTGTATTTTAGAATAATAGGACGAACAGCAAATTCACAGCTTATAAATTGTGTTATAGAAACAAAGGCTTTCGTCGAAGTTTTAAAATCGTCTAAACCGTAAATTTCGATATAATCGGCAAAGAAGATAAAAGCCAGATTGCTGTCTGTGAAATTATTTTTCTTTAAATTCTCAATGATTTTGTCAATTAGAGAAACAGCTTCTGGGAAATTTTGCGGCATAAATTGATGAAATACAACTGTGGTATGTTTCATTCTTTCTTTCCATTCTTTTTGAGCAAAATCACCTTCATAAATTGCTTCAATAAATTTTTGTTTGTTGAATGTTGGATGCACTTCGGCTACAGCCTGACTAAATTTTTCGTAGAAAGAAACCGAGTAAATATCTTTAATTAATCCCATAAATTTTGTTTGCTTGAACCTCAAAGATATTTAATGTTTTTAATTGTGGATGCGGATTTTAGTTGAAAAAATATAAACTTTAAATATTCCGCTAAAGATTTATGTGATAGATTAAAAAGATTAGCACAGATTTTTTGAAATCATTTTAATTTTAATAATCTGCGGCTGATAAAAAAAAGTTAATAAGAAACTTTTCATACAATGGAAACTTTTAATTCCATAAAATAAGTCATAATTTAGCCTATTATAAAAAATAGAAAAATGATAAGTGAAGCTCAATTTCAATCAGAATTAGAACTTTTGATTCGTAATGCGATTAGAGAAGATGTAGGATCAGGCGATTATAGTTCTCTTGCTTGTATTCCTGACACTGCTCATGGTCAAGCAAGATTATTGGTAAAAGATCAGGGAATTATTGCTGGTGTTGCACTTGCGAAAATGATATTTGATTATGTTGATCCGAAATTAAAGGTAAAAACATTTATTGAAGATGGAACGCATGTAGAATATGGTGAAATTGTTTTTGAAGTTTCTGGAAGTTCTCAATCTATTTTGAAGGCCGAAAGAGTAGTTTTAAATACTATGCAGAGAATGTCTGCAATTGCAACCAAAACAAATCATTGTGTACAGCTTTTAGAAGGAACGGGAGCTAAAATATTAGATACTCGCAAAACGACTCCAAATTTTAGAGCGGCAGAAAAATGGGCGGTGAAAATTGGTGGCGGAGAAAACCATCGTTATGCTTTATATGATATGGTAATGTTGAAGGATAATCATATTGATTTTGCTGGTGGTATTACGCTTGCTATAAAAAAAACGAAAGAGTATTTGAAAGAGAATAATCTAGATTTAAAAATCATTGTTGAGGCTAGAAATCTTGATGAAATTCGTGAAATTTTGTTGAGTGACGGTGTTCACAGAATTTTAATTGATAATTTTAATTATGAAGATACTAAAACTGCTGTAGCTTTGATTGGTTCAAAATGTCAGACAGAATCTTCTGGAAATATCAGCGAAAAAACCATTCGTGAATATGGACTTTGCGGTGTAAATTATATTTCGTCTGGAGCGTTAACTCATTCCGTTTACAATATGGATTTGAGTTTAAAAGCTTTTTAATTGAGTAAAGTGTTTTAAATTGTAACTTTTGTAATCTAAAATCCAACTCAACAATCTAAAATCTAAAACAGTATGTCTCAAGAAATAGAAGATCGGATTGAAAAAGTACCTGTAATACGTTCTATAGCCCGATTTTTTAAGAAAATAAAATTGCCTTGGCTGGAAGGTTTTTCGCTGTATGATTTGCTTGAAATGTATACTTTAGGAATTATTGAAGGAGCATTTTCTTATCATGCCAGCGCTGTTTCTTTCAGCTTTTTTATGGCTTTATTTCCTTTTGCGTTATTTATTTTAAACTTAATTCCTTTTATTCCGATAGAAGGTTTTCAGGCCGATTTTTTACAGTTTGTGCAGCAGGGAGTTCCTCCAAATACTTACGATGCTATTAGTAAAATCATTAGTGATATTTTAAATAATAGTCATTCTGGATTGTTATCGTCGGGATTTTTACTTTCGATTTTTTTAATGGCAAATGGTATTAACGGAATTTTAAGCGGCTTCGAGTCCTCTAAGCATGTTTTTGATAAGCGTGGTTTTTTAAAGCAATATTTGGTTGCATTGGCCATTTCGCTTGTCATGACTATTATATTGTTTGTAACTGTGGCTACGATTGTTGTTTTTGAGGTTTTTATTCAAAAAACAATTATTCAGGATGTTTTGAGTGATCGCATTCCGTTGATCATTTTAAGTAGATATTTATTTATTATGCTGATGATTTTGATAACATCTTCAATATTATTGCGTTATGGTACAAAGCAGTATAATAAAGTGCCTTTTATTAGTATAGGATCGGTTTTTACAACAATCTTAATTGTTATATCTTCGTTCTTTTTTGGGATTTGGGTTATAAAATTCTCAAAATATAACGAACTTTATGGTTCAATAGGAACATTATTAATTCTAATGTTTTACATTTGGATAAACTGTATGATTCTGCTTTTGGGTTTTGAATTGAATGCCTCAATCAGAAAATTAAAACAAAAAAAAAAATAAATAGGTATGAAAAATTGGATTTTAACAATTGGTGTTTTTTTCTTCGCATTAAGTACAATGCAATCTCAAAGCGTTATCGGAAAATGGAAAACTATTGATGACGAAACTGGTGAGGCAAAATCTGTAGTAGAGGTTTATGAAAAATCTGGAAAAATTTATGGTAAAATAGTTGAGATTCTTCGTGCTGATCATAAAAAGGATGTTTGTACTAAATGTGACGGTGCTGAGAAAAATAAACCTATTTTAGGAATGGTTATTATGAATGGTCTTAAAAAAGATGGTTCTGAATATAATGGAGGAACTATTTTAGATCCTACAAATGGTAAAAAATACAAATGTTATATTTCATTAGAATCTGCAGATAAATTGAAACTTCGTGGTTATGTTGGAATTTCTTTAATGGGAAGAACACAATACTGGACACGAGTGAAAAATTAATTATTAAAATATGCGAAAATTAGCTTCGATAATTTTATTCTTAGTCTTAGCTTCAAATAGTTTTGGACAATCTAAGAACTCGCCATTACAAATAAGTCATCTTACGGGTGACTTTTATGTTTATAAAACATTTCATGATTATAAAGGAACAAAGATTTCTGCCAATGCTTTGTATTTAGTAACAAGTAAAGGTGTGGTCTTGTTTGATGCGCCTTGGGATAAAACGCAGTTTCAGCCTTTATTGGATACGATAAAAGCAAGACACAATAAAAAGGTTATAATGCATTTTGCAACACATTCTCACGAAGATCGTGCTGGAGGATTGGATTTTTATAGAAAAAAAGGAATCAAAACCTATACAATCAAATTAACTGATGATATTCTTAAAAAGAACAACGAAGGCAGGGCAGAATTTATAATTCCGAATGACACGACATTTACAGTCGGTGAGCATACTTTTGAGGTTTATTATCCAGGAAAAGGTCATGCTTCTGATAATGTTGTGGTATGGTTTAATAAAGAGAAAGTGCTTTACGGAGGATGTTTCGTAAAGAGTATATCCGCTGTTGATCTTGGTTATTTAGGAGATGCTGACGTAAAAGAATGGCAGAAATCTATGAATAAAGTGCAGACAAAATTCAAGAAGCCAGTATATGTTATTCCGGGTCATGACGATGGAACTAACGCAGAATCTTTAAATCATACTTTGAAATTGGTTAATGATTATTTAGCTAAACCTTCAGGAAAATAATAAGTTTCCGAACCCTATAAAATTAGTACATGTTTTTTATCGAAGTTGTTTTACCGCTTTCTTTAGCTAAAACTTTTACATATCGTGTTTCTGAATCTGAATATCATTTTATAAAAAAGGGTATGCGGGTGGCAGTGCCATTTGGTAAAAGTAAAATTTATACGGCGCTGGTGATCGATATACACGAAAACGCACCAACATTATATGAGGCTAAAGAAATTCATCAGATTTTAGATGAAAAACCAATTGCGACCGAAACGCAGATTAAACATTGGCTTTGGGTTGCCAATTATTATATGTGCGGCATTGGCGATGTTTATCGCGGTGCTTTTCCAACTGGATTATTATTAGAAAGTGAAACTATTGTTTCGCACAAACCAGAAGTTGTTGTAAATGATTCAGAACTTTCAGATGATGAGTTTTTAGTTTATGAAGCATTGCAGCATCAAAGTTCACTTAAAGTTCAAGAGATTGTTTCGATTTTAAATAAGAAAAATATTCTGCCAATTCTTCAAAAATTAATTGCAAAGGATATTATTGTTTTAGAAGAAGAAATAAAAGAAAGTTACAAGCCAAAGTTGATTCGTTATGTAAAATTACATTCGCAATATGAATCTGATAATGGTTTAGGAGAACTGCTAGAGGTTTTAAAAAGTGCTAATAAGCAAAAAGAAATTGTATTGGCTTATTTTCAGATAAGCGCTTCAGAAAAGAAACCGATTACGGTGAAGAAATTGATTGAAGTTTCAAATTCTACTTCGGCTGTTGTAAAAGCTTTAATCGAGAAAGAAATTTTTGAAGAGTATTATTTACAGCACGATCGTGTTTCATTTAATGGAGAAAAATCAGAGAAAGAACTTCAGTTAAGCGAAGCTCAGGAAAATGCTTTTACTGCAATTAAAAATAGTTTTTTAGAAAAAGAAGTTTGTCTTCTGCATGGCGTTACATCAAGTGGAAAGACAGAGATTTATATTAAGCTGATTGAAGAATATTTAGAAACGGGGAAACAGATTTTGTACTTGCTGCCAGAAATTGCACTTACAACACAATTAGTTTCTCGATTGAGGCTTCATTTTGGAGATAAAGTTGCCGTTTTTCATTCAAAATACAGTAATAACGAGCGAGTTGAGGTTTGGAAACAAACACTAGAGAACTCTGAAAAAGCACAAATTGTAATAGGAGCGAGGTCTGCCTTGTTTCTGCCTTTTAATAGTTTGGGTTTGTTGATTGTTGATGAAGAGCATGAGCAGACTTTTAAGCAAACTGATCCTGCACCAAGATATCATGCACGCGACTCTGCAATTGTTTTGGCAAATTTTCATAATGCCAAAGTACTATTAGGATCTGCGACCCCGAGTATCGAAACTTATTTTAATACTCAAACAGATAAATATGGCTTGGTAACTTTAACCGAGCGCTACAAAAATGTTCGAATGCCTGAAGTGGTTTTGGTTGATTTAAAAGACAAACATTTCAGAAAAAGAATGACGGGGCATTTTAGTGATCTTTTAATTGAAGAAATTGCCGAAGCTTTGTCTTTAGGTGAACAGGTAATTTTGTTTCAAAACAGAAGAGGTTATTCACCTATAATAGAATGTATGACTTGTGGTCATGTACCGCATTGTCAGCAATGTGATGTTAGTTTGACATTTCATAAGTTTAAAAATCAATTGCGTTGTCATTATTGTGGTTATTCAATTGCGAAGCCAACACATTGTCATAGCTGTTCGAGTATAGATTTGACGACTAAAGGTTTTGGTACGGAGCAAATTGAACAGGAATTGATTTCTCTTTACCCAAAAGCTAAAACAGCAAGAATGGATCAGGATACAACGAGAGGTAAATTTGGTTTCGAAAAAATTATCGATACTTTCAAAAATAGGGAAGTGGATATTTTGGTTGGAACACAAATGCTGGCTAAAGGTCTTGATTTTGATAATGTGAGTTTGGTTGGAATTATGAATGCTGATAATATGCTTCATCATCCAGATTTTAGAGCTTTTGAACGAAGTTTTCAAATGATGACACAGGTTGCGGGAAGAGCAGGGAGATCTGAAAAACAGGGAAAAGTGGTGATTCAAACGTACAATCCAAATCATAACACAATTCAACAAGTTACAAACCATAATTATATGGGTATGTATAAGGAGCAATTGTATGATAGGATGATTTATAAATACCCGCCTTATTTCAGGATTATTAAACTTACTTTAAAACATCGTGAGTTTGAAAAGCTAAAAGAGGGTTCTATGTGGTTGTATCAGGTTTTAAGTCAGAACTTAAAAATGCCGGTTCTGGGTCCTGAAGAGCCTGCAATAAATAGAATCCGAAACGAGTATATTCGAACTATTTTGATTAAAATTCCACAGGAAATTCCATTAGGGAGTACAAAAAAAACTATCCAAAAAATATTGAATAGTTTTGAGGCTGTTGCTCAGTACAGAGCTGTAAAGGTTGTTGTTAATGTCGATTTTTATTAAAAATTACGACGTTGACAATGCTTTTACTAAGTCTTCTTTTTTGTTGCGGCTAAGCGGAATTTTAGTAATCCCTATTTCGGCAAACTTGCTGTTAAAACGTTCTACTTTATCTATATTAATGATGTACGATTTGTGTACACGAATAAATTTATCTTTTGATAAGTCATTTTCAAAAGACTTCATAGTTGAAAGTACCAAATTACTGTCGTCTTCAGTAACCACTCTTACATAGTCTCCAAAAGCTTCGATCCATTTGATTTTTGCGGTGAAGATTTTAAGTTTTTTAAGGTTACTTTTGATAAAAATATGTTCGCCTTCTTCTTCTTTAACTTCTTTTTTAAGCAAATGCATATCTATAGCTCTTTTTACAGAAGCATTAAAACGGTCAACGGCAATAGGTTTTTGCAAATAATCGGTCGCATCATAATCAAAAGCTTTTAAAGCGTATTCGGCTTTAGAAGTAATGAATATAATCTGCGGTTTAGACTTTAGTCCATCAAGGAAGTCAAAACCGTTTATAACAGGCATTTCTATATCAAGAAATATTAGGTCGATATTATTTAAAGAGATACAACTCTTCGCTTCAATTGCATTAGAAAAATCACCGATTAAATGCAAACCTGGGTGATTATTGACTAATTTTGCAATAATTGTCCTTTGTATAGAACTATCATCTACAACAACACAGTTTAGTTTCATAACAATAAATTTAGAATAAATTCAGGATAGCAATAGTAAATGTATTATTTTTTTGTAAAAAAAACTAAAGTTAAGCTCTGTTTTTTACATTACAACGAATAAAAGTAAAAAAGTGTTGTATATTTAAAAATTATGATTACTTTTGCACCCAATTTTAACAAATAAATATTGTATTTATGAATCATTATGAAACTGTTTTCATTTTAAATCCCGTTTTATCTGAGGTTCAGGTGAAGGAAACAGTAACGAAATTTGAAGAATTTCTTACTAGTAGAGGAGCTGAAATGGTATCGAAAGAGGATTGGGGTCTTAAAAAAATGGCTTACGAAATCCAAAACAAAAAAAGTGGTTTTTACCATTTATTCGAATTCAAAGTAGCTGGAGAAGTTCTAATTGCTTTTGAAACTGAATTCAGACGTGATGAAAGAGTTATGCGTTTCTTAACTGTAAGTTTAGACAAACATGCTATTTCATGGGCGGAAAGAAGAAGAGCAAAATTAAAATCTACTAAAGCGTAATTATTATGTCTACAATCGAGCAATCTGCAAAAGGAAAAAAAGACGGAGATATCAGATATTTAACGCCTTTAAACATTGAAACTAACAAAACTAAAAAGTATTGTCGTTTCAAAAAATCAGGAATCAAATACATCGATTATAAAGATGCTGATTTCTTATTGAAATTCGTAAATGAGCAAGGAAAAATTCTTCCTCGTCGTTTAACTGGAACTTCATTAAAATACCAAAGAAAAGTTTCTGTAGCTGTAAAAAGAGCTCGTCACTTAGCTTTAATGCCATACGTGGCCGATTTATTAAAATAGTATAAAAAAAATCTAGTCGCTGGTTTCTGTTTTATCAGAACCTAACTTCTAAAATATAAGGACAACAACATGGAAATTATTTTAAAACAAGACGTACAAAACCTAGGGTTTAAAGATGATGTAGTATCTGTAAAACCTGGTTACGGTCGTAACTTTTTAATTCCTCAAGGTTTTGCTACTTTAGCAACTCCTTCTGCTAAAAAAGTTTTAGCTGAAAACCTAAAACAAAGAGCACATAAAGAAGCTAAAGTTGTTGCTGATGCTAAAGCATTAGCTGAAACTTTAAAAGCTCTTGAAATTAAACTTACAGCAAAAGCTGGTGGAGAGAAACTTTTTGGTTCTATCACGAATATTGATATCGCTGAAGCTTTAGAGAAATCTGGAAATGCTATCGATAGAAAATTCATCACTAGCGGTATCGTTAAACGTACTGGAAAATACAATGCTTCAGTTCGTTTACACAGAGATGTAATCGTTGAGTTAGCTTACGAAATTGTTGCTGAAAAGTAATAGTTTTAAAGATTATATGAAAATCCCGATGTAAATCGGGATTTTTTTGTTTAATGGAATAAATTAATATTAATTAGACTTAATGTTGGTGGCTAGAGTATTTAGCTTACAGCGTAAAGCATAAAGCCTAAAATAAAATGAAATACGCAAGATTAACAAAAGAGCAATTTGATGAGCTGCATGCAGAATTTGCTAGTTTTTTAGCTACACAAGCCATTGATAAAGCAGAGTGGGATGCTCTAAAAGTAAACAAACCTGAAGTTGCTGAGCAGGAATTAGATGTTTTCTCAGATTTAATTTGGGAAGGGGTATTGTCAAGAGCTGAATATTTAGAACATTTCTCTAGAAATCATATTTTCTTGTTTCAGTGTTTTGAAACTCATGTACAATCAATAGTTTTGAAATCATTAGTTGAAGAAACTGATTTTTTAACTACGGAAGGTTTGCAATGGTTGTCTGATAATATGTTTACTGAAAACATTGAAATGAAGGTTGGAAAGAAGGTATTTACTGAAGATAGAAATGCATCTATATTTGAGTTGATTCAGCAAGGTGCTTTTTTAAGTGATGGACAATTATTTTCTCAGATTAATTCGATAATTGAATCTTAGTTTTTAAATTAATAACGAAGTAAAAGGTAAATAGTTGCTTATTGTAATTGTTTGCCTTTTTTTAATTTTTTAACTTTTGTTTAAGCTTTGTTGTTTTTTTTACCCCGTATTTCTACGCTTTTTTTCTTAATTCTGTAATAAATTGAAATTTTTAGATATAAATGTAAGATTTATTCCTTTGTTGACTAGTTTTGGTGTTTTTTTGATTGATTTGTTCTTTTTTATTGTAGTACATGTACTACAA